>JBBAUB010000008.1:130995-171185 GCA_040398445.1 Gemmobacter sp. | reverse complement strand
GGGCAACCGGCGTGCCGTTGCCGACATAGTTCTGCAGTCTCTCGCGTTGCATGGGACTCTCCTTGGGTGGGGTTGAAAATCGGGGTGCTGCGGTCAGGGCCACAGGCGGGTGCCGAAGCGGCGGGCCAGCGCGGCCAGCGGCGCGACCAGCCGGCCAAGGCTGGACGTGTCGATCTGTCGGCGGGTCAGGCCGCCGCAGGGGGTAAAGGTGGCCTCCATCGCCCGTTCCAGCGCGGGCGCACCAAGGCGGCCCTGCGCCAGACGCGCCAGCGCGGTTTCGCGGGTAACGGGGTCGGCCAGTCGCTTCATGCCTCGGCCACCAGATGGCTGTCGGCGGGCGACCAGTGGGCGTAAAGCTGCTGGCCGATGTCGAGCGGCACACCGGCAAGATCGGCGTGGCTTTTCTGCACGCGGATTTCCTGCCCCTTGCCGGTTTCCAGATAGACCGTCGCGGTGGCACCGACGAATTCCTCGCCGATCACGCGCACGGGCAGCACGTTGGCGGGCGTGGGTGGCGGCGCGAGGCTGAGATGGGTCTTGGTGTCCAGCACAGTGATCGTCGCGGTGTCGCCCTGACGCGGCGGGGCGAATTGGCCACCGGCCAGCGACAGCAACCCGTCGGGCGTATCGAGTTCGATGCTACCGCCAGAGGCCTTGCGCACCTTGCCCGAGAAGATGTTGGACGACCCGAGGAAGTCGGCCACAAAGCGGGTGCGGGGCGCGCCGTAAATCGCTTGCGGGGTGCCGATCTGTTCGATCACGCCGCGCGACATGATCACGACGCGGTCGGCCATGGAAAAGGCTTCGGACTGGCTGTGCGTGACATAGACAAAGGTGATGCCCGTCTCGCGTTGCAGGGTTTTCAGCACCGATTGCATCCGCACCTTCAGGGCGGCGTCCAGCGCGGAAAGCGGTTCGTCCAGCAGCAGGATTTCGGGTTCGACCACAAGTGACCGGGCAAGGGCCACGCGCTGGCGCTGCCCGCCCGAAAGCTGGGCGATGTTGCGTTCGGAAAACTCGGATATCTGCATCCGGTCGAGCCAGTGTTCGGCGCGTTTGCGGCGGTCGGCCTTGGCCATGCCGCGCATCTTGAGCGCGAATTCGACGTTTTCGCGCACGTTCAGGAAAGGGAACAGGGCAAGGCTTTGCCACACCATCGGCGTGTCGCGGGCCCATGTGGGCAGGTGGTTGATCGGCTTGCCCGACAGGCGGATGGTGCCTTCGGTCGGGGCTTCCAATCCGGCCAGCATCCGCAGCGTCGTGGTCTTGCCGCAGCCCGACGAGCCCATGATCGCAAGGAATTCGCCCTTTTTGATCTCGAAATCCATCTTCTGGACGGCGACGAACGAGCCGAAGCGTTTGACCACGCCTTCAAAGGAAACGAGCGTATCGCGTTGCATGATTTACTCCTTGTCGTCCGGCTTGGGCGTCACGCGGCCCGACAGCAGGACCTGTGCGAGGATCACCAGCGTCATCGAGATGACGAAGACGAAGGTGCCGATGGCGTTGATGCGGGGGCTGACCTGACCTTGCAGAAAGCCCAGAACCTTGACCGGAAGCGTCTCGTTCAGGCCCGATACGAACCAGGCGATGGCGAATTCGTCAAAGGATACGGCCATGGTGATGAACAGCGCGCCGAAGATCGCCGGTTTGGCAAAGGGCACGATCACATGGCGCATCGTGGCCCATTCCGACGCGCCAAGGTTCCATGCCGCCGGTTCCAGCGCCGGGTCCATCTGGGAAAGCCGCAGCCGGATGATCGCCATGGCAAAGGGCGCGCAGATCACCACATGGGCGATGATGACCGACAGCGCCTGACCCGACAGGTTGATGCGGCTGAGAAAGGCCAGCATCGCAAGGCCCATGATGATGACCGGAATGGTCGGCGGCAGCAGCGCCAGCGCCAGATAGACCTGCTTGCCCGCGAAGTTGTAGCGATAGTCGGTATAGGCCGCGCCAAAGCCCAGCAGGGTCGACAGGCAACCCGCCACCAGCCCGATCACCAGCGTGTTGCCCAGCCCCTCCCAAACCAAGGGGTCGGTGGCCACGGCGCTATACCATTCCAGCGAGACATGCCCCAGCGGGATCGACGGGAAGCGGTCGGAGTTGAACGAGAAGACGAAGCTTGCCGCGATGGGGGCGAAGATGAAGGCGAAGGCCAGCAGGGTATAGGCGATAAGCGAGCCGTCGACGGCGCGGTTGCGGTTGATGGTCTCGCTGCTCATTTGACTGCCCCCTTGGCCTGTCCGGCATAGGCAAGGCGCACGGCACCAAAGGCCACGACCAGAAGCGTGCCGATCATCGTCAGCGCAATCACCGCCGCGCGGGGCCATTGCTGGCCCGATTTCGTGGTGTCGGTGATCAGGACCGACAAGGTGGTGGGATCGCCGCCGCCCAGATAGACCGGGCTGACGAAATCTCCGAAGGTCAGGATGAAGCAGAACAGCGCCGCGATCACGAGGCCTGTGCGGGCCGAGGGGATGATCACTTCGGCGACGGTGCGGATGCGGCCGCAGCGCATGTTGTGCGCGGCCTCGACCAGGGTGCGGTCGATGAAGACAAGGCTGAACAGTTGCAGCAGGATGACCAAGGGCAGCGACAGGGTCATGTATCCCACCATCGTCGCACCGGGGGTGTTGAGCATCGGATAGGGGCCAAGACCTGCCTTGCCCAGCAGCACGTTCACGATGCCCGCATCCGACAGGAATATCTGCCACGAATACACCCGCACGAGGTAGCTGGTGAAAAACGGGATCACCATAAGGAACACCGCCCAGCGGCGCGCCCTGTCGGACAATTTGAAGGCGATGGTATAGGCGCAGGGAAAAGCCAGCACCGAAGCCAGAACCGAGGCCGATGCCGCCAGCGCAAAGGTCGTGGCATAGGCCTGCCAGAACACCGGCTTGCCATACATTGTCACCCAGTTCACCCCGTCGAAGTCGGGGCGCATGGTGAAATTCTTGACCGTCCAGAAGCTGAGCGCCACGAGGAAGGCCAAGGGGGCGACGAAGAACGCCACCTGCCAGACCAGAAGCGGCAGCGAAAAGGTCAGGCCATAAGGGGAAATCGCGCGTCGCATCTTGCGCTGCACTCCGGCAAGAGGGGGGCAGGGAAAAGGGGGGCCGCGGACCGTTCCGCCGCCCCCCGCGCCATCAGGCGCCTTTGTAATCGGACCAGAAGTCGTTCCACGTCTCGAGGTCTTGCTGGACCGGCCATTGACGGTACTGGATGCGGCCCGCGCGGATCATGTCGATCACGTTGCCTGCGTCCTTGGTCATGCCCTGACGTTTGGCTTCTGACGGGTTCTCGGCCTGAAGCACCTCCCAGCCCTTCTGGTTCGGGATCAGCGCCGGATAAGCGGCCATCTGCGCCGATTTCGCCTGACCCTTGGCCGAGGTGATGTACTGGATCCACTTTTTGGCGAGGTCAGCCTTGGCCGAGCCTTTGCCGATCGAGAAACACTCCGACCATTGCAGGCCACCCTGTTCGGGAATGACCGATTTGACCTTGGCACCGTTCTTTTCCAAGACGCCGGTGATCCAGTCGCCGATGCCTGCAAAGGCCAGCATCTGCCCGTCGTTCAGTGACGAGAAGGTGCCGCCGTAGTCGAAGAAGCCGCCGATCTGCGGGCGCAGGGTCAGGGTCTTCGCCTTGACAGCCTCCCACGCCGCCGCGTCGATGTCATAGGGCAGCTTATTGCCGGTCAGCAGGCTAAGCTGGCCGAGGTTGGGCAGGTGCCAGTCGAAATGGCCGACCTTGCCGGTCAGTTTCGGGTTCCAGAACACCTCATAGGTGGCGGCTTCCGCTTCGGTCAGGGCGTCGGTGTTATAGGCCACGCCAAGGAAGCCGAAACGGGTGACGAGCGAGAACAGCTTGCCGTCGGCCCAGTTGCCCGGGAATTGCTGGAATTCGGGGAAATAGTCGTCCAGCGCGTAATCGGCAGGGTCGAGTTCCTCGACATAGCCTGCCGCGTTCAGCGCCTGCACATATTCGGCATCCGACAGGATCACGTCGAAAGTTCCGGCAGGCGATTGCGAGATCAGGCCCAGCATGTTGTCGCCGCCGGTGTAGTATTTCGGCACGAATTTGACGTTGTTCTCGGCTTCGAACTCGGCGACGATATCCGGCTCGGCATGGCCGTACCATGCCAGCATGGTCAATTCTGTCGGGTCGCTGGCAAAGCTGCGGCGCGACAGCATCGGCGTGGCCAGCACGGCCGCGCTGGTGGCAAGGAAGGCGCGGCGCGAGACGGGGGCAGGGGTTGGGGTTGGGCGAAGGGTCATGGCGTCTGTCCTGTTGGGGGCGTTTATTCTTGCCCCGACGTTAGGTGACGCCCTTGGTCCAGAGAAATGGGTTCTGAAAATGGTGCTATTTGCGCCGGAAATGCTGCCTAGCCTTGCATCAGTTTCGAAACGCCAGACCCGACGCTTTCAAGGCTGGCCACCAGTTCGCTGACCAGATGCAGCCCTGCGGGGGTCAGGCGCGGGTGTTTGTAGAACATGCCGATGCGCAGCGGCTCTAGCTTCGGGAAACCCTCGTCCTCGGACAGTTCGCGCATGTCGCCAAGCAGCGTGGCTTTGGTCAGGGCGGTCACGCACAGCCCGTTTTGCACCGCGTTCTGCAGGCCCGAAATACCCGGCCCCGTATAGACGACCCGCCAGCGCCGCGCCGCGCCGTCCAGCGCCTCGACCATGCGCGAGCGGTAGTCGCAGCCTTCCAGATGCGCGCCCAGCGGCACGGGGCGGTCGGGGTCGGGCCGGTAGGTTGCCGCTGCCGCCCAGATCGGCTGTTCGATCCATGACCGCGACAGATAGGGCATGCGCGGGCTGTTCATCGTGGCGATGATGATGTCCAGCTCTTCGGCGCGCAGCATCTTGTGCAATTCGCGGCTCAGGTCGCAGTGGATTTCAAGGTCGACCTGCGGATTGTCGTGCAAGAACCGCGTCAGGGTGTTTTGCAGGAAGGCTACGGCGTAATCGGTGGGCAGCCCGATCCGCAGCACGCCGGAACGGTCGGTGCGGTGGAAATAGCTGACCGCCTCGTCATTGGTGCGCACCATCTCGCGGGCATAGGACAAAAGCGCCTCGCCCGCCGGAGTGGGCAGGATGCTGCGCCCCTCTTGCGTCAGAAGCTGCGCCTTGACCAGGTCTTCCAGACGCCCGATCTGCAACGAGATGGCGGGCTGGCTGCGCCCCAGTGCCGCGCCGGCCTTGGAATGGCCGCCAAGTTCGATGACCGTGATGAAGGTGCGCAAAAGATCGGTGGGAAGGTTGACCAGAACCGCCATGGCATTTGCCCCTGCAATGCAATCATTGCAACTATATATTTTCCTAATGTAGCCCGCGCAACGAATATCGGCGCACCCTGTCCCAACCGCCGAGAATGCCCATGTCCGCCGCCCATCCATCTGCCTTTGCCTCGGAACTGACCTGGCCCGATTACGATGCCGCCGTGCGCGACGGGGTGACTCCGATCCTGATTCCCATCGGGTCGATGGAACAGCACGGCCACCACATGCCGCTGCATGTCGATGTGCTCTTGCCCACCGAATTTGCCCGCCGCGTGGCGCTGGCGGTCGGCGGTCTGGTGGCACCGCCCTTTACCTATGGCTACAAGTCGCACCAGAAATCGGGGGGCGGCAACCATTTCAGCGGCACCACCAGTCTGGACGGCGCGACGCTGGTGGCGGCGCTGAGGGACGTGGTCAAGGAATTCGCCCGCCACGGGGTGCGCAAGGTGTGCCTTGTGAACGGGCATTTCGAGAACTCGTGGTTCATCATCGAGGCCATCGACCTTGCCTTGCGCGAATTGCGTTGGGACGGGATCACCGATCTTAAGGTGATCGTGCTGTCCTACTGGGATTTCGTCGATGCCGAGGCCATCGCCAAGCTGTACCCGAACGGGTTTCCGGGCTGGGATATCGAACATGGCGGGGTGCTGGAAACCTCGCTGATGCTGGCGCTTTACCCGCATCTGGTGCAACTCGACCGCGCGATCGACGTCGCGCCGGCAACTTTCCCGCCCTATGATGTCTATCCGGTCAAGCCCGAATGGACGCCCTGTTCGGGTACGCTTTCGTCGCCCAAGGAGGCGTCGGTCGACAAGGGGCACATCCTGCTCGAGGTTTGCACCAAGGGCATCACCGCTGCGCTGCGTGCGGAATTCGGTATCGCAGCGACGGGCGAAGATGCCGCGCAAGGTTTTGCGCGCGCCTCTTGACGCTTGCGCGAACGGGGCACCGCCTGCGGGCAAGGGTGCAGGGGGGCTTTGCGCCCCCCATCGGCTGCGCCTGACCCCTGTGGATATGATCGGGGGCGAAAGGTGAAACCTATCGCGCTTTCATGCTGGCAAAAATATCCTCGGGTGAGGTCCGGAGAGGGCAGACAGCCCTCTGCGGCGTGCGGGGCTGCGCTGGTGGCGGGGCGGGGGTCACAGCACCCAGTGATCGGGGCCAAGCGGCGGCGCGGTCAGGGTCTCGGCTCCTGTGTCGGTGACGACCACAAGGTCGCGGTCACGGTAGCCACCCGCGCCGGCCACCCCATCGGGCAGCCTGACCATCGGACCCACCGAAAGCACCATTCCCGCGCGCAGGTCTTCGTCGCAATCCTCGCGCAGGTCCACCACCGCCCCGCGCCCGTCGTCGCCTGCGCGGGAACGTTCGACCGAGTGGCCGTAGCTGGCCGAACGGCGCTGCAACAGGTCTTGGCTGCGATAAAGGTCATTTAACGCGGCCGCGATCTCGTTGCAGCGCGCGCCGGGACGGATCAGCGTCAGGGCCTGCCGGTGCACGGCGGTGTTGGCGCGCCAGACGGCAAGGCTGGCGGCATCGACGGGGCCCGCGGCACAGGTGCGCCCCAAGGGTGCGGGATAGCCGAACAGCACGGGGCAGCAGGCAAGCGACAGGATATCGCCCGCCGCGATCCGCCGGTTTGTCGCCGCTCCATGCGCGGCATCGGTGTGAAAACCTGACCGGAAGGTGGCCCAACCCGCCATCGGTTCAACCTGCCCGAACGCTGCAGCGGTGGCGTGGGCCATCGCAGCAGAGGCGGCGCTGGCCACCACGAATTCCGGCACGCCCGCCGCCACAGCATCGCGTCCCGCCGCAAGGCCAAGCGCCGCGATGCGCGCGGCCTGCGTCAGCAGCGCGATTTCCTCGGCCGACCGCAGCAGTTGCATCCGCCGTGCCGCGGCACCGATGTCGACCATCTCGACGCCCGGCAGGGCAGCGTCGAGCAGGCGGCGGAAATCGAGCGTCACGTGGCCGAAGTCGATGGCCAGCCGTCTGACACCGGCGGTCAGGTGGCGCAGGGCGCGGTAGAAATTGTCGCGCCGCCAATCGGTATAGGTCAGGCTTGGCCCATGGCTTTGCCGCCACGGCTCGCCGCCGTCGATGGCGGGTGCGATGGTGGTGGCGCTTGTCGCGGTCAGGACCAGACCGCCGCGCCGACCCATCGGGCGATGCAGCCAGCCCGAAAAATAGCCGATGCAGGCAGGGGCCGTGAACAGCGCTGCCTCTGCGTCATTCCGGTCGAGCCAGTCGCGCACCGCCGCCTGCCGCCGCGCAATCTCGGCCCCCGTAAAGGGCAGCAGTGCCTTGGCTCCGTCATGCCACTGGGTCACGTGCAACATGTCGTGCGTCATGGGCACCTTCCGCAAACGTGCTTTGGTGCAACCTAGCCCGCCACAGGGGAGCGGTTGAAATTTGGAATGGAAATTCAGGTATTTGGACGACGCAAGGCCGCGCCACCCCGCCGTGATGAAAAGGGGGGCATGCCCGTAGCGCCCCCGCCCCTCAGCACCCCCAACCCTTCAGCGCGCAGGGCGACCGTGCGACTGGCGCAGCAGGCGGCCCGCGCCCAGCTTGTCGGGCAGTTCTGCTATGGGGGGCAGGGTCGCCCCGCCCGCCATGGCCGTGGCGCAAAGGCGGGCATCGGACAAGATCGCGTGCAGCCGGAAGCCTTTGGCATCGGCCGGACCGGGCCCGGTTGCGCCTGCATCGAGCCAGTCGAGCATCATCAGCGCCACCACCCGCGTGGCTTCGGCCGTGGCAAAGCTGGTGCCCTGCACCACCGCGACCGATCCGCTGCGCCCGCCCGCCGCCAACCGCCCGCCGTGCCAGATACCGTCGTCGGCGATGCAGGCCGCATCGATATGCGGTCCTTGGGCACCGCCGCGTGCCGATGCGGAATAGTCCGACGGCCAGCCGTCGCTGGCCCGATATCCGGCGATGGTGATCGCTCCGCGCCCGCCCGCAATGGCGTTGAGCGTGTTGCGCCGCCGGACCGGACCCGTGGATGCGGGCGGTTCCGCATCGGTGACCGCGCCGGTGACGGGGTCGATGCCATAGGTGTCGCGCAGACGGCCATCGGCTGCATGCATCCGATAGCGCAGCGGTGCGGGCGTGTCGGGGCTGTCGTCGAAATAGGCCAAGAGCGGGCTGGCATCGCCGGGGGTGACGCGCTGGTCGGACTGCACGTAAAGCCGCGCGGATGGTCCTTGGCCCAGCGTGATGCGCCAAGCGCCGGACGGGGCGGCGGCACGTGCGGGCCGCCAAGTTGGTGCCACGCACAGCACATAGCCCGTCGCAGCGCCACCCCCCGCAGCAGGCACGCTGCCTGCGGTGCAATAGACGCGGGCGACCACCGCATCGCCGGCTGCCGTATCGACCAGATCGCAGGTCTGCCCCGGTCGCGGCAGGGTCGCGCCAAAGGCAAGCGCGGGTCCGGCAGGCGGTGCAACCGACACGAACCCCGGATGCGATGCGCCATTGCGGACGGCGGCGCCGTCCGACCCGCCGCCCGCGCCAGAGGTTGCGCGCACCGGGTCTGCCCAGATCTCGACGCAAGAGGAACTGCGATCCTCGGGCAGAACGCGCCAAATGACCGAGGATGCCCCACCCCGCGGGCGCGCTGCCAAAGTGGCGGCGCAGCGGTCGAGGTTGTCGTTGCCCGCAGGCAGGACCACCCGCACGGGGGCGGCGGGATCGCGCGCGGAGTTCATCGCGTCGATCAGCCGCTGGATGGCCATGCTGCCATCCTTGGGTCCGGCCTGAACCCCGTAGGACAGGTTGATGACCACCGGAAATCCGCGGCGCGGGTGGTCGGGGTGGCAGGCGCGCCAGATCGCATCGGCCGTGGTGACGATATGGCGGATCGCCCACAGGGCGTAGAACTCCAGAAAGCAACCCGAGGGGCCGATGGCGATACGTGACGCAAGCTCGACGGTGACCAGATGCGCCCTGTCGCGCAGCCGTGCGCCTGCTTGCGCCATCGGATCGCAGCCCGCCGCCAGATCGGCGACAGCCATGCCATGCGGGGCTGCGCCGTCGATCCAGCGTTCACTGTCGGGGTCAGCGTAATCGACAAGTCCGAGGCGGCGGTTCAGGGCGTCTTCATCCCCGTCTTGCAGCGACAGGGCGGCGTCGATCTCGCGCTGCATCGTCTCGCGGCCAAAGGGCAGGTGGCGCTGGTCCTGCCAGCGGCCCGATTGTGCCCAATGCGACAGCACGCGGCTGCCCGCGCCGCCCCGCCTGCGCAACCTTTCGTGTCCCGGTGCGACGCCTGCGTCGATCACGCCGATGATCACGTCATCGGCGGCAGGCAGCACCGACAGGCCGCTGCGCGGATCGGGCCGGTCTTGTGGCGGAACCAGCGCTGTCGCCCCCGTCGGAACCGCCCGCCGTGGCAAGGGCAGGTCGGGCAGCGCGACGCCGGGCAGGAAGGGGCCTGCCCATGGCCTGGTTGTGGCGCCTGCGCCGGCATCGGGCCTGCCATGCAGCACCGACAGGCTGTCGCGCAGCGGTTCTTGCGACACAAAGGCATAGGGCCGCGCCTGCAGGTCGCGCAGGTCTGTCGCCAGATACCAGTCGACATAGGGCGAGCGGCGACCGTTCGCGGGGGCGGCGGGCGGGGCATCGGTCCAGGGTTGCCAAAGCAGGGCCATGGCTTATGCTCCGGCCGGTGGCGGCGCGGGCCATTCCGCCTGCGCTTGCGCCCACAGACGCCCGATGACGCTTGCCGCAACGCCAGCCGCCGCTGCGTCAGTCGGGCCGTCATGCCGCGCCAGCCGCGCCAGCAGGTCCAGCGTGAAATCTTCGTCCGCCGTGACCGTTTGCGTGTTCACCACCAGCGCCAAGGGGTCGCCCCCCTGTGCCACGGTCAGCGCGGGGGCAGGGTCAAGCCCCAGCGCCATGCGCGCGACCTCGTCCCCGATGCGGCAGCCGATCAGCGCACCTACCAGCGAATCCACCGGAAAATGCACGCCCGCCACGGTGCGGTTGACGGCGATGCGATGGGCGATGCGGAAGGGCGGATTGGCAAAGCCGCGGTCGGGATAGGCCCGCCCCCGGCACAGCCGGTCGAGCACCGTCGCGGCGGCGAAGCTTTCCATCGCATGACCGGATGGAAAGCCGGAATGGTCGGGTGTCTGGATCAGCGGCATCACCTTGGCCGACAGGTCGATGGGGCGCGGCGTGCGGCAGTAGTGTTTGACCGGCATCTCGACATGGACCGCAAGCCGGATCACCGCCGCCAGAAGTTCAAGGCTGCGGCGGCGGCGCGTGTCGTCGAGCAACCCGACAAGGCCGAAGAAGGACAAAAGATCGTTCATCTGCACGTCGATCTCGGCCAGACGGTCGGCCCGCAGGTCGGCATAGCTGCGCAGGAACACCAGTTGCTTGCGAAAAAAGGCAGGTGCGGGCGCGGCGATCTGGGCGATGCGCGTCCCGTCGCGCCGCACTCCGGCCTGACCGGACCCCGGCACCGCAGGCCCGTCGAACCCGAAGCGCGAGGCCAGAAGCGAATCCAGCAGGTCGGCGCGGATCTCGCCGCTCAGATAGCCGATGTCGGCATCTTCGGCCGTCCCGAGCCGCGCCGGCGGATCGGCAAAGGCAGTGCCCGCCCAGAACCCGACCAGCCCGTCACGGGTAGAGCCAAGCGCGTCAGACAACCAAGGCGAGCTTTCGCCCCCCGCGTGATCGGCGGCTTGTCCCTTGCCTTGGCCTTTGCCCTGACCTTTGCCTTGGCCTTTTCCCTGACCTTTGCCCTGCCCCTTGCCGTAGCCTGCCATGCCCGTTTCCCCCGTCGCTGCGTGCGCCGTCCCGCGCAGGCGCAACCTTCCCGATAGTGGATGCATCCGGTCAAGCGGCGCAGCGCAGCGGGGCGGTCCATTCACGATTTCTTCACGTTCAGGTGCAGCAAACCGGCCCAAGATGTTTTGAGGATGCGCCACTTTGTGCTTTCATGCAGCGTAAGGGTGAGGTGTCCGGGGTTTCTTCAGGTCTGGGTGGTGCGATGTCCGATATGGTGCGGATCGGTTTGACGGGGCGTTTCCGCGTCTGCGGCGGGGACGGGTCCGACCTGACGCCCAAGGGGGCCAAGTCGCAAGGGCTGATGGCCCTGCTGGCGACAAGCCCCGATCTGTGCCGCAACCGGCGCTGGCTGGAAGACAAGCTGTGGAGCGACCGCGGGGCGGAACAGGCCTCGGCCAGTTTGCGGCAGGCGCTGGTGGATGTGCGCCGCGCCTTGGGTCCGCACTCGGACCTGCTGCTGGCCGACCGCCAGAAGATCGGCCTGCGTCGCGACAGGGTGACCATCGAGTTGACCCCCGATGACGAGACCGAGTTCCTCGAGGGCATCGACGTGCGCGATCCCGAATTCGAAAGCTGGCTGCGCCACGAACGCCATCGCCACCTGTCGCTCTCGCCGGTGCCGCAATCGCGCTGGCCGGAACGGTCGGGTCCGCAGCCCGACATGCAGCCCGATCTGCGACCCATGCCCGAAATCCGCAGGGCTGACCGGCGGCAGGTGGTGATCGTGTTGCAAAAGACCCGGACCACGGCCGACGGGCTGTCGCTGCTGGAAGATATGTTCATCGACGCCGCCGGATTGTCGCTGCGCGAGGCGCTGGGCGTGACCGTCTATACCCGCCGCCAGACCCCAGAAGCGCCCAACACCATCTGCGTGGCGGTGCAGGCCATCGCCTCGGGTGACGGGGGGCGGTTTTTGCGGGTGCGCGCGGTCGAGGTCGATACCGAACAGGTGCTGTGGTCGGGCCGGTCCGAGGCGCTGAACGGCTTGCGCGGACCGGAAGAGACGCGTTTCATCCTGTTTGCCAATCAGGTGGTCGAGGTTCTGGCCGATGCCGTCTCGCTTGAGGTGGGGCGGTCGGGGGCGCTTGATTCCATCGTGTTGCAACGGCTTGCGCTGCGCAAGATGTGGACCATGAACGCCGCGCGTCTGGTCGAGGCCGACACCCTGCTCGGTCTGGCAGACGAGGTGCAGCCGCGCGGGCTGATCTCGGCGCGGCGGGCGCAGGTGCGGGTGATGCAGATGGTCGAGCGCCATCAGGGCGATGTGGCCGCCCTGAAGGACGAGGCGATGGCCCTGTGCCGCACGGCGATGGAGCGCGAGCCGAACAATTCGATGGTGCTGGCGGTGGTGGCCTATGTGCGCTGCGCGATCGACGCCACGCCCGTCGCGGGGGCCGATCTGGCACAGCGCTCGGTGCGGATGAACCCCAACAACCCGCTTGCCTGGGACAGCCTGTCCTATGCGCGGCTGCACGCGGGCCAGATTGCCGAAGCGCATGAAATCGCGCTGCGGGTGCAACGCATCGGATCGGCCGCACCCAACCGCTTCTGGTGGGACATGGGCCTGTGCCTGACCTCGGCGCTGGTGGGAGACGATGATCTGGCGCTGCGCATGGCGATGTCGTCGGCGACCGAAGCCCCCGAATTCCGCGCCGCGCATCGCTATGTCCTTGCGCTTGGTGCTGCGGCAGGCCAGCGCGAGACGGCGCAGGATGCGGCGCGCAAACTTGCCTCGCTCGAAGACGGCTTCTCGGTCGAGCGGCTGGCGCGCGACCCTGAATATCCTGTCGGCGTGTTGCGCCGCGCGGGGCGGCTGAAATCCGACCGTATCCTGTCGCTTGATGCGGATTGATCAGGCGGGGCAATCATGCGCGCCCGTCCATGGTTATGGGGTGCCCCGGGCGGGGCGGTAGATCGCTTTTGTGTCAAAGGCGGGGACAACTCGGATCGGCAATATTTCTTCTGGTTCGATAACGCGTCTGAAAACCTGTGCGTCAAGATCGGCAGGGCACGCCCCGCACCGTTACGCCGGTTGCGTGCCACCCTGACCATGCCGCCGTGAGCCTTGCGTGAAGCTTGCGTGAAATCGAAGCGATGCTTGCGTTAATCCGGCAAACCCGCCGCCGATTTTCCGCACGCCTAGCGCAGTCATCACGCAACCATCACGCAGCAACATTAACCATAGGCAGGCCGGTCTTTTGCCAGACGGTCTTTTGTTCAACGGGCAGATCACTGCCCTGCATATGGTTTTGATGGAGCTATAAAATGACCCTGACGCCGTTTTTGCCCTTTGTCCTTCTTGTGATCATCGCACAGCCCGCGCTGGCCGATAGCCCGACCGGATCGGTCCAAGGTGCCGATTGCCCGCTTTCGGGCGCGTTCGAGGGTCCGGACGCTGCCTGCACCGCGCTGCGCGTGACCTTCAGCGCCACGATGCAAGATTGCATGGCCGCCCGCGCCGCCGAAGCACAGGCCCGCGCCGGAACGGGACATGCCAGCAACTCGCACACGCAGCGCGCGCGCCGGATGCTGTGCGATGTGCAGGTGCGCGAAAAACTCGGTCTGGCCGATTGATGTTTGCCCGTGCGGGCGGTCAGCCTTTGGCCGCCGCCCCACGCCCCGTTCTGGTCAGGCCAAGCGCCGCTTCGACGATGGCCGCACGTGACGGCAAGGTTGCGGCATAGGCGGGGCCGGTGGCGATGAAACTGTCCTTTGCCGTCAGGCGGGCCAGTGGCACGGGGGCCACCTCGTGGAAATGCGCCATCAGCCCTTCGGCCACGCCGCCCGTGTGGCGCGTCTCGTCGACGATCAGAATGTGGCGGCAGCCCGCGACGGCAGCCGTCAGCGCCGCTTTGGGCAGCGGTGACAGCCAGCGCGTGTCGACGATGCGGGGGGCGATGCCCGCCGCCCGAAGGTCGGGCAGGGCCTGTTGCGACAGGTAGCAGCCGTTGCCGAAGGTGACGATGGCAAGGTCGGTTCCGTCGCCGCGGATGCCCACCTGACCAAAGGGGATGGTCAGCGACGGATCGGGGTAACGGTGCAGCCAGCCCCCGTCTTTTTCGGCGTGCAGATCGCGCATCGGGTATAGCGCGATGGGTTCGACGAAGATCACCACGCGCTGTTCCTCGCGCGCCAGACGCACGCATTCGCGCAGCATCATGGCGGCGTCTGCGCCATTCGACGCGACCGCCACGATCACGCCCGGAATGTCGCGCAGCACGGCAAGCGAATTGTCGTTGTGGAAATGCCCGCCGAAGCCCTTTTGGTAGCCAAGCCCCGCGATGCGGATCACCATCGGGTTGGTGAACTGGCCATCGGAAAAAAAGGGCAGGGTGGCCGCCTCGCCCCTTATCTGGTCTTCGGCGTTGTGGACGTAAGCCAGAAATTGGATCTCGGGCAGCGGCACGAAACCGTTCTGCGCCATGCCGATGGCAAGGCCAAGGATGGATTGTTCGTCCAGCAGCGTGTCGATCATGCGGTCGGAGCCGAAGCGCGATTGCAGCTTTTGCGTCACGCCGTAGACGCCGCCCTTGCGACCCACATCCTCGCCCATCATGACGATCTCGGGGTGGGCCAGCATCAGGTCGGTCAGCGCCCAGTTGATCAGGCGCGACATGATCTGCGGTTCGTCCATCGCCCTTAGCTCGCCGCCAAAGGCCGCGGCACGGGCCTGCGGGGCGGGGCCGTTGGTGGGGCGGTTGTCGCGGCGGGGCGGGGTGATCGACGCCATGACCTGTGCGGCAGTTTGCAGGCGCGGGCGGGTTACGGCTTCGGCCGCGATGCGGGCCACGTTGTCCATGGTTTCGGTATAGATCGACAGCGCCCGATCGGGCGACAGCGCGCCCGACCGGTGCAGCAGGCGGACGGAATGCAGCAGCGGATCGTTGGCTTCTTCGGCCTCGACCTCGTCGCGGGAAAGGTAGGTCGTGGGCATATCTGCCCCCGCATGGCCGTAAAGCCGGATCGTGCGAACATGCAAAAACGCGGGTTTGCGGCGGGTGCGGACGTAATCGGCGGCTTCCATCGCCTTGGCATAGGTGTCGAAGATGTCGAGCCCGTCGCAGGCGAAGTATCTTAGCCCCGCACGGTTGGCGAAACTGGCCGCGATCCAGCCCTTGGGCGTTTTCGTGGAAATCCCGATGCCGTTATCTTCGCAACAGAACAAAAGCGGCAGGGGGATGGACTGGTAGGATGTCCATTGCGCGGTGTTGAACGCTCCTTGCGCGGTCGAGTGGTTGGCGGATGCATCGCCGAAGCTGCAATAGACGATGGCATCATCGGGCATAAGGCCGTGTTCGGGCCGGTGGCGGCGGGCGGCACCGATGGAATAGGCGGCCCCCACCGCCTTGGGCAGATGGCTGGCGATGGTCGAGGTTTGCGGCGGGATCATCAGCGCACGGCTGCCCAGCACCTTGTGCCTGCCACCCGAAATCGGGTCTTCCGACGATGCGGCAAAGGACAAGAGCATATCGCGCGTCATGGTCTGGCCGGGCACCTGTTCGGCGCGGGCAAGCTGAAAGGCCGCATCGCGGTAATGCAGAAAGGCCATGTCGGTCGGGCGCAGGGCGGCGGCCACGGCGGCCAGCCCTTCGTGCCCCGACGAGCCGATGGTGTAAAACCCCTGTCCCGCCCGTTGCATCGCACGGCTTTGCCGGTCGAGCGCACGGCTGGTGCAGCCCGAACGGAACAACGACACCGCCAAGGGGCCGGTTAGCGGTCCGGCGGGGGGGCGGCCCCCGGGCAGGTCGCCTGCCGCGACACGGGCAAGGAAGTTTTCGTGCACGATCTCGCAGCGGTCCATCAGCAAGGCTCCATCGACGAAGATGCCGACTGGCGGCGGGCAATGCGCTGCCGATCAGGCGGAAACGGGGGGCATGGCATCAGATCGGTGTCCGTTTTGCTGTCTTGCCCGCCCTAACTGGCCCGCCGTGCCGCAAGGAGCAAGATATTCGTCGCAGGTGCCTGCGAAATCACCGCACAGACAGTGTATCGCCGCGCTATGAAGCGGCGCATGTGGCGCTGCGTCACGCTGCGGAAATGTCGCGTTATTGCCTTGCGCGGCCACGATCCGACCATCGGCCTGCCCGATTGCGGGTTCATACATGTAAAGATCATCGAAAGGCAGATCATGTCAGACGGCGTAATGTCCACTCCGGCCCCCATCGCCGCATCTGTCGGCCCGGTTGCCTTTATCCACCAGATCCTGCCGCGGTCCTTTCATGACCTTGTCGCACGGCTGCGGCAGGAAACCGCCCGCGCCGATGTTGCGGGCGATAGCGGCAATCCCGTGCTGGTGATCGGGGTCGCCGTCACGCTTGTGCCGCAGGGCGGGGCGTTGTGCGCCGTGGTGCCGCTGCACTTTCTGGTCGAAGGCCAGTCAACCCCGCTGTGGACCGCGCCCGCCCTGTTCGACCGTATCAAGGGCACGCCGGCCGAGGCCGCGCTGTTCGCGCTGTTGCGCGCCGCGACCGGCGACGCCCTGCCGCTTGACCGTTGGACGCCGCCGCCCGCGCTGGGCCTGTCTGCAGCGCACGCCCTGACGCTGACCGTTCTGGGCAGTGTCACCGTCATCGCGCCCGAAGGGCAGGATGCGGCGCTGCACCGCTGGACTGCCTGCCTGCAACAGGCGCAGACCGAAATCGAGGCGCTGGAACTGCCGCTGCGTGCCGCAAGCGACCTGCGCCGTTTCGCAGCCCTTGCCCGAACCGGCGATGCGGGCATCGACGCAAGCGCTGCCATGCCAGAGTTTTCGGGCCTTACCCCGCTGGCCCTCTGACCGCCTGCCCGCCCAAAGGGCGTTGGCGCGGCGTCAGGGTGGGTCTCGCCATACGAAAGGCGTTTGCGGACTTGACATCCGAAAGCCGCACCGTCCCAAATGGCAAGATAAACGGCGGGCCGATGCAGCCGCGCCAAAACCATCCTTGCAGGGAGTGTCTGGAATGAAACTCGATCCGAAGCTGTCGCGTCTGGGATCGGCCGCGCTTGCGGCATTGCTGGTGACGGCAGCGCCCGCCGCGCTGATGGCCGAAACCCCCGCCGATACGCTGGTCATCGCCGATGCCATCGACGACATCGTGTCGCTCGATCCGGGCGAGGCTTACGAATTTTCGGGCCTCGATGTCGTCAACAACACCTATGACGGGCTGATCGAGCTTGACCCCACCCAACCCGGCACGCTGGAACCCGGTCTGGCCGAAAGCTGGGCGGTGGATGACGCAGGCACGACATTCACCTTCAAGATGAAATCGGGCGTCACCTTTTCGTCGGGCAATCCGGTGACGGCGGATGACGCGGCCTTTTCGCTGCAACGCGCGGTCAAGCTGAACAAATCGCCCGCTTTCATCCTGAACCAGTTCGGCTGGACGGCGGACAACGTCGACCAGATGGTGACGGCCTCGGGCGACACGCTGACGCTGAAGACCGATCAGGCCTATGCGCCGACCTTTCTTTACAACTGCCTTACGTCGGGCGTGGCCTCGATCGTGGACAAGGCGACCGTCATGGCCAACGAGGTCGATGGCGACATGGGCAACGCATGGCTGCATAGCAATTCGGCAGGGACGGGAGCTTACCTGCTCAAATCCTTCAAGCCGAACGAGGGCTATCTGCTCGAGGCGCGGACCGGTTACTGGCGCGGCGATGCCAAGATCAAGAACGTCTTCATGCGCCACATTCCCGAAGCGGCCACCCAGCGCCTGCTTCTCGAAAAGGGCGACATCGACATCGCGCGCGAACTGACGCCGACCGATATCGAAGGCATGACCGGCAACGCCGACATCAAGGTGCAGCAGGACGTGGGCGGGCAGGTGTTCTACCTGTCGTTCAACCAGAAGAACGAGGCGTACAAGAACGCCAAATTCCTGGACGCGATGCGCTGGGCGATCGACTATCAAGGCATGGCCGACACCTTCCTGAAAGGTGCGATGGTCGTGCATCAGGCCTATCTGCCCAAGGGCTATCTGGGCGCGCTGGAGGACAATCCCTACAGCCTCGACATCGACAAGGCCAAGGCGCTGATCGCGGAATCGGGCATCACCCCGCCGACCGTCACGCTGGACGTGCGCAACTCGTCCGACCGGATGGAAATGGCGCAGTCGATCCAGAACACCTTTGGCCAAGCGGGTATCAAGGTCGATCTGAACATCGGCGAAGGGGCCGAACAGTTGAAACGGTATCGCGCCCGCCAGCATGATGCGACGCTGCAAAGCTGGGGGCCGGACTATCCCGACCCGCATACCAACGCCTCGGCCTTTTCGATGAACGCCGACAACTCGGACGACGCGCAGACCGGCGGCCTTGCATGGCGCAACGCCTATGACCCCGGCCCGTTGCACCAGATGACCGCCGATGCGGTGATGGAGCGTGACGGCGACAAGCGGGCGGCGATGTACAAGGAAATTCAGGAAGCGCACCGCACCACCTCGCCCTTCATCCTGATGTTCCAGATCGGCTACCAGACCGGCATGCGCGCCAATGTGGAAAACTTCTACACCGGCGGCGCGACCGACTCGGCGGCCTATTGGGCGATCACGAAATAAGGCTTTGCTTGCGGCCCCCCGCGATACCGCGCGCGGGGGCCGCAGGCGTGACCCATGGCTGACCAATCCCCCCTTGCCGGACGCCTTAGGGCCGTCGCAGGTTTTGCCGTCTCGCTGATCGTCACGATCTTCGGGTTGCTTCTTGTGACCTTTATCATCGGGCGCGTCGTGCCGATCGACCCCGTGCTTGCCATCGTCGGCGAACGCGCGACGCAGGCGCAGATCGAGGCGACCCGGCTTGCACTGGGGCTGGACAAGCCGCTGTGGCACCAGTTTTTAATCTATGTCTCCAACGCCTTTCAGGGCGATCTTGGCAAATCCATCCGCACCGGCGAGCCGGTGATCGACGCCGTGGCGCGCCACTTCCCCGCCACGCTGGAACTGGCGACGCTGGCTACCATCCTTGGCGTGCTGGCAGGGGTTCCGGCGGGCGTGCTGGCCGCCACCCGTCCGGGCAGCCTTGCCGACCATATCGTGCGGCTGGTGGGGCTGATGGGCTATTCCATGCCGGTGTTCTGGCTGGGGCTGATCGGGCTTTTGGTGTTTTACGGCCAGCTCGGCTGGGTTGGCGGGCCGGGGCGATTGGATGCCGTCTATGACATGATGTATGATTTCGAGGTGCCGCAACGGTCGGGCATGATCCTGATCGACACGGCGCTGGCGGGCCGATGGGACATGTTTTCCAACGCCATCAGCCATATCATCCTGCCTGCGGGGCTGCTTGGTTATGTGTCGATGGCCTATATCAGCCGCATGACGCGCAGCTTCATGATGAACGAGCTAAGTCAGGAGTACATCACGACCGCACGGGTCAAGGGGATGCCGGAATATCGCGTGATCTGGGTCCATGCGATGAAGAACGTGGCCGTGCCGCTGATCACGGTGGTGGCGCTGTCTTATGCCTATCTGCTGGAAGGGTCGGTGCTGACCGAGACGATCTTTGCTTGGCCCGGCCTTGGCAGTTACATCACCGATGCGCTGATGGTGGCCGACATGCCCGCCGTGCTGGGCGGCACGGTCGTGGTGGGGTTGGCCTTCGTCGCGCTGAACATGGTGTCGGACCTGCTGTATCGCCTTGTCGATCCGAGGGCGAGATGAAGGGGGCGCGATAGATGGCGGGCACGATGGCATGGCTGCGCGACCAGAACCCGACAAGCCGGATGCAGGCGCGGTTGGGGCAGTGGTATCTGGGCTGGCTGCGGCTGCGGCGCAACCCCTTGGCTATGGTGGGGCTTGCGATCATCGCGGTCCTGCTGGTGGTCGCGGCCTTTGCGCCGTGGCTTGCCCCCTATGACCCCGTGTCGCAGAACCTGCGCGGGCGGCTTTTGCCACCGGGAACCGACGGGCACCTGCTGGGCACCGACGATTTCGGCCGCGATATCCTGACGCGCATCCTCTATGGCTCGCGCATCACGCTTTACATCGTGGCGCTGGTGGCGGTGACGGCGCCTGTCGTGGGGCTGATCATCGGCACGGTCGCAGGCTATTTTGGCGGCTGGGTGGATGAGGTGTTGATGCGGATCACCGACATCTTCCTTGCCTTTCCGCGCCTGATCCTTGCCTTGGCCTTGGTGGCCGTGCTGGGGCCGGGGATCGAGAATGCGGTGCTGGCGATTGCCCTGACCGCTTGGCCGCCCTATGCCCGCGTGGCGCGGGCCGAGACGCTGACGGTGCGCAATTCCGACTATATCGCAGCCGTGCGCCTGCAAGGGGCAGGGGCGGCGCGCATCATCTGGGGCCATGTGGTGCCGATGTGCCTGCCATCCGTCATCATCCGCGTCACGCTGGATATGGCGGGGGTGATCCTGACCGCAGCCGGTTTGGGCTTTCTGGGCCTTGGCGCGCAGCCGCCCTTGCCGGAATGGGGGCTGATGATTTCGGCGGGGCGCAAATACCTGTTCGAACAATGGTGGGTCGCCACCATGCCGGGGCTTGCCATCTTTATCGTCTCGCTTGGCTTCAACCTGCTGGGCGATGGTTTGCGCGATGTGCTCGACCCGCGGAGTGCCGGAAAATGACGCTTTTGTCGGTGAAAGACCTGCACGTGACCTTTGACACCGAGGCGGGGGTGGTGGAAGCGGTGCGCGGCGTGTCGTTTTCGCTGGGCCGCGAACGGCTGGGGATCGTGGGTGAAAGCGGGTCGGGCAAGACCATGACGGGGCGATCGGTGCTGCGGCTGATCCGCCCGCCCGGGCGCATTTCCGCGACGCAAATGCTGTTCGACGGTCAAGACCTGATGCGCGCATCCGAACGCGAGATGCGCGCACTGCGCGGCAAACGCATCGCCATGGTGATGCAAGACCCGAAATACAGCCTCAACCCCGTGATGCAGGTGGGGGCGCAACTGATGGAGGGCCTGCGCCAGCGTGACCGCGTGGGGCGGGCGGCGGCGCGACAGGCTGCGATTGCCGCGCTCGAGGCCGTGCAGATACGCGACCCCGAGCGGGTGATGACCGCCTATCCGCATGAACTTTCCGGTGGCATGGGCCAGCGCGTGATGATTGCCATGATGCTGATCCCGAACCCCGACCTGTTGATCGCGGACGAACCGACGAGTGCGCTTGACGTGACCGTGCAGGCCGAGGTGCTGAGCATCCTTGACGGGCTGGTGCGCGACCGTGGGATGGGGCTGATCTTCATCAGCCACGACCTGCGGCTGGTGGCGCGGTTCTGCGACCGCGTGCTGGTGATGTACAAGGGCCGGATCGTCGAGGAACTGGCGGCGCGCGACCTGCTGTCGGCCAAACACCCCTATACCCAAGGGCTGCTCGATTGCCTGCCGCGCATCGGGGGAAACCGCGGCCCGCTGCCGGGGCTGGACCGCAACGCGGATTGGGCAAAAGCATGACGGGCGGCATGATCACGGTTTCCAACCTGTCGGTAAGCTTCAACGCCAAGGGCCGCACTGTGCGGGCGGTGGAAGATGTCAGCCTGTCGGTCGCCAAGGGTGAAAGCTTCGGGCTGGTGGGCGAAAGCGGGTCGGGCAAATCCACCATCCTGCGGGCGATCTGCGGATTGGCCCCCGTCACGGCGGGCGAGATTGCCATCGGCGGGCAAAAGGTGCCCAGCCCGCGCGGCCGCGCCTTTGCCGCCCGCGTGCAGATGGTGTTCCAAGACCCCTACGCCTCGATCCACCCGCGCCACACCATCGACCGCACGCTTTCGGAACCGCTGTCCATCCATGGCATCGGTGACACCGACGCCCGCGTGATGCAGGCGCTTGCCGATGTCGGCCTGCCTGCCGGTTTCCGTTTCCGCTATCCTCACCAGCTTTCGGGGGGGCAGCGCCAGCGCGTGGCGATTGCGCGGGCGCTGATGTTGCAGCCCGAAATCCTGCTGCTCGACGAGCCGACAAGTGCGCTCGACGCCAGCGTGCAGGCCGAGACGCTGAACCTGCTCGCGCGGCTGCGCGAGACGCGCGGGCTGACCTTTCTGATGGTCAGTCACGACCTCGCGGTGATCGACCACATGTGCGACCGCGTGCTGGTGATGCAGCAGGGGCGTGCGGTGGAAGAGATGACGCGCGACGATCTGGCGGCGTCGCGCATGAAAACCGCCTATGCCCGTAGCCTGTTCGAGGCCAGCGCCGACCGTATGCTTGGCTGATCGCCATACGGATAGGGCCGATCCTTTGCGCCTTCGGGGGCTGGACCCTTGGCACAACGGGCCTTAGCATGGATCATACGTAACGAGTGAGGTCTGTCGAGATGACGACACCGATGGTCGCGGCCGCCCGGCGCCGTCTGGACGAGGTTCTGGCGGGGACGCCATCTCCGCAACAGCTCAATTCCGCGCTGCGTCATCTGGCCAAATGGCGGGCGCAGATGCTGGAAAACACGCTTGTCCAGCGGTCGGGCGACGTGGTGCTGTCGGGTCCGTTCAAGGGCATGCGCTATCCGGTGCGGGCGTCCGAAGGGTCGCGCAACGCGCGGCTTGTGGGCTGCTACGAGGCCAGTCTGCACCCGTTGATCGAAAAGATCATCGCCAACGGCTACAAACTGGTGGTCGATGTCGGTTGCGCCGAAGGCTATTATGCCAACGGTTTCGCCCTGCGCATGCCCAAGGCGCGCATCCTTGCCCGCGACCTTGACCCGCAGGCGCGCTTATCCTGCGCGGCCATGGCGACAGCCAACGGGCTAGAGGGCCGGATCGAGATTGGCGGCCTGTTCGCACATGCCGATTTTGCCGTGTGTTCGGGCCAGAAATCGCTGGTCCTGTGCGATATCGAAGGGGCCGAGGGCGAATTGCTTGACCCCGTCGCCGCCCCCGGCCTGCTGCGCGCCGATATCCTTGTCGAGGTGCATGAAGGTATGCGCCCCGGTCTGGTGCAGCTTCTGGCCGAACGCTTTGCGCCCACCCATACCATCACGCGCTACGAACGCCGCCTTGTCGATACCGGCCTGCCGGACTGGACCGATACCCTGGGCGATCTCGACCGGCTGCTGTTGTTGTGGGAATGGCGGGCCACGCCCACGCCATGGCTGTGGCTGAAGCGAAAGCCGAAAGCATGAGCGTGGACCGCAACGCCGCCATCTGGTTCGCCCCCGACGGCTTTGACCCCGCCAAGGGCGTGAACGGCCGCCGCATGGCGGGCGATAGCTTCATCCGCGGTTTCTTCCGCCACGCCGATGTCGACGAAGTGGTGGGTCTGACCCACGGTCAGGGCGATGCCAAGGCTTTTGCGTCGCTGGCAGCCGAATGTGGCGTGACCGTCCCGCTGCGGGTGGCGCGGCTGGAAGACGCCCGTTCCATCGCGCCCGTCGGCACCGTCTATTTCTCGGGTCCGAATTACGCGCCCGAAGCGTGGCGCCGTGACTTGTGGGGGGCCACGCGCTATTCCATCTGCGGCATCACGCACACCATTTCGACCAAGGCGGTGATGGAGGGGTTCTGGCATCTGCGCGCATCGCCGCAAGCCGAGTGGGACGCCGTGATCTGCACCTCGCGCGCGGTGCATTCGGCGCTGACCACGCAGCTTGACCTGATCGACGCCCATCTTGCGCGGCGCTTCGGTGGCCGCGTGCCGCCCCGCCCGCAACTGCCGGTGCTGCCGCTTGGCATCGATTGCGCCGATTTCGCCCATGATGCGGCGGCAGGGGCGGCGCTGCGCACGCGGCTTGGCATCGCGCCCGAAGA
Organism: Gemmobacter sp.; assembly: GCA_040398445.1. Taxonomy (GTDB): domain Bacteria; phylum Pseudomonadota; class Alphaproteobacteria; order Rhodobacterales; family Rhodobacteraceae; genus Paragemmobacter. Next base: position 147,422 of record JBBAUB010000008.1, on the reverse strand, counting down.
CGTGGTCGCGGTGATCGTGGCCCGCCTTAGCCCGCACGAAAAATTCGATCCGCTGCCGGTCTACCGCGCCTTGCAACGGGCGCAGGCGGGGACAGGGCAGAAACTGCACCTGCTGCTTTACGGCAATTTTCCCGACAGCTACAGCGAACGCATCTTCCGTTCGGCCGCGCCCAAGCTGATGCCCGACGTGGGCTTTCACCATTTGGCGCATCAGGATGCAGCACTGCGCCGCGCCGCCCTTTCGGCGGGACAGATGTTCCTTTTTCCCATCGACAACCTGCAGGAAAGCTTTGGCCTCGCCCCGGTCGAGGGCATGGCGGCGGGTCTGCCCGTTGTCGCCTCGGATTGGGACGGCATCCGCGACACGGTGGACGATGCTTCGGGGTTCCGTATCCCTACGCTGGCGGGCCGATCCGACCACACCACGCTTTACGGGCTGCGCCATGCGGGCGGGACCGACAATTACATGCAATACCTGTCGCAAAACTCGGCCATGACCGAAATCGACGTGGGCGCGATGGCCCGTGCGGTGCGCGATCTGATGCAAAACCCCGATCTGCGGGCACGGATGGGGGCGGCGGGACTGGCGCGGGCGCGCAGGGTGTTCGACTGGTCGGTGGTGATCCCGCAGATGCAAGACCTGTTCGCCGAGCTTTCCGCCATCCGCAAGGCGGCTGACCCGCGGCGTTTTCCGCCCGTATCGCCGCATCATTTGCCGGTTGCCCCGTCGCCCATGGTGCTGTTCGACAGCTTTCCCACCGCGCATCTGGCCGCCGACGCGCCGCGCCGCTATCGCGCCCGTCCGTCGGTGCCGTCGGTGGCCGAGGTCTGGGCCCTGCGCGACTACGCCAAGACAGGGCGCGAGTTCGAATCGCTGGCGCTGGTGGTTCAGGTATTTCAGGCGGTGGCCGATGCAAAGGATGCCGGGGCCACGGCGGCCGAACTTGCGGCGGCGACGCGAATTGCGGTTACCCGGACCGAGCGTTGCCTGCTATGGCTGCTGAAATACGATTTCATCGGATAGGCAGCCATGACCAAGACAATCCTGATCACAGGGGCCGGAAGCGGCATCGGGCGCAGCACGGCGCGGGCGTTTCTGGCCGCAGGCTGGCGCGTGGCGCTGCTGGGCCGGCGCGAGGATGCGCTGCGCGATACGGCGGCGGGGGCCGACGCTTTGGTGTTGCCCTGCGATGTGACCGATGCGGGTCAGGTCGACACCGCCTTTGCGCAGCTGGAAGCGGCCTTTGGGCGGCTTGACGTGCTGTTCAACAACGCGGGCCAATCCTTGCCCGCCGCCCCCATCGACGAGATCGCGGTCGAAGACTGGCTGCGCGTGTCGAACGTGAACATCACCGGCATGTTCCTGATCGCCCGCGCCGCCTTTGGCCTGATGCGGCGGCAAAGCCCCCAAGGCGGGCGCATTATCAACAACGGCTCTATTTCCGCCCATGTGCCGCGCCCGGGATCGGTGCCCTATACCATGTCGAAACATGCGGTGACTGGGCTGACGCGGACGCTTGGCCTAGACGGGCGGCGCTTCGATATCGCCTGCGGTCAGATCGACATCGGCAATGCCGCGACCGATATGGCAGCGGCCTTTCCAAAGGGCGTGGCACAGGCCGATGGTCAGGTGCGGGTCGAACCGGTGATGGATGTGGCCCATGTGGCCGATGCGGTGCTGCATATGGCGGGGCTGCCCTTGTCGGTCAACGTGCCCTTCCTGACGATCATGGCACGCGACATGCCCTATATCGGGCGGGGCTAACGCACCTCAGGCGGCGAAGCTGCCGTAATGGCCCTTGGCAAAGACCAGCGGCGCACCGTCGCGGTACGATGCCGCCAGCACGCGGCCCAGCAAGATCAGGTGGTCGCCGCCGTCCAATGCCGCGTGCAACGTGCAGTCGAACCGCGCCAGCGTGCCCGCGACCAGCGGTGCGCCGCTGTGGCCGCGGGTGACGGGCAGTCCGTCGAACCCCGCGCCCGCCTTGGTAAAGCGGGCTGCAAGGTCGCGCTCGTCCTCGCCCAGCACGTGGATGGCGAAGCCTTGCGCAGCAGCAAAGGCCGCAAAGCGCGACGAAGACCGCGCGATCGACCACAAGACCAGCGCAGGATTTAGCGAGACTGACGCAAAGCTGTTGGCGGTGATGCCCACGGGCCCTTCGGCTGTCTGGCAGGTGATGACCGTCACGCCGGTTGCAAAGCGCCCCAACGCGTCACGCAGCAGGCGCGGGTCGGCGTCTGCGGGAACGAAATCCACTGCTTCCTGTGCCGCCTGCATGCCCGATCTCCCGCCTGTCACCAAAACCAATGCCTCACATAAGGGAAATCGGCGCGGCGGCAATGGCTAAGCCGTGCGCGGCGTCAGGCTGTAACTGGACTGTCGCGTGTCTATGGTTAGTCTGCGTCCTGACATGACACGGGGATGAACCATGCGCCTTTCCGCCTTTACCGCCGCCGGCCGCTTCTGGCGCGGCAACCTGCACACCCATTCCACCCGCTCCGACGGCATCCTGCCCCCTGACGAGGTCTGCCGCCGCTACCGCGCCGAAGGGTATGACTTTCTGGCCCTGACCGACCATTTCGTCGGGCGCTACGGCTATCCCATCGTCGATACCGTGCCCTTCCGGACCCAAGGGTTCACCACCATCCTCGGGGCTGAACTCCATTCGGGTGCGATGGCGAATGGCGAGTTGTGGCATATCCTCGCCGTGGGTCTGCCCGCCGATTTCGCCCCGTCCGATAGCCCCGACTTCCTGCCCAAGGCCGGACAGGAATCGGCTGCCGAGATTGCCGAACGTGCCGTGGCGGCGGGGGCCTTCGTCGCCATCGCCCATCCGCAATGGTCTGGCCTGACGCTGGCCGATGCGCGGGCGGTGACGGCGGCCCATGCGGTCGAGGTCTATAACCACGGCTGCGCCACGGGCTGCGACCGCGCCGACGGCTTTGCCATTGCCGACCTGTTGCTGACCGAAGGGCGCAAGCTGTCGATGGTCGCCACCGACGACGCGCATTTTTCCGAACCCGACCATTTCGGCGGCTGGGTCATGGTGAAGTCGGAAGCGAACGAACCCGAAGCCCTGCTGTCCGCGCTGAAAAGGGGCGATTTCTATTCCACCCAAGGCCCCGAACTGCGCGATGTGCGCGTCGAGGGTGACAAAGTCATCGTCGAAAGCAGCGCCGTGGGATCGGTGATCGTGCAGGGCTGGGGCACGGGGGCCAAGGGCGTGCATGGCCATTCGATGACACGCAGCGAAGTGCCGCTCGACCGTTTGCTCAACAGCCCGTGGCTGCGCGTCACCGTGATCGATGCCGCGGGCAAGCGGGCATGGTCCAACCCCTTCTGGCGCGAGGTGGCGGGCGGCAACCCGCGCCACGGCTGACCCGTCGGGCTGTTCGACGCTCTCACGACCAGGGCAGGCGACCTATCGCCCGCCCTGATTTTTCGCAGGAAAATCGTTGGGCTCAATGCCCCCCGACCGGCTCTTCGGGCGCTTTCGCCATCTCCTTGCGCGAAATCAGCGTGTAAAAGGCCGGTACCACGAACAGCGTGAACATCGTGCCCACCGTTATGCCGGAAAAGATCACCAGCCCCACCGAATAGCGCGCCGCAGCCCCTGCACCGCTGGCGATGATCAGCGGAATCACCCCCAAGGCCATGGCCGCCGTGGTCATCAGGATCGGCCGCAAGCGCACCTTGGCCGCCGCCACGATGGCATCGCGCCGCGACAGCCCCCGCTCGCGCCGCGCCTGATTGGCGAATTCCACCAAAAGGATGCCGTGCTTGGTAATCAACCCGATCAGCGTGATCAGCCCGACCTGCGTATAGATGTTCAGCGTTCCCAGCCCGATGTTCAGCGGAATGATCGCGCCGAAGATCGACAGTGGCACCGACATCAGAATGATCAGCGGGTCGCGGAAGCTTTCGAACTGTGCCGCCAGAACCAGATAGATCACCACGATGGCCGCCACAAAGGCGAGCAGGATCGTATTGCCTTCCGTCACCTCAAGCCGCGACTGGCCGGAATAGTCGATGAAGAACCCGTCCGGCAGCAGGGGCCGCGCCGCATCGACCAGCGTTTGCAAACCGTCCCCCGTCGAGACGCCGGGGATCGGCAGCGCCGAAAGCGTGGTCGAATTCAGTTGGTTGAACTGCTCGATGGCCGAAGGTGCCACGCCGGTGGATACCGTGATCACCGCCGACAGCGGCACCATCGCCCCCGTGGTGGACCGCACGTAGAAATCGCCCAAGCGTTCGGGATTGTTGCGGTATTCTTCGGGCACCTGCAGGATCACGTCGTAGCTGTTGCTGTCCCGGTCGAATTGCGCGACAGCCCCGCCGCCCACCAGCAGCCCCAGCGTGCGCCCGATGTCCGACGCGGGCAGGTTCAGCGCCGCCGCGCGGTCGCGGTCGATGGTCACCGTGATTTGCGGCGCGTTATAGGCCAGCGAGTTTTGCACGATGATGAACTTGCCCGACGCCTGCGCCTTGGCCTTGATCGCTTCGGCCACCTCGAAAATCCGCTCGGACGGCCCGGTCGATTGCAGGATCATGCTGATGGGCAAGCCGCCGCCTGCTCCGGGCAGCGACGGTGGCGCAAAGACGAAAGCCTGCACCCCCGCGATGGGGGCGATGCGCCCTTGCAGATCGGCCTGAATTTCCTTCTGCGACCTGTCGCGCTCTGCCCAGTCCTTGAACGCCCAAAGCGCGATGCCCGAATTCGTTGCCCCGCCAAAGCCGACGATGGAAAAGTTGGCCGAAAGCTCGGGCAAATCCTTGGTCAACTCGCGCATCTGGTCGATATAGGTCCGCGTATAGGCGCTGGTCGCATAGGGCGGCGCGTTGACGAAGGAAAACAGCGCCCCCGAATCCTCTTCGGGTGCCAGCTCGGTCGAGGTTTTCATGAACAGGTAGCCCGTCAGCGATACCAGCACCGCCACCATCAAAAACGTCACGGGCCGGTAGTCGAGCGATGACGACACCCGCCGTTCGTACCAGCCCGCCAGCCGGTCAAAAGCGCGGTCCACAGCGATCTGGAAGCGCGAATGGTTGCCGCGTGTCAGCACGCGGGCGGCCATCATCGGCGTGATGGTCAGTGCCACCACGCCCGAAATCACCACCGCCCCCGCCAGCGTGACGGCGAATTCCCGAAACAGCGATCCGGTCAACCCGCCGGTAAAGGCCAAGGGCGCGAACACCGCCGCCAGCGTGATCGTCATGGCCACGACCGCGCCGAAAATCTCTTTCATCGACAGGAACGCCGCCTGTATGGGACGAAAGCCTTCCTCGATGTGGCGGTGGATGTTTTCGACCACCACGATGGCATCGTCGACCACCAGACCGATGGCCAGCACCATGGCCAGCAGCGACAAAAGGTTGATCGAATAGCCGAACAGGAACAGCACGAACATCACGCCCGTCAGCGACAGCGGGATCGTGACGATCGGCATCAGCACCGACCGGAACGACCCGAGGAACAGCAGGATGATGACGACGACGATGGCCACCGCTTCGGCGATGGTCTTGAACACCTCGTCGATCGACGCCGAAATCTGCTCGGTGCTGTCATACATCATGGTCAGTTGCATGCCATCGGGCAGGCTGGCCTGAATGGCGGGAAGCTCGGCGATCACGGCGGCCGACATATCCAGCGGGTTCGCGCCCGGCGTGGGATAGATGCCGATGAACGTGCCGGGCTGGCCGTTGAAATTCACGATGGTATCCGACGACTTCGCCGCCAGTTCCACCCGCGCCACATCGCCCAGACGCACCACCTCGTCGCCCGTCGCCTTGACCGGCAGGGCGGCAAAGGCTTCGGGCGTTTGCAGGGTGGAATCCAGCGTGATCGCATAGGCCACATAGTCGTTCTGCGTCTTGCCGGGGGCCGACAGAAAGTTCGACGCATTGATCGCGGCCAGAATTTCCGCCGCAGTGACGCCACGGCTTGCCAGCTTGACGGGGTCGATCCAGACCCGCATCGCGTAATTTGCGGCCCCCACCACCTCGATCTGCGCCACGCCCGGAATCGTCGACATGCGCGGACGGATCACCCGTTCGATGTATTCGGTGATCTGTTCCGAGGTCATGTTGGGGTTTTGCATCGCCAGATACATCGTGGCAAAGGTCATCCCCGTGCCCTTGACGATGGTCGGGTCTTCGGCCTCGGCGGGCAGCTGGCTGCGCACCTGCTGCACCTTTGACATCACTTCGGTCAGCGCCACGTCGGGGTTCGCCCCCAGCCGCATGTTGACGGTGATCGTCGATGAAGACGGCCGCGACGACGAGGTGACGTAATCCACATTCTCGGTCGTGGCCACCGCAGCCGCGATGGGCGAGGTGATGAAACCCTGGATAAGCTCGGGTGCCGCGCCGGGATAGATGGTCGAGATGGTGATGACCGTTTCATCGACCTTGGGATATTGCCGGATCGACAGGTTGTTCAGCCCCTGAAACCCCAACAGCAGGATCAACAGCCCCAGCACCGTCGAAAGGACGGGCCGCTTGATGAAAATGTCGGACGGACTCATTGCTGTGCCTCCACCGCTGCACCGCTGGCGGCAGCGGCGGGGTTGACCGAATTGTCCACCGCCGCAGGCTGGCCATTCGACAGCCGGTTCTGCCCAGCCGTCACCACCTGATCGCCCGCCGCCACGCCCGATGCGATTTCAACCAGCCCGCCCGACCGGCGGCCCGTCTGCACAAAGACCTGCCGCACCTCAAGCGCATCCGCCGCGCCCTCTTTGGGGCGCACGACATAGACGTAATCGCCGTAAAGGCTGGCGCTTACCGCGGTCTGGGGCAGGGCGATGACATCCGCCTCGCTCGGCAACTCGACACGGATCCGCACGAACTGGCCTGGCGTCAGCTTGCCGCCCGCATTGTCGACCGACCCGCGCAGCGCCACCAGCCGCGTCGCCGGATCGACCCGCGGGTCGATGCCGGTCAAGGCCCCTTCGAAATCCTCGTCCAGCCCTTCGATGCGGACCGAAATCTTCTGTCCGTTCTGCAGCTTCGGCAAATCCTGTTCGGGCAGGCTGAAATCGACCCGCATGGTCGAAATGTCCTGAAGTGTCGCGACGACCGTTCCGGGCGTCACATATTGCCCCAGATCGACGCGGGCGATGCCCACGGTGCCCGCGAAGGGCGCAGTGACGACCTGCTGCGCCAACACCGCCTCGGCCCGCGCAAGCTGCGCCTTGGCCGCCTGCGCTGCCGCCTCGTTCTCGTCGCGCGACGCGCTGGTGGCGGCCCCGCGCTGCGACAACTCGCGCGTGCGTTTCAGGTTGGTCTCGGCCAGTTCGTACTGGGTGCGGGCTGCTTCGACATCGGCGCGTTCCACCACATCGTCCAGCCGCAGCAATTCGGCCCCTGCCGCGACCTGCGCGTTGGCGGTAAAGCCGATGGCCTTGACCACCCCCGCCGTCTCGGTGGTCAATTCGACCCCCTGCGCCGCATTCACCGTGCCGATGGCCTCGATCACCGGCGTCCATGTCACGGGCTTGGCTTCGATGGTCGAAACCGTTGCCGTCTGCTGGGGCATGTTGGCAAAGATCTGCGCGATCATCTTGTCGCGGAACAGGTTAAAGCCGACCAGCCCGCCCCCGATCAGGGCAAGCAGAATGATAGCGATGACCAGACGCTTGACCATGGGGCAGACCTTCCTGTGGTGACATGCAACTCTTTGCTTGCATTCACACTTGTTGCCGACTTGTCAAGGAATCCTCCTCGTTTGCCCTATGCTTTGGGATAGTTCCGCTCAACCTGCGGGCATAGCCTGCCGCGCGGACACGCTTTCACACCGTCGCGAAACGCCAGCCCGTCACGGCGACCTGCCACAACATCCCGACTGCCAAACGGACGTTCGGCCCGCATCAGTCGCGCTTGAGACGGTCGAGGATGGCGCGATACTTCGGCAGGCTGCGCAAGATCCAGCTGAACGGTGGTTTGGACATCTTGCCGATCAGCGGCTCGGCCAGCCGCAGCCGGTTGTGGTTGGCCCGAAGCCGGTTGTACAGGATCGGCACCTGCAAAGCCGCATGTTCCGCCCGCGCCGCCTTGCCCGAAGGATCATGCGCGAAATCCTGCGACACCTCCAGCGGCGCCCGACCCTCGGCCAGCGCCAGATCACGCGACTGCAACGCTTGCCACACCGCATCGGCCCGAGCGGCCAGCGCCATGTCGGTCACCCAAAGCTGCTTTGACTTGGCCGATTGAACATCGGGGGCGATGGTCGATGCATCAGGATGCGCCAGCGGCCGGATGCCAAAGCGCCGCCCCAGCGCGTCCATCACCCGATAGCCCGCCAACACGTGGTGATAGCCCAGCACGATGCAATCGTCGGGGTATCTGTCATGCAGCGCGACCAGAGTCTCGTTATGTTCGACCCACAGCTTCAGCGCGTGGTCGGGATCATCGACGAAAAGACGTTCGGCGTCATCGCGCCCTTCGCTTTCGGCCAGCATGACGGCGGCACGGCGGTTGAGCGAATGCGCCGATTCCGCCGGAGCGCGATAGATCACCAAGACCTTGACCTGCGGTGCCACGTCCTTCCACGCCGCCCCAAAGCGGCAGATGCGCGGGTCTTTGACCGCCCAGTCGCCCGCCTTTTCCCGCCGCGCCACATAGCCGCGCAACCAGTTCCGCTCGGTTCGGGTCAACACGACCGGCGTGTCGAGCAGTTGCGCCCAATCCTTGCCCATCCGCGCCAGAACCTTGTCGTGGAACCGCACCACGGGCCAGCTTTCGAAATAGCCAAAGGGGTTGAATGGCGTGGCCTCCATCAACTCGTCGCCCATCGGGATGCCGTGGCTGTGCAAGACCTGTGCGACCGCAGATGTTCCGCTCCGGTGAAAACCGGCCACCAGCAAGCCCGTCATCCGTTTTCCTCCCGACCATCCCGCCGACCCGCGCGACGGGTGGCGCAACTTTCGACCAACCGCTCGGTCGATGTCAAACTTCGTTAACCTTGTCTATCGTGTTTGGCGTGGCTGCCTGCGGGTGCGACGGGGCCGTTGCACCTGAATTGTGCAGAACCCGTACGCATATGCCATGCTGCGCTTTGCGTCACGACCAAGCTTTGGGTTGAAGCGCGGGGCCGCTTCTGCCAGACGGTCGATACCGGCGACAAGGGGGCAGCCAATGGCCAGCGGTATCGAGATCATTCCCGAACTCTGCGTGCAAGACATCGCCGCCGCAGGCGACATGCTGTCGCGCATCTTCGGTTTTGTGCCCGACGGCGACCTGATGCGGCTGGGTAGCCAGCGCATCGCCTTGGTTCAGGCTGCGGGGCCGGTCGGTCATGGCGGCATCGACCATCTTGCCCTTGCGGTGCCGGACGTGCCCGCAGCGCTTGCCGCCTTGCTGGCCAAAGGCGCGGTGCTGGAAGCCACCACCCCCCATGGCCCCGGCCATATCGCGGAATTCTGGGACCACGGCATCGCCTATGTCTTCCTGCGCGGCCCCGAAGGCGCGCGGATCGAGCTTTGCGCCCGCCTGCCCGCCGATACCCGCGCCGGATTGCCAAGCCATGACCATATCGGCATTCCCTGCACCGACATCGCGGCCTCGGTCGGCTTTTTCGAAGACCTAGGCTTTGAAACGATCCACAGCGTCAGCCTGACCCGCGACGATGGCGTGACCGAAGTGCGTTTCCTGTCGGCAGGTTCCTCGGTCGTGGAACTCTACGAACCGCCCGCCTTGCGCGGCACCACGCCTGCCTTTGCGCCCAACGCGCTGTGGCGCGGCCTGCGCCTTCTGGGCACCGGCCGCCCGTCTGCGCACCTCACCGGCCCCGATGGATTGCGTCTGACACTCGCATGACCGCTCCGGACATATCGCGCCAGCGATCAAAACTGCCCGCATGGGGCAGATCCTTGACCGGAGTGCTGCGATACCCGCCCGTGAACAACAAGAACGGCACCCCCGCCGCCTGCGCGGTTTCGGCATCCACCTCGCTGTCGCCCACGAACAGCACATTCCCCCCGCCGATCCGCTCGACCGCCAGACGCAAGGGCGCGGGGTCGGGCTTGCGCACGGGCAGGGTATCGCCCGCCACGATCACCGAAAACTGCCCCGTCCATGCCAGATGGTTGAGCAGGCTTCGGGTCGGTCCGAAGGGCTTGTTGGTGCAAAGGCCAAGCGGGGTCTGGAAAAAGACGTCAAGCGCCGATTCCACCCCCGGATAGGGCTGGGTCAATCGGGCGGGATCATTTTCGTAAATATCGTTGAAGAGGGTGCAATAATCGGCATGGCGCTCGGGTGGCAGACCGCAGGCGCGGATAACCCGCTCAATCAGCACCGGAACCCCGCCCCCGATGAAGCCGCGCACCGTCTCTAGGGGCAGGGGCGCCACCCCGTCCATCGCCAGAAGCTCGTTCACGCCGTGATGGATATCCGGCGCACTGTCCACCAGCGTGCCATCCAGATCGAACAGGATCGCGTCGAAGACCACCTAGCGCCCCGTCAACCAATTGCCCAACCGCGCCAACCGCGATGGCGACCCGCCCGCCGCCTCGGCCCTGTCGGCGGCGGCGTATAGCGCATACATCCCCGTCACGCCCAGCCAGCGCAGCGGCTCTGGCTCCCATTTTCGCACAGATCGGTTCACCCATGGCAGTCGCGTCAGATCGGTCTCGCCGCCCAGCACCAGATCGCACAGCGTGCGCCCCGACAGGTTCGACGTCGACACGCCCACCCCGACATATCCCCCCGCCCAGCCGATGCGGGCCACCGGATCGAAGCCCACGGTCGCGCACCAGTCGCGCGGCACGCCCAGCACGCCGCACCACGCATGGTCGATGCGGGCGCCCCGCGCGGCGGGGAAATGACGCTGCAAGATGGCGGTCAGACGCCGGACCGTTTCGGCGTCAGGCGTGCCGTTTTCGTCGATCGCCGATCCGAACTTGTAGGGCACGCCCCGCGCGCCCACGGTGATCCGCCCCTCGCGGGTGCGTTGGCAATAGCAATAGGCATTGGCGAAATCGCCAAGTATTTCATGCCCCTGCCAGCCGATCTTTGCCCAGGTTTCATCGCCCAGCGGCTCGGTTACGATCTGCGCCGAATTCATCGGCAACCACGCGCGCCGCAATCCCGGCAGCGTGGCGGTGAACCCTTCGGTGCAGCGCAAGATGGTGCGGGCCGCGATCCGGCCCTTGTCGGTCGATACCGCGCCCGCGCCAAAGGCGGTAACGGCAGTGCCTTCGACGATCCGGACCCCCATGCCTTCGACCACTCGCGCCAGACCGCGCACCAGCTTGGCGGGCTGCACGCGCGCCACCCCTTCGACCAGCATCGCGCCCAGCGTGCCCGGAATATCGACGCGGCTTTTCGCCTGCCCCGCCCCGATCAGATGCGCGCGCAGCTCGCCCCAATGGCGGCGATGCGCCACCTCGGCCTCGGCCCGCGCCAGTTGGGCGGGGGTGGTTGCCACCATCAACTCGTCGGTGCGCAGGATATCGGCATCGATCCCGCAGGCTTCGGCCACGCGCACCACCTCGTCCACCGTGCCGTTCATCGCCTGCACCATGGCACGCACCGCGCCTTCGGACGATCCTTTCAGGTATTTCTCGTGGCTCCACGCAAAGCCGCCCGAAAGCCATCCCCCGTTGCGCCCCGAAGCGCCAAAGCCCGCGAATTCCTTTTCGACGATCACGATATCCAGCGAAGGATCGGCCTGCTTGAGGTAATAGGCCGACCAAAGCCCCGTATAGCCCGCCCCGATGATGCAGACATCGCAAGCCGTATCGCCCGACAGCGCAGGACGGCGGGCAGGCAAGCCGATATCGGCATACCAGAAGGAAACGTCACCAAGGCGGGCGGGCTGTGTCATGGGGCCAGGCTACCGTGCTGCGCGAAGATGTCGAAGCCTTTTCCGACAGCCCGTGTCGCCGCGCGATTTCTGGCGCAGAAATCGCAAACGAAATCTGACGCAGATTTCGCAGCCCCCCTTCGGGGGGCCACGGAAAATGCGTCATTTTCCGGCGCGGAATTTGCGTCAAATTCCGCCGTTAAAAGAACGCCTGCAACCCCGTGATCGCCCGCCCGAGGATCAGCGCGTGCACGTCATGCGTTCCTTCATAGGTGTTCACCGTTTCAAGGTTCACCATGTGGCGCATGATCTGGTAGTCTTCCTGAATACCGTTGCCGCCATGCATATCGCGTGCCCAACGCGCTGCATCCAGCGCCTTGCCGCAGTTGTTGCGCTTGATGATCGAAATCATCTCGGGCGCTGCATTCGCCTCGTCGAGCAACCGCCCCACGCGCAGCGATGCCTGCAAGCCCAGTGAAATCTCGGTCATCATATTTGCCAGTTTCAACTGGTAAAGCTGGGTCTGGGCCAAGGGCTTGCCGAACTGCTTGCGATCCAGCCCGTATTGGCGGGCGGCATGCATGCAGAATTCGGCAGCCCCCATCACCCCCCACGAAATGCCGTAGCGCGCGCGGTTCAGACAGCCGAACGGGCCCTTCAGCCCTTCGACATTGGGCAAGAGTGCATCTTCGCCCACTTCCACGTCCTTCATCACGATCTCGCCGGTGATCGACGCGCGCAACGACAGCTTGCCCCCGACCTTGGGCGCCGACAGACCCTTCATGCCCTTTTCCAGCACGAAGCCCTTGATCTTGCCGCCATGCGCTTCCGACTTGGCCCAGACGACGAACACATCGGCAATCGGCGCGTTGGAAATCCACATCTTCGCGCCGTTCAGCACATAGCCATTGGCGGTTTTCTTGGCGACCGTCTTCATTCCCGCAGGGTCCGATCCGGCATCGGGTTCGGTCAGGCCGAAGCAGCCGATCCATTCGCCCGTGGCAAGCTTGGGCAGGAACTTCTGCCGCTGCGCCTCGGTGCCATAGGCATAGATCGGATACATGACCAAGGACGACTGCACCGACATCATGCTGCGATAGCCGCTGTCGACCCGCTCGACCTCGCGCGCGATCAGCCCGTAAGCCACGTAAGACGCGCCCAGCCCGCCGTATTCTTCCGGCACCGTCACGCCCAGAAGCCCCATCTCGCCCATCTCGCGGAAAATTTCCGGATCGGTGCTTTCCTCGCGGTAGGCCGCGATCACACGCGGTTGCAGCTTTTCCTGCGCATAGGCCCGCGCCCCGTCACGCAACATCCGCTCTTCTTCCGTCAACTGGTCGTTCAGACGGAACGGGTCTTCCCAGTCGAACCGCCCCAGATCGGGCGCGTCCTTGGCCTTCAGCGCAGGGGATTTCACGGGGGAATCGAGGCTCATGGCGTGGCTCCTTTTGGCTTGTCCGTTGTATGCGCCCTGACATCGTGAGAAGATAGCGAAACATATTCGCAAGATGTTGAGGAAAACGCAATGTATGCGCGGCGTAACCTGCCGTCCCTCTCGGGTCTTCTGGCGCTCGAGGCGGTTGCCCGCCTCGGCACGGCCACGGCGGCGGCGGCAGAACTGAACCTGACACCCGGCGCCATCAGCCGTGCGCTGAAAGAGGTGGAAGCCACCCTTGGCCAAACCCTGCTGCTGCGCGACCGCCAGCGCCTGCGCCTGACTCCGGCAGGGGCCGACTACGTGACCCATGCGCGGCACGCGCTCGATACGCTTGGCGGTGCGGCGCAGCGCCTGCGGTCCAGCACGGGCAGCGTGCTGACGCTGGCCATCCTGCCTGCCTTCGGGATGCACTGGCTCGCCCCGCGCCTGCCGCAATTCCGCGCCCTGCACCCCGACGTGTCGCTGTCGCTTTCGACGCGGCTGCGCCCCTTCGACCTTGCCGCCGAAGGCTTCGATGCCGCCATCCATTACGGTCGCGCCGACTGGCCCGCCGCCGAACACCTGCGCCTGATGCAGGAACAGGTGCTGCCCGTCTGCGCCCCAGGTGTTGGACAAGCGGCCTTTGCAAGCCCCGCCGACCTCCTGTCGTATCCGCTCTTGATGATCGAAAGCCGCACGGGCGACTGGGGCCGCTGGTTCGCCGCCCAAGGCATTGCCGGACAGCGCCCGTCGGGGATGATGTTCGACCAATTCGCCACCATGCAACAGGCCGCCATCCATGGCCTTGGCATCGCGCTCTTGCCGACCTTCCTGATCGCACAAGACCTGTCCGCAGGCCGTCTGGTCCCCGCATGGGGCACGCCCACCCCGTCAAACGGGGCCTATTGGCTGGTCTGGCCCAAGGATACCGCCACGCGCCCCGCCCTTGCTGCCCTGCGCGACTGGATCGGCGGACAGATCGCCCCCGAACCGCCCGACCGCGCCGCTACCGCCCGCTAGCGGGCCATCCGCAGCAAAGCCTGTATCCAGCCCGCCCGTTCGCCGATCATGCGGCTGCCCTCGATGCTCAGATGCCCTTCGTCACGATAGATCGATACATCGCCTTCGCGGGCCTTGCAGATGCCGTCACGGCACATGTCGCGATAAAGCCAATAGACGGGCACTTCACCCTCGACGCTTCGCAGCAGGTCATACTCCAACCTTGCCGTCTGCAGCGGAAAATCGCAGGTCGCCGCGTTCTTGTGGTCAAAGATGCTGCGGATGGCACAGCGTGCGCTGTCCTGCCCGCTGCTCGGCGTGGGCGAAACGAAAACCACCTTTGCCCCCGCCGCGCGGATCGCGGCCACCGTCGCCGCCAGCCCGCGCGCCACGATCGCGGGCGAGTCACCCTCGACGATCTCGCCGTTGCGCCTGGTCACCCTCCAGCTTGCAAGCCCAAGCGCCGACCCCATGATCACGACCTCGATCCGCTCGCTGCGGATGTAGTCCAGCACGCTCTGGTTAAAGGCGATGCAGGTGTCGGCGGAATTGCCCGATAGCCAGTCCTTCTTTTGTGCGATGTCGAGGATGGGCGCGCATTGCGACATGGTGATCTGCACGAACGCCCGCCCGCCCGCCGACGCCTTGATCCCTTGGGCAAGGTGCTTGGCGAAACTGTCGCCCCATAGCAAGATTTTCGGGTCCGGGCCGGTGCTGCACACGGCATTGACAGGCGGCACCGTATCGCAACCGCCCAAGCCCGGATTTGGCGCGATGGTGGCAGCCAGCGCGCCCATCGTGACATCGCCGTTGCTGCGCTGGTCAAAGCCGTTGGCGGCCACTCCGGCATAACCCGCCGCCGCCAGCAACCCGCCCACCGCGACAGTCACCGCGATCAGGGCGCGCCCCGATGCCAGCACCGGCGTCTTGCCGCGGAACGGTGTTTCGACCCACCGCCACGTCACATAGGCCAGCCCGAAGATCACAAACACCAGAACACCCAGCACCACGGGCGATTGCGTCTCGGGGCTGCGGATGCGCAAGAACGCGAACACCGGCTGGTGCCACAGATAGGCACTGTAGGAAATCAACCCCAGCCCCGCCACCGGACCCGCCGACAACAGCCGCGCCACGACAGTTCCCGACGCGGCAAACAGAATGACCAGCGCCGTCCCCAGCACCGGCACCACTGCAAAGCCGCCAAGAAACGACGTTTCCGCATCGAACAGAAAGACCGGCACGACGATCATGCCAAGCCCCACAGCCGCCAGCCCGCCCTGCGATCGCTGCACCCGTCCGGCCATCACGAAGCCGCAGACCGATCCGGCCAGCAATTCCCACGCGCGGGTCGGCAGCAGATAGAACGACGCGATCGGCATCCGGTCCGCTGCCCAATGGGCCGCGCCAAGGCTGACCGCGGCGGCAATGATCGTCGCGGCAAGGGCAAAGCGCCGACCAAACCGCAGCGCGGCCAGCAGGACCAGCGGAAACAGCAGATAGAACTGCTCTTCGACCCCAAGGCTCCAGGTGTGAAGCAGCGGCTTCACCTCGGCCAGGGCACCGAAATAATCGGTGGTGCGCCAGAAAAAGACGTTGGACAGAAACGACACCACCGCGACGACGCTCTGGCTGAACTCTTTCAACTCGAAGGACAGCATCCAGAAATAGGCAAAGGGCAGGCAGACAAGGATGACGGCGAACAGGGCAGGCAAGATCCGCCGCGCACGCCGCGCGTAAAACCCTGCCAGCGAAAAGCGGCCCGCTGCGTGCTCTTCAAGGATCAGGCTGGTGATCAGATAACCGCTGATGACAAAGAACACGTCCACGCCCAGATACCCGCCGCCGAACGACGCAAAGCCCGCATGATACAAGATGACCGGCAGTAGGGCGACGGCGCGCAGGCCATCGATCTCTTTGCGATGCAGCATGACGGTCAAAACCATTTATACAATCCGGCGCAGCGACAGGCCCGATGCGAAGCCTATCAGTCTGCCGTTGTGCCAACTACCCGTTAGGCTGCCAAGCCGTTTGCGTCCTTGCGTCCGGCGCATGATACGGGCGGCAACCAGACAATCGGGGCAGCGACAAGGTCCGGCTGCGGGCAGGTGTCGCTCAACGCGCCGACCGGAACTGCAGCCGCTGCGACTTTCCCGTAGGCCCGGAGGGCTAGAAAAAAGCTCATACAATCAAGGCGTTGATCCGGCGAA
>JBBAUB010000008.1:79039-130895 GCA_040398445.1 Gemmobacter sp. | reverse complement strand
CCGATAACCAATTGAAAAGAAAGGTTTAATTATGGGGTTTGGTAGGCCCGGAGGGCTAGAAAAAAGCTCATACAATCAAGGCGTTGATCCGGCGAACTCTGGGTTTTCCGGTCTTGAAAACAAACAACAAATTCGACGTGTGACGAACCCGCGAACGGTTGTGTCCGGTTGGAAAAATTCCCGTTGGGCTTGGAAAGACGCCGTTTGTCGCGCGGCTGATCTGACGGACGGAGCGAAGCTGCTTGCCGTTCGGATCGTTGACAGCTTCGCGCACCACGAAACGGCTTTTTGCAATCCGTCTATCGAAACCATGGCCGAAGCTCTCGGCAAGTCCGGGCGCTCTATTCAGCGCGCCCTTGTCGAACTGCAAGCCGCTGGGTGGATCAGGGTTGACCATGCCAAAGGCAGGGGCCGAACGAGCAAGATTTCCTTTCTGACTGGACCTTGTGCAACCGCATTCGACGGCCCCGAAAAGGTGACACGGCTTGCGGCCCGCCACGCGGATCAGCAAGAAACCCAAACCGAAAACCTGCCGGAACGGGAGACAGACGGCGAGGAAACTCGCCAAGAAAAGGTGACAGCCGCGTCACCCTTTCCAAGCGAAAAGGTGACAACCTTGGCAAAAAAAGGTGACAGCCGCGTCACCCCCATTCTTAAACCAAAGAATAACCAAAATTCGCGCGCGGTTGCGACTGAGGCGTTGAGCCGTCCAGCGCCGCACCTTCGCAAGTTCGTTGCCGTTGGCAGCGACTTTGCTGCGGAGTGGGACAAATACCACGATGCGAAGGGTTTTCAGCCGCTTGCCGTGATCGGTCTGCGAGTGATGAACGAAGGCGTCGCCTGTTACGACCTGCCTTTCAATCGCCCCCCAAAGGCTGACGCCCCGGACCTTGATCGATCGATTGCGCTTAAATTTGCCGCTTGGGCGACTGCGGAAGCCGAGGCCCGCCATGATCATTGAACGCTTGACCACGCCCACGGCGCTGCCCTTCGACGCCACGGCCTTGGCTGACCACGTGCGGGTGACGGACGCAGCACAGATCGCCGAAGCCACGCGCCACGGGAAGGCGGCAGCGGGTGAGGCCGAGGATTATGGCCAGCTTGCATTGCTCACCCAGACCATCCGCGTGACGCTGGACGCATGGCCGCGCACGGCTTCGGTTGCCTTGCCTATCATCCCCATGCCCGACGCCCTTTCAGTCACGGTGACGGTGGACGGCATAGCCTTCGATGACTTCGCAGTGATCGCAGGCCAGCGCCCTGCCATCAGGCCGAGCGCAGACAAGCCCTGCGGCGTTGTGGTGATCACGTATCAGGCAGGCTTTGGCGACGTGGCATCGGACATCCCCGCACCGCTTGCCCATGCCATCCTTGACCAAGCGGCTGCACTGTTCGACGCGCGCGGGCTTGGCGACGGCAAGAGCAACGGCATGTCAGCGCACATGTCGCGGATCGTGGCGCGTTACCGTGGGGTTCGGCTGTGATGTTCAATGCCCGTGACCTCAACGCAAGCGCTGACCTGTTCGGATATGGTCCCAATGCCGCCATTTCTGCTGGCATAGAGGACCGGCGAGTAGACTTTTGCGCTTTCGCTTCCGACAAATTTGACGGGTCAGAAACGGCAGAAAAAAAAGCAATCCGGTTTTTGGAAAATCTGAAAATTCCCCAAGGTGACTTGGCCGGAACGCCTCTGAAACTCGCACCATTTCAAAAGCAATTTGTCGAAGGCGCTTTGGCAGACGGGATCAGCACCGCCATTCTAAGCATCGGGCGAGGCAACGCCAAAACTGCACTGTCAGCGGGCATTGCGTTGGGCGGGCTGTTGGGGGTCTGGGATCGTCAGCCGCGCCGTGAGGTGCTGATTGCGGCCCGAACACGCGACCAAGGCAAGACCGCTTATGATTTCGTTATGGGCTTTTGCGAGTATCTGCCGCTCGAAATTCAGCGCCGCCTGACCTTCCGGCGCGCGCCCCGTCTGGAAATCGAATACGAGGGCGACGGCGGCGGGCACCTGCTGAAAGTGATCGCGGCAGATGGCAAGTCGGCCTTGGGATCGGCCCCGACGCTGTGCCTTATGGACGAACGCGGGCACTGGGAAATCGAAAAGGGCGATGCGCTGGAATCGGCGCTAATTTCTGGGCTGGGCAAGCGCGGCGGGCGGGCGCTGATCATCAGCACGTCAGCGGCAGACGATACACACCCGTTTTCAAAGTGGATCGACGATGCAGTTCCGGGTTCATATGTCCAAGAGCATCGGCCTTCCCCCGGCCTGCCTGCTGATGATTTGCCGTCGCTGATCATCGCCAACCCCGGCGCGGCCTTCGGCATCGGCACCAAACTGGACCGCTTGCAGGCCATGGGCGCGCAGTCCATCGCGCGCGGCGGGTCCAGCTTGGCGACGTTCCGACTTTACAACCGAAACGAACGGATCAGCGGCGAAACCCGCAATCTGTTGCTGACGATGGATGAATGGCTGAGCTGCGAAGTGTCTGACTTGCCGCCACGCCAAGGCGGGGTTGTGATCGGCATCGATTTGGGCGGGTCAGCGTCCATGACTGCGGCAGCGTTCTATTGGCCCGAGACTGGGCGGCTTGAATGCCTTGGCACGTTCCCTTCCATGCCGTCGCTGCTCGATCGCGGGCAGGTGGACGCGGTGGGTGACCGCTATGTGCAGATGCAGGATCGCGGCGAATTGGCTGTGCTGGGCAGCAAGACGGTGCCTGTAGCGGCATGGCTAAGCGAGGTCATGGCCCATGTGAATGGTGAGCAAGTCATGGGGCTTGTGATGGACCGTTACAAGCAATCGGAACTGGGCGAAGCTCTGGACCGGGCAGGCATCCGCGCGCCGCTAATTTGGCGCGGCAACGGGTTTCGGGACGGTGGCGAGGATTGCGAACGGTTCCGCCGCGCCGCCTTTGACGGGAAAATCAGGGCCAAGCCGTCGCTGTTGCTTCGGTCAGCCTTCGCTGACGCAGTTTGCCTTACTGACCCGGCCAATAACCTCAAACTGACCAAAGCCCGTTCAAACGGGCGGATTGACGCGGCTGCGGCTTCGGTCGTGGCCGTCGCAGAAGGAACCCGGATCGCGGGCAGGCCGAAAACCAAAGCAAGGATACTCTGGGCATGAAAGCCGAAAAGATGGATCGCAAGATTACTTTGCAACGGCTCACCGATACGACCGTTGACGCATACGGGACGGCGACGTTCACATGGGCTGATCTTGCGATTGTTCCCGCGCAAATGATCCAGCGTAGCACCACGGAATTCGTGCGCGCCCAAGGATCAGGCGAGGACGAAATCATAGTGTTTCGGCTGCGCTACTTTGCGGGCCTGACAAATGCCGATCGCCTGATGTTCGACGGCAGGCCGTTCAATATCACTGAACTGACCGAACTGGGGCGCAAAGACGGCATTGAGTTGCGCTGCCTGCAAGGGCCGGGGGCGTAACATGCACGGCGTCCGCAAAGAACATCATCGGCATTCAAAAGTCGTGACGCGCACAAAGCGCTGGAAAGTGCTGCGAATGGAAATTTTAGAGCGCGACGGCTTTTGCTGCAAAGGCTGCGGCTGCGGCGGTCGGCTTGAAGTGGATCATATCAAGCCCGTTCGGACACATCCCGAGCTGTCTTATGAGCCGCGAAATTTGCAGGCACTTTGCCCGTCCTGTCACACGAAGAAAACCCGGATCGAATGCGGGCACCGCCCGCCGTCCGACGAACGCCAGCAATGGCAGAGCTTTGTCGCCGATTTGGCGGGCAAAGAAACCACCCCGAAACCGAAACCTAGCATGTTTGGAGAACCCAATGCTTAATTCTGTGATGATCGCCCGCCGCCAGTCGGAAATCCGGCAACAACTGGCCGCGCTTGTCGGCAACACTTCCGCCAGCGCCGATGAAGTGCGGGCAATGGAAACGCTGGACGCGGAGTATCGCGCCAACGAAACGCGCTACCGCGCGGCCCTGATCGCCGAGGATACCGAGCGCCGCGAAGCCGGGGCCGATCTGGAAACCCGTTCCGACCGCGAGCTTGCCGAGCTGATGGCGCGTTTTGAATTGCGGCAGGTGGCTTTTGCTTTGGATGAAGGCCGTGAGCTGACGGGCCAGACGGCGGAAATCGTGCAAGAGCTGCGTTCGGCAGGTGGTTTCCGGGGCTTTCCCGTGCCTTGGGCGGCGCTGGAACAACGGAACACGGTGGCTTCCGGCGTTGCAAATCCGCTGGCCACGCAACCGATTATTGATCGGCTGTTCCCCGAAAGCGTGGCCGCGCGGATGGGCGCACAGTCCATCAGCATTGACAGCGGGCTGACCGAATGGCCCGTGGTAACGTCCAGCGTGGCGGCAGGGTGGGCCGCGACCGAAGGCGGGAACGTGGCAGGCCCGACGCAATACACCACCACCGACAAGGCCATGACGCCGAACAATACCTTCGGCATTCACATGCGACTGTCGCGGCGCGCGATGAAACAGACGGGCGATGCTCTGGAACAGGCAATTCGGCGCGATATGAACGGCGCGCTTGCACAGGGCATTGACCAAGCCGTGTTTCTTGGCACAGGCGCCACCGGTCAGCCGTTGGGCGTCATTCCGGGCGCTGCGACCTACGGCATCACTTCCACGGCCATTGCGGCAGCGGCGACGTGGGGCGCTTTCCGGGGCGCTGTGTCGCGCTTCCTTCAAGCTAACGCGGCAGGGTCGCCGGATGCGGTGCGGTTGCTGATCCGGCCCGAGGTCTGGGAAAAAATGGACGGCACATTGATTGCGGGCACTGCCGTTTCGGAATGGGATCGCCTGACGAGCAACATTCCTGACGCCAATATCGCCATGTCGGCCAATGCGCTTGCCGCCCCCACTGGCACCCCGCTTGCGACCAATGCCCTGCTGACCACAAACGCGGGCGGCGTGGCACCGATCTATGTGGGCATGTGGGGCGCGGTGGACGTGATCCGCGACCCCTTCACCGATGCACAGGCGGGCGGGTTGCGCCTGACCGCTTTGGCTACGGTTGACGTGACTGTCGCGCGCGGCGTCCAGTTGCAGCTTTTGACCAACGTGCAGTGATGCTTTGGGGCATTCACCAGGGCGACTTTGAAGTCAGAGCTGAAGGCGGGGAAACCCGCCTTCTAGGCCGCTTCCCCTATGGCGCAGAAACGGTGTTGCGACCTGCGGGCAATGGCGGGCCGGAGCTGCGCGAGGTATTTGCCCCGCGCGCCTTCGCGCTTGATCCGGCCCGGAACATCTTTCTGTTGGCAGGGCATGACTTCGCCAAGCCCATGGCATCGGTAGCAGCGGCAAGCCTGAACATCACAAACACCGATGCGGCGCTGTTGATAGAGGCGCGGATTGCGCCGGATATGATTGGCGTTAGCTACATCGCGGACGTGCTGGCAGGCATTCGCGCGGGGCTTGTTCCGGGCATTTCCCCCGGCTTTCGGCTTGCAGTGCAGGCCGGGGCGGAAACCATCACGCGGCAGGGCAATACAGTGCTGCGAACCATCAGCGCCGCCGTGCTGGAAGAAATCAGCATTGTAACCCGCCCCGCGTATCCACAAGCGCAGATTGAGGCGCGAAGCTGGACACCAGAGGCGGCACCGATGCGCGCGCACCCCTTTAATCGTTGGAGGCATTAATGCTGAATTGGCTGTTCCGGCGCACCCCGCGCGACCCCGAAAAGCGTGCATCCGGGTCAAGCTACACCGCGCAAGTCATGTCTGCGCGGGAAACCTACATCGGCGGCGGCACGGGCTTGGCCGAGCTGACGGCAACGGTGCAATCCTGCGTCAGCCTTTGGGAAAACGCCTTTGCGCTGGCCGACGTGCAGGGCACCGATCTGCTTGACCGCCGCACCATGGCGATGATTGCCCGATCTGTAGCCTTGCGGGGCGAGGCGGTCTTGCTGATCACGCCTGACGGGCTTGTGTCTGCGCGCGACTGGGATCTGTCCACCCGCAACGGCATTCCGAAAGCCTATCGCATGAGCCTTCCAGAAGCGGGCGGCGGGCGCACCGAAACCGCGCTTGCGGCCGAGGTGCTGCATCTTCGGATCGGGGCAGATGCGGCGACGCCTTGGGCTGGATCGGCCCCCCTTCGGCGCGCGCCTTTGTCGGCAAGCCTACTGCAAGAGGTGGAAACCGCCTTGCGCGACGTTTACCGCGATGCGCCGCTTGGATCGCTGATCGTTCCACTTCCCGAAGGGTCAGCCGATGATATGGAAACCATGCGAAACGCGTTCCGAGGCCGTCGCGGGTCAAGCCTCGTGATCGAAGGCGTAGCCCATGCCACGGCGGCAGGAATGCACCCGAACCTTGGCAAGTCGCCCGATCAGCTTTCGCCCGACTTGTCCAAATCCATGACGGCTGAAACGCTGGACGCAGCGCGGGATGCAATTGCCATGGCCTTCGGGGTCTTGCCGGGACTGCACAACGCATCCACCACTGGGCCGATGGTTCGAGAGGCGCAGCGCCACCTTGCCGGATGGGTCTTGCAGCCAATGTGCGAACTTTTGGCGCAAGAGGCATCGGCGAAGTTGGGCAGTGCCGTGATGATCGACGTGGGCAGGCCGTTGCAGGCATTTGACGCGGGCGGCAGGGCAAGGGCGCTAGGCGCGCTGATCGACGCCATGGGGCGGGCGAAGGAACTGGGCCTAAGCCCCGATCAGCTCAACCAAGCCTTGTTGGCCGTGAACTGGGGCGGTGGCGATGTGAACGCCTGAAGGATAGGCAGAGCGCGCCTTGCGGCTGATTTCCCGCCAAGCGTTCCGATCAGACGGCCAGTGCGAAAACCCCGTCACAACGCGGCCATTTTTCCATGAGGGCGCGGCGTTGCAGGGGTGAGGGGAAACCTTCACCCCAACGCCTTCTTCAGCCTAACGCCCGGACCTTCCCCGTTTTCTGCGACAAAGATTACCCCGGCAGCTTCTAGGGCTGCGCGAATTGCGTCGATCGTTGCCGCCCGTGGTGTTCGTTGACCCTTTTCAAAATCAATCAGGGTTGCGCGCGCAACACCAGCCGCTTCCGCGACTTCCCCCTGTTCCTTGCCTAGCAAGGCTCTTGCAGCTCGACATTGTGCAGGCGTCACATTCAAATCCGACTTGAAGTCAGATTTTATATCTGACATTAAGTAAGACGTTAAATCATCTATGGAGAAACCGCAATGAACACCCAAGCGCCGATTTCAGGGAATGAACCAGCCTTGCCAAAAAGTGCGCGTGCGACGCATCGGGTAACTTTCGACGTTGACGGCGACTTTCTGCAAGAGGCGCAGAATGTGCTTTTGAACGCCCCGAAGCGAATGGAACACCTTGCCGCCTACATGCAGCTTTTGCGCGACCTAACCCTTTCCAGCGATTACGACACCCAAGACCCGCGTCTGATCGCCGCCTTTGAAATCGGCACTGACGCCGCCCGTATGATGGTCCATCGGGACGGGCAAATGTTGTCCGAGCTGTTCGAGCTGCTGGACGAGGAACGGAACATCGGACGGGTGGGTTGACTGTTAAATATTTTCACGGTAGCTGTTTGCGTGAAGATGTTACACGGAAGGAATGATTGTTATGGGCGACCAGTTTTACACCCCGGCTATTGCCGCGCAAGTTTCGCATGTTACCGAGGACATGCAGCGAAGCCTTCGTTCGCGTTTCGGCGACGGTTGGGAGCACCCGATTGGATTTGAACGCAATGGCCGTTGGTTCTTCTGTGAGAATGACCTGATTGCGCTCACCAGTTACGGGATGCACTTGGCTAACCAGACGAGCGCAAAGCAGGCAAGTCACTATGCCGCACTGCTTCGCAAAGGCTTGAATGACGATCCGAATGCCGACGCCGTGACGATCACTGTCGGGTTTCCCGGTGATCGCAAAGTTGTTCCGTTTGCCGTTCCGTTCGATGCCTTGGCAAAGTCACGCCTAAGCAACGTGCATTTCAATTTCGTCATCAACGTTGCTGCTCTGCGCGTTCACGTCCGGGGAATGATTGCCGATGCTACCGGGGAGGGCCAGCTCTGATGGCAAACCATCGAGCAACTTTTACTCAAAAAGACCTTATACGGGTCTTAAAATCATATCGTGACGTTGGCCTGCCTTCGCCTCAAATCATCATTGAGCCGCAGAGGATTATTCTTTCGCCCGCGTCCGATATGCATAATCAATCTGCCGCAAACCCATGGGATGAATGATGAAACAGAAGCGCCAGTTTCCCGGAGCATCGCCCTATACCGACCGCCACGGGCAACGCCGCTGGCGGTATCGGAAAGGCGGGTTCTCGCGTGAACTGGGCACCGTGTATGGTTCATCGGATTTTGTTCAGCGATATGAAGCGGCCTTGCTTGAACATCGGACGGGCAAGAAAGCGGGGGCTGGCGCTGCGACCACCATCCCCGGTTCAGTCAACGATTTGATTGCATCATGGTATAAATCGCCAGAGTGGCGTGGCTTATCGGACCTGACAAAGAAAACCTACCGTGGAATTGTTGAGCCGTTCCGCCAGAAGCATGGTGACAAGCCAGTGAACCGACTTGAGCGCCGCCACGTGATGGGCTTCCTCGCGGAGAAGTCCGAAACGCCGTCCGCTGCGAACAATCTTCGCAAGCGATTAGGCCAGATGCTTGACCATGCCATTGCGTTGGATTGGATCAAGGCGAACCCGGCGCGATTGACGAAGGCATACAAGATCACGGGCGACGGCTTTCACGCTTGGGACGAGGGCGAGATTGCCCGTTTCTTTGAAGTGCATGAACCGGGCACCGTGGCGCACCGCGCCGTTACCCTGATGCTTTACACGGGCGCTGCGCGCGTTGATGCCGTCAAGTTGGGGCCGATGAACATGAAGGGCGGACGGCTTGAGTATCGCCGCCAAAAGACAGCAAAGACTAACGGCGTTCTTGTTAGCATCCCGGTTCATCCCGATTTAGCGGACGTTCTGGCCAACTGTGAGCCTGATCGGCCATTCCTTGCCACTGCCTACGGCAAGAGCCGTTCCCCGGATGGTCTCGGCAACCTGATGCGGGAATGGTGCGACAAAGCGGGCTTGTCCGAGTGTTCCGCACACGGTTTGCGGAAGGCTTGCGCGCGCCGCTTGGCGGAAGCCGGGGCAACCGCGCATGAAATCATGGCTGTCACAGGCCACAAAACCTTGGCCGAAGTGCAGCGATACACCGAAACCGCGATGCGTGAAGGGCTGGCCGATTCAGCCCATGCAAAGCTGATTTCGCGGCCAAATCGGGAACAAACCGTGGTGAACCTACCTCAAAGGTTCGCCAAAAATCCCGATAACCAATTGAAAAGAAAGGTTTAATTATGGGGTTTGGTAGGCCCGGAGGGACTCGAACCCCCAACCAAGGCGTTATGAGCGCCCTGCTCTAACCATTGAGCTACAGGCCCACGGACCTTGGTGGTTACGCAACCGGCAAGCCGAGGTCAAGCCTCGCGCCTGATTGCGAAGCCCGCCACAATGGTCTATTCGGCCCCCCATCAGCCACCATCCGGCGAGGAGCGACCCATGACGAACGGCCTTACCTATGCGCAGGCGGGCGTGGACATCGACGCAGGCAACGCTCTGGTCGAACGCATCAAACCGGCGGCCAAACGCACGCAGCGGTCTGGCACCATGTCCGGCCTTGGCGGCTTTGGCGCGCTCTTCGATCTCAAGGCGGCGGGCTACAGCGACCCGATCCTCGTCGCCGCGACCGATGGCGTCGGCACAAAGCTGCGCATCGCCATCGACACCGGCAATGTCGACACCATCGGCATCGACCTCGTCGCCATGTGCGTCAACGATCTGGTGTGCCAGGGCGCGGAACCGCTGCTCTTTCTCGACTACTTCGCCACCGGCAAACTCGACGTCGACCAAGCCACCCGCATCATCGACGGCATCGCGCTTGGCTGCGAACGCTCCGGCTGCGCGCTGATCGGCGGCGAAACCGCCGAAATGCCGGGCATGTACCACAAGGGTGACTTCGACCTTGCCGGTTTCGCCGTCGGCGCGATGGAGCGCGGCACAGACCTGCCCGCAGGCGTGCAATCGGGCGACATCCTGCTGGGCCTTGCCTCGGACGGGGTCCATTCCAACGGCTACAGCTTCGTGCGCAAGGTCGTCGAACTGTCGGGCCTGTCGTGGAACGCCCCCTCGCCCTTTGGCGACGGCAGCCTCGGCGACGCGCTGCTTGCGCCCACCCGTCTTTACGTCAAACAGGCGCTGGCCGCCATCAGGGCAGGGGGCGTGCATGCGCTGGCCCATATCACCGGCGGCGGGCTGACCGAAAACCCGCCCCGCGTGCTGCCCGAAGGGCTGGCCTGCGAGATCGACCTGAACGCTTGGTCCTTGCCCCCAGTGTTCCGCTGGCTTGCCACCACGGCGAACATCGCGCAATCCGAGATGCTCAAATCCTTCAACTGCGGCATCGGCATGATGCTGGTGGTCGCCCCCGACCGCGCCGAATCGCTTGCCGCGTTGCTGCGCGACAGCGGCGAAACCGTCATCACGCTCGGCCGCGTGATCGAAGGCGAAGGCGTGATCTACAAGGGTAAGCTGGTGTGAAAGCCCGCGTCGCCATCCTGATTTCCGGTGGCGGCTCGAACATGCTGGCGCTCTTGCGCGACATGGAACACGGCGATCACCCCGCCACCCCTGTCCTCGTGGCCTCCAACGA
Source organism: Gemmobacter sp. (assembly GCA_040398445.1). Taxonomy (GTDB): domain Bacteria; phylum Pseudomonadota; class Alphaproteobacteria; order Rhodobacterales; family Rhodobacteraceae; genus Paragemmobacter. The sequence continues at coordinate 120,255 of JBBAUB010000008.1, read as the reverse complement.
TCCGCAGGCGGGCGGTCTGGCACGGGCGGCAGCCCATGGCATCGCCACCGCCGCCGTCGACCATCGCGGCCAAAGCCGCGACGCGTTCGAAGACGCGCTTGTGATCCCCATCCTCGCCGCCAAACCCGATATCCTGCTGCTCGCCGGTTTCATGCGCGTCCTCACCCCCGCCTTCGTCAGCCGCTTTGCGGGCCGCATGCTCAACATCCACCCCTCGCTCTTGCCGAAATACCCCGGCCTGCACACCCACCAACGCGCCCTCGACGCGGGCGACGCCCAAGCGGGCTGCACCGTGCATCTCGTCACCCCCGTGCTCGACGATGGCCCCATCCTCGGCCAATCCCGCGTGCCCGTCCTCGCGGGCGACAGCGCCGACACGCTGGCAGCCCGCGTGCTGGTGCAGGAACACCGCCTTTACCCTGCGGTGCTGCGCCGCTTCGCCGCCGGTGACCTGTCGCGCATCGACCTCTGACCCCTTCTCCTTGTCTCAAATATCCCGGGGGTGCGGGGGCTGGCCCCCGCTCCGACAGCCCAACCTGCCGCAACCGACCAGACCCTTTCAATTTCCCCACAATCCGCTATAGCGAACCATGCGGGATGACCCCGTGCCCCTTTGGCCCGATCGGAAGGCATATGCGCACCATCACCACGACCGAAGACCTCGCAGCCTTCTGCGAAGCCGCAAAGACGAAACCCTACGTCACCATCGACACGGAATTCCTGCGCGAGCGGACCTATTGGTCAAAGCTGTGCCTGATCCAGATGGCGCTTCCGGGCAAGGATGGCGACGCCGTTCTGGTCGACCCGATCGACGGCGACAAGATGTCGATGGAACCGCTTTACGACCTGTTCCGCCACAGGGCGACGGTCAAGGTTTTCCACGCCGCGCGACAGGATCTCGAGATTTTCTTCGTCGAAGGCAATGTCTTTCCCGAACCGCTGTTCGACACGCAGGTTGCCGCCATGGTCTGCGGTTTCGGCGAACAGGTCGGTTATGAAACGCTGGTCAAGAAAATCGCCCGCGAAAATCTCGACAAGACCTCGCGCTTCACCGACTGGTCGCGCCGCCCGCTCACCACGGCGCAGGCCGAATATGCGCTGGCCGATGTGACGCACCTGCGCGAAATCTACGAATGGCTGTCGGCCCAGCTTGCCAAGAACGGCCGCACCAAATGGGTCGAGGAAGAACTGGCGATCCTGACCGATCCCGCCACCTACACCGTCCACCCCGACGAGGCGTGGCTGCGCGTCAAGACCCGCACCACCTCGGGGCGCTTCCTCGCCATCGTCAAGGCGCTGGCCCGCTTCCGCGAAGACTACGCACAAAAGCACAACGTCCCGCGCAGCCGTGTGATGAAAGACGATGCGCTGCTGGAACTCGCCTCCACCCGCCCGACCACCCACGACGAACTCGGCCGCTCGCGCCTCTTGCTGCGCGAGGGGCGAAAGCCCGAAATCGCCGACGGCATCCTTGCGGCGGTCAAGGAAGGTCTCGAGATGAAACCCGAAGACATGCCCAAACCCGACCTCAGCCGCGACCAGTTGCAGGTCAATCCCGCCTTGGCCGACCTGTTGCGCGTGCTGCTCAAGGCGAAATCCGAACAGCTTGGCGTCGCTGCCAAGCTGATCGCCAATGCCTCTGACCTTGACGCCATTGCCGCGGGCGAACGTCAGGTCGATGCGCTGACCGGCTGGCGCGCCGAAGCGTTCGGGGAAGACGCCCTGCGCCTGTGTCGCGGCGAAATCGCGCTGTCGGCCAAGGGCAACGAGGTCCGGGTCGTCCGGCTTTAACGCCGCGACGACCGCGCGTTGGTCTCGCCCTGCACCACGATCTCGCGCACGCCGTCCAGCTTTTGCGGCGAGATCGACACAGCAACCGTGATCTCGCGCGTCTGCGGCGTGCCTGCGGGCGTGTCGGTCAGGGGCGGGAACACGCGGAAATCATAGACCAGCACGCCATTCTCGTCCAAGGGGCGCGGCACCAGCTCTGCATTCCACCAGCCTTGCGTCGGCATCACGCCCGTGGCGCGGATGATGGCACCCGCCGAATAGGGCAGCACCTCCATATCCGTGACCTGCTGCGCCAGCGCCCGCGTCTCGGCCTTGTCCGCCGTCAGCGTGATCGCCTCGCGCGGTTCCGACCTGCTGAACCAGTTGAACGGGTTCAGCTTCGACTTGGTCACGGTGGCACATCCGGCCAGCGACAAGGCAACCAAAGCGGCAATCAAAGCACGTGTCATGAGGGGTCCCCCGTTCCTTGCCCCTTGGGTAGCCCATTGGCGGCGCTTTGAAAAGCACCTCGGTCGGGCAGGGGGCAGGGCTGGACCTTTGGCCAGCCGAAGACTACCTAAGGCACCGCACCAAAGGAACAGCGCCATGGCGACCGCAGCCTTCGACGACCTTGCTGAAACCTTCGAATTCCTCGACGACTGGGAAGACCGCTACCGCCACGTCATCGAACTGGGCAAGGCATTTGCCCCCATGGACGACGCGCTCAAGGTGCCCGCAACCAAGGTGCAGGGCTGTGCCAGTCAGGTCTGGATCCAGCCGGTCATCGAAAACGGCCGCTACGACTTTCAGGGCGACAGCGACGCCATGATCGTCAAGGGCCTGATCGCGGTGCTGCACGCGCTTTACGCGGGCGTTGCGGTGGCCGAGATCGCCCGCATCGACGCCCCCGCCGAACTCGCCCGCCTCGGCCTGACCGACCACCTTTCGGCGCAACGCTCCAACGGCCTGCGCTCGATGGTCGACCGCATCCGCAAGACAGCCGCCGAAGCGGCCTAGACGCGCTGCACCGTCACGTCGGGGTAGAACGCCAGATGCCCCGCGATGCCCTCGGCCCCCGCCTTGGGCGTCTCGTAGGACCAGACCACGTTTTCCAGACGCCCCTCGGGTGTCACGACCGAATAGTAACTGGCCGTTCCCTTGAACGGGCAGGTGGTCTGCCGGTCGCTGCGGTCCAGAAAGGCCATCGCCATATCCTCGCGCGGCACATAGATCACCGGCGCACGCCCGCCTTCGACCAGTTCGACCGCCCGCGATGTCTCGCCGATGATCGCCCCCTTGGCGCGGATTGTATAGCTGCCCGTCGCGGGCCGGATCGTGATCGTGGTCATAAGCGGTCCCCCAAAGCCAAGGCAACCAATCTGGGCGCGCAGCACGCCTGTGGCAAGCCCCTAGATCGGCGCACAGGCCGCCGTCAGCCAGTCCAGCGCGGCAGGCCCGACCCTTGGGCCGATCTTTGCCAAGACCTCGGCGTGATAGGCATCCAGCCACGCCCGTTCGCCCGGTGCCAACTGGGCCGCGATGATCAGCCGCCGGTCCAGCGGCACGAAGGTCAGCGTCTCAAAGCACAACTGTTCCCGCATGTCGCCAAGCGGCGGCGCGTCCTGCACCACGACAAGGTTCTCCAGCCGGATGCCAAAGGCCCCCTCGCGGTAATAGCCCGGTTCGTTCGACAGGATCATCCCCACCTCGAGCGGCACTTCGGAAATGCGGCTCAACCGCTGCGGCCCCTCGTGTACCGACAAAAACGCCCCCACCCCATGCCCCGTGCCATGGTCGAAATCCTGCCCCGCCAGCCACAGGTGATAGCGCGCAAAGCCGTCCAGATCGCGCCCCGCCAGCCCCTTGGGCCAACGCGCCCGCGAAATGGCGATCATCCCCTGCAACACGCGGGTGTAACAGGCCCGCGCTTCCGCCCCCGGGTCGCCCACCGCCACGGTGCGGGTGATGTCGGTCGTGCCATCGGGAAACTGCCCGCCCGAATCGACCAGCAGCAATTCATCCCGCCGCACCGGACGATTGGACTCACGCGTCACGCGGTAATGCATGATGGCCCCGTTCGGCCCCGCACCGCAGATCGTGTCGAAACTGATGTCATGCAGCGCGTTGGTCGCCCGCCGGTAGCCTTCGAGCGCCGTTACCACGTCGATCTCGGTCAAGCCGCCCTCGGGCGCTGTGCGGTCAAGCCATGCCAGAAACTCCACCACCGCCGCCCCGTCGCGCAGATGCGCCGCGCGCATCCCCGCAATCTCGGCCGCGTTCTTGCGCGCCTTGGGCCAGCGGCAAGGGTCGTCGCCCCAGACCACCCGCGCGCCCGTCAACGCCTGCGATACCGCAAGCGGCGCCGTGCCCTTGTCGACCCGCACCACACCCGAAAGCGCAGCCAGCGCAGCGCCAAAGGTCGCGGGCGGTTCCACCGTCACCCCCGCATCCAGCGCCGCCGCAACCTCCGCCCCGATCTTGGCCGCGTCGGTAAACAACCGCACCCCGCCATCCGCCGCAAGCAGCGCAAAGCCCTGCAATACCGGATTGCGCGGCACATCGGCCCCCCGCAGGTTGAGCAGCCAGCAAATCGAGTCGGGCAGCGTCACCACCGCCACATCCTGCCCCGCATCGCACAATTGCTGCCCCAACCGCGCGCGCTTGGCCAGACTGCTTTCGCCCGCCACCGCCTCGGGGTGTACAAAGGCCCGCCCCACCGGCGGCGCGGGCTGGTCCGCCCATATCGCATCGATCACATTCGCCACGGGCCGCAGCGTGACGCCCCGATCCTGCAACGCCGACTCGAGCCGCCCGATCTCGTCCGCCGTATGCAGCCACGGATCAAAGCCGACCACACCCGAATCCAGATGCCCGGCGATCCACTCGCCCGGCTTGACCTCGGGCCAAGGCACCGGCGTATAGACCGACAGGTCCACCTGATGCTTGACCTGCACGCGGTAGCGCCCGTCGATGAACACCCCCGCCACATCGGGCAGCACCACGGCAAAGCCCGCCGATCCGGTAAATCCCGTCAGCCACGCCAACCGTTCGTCCCGCGCGGCGACATATTCGCCCTGATGCGCGTCAGACCGTGGCACCAGAAACCCCGACAACCCCGCCCCGGCCAGCGCGTCGCGCAACGCCGCCAACCGCGCCGGACCTTTCGACGGGTCAGAGGTCGTCTCGAAGCTCTGGAACATCCCGCACCTTCATCTGTTCGAAAATATCCTCAGGGGTGAGCCGCGCAGCGGCGAGGGGGGCGAGCCCCCCTTACCCCGCCCGCCGCTGCGGTGCGCCGCCCATCTTGGCCCGCTTCTTGGGGTCGCTCTCGAACAGGCTGGCAAGCTGCTCGGTCATCGCCCCCGCCAACTGCTCTACATCGGTAATCGTCACCGCCCTCTGGTAATAGCGCGTCACGTCATGCCCGATGCCGATGGCGATCAACTCGACCTGACGGCGGCGCTCCACCATGGCGATCACGTCGCGCAGGTGCTTTTCAAGGAAATTTGCGGCATTGACCGACAGCGTGCTGTCATCCACCGGCGCCCCGTCCGAAATCACCATCAAGATCTTGCGCGCCTCGGGCCGGTTTGCCATGCGGCGGTGCGCCCATTCCAGCGCCTCGCCGTCGATGTTCTCTTTCAGCAGACCCTCTTTCATCATCAGCCCCAGGTTGGGCCGCGCCCGCCGCCACGGCGCATCTGCCGATTTATAGATGATATGCCGCAGATCGTTCAGCCGCCCCGGCCCCTGCGGCCGCCCCTGCGCCAGCCAGCGTTCGCGGCTTTGGCCACCCTTCCACGCCCGCGTGGTGAACCCGAGGATTTCGACCTTGACCGAACACCGCTCCAGTGTCCGCGCCAGCACATCCGCACAGATCGCGGCAATGGAAATCGGTCGCCCGCGCATCGAACCTGAATTATCGAGCAAAAGCGTCACGCAGGTATCGCGGAATTCCGTATCCTTCTCCTGCTTGAAGCTCAGCGGCGTCGTCGGGTTCGCCACCACCCGCGCCAATCGGCCTGCATCCAGCGTGCCCTCTTCCAGATCGAACAGCCACGACCGGTTCTGCTGGGCCTGCAACCGGCGCTGCAACTTGTTGGCCAAGCGGCTGACCGCGCCCTTCAAGGGTTCGAGCTGCTGGTCAAGATAGGCGCGCAAACGGTCAAGCTCGGCCGGTTCCGCCAGTTCCTCGGCGCGAATTTCCTCATCAAAATCGGTGGTATAGACGCCATAGTTCGGGTCTGCGTCCGAATAGGGCGCAGGCGGTGGCGGCTCGAGCGGGGCTTCGCCCTCGGGCAATTCCGCTTCGTCGCCTTGCTCCATGTCGGCGCTGTCTTCCATCGTGACTTGCGCTTGGCTTTGGTCTTGCTGCTCTTCCTGCGACCGTTCGGGGGCGGCGTCAGACTCGTCGCTGTCCTGTTCCTCGTCACCGGCCGATTCGGGGGCGTTCTGGTCCTCTTCGGCCTCGCCTTCCTGATCGTCCGGGTTGTCCTGATCGGGGTCGTCGCCCAACTGGTCGCCGTAGCCAAGGTCTGAAATCACCTGCCGCGCCAGCCGGGCGAACGCCGCCTGATCGTTCAGCACATGGTCGATGTTTTCCAGACTGCCCGACGCCTGCTCTTCGATGAAGCCACGCCACAGGTCCATCACGTTCGATGCACCCTTGGGCAGATCGCGCCCCGTCGCCAGATGCCGCACAAGGTAGCCCGCCGCAACCGGCAAGGGCGCATCTTGTGCGCTGGTGATCTGGCTGTAACCCTTGCGATCCGCCTCATGCGCGATCTTGGCATCGATGTTCACCGCCGTCCCGGGCATCGCCCGCGCCCCCACGGCCTCGCAGCGCGCCGTCTCCATCGCGTCGTAGATCTCGCGCGCAAGATTGCCGGTCGGCGCGTAACGGTTCGACACCGCGTCGTTGTGATATCTGCGGCGCAGCGCAAAGGCATCGGCCGTGCCCCGCGCCAGCATCACTTCGTCGCGCGTCATCCGGCGGCTGACCTGCGGCAGGCGCACCCCTTCGGCATTCATTCCCGGCGGGTCGACCGAATAGGAAACCGTCATGTCGGGATCATCCGCCATGGTCTTGGTCGCCTCGGCCAAGGCTTTCTTGAACGGATCGGCGGGGTTGTTGTCGCTGGGCTTGCTCATGGGCTCACATTTGCACCGCGACAGGGTGGCGGCAAGAAGGACTGGGCGTCATCCCCGCGCAAGCGGGAATCTTCTCGGGCGCGGTCGAACGGTCCCCGCTTGCGCGGGGTGGCCGCTTATTTCATCGCCATACTTGCCGCGCTCTCGGGCAGTTCCTCGCCAAAGCAGCGCTGGTAGAATTCGGCGACCGTCTGGCGTTCCAACTCGTCGCATTTGTTCAGGAACGACAGGCGGAACGCATAGCCGATGTTGCGGAAGATTTCCGAGTTCTGCGCCCAGTTCAGCACCGTGCGCGGGCTCATCACCGTGGAAAGATCGCCGTTCATGAACGCGGTCCGCGTCAGGTCGGCCACCGTCACCATCTGGCTGATGGTCTTGCGGCCCTTGTCGGTGTTGTAATGCGCGTTCTTGGCCAGCACGATCGCCGCCTCGGCATCGTGGCTCAGGTAGTTCAGCGTGGCGACCAGTGACCAGCGGTCCATCTGCGCCTGGTTGATCTGCTGCGTGCCGTGGTAAAGTCCCGTGGTATCGCCCAAGCCGACCGTGTTTGCCGTGGCGAACAGGCGGAACGACGGGTGCGGCGTGATGATCTCGTTCTGGTCCAGAAGTGTCAGCTTACCATCATGTTCCAGCACGCGCTGGATCACGAACATCACATCGGCGCGGCCTGCGTCATATTCGTCGAACACGATGGCAACGGCGTTGCGCAGCGCCCAGGGCAGGATGCCTTCGTGGAACTCTGTCACCTGCTTGCCGTCACGCAGCTTGATCGCGTCCTTGCCGATCAGGTCGATCCGCGAAATATGGCTGTCGAGGTTCACGCGCACACAAGGCCAGTTCAGCCGCGCCGCCACCTGTTCGATATGCGTCGATTTGCCCGTGCCGTGATAGCCCTGGATCATCACGCGGCGGTTGTAGGCAAAGCCCGCAAGGATGGCCAGCGTGGTATCGGGGTCGAACTTGTAGGTCGTGTCGATCTCGGGCACGCGGTCGGTGCGGTCGGCGAACCCCTTGACCTTCATATCGGTATCGATGCCGAACACATCGCGGACAGAGATTTCTTCGGTGGGTCTTTGCACAGTGTCCAGCATTCCGTCCGCCATCACATTTAGGGAATGGCCCGTCACGGGCCTTTTGACTTGTGTGGAACATAAAGCGGGGGGCTGCAAGGGGAAGGGCGTCTCGCAAATCGCCGCAAGCGACATGTGGCAAAGCCTGCTGTGGCGCGGTATCACCAGCCGATGCAGATGAAACACCGCCTGATGTCCGCGCTGCTCCTTGCCGCCCTTGTCGGCTCGGCCTTTGGCCGTGCCGAACTGGGGGCCGACACGGCGGCATCGGTGCTGTGGTCGCCCGCCTTCCGTCTGGCAGTCCTGCCCGCGCTGGCCTTCGGCTGGCTGGCGGCCGCGCAATTCGGACGGGCAGGCGCGGCGGGCTGGGCGCGGGCTGCCGCGGCCGTGGTCGGCGTCACGCTGGCAACCGGCCTTGTGCTGGCCTTGGTGCCGGGGCAGGGGCTGCGCCTGCTGCCGGCAATTGTGCAGCAACCCCATGCCCTTGGCGCTCTGGCCTTTGCGGCGGGGGCGGTGCAGGCGCTGGCGCTGCGCCGTCAGTCGCGGAAGTAGCGGCTGTCCTTGATCTGGTCCCAGGCCCAGACCACCTCTTGCAAACGATCCTCGTCGCTGCGGTCGCCGCCGTTCATATCGGGGTGAAGGTCTTTGACCAGGCTTTTGTACTGCTTGCGGATATCCGCCTTGGTCCAAGTGTCGCGCGCATCAAGGATCTCGATCGCCTTCCGCTCGGTCGCGGGCAGTTTGCGGGTGGCATTGCTGGTCGCCTTGGGCGGGTTGATCGTCGACTTGTCGCCCAGAATCGACATCGGGTCATCGACCCCCAACCGCTGCCACGCCCGCCCCTCGTCGGGGCGCTTGGCAAAGGGCTGGGTCTCGCGGCCCCACAGCCTGTCTTTGTCGAGGAATTTCTGGAACTCCTCGTCGGTGGTGCCCTGAAAGAAATTCCATTTCAGGTTGTACTCGCGCACATGGTCTTTGCAGAACCAGAAATATTCGTCGAGCAGATCGGGCGACTTGGGGGCGCGGTAAGCCCCCTGTTCCTTGCAGTCGGGAAATTCGCACATCTTCTGCGATGTCTCGAAGGCGCCAGACATGCCGCGCCGCGTCGTCTTGCGCCGCTTCTTGTCGGACGAGACGCGGATATCGAATTCAAAGGGGGGACGCGTGGTCATCTGTCTGGCTGGCCTTTCCGACTCGGAGGCGAGAGTTTAAGGCTTTACGCGCCGGATTGAAGGGGGGCGGGGTGGAAAAACCCCGTTATGACGTAAATGACAGTCGCAGACGAGATATCAGCCCGCCTGACACAGGCGTTTTCACCGCGCCTGCTCGACGTGGTGAACGAAAGCCACCGCCACGCCGGACATGCGGGCGACGATGGCACCGGCGAAAGCCATTTCAAGATAACGATCCGCGCCGATACGCTGGCCGCCATGGGCCGCGTCGACCGTCACCGCGCGGTGCAGCGCGCGCTTGGCGACCTCAACACCCGCGTGCACGCGCTGGCGCTCGACATCGGTTGATGGCCGCAGGCGGGGGCGTGGATGGCACGCCCCCGCCGCGAGTGTCACTCGACGTATTCCTCGCCGCCACCGTCACCGCCCCCGTCGCCGCCGCCTTCGTCATAAGACGGTTCTTCGGCGGCCGGTTCTTCATAGGCCGGTTCTTCGTAGGCCGGTTCTTCATAGGACGAATCGTCGGCTGCGGGTTCTTCATAAGATGAATCGTCCGCTGCCGGTTCTTCGTAGCCACCATCCGTTCCGCCGCCGTCGACACAGGCCCCGTCGACGACCTCACCGGCGCAGTCTACCCCGTCTGCATAACCTTCGTCGGTGGTCGCCTCGTCACCGGTCGCGTCGTCCGTATAGCCTTCGTCGGTCGTCGCCTCGTCGGTCGTCGCTTCGTCCGTGTAACCTTCGTCGGTGGTCGCCTCGTCGCCGGTCGCCTCGTCCGTATAGCCTTCGTCGGTCGTCGCCTCGTCACCCGACCCGTCGCTGTACCCTTCGTCGGTGGTCGCCTCGTCACCGGTCGCCTCGTCCGTATAGCCTTCGTCAGTCGTCGCCTCGTCTCCGGTCGCCTCGTCCGCATACCCTTCGTCGGTCGTCGCCTCGTCGCCGGTCGCCTCGTCCGTGGTGCCTTCGTCGGTCGTCGCCTGGTCTCCGGTCGCCTCGTCCGTATAGCCTTCGTCGGTCGTCGCCTGGTCGCCGATCGCCTCGTCCGTGGTGCCTTCGTCCGCGGTCGCTTCGTCGCCGGTCGCCTCGTCCGTGGTGCCTTCGTCCGCGGTCGCCTCGTCGCCGGTCGCCTCGTCGGCATAACCGTCCTCGGTGGTCGCTTCGTCGCTGGCAGCCGCGTCGGCTGATCCGTCGTCCGCCGTCGTCTCGTCCGCCGTGGCCTCGTCGCTGGCACCGGCATCCGCCGCATCGGTGGCGTCGCTGCTGCCGTCTGCGGCCTCGACAAAGGCCGTATCGCCCGCTTCGGGCGCAAAGGCCGGGTCTTGCGGATCGTCGGCGGCGGTATAGGCCACCTCGGCATCGCCTTGCGACCAGACCTCGCCTTCGCCCCCAGCGACATAGCTGCCTTCGACGATTTCCTCGTCATAGCGGCTGCTGCTGCTTTCGGTGACCGAGCTTTCCATCGTCGACACGAAGCTCGACTCGGTGATCCGCTCTTCGATCACGCTTTCCGAATACTCGTAGCTCGAAACGATGGTCTCGGAATAAAACGAATAATACTCGGAATAGCTGTAGCTGGCGTAGCTGAAGCTGGTCCAGCTCGACACCGAATAGACATCGATGGGCGCGTAATAGTAATCCCATGTGATCGGCGTCACGGCGCGATAGGTGCGGCCGTTCTTGCGCGCGCCCACCACCGCGTAATCGGTCACGCCGTTGGTCAGGTAATAGGCGATGATCGTATCGACATCCATCGGCTGGCGCACGCGGTGGCCAAGGATCGAGTTGATCACGTCACCCGGCTTCAACCCCGCCATGCGGGCAATGCCGTCGGGCTGGACCGAAACGACCATCACGCCCTTGGCGCCCTTGGCAAGACGGAACTTCTTGGCCACCGATTTGGTCACCGGCATCAGCACGGCTTTCAGCGCGCGGCTGACATAGGGCTTGGGAAGGGCCGATTTCCTGACGGTCTTCGCCTCGGTCTGCGCCGGAAAGACGGTCACGGCGGTGGCAAAGGTGCCGGTCATGGCCAATGCGACACAAAGGCTGCGCAGGGCAGGTTTAAGACGAAGGGTCACGAAATACTCCTGTTACTGGGAATGTAGCGCGCGCAGATGCAACCGGCCCGCAAAACCGGACGACCGCCCCGAGGGGCGGTCGCCGTCTTGTGTCACTCGACCGGTTCTTCGTCGCCACCGGCATCGTCACCACCGGCATCGTCGCCACCGGCATCGTCACCACCGGCATCGTCACCACCGGCATCATCACCACCGGCATCGTCACCACCCGCGTCGTCGCCACCGGCATCATCACCACCGGCATCGTCGCCAGCCGCATCGTCGGCACCGTCATCGGCCGCCGCATCGTCGCCCTCGGCTTCCGATTCCGCTTCGGCATAGCCTTCGTCTTCCGACGACATGTCCGACACGAATTCTTCCGAACTGGTGCTTTCTTCGATGGTGGTTTCCGACGACTCGTAGCTTGAGCTGATCTCTTCGGAATATTCGGAATAGTATTCGCTGTAGCTGAAGCTTTCGTAGGAATAGCTGCTCCAGCTTGAAACCGTGGTGATGTCGATCACGCTTTCCCAGCTTTCCAGCGTGATGGTCGTGCTGGCCTTGCGGGCCTTGCCGCCGCGCTGCGTGTTCATCTCAAAGTCGAACATGCCCTGCTTGATCCAGTAATAGACCACCTCGTCAAGCTCGACCGGGGTCAGGATCGCCTCGCCCTTGACGAAGTCGATCACGTCGCCCGGTTCGATCCCCGCAGCCGCTGCCAGACCCGACGGGTCGGTCGCAATCACCAGAACGCCCGTCGTGCCCGACGCCAGCCCAAAGGCCGATACGACCGACGCGTCGACGGGCATCAGAACCGCGTCCAGCGCGCGTGACACATAAGGTGCCGGCAAAGACGATGCCGCCATGGCCGTCGCGGGCATCAGCGTCACGCCACCGGCCACGGGAATCGCCAGCGACAACGCCACGGCCGAGATTTTCAGGAAGGAAGTCTTGGATTGGTACATTGGAACTTCACCGTTTTACATCAAAAGGCGGCACCCCGCCGCCCTTTGCCCCAGAAGGAACGACTTCTCGTACCCGATCCTTACGTCTTTTGCAGCGAAAACTTCACACCAAATGTACGCGGTCCCGCGCTTTGCGTTCAAGGCGGCGGCGGTGCAACACCGGCTCGGTATATCCTGCGGGCTGTTCGCGCCCCTTGAACACCAGATCGCAGGCCGCCCGAAAGGCGATGCCGTCGAAACGCGGTGCCATGGCAAGGTAGGCCGGATCGCCCGCGTTCTGCCGGTCGACCACCGCCGCCATCTTGCGCAAGCCCGCCATCACCTGCGCCTCGGTCACCACGCCGTGGTGCAGCCAGTTCGCCAGCGCCTGACTGGAAATACGGCAGGTCGCGCGGTCCTCCATCAGCCCCACGTCATGGATGTCGGGCACCTTGGAACAGCCCACCCCCTGATCGACCCAGCGCACCACATAGCCAAGGATGCCTTGGGCGTTGTTCTCGACCTCGGCCTGCACCTCGGCCTCGGACCAGTTGGCACCGGCGGCCAGCGGCAGCGTCAGCAGATCGTCCAGCCGCCCCCGCGCGCCGCCTGCCGCGATTTCGTCTTGCCGCGCCAGCACGTCGACGCGGTGGTAATGCGTGGCATGCAGCGTGGCGGCGGTGGGCGATGGCACCCATGCACAGGTCGCACCCGCGCGGGGATGGGCGATCTTCTGTTCCAGCATCGCGGCCATCAGGTCGGGCATCGCCCACATCCCCTTGCCGATCTGCGCCCGCCCCTTCAGCCCGCAGGCAAGGCCGATATCGACATTGCGGTCCTCATAGGCCCTGATCCACGCGGCGTTTTTCATGTCGCCCTTGCGCACCATCGCCCCCGCTTCCATGCCGGTGTGGATTTCGTCCCCCGTCCGGTCGAGGAAGCCGGTGTTGATGAACGCCACCCGCGATTTCGCCGCGCGGATACATTCGCGCAAATTGGCGCTCGTGCGGCGCTCCTCGTCCATGATGCCCAGCTTGACGGTGTGGCGCGGCAGGCCAAGCGTGTCTTCGACGGCATCGAAGATGCGGCAGGCAAAGGCCACCTCGTCGGGTCCGTGCATCTTGGGTTTGACCACATAGACCGACCCGTGCAGCGAATTGCGCAGTCCTGCGGTCTTGTTCAGGTCATGCAGCGCGCACAGCGTGGTGACGAAAGCATCCATGATCCCTTCGCCCACCTCGCGCCCTTCGGCATCCAGAATGGCGGGGTTGGTCATCAGATGGCCCACGTTGCGCACCAGCATCAGCGCGCGGCCCTTGAGCGTCAGGGGCTGCCCGTCTGCGCCGGTAAAGGCGTAATCGTCGCGCAAGCGCCGCTCGATCGTCTGGCCACCCTTTTGCACCATCTCGACCAGATCGCCGCGCATCAGGCCCAGCCAGTTGGCATAGGCCAGCACCTTGTCCTCGGCATCGACCGCGGCGACCGAATCCTCGCAATCCATGATGGCCGACATGGCCGATTCCATGCGCAGATCGGCCACGCCCGCCTTGTCATCGGCCCCGATCCGGCTCAGCGGGTCGATCCGCAGCACCAGATGCAACCCGTTGTTCTTCAGCAATATGGCCGAAGGCGACCCCGCCTCGCCGCGATAGCCCGCAAACTGCGCGGGGTCTTTCAGCGCCGGCCACAAGGCCCCGCCCAGCACGCGGTAGCTTGTCACATCGGCATGGCTGCCTGCGGCAAGCGGGGCCACGTCGTCCAGAAACGCCTTGGCCCAGGCAATGACCCGCGCGCCCCGGCCCGGATCATAGGCCTTGCCCGCAGGCGCATCGCCCAAGGCATCGGTGCCGTAAAGTGCGTCATACAGCGACCCCCAGCGCGCATTGGCCGCATTCAGCGCATACCGCGCGTTCATCACCGGCACCACCAGCTGCGGGCCGGGAACCTGCGCGATCTCGGGGTCCACCCCCGTGGTCTCGATCTGAAACTCCGGCCCCTCGGGCACCAGATAGCCGATGTCGCCCAGCATCTGCCGGTAGCCCGCCGCATCAAAGGCCTGCCCGCGCCGCGCCACATGCCACGCGTCGATCTCGGCCTGCATCCGCGCCCGGACCGCCAGCAAATCGCGGTTGACCGGACCCAGCGCCGCCACCGCCGCCGCAAAGCCCGCCCAGAAACGCGCAGGCGCGACCCCGCTGCCCGGCAGCGCCGCGCCTTCGATGAAATCGACCATGCGCGGGTCGACCAGAAGTCCTGCCCTGTCGATGCGTGTCATTCGGACGCCCCCTTTTTTCGGTATGCGATGGCACACCATAGCTTTTCCCGCAGCCCCACCGCAACCGACCGACCCCGCGCATTTGCGCGGCTTTTGCGAACATCACTTTCAGGCAACGGCGGAAAATCGCATCCTGCGGGGCAGGGCAGCTGTTTCGCTTTCCCGAACCTGCAGGCCATGATAGTTAGCAATAAAGCTAAGCATACCGCATCGGAAACCCCCTTGACACAAGACCCAGCCCACCGCACCCTGACCATCCGCCGCGTGATCGCCGCGCCGGTCGCCGCCGTCTGGGGCGCGTGGATGAACGAAGCCTCGCTGCCCGAATGGTGGGGCCCCGACGGCTTTACCTGCCGCACCACCCGCATCGACCTGCGGCAGGGCGGCGAATGGGTCTTCGACATGATCGCGCCCGACGGCACGGTGTTTCCCAACCACCACCGCTACACGCTGGTCCAGCCGCACACGCGCATCGACTATACCCTGCTCTGGGGCGAGAACGGCCCCAAACACGCCGATGCCAGCGTGATCTTCGAAGATCAGGGCGACAAGACGCTGGTGATACTGACCATGCTGATGAACACGGTCGAAGAATACGAAAACGCCAAAGGTTTCGGGGCCGAGGCGTTGGGGCTGCAAACCCTTGGCAAACTCGCCGCCAAGATCGGCGCGGACTGAGCGGTTCTTTCCGCGAAAAACCTGCCTGCGGAAATTTCCGCGAAACGTCCCCGCCCGCGGTTGCTACTTGCGCTTGGCCTCCGCGCGGCAGCGGTCTGAGCAGTATTTCACCTCGTCCCAGACCTTTTCCCACTTCTTGCGCCACGCAAACGGCAGCCCGCAGCAGGCGCAGGTCTTGACCGGCAGATCGGCTTTCTTGCGCATCTTGGCCATCACAGATCAAAGCTCATCTGCGCGGGGCTGGCCCCTGCGCGGCGCGGGCTGCGGTCGTTGACAAAGCGGCGGTCGCCCCCCGGGCTGGCGTGGCGTTCCACCACCTCGAAGGCCGCCGCCCTGAACCCCGGCTCCTTGCGCAAGCCCCAGCACAATTCCCGCGCCGCGCGTGCGCTTGCTGCCACGTCTACCACCGGCTCGGGATAGAACCGCCCCAAAAGCGACCCGGCCCCGCTCCACTTCCACGGCTCTTGCAGATAGGCATCCGGCACCGGCGCAAGTTCTGGCACCCAGCGGCGGGTGAAAGCCCCCGTGGGGTCTTGGTCCTGCCCCTGCTTGACGGGGTTATAAATGCGCAAGGTGTTGATCCCCGTCACTCCGGCCTGCATCTGCATCTGCGGCCAATGTATGCCGGGTTCGTAATCCGTAAAGCGCCGCGCCAGCACCGCCCCCGTCGCCCGCCAGTCGAGCCACAGGTGATACGAGGCGACCGATACCACCATCCCGCGCATGCGGAAATTCAGCCAGCCCGTCGCCCGCAGATAGCGCATGCAGGCATCAAGGAACGGCAACCCCGTCTCGCCCTTCTCCCAGGCCGCCAGCCGCAGCGCGTCCGGCTCGCGCGGCCGCAGCGCATCTGCGGCACGGTGCAGGGCGCGCACCTCGATTGCGGGTTCGGTTTCCAGCTTTTGCATGAAATGGTCGCGCCACGCGATGCGCGACTGGAACGATGACAAAGACCCGCCCCAGCGCCCGCCCGCCCGTTCCGCCTGCCGCGCCGCCGTCGCCTGCACCACCTCGCGCGGCGAGATCGACCCCAACGCCAGATGCGCCGACAGCCGCGAACAGGCCCGCTCGCCGGTCAGGGGCGATGACATGGCGGAACGATACGTCTCGCCCCGCTGCGTCAGGAAACTGTCGAGCATCCGCAACCCCTGCGCCCGCCCGCCCGCCTGCCGGTGCGCGCAAGGGTCATCCGCCAGCCGCAACGCCCGCGCGGGCGGAATAGCCCCGGGTTCCACCCCCGCCACGGCCCGCAGGGCAGGGGGGGCATCCAGCACCGCAGCGCGCATCACCGCGTCGCGCCGCCCCGCCCAGCCGTCGCGCCGCGCCAGCCGCCGGATCACGCCCTGCTGCGGCACCTCGTGCCACTCGACCCCTGCGCCGCGCGCCCAGTCGCCCACCCGCCGGTCGCGGCCATAGGTCCACAGGTTGCCCGTTTCTTCGGTGCTGATCACCCGCGCGATGTGGTTCTTGCGGCACAACCGGTCCAGCACCTCGACCGCTTCGCCCACCCGCACCACCAGGGGCGCGCCGATCCGCGCCAACTCCTCGCGCAAATCGGCCAAAGCCTCGGATGTAAACGCCCATTGCCGCGCCGATGTGTCGGGCAGCCGCCAATAGTCCGGCTCGACGATATACAGCGGCAACACCGCCCCCATCGCCGCCGCCTGCACCAGCGCGGGGTTGTCTTGGATGCGCAGATCGCGTTTGAACCAGACGAGAACATTCATGGAACATTTATTCTTCCATGCCCGCAGATTCGTAAAGTCCCCATCTTGCCATCTTCGCGCTTTGCTGGCCTGATCGCGCCATGATCGACCCGCGCCAAGACCCCGCCGCCTTTCTGCGCCACCTGTTCGACCGCGCCGTCGCCGTGGCCGACCCGATGCAATCGCTGGCCGCGTTCCTTCCGCCGAAACCTTCGGGACGCGTCGTCGTGGTGGGGGCGGGCAAGGCCAGCGCCCGCATGGCCGAAGCGGTCGAAGCCGTCTGGGGCCCCTGCCATGGCCTTGTCATCACCCGCTACGGCTATGCCCGCCCCTGCACGGGTATCGAGATCGTCCAAGCCGCCCACCCCGTGCCCGATCAGGCGGGGGCCTGCGCCACAGCCCGCATGCTGGCACTGCTCGAACCGCTTCAAGAGGGCGACTTCGTGCTCGCCCTTGTCTCGGGCGGCGCCTCGGCCCTGCTGGTGGCCCCGACCCATGGCATGACCTTGGCGCAAAAGCAGGCGGTGAACGCAGCTCTGCTTGCCAGTGGCGCACCCATCGACCGCATGAACACCGTCCGCAAACACCTGTCCGCGGTCAAGGGCGGCCAACTCGCCGCCGCCGCCTATCCGGCAAGCGTGCTTGCGCTGATGATCTCGGATGTGCCCCGCGATGACCCCGCCTTCATCGGCTCGGGCCCCACCGTGGGCGATGCCTCGACCCCCGCCGATGCGCTGGCCGTGCTGCGCGACTGGTCGGTTCCGGTTCCGGCTGCCGTCACCGCCGCCCTGTCGCGCCCCTCGGGCGTGGTCGCGCCAGACGACCCGCGCCTTTCGCGCACCACCAACACCATCTACGCCGCCCCCGCCCAATCGCTGCAAGCCGCCGCTGCCCTTGCCCGAAAGGCGGGCTGCAGCGTCCGCATCCTTGGCGACGCACTCGAAGGCGAAGCCCGCGATGTGGCCCGCGCCATGGCCCAAGACGTTCTCGCCGCTCAAGCCGCCCGCCACCCCGACGACCCGCCGCTGCTGTTCCTGTCGGGCGGCGAACTCACCGTCACCCGCAGGGGGCAGGGCATCGGTGGGCCGAACGCCGAATTCTGCCTGTCGCTCGCCCTCGCGCTCAACGGCGCCGCAGGCATCCACGCGCTTGCCTGCGACACCGACGGCGTCGACGGCGCGGCCGAGGTGGCGGGCGCCATCATCGGCCCCGACACGCTTGCCACCGCCGCCGCCCGTGGCATCGACCCCGCCGCCGCCCTTGCCGCCAACGACTCGCACGGCTTCTTTGCCGGTATCGGCGCACAGGTCGTCACCGGCCCCACGCTGACCAACGTGAACGATTTCCGCGCCATCCTGCTGCTCTGATCCCGCCCGACGCACCGGCCACCCCTGCGGCCCCTCCGTCCACGCGGCGCGCGCGACCTGCCGCAAGGGCCGTCGCTGCATCGGCCTGTCCCCAAGCACCCGCAACAATTTCAAACTTGAAGCATCTTGCAGCGGCGCGATTTTCTGCCACCTTGCCAGAAACATCCACCCGAATCCCCGCCGCAATCCTGCGCCCGAATCCCGCGCCTGTGACCGAAGGACCGCCATGGAAGACGCCTATTTCCTGTATCACTCCATCGGCCAATACCCCGGCAAGGCCGACGACCTGTCCCGCGCCATGGCCGACTTTGCCACCGTCTGGGGGGCCGCCAACGACGCCCAATGGGGCTATCTGCTTGGCGGGCGTGCCAGCTTCATCGACCGCTGGCGCGGAATCATCAACGCCCCCGCAGGCACGCTGACCACCTCGGAAAGCGTCACGCAAAGCCTGCACATGCTGGTCACGGCGCTGCCGCCCGAAACCCTACGCGGCAAGCGCGTGCTGGTGGGGGCCGACTGCTTCCCGTCGAACCATTTCCTCTTGACCAAACTTGCCGACCGCATGGGGTTCACCCTGCACACCGTCCCCTTCCGCCAAGGGGCCGTGCATGTCGAGGACGAGGATTTCGCCGCCGCATGGGGCCCCGATGTGGGCCTCGCACTCCTCACATGGGTGTCGTCGACGACCTCGCACCGCATCGACCTGCCCGCGCTCGTGGCGCAGGGCCGCGCCATGGGCAGCATCGTCGGTGTCGACATCACCCAAGCCGCAGGTCTGCTTCCCTTCGACGTCACCGCACCGGCGGTCGATTTCACCGTCTCGACCAGCCTGAAATGGATGTGCGGCACGCCCGGGGCAGGGGTGCTGCACGTGGCCGAACCGCTGATCGCGCAATGCCAGCCCGAATTGCGCGGCTGGTTCAGTCAGGACAATCCGTTCAACTGGAACCTCGACACCTTTGCCTATGCCCCCGATATCCGCCGCTTCGACAACGGCACGCCGGGCTGCATGGCGGCGCTGGCCTCGCTGCCCGCGCTCGACTGGCACGCCTCGGCCGACCGCGCCGCCATCGCGGCACAGAACCGTCGCCACACCGCCCGCATCATCGCAGCCGCCGACGACCTTGGCCTGACGCTGGTGACCCCGCGACCCGAAGCCAAACGCGGCGGTTCGGTGATGCTGAAGATCACCCCGCCCGCGCCGCAGATCGTGGGTGCCCTGCGCGACATGGGCATTTCCGCCGATGCCCGCGGCCAGACCCTGCGCCTGTCCCCCGGCATCGTCACCACCGACGAAGGCGTCGACCGCCTGACCACCGCGATGGGCCAACTGCTGCGCGCCTGACACCGCGCGGCTTGCTGCCGGCAAGGGGGGCTGTCCGCCCCCCTCGGCGCAAGCGCCACACCCCCCCGCACGGCAACCAACCGTCAGTCGAAAACGGGAAAGCCCGCGACCGCAGGTGCCGTCTGATCGCCCGCCCGCTCCGCCCCGTCAAGATCGCAGGCCAGCTCAGCGATCATACCGGCGCGGCGGCCCTGCCGTGCAGCCTGCCAAAGGCGCAAGGGTTCACAGAATTGAACGACAAAGGGGATGAACCCTGAACCCCGCGCCGGAAGTCTCGCGCCAAGCCCGTCAACCGCCACAACCGCATCGACATCATCTTCAGGCACCCGACGAATTGGCGCAAATTTGCCACCCGCTCCCACGGTTGCCCCAAGGGCTTCCCCTCCGCCATCGCCCGCGCCGCAACCGCTGTTCATCTGCAAAAGCCGACCCCTTGGCCGTTGCGCCAAATCCTTCGCCCGCTTCAAGCAGAGGTCCCGCCCCGCCCAATCCACGTTGACCCCGCCGACCATACATACCGCACCGCACCGCTCCTTCCCCCTGTCGCAAATCGCCCCGGGGGGAGGCGAGGCTGGCCGAGCCGCGGGGGGCAGACGGCCCCCCGCCTTTTGCGCCGCACATGCATTCCCCCTTGACGCCCCCGCACCGCCTGCGCCCTCATGGCAGGCGGAGGGACCCGTCATGACCATCAGCTTCACCACCGACCGCATGCTCAACTTCGGCGATTGCGACATCTCAGGCACTGCCTACTATCCCGCCTACCTCAACATCCTGAACGGCGTGGTCGAAGAGTTCTGGACCCATATCGGCTATCCATGGCACGAGATCATCTGGAAGGAACGCTGGGGAACGCCCACGGTCCACCTGTCGTGCGACTTCTCCAAACCCTCGTTCTTCGGTGACAAACTCACCTTCCGGCTCAGCGTGCTCAAGGTCGGCAAATCCTCGGTCCGCATCCGCCACACCGTCCATTGCGGCGCCGAAGACCGCTGGTCGGGCGAACAGGTGCTGGCGGCAAGCTGGCTCGACAAGCACACCTCGATGCCGTGGCCCGACGATGTAAAGGCCAAGCTCGAAAGCTTCCTCGCCCCTGCCGACCCCGTGTCGCACGTTCCTGTTCAGGCCCAGACCTGAGCGAATAGAAGACCTAAGCCCAGACTTGATCGGGATCGGGCAGGGGGATCGCGTCGAGCAATTCGCGCGTATAGGCCGCCTGCGGATCCGCGAACAACTCGGCCGTCACGCGGTCTTCCACGATCACGCCCTGGCTCAACACGATGGTCCGCTGGCACAAGCGGCGGATCACACTCAGATCATGGCTGATAAAGGCCAAGGTCAGCCCAAGGTCGGCCACCAGCCGCTCCAGCAGGTTCAGCACCTGCGCTTGCGAACTGACATCCAGCCCCGACACGATCTCGTCTGCCAGAATGAACTCCGGCTCCAGCGCGATTGCCCGCGCGATGCCCACACGCTGGCGCTGCCCGCCCGACAGCTCGTGCGGATAACGCCCCGCAAAACCCTGCGCCAAACCCACGTGCTCCAGCGCCCGCGCCACGCGTCCTGCCACATCGTCGAAGCCATGCAGACGCAAAGGTTCCGCGATGATCGTGCCCACCCGATGCCGCGGGTTCAAACTGCTCATCGGGTCTTGAAAGATCATCTGGAACCGCCGCCGCAGCGGGCGCAACCCCGCCTCGTCCAGATGGCTGATATCGACCCCGCCGAACATGACCCGCCCGCCCGACGGCTCCAACAGCCGCACCAGCACCCGCCCCAGCGTCGATTTCCCTGACCCCGACCCGCCGACGATGCCCACGACGGCGCCTTTGGGAATGGTGAACGACAGTCCCTTCAGTATCTCCAGCCGTGGCGCAGCCCCCAACAGGGGCTTGCGCGTCATATCCGCCAGCGACAGGCGCAGGTTTTCGACCGTGTAAAGATCAGCCATTGCCGCCCCCGAACATGTTCCCCTCGAACGCGGCCACCTCTGCCTGCACCGCCGCGATCACCGCATCGGGCACGGGCGTCAAACTCGCCAAGGGATCGGTATATTTCGGCGTCGCAGCCAGCAAAGCCGCCGAATAGGCATGGCGCGGGGCGGCAAAGAAGTCGCGCACCGTCGCATCCTCGACCACCATCCCGCCGTAAAGCACGCTCAAGGACTGGCACACCTTCGACACCACGCCAAGATCATGCGTCACGAACAACAGCGCCGTGCCGTGCCGCGCCTGCATCCCCGCGATCAGCTTCAATATCTGCTTTTGCACCGTCACATCCAGCGCCGTCGTCGGCTCGTCCGCCACGATCAGCTTCGGCTCGGCGGCAAAGGCCGATGCGATCAGGATGCGCTGCCGCATCCCGCCCGAAAGTTCGTGCGGATAGTTCCGCAACACCCGCGCCGGTTCGGCAATCTGCACCTCGCCCAGCAGCTCCAGCGCACGGCGTTCGGCCCGCCCGCGCTCCCAGCCCAGAATATCCACCAGCCGGTCGGTGATCTGCCCCCCGATGCGGCGCGACGGGTTCAATGCCGTCAGCGGGTCTTGCGGGATCAG
Source organism: Gemmobacter sp. (assembly GCA_040398445.1). Lineage (GTDB taxonomy): Bacteria > Pseudomonadota > Alphaproteobacteria > Rhodobacterales > Rhodobacteraceae > Paragemmobacter. The sequence goes on along the minus strand of JBBAUB010000008.1, from coordinate 98,168 downwards.
CGCCGCCGTGGCCCCGATGCGCCGCCGCCGCTCGGCCACCGGCAGCGCCAGCAAATCCACCCCGTCCAGCCAGATTTCCCCGCCCGTCACCACCACCGATTGCGGCAAGATGCCCAGCACCGCCTTGCCGATCATCGACTTGCCGGCACCGCTTTCGCCCACCAGCCCCCGCACCTCGCCCGCCGCGACCTCAAGCGACACGCGGCGCAAAAGCACCGGCCCGCCCTTCACCCGCGCCGACAGGTTGCGCACCGACAGAAAGCTCATCGCAGCACCGGATCGAAGCGGTCCTTCAACCCTTCGCCCAACTGGCTGAACGCCAGCACCGTCAGGAACAACGCGACCAGCGGAAACACCAGCACCCACCACGCCTGATAGACCGCCGCCCGCCCTTCGGAAATCATCCCCCCCCAGGTCGGATCGTCGGTCGAGATCGACAGGTTCACAAAGGACAGAATGGCTTCGACGATCACCGCAATCCCCATCTCCAGCGTCAGCAGCACCACCACGGTCGGCAGCACGTTGGGCAGAATTTCCCGCACCATCACCCCCCAGCGCCCGCGCCCCGCCACACGGGCCGAGGCGACATAATCCATGGCCCCCTGCGCCATCGCCTCGGCCCTGACCACCCGCGCAAACCGCGTCCAGTCGATCACCACGATCGCCACGATGATCGAGGTCAGCCCCGGCCCCATCACCGCAATCAGCAGGATCGAGAACAAGACGGGCGGAAAGGCCATCCAGATATCGATGAAGCGCGAGATCACCAGATCGACCCAGCCGCGCAGAAACCCCGCCATCAGCCCCAGCGCCGCCCCGATCACGCAGGTGATGGTTCCCGCCACCAACGCCACACCCAGCGCGATCCGCGCGCCGAATATGATCCGGCTCAGCACATCGCGCCCCAGACTGTCTGTCCCCAGCAGGTAGCCCGGTTCCGCCCCCGTCTCCCAGAACGGCGGCAAACGGCCCAGAAACAAGTCCTGCGCCAGCGGGTCTTTCGGCGCGATCCATGGCGCGAACACCGCCACCAGCACCAGCGCCGCCAGCCACCCCGCCGAAAGCCACAGCCGCACCCCTGCGCGGCGCTTCACCGCCCCCTTGCCGTCACGCATGGCGCAACCTCGGGTTCAGCGCTGCATAAAGCAGATCGACCACCAGATTGACGCCGGTAAAGATCACCGCAAACAGGATCACGATGCCCTGTATCAACGGCAGGTCGCGGTTGATCACCGCATCGATGGCCATGTTGCCCAGACCCTCGTATGAAAACAAACGTTCGATAATGACCGTCCCGCCGATCAGAAAGGTGAACTGCACCCCCACCAGCGTCAGCGTGGGCAGCACGGCATTGCGCAGCGCCTCGCGCAAGATCACGTGGGTTTCGCCATAGCCCTTGGTGCGGGCCAGCGTGACGTAATCCAGATGCATCGTCTCTTTCAGGCTTTGCTTCAGCAACTGCCCGATAATCGCCGCCAGCGGAATCGCCAGTGCCAGCGCGGGCATCAGCATGTGGCTCACGATATCCAGCCACAGATCGAAACGCAGCCGGACCAGAGACTCGAACAGGTAGAAATTCGTGCTGAACGGCAACTCCAGCGATGGCGTGACGCGCCCGCTGATATGGAACACCGGCACCAGCACGCCGAACACCAAGATCAGCACCAGCCCCCACAGGAAATCGGGCACCGACAGCGCCATTCCGTTGGCCACGTCGATTGCCCCCTCCACCCGCGTCCCGCGCCGCTTGGTGCCCACCAGCGCCGCCACCCCGCCGATCCCCACCGCCATCACCAGCGCCATGATCGAAAGCTCCAGCGTCGCCGGCAACCGTCCCAGCACCAGCCCCAGCACCGGCTGCCGCGTGGTGATCGAGGTTCCGAAATCCCCCTGAACCACGCCCGAAACCCAGATGAAAAACTGCTGCCAAATGGGTTTGTCCAACCCGTAAAGCGCGGTCAGCTGCGCAATATCGGCATCGGTCGCGCCCGGCGGCAGCATCATGGCAATCGGATTGCCCGGCACCACGCGGATCACGAAGAACACGATCACAGCCACCCCCGCCAGCGTCACCGCCGTCGTCGCCAGCCGCAGAAGAAAGACCCGTAACAGCCCCATTTACCCCATCCCCCCGCGCTACAGCGCAGGGCAAGGGCCTCGGCCCCCGTTCTTCTCGTCCCAAATATCCCACGGGGGCGCGGGGGTGTGAAACCCCCGCTTCGCCGCACATGTAGGGCGCTCCCTGTCCAACCTGCTCGGGGGGGTCCGGGGGGCGCAAGCCCCCCGGCCTGTCCGCGATCCTCAGGCCCGCTTCATCAGATGCGGCAGCAACGCGCCACTCGCATGGGGCGTGACCACGACTCCGGGCGCGTGCAGGATCGGCTGCACATATTGCAACAGCGGAATGACCAGCGCGTTTTCCGCGATGAACTTGTCCACCGCTTTCCAGCCCGCGATCCGCTTGGCCTCGTCCGCCTCGCCCCACAAGGGCCCGATCATCGCGATCAGGTCTTCCCCGTCCCACACCGAATGCGGCGACGGCCCGAACATGGCAAAGCCGGTCGAGGTCGTCGGATCACCCACCGAATTGCCCCAGTTGTAGAACGCCGCCGGCGCCAGTTGGTCCGCCGCGCGCAGTTCGTAGTGCTTGGCGATCTCGTAAACCTCGATCTCGGCCTCGATCCCCACCTTGCGCCACAGGCCCACGATGGCCTGGATCATCTCGTAATCCTTGGGCTTGAAACCCTTGGTCGTCTGGATCTTGAACTTCACCGGCTTGTCGACGCTATAGCCCGAAGCCGCCAGCAATTCGACCGCCTTCTCGGGCGAATACTCCACCGTGATCGACGCGTCATAGGCCTCGTATTCCGGCGTCTCCAGCGTGTCGATCTTGACGCCGTAACCCGAAAGCAGCCGGTCGATGATGGTCTGCTTGTCCACCGCATGGGCGGCGGCCTTGCGCACATTCGGGTCCAGCATCACGTCGATGTCGTTCAAAAAGATCATCCCGATGTCGGAAATCGGCGCGGCAACGCCCGCCAGCGGGCCACCCTTCAGGCGGTCATATTCCTCATAGGGCATTTCCAGCGTGACATGGCTGTTGCCGGATTCGACCTCGGCCACCCGCGCTGCGGCATCGGGCACGAACTTGATCGTCACCGTGTCGAAATCGGGCTTGCCGCCCCAGTAATTCGCATTCGCCTTCAACCGCACGAATGCGTTGCGCTCGAACTTTTCGACCATATAGGGACCGGTCCCGATCGGTGCTGCCTCGAACCCTTCGGCGCCCACCTTTTCGTAATAGGCTTTGGGCAGCACGTATCCGGTCAGGAAATACATCCACTTGAAGATCGTGGGGTCGAACTGCTTCACATCCGCCGTGACGGTGTTGCCCTCGACCACGAAATTGGCCAGCGATCCCCAGACGAAGTTGATCGGGTTGCCGGTTTCGGGATTGGCGGCGCGCTCCAGCGACCACGCCACATCCTCGGCGCTAAAGGGCGACCCGTCATGCCAGGTAACCCCCTCGCGGACGGTCATCTTCACCTTGGTCCGGTCCTCGTTCCAGCCCCATTCGGTCAGCAACCCCGGCGCAGGCTTCAGGTCGGGCTGCTGCAAGATGAACTGGTCGAACACCGACTGGTACAGCCCCTGGATCGTCGGGTTCACCGCACTCGGCCCCACGGTCGGATCCCAGCTTGGAAGCGTCACGTTATAGGCGATCACCAGCTCGTCGATGGCCTGCGCACGGACGGGCAGGCCGATGGCCCCCGCCGCGGCACCGGCCGCCGTCATCTTCATCAGGCTTCTTCTGCTAAGTTTCATGGTCGTTTTCCCTGTTGTCGTCTTTGTTGTTTGTCGAAGTCTATCACGCACCGGCCAGCCGTTGCGCCAAAAGATACCCCGGGTTGGCCCCCGTTCCCGCGCCCGGCCAGACGGCGGCCCCCGTCATGTGCAGCCCCGCCACGGGCGTCGATCCATCCGCATGGCCGCGCATGGGCCGGAACAGGAAGTGCTGGCCCAGATGATGGCTGCCGCACACCTGATCGCCGCCGATCAGGTTGGGGTTCTCGGCCTCCAGTTCCACCGGCGTGACGATGCGTTGCCCGATGATCTTCGCGCGGGTTCCGGGTGCGTGCGCTTCCAGAATATCCAGCGCCCGCTCGGCAAACGGCGCCGCCGCGCCAATCCAGTCCGTTGCGGCAATCTCGCCCTTGGCATCGCCCGCAATCACCGCAGGGGCCATCCGCACCTGCACCCACAGCGTGTGCTTGCCTTCGGGCGCACGGGTCGCATCCACCACCGTCGGCTGGCCCACCACAAGGATCGGCTCGTCCGGCAACAGCCCTGCATTGGCCTGTTGATAGGTCCGCGCCATCTGGTCAAGGCTCGGTGCAATATGCACATAGGCATAGGTCTGCAACGCCGCCCCCGCCCGCCAACCGGGCAACCCGTCCAGCGCCAGATGGATCATCATCGTCCCCGGTGCATGGCGGAACGCCGCCATCCCCTTGTCGAAAGCGGGCGTTATCGCCCCCGTCAGCCGCGACAGGTTCTTCGGCGCGACCCCCGCGACCACGGCCTTGCCCGCCATCACCCGCCGCCCGTCGGCCAGTTCCACGCCCGTGGCCCGATCCCCGTCGCGCAGCACCTTTGCGACCCATGCGTTGCATTCCACCACGCCGCCGCGCGCCCGTATTGCCGCAACCAGCGCCGAAATGATCGTATCGGCCCCGCCTTGCCCCAGCACCATGCCAAAGGCCTGACCCGCCATCCCCTCGAGATAGGGAAAGATCGCCCCCCCCGCGATGTCGGGCGCATAGTCCAGATGCATGCCCCAAGCCCCCAGCATCGCCTTGGCGCGGGGGTCGGTTAAGGTTTCGTCAAGAAACGCGCGGGGCGAGGCCAGCAGGAACCGCGCCATGTCCAGGCTGCCCGCCACACCCTTGGCGCGAAGCATTTTGAACATGAAATATGCAAGCGCACGAAATGTCATCGGACTGCCGAGCAGGCCGAACAGATGCGGCGCCTCGGCCCCGAACCCGTCGCACAGCCGCGCCCAGGTTTCGGCATCGGCCTGCGAGAACCGTGCCAGATTTTCCATCGTCTCGGCACGGTCGGTCGACACGCCGCACCATGTGCCATCGGCAAAACTCGACGCGAATGGCCGTACCACGGGCACAAAGGCGCAACCGTGCCGTTGCAATTCTGCCCCGTATTGCTTGAAAAACGGGCTTCCCGCGAACAGCGACAGGTTCATCGCCGCCCAGTCGTGGCGATAGCCGGGCAGGGTATATGCGCCGGTCTTCACCGCCCCGCCCGCCGTGGCCGCCCCCTCGAACACAGCCACCTTCCAGCCCTTGGCCGACAGGTGCAGGGCGGCGGCCAGCGTGTTGTGCCCCGCCCCGATCATCACCGCGTCAAAGGTCGTTCCCATGCAGCGCCTCGTCTGGTTTCCGACAAGGATATTTGCAAATGCATTTAAATCTGTCTAGCATGATTCATCAGCCCCGAACGCAGCGGTCCGGTCCGGACCCGACAGGGCGCGATGCAAAACAGAATGCACGGGTGATGCAGACGCTTTGCCTCACACCGCGACCACAGGGAGATGACAAATGACTTCTGCACATGTGCTCACCCAACTTGCGGGTATGCTCGCCTCGGGCGGGATCGAGGTGGTGGATTGTTCGGGCACGCTCGGCCCCGAAACGCCGCTTCTGAAACTGCCGCCGGATTTCGCCAAGGACACCCCGCCGATCAAGATCCATCGCATCAGCGAATACGACAAGGACGGTCCGTTCTGGGCATGGAACTGGCTGGAACTGGGCGAACATTCCGGCACCCATTTCGACGCCCCGCACCACTGGATCACCGGCAAGGATTACCCCGACGGCTATACCGACACGCTCGACGTGCAGCGGCTTGTGGCACCCGTCAACGTGCTGGACTTCAGCGCCGAGTGCAACGCCAACCCCGATTTCCTGCTGACCATCGACCATGTGAAGGCGTGGGAGGCCAAACACGGCGCCATCAACGCCGGTGAATGGGTCGTGCTGCGGTCCGACTGGGACGCCCGCGCCAATGACGAGGCCGCCTTCCTGAATGCCGATGCCACCGGACCCCACACCCCCGGCCCGACCGCCGAGGTGATCGAATACCTGATCGCCAAGGGCATCGTCGGCTGGGGCAGCCAGTGCATCGGCACCGACGCAGGCCAAGCGGGCGGCATGACCCCGCCGTTCCCCGCGCACAACCTGCTGCACAAGAACAACTGCTTCGGTCTGGCCTCGCTTGCCAACCTGTCGAAACTGCCGCCCAAGGGCGCGATCCTGATCGCGGCCCCGCTGAAAATCAAGCAAGGCACCGGCTCGCCGATCCGTGCGCTGGCACTGGTTCCCAAGGGCTGACCCCATGCAGTCCCCCGACCACATCATCATCGGCTCCGGCATCAACGCGCTTGTGGCGGGGGCCTTGCTTGCGCTTTCGGGCAAGCGCGTCCTGCTGCTGGAACGCAACGATGTGGCCGGGGGCTGCCTGCGGACCGAGGAAATAACCCTGCCGGGGTTCCGCCATGACGTGATGGCGGCGACTTGGGTGCTGTTCATGACCTCGCCCGCAGGCGCGGCACTCGGTCCCCACCTTGCCCGCCACGGGTTCGACTATTGCCACACGGGCCATCCCACCGCCGTGTTGCGCCCTGACGGGTCGTCGCTGGTGCTGACCACCGACCGCGCCGCTAACGTCAAAGCCTTCGACGCCCTCGCCGCCGGTGACGGTGCAAAACACGCAGCCGATGTCGGCGGGATCGAGGGCGAAGCCCCCTTCCTGTTTTCGCTGCTCGGCGGTGACCTGTGGTCGTGGCCGACCCTGAAATTGCTGATCGGTCAGGCCCGCAAACGCGGCCCCCGCGGCCTTGCCGCATGGTTCGGGTCGGCCCTGACGCCGGCGCGCGGCTGGCTCGAATCCGGCTACCAAAGCCCCCTGGTCCAAGCCCTGTTCGCGCCGTGGGTGCTGCATTGCGGGTTGACCCCCGAAAGCACCTATTCCGGCAAGATGGGGCAGGTCGTGGCCTTCGCGCTCGAGGCCGCAGGCGCGCCCGTCGTCAAGGGCGGGTCCGGCCAAGCGGTCGCCGCCTTTGCCGCGCTGATCCGCGAAAAGGGCGGCGAGATTCGCACCAGTGCCGATGTCGACGAAATCCTGACCACAAACAACCGCACCATGGGCGTCCGCCTGACCACGGGCGAAACCATCGCCTGTCCGTCCGTGCTCGCCTCGGTCGCCCCCGAACAACTCGCCACCCGCCTGCTGCGCGGCGCTGCGGCCCCCGCCACCAAAGCGGCGGCCAAAGCCTTCCGCCACGGTCGCGGCAACTTCCAGCTTCACTACGCGCTCGACCGGCACCCCGAATGGCTGGCCGCCGGTCTTGACGACGTGGCCCTGATCCACCTGTCCGACGGCATCGACGCCGTGTCGAAATCGGCAAACGAGGCTGAACGCGGCCTGCTGCCCGAAACGCCCACCATCTGCGTGGGCCAGCCGCACCGCCTCGACTCCACGCGTTGCCCGGACGGCCGCGCGATCCTCTGGCTGCAAATCCCCGACGCGCCGCGCCATGTGAAGGGCGACGCCGCAGGCGACATCGCCACCAACGGCTGGGACGAAGCCACGCGCGAGGCTTTTGCCGACCGCATCGAAGCCATCCTTGCCCGCCACATCAAGGATTTCGCATCCATCAAACTGGCCCGCCGCGCCTATTCGCCCGCCGATCTGCAATCGCTCAACATCAACCTCGTGGGCGGCGACCCCTACGGCGGGTTGTGCTCGATCGACCAGTTCTTCCTGTTCCGCCCCTTTGCCGCCGCCCCCGACCTGCCCAAGGGGCTGACGCTGATCGGGGCCTCCACCCATCCCGGACCCGGCCTTGGCGGCGGCTCGGGCTTCATCGCCGCAAAAAGGCTCGGCGCATGACCGACCAATCCCAGCCCAAGCCCGAACCGGCCAATCCACCCGCCCCGCGCCTTGGCGAAATCGGCCTGTCCAACTACGCGCCCTACCTGATGAACCGCATCATGGGCCGCTACAACGCATCCTTGCGCGACGAGATGGCCGACCTTGGCCTGACCACGCCCAAGATGCGCGTCCTTGCCGTGCTGTCGGTGATCGAGGCGCCGCTGATCCGCGATCTGGCCGTCCTGACCGTGATCGAACAATCCACCCTGTCGCGCGCGCTCGACCAGCTTGCCGCCGAAGGCATGGTCCGCCGCCAGACCGATCCCGCCGACAGCCGCGCCACCCGCATTTACCTGACCAAATCTGGCCGCACCACGTTCGAGGCCCTCTGGCCCCGCATGTCCGACGCCCATGCCCGTATGTTCAAAGGCATAGACGACGCCGAACGCCGCGCCTTTGTCGGCACGCTGCAAAAGATGCTGGCCAATATCCGCAAGCACGAGATTTAGGGGAAAGCCATGGCCGAGCGGTCCTTCAAAGCCGAAGTCCAAGACCTGAGACTCGGGGCAGGGGAAACCTTCACCGGCGAAGGCATCCTTGCCATCACCAAGGCGCTGTTGGAAAACGGCGTTGCTTACGTGGGCGGCTATCAGGGCGCGCCCATCAGCCATCTGATGGACGTTCTGGCCGATGCCGAAGACCTGCTGACCGAGCTTGGCGTGCGGTATGAGGCCAATGCCAATGAGGCCGCCGCCGCCGCCATGCTGGCCGCCTCGGTGCATTACCCGATCCGCGGTGCCGTCACCTTCAAAGGCTCGGTCGGGGTCAACGTGGCCTCCGACGCGCTGGCCAACCTCGCCTCCTCGGGCGTGAACGGCGGCGCGCTTATCATCGTGGGCGAGGATTACGGCGAAGGCTCCAGCATCATGCAGGAACGCAGCCACGCCTTTGCCATGAAATCACAATTCTGGCTACTCGACCCGCGCCCGAACCTGCCTTGCATCACCAAGGCCGTAAAAGACGGCTTCGAACTGTCCGAAGCGTCCAACACCCCCGTCATGCTGATGGTCCGCATCCGGTCGTGCCATGTCACCGGATCGTTCCAGACCCGCGACAACCAGCGCCCGAAACTGACCGTGCGCGAGGCGCTCTCGAACCCGCAATCCGATTTCGCCCGCGTCGTGCTGCCGCCGATGTCCTTTGCCCATGAACAGGACAAGATCAAGAACCGCTGGCCCGCCGCTGAACGCTTTGTCGTGGATAACGGGCTGAACGAGGTGTTCGGCCCCGCCAACGCCCCCGTCGGCATCGTCCTGCAAGGGGGCATGTACAACGGCGTGATCCGCGCCCTGCAACGGCTTGGCCTTGCCGATCTTTACGGCAACACGCAGGTTCCGCTTTACGTGCTGAACGTCACCTATCCCCTTGTTTCCGATGAATTCCACCGCTTCTGCGAAGGCAAGAAACACGTTCTGGTGGTCGAGGAAGGCCAACCCGAATTCATCGAACAGCAGCTTTCGACCTTCCTTTATCGCAAGGGGTCGTCGGTCATGCTGCATGGCAAGGACATCTTCCCGATGGCGGGCGAATATACCGGCCAAGTCATGCTCGACAGCCTTTCGGCCTTCCTCAAACAGGCCGCTCCCGACATGCTCCCCGCCCTTGTCCGCGCCCCGAACGAGGATAAGCCGCAAATCCCCGACCTGACCAAAACCGTCCCCATCCGCCCGCCGGGGTTCTGCACCGGCTGCCCCGAACGCCCGATCTTCGCCGCGATGAAACTGGTGCAGCAGGAAACCGGCAAGCTGCAAATCACCGCCGATATCGGCTGCCACCTCTTCGGCTCGCTCCCGCCGTTCGAGGTGGGGGGGGCGACCATGGGCTACGGCCTCGGCCCCGCCGCCAACGCCGCCTTCGACGGCGGCGGCGAACGCCGCGCCATCTCGATCATCGGCGACGGCGGCTTCTGGCACAACGGGCTGTCCTCGTCCTTCACCAACATGGCCTTCAACAAATCCGACTCTGTCGCAGTGATCGTCGACAACTACTATTCCGCAGCGACCGGCGGGCAAGACATCATGTCCAGTCGCGCCGACAACCCGACGAAAGCCACCAAACACCCGATCTCCAAGGCTCTGCGCGGCATCGGCATCGACTACGTGGTCGAGGTGGACCGCACCTATGACGTGGGCCGCATGCGCGACGTGCTGCGCGAGGCGCTGACCACCGACACACCGGGGCCAAAGGTCATCGTCGCCTCGTCCGAATGTATGCTGAACAAGCAGCGCCGCGAAAAGCCCCTTGCGGCAGCGGCCATCCGCGAAGGCCGCCGCGTCGAAGCGCCCCGCTTCGGGGTGGACGAAGACATCTGCACCGGCGATCACGCCTGCATCCGGCTTTCGGGCTGCCCGTCGCTGTCGCTCAAGCGGCTCGACGATCCGCTGCGCGACGACCCCGTGGCAAGCATCGACCAATCCTGCGTCGGCTGCGGCAACTGCGGCGAGGTGGCCGATGCCGCCGTCCTTTGCCCCAGCTTCTACCGCGCCGATGTGGTGCACAATCCGGGCAAATGGGAAACCCGCCTTGCCGCCTTTTCGGCGCGTGTCACCAAATGGCTGCAAGCCCGCCGCGCCGCCAAACGGCTAACCTTCGGGGCGACAGCATGACCCTGCAAGACAGCTTCACCCCCAAACCCGACCCCGCCCTTGGCGGCATCATCAAACTTGCCATCCTTGCGGTGGGCGGGCAGGGGGGCGGCGTGCTGACCGGCTGGATCGAAGCGGTGGCCCGCGCCTCCGGCTACGCGGCCCAAGCCACATCGGTGGCGGGCGTGTCGCAGCGCACGGGGGCCACGGTCTATTACGTCGAAATGGCCCCCATGCCCGCCACGGGGGCCATGCCCGTCTTCTCGCTGCAACCCGCCGCAGGCGATGTCGACATCATGATCACGGCGGAAATGATGGAGGCAGGCCGCGCCATCATCCGCGGTTTCGTCACGCCAGATCGCACCACCCTCATCACCTCGACCCACCGCGCCCTTGCGGTATCGGAAAAAATGGTCCCCGGTGACGGCATCGCCGACAGCGCCGAAGTGCTGGCCGCCGCCGAAATCGCCGCCCGCCGCGTCATCGCCGCCGATTTCGACACGCTGGCCATCAAGCAAGGCTCGGTGATTTCCGCCTCGCTTCTTGGCGCGCTCGCCGCCTCTGCCACGCTGCCCTTCCCGCGTGACGCGTTCGAATCCGCCATCCGCGCCGGCGGCAAAGGTCTTGAGGCCTCGCTCCGCGCCTTTGCCGCAGGCTATGATGCCGCAACTGCTCCGCCCGCACCCCAAGCAAAGCCCCAAGCGATTGCTGCCCCGACAGCCCAAGGCCCCGCCCGTCTTTTGGCCCAATGGCAGCGCCTGACCGCCCGCGTCACAGCCATGCCCGCCCCCGTGGCCGAACTCGCGCTGCCGGGCTTGCAAAAGGTGGTTGGCTTCCAATCCCTCGCCTACGCCGCCGACTACCTGATCCGCCTCGACAGCGTCATCGCCACGGACGACCCCGCCAAATCCTACGCCCTGTCGCGCGAAGCCGCCAAATACATCGCCAACGCCATGGCTTACGACGATGTGATCCGCGTGGCCGACCTGAAAACCCGCGGCACCCGTTTCGACCGCATCACCCGCGAGATGGGCGTCAAGGACCAAAACGTCCTGCACCTGACCGAATTCTTCCACCCGAGGGCCGAGGAAATCGCAGGCCTTCTCCCCGCCCGCCTTGGCGCGCGCATCCAGTCCAACCCCAAAGCCATGGCCCGCCTGACAAAGTGGTTCGACAAGGGCCGCCGCCTGCGCACCGACAGCCTGCCCGCCTTCCTGACCCTCTACGCCATCGGTGGCCTGCGCTTCTGGCGTCCGCGCACCCTGCGCCACGCGCAGGAAATCGCGCATCTCGACCGCTGGCTTGCCCTTGCCCTGCAAACCCGCGCGCAAAACTACGATCTCGCCGTCGAAATCGTCAAATGCCGCCGCCTTGTGAAAGGCTACTCCGACACCCACGCCCGCGGCCTGTCGAAATACGACCGCGTGCTGGACGCCATCGCCCTGATCGCGCAGCGCGACGACGCCCCCGACTGGGCGCGCCGCCTGCGCGAAGCCGCCCTGAAAGACGAAGAGGGCAAGGCCCTCGACGGCGCGATTGCCACGATAAAATCCTTCGCCTGACCTTCACCCTTGCCCAAATACTCGAAGGTCACGGGGCGCAGCCTACCAACGGTGCGCGGTGAACGCGCACCCTACGGCTTTTCAGCGGCGCACCCGTCGCAGAACGGCACAGGCGGGGGGGTGCGGGGGGCAGGCTTGCCCCCCGCCTTTCCTCCCGCGATGGAATGAATAAATTTTAAACTTGAAATTGTTTTCCCCCGATGCCAGCCTAAAACCAACGAAGCAGCCATCCCGCTGCCCGAAAAAGGAAACAGGGCCATGAAGATTCTCTGCCTCGGCGGCGGCCCCGCCGGTTTGTACTTCGCCATCTCGATGAAGCTGCGCGACCCGTCGCATCGGGTGACCGTGCTCGAACGCAACCGCGCCAACGACACCTTCGGTTGGGGCGTGGTGCTGTCGGACGATGCCTTGGGGCGGATGCAGAAGAACGATCCGGTTTCCACGCAATCCATCCGCGACCACTTCGCCTATTGGGACGATATCGCCGTGGTGCATGACGGCGTGCGCAACGTCTCGGGCGGCCACGGCTTTGCGGGCATCGGGCGCAAGCAACTGTTGATCCTGCTGCAAGCCCGCGCGCGCGAACTCGGCGTCGATCTGCAATTCGAGACCGAGTTCAAAACCGCCGAGGAATACCGCCAAGTCTACGACATCGTGGTCGCCTGCGACGGCATCAACTCGGCCGTCCGCCGCGAATACGAATCCACTTTCCAGCCCGACATCGACATGCGCCTGTGCAAATTCGTCTGGCTCGGCACGCATCAGAAATTCGACGACGCCTTCACCTTCATCTTCGAGAATACCGAACACGGCTGGGTCTGGGCGCATGCCTACCAGTTCGACGACAACACCGCGACCTTCATCGTCGAATGCACCCAAGACACATGGGACCGCTGGGGGTTCGACGCCATGTCCAAGGAAGACACGGTCGAAACCTGCCGCAAGATCTTCGCCGCCCACCTTGGCGGGCACGAGTTGATCTCGAACGCCGCCCACCTGCGCGGCTCGGCGGTCTGGATGAACTTCCCCCGCGTGGTCTGCAACACATGGTTCCACGAAAACGTGGTGCTGATGGGCGACGCCGCCGCGACGGGGCATTTCTCCATCGGCTCCGGCACCCGCCTCGCGCTCGACTCCGCCATTGCGCTGGCCGAATACCTCCATTCCGAACCGACCCTGCAAGCCGCCTTCCAGCGCTATCAGGACGAACGCCGGGTCGAGGTGCTGCGCCTGCAATCGGCGGCGCGCAACAGCCTTGAATGGTTCGAACAGGTCGAACGCTATCTCGACCTGCCGCCCGAACAATTCGCCTATTCGCTGCTCACCCGCAGCCAGCGCATCAGCCACGAAAACCTGCGCCTGCGCGATCCGGCATGGCTGCGTCAGGCCGAAGACTGGTTTGCCGAAAACGCGGGTGGCGTGAAAGGCCGCGCCCCGATGTTCGCGCCCTTCACCTTGCGCGACATGGCCCTGCATAACCGTATCGTCGTCTCGCCCATGGCGCAGTACAAGGCGGTGGATGGTTGCCCGACCGACTGGCACTTCGTCCATTACGCCGAACGTGCCAAGGGTGGCGCGGGCCTTGTCTATACCGAAATGACCTGCACTTCGGCCATCGGCCGCATCACCCCCGGCTGCCCCGGCCTTTACGCGCCCGAACACGAAGCCGCATGGAAACGCCTGACCGATTTCGTCCATGCCGAAACCCATGCAAAAATCTGCTGCCAGATCGGCCACGCAGGCCGCAAGGCCAGCACCCAGGTCGGCTGGGAAGAAGGCGACGCCCCCCTGCCATCCGGCAACTGGGAAATCATCGCGCCATCCCCGATCCCGTGGTCGCCCAAGAACGCAACGCCCCGCGAGATGACCAAGCACGACATGCAGGCGGTCACGCTCGAATTCGTCCGCGCCACCGAAATGGCCAAACGCGCGGGCTTCGACATGGTCGAACTGCACGCGGCCCACGGCTATCTGGTGTCGTCCTTCATCTCGCCCGTCTCGAACCACCGCAGCGACGAATACGGCGGCTCCTTGGAAAACCGCATGCGCTGGCCGCTCGAGGTGCTGCGCGCCATGCGTGCGGCATGGGGGAACGATAAACCCCTGTCGGTCCGCATCTCGGCCACCGACTGGACGGGTGACGAAGGGGTGACCCCCGCCGAAGCGGTGGAAATCGCCAGGATGTTCGCCGCGAACGGGGCCGATATCATCGACGTGTCGGCAGGCCAGACCAGCACGAACGCCAAACCCGTCTATGGCCGCATGTTCCAGACCCCGTTCAGCGACCGCATCAGGAACGAGGCTGGCATCGCCACCATGGCGGTCGGCAACATCACCGAACCCGACCATGTGAACTCCATCCTGCTGGCCGGTCGCGCCGATCTGGTCTGCCTTGCACGGCCCCATCTGGCCGACCCCTACTGGACGCTTCACGCCGCCGCCCGTATGGGCGATACGGGGGTCGACTGGCCGCTGCCCTACCTTGCAGGGCGCGACCAGTTGTATCGTTTGCAGGCAAAGGCGACCGAGGTGCTCAGGGCATGACCGATCTGGCGGGAAAGCGGGTTCTGGTAACGGGCGGCGGGTCTGGCGTGGGGGCCGACCTTGCCCGTGGCTTTGCCGCTGCGGGGGCACAGGTGGTGATCTGCGGCCGCCGGATGGAGGCGTTGGAAGCCGTGGCCACCCGCGCCAGCGGCATCCGCGCCTTGGCCTGCGACGTAACCGACGAAGCCTCTGTCGCCACCCTGTTCGCCGCCGCAGGTCCGCTCGACATCGTGATCGCCAATGCGGGGCAGGCGGATTCTGCCGTGCTGGCGAAAACCAGCCTTGCCCAGTGGAACGCCATGATCGCGGCCAACCTGACCGGCGTTTTCCTGACCTTCCGCGCCGGATTGCAGCAATTCACCGGCTGGGGCCGGCTCATCGCGGTGGCCTCGACCGCGGGCGTCAAGGGATACGCGAAGGTCGCCCCCTATGCCGCCGCCAAACACGGCGTGATCGGGCTGACCCGCTCGGTCGCCCTCGAAGTCGCCCGCAAACCCGTGACCGCCAACGCCATCTGCCCCGGTTTTCTCGACACCGAAATGACCGACCATTCCATCCGTGTGATATCCCAGAAAACCGGCCGCAGCGCCGCCGAATCCCGCACGGCGCTGGAATCCCTCAACCCGCAAAACCGCCTGTTCCGTCCCGATGAGGTGACCGCCACGGCGCTGTGGCTCTGTGGCGCAGGGTCTGACGGGGTGAACGGTCAGGCCATCACCATCTCGGGGGGCGAGGTATGACGGCCCATGACCCCCTGTCGAAACGCCGTCTGAAACTGTGGATCCGCCTGCTTGGCGTGACCCGTCAGGCCGAGGGCAGCTTGCGCGAGTTCCTGCGCACCCGCCATGATACGACCCTGCCGCGCTTCGATGTCATGGCCGCGCTTTACCGCCGCCGCGATGGCGTCACCATGTCCGACCTAAGCCGCATGCTGCTTGTCAGCAACGGCAACGCCACCACCGTGGTGGACCGGCTGGAAAAAGACGGCTACGTGCGCCGCACGCAATCGGAAGCCGACCGCCGCACCGTCTTTGTCGCGCTTACCCCCGCTGGCCTTGCCAGTTTCGAAACCCTCGCCACCCAACACGAAGCACAGGTGAACCAGCTTTTCGCAGGCCTCACCGATGCCGACCTCGACACCCTGACCGATATCTTCAAACGCATGGGAAGCCCGAAATGACCACCCTCGCAGGGCTGAAACCGCAGCATTTCCTGTGGGAGGTGGCCGACCGCATCGGCGTAGTCCGCCTGAACCGCCCCGACCGCAAGAACCCGCTGACCTTCGACAGCTATGCCGAATTGCGCGACCTGTTCCGCGATCTGGTCTATGCTTCGGATGTCGATGTGATCGTCTTTGCCTCGAACGGCGGCAATTTCTGCTCGGGCGGCGATGTGCACGATATCATCGGCCCGCTGATCGGCTTGGGCGTGAAAGAGCTTCTCGCCTTTACCCGCATGACCGGCGATCTGGTGAAAGCCATGATCGGCTGCGGCAAGCCGATCATCGCCGCCGTCGATGGTGTGGCGGTGGGGGCAGGGGCGATCATCGCCATGGCCGCCGACCTGCGCCTTGCCACGCCCGCCGCCAAATGCGCCTTCCTGTTCACCCGCGTCGGCCTTGCCGGTTGCGACATGGGCGCCTGCGCCATGCTGCCGCGCATCATCGGGCAGGGCAGGGCGGCCGAACTGCTCTACACCGGCCGCACGATGCGGGCCGAGGAAGGCGAACGCTGGGGTTTCTGGAACGCGCTCCACGCGCCCGAAACGCTAGAGGCCGAAGCGATGGTGCTTGCCCGCGCCCTGGCCTCTGGCCCGACATTCGCCCATTCCATGACCAAGACCCAGCTCAACCACGAATGGAACATGGGCCTTGAGCAAGCGATCGAGGCCGAGGCGCAGGCCCAAGCCATCTGCATGCAGACCCGCGATTTCGAACGCGCCTACCGTGCCTTTGTCGCCAAGGAAAAGCCGGTCTTCGCGGGCGACTGATCCAGCCTTGCCAAAGCGCCGGGGGGCTTTCCGCCCCCCGGACCCCCCGAGGATATTTGAGAACAGATGAAAACGGACAAGAGCTTTCTCGACTGGCCCTTCTTCGAGGCGCGGCACCGCGATCTGGCGGCTGCGCTGGAAGAGTGGTGCGCGTCGAACCTTCCCGCCAACCATTCGGACGTGGACGCCGCCTGCAAGGCGCTGGTGGCCGCCTTGGGGCAGGGCGGCTGGCTGCGCCACACCGGGGCCGCGCAGGGCGAACGCCTCGATGTCCGCACCCTGTGCCTGATCCGCGAAACCTTGGCCCGCCACGACCCGCTTGCCGATTTCGCCTTTGCCATGCAGGGCCTTGGCATGGGCCCCGTATCGCTGTTCGGCACATCCGACCAACGCGCATGGCTTGACCGCACGCGGGCGGGCACCGCCATTGCGGCCTTTGCGCTGACCGAACCGGGATCGGGCTCGGACGTTGCCGCCACCGCCACCACTGCCCGCAAGGTGCAGGGCGGCTGGGTGCTCGACGGCACCAAGACATGGATTTCCAACGGCGGCATCGCCGACATCTACATCGTCTTCGCCCGCACCGGCGAAGCGGCGGGCGCACGCGGCCTGTCGGCCTTTCTCATGCCTGCCGATACCGCAGGGCTGACCGTGGCCGAACGGCTTTCCACCATCGCCCCCCATCCGCTCGCCCGGCTGAACCTGAGCGGGGTCGAACTGCCCGACGCGGCGCTGATCGGCACGGGCGGCGCTGGCTTCAAGATCGCCATGTCCACGCTCGACGTCTTTCGCCCCACCGTGGGGGCCGCCGCCTTGGGCATGGCCCGTCGCGCGCTTTGCGAAAGCCTGACCCGCACCGCCACCCGCAAGATCGGGGGCGAACCGCTGTCCTCGATGCAGATGGTGCAAGGCCACCTTGCCGACATGGCGCTGAAAATCGACGCGGCCGCCCTGCTGGTCTACCGCGCCGCATGGACCAAAGACCAAGGCGCCGACCGCATCACGCGCGAGGCGGCGATGGCCAAGCTATACGCCACCGAAGCCGCGCAAGAGGTGATCGACATGGCCGTGCAACTGCATGGCGGCGACGGCGTGCGAACAGGCGCAACCGTCGAGGCGCTCTACCGCGACATCCGCGCCCTGCGCATCTACGAGGGCGCGTCAGACGTGCAGCGCATCGTCATCGCGCGGAGCCTGACGTGACCTACAGCAAACAGATCCGCGTCGAATTCAACCATTGCGACCCCGCAGGTATCGTCTTTTACCCGCGCTATTACGAAATGACCAATTCCACGGTCGAAAACTTCTTCCGCGACGAAATCGGCTGGCCATTCGAGGCGATGATGGCCCAGGGCATCGGCGTGCCCACCGTGCGGATCGAAACCGACTTCCGCGCCCCCTCGCGCCTTGGCGACCTGCTCGACTGGCAGCTTTGCGTCACGAAACTGGGCCGCGCCTCGGCCACCTTCGTGCTTGATGCGCGCTGCGGCGGGCAAGAGCGGTTGACCCTCACCCTCACCCTCGTCTGGCTGGGCGCGGACCACCGCCCCGCGCCATGGCCCGAATCCGTCCGCCCCCGGTTGGCCGCGCATCTGGCCGCGCATCTTCAGGAGCCGTCATGACCCTATCGCCCCATCAGGTCTTGCATCCCGCCCATTGGAAAGCCGCGCGCGGCTATGCCAACGGCATGGCCGCCACGGGGCGCATGGTCTTTACCGGCGGCATCATCGGCTGGAACGCCGCGCAGGAATTCGAAACCGACGATTTCGCGCAGCAGGCAGGCCAGGCCCTGCGATCCATCGTCGAGGTGCTTGCCTGCGCCGGCGCACGCCCCGAACACCTCGTGCGGCTGACTTGGTATGTCACCGACAAGCACGAATATCTTGCTGCGCTCAAGGCACTCGGCCAGCACTACCGCGCCACCATCGGCACCCATTACCCCGCCATGGCGCTGGTGCAGGTCGTGGCCCTCGTCGAAGACCGCGCCAAGGTCGAGATCGAGGCGACAGCGGTCATCCCCTGACCGCTGCGCCAACGCGCAGCCCGGGGCCACCCACGCCACCCGTCTCTCGGCCCTCCGATCTCTCGCCCCCCGTCTCTCAGCCCCCACCCGCATCTGCCAACCGGCGCAGACGCAACCGCCCCACCTGCCGCAAGGGCGGCTCACAAATCCCCCCCGTCAGGATCGAGGGTCGCAGAGCCTCCACTCCGCTCCCCGCCTCATCGCCCCCCGTCTCTCAGCCCCCACCCGCATGTGCCAACCGGCGCAGGCGCAACCGCCCCGCCTGCTGCAAGGGCGGCTCACAAATCCCCCACGTCAGGATCGACGGTCGCAGCGCCTCCACCCCGCCCCCGCCTCCTCGCCACAAGTCTCTCAGCCCCCACCCGCATCTGCCAACCGGCGCAGGCGCAACCGCCCCGCCTGCTGCAAAGGCGGCT
>JBBAUB010000008.1:0-78939 GCA_040398445.1 Gemmobacter sp. | reverse complement strand
CTCTCAGCCCCCGCCCGCATCTGCCAACCGGCGCAGGCGCAACCGCCCCGCCTGCCGCAAGGGCGGCTCACAAATCCCCCCGCATCAGGATCGACGGTCGCGCCCCCCTCCGACCGGCTGGCCCCTGTGACATGACGCCGCCCGATGACCCATGAACCCGACCACCACCCCAGCCCCTACCGCTTCACGGTTGGCTGCATCCCACCCGCCTTCCGCTTAACGGATCGCCTTTCCCTCGATCGGTCTTTCCTGCCGCACCAACCCCGTGCTCGTTTGCTGCACCGCACGACCTCAAGGCCCACCGCGACAGCAACGCAGGGTCACACCGCCGTCGACATCTTCCACGGCGGCCCTGTCCCCCGCCCGACCACGCATCCCCCCTAAACCCGCTTCTCCTTGTCGCAAATATCCTCGGGGGAGATCGCGCCTCGGCGCGATCGGGGGCAGACAGCCCCCCGCGACCCGACTGCAAGCTCACCCCGTTACAAATCTGGCGCAAATCCCCCCGCCCCGACCGGAACGAAACCCGGCACCCCAAACGCGCCAAGCAAAAGCGGCCTGCCGTCACCCCTCACCCTGCGCATCCCCCGCCCGACCACGCATTCCCCCTCTACCCCCTTTCTCCTTGTCGCAAATATCCTCGGGGGGATCGCGCCTCGGCGCGATCGGGGGCAGACAGCCCCCCGCGCCCGCCGCCGCAATCGCGCGCGTCGACACGGCGCGCGCCCCTCCCCTTGGGGGAGGGGGCCAGCTCAAGCCTCCCCGCACCGCTTGCATCCCCCGCGCCATCTCCCTAGCCTTTGTCCGCAAGGAGACCCACATGACCGACCAGCCGCGCACCGTCCATCTGTCCGACTACCAGCCCTTCACCCATCTTTTGCACGATGTCGCGCTGACCTTCCGCCTGTCGCCCCGCGCCACCGAAGTGTCGGCCACGCTGCACCTGTCGCCCAATCCCGCCCGACCCGGCCGCCACGCGCTGCGGCTCGACGGCGAAGGGCTGGTCCTGACATCGCTTTGCCTGAACGGCCAGCCGCTCGACATCACCCCCGATGCCACGGGTCTTACGCTTCCGGCACATCTGCTGCCCGACGCGCCCTTCACGCTGGAAACCCGCGTCACCATCGACCCCGAGGCCAATACCGCCCTCGAGGGCCTCTATATGTCGCGCGGGCTTTATTGCACCCAATGCGAGGCCGAAGGCTTCCGCAAGATCACCTTCTACCCCGACCGCCCCGATGTCATGGCCCGCTTCCGTGTCCGCATCGAAGCCGACCTGCCGGTGCTCCTGTCGAACGGCAACCCCGCCGGTCAGGGCGCGGGCTGGGCCGAATGGCACGACCCATGGCCGAAACCGGCCTACCTCTTCGCCCTTGTCGCGGGCGATCTGGTGGCCCATTCCGCGCCCTTCACCACCGCCAGCGGCAAGCCCGTGCAACTCAACATCTGGGTCCGCCCTGGCGACGAACACCGCTGCGCCTATGCGATGGACAGCCTGATCCGCTCGATGGCTTGGGACGAACGGGTCTACGGGCGCGAATACGACCTGTCGGTGTTCAACATCGTGGCGGTGGATGATTTCAACATGGGCGCGATGGAGAACAAGGGGCTGAACATCTTCAACTCCAAATTCGTCCTCGCCAGCCCCGAAACCGCGACCGACGACGATTTTGCCCGGATCGAGGCGATCATCGCCCACGAATACTTCCACAACTGGACCGGCAACCGCATCACCTGCCGCGACTGGTTCCAGCTGTGCCTGAAAGAGGGGCTGACCGTCTTCCGCGACCAGCAGTTTTCCGGCGACATGCGCAGCCATGCGGTCAAACGCATCGAAGACGTGCTTTTGCTGCGCGCCCGCCAGTTCCGCGAAGACGGCGGCCCGCTGGCCCATCCCGTCCGCCCCGACAGCTTTGTCGAGATCAACAATTTCTACACCGCCACCGTCTATGAAAAGGGCGCCGAGGTGATCGGGATGCTCAAGCGCCTCGTGGGTGACGCCGCCTATGCACAGGCGCTCGACCTTTACTTCACCCGCCACGACGGCGACGCCGCCACCATCGAAGACTGGCTCAGGGTGTTCGAGGATGTGACCGGCCGCGACCTTTCGCAGTTCAAACTCTGGTATACCGAAGCCGGAACCCCCCGCCTCAGCGCCACCGAAAGCTGGGACGGCGCGACCTATGCCCTGACCCTGCGACAGGAAAACCCAGCCACCCCCGGCCAGCCCGTCAAATCGCCCAAGCTGATCCCCGTGGCGCTGGGGCTGTTGAACCCGAACGGCGATGAAATCCTGCCCACCACGGTGCTCGAGCTTCATCAAACCGAACAAACGTTTACATTCCCCGCCGCCACGCGGCCCATCCCGTCGATCCTGCGCGGCTTTTCCGCCCCCGTGGTGCTGGAACGCCAGACCAGCCCCGAAGAGCGCGCCTTCCTTCTGGCCCATGACACCGACCCGTTCAACACATGGGAGGCGGGCAGGGCGCTGGCCAAGGACGTGCTGGCACGCATGATCGTCGATCACGCGGTCCCCGGTCCCGACTGGCTCGATGCGCTGGCCCGTGTCGCGCTGGATGAAAGCCTCGACCCCGCCTTCCGCGCCCTTGCCCTGCGGCTTCCGGCCGACGATGACATGGCCGCCACCCTGCATGCGGCAGGTCTCACCCCCGATCCGGCCCGTATCTGGACCGAACGCCGCCGCATGGGCGCGGCGCTTGCCGCCCGCCTTGGCCCGCAGCTTCCCGCGCTGATCGACAGCCTTGCCGAACCCGGCCCCTTCACACCCGACGCCCGCGCCGCCGGCCGCCGCGCCCTGCGGCTTGCGGCGCTTTCGCTCTTGTCGCGCATCGACGGCGGCAAGGCGGCAAGCGCCGCCCATGCCCGCGCCGACAACATGACCGAAGAGGTGGGCAGCCTGTCCTGCCTGCTCGACATCGGCGCGGGCGCGGCCGCGTTGCAACGGTTCGAAACGCGCTGGAGCCATGACCGCAACGTCATGGACAAGTGGTTCGCCCTGCAAATCGCCTATGCCACCCCCGACAGCGTGGCGGGCGTGACAACGGCGCTGACACGGCACCCCGCCTTTGACTGGAAGAACCCCAACCGCTTCCGCGCGGTGATCGGCGCGCTATCGGCCAACCACGCAGGCTTTCACCACGCCAGCGGATCGGGCTATCGTCTGCTGGCCGACTGGCTGCTGAAACTCGACCCGCTCAACCCGCAAACCGCCGCGCGCATGTCGACCGCCTTCGAGACGTGGCCCCGCTACGATGCCGCCCGCGCCGCACTGGTGCAGGCCGAACTGGCCCGCATGGCCGCCACCCCCGCGCTCAGCCGCGATCTTGCCGAAATGGTCGACCGGATGCGTGGCGCAGGCTGAGCCCACGATTTTTCTACGAAAAATCTGGTGCGCGTCCTGACAGGACGGGCAAGCGGATGCTGTCGGAACGAGTATTTGTCCAAGGGTGAAACCAAAGCCGCACCCTGTGATCAAGCCAGACGCAGGGGCTGATTTTTCGCAGAAAAATCGTTGCCCCGTCAGGCGATGGTCAGATCGTGCAATAGGGCTGGCTGCGTGTCCAGGCCGACATCGCCGCGCGTTTGGATGCGTCGCGCATCGGCATCCAGTCGCGCCCTGCGCCCTCGTGTCCGGAACCGGCCACCACACCGTCCGTTTCCACGGCGCTTGCCACGATCTTGGCGGCGCAGGCCAGATTCCCCGCCCCGTCTTTCAGTTCGGCCGAGGTGTCGGCGTCACAGCCATGCAATCCTGCGGTGCGCGGCGAAATCTGCATGACGCCGATGTATCTGCCCCCGCCGCCTGCCGCCTGCGGGTTCCAGCTGCTTTCGTAGCGGGCCACCGCCGACATCATGCCTGCCCAAAAGGCGCGGCGTTCATCCATCGTCGCGGTCTCGTATCCCGGGCACCATGTCTCGATATCGGCAGGCACCGCCCCTGCCAGCGCGTCATCCTCATGCGCCAGCGCCACCAATGTCTTGCCCGTCCACTCCTTGCCCTCGGGGCGCGCGTCCCATTGCATCGGCGGCGTCATCCCGCTGGTCGACAACCGCGCGGGCCCTGTCTCCATGCAGCCCGACACGGCGGTCAGGCCCAACAGGAACAGCGAAAGAAGCAGCGGTTTTTGCGTCATTGGCCCGTCATCGGTGGCGACGCGTCATTGCGCGACCCGTGCGTGATGCCAAGCCTGCGCCTGTCCTGTCCAGCCCGACTGGTCCGGCGGGCTGTGCATCGGCGCGTTTCCGCCGTTGCGCAGCCCCGATCACGCCCCGATCGCGCCGCAATCGTCCCGTATCGCTTCACCCCGTATCCGGTAGTATTTGTGTGTGCCCATGCCCCGCCTTGCCTTGCGCCGCAGCTTGCGGTTCCCTCTGCGCGCCGCGTTCGCCCCGCTGACCGAGGCTGTGCTGTTTGTGGCCCTGTTGCCGCTGGTGCTGATTCTGGCCGCCTTCGATCAGCGCCGCCGCCCGCGCCACCCGCAGCCGCTACTTGAAGACCCGCGCCATCGCGCCTAGACAGTCTGGCAAACGGCGACAAGGACGGCCCCGATGCTCGATCTTTCCTATGAGAACCCCAAACCCAAGGTGATCGCGGGCGCGACCGGCGATTGGGAACTGGTGATCGGCATGGAAATCCATGCACAGGTCGCCTCGAATGCCAAACTGTTCTCGGGCGCCTCGACGCAAGTCGGGTCCGAGCCGAACTCGAATGTCGCCTTCGTCGATGCCGCCATGCCCGGCATGCTGCCTGTCATAAACGATTTCTGCGTCGAACAGGCGGTCCGCTCGGGCCTTGGCCTCAAGGCGCAGATCAACCTGACCAGCGCCTTCGACCGCAAGAACTATTTCTACCCCGACCTGCCGCAGGGCTACCAGATCAGCCAGCTTTACCACCCCATCGTGGGCGAGGGCGAGGTGTTGGTGGAACTGTCCCCCGGCATCGCGCGACTGGTGCGAATCGAACGCATCCACCTCGAACAGGACGCGGGCAAGTCGATCCACGACATGGACCCCACCATGTCCTTTGTCGATTTCAACCGCACCGGCGTGGCGCTGATGGAGATCGTCAGCCGCCCCGACATCCGCGGCCCCGAAGAAGCCGCAGCCTATGTCTCGAAACTGCGCCAGATCCTGCGCTACCTTGGCACCTGCGACGGCAACATGCAGAACGGCAACCTGCGCGCCGACGTGAACGTGTCGGTCTGCCGTCCGGGCCAATACGAGAAATATCAGGCCACGCAGGATTTCGGCCACCTCGGCACGCGCTGCGAGATCAAGAACATGAACTCGTTGCGCTTCATCCAGGCCGCCATCGATTACGAGGCCCGCCGCCAGATCGCCATTCTGGAAGACGGCGGCAAGGTCCTGCAGGAAACCCGCCTCTACGACCCCGACAAGGGCGAAACCCGCTCGATGCGGTCAAAGGAAGAGGCGCATGATTACCGCTACTTCCCGTGCCCCGACCTGCTGCCGCTGGAAATCGAACAGGCCTGGGTCGACGACATCGCCGCGCGTATGCCCGAACTGCCCGATGCCAAAAAGGCCCGCTTCATGGCTGATTTCGGCCTGACCGATTACGACGCCAACGTGCTGACCGCCGAACTCGAAGCCGCCGGTTTCTTCGAAGCCGTGGCGCAGGGCCGCGATGGCAAACAGGCCGCGAACTGGGTCATCAACGAGCTGTTCGGTCGGCTGAACAAAGAGGGCAAGGCAATTGCCGACAGCCCGGTTTCGGCAGGCCAACTCGGCGGCATGCTCGACCTGTTGGCCAAGGGCGAGATCACCGGCAAGATGGCCAAAGACCTGTTCGAACTTTTGTGGACCGAAGGCGGCGACCCCGCCGAAGTGGCCGCAAGGCACGGCATGAAAGCCGTGACCGACACGGGGGCCATCGAGGCGGCCTTGGACGAGCTGATCGCCGCCAACCCCGCGCAGGTGGAAAAGGCCAAGGTCAACGCCAAGCTTGCAGGCTGGTTCACCGGTCAGGTTCTGAAAGCCACGGGCGGCAAGGCCGATCCGGCGGTCGTCAACGCCATGGTCGCGCAAAAACTCGGTCTTTGACCGCATCCCCGCGAAAGCGGGGATCCTGCCTTGCCACTCCTCATGCAACGGATCACCAACGCCATGCAACGCTTTGAATTCAAAGTCATCCCCGCACCGCGCCGTGGCGAGAAGGGCCGCGAGGCCAAGACCACCGAAGACCGCTTCGCCCTTGCCCTGACCAGCCTGATGAACAAAATGGGCGCCGAGGGCTGGGATTACGTCCGCGCCGACACGCTGCCCTGCGACGAACGCAGCGGCCTGACAGGCACAAAAACCACCGTGCAGAATCTGTTGGTGTTCCGCCGCCCGTTGGCCGATGCCGCCGCAGGCGTCGGCGCCGCGGTGTCGTCTGTCGCGCCCGCGCCTGCAGCAGCACCGCGGCTTGGTCCGGCAACCGAAGCGCCGCTAGGCCCTGCGCCTGCGGTCAGGCTGGACCAGTAGCACCGCTGCGCGCAGCGTGCAGCGCCTGCGGCAGCACCTCGGCCAGCACCGCCATCTCGGCGGTACGCCCCACCGAAATCCTGATGCAGCGGTCCAGCGGGGCCACCCCCGGCATGCGCGCAAAGACCCCGCGCTGCACCAGCCCCGCCAGCACCGCGCGGGCAAAATCGCCGTCGCGCCCGCAATCGACGCTGACGAAATTGGTGGCCGAAGCCAGCGGCACCAGCCCGTTTTCGCGCGCGATCCGGCCGATGGCATCGCGCGACGTGGCGACGTGGCCCTTGACCTGCGCCAGCCAGTCCTGATCGGCCAGCGCCGCCAAGGCCCCCGCCTGCGCCACGCGCCCCAGCCCGAAATGATTCCGCACCTTGTCGAATGCCGAAACCAGCCCGGGCGCGCCGATGCCATAGCCCACGCGCAGCCCCGCCAAGCCGTACCCCTTTGAAAACGTCCGCATCCTGATCACCCGCGGGTCATCTGCCGCAATCTGTGGCACCGTGCCTGCGGGTGCAAGATCGGCGTAAGCCTCGTCCAGCAGCAACAGGCAGCCTTCGGGCATCGCCTCGACCAGCGCCGTCACGGTGGCCGCATCGTGCCACGACCCCATCGGATTGTCGGGATTGGCGAAATAGACCAGCTTCGCCCCCACCTCTGCCGCCTTGGCCGCCAGCGCCTGCGGGTCTTCGTGATCGCCCTGATAGGGCACGCGGTGCAGCACGCCGCCATAGCCCGCGACATGAAAGTTGAAGGTCGGATAGGCCCCCGCCGATGTCACCACCGCATCGCCAGCGACGACAAGCAACCGCACCAGATAGCCCAGCAGCCCGTCGATCCCTTCGCCTGCAACCACATGCGCGGGCGTCACGCCATGATGCGCGGCAAGGGCGGCCCGCAGGTCATGCACCTCGGGGTCGCCATACATCCACGCGTCAGCCGCCGCCTGCGCCATCGCGGCAATCGCCTTGGGCGAAGGGCCGAACAGGCTTTCGTTGGCACCCAGTCGGGCGCGGAACGGGCGGAGCAACTGCCGCTCCTGCGCCTCGGGGCCGACAAAAGGCACGGTCGAGGGCAGCGAGGCCGCAAGTGTCGTCAGGCGGGGGGGTGTTTGGCGGGGTCCGGTCATGGCCCGCAGTCTGCCCGCCACGCCTTGCAGCGCAAGGGGCTTGCCACAGGCGCACCCGATTTTTCTGCGAAAAATCACGCCCCCCACCCGGCAACCGCACCGCGCACGACCGCAAAGGCCTATTCCCCGCCCCCGCCGCCCGCGCCTGATTTTTCGCAGAAAAATCGTTGGCGCGTCAGTCGCGCAGAAACTTGCGCCGCGCCTCTTCGGCCATGGCCTGCTTCATCTGCAATCCGGCCAGCCGCGCCATCGCGGCTGTGCGCGCCGCACCCTCGGGCAGGGTGGCAAGCTCGGCCATCGCTTCGGCCACCTGTTTTTTCAGCACGATCTCTTCGGGCAGCACGCCCGCTTCGGCCATGATGCGAAAGCCCACCGCATCGCCCGCGCTGACAAAGGCATCGCCCGTGCGGTCGGGCAGGGGCTTTCCCTCACCCGCCAGCCCTTGCAACCCGCCCTTCATCCGCGCTTTCAGCATCTGGCGCTCGGCCAGTCGCGACAGCCATGACATTGCTGCACCTCCACCCCCAAGATGGGCACAGATCGCGCAAAGAAAAAGGGGGGGCTTCACGCCCCCCCACGCCGCAAGCGGCCCCCCCCACACGGCAAAGGGGCGACAGATCAGCCGATTTCGGCCAGCCGCTTCAGCGCCGCGTTCAGCTTGGCCGCTTCGTCCTCGCGCGCCTCAAGATTGCCCCGCGCCTCGTCGACCACCTCTTCGGGGGCCGAGGCGACAAAGGCCGGATTGTTCAGCCGCCCCTTCAACCCGCCGATTTCCTTGGCCAGCTTGTCGAGTGTCTTGGACAACCGCGCCTTTTCTTCCGCGATGTCGATCACCCCGTCCAGCGGAATGGCGAATGTCGCCCCCTCCACCGCCAGCGTGATCGCGCCCTTCGGCGCGGTGGCAGCATCGCTCAGGCTTTCCAGCCGCGCCAACCGCTTGATCAGCGTCTCGTTGCGCGCCCACGCAGCCCGCGCCGCATCGTCCATCGCGGTCGCCAGCATGTCGAGCTTCAGCCCCACCGGCACATGCATCTGCGCGCGTGCCGAACGCACCTCGTCGATCAGCTCGGTCACCCATGTCATCTCGCGGTCTGATGCCGCATCGACCAGTTCGGGGCCATAAGCGGGCCAGTCGGCATGGGCGATCATCCCCGCACGCTTGCCGGTCGTCGCCCACAGCTCTTCGGTGATGAAAGGCGTGAACGGGTGCAGCATCACCATCGACTGGTCGAGCACCCAGGCCATCGTCGCCCGCGTCTCGGCCGCCATGTCGCCGTCGAACAGCGGCTTGGCGAATTCCACATACCAGTCGCAAACCTTGCCCCAGACGAATTTATACAGGGCATCCGCCGCTTGGTCGAAGCGGAACCCCGCAAGTGCTGCATCCACCTCGGCCCGCACCTTGGCGGTTTCCCCGATGATCCAGCGGTTGACGGTGGCAGAGGGCGCAGGGGGCGCGGCTTGCGTGGCATGCCCTTCCCAAACCCCGTTCATCTCGGCAAAGCGGCAGGCGTTCCACAGCTTGGTGCCAAAGTTGCGGTAGCCCGCGATCCGCTGGGTATCAAGCTTCAGCACCCCGCCCAATGACGCCATCGCCGCATTGGCGAACCGCAGCGCATCGGCCCCGTATTCGTCGATGATCTCCAAGGGGTCGATCACATTGCCCAGCGATTTCGACATCTTCTTGCCCTTGGCATCGCGCACAAGGCCGTGCAGGTAAACGGTGTGGAACGGAATGTCGTTCACCACCGCAAGCTGCATCATCATCATGCGGGCGACCCAGAAGAACAGGATATCCGCCCCCGTCACCAACACGCTCGTCGGGAAATACTTCGCCAGTTCCGGCGTCTGCTCGGGCCACCCCAGCGTGCCGATGGGCCACAGGCCCGACGAAAACCACGTGTCGAGCACGTCGGGGTCGCGCACCAGCGCCTTGCCGCCCGCCTTGGCCACGGCTTCGGCTTCGGTCGCCGCGCAATAATGATTGCCCTCGGCATCATACCACACCGGAATCTGGTGCCCCCACCACAACTGGCGCGAAATGCACCACGGCTCGATATTCTCGAGCCAATGGTAATAGGTCTTCTCGCCGCTCTCGGGGATGATCTTCGTCTTGCCGCTGCGAACGGCGTCAAGCGCAGGCCCCACGATCTTGGACGTATCGACGAACCACTGGTCCGTCAGCATCGGCTCGATCACCACTTTGGAGCGGTCGCCAAAGGGCTGCATGATCTTCTTGGCCTCGACGACCGGCTCCAGCGTCAAATGCTCCGACCCCGTTTCCGGATCGGTCGATTTCACCAGCACCGTCACCGCCAGCCCCGCCGCCGTGATATCGGCCACCACGGCCTTGCGCGCCTCGAACCGGTCCATCCCGCGATACTTTTCGGGCACCAGGTTCAGGCTGTCCACCTCGGCCTCGCCCGCCTCGGCCCCCGCCGCGATCTCGCGCGCACGGGCGACCGCCACCTCATAGGGCGCGCCATCCGCCCGCAAAGCCCCCCGCGTGTCCAGCAGCCGGTAGCAGGGCAGGCCCGCCCGCTTGGCCACCTGATAATCGTTGAAATCATGCGCGCCGGTGATCTTGACCGCGCCCGACCCGAATGCCGGATCGGGGTATTCATCCGCGATGATCGGGATCAGACGGTCGCACAGCGGCAGATGCACCATCTTGCCCACGATCGGCGCATAACGCGCATCGCCCGGATGCACCGCAACCGCACCATCGCCCAGCATGGTTTCCGGCCGCGTCGTGGCGATGGAAATGTAATCGCGCATCTCGCGAAAGGTCACCGTCCCGTCGGCATCCTTTTCGACATAGTCATAGGTCTCGCCACCGGCGAGGCGATATTTGAAATGCCACATATGCCCGGCCACCTCGAGGTTCTCGACCTCGAGGTCCGAGATAGCCGTCTCGAAATGCGGGTCCCAGTTGACCAGCCGCTTGCCGCGATAGATCAACCCCTTGTCGTACATGTCGACAAAGACCTTGATCACCGCGTCGGGAAAATTGCCCGACATGGTAAACGCCTCGCGGTCCCAGTCGCAGGATGCGCCCAACCGCTTGAGCTGGTTGATGATCGTGCCGCCCGATTGCGCCTTCCACTCCCAGACCTTATCCAGAAACGCCTCGCGTCCCATTTCGCGCCGCGATGGCTGCTGGCTCCGCGCCAATTCGCGCTCGACCACCATCTGGGTCGCAATCCCCGCATGGTCGGTGCCCACCTGCCACAGCGTGTCGTGGCCCTGCATCCGGTGCCAACGGATCAGGATGTCCTGCAACGTGTTGTTGAAGGCATGGCCCATATGCAACGAACCCGTCACGTTCGGCGGCGGGATCATGATGGAAAAGGCTTGCGCCCCCGCTTTGGCATTGGCCCCTGCGGCAAAGGCCTTGGCCCCGGTCCATTGCGCCGAAATGCGGGCTTCGGCCTCGGCGGCGTTAAAGTTCTTTTCCATCGGCATCGCTGTAATCCCTGACTTTGCGGGGGTTCTAGCGTGCCGCTGGCCCAAGGGAAAGCGTCAGATCACCGGAAACCCTGCCAGTGCCTGCGCGAACAGCCCCGTGACCAGCGCCGTGTAAAGCACCGCCGCCGCCCAGACGGGAGCTGTGCGGTCGGCCATCAGCCAACCCACCAACGGCAGGGCGTGCAGCGCATGGGTGGCAAAGAAATGCGCCACGCGCAGATCGCCCACCTCGCGCGACCAGCCAAGGATCGGGACCACTGCTCCCGTCATCGGCACGCCGATATGATGCGATGGGAAACCCGACATCGTTCCCGCCGTGACCAGCGTCAGCACGAAGGTCAACACCAGCCCCGTCACCAGCGACAGGCGGAACCCGGCGGGCAGATCGGCCTTTCGGATCGCCAGCCCCATCACCAGCGCCGCCGATGTCAGCACGGTCGCGAGAAGGCCCATCACCGGATAGATCGCAGACCACGGCAGGGCGGTGTTGAAATGCGATGCCGTTCCCACCGACGCAGCGCCACCGATCCAGACCGCCTCGGCGAGCACGGCAAAGACCACCGCCCGCACATGCCAGCGCCAGAACCGCGTTGCCCGCGCCGCTTCGGGCATCCAGCGGGCATAAAAGGCCAGCGTGCCAAGATAGATCGCCAAGGCGATGTGGAATTTCAGCGGTTTCAGCCAGATCGACTCGCCTTGGAACTGTCGCGGATCGACCGCCATCGCGGCGAGCGTCGGTGCCATCGCCAGCGCAAGAAACAGGGCAAGCCCCGCATAGGCGGGTGCATCGCGCCAGATACGGCTGTCGTCATGGGTCAGGGGGAACGTGCTCATGTATCAACCCTTGTGTTGCGATTGGATCAGACGAAGGGCGCCGAACGCCAGATATCCGACCGGCCCGAACAGGAATGTCAGCGCAAGGCAGGGCAGCACGAAGCCATGTGCCACGCCCTCGGCCCGCGCCCGCCGCACGATCCACGCGCCCACGAACAGATCGAAGCACAGGTAATGCAGCCAGCCCGCCAGCAGCAGCCACGGGTTGCCAAACAGCAGCGCCACATCGGCCAGCGACCCAAAGCCCCCTTCGGCCCCCGACCAAAAGGCAAGGATCAGCCCCGCATAGGCCACCGCCAGAACCAGCGGCACCACCGATCCCGCCACCACCTGCGCCACGCGCGGTGCCAAAGGCGACAGCGCCAGCGCCAGCCAACCCAGCAGCGCCACCGGACCGGACAGGGAAAACAGCATCTGCGGAGTCATGCGCGCCACCTTTATCTTGACACCGACAAGATGCAGGTCGCCCGTCTGGCGGTCAAGACAAATCTTTACACCGTCTAGATGTCGCCCTATCCCTGTCACATGCCCCGCACCACGCCCGCCGATGACCGCAAATACCACCACGGCGACCTGCGCGCCGCCCTGCTTGCCGCGGCCGAGGCCGAATTGGCCGAACGCGGGGTCGAAGCGTTCTCGCTGCGACAGGTCGCCAAGCGGGCAGGGGTCAGCCACGCCGCCCCCGCGCATCACTTCGGCGATGCGGGCGGGTTGCTCACCGCCCTTGCCGCCGAAGGCTTCCACCGCTTCCTCGCTGCACAGGCGCTGCGCGAGGCGGTGGCCCCCCCCGACCCGATGTCGCAACTGGTGGCCGCAGGCCTTGGCTACATCGACTTCGCGCTGTCGCGCCGCGCTTTGTTCCGGCTGATGTTCGGCTCGGACCGCCCCGACTTTGCCCACCCCGCCCTCTCTGCCGCCTCCGAGGCGGCCTATCTCCACCTCGAAACGCAAGTCGCCGCCGCAGGGGGCAGTCTTGTCGATATCGCCGCCCTCTGGTCGCTGGCCCACGGCATTGCCGACCTGATGGCCGCAGGCCGGTTGCAAAGCCTGCAAGACCTTGCGCCCGCCGACCGCGATGCCGCCCTGTCGGCACTTTTGCTGCGGTCTTTTCCCGCAAGCTGACCCTTCCGCCCGCCTGTGTCCCTTCCCATATGACTGCCACCCGCACCCTTTCCCGAGTGTCCCCGATGGCCGTTGACCTGCCCCCGCTTCCCGACCTCGCCGCGATCATCGCCCCGTATGAGGTTGACCGAAAGAAACGCTCCCGCGCCCGCAGCGCCGCCATCGTCGTCGGCACCGTGCTGATCCTGTCGGACGGATCGGAATGTGTGGTGGCGGGCTTCGATGCACAGGGCAATCCGCTCTGCCATCCGGTGCAGCCCTGACCGGAACCGGGTTAACGCGTCCTTACCGCCGTGCCGAAAATCCGTGCACGGGTTGTGCATCCGGCCCGGTCCCGCATTTGCTGCCGTTTCCGGCTGTCTCAAAGGGCAGCGTGCGCCAATCCGTGCATGCGCCGTGCATCCTGTTCGCCCTATACGGCACGGTCGATCCGCGTGCTCAGGTGGATCAGGCTTTCGGACGACTTCACCCCCGTCATCTGCCCGATCTGGTCAAGCACCTGATCCAGAACCTGCGTGTTCGGGCAGGCGATCTGCATCAACAAATCGAATCGGCCACTGGTGGTGAACACTTTCTCCACCTCGGAAATCGACTTTAACCTTTGCAGCACGCC
This sequence comes from Gemmobacter sp., assembly GCA_040398445.1. Classification (GTDB taxonomy): domain Bacteria; phylum Pseudomonadota; class Alphaproteobacteria; order Rhodobacterales; family Rhodobacteraceae; genus Paragemmobacter. The sequence continues at coordinate 65,275 of JBBAUB010000008.1, read as the reverse complement.
CGCCTGCGCCCGCGGCTCGATCGACAACAGAACCGACGCCCGTAGCCGCCCCTGTTTGGCCGATTCCCCAAGTTTCAGCGTATATCCTGCGATCACGCCGGTTGTTTCCAGCCGCTCCAGCCGCGCCTGGATGGTGGAACGCGCAACCTTTAGTCGTCGCGCCAGCGTCGCCACCGACATACGGGCATCGGCCCCCAGCAGCCCCAATATGTTGCGATCAAGTTCGTCCATACATTCTGCCCGATCTTTTCGTCATTATAACGATCATTCGCTGCATTTATACAGTTTTGTCCGGTGAAGTTGTAGCGCATATGCACCATCCTACGTTGCAGGAAAAGGGCGGCTCATACGCACCTGGCCTGGTTGGAAAAAACCACGCAGGTGCTGCCGTCCCGTTAACCCCAACGGCGGAGGGCTTGCGTCTTGTTGGCAGAAAGGATCACGCCGATGGGACTGTCCAAAACGATCTGGACCAATCCGACCGAATTTCTCCGCAACCAGCAACCGGAAAATCCGGTGCTGTTTTTCTCGCCCTCGGCGCTGCAGGCCGCAGCCCGCCGCTTCATCGACGGCTTCCCCGGCATGGTCACCTATGCCGTGAAATCCAACCCCGGTGAAGAAGTCATCGAAAACCTCGCCGCCGCCGGCGTGCGCGGCTACGACTGCGCGAGCGGATTCGAGATCGACCTGATCCGCCGCCTCGCCCCCGATGCCGCGATCCACTACAACAACCCCGTCCGCGCACGGGCCGAAATCCGCCATGCGGTCGAAAAGGGCGTCAAGTCCTACTCGATTGATTCCGCTTCGGAATTGCAAAAGCTGATCGACCTCGTTCCCGCCGTCGATACCGAAATCACCGTCCGCTTCAAGCTGCCGGTGTCGGGTGCCGCCTATAACTTCGGCGCGAAATTCGGGGCCACCGTCGAACTCGCGGTCGAGCTTTTGAAGACCGTCGCCAACGCAGGCTTCATCCCCTCGATCGCCTTCCACCCCGGCACGCAATGCACCGATCCGGCGGCGTGGGAAACCTATATCCGCGCCGCAAGCGACATCGCGCGGCAGGCGGGCGTGACCATCGCACGGCTCAACGTCGGCGGCGGCTTCCCGTCGCACCGCCTGAACGCCGTGTCGCCGCAGATCGAGGCCACCTTCCAGCTGATCGACCGTGTCACCACCGAAGCCTTCGGTGCCGACCGCCCGCTGCTGATCTGCGAACCCGGCCGCGCCCTGTGCGGCGATGCCTTCACGCTGGCCGCCCGCGTCAAGGCCGTGCGCGACGACACCCATGTGTTCCTGAACGATGGCGTCTACGGCTCGCTCACCGAACTGCCGCTGATCGGTGTGATCGACCGGATGGAGGTGCTTTCCTCCGAAGGTGATCGCCGCATCGGCCCGCTGCAGGGGCGCATCGTCTTTGGTCCCACCTGCGATTCGGTCGACCGTCTGCCCGGCGACGTGATGCTGCCTGCCGATATCAGCGAAGGCGATTTCGTCATCGTCCAAGGCATGGGCGCCTATTCCGTCGTCACCAACAGCCGCTTCAACGGCTTTGGCGAGTTGCAAATGGCCACGGTCCTGTCCTTGCGCGTCTAGGCTGGCCCAAGCCCAATTACTTTGCGCCCCCGGCTGGACATTCCCTGCCGGGGGCGTAGTTTTTCGCGGGACAAGCACAGGGAACATGCGATGAAATTCGGCTCCGCCCAACCGCTCCGCCGCCGCGAGGATCTGCGTTTCCTGACCGGCACAGGCGGCTATGTCGATGATATCGCCCCGAAAGACGCGCTTTACGCCTATTTCGTCCGCGCCGATGTCGCCCATGCCGACATCACAGCGCTCGACCTGTCCGCCGCCCGCCAAGCGCCCGGCGTCCATCTCGTTCTGGCCGCCGACGACCTGATCGCCGCAGGCGTCAAGATCGGGATGGAGTTCGAAACCGTCGAAAACCGCGATGGCAGCGACGGTGCCGCACCCGAACGCCCCGTGCTCGCGCATGGCCGTGTGCGTTTCGTGGGCGAGGCTGTGGCCGTCATCATTGCCGACAGTATCACCGCCGCCCGCGACGCCGCCGAACTGATCGACATCGCCACCAGCGACCTGCCCGTGACCATCTCGCTCGACCCCGGCAACGCACCGATCCACCCCGAGGCACCCGCCAACATCGCCTTCGATTGGGCCACCGGACAACAGGCCGCGGTCGAAGCCGCCTTTGCCGCTGCGGCCCATGTCGTAACGACAAAGGTGGTGCACAACCGCATCATCGCCAACTCGCTCGAACCGCGCGGCGCTTGGGCCGAATGGGCCGACGGGCGCATCCATCTGTGCGTGAACGGGCAGGGGGTCTGGGGCCAGAAAAAGGAACTCGCCCGCCAGATGGGCCTGCCGCGCGATGCCGTTCGCGTCACCAACCCTGATGTGGGCGGCGGTTTTGGCATGAAATCCTTTGCCTATCCCGAATATGTCTGCATCGCGCAGGCGTCGCGCATGCTGGGCCGCCCCGTGCGCTGGATGTCCGAACGCACCGAAGCGATGCTGACCGATAACGCCGGACGTGACCTGATTGCCACCGCCGAACTCGCCTTTGACGATGCGTTAAAGATTACCGCCTATCGTGTGCGTCTGGTCTCGAACCTTGGCGCTTACAATTCCGGTTACGCACAAGCGATCCAATCCGAGCTTTTCGCAAAGGTTTTGACAGGCGTTTACGACATTCCAATCGCGTGGCTGAATGCGATCGGCATCTACACCAACACCGCCCCCGTCGATGCCTATCGCGGCGCGGGTCGCCCCGAGGCGATTTTGACCATCGAACGCGCCATCGATCAGGCGGCGCGCGAACTGGGTGTCGATCCGTTCGAGCTGCGCCAGCGCAACTTTATCCGCACCTTCCCCTACACCTCGGCCACCGGCCAATTGATCGACGTGGGCGATTTCGACCGCGTGCTTGACCGTGCCAAGCTCGAAGCCGATGTCGCAGGCTTTCCGGCGCGCCAAAAGATTAGCGAAAACAAAGGCTTGCTGCGTGGACTTGGCCTTGCGACCTATATCGAATCCATCCTTGGCGATGCGACCGAAACCGCGCGTCTGGTTCTGGACGCGGACGCAGGGGCCACGCTTTACGTCGGCACCCAGTCGAACGGGCAGGGGCACGAAACCGTCTATGCCCGCATGGTGGCCGAACAGACCGGCATCGACGAAGCCCTGATCCGCATCGTGCAAGGTGACAGTGACCGCATCGCCAAGGGCGGTGGCACCGGCGGGTCGCGGTCTGTCACCGTGCAGGGCACAGCCATACGGGGCACCGTGCTGCAAGTGGTGGCCCGCTTCACCGCCTTCATCGAAGAGGCCATGCAGCTTCAGGGTGTAACCTTCGACGGCTCGGTCTTTGGCGCACCCGGCAGCAACCTGCGCCTGACGCTGGCGGAAGCCGCCGATCTTGCCCGCCAGAAGGGCCGCGCCGACCTGTGCGACCAGTCCGCCACCACCAAACTCGACGGCCGCTCGTTCCCCAACGGTGCCCATCTGGCCGAGGTTGAAATAGACCCCGAAACCGGCGACCTGCGTCTTGACCGCTACACGGTCGTCGATGATTTCGGCACCCTGATCCAGCCCACCCTTGCCATCGGGCAGGTCCATGGCGGCGTGGCACAGGGCTTCGGGCAGGCCGTCACCGAAAACGGCGTCTATGACGAAACCGGCCAATTGCTGACCGCCAGCTTCATGGATTACGCCATGCCCCGCGCCAGCGATTTGCCCTTCATGGGTTTCACCAGCGAACCGACCCCCTCGATCATGAACCCGCTTGGCATGAAAGGCTGTGGCGAGGCGGGGACCGTCGGCGCGCTTGGCGCGATTTCCAACGCGGTGCGCGACGCGCTGGCAACGCGCGGTGTCGAACGGGTCGACATGCCCTTTACACCTCTGCGTATCTGGACATGGCTGCAACAGGCGCAGGCCTGACCATGCGCACCATCACCGTCGCCGCGGCGCAATTCGCCTGTTCGTGGGATTTGCCTGCCAATGCGGACAAGGCTGAAAAACTGGTCCGCCAAGCCGCGAAGAACGGCGCGCAAGTGGTTCTGATACAAGAGCTTTTCGCAGCACCCTATTTCTGTATCACCCAGCGGGCCGAATACTTCGACCTCGCGCTGCCATTCGAGAACCACCCGCTGATCGCCCGCTTTTCGGCATTGGCGAAAGAGCTTGGCGTCGTCTTGCCCGTGTCGTTCTTCGAAAAGGCCGGACCTGCCCATTACAATTCCATCGCCATGATCGATGCCGATGGCACCGTTCTGGGCCGCTACCGCAAAAGCCACATCCCGCAAGGCCCGGGGTATGAGGAAAAGTACTACTTTTCCCCCGGCGATACCGGCTTTCGGGTCTGGAACACCGCCGCAGGCAAGATCGGCGTCGGTATCTGCTGGGACCAGTGGTTCCCCGAAGCTGCCCGCGCCATGGCGCTGATGGGGGCCGAGATGTTGCTTTACCCCACCGCCATCGGGTCGGAACCACCGGCACCCGGATATGACAGCCAACCGCATTGGGAAATGGTGATGCGCGGCCACGCCGCTGCCAACATCCTGCCCGTCATCGCCGCAAACCGCATCGGAACCGAGGTTGCTCCCGAAGGCACCGGCGTCACCTTCTACGGCTCGTCCTTCATCGCTGACCACACCGGCCAATTGCTTGCCAAGGCAAGCCGCGACCAGGAAGAAATCCTGACCGCCAGCTTCGACCTTGACGCCATCGCCGACTTGCGCCGCAGCTGGGGCCTGTTCCGCGACCGCAGGATTGACCTCTACGGCAGTGTCACCACGCTTGACGGTGCTGACTGGCGCTGACCGAAACGGGCGGGGGGCCAGCCCCCCGCACCCCCAAGGATTTTTCGACAAAAGGACGGGGGACCAACACAGTCTCCCGTCCGGCAAGCTATGCCCTCAGCGCTGCGAGATATCCACGTAATCGCGCTGCGCTTCGCCGATGTACAGCTGACGCGGACGACCGATCTTTTGATTCGCTTCGCCGATCATCTCTTTCCACTGCGCGATCCAGCCCACCGTGCGCGAGATGGCAAAGATCGGGGTGAACATCGCCGTCGGAAATCCCATCGCTTCCAGAATGATGCCCGAATAGAAATCGACGTTCGGATACAGCTTCTTCGAGATGAAGTAATCATCCGACAGCGCGATCCGCTCCAACTCTTTGGCCACCTGCAACAACGGGTTATCGTGCACGCCAAGCAGATCGAGCACCTCGTCGGCGCTTTCCTTCATCACCGTCGCGCGCGGGTCGAAGTTTTTATAGACGCGGTGGCCAAAGCCCATCAGGCGGAAGCCCGAATTCTTGTCCTTGGCCTTCGCCACATATTCGGGAATGCGGTCGACCGTGCCGATTTCCTTGAGCATTTCAAGGCAAGCCTGATTGGCCCCGCCATGCGCCGGACCCCACAGACAGGCGATGCCCGCCGCGATGCAGGCAAACGGGTTGGCCCCCGACGACCCTGCCAGACGCACCGTGCTGGTCGACGCGTTCTGCTCATGGTCGGCGTGCAGCATCATGATCCGGTCCATGGCCTTTTCCAGCACCGGGTTGACCACATACTCCTCGGCGGGCACCGCAAAGCACATGTGCAGGAAGTTGCCTGCATAGCTCAGCGCGTTCTTGGGGTACACGAAGGGCTGGCCGACCGAGTATTTATAGGCCATCGCCGCAATGGTCGGCAATTTGGCGATCATGCGAATGGCGGCAACCTCGCGCTGCCACGGGTCGTTGATGTCAAGGCTGTCGTGGTAAAAGGCCGACATCGCGCCGACAACACCCACCATCGTTGCCATCGGGTGGCTGTCACGGCGGAAGCCACGGAAAAAGTTGTGCATCTGTTCGTGCACCATCGTGTGACGGATCACACGACTTCTGAAATCGGCAAGCTGCGCGCTGTTGGGCAACTCTCCGTAAAGCAAAAGGTAGCAGACTTCGAGATAGGTGGATTTCGCCGCCAATTGATCGATCGGATAGCCGCGATGCAACAATTCGCCCTTGTCGCCATCGATGAAGGTAATGGCGCTTTCGCAAGCGGCGGTCGAGGTGAAGCCGGGGTCAAAGGTGAATACATCGGCTTCGGCATATAGCTTGCGGATGTCGAGCACATCGGGGCCGAGTGTGGGTGAATGCACCGGCAAGTCAAAGGACTTGCCGTCCAGCGTCAAGGTCGCGGTTCTTTTGGCGTTTGCCATCTCTCAGTTCCCCTTTGATGCCGCGCCCGTCAAGACCGGGGCGGCGTTGGCAGCGGTGCGTCTGGTGCAGAAGCGCCGGTCAGCCGGCGGCATCCTCCAGCCGCGAAATCGTTTCGTCCCGACCGATGACAAGCATCATGTCGTAGACGCTGGGTGTTGCGGTCCGACCGGCAAGGGCGGCCCGCAGCGGGGCGGCGAGTTTCCCGAAACCGATGCCGTGGGCCGTGGCAATTTCGGTCAGGATCGGCTCGAGTTCTTCTTTGGTCCAGCTACCAGTTTGCAGGCGCGGCGTCAACGATTTCAGTATACCACGGGATACCGTATCAAGCGCGGCCTGCGCCGCCGCATCCGCAACCACAGGGCGCGAGATCAGCGCAAAATGAGCCTTTTCAAGCAGTTCCGGAAAGGTCTTGGCGCGGTCCTTTACGCAGAACAGCGCCTGCGACAGCCGCTCGCGCTGTGCATCGGTCAGCAGGTCTTTGTGCGCCGCGACAAGATACGCCTCCAATTCATGCAGCAGTGCAGCATCTTCGGTTGCCGCGATGTGCTGGCCACACAGATTTTCCAGCTTCTTGAAATCCAGCCGCGCCGGAGAGCGACCGATTCCCCCCAGATCGAACCAGCCCATCGCCTGTTCGCTGGTGAAGAATTCTTCGTTGCCATGCGCCCAGCCCAGCCGCGTCAGATAGTTCCGCATCCCCGCCGCGGGATAGCCCTGCACCTGATAGTCGCCCACCGCAGTTGCGCCGTGGCGTTTCGACAGCTTCTTGCCGTCCGGCCCGTGGATCAACGGGATATGCGCCCAAACGGGAATATCCCATCCCATCGCATCGTAAACCATCTGTTGGCGCGCCGCGTTGTTCAGGTGGTCATCCCCCCGGATCACATGGGTCACGCCCATGTCGTGGTCATCCACGACAACGGCGAGCATATAGGTCGGGGTTCCGTCCGACCGCAGCACGATCATATCGTCCAAAGTCGCGTTCTGTATGACGACGCGGCCCTGCACCTGATCGGCGATCACCGTCTCGCCCGTGCGGGGGGCCATCATGCGGATCACATAGGGAAGGTCCGGATAGCTGGCCGGATCGGCATCGCGCCACGGGCTTTGGAACACGGCATAGCTTGCCCCCGCCGCTTCCTGCGCGGCGCGGAATGCCGCGATTTCGTCTTGTGTGGAAAAGCACTTGTACGCCGTTCCGCGTGCAAGCATCTGGTGCGCCACCTCGGCATGGCGGTCCTTGCGGTCGAACTGGCTGACAGCCTCGCCATCCCAGTCGAGCCCCAGCCAGCGCAGGCCCTGCAAGATCGCTTCGGTCGCCTCGGGTGTGGAACGCTCGCGGTCGGTATCTTCGATCCGCAGCAGGAACTTGCCGCCGCGACCCCGGGCGTAAAGCCAGTTGAACAGCGCGGTGCGGCCCCCCCCGATGTGCAGATAACCGGTGGGCGAGGGCGCAAAGCGGGTGACGACGGGTTTGGCCTCGGCGGCGTTCATCGGGCATTAACCTTTCGGAAACCATGACCGGTCTACGGTCGGGGCCTGTCTAGGCAATCGCGGGGCGCAAAACAAGGTGGGCGGGGCGTGGATGACATGGCCGTTGCGCCACCTTCTTGCGGCGCGCGGGCGGTTGTTTCCCTTCGTTCCGGTCGGGGTTGGCTGTGGTATCGGTGTGTGGTTCAGCCTGATCCGTGAACCGGGGATGGCGGCCTATGCCCTTTGCGCCGTGGGCCTTGGCGGTCTTATATGGTTGGCGCGGTCCGATCTGTGGAATGCCCCGGCGGTGCTGGTTGCTGCGGGTTTGTGCGGGTTCCTTGCCGCCGGTGCGCGGGCGCATCTGGTGCAGGGTCCGATGCTCGATTTCCGCTACTACGGTCCCGTCACCGGCCGCGTGATCGAGGTGGACCGTTCGCAATCGGACGCCATGCGCCTGACACTCGACAACGTGCAACTCGACCGTGTCGCACCTGACCGCACGCCGCGGCGGGTGCGCCTGTCGCTACATGGCGATCAACTCTGGCTGCATCCGCGCCCCGGCCAGATTGTCATGACGACGGCCAACCTGACCGCCCCCGACGGGCCGGTGGAACCCGACAGTTTCGATTTTCGCCAGATGGCCTATTTCGAAGGTCTGGGCGCGGTCGGCTATACCCGTACCCCGGTGCTTTTATGGCAGGAACCTGCCGCGGGCGACCAATGGATCGGCCAGTTGCGCAGCCGTCTGACGCTGGCGATCATGGCGCAGGTTCCCGGAGATGCAGGCGCATTTGCGGCGGGCGCGATGACGGGTGACAGGTCGGGCCTGTCGCTACAGTCCGTGCAAGACCTGCGCGATTCCAGTCTTGCGCATCTTCTGGCGATTTCCGGAATGAACCTCGCTTTCCTGATCGGCTTCGTCTTTTCCTTGCTGCGTCACGGCTTGTCGCTGTTTCCCTTTGTGGCGCTGCGCATCGATACCCGCAAATGCGCTGCGGTCGTCTCGCTTGGGGTCGCGGCCTTCTATCTCATGCTATCGGGCGCGAATGTCGCAACCGAAAGAGCGTTTTTGATGGTGCTGGTCATGCTCGGGGCCATCTTGCTCGACCGGCGGGCGCTGACCTTGCGTTCCGTCTCGCTGGCGGGGCTCGTGTTGCTGCTTTGGCAGCCCGAGGCGCTGCTTGCCCCCGGCTTCCAGATGAGCTTTGCCGCGACTGTGGCTTTGATCGTGGGGTTCGAAGCGATAAACGCCCGTCTGCGTCCAGGCCTTTCGCGGCTGACGCGCGAAGCCATCGTCCTTGTCGCGTCGTCCTTGATCGGCGGTTTGGCGACGGCTCCCTTTGCCGCGGCGCACTTCAACCGCTTCACCGATTACGGCTTCGTCGCCAACCTGCTGACCGTTCCGGTGATGGGCGCTGTCGTCATGCCTGCCGGAGCGGTGGCGGCCCTCTTGGCCCCGTTTGGTCTGGCCGGACCTGCGCTGTGGGTCATGGGAAAGGGGTCGGGGTGGATTTTGCACGTCGCACACCGGATCGCGGCGATCGAAGGGGCGGTCACAGGCATCGCTGCGCCGCCCTGGTGGGTCTTGCCGATCCTGTCGCTTGGGCTGATTTGGGCAGTGCTTTGGCGTGGATACGGGCGGCTTTTGGGTGTCGCCGCGGTGGGGGCTGCACTTTTTCTGTGGCAACAGGCGGACCGGCCCGCGCTGCTGGTTGCCGCAGATGGCAGATTGGCAGGGGTGCTCGGGCCCGAAGGGCGGGCGCTGTCGAAAGCCAAGGGTGCGGGCTTTGCGGCACGGACGTGGCTCGAGAATGACGGCGATCTTGTGCAGCAAGACAGCGCCGCGCTTCGGCAGGGTTTCGTGGAAGATCCCCTGGGTCAACGATTCCGCCTTGGCGGGGTCGAAGGTTTGCTGGTGTCGCCAAAAACCGATCCGGCCACCCCAAACCTGTGCCGGACTGCGCGGATCGTCATCGTTCCGTTCCCTGCAGAGGATACGGGATGCCTGTTGATCGACGAGTCCCGCCTTGCCAAGACCGGCACGCTGGCAATCTATCCAGACCTCAGCATGGTGGCCACGCGCAGGGCGCAGCGACTTTGGTCGCCGCCTCAGTAAGTGCGGATCAACCCGACTAACCGCCCCTGAACGCGCACGGCGTGTTCGGGAAACAACCGCGTTTCATAGGCCGGATTTGCGGCTTCCAGTGCGATCATCCCACCCTTGCGGCGGAACCGCTTCAAAGTGGCTTCCTGTTCTTCGACCAGTGCGACCACGATGTCGCCATTGTCGGCGGTCGCCTGTTCGCGGATCACGACGATGTCGCCATCGTTGATACCGGCCTCGATCATTGAATCGCCCTTGACCTCAAGCGCATAATGCGCGCCGCGGCCCGACAGCATAGAGCCGGGCACGGCAATGTGGTGCGAGATTTCAGCAATCGCTTCGATCGGAACACCGGCAGCGATGCGGCCCATCACGGGCAGTTCCATTGCATCGACGGCAGCGGCAACCGGCAAAGCCGCCTTGGGCTGTTCGGTCCGCGATCCGGCAATGACGCGGGGCGAGAAACCCGGTTTCTCCATCGCGTCCGGCAGTTTCACGATTTCCAGCGCCCGCGCCCGATGTGCCAGCCGCCGAATGAAGCCGCGTTCTTCAAGCGCGGTGATCAGGCGGTGGATACCCGACTTGGATTTCAGATCCAACGCTTCTTTCATCTCGTCGAAAGATGGCGGCACACCGTCACGGTCGGTGCGGGTCTTAATGAAGTCGAGCAGTTCCAGCTGTTTGCGCGTCAACATGATCCGACCCTTGGCTTGGATGTTGTCGCTATGTTCTGCCAGCGTTCCTGTTTTGTGTCAAGCCTGCCGCAGCGCGCATCTCAAAGCGGAATGTAGTGCACCATCGACCCCGCGGCGACCGGTCCATCCGACACTGGCCGGATCAACAGCGCGTCCGCTTCCGTCAGAATGGTGATCAGTGCACTGTCCTGACGGTCGAACGGGGTGATGCCTTCGGGTGAAAGCCGCGCCCGCATGTAATGCGCCCTTGGGCCGTTCGCCGGTAGATCGACCGTGACCGCAGCACGACGGGTGACAGGCGGCTGCGCGGTCTCTCCCAGCATGGCCCGCAACATGGGCAATAGAAATAGATGGCCGCACACGATCGAGGATACCGGATTGCCCGGCAGGCCCAACATCGGCACGCCGCGCAGCCGCCCCGCCATCAGGGGTTTTCCGGGCCGCATCGCGATTTTGTAGAACGCCCGCTCTAGCCCCATGCTTTGCGCCACACGACCGACAAGGTCATGGTCGCCCACCGAAGCGCCGCCGATGGTGACGATAAGATCACTTTCAGCGGCCATGTCCAGCACCGCCCGCAATTCGGCCTCGGTGTCGCGGGCGATCGGCAAAAGGCGCGCCTCGCCGCCTGCCGCTTCGACCATCGCGGCCAGCGCAAAGCTGTTCGAGGCGATAATCTGGTCGGCACGCGGGTCTTCGCCGGGCATGACCAACTCGTCGCCCGTGGCGATCAGCGCCACGGCTGGACGGCGTGTCACGCTGATCTCGGGCAAGTTCATCGCCGCGAGCAGGGCAAGGTCGTTCGGGCGCAACAGGCGCTTTGACAGGGTCGCGCCCGCGCGGAAATCCTGACCGGCGGGGCGGATGTTGGTGCCGCTGTCCATGCCAGCCTTGACCCGGATCGTATCGCCGTCGCGAATGACGTCTTCTTGTATGATCACGCGCGTTGCGCCCTGTGGCACCGGAGCACCCGTAAAGATGCGGACTGCCTGACCTTGGCCGATGCGGCCGCCGAACGCATGGCCCGCCCCTGCCTCGCCGATGACGGTGAACCCGTCGCCCGCTGCCGGATCGCCGACAACGGCATAGCCATCCATCGCCGAGGCGTCAAAGGGCGGCTGGTCACGGCGTGCGGTTGCGGGCTGCGCCATATAGCGGCCCGCGGCGCGGCGCAGCGGCACTGTCTCGGCCCCCAACGGGGTGACAAGATCGAAGCACAGGCGCAGCGCATCTTCGACCGCTATCATCACTCGGCCTCGTAACGGCCTGATTTACCGCCATCTTTCAGCACAAGCCTGATCCCTTCGATCCGCATCGACTTTTCGACTGCCTTGACCATGTCGTAGATCGTCAGACAGGCCACCGAAACGGCGGTCAGGGCTTCCATCTCGACACCGGTTTGGCCACCGGTCTTGACGGTGGCTTGCACCACAATCCCCGGAAGCGCCGGATCGGGCACAAGATCGAGCGCGACCTTGGTGATCGGCAACGGGTGGCACAGCGGAATCAGGTCTGCGGTCTTTTTGGCCGCCATGATCCCCGCCAGACGCGCCACGGCCAGAACGTCGCCCTTTTTGGCCCGCCCTTCGGTGATCATGGCAAGCGTTTCGACCGTCATCACCACAGCCCCGCGCGCCACGGCGACCCTGTCGGTGACAGGTTTGCCCGACACGTCGACCATATGGGCGTGACCGCTTTCGTCGAAATGCGTCAGGCTCATGTGCCCCCCTGCGCCTTGAGCGGGTCGGACAGGATGGTGCGCGTTGCAGTCTCGACATCCTTTTGCCGCATCAGGCTTTCGCCTATCAAGAAGCAGCGGGCGCCGAACCGCGCCATGTCGGCCAGATCGGCAGGCGCATAAAGCCCGCTTTCGGAAACGATCAGGCGATCTTCCGGGACGCGGCGGGCAAGGTCGCGCGTGGTGTCGAGAGTGACCTCGAACGTATGCAGGTTGCGGTTGTTGATCCCGATCAACTGGCTTTTCAGCTTGGCCGCACGGTCGAGTTCGGCGCGGTCATGCACCTCGATCAGCACATCCATCTTCATCGCGAAAGCCGCGGCTTCGAGTTCTGCCGCCTGCGCATCGGACAAAGAAGCCATGATCAGCAAGATGCAATCGGCATGCAGCGCCCGCGCTTCGACGATCTGATAGGGGTCGTAGATGAAATCCTTGCGCAGGCAGGGCAGGGTGGTCGCCTCGCTGCATTGCACAAGAAAGGCGTCATCGCCTTGGAACGAGGGCGCATCGGTCAGCACCGACAGGCACGTGGCCCCACCGGCTTCATAGGCGCGGGCAAGGGCGGGCGGGTCGAAATCGGCGCGGATCAGGCCCTTGGACGGCGACGCCTTCTTGACCTCGGCAATCAGCCCGTAGCCCGTGGTGCTGGCTTCGTGCAGGGCACGGGCAAAGCCACGCGGGGCGGGGGCGGCGTTGGCGGCCTCTTCGACATCGGCAAGCGACCGTTTCGCCTTGCGGGCGGCGATCTCGTCCAGCTTATAGGTTTTGATGCGGTCTAGGATCGTGGTCATGGGCTTCCGTCTGGCCGTTGGGGCCGAAAATGTATCAGGCTGCCTGCGTGATGCGGGCGAGGGCTTCGACCTTGGCACGGGCGGCACCCGAGTCGATGGCGATGCGGGCAAGGTCCACCCCTTCGGTCAGGGTGCGCGTCTTTTCAGCGACCACCAGCGCCGCGGCCGCGTTCAGCAGCACCGCATCGCGGTAAGCGCCGGTCGCACCGCCAAGCAAGGCGCGGAAGGCTACGGCGTTTTCGGCGGGTGTACCGCCCAGGATGGATTCGAATGGATGATAGGGCAGGCCGGCATCTTCGGGGCCAATGTCGAATTCCCTTAGCAATCCGCCTTCGACGGCGCAAACCTTGCTGCGGGCGGCGATCGACAATTCGTCCGTGCCGTCGCCGCCATGCACCAGCCAAGCCTTTTCACTGCCGAGTTTCAGCAGCGTTTCGGCCATGGGCCGCAGCAAGCGGTCGGTAAAGGCGCCGGTCAACTGGCGTGTCGCCCCAGCGGGGTTCGTCAAGGGGCCAAGGATGTTGAAGATGGTGCGCGTGCCAAGTTCCGCGCGGACGGGGCCGACATGGCGCATCGCGGGGTGGTGCATCGGGGCCATCATGAAACCGATCCCCGCCTCTGTCAGGCAGCGCTCTACCACATCGGGGCCGATCATCACGTTCAGGCCCATCTCGGTCAGTGCATCGGCTGACCCTGATTTCGACGACAGGTTGCGGTTGCCGTGCTTGGCCACCGCCACGCCGCAGGCCGCCACGACAAAGGCCGTTGCAGTCGAGATGTTCAGCGTGCCCTTGCCGTCACCGCCCGTGCCCACGATATCCATCGCTCCGGCAGGGGCGCGGACCTTGTTGCACTTTGCCCGCATCACCGTTGCGGCGGCGGTGTATTCGTCCACCGTCTCGCCCCGTGTGCGCAGGGCCATGAGAAAGCCGCCCATCTGGGCGGGCGTGCCTTCGCCGTTGAACAGCGCCTCAAAGGCGCGCATGGCTTCGGCTTGGCTGAGCGGACGCTCTGCCGCCAGTCCGATCAGGGGACGCAGCACGTCGCTCATGCGGGAACCCCCAGCGCGCCCGCTTCCACGAGGAAATTACGCAGCAGGTGGTGCCCATGTTCCGAAGCGATGCTTTCAGGGTGAAACTGCACGCCTTCGATCAGCGCCGACTTGTGGCGCAGTCCCATGATCGTGCCGTCTTCCAGCCAAGCCGTCACTTCGAGGCAATCGGGCAAGGTGGCGCGGTCGACGATCAGCGAATGGTAGCGCGTGGCCTGAAACGGCGAGGGCAGGTCGCGGAACACGCCTTTGCCGCCATGGTGCATGGTACCCATCTTGCCATGCACAATCTCGTGGCAGCGCACGACATCGCCACCAAAGGCCTGACCGATGGTCTGATGGCCAAGACAGACACCCAACAGGGGGATTCGCGCCTCATGCGCAGCAAGGGTCAGCGGCAGGCAAATTCCGGCCTGTGCCGGATCGCACGGACCGGGTGACAGCACGATTGCCTTGGGGTTCAAGGCCATCACAGCCTGCACATCGAGCGCATCATTGCGCTTTACCACGATATCGGCCCCCAACTCGCCCAGATAATGGACCAGATTGTAGGTGAAACTGTCGTAGTTATCGATGAGCAGCAGCATCTTGCGGGCCTTGCCGGATAGGGGGTGAAGCTCTTGACGGGTCGGGCTATACATGGGCAGAGCAAGGGCGGGGCGTCAAGGTGACGTTGCCGCCGCACGGCCTTTATCGGGCCGACAGCACAGGAGGCGCGGCGTGATCCGTGGGTTTGTGACAGGATTGGTCTGGGGCGGCGTGGTCGCCGGTGCGGGGCTTGCGGTGATCTCTCAGGTGGTGCCGCTGCCGCAAGTGCCAACCCCGCCCGAAGTCGCGGCCATCGCGCCAGAACCGCTTGCGGCTACGGCGGGCGATCCGGTCGAACCGCCGCCACCCGCATCAGACGACGCCACTGCGCCTGCCACCCTGCAACCCGCCCCGACCCCCCCCGAGGTAGAAGCGTCGGACAGGACGCCTGCGATAGAACAGCCATCCGAACCGCTACTCCGCTCGACAGACGGCACCCCGCCCGACGGTCTTTCGCAGCCGCAAGCGCCGGAATCCGCCGACACCCCCTTGTCTGGCGGCGACGACCTTCCCGCTGCGCCGCCCCTCGTGCCGTCGTCTGCACCAATGGCTGAGGCAGGGCCTTCGACGGTCGAGCCGCCTCCGCCATCCGTGATCGCGCCGGACGAGCCGCTTTTGCAACCGACACCGACCAAGCCGGTCGCAGATGCGCTGTTGCCGCAGGTTCCGTCAGAGACGCAGCCGCGCATGCTTCAGCCGGATGCGCCCGCTGATGCGCCCCGCCTGATTGTGCCGGATGGAAAACCCCTGACCGAAACCGCGCGCGCTGCGCCCGGCACCGATATCGTACCGCTCGACGATTCGGCCGCCGACCCTGCCGTGGCTTTGACCCCGCTGGCGACTCCGCTTGAGCTGTTCGCACGGCCCTTCGACAACCCCGACAGCAAGCCGTTGTTCGCCATCTTGCTGCTTGACGACGGGGCCGCCGCGACCGACCGCGAGACGCTGGCTGCGCTGCCCTTTGCGGTTACCTTCGTCATCGATCCGCTTGCCCCCGGTGCAGCCGGGGCCGCCGCGATCTACCGTAAGGCAGGGCAAGAGGTGATGATGCAGACAGGCGCTGTGCCAAAGGGTGCGACGGCTTCGGATATCGAACAAAGCTATCAGGCGCTTGACCTTGCGCTGCCAGAGGCGGTCGCGACCTTGGGCGTGGCCGGACTGGAGCAGGACAGCCAGCAACTCGCCACTGCCGCCGTGCCGATCATCAGCGCCCAAGGGCGTGGCGTGGTGACACTCGATCGCGGGTTGAGCGCGGTCGATCAAGTGGCGCAGCGCGAGGGTGTTCCGCATGCGACGGTGTTCCGTCTGCTCGACGGGGCGGGTGAAACCGTGCCTGTGATCCGGCGCTACCTGGACCGCGCCGCCTTTCGCGCGGCGCAGGAAGGTTCGGTCGTGGTGCTGGGCAGCACAAAGCCCGACACGATCGCCGCTATCTTGCAATGGACGGTCGAAGGGCGGGGGGCCACGGTCGCCTTGGCCCCGATCAGCGCCGTCTTGCGACTGGCGAAATAGCGCTGCGGGGCGTCAGCCGTTCGAACGGCGGGCAAACATGCCGGCGTCTTCTGCGGCCCGACGCAGGGCGCGGGATTTGTTGACGGTCTCTTGATACTCGGCCTCGGGGTCGCTGTCATAGACCACGCCACCGCCCGCCTGAATATACAAGGTCTCGTCCTTCAACACCGCTGTACGTAGGGCGATGCAGAAGTCCATCTCGCCATCGGCGGCGAAATAGCCCAAGCCTCCGCCATAGATGCCGCGTTTTTCGGGCTCCAGCTCGTCGATGATCTCCATCGCCCGCACCTTGGGTGCACCGGACACGGTGCCCGCAGGCAGGCCCGCCAGCAGTGCTGACAGCGCGTCTTGCCCTTCGGCGATGTCGCCCACCACGTTCGAGACGATATGCATCACGTGGCTGTAGCGTTCGATGATGAACTGTTCTGTCGGGCGCACTGTGCCCAGTTTTGCCACCCGCCCTACATCGTTGCGCCCAAGGTCGAGCAGCATAAGATGTTCGGCCAGCTCTTTCTGGTCGGCCAAAAGATCAAGTTCAAGCGCCTTGTCCTCTTGCGGCGTCGCACCGCGCTTGCGGGTTCCGGCGATGGGACGCACCGTCACCTCGCCGTCGCGCAGGCGGACAAGGATTTCGGGGCTGGCGCCGATGACCTGAAAGCCGCCGAAATTGAAGAAGAACATGAAGGGCGACGGGTTGGTGCGTCGCAACGACCGATACAGCGCAAAGGGCGGCAGTTCGAAGCGCTGCGCCCAGCGTTGGCTTGGCACGACCTGAAAGATGTCGCCCGCGCGGATGTAATCCTTGGCGCGGTCCACAGCGGCCTTGTAGCCGTCATGGGTGAAGTTCGACACCGCTTCGCCCACAGGACGCGCCTCGCCCAGATCGCGCTGCGCAGGTGGCGCGCGGTCGAGGTCGCGCAACGCGTCCATCACCCGTTCGGCGGCTTGGGCATAGGCGGCACGGGCGGTCAGGCCCGATCCGGTCCAGGCAGGGGCGACGATGGTGACCTCGCCCTTCACCCCGTCGAGAACGGCCACGACTGAGGGCCGCAGCAGCACCGCATCGGGCAGGCCAAGCGGGTCGGGGTTCACGTTTGGCAGATGTTCCACCAGACGGATCATGTCATAGCCCAGATAGCCGAACAGCCCCGCAGCGATGGGGGGCAGCCCCTCGGGCATGTCGATCCGGCTTTCCGCAATCAGTGCGCGCAGCGTGTCGAGCGGAGCGCCGTCGAGCGGCTGGAAGGCCAAGGGATCGAAGCGCGCTTCGCGGTTGATGCGGCTTTGGGTGCTGTGGCATTGCCAGATCAGGTCGGGCTTCATGCCGACGACCGAATAGCGCCCGCGCACCTCGCCCCCCGTCACGCTTTCCAGCATGAAAGTATCGGCCCGCGCCTCGGCCAGTTTCAGCATCAAGGACACCGGCGTGTCGAGGTCGGCGGCGAGCCGCGCGTGGACTACCTGGTTTCGTCCTGCGATCCAGCCGCGTTCGAATTCGTCAAAGCCGGGGCTGAGTTTCATCGGTCGCCGCCTTATTGCAGTCGGGCGTTGACCGCCGCGATTGCGGCTTGATCGAGTTCGATCCCCGCTTCGACCCCCAGCGCGTCGGAAAACAGGCTGAATGCATCCTGAGCGATGGCGCGCCGCGCGTTAACGGCGATGCTGTCGCGCAGGGCGTCTGCATCCTCGCCGGTCGTCGCGGCGGGGGTGATGGCGTCAAGCTTGATCAGACCGACGAACCCCTTGACGTCCAGCACGGACACTTTGCCTTCGGTCAACGTGAAGGCTGTCTTGATCACATCGGGCGGCAATCCTTGCAGCGTGGCGTCGCGGGTCAGGTTGCGGCTGGCCGAGACGATGCCGAAACTGCCAAGTGACGCGCCGCCTTCGACCTTTGTCGCAATCTCGCCTGCACGGGCAGCCAGCGCCTTGGCCAAGGCGTCGGCGCGCCATGCTTCGGTCACCTTGGCCTTGGCATCGGCAAATGGGATCGGAGCGGGCGGCACGACCTCGTCAAGGCGCAGGGCGACGATCGTGCCGTCGTCCAACTCGACCGCCTCGGGGAAATCGCCCTCTTGCAGGGCTTCTGCGGCGCTGCGGAAACCGGCAAAGGCGGCGATGCCTTCGGAGGGTGTCGCGGTGCTGTAGTCGAGCGTCGCCAATTCCATCCCGGCTTCCTTGGCCGCATCTTCAAGATCGGCACCCGAAGCGAGGATGTCGTTGATCTGTTCGAGCTTGTCACCAACCGCCTTGCGGGCAGCGACCAGTTGCAATTCGGCTTTCAGATCGGCCTTGGCTTGGTCGAAAGTGGTTTCTTGCGCCGCCATAACGGCGTTCATCCGGAACAGCGCAGGCCCCAGATCGGTGGTGACGGGGCCCACCACACCGGGTGCCGCAAGGCCGAAAACGGCATCGGCAGCGGTGCCAAGATCATCGCGGCTGACATCGCCAAGGTCGATGTCGGTCAGGGCAAGCTTGCGTTCGGCCACGAGGTCCTCGAACGTTGCCGTTTTGGCATCGAGACGGGCTTTTGCAGCTTTCGCCTCGTCCTCGGTCGGATAGACCAGACGTTCGACCAAGCGCTTTTCCGGCACCATGAATTCGGAAATCCGGCTGTCATAGGCGGCTTTTACGGCTGCGTCTTCTACCGGCATCGACGGGGCAAGCGTTTCGGGGCGCAGCGCTGCATAGGTGATGCGCTTGGCTTCTGGATTGGTGAAATCGGCAATTTTCGCATCATACACGGCCTGTAGATCGGCATCGGTCGGCGTGGCGATCGGCGTGGTCAGGTCTGCTTCCGACAGGGCCAGCACCGAGAAAGACCGCGCCTCGCCCTGCCATGCCGCCAGCGTATCTACATAGGCGGCGGGGGCCGTGAATCCGCCGACGACTGCGCCTTGCAGGACGGAACGGGCGATATCGTTGCGCAGGCCGGTTTCGAACTTGGTCTCGGTCATGTTGTTGCGTTCGAGTGCGAAACGATAGGTTTCGCGGTCGAACGTGCCCGAAGTACCCTTGAATGCGTCCATCTTCTGGATTTCGGCCGCCAGCGTGGCATCGCCCGCGGAAATGCCGATGCGTGCCGTTTCGTTGTCGAGCGCGGCGCGTGCGACGAGGCCTTGCAACACCTGTTGGTCGACCCCGAAGGCGCGGGCCTGTTCCGGCGTCATCTGCATGCCGAACTGGCGCGACATCTGATCGACCTGTTGGCGGAAGGCGCGGGTGTAATCGTCCACCTCGATCTCGCGGTCGCCGACGCGGCCGATGGTGCTGACGCCACCGCCGAAGTTGGTGACGCCGAAGCCGCCAAGGCCCAGCATGATCAGGACCAGAAGGCCCCAGACCAGCGTCGAGCCGGCCTTGCGCTTCTTTGGGGTGTCGGTGCTGTCTGCTTTGGCCATAATCGCGCCTTTTGTCGGGCTGGAAAGGTATCGGCGTCTGTCTATGCGGTCGCGCCGCAAGGGGCAAGCGGGCTAGAGGCGGACCGAGGCGAGACGGCGGAACATCTCGGCGATACCGGCGGCGTCGACATTGGCGAAGGCGATCCGCAATTGCCGCGCACCGCCTGCGTCGCCATGCGGCTGGAACATGGTTCCGGGCAGCATCAGAAGCGAGGCTTCCTGCACCAGACGCTTGGCCAGTGCATCGGACGCCATGGCGTAAGGGTGCGCCACATAAGCGAAATATGCGCCGCAGCCAAGCAGCGTCCAGTCGGGCAGGGCGGCGAAACCACCCACCATCGCGGTGCGGCGGGCCAGGATTTCGGACCGTTCGCCCGCCACCCATTGCGACAGGTTCTGCATCCCCCAGAGCGCGCCGATCTGGCCCAACTGGCTGGGGCAGATGGCGACGCAATCGAGGAATTTCTCGACCTCGGCCAGACGGGCGGGGCTGGCGACGACGGCGCCGACGCGGTGGCCGGTGAGCCTGTAAGCCTTTGAAAAGGAATAAAGCTGGATCAGCGTATCGTCCCAGTCGGGATCGGCGAACAGGTCGTGCGGGCGACCAGTCCGGCTGTCGAAATCGCGGTAGGTTTCATCGACGATCAGCGCGATCCCCTTGGCGCGGCAGAGGTCGCGGAAGGCGGCCAGCGTTTCGGCAGGGTATTCGCTGCCGCCGGGATTGTTGGGGCTGACCAGCACGATGGCGCGGGTCTTGGGGGTGATCAGGCGGGCGGCGGCTTCGGCTTCGGGGATCAGGCCTGTGCCTGCGGGCAGGGGCACGGTCGTTACCCCCGCCATGTCGAGCCACATTTTATGGTTGAAATACCAAGGGGTTGGCAGGATTATTTCATCCCCTTGGCCCGCAAGCGTGGCGGTGATCGCGGTAAAGGCCTGATTGCAGCCCTGCGTGATGGCCACCTGCGCTTCGGTCACGCTGCCGCCATAGGACGCCGACCATTGTGCCGCGATTTCCGAGCGCAGTTCGGGCAGGCCAAGCACGGGGCCGTAAAGATGCGCTGCGTCATTGGTCAGAGCGGCGTCGGCAAGAGCCTGACGCAAGCCCAGGGGCGGCGGTTCGACCGGTGCGGCCTGACTGACGTTGATGAGCGGGCGGTCGACCGGAAAGACCACACCCTGCAACCAGCGCCGCGCCTCCATCACCGGCGGCGGGTCGGTGGCGGCCATGGCGGGGTTCAGGATCAGGGTCATCGCGGTGTCCTTCGGCTTTGTCAGAGGCGACTAGAACGGCTGGCCGGAACAAGCGCAAGAGCGGTGAGACGCGATGCACAGCCGATGCACAGCCGATGCAGACGCGTTGCGCGCAGGCTTAAGGTTTCGTCAAGCCTTTGGGCGGGTCAATCGGTGCCGCGGAAGGGCTGGACATATTGCAGCGCCATGTCCCACGGAAAGAAGATCCACGTGTCTTGCGACACCTCGGTCACATAGGTGTCGACCTGCGGCTTGCCGTGGGGTTTGGCGTAGACGGTGGCGAACTGCGCTTTGGGGTAGAGCTTGCGGACGAGTTCCAGCGTTTTGCCCGAGTCGACCAGATCGTCGACGATCAGGATGCCGGTGCCGTCGCCCATCAGATCCTCTTGCGGGGATTTGGTCACGCGGGATTCGGTCTGGGTCTGGTGGTTGTAGGATTTGACGCTGATGGTATCGACGATGCGGATGTCGAGTTCGCGGCTGACGATCATGGCCGGAACCAGCCCGCCGCGGGTGATGCCCACCACGGCTTTCCACGCGCCGTTTTCGCCCGGTCCCTTGCCGTCGAGCCGCCACGCCAGCGCGCGCGCGTCGCGGTGCAGTTGGTCCCAACTGACGTGGAACCCTTTTTCATGCGGCAGACGGTCGTTCATGGCAGTGGCCCCCTTTGGCGGACGAAGAAGCGGGGGCCAGCCCCCGCACCCCCGGGATATTTAAGAACAGATGAAGCAGGTCATGTCAGCACGATCTTGAGGCCAAGGAGGGCCAGAAGCCCGCCGAAGCTGCGGTCGATCACGGTTTTGAGGCCGATGTAGCGGGCACGGCTGCGGTCGAGCGAGAAGATGCGCGCGACGGCGGTGTTCCATGTGGTTTCCGACACGAAGATCACGCAAAGCAGCAGGGCCAGCACCCAATAGGGGGTTCCGGCCTGAAGCGTGCCAAGGAAGATCGACGAGAACATGACCGCCGCCTTCGGGTTGGAAAGATTGGTCCACAGACCCAGCCGGAAGGCGGCAAAAGGCGAGCGGGGCAGGGCGCGGGTGTCGGAGGTGACGAAGGGGCGCTTTGCGTCGCGCCAGAGGTGGAAGGCCATCCACAAGAGGTAGGCCGCGCCGCAGAGTTTGAGCGCCCAGAGCAGCGAGGGTGCGGCCTGAAACAGCAGCGTCAGCCCGAAGACGGCAGCAAGCGCCCAGATCACCGCGCCGGTCGCGATGCCCAAGGCCAGCATCGCCCCCGTGCGGAAACCTTCGGTCAGGCCGGTGCGCGCCGACATCAGCACGGCCGGACCGGGGCTGATGGCGGCAAACACCACCAGACCCGAAAAGGCGGCAAAGGCGGCGGGTGTCATGGCGGTTATTCTTTGCCGTTCCGGCCTGTCACGGCGTCGATGTCGGGGGCGTCGACCGCCTTCATGCCGACGACATGGTAGCCTGCGTCGACGTGCAGGTTTTCGCCCGTGGTGCCCGAGCCGAGATCGGACAGCAGGTAAAGCGCGGCCTTGCCGACCTCTTCTTGCGTCACGTTGCGGCGCAGCGGCGAATTCAGCTCGTTCCATTTCATGATGTAGCGGAAGTCACCGATGCCGGATGCGGCCAGTGTCTTGATCGGACCTGCGCTGATCGCGTTGACGCGGATGCCGTCCTTGCCCAGATCCTCGGCTATATATTTCACCGAAGCTTCCAGTGCGGCTTTGGCCAGACCCATCACATTATAGTGTGGCATCACCTTTTCGGCGCCGTAATAGGTGAGCGTCAAAAGGCTGCCCCCGTCGGGCATCAGCGCCGCGGCACGTTTGCAGATGGCGGTGAAGGAATAGACCGAGATGTCCATCGACATCAGGAAATTGGCGCGGCTGGTATCGACGTAGCGGCCGCGCAATTCGTTCTTGTCGGAAAAGCCGATGGCATGCACGACGAAATCGAGCGTGCCCCATTTGTCTTGCAGGCCTGCGAAAAGCGCGTCCATCGAGGACTCATCCGCCACGTCGCATTCATAGAGGAGCGGCGTGCCGATCGAGGCGGCGAGCGGTTCGACCCGCTTTTTCAGCGCTTCGCCCTGATAGGAAAAGGCCATTTCCGCGCCGTGGTCGGCCAGGGTCTTGGCGATGCCCCAAGCGATGGATTTGTCGTTCGCCAGCCCCATGATGAGGCCGCGTTTTCCTGCCATAAGTCCGGTTGACATTGCCTGTCCCTCACCCACCCTTGTCCGATGCTGCCGAGGTGTAGGCGATAGCTTCGCCTGCATCAAGGGCGGCGCGGGCAGGAACTGGCGCAGGGCAAGGGACGCCGGAACAGGAGTGACATGGACAGAGGCGGAATTTTCGAGGGGGACGACCCGTTTTCCATCGCGCGGCGCTGGTTGGCCGAGGCAGAACCGGTCGAGCCGAACGATCCCAATGCCATCGCGCTTGCCACCGTGGACGAAAGCGGCATGCCGAATGTGCGGATGGTGCTGCTGAAAGACATCGAGGACAGCGCTTTCGTCTTTTACACCAACTATACGAGCCGCAAGGGGCAAGAGATCGCTGCAACCGGCAAGGCGGCCTTTGTGCTGCACTGGAAATCCTTGCACCGCCAGATCCGCGTGCGGGGGGTGACCGAGCGCGAGGACGGGCCAAAGGCCGATGCCTATTATGCGAGTCGCAGCCTGAAAAGCCGTCTGGGGGCCTGGGCTTCGGCGCAATCGCAGCCCTTGGCATCGCGCGCGGGGCTGATGGCGGAGGTTGCAAAAATTACCGCGACCAAGGGAACCAACCCGCCCCGACCGGCGTTTTGGGGTGGGATACGCATCGTTCCGGTTGAAATCGAATTCTGGGCCGATGGCGCATTCCGTTTACACGATCGTTTCAGATGGACGCGGACCGGTGCGCAAGAACCTTGGACAATACAGCGGCTTAATCCGTGAGCTTAACCTTTTGGGCAGGTTTTGGGTAAAGTCCGTTAACGAATTGGCCTTGATATTCAGCGCCGTTTCACGTCATGGTTTGCGGCGATGGGGCTAACTCTGGGGAATGGCTCTCGATATGACAGATGAAGAAAAGACCGTGCAAATCGTGCATGGTCGGGTAAAGTGGTTTGATCCGGGCAAGGGTTTCGGGTTCATTGTAGCGGACGAGGGCGGCGCAGATATTCTGCTGCACGCCAATGTCTTGCGTAACTATGGGCAGAATTCGGTTGCTGACGGTGCTGGTATTTCGGTGAATGTGCAGATGACGCAACGTGGCGTTCAGGCGGTGGAGGTGATTTCGATCGAGCCTCCGCAAGGCGTGGCGTTCCCCTTGGGGGACGAGGACGCGCCTGCTTCCTTGGAAGAGGTCGCGGCCTTGCCGATGGAGCCTGCGCGGGTCAAATGGTTCGACAAGGCCAAGGGATTCGGGTTCGCCAATGTCTTTGGCCGGTCGGAAGACGTGTTCATCCATATCGAAGTTTTGCGTATTTCCGGTTTCGCCGATCTTCAGGCGGGCGAGGCGATCTGCCTTCGCATCGTCGATGGTAAGCGCGGCCGCATGGCGATGCAGGTGCTTTCATGGGAAGCCGCAACCCGTCAGGGTGGCTGAGTGCCGGCCTGCTCGTGGCCAGTGTCACGGGCGGGGCTGCATCGGCGGATGGAAGCTGTGCATCGGGGCAGCTTGATATTCTGGCGGCCGGTGGCGTGTCGCGGTTCAGTGTCGAGATAGCAGATACCGGCGCGGAACGGTCCAAGGGGCTGATGTTCCGGTCGCAGATGGCGTCGATGGCGGGAATGTTGTTCGTTTACGACAGCCCGCGTCCGGTGTCGTTCTGGATGAAGAATACGCTGATTCCTTTGGACATGATCTTTGCCGATGCCAGCGGGACCGTCACGCGGGTAAAGGCCCATGCCGAACCGGGCAATCTGACGCCGGTCGACGGGGGCGCGGGCGTGCAATACGTGGTCGAGGTCAATGCCGGGATGGCTGGAAATCTGGGCATCGGGCCGGGGGCAGTGCTGCGGCATCCGGCGATTGCGCGCGACATTGCCGCCTGGCCCTGTAACTGACCGCAAGGCGCGTTTTCGCGGTTGTAGTGCGGCGGCTGTCGCATTAAGAAACGGTCAGTCGGGGTGTAGCGCAGTCTGGTAGCGCATCTGCTTTGGGTGCAGAGGGTCGTGAGTTCGAATCCCACCGCCCCGACCATTTTCCTTGCTGAAACGTTGCAAAGACGGGTGCTTTCCGCCCGCACGGCGCGTGCAGCACCCCCCGAGGATATTTGAGCCAGCGTGAATGAAGGTGGTTTTTCCCCTTCATCCTTGCGGCAAATACTCGATTTGCGCGACGCCGTGGCGAAAGCGGGGGGGAGGCCGGCAGGCCGGAGGGGGGCTGGAAGCCCCCCTGTCTTGGTGCGTCAGATGTCGAGCGTGTTTTCGTGTTCCCAGCGCGAGAAATGGGCGACGTAACTGTCCCATTCGCGGTGCTTGAGTTTGACGTAGGCGCTTGAGAATTCCTCGCCCATCATGGCTTTGAGCGTTTTGTCCTTGTCGTATTCGCGCAGCGCGTCGAGCAGGTTCAGCGGCAGTTTCGGCGCACCTTTGACGGTGTGGCCTTGGCTATACATGTCGATGTCGTAGCGGCGGCCCGGATCGGCGTTGGTACGCACACCATCGAGGCCTGCGGCGATGATGACGGCTTGCAGCAGGTAGGGGTTGGCCGCGCCATCGGGCAGGCGCAACTCGAACCGGCCGGGGCCGGGAACGCGGACCATGTGGGTGCGGTTGTTGCCGGTCCATGTCACGGTGTTGGGCGCCCATGTCGCGCCCGACGAGGTGCGGGGTGCGTTGATGCGCTTGTAGCTGTTCACGGTCGGGTTGCAGATCGCGGCAAGGGCCGAGGCGTGTTTCATGATGCCGCCAAGGAAGCTGCGGCCACGGTCCGACAGCGACAGTTCCTTGGACGGGTCGGAAAACGCGTTGGTCTTGCCGTCCATCGACCAGACCGAGATATGGGCGTGGCAACCCGAACCCGTCAGCCCCTTGAAGGGTTTGGGCATGAAGGTGGCGCGGAAGCCGTGCTTTTCCGAGACCGATTTGACCATGAATTTGAAGAAGCTGTGCTTGTCTGCGGTTTGCAGGGCATCGTCGTATTTCCAGTTCATCTCGAACTGGCCGATCGCGTCTTCGTGGTCGTTCTGGTAGGCCTCCCAGCCCAGTTCCAGCATGTAATCGCAGATTTCGCTGATGACATCGTAGCGGCGCATGATCGCCTGCTGGTCGTAGCAGGGCTTTTCTGCCGTGTCGTAGATGTCGGAACAGGCGTCGCCGTCGGCGTTGAGGATGAAGAATTCGGGTTCCACCCCGGTCTTGACGCGCAAACCTTCCTTTGCGGCCTCGGCCACGAGCTTTTCGAGCACGTTGCGCGGGGCTTGCGCCAGCAGTTTGCCATCCATGACGCAGCGGGCGGCGACCCATGCCACGTCTTTCTTCCACGGCAACTGGATCACCGAGGTCGGGTCGGGCACCGCCATCATGTCGGGGTGGGCGGGCGTCAGGTCGAGCCATGTGGCGAAACCGGCGAAACCTGCGCCATCTTCGGCCATGTCGTTGATCGCCTGCGTCGGCACCAGTTTCGCCCGCTGGCCACCGAAGAGGTCGGTGTAGGAGATCATGAAGTATTTGACGCCCCGTTCGGCGGCCCAAGCGGCAAGATCGATTGCCATAGTGTAAACTCCCTGTCCTGTCTTTGTGTCCGGCTTTTTGCCGGTGTATGTAACGTGTCGGGGTCAGAAGCCGTTGCGGCCCGGTATCCAGTTGGTGCCTGCAAGGGGCACGCCCGCCATGGCAGCGCCCTCGATGGTCAGCGCGCAAAGGTCTTCGGGTTCGAGGTTGTGCAGGTGGTTCTTGCCGCAGGCCCGCGCGATGGTTTGCGCCTCGAGCGTCATCACCTTGAGGTAGTTCTTCAGGCGGCGGCCACCGAGGATCGGGTCGAAGCGACCGTAAAGTTCGGGGTCCTGGGTGGTGATGCCTGCGGGGTCTTTGCCTTCGTGCCAGTCGTCATAGGCGCCTGCGGTGGTGCCGAGTTTGTTGTATTCGGCCTCGAGCGCGGGGTCGTTGTCGCCCAAAGCGATCAGGGCGGCGGTGCCGATGGCCACCGCGTCTGCGCCCAGTGCCATGGCTTTGGCCACGTCTGCGCCGGAACGGATGCCGCCCGAGACGATGAGCTGCACCTTGCGGTGCATGCCGAGGTCTTGCAGCGCTTTGACCGCCAGCGGGATGCAGGCGAGGATGGGCATGCCGACGTTTTCGATGAACACGTCCTGCGTGGCGGCGGTGCCGCCCTGCATGCCGTCGAGCACGACGACATCAGCGCCGGCCTTGACGGCAAGGGCGGTGTCGTAATAGGGGCGTGCGCCGCCGATCTTGACGTAGATCGGCTTTTCCCAATCGGTGATCTCGCGGATTTCGAGGATCTTGATTTCCAGATCGTCCGGCCCCGTCCAGTCGGGGTGGCGGCAGGCCGAGCGTTGGTCGATGCCTTTGGGGAGGTTGCGCATCATGGCGACGCGGTCGGAGATCTTTTGCCCCAGAAGCATGCCGCCGCCGCCGGGTTTGGCACCCTGGCCGACGACGACTTCGATGGCATCGGCGCGGCGCAGGTCATCGGGGTTCATGCCGTAGCGGCTGGGCAGGTATTGGTAGACGAGGGTTTTGGAATGGCCGCGTTCCTCTTCGGTCATGCCGCCGTCGCCTGTGGTCGTGCTGGTGCCAGCCGCTGACGCGCCACGGCCAAGGGCTTCTTTCGCGGGGCCGGAGAGCGCACCGAAGGACATGCCCGCGATGGTGACGGGGATATCGAGGTGGATGGGTTTTTTCGCGTAGCGGGTGCCAAGCCAGACGTCGGTGGCGCATTTCTCGCGGTAGCCTTCGAGCGGGTAGCGGCTGATCGAGGCACCGAGGAACAAAAGGTCGTCGAAATGCGGCAGTTTCCGCTTCGAGCCACCGCCGCGGATGTCGTAGATGCCGGTGGCTGCGGCGCGGCGGATTTCGGCGTTGACGTCGTTGTTATAAGTCCACGAAATCTTGGGCGGGGTATGGGGGAAATCGGTCATATCAATGTGCCCTTAGTACGATGACGCGTTGTCGATGTTGAAGGTGTAAAGCTTGCGGGCTGACCCGTAGCGTTTGAACTCTTCGGGTTTGGCCAGATGGTCGGCCTCGCCCCGTTTCAGCAGGTCGGCGAGGATGGCGATGTGTTCGGGGCGCATTTCTTTCTCGATGCAGTCGGCACCCAGCGATTTGACCGAGCCGCGCACGAAAAGGCGGGCTTCATAGAGCGAGTCGCCCAAGGCTTCGCCCGCGTCGCCAAGGACGACCATGTTGCCCGATTGGGCCATGAAGGCGGACATGTGGCCGATGTTGCCATGCACGACGATATCGATGCCCTTCATCGAGATGCCGCAGCGCGAGGAGGCGTTGCCCTTGATGACGAGAAGGCCGCCGCGACCGGTGGCTCCGGCGTATTGGCTGGCGTCGCCGTCGATGATGACGGTGCCCGACATCATGTTTTCGGCAACACCCGGACCGGCCGAGCCTTTGACGCGGACGGTGGCCTGTTTGTTCATGCCCGCGCAATAGTAGCCGGTCGAGCCGCGCACGGTCACGTCGATGGGCGCATCGAGGCCGACGGCGATGGCGTGCGCGCCCTTGGGGTTCACGATTTCCCAAGCGGTCTGGTTGGTCTGGCCGCGCAGGGCGTGGAGGGCCGAGTTGAGGCTGCGCAACCCGTGCGCTTCAAGGTCGAATGTCTGCATAATCAGCGTTCCCAGAAATAGACGGTTGCCGGTTCCGGCTCCCACACGCGGGCGGATTCGATGCCCGGAAGGTTGACCATGGCGCGGTATTCCGAGCCGAAGGCGACGTATTGGTCGGTTTCGGCCATGACGGCGGGCTTGCAGGCGATGGGGTCGCGCACCACGCCGAAGCCGTTCTTGGTGCCGACGACGAAGGTGAAGAAACCGTCGAGGTCGGTCAGCGTGGCTTCCATCGCCTCGCCCAGTTTCGAGCCTTCGCGCAGTTTGTGGCTGATGAAGGCGGCGGCAACTTCGGTGTCGTTTTCGGTCTCGAAGGTCATGCCTGCCTGTTTCAGGACGCGGCGGACCGAGTTGTGGTTGGAAAGCGAGCCGTTGTGCACGAGGCACTGGTCGGAGCCGGTCGAGAAGGGATGTGCGCCCATGGTGGTGACGGCGGATTCGGTGGCCATGCGGGTGTGGCCGATGCCGTGGGTGCCGGACATGTGGGCGATGTCGAAGCGGGCGGCGACATCTTTGGGAAGGCCGACTTCCTTATATATTTCAATTCCTTCGCCCGCGCTCATAACCTTGGCGTTCGGGCGCAGGGCGCGCAGGGCGTGGCGGGCGGCGTCAAGCCGGTCTTCGGGAAGTTCCAGAACCATATGCGTGTCTTTGGCGGCACCCGTCACCTTGGCGGCGATGGCCTGGCCCAGATCGGCGGCCAGCGTTTCGAAATCGGCGTCGGGGGTGGCCGATTGCACCGTCAGCTTGGCCTTGCCCTTTTCGGGGCGGCCATAGATGGCGATGCCCGCGCTGTCGGGGCCGCGGTCTGTCATGGTGATCAGCATATCGGTGAGCATCTCGCCGAGCCGCGGCTCGAGCTTGGGGTCTTTCAGGAACAGACCGACGATTCCGCACATGGCGCAGGCTCCTTTGTTCGTCTCTGGACGTTACGCTAGCAAACCCTTCCGGCCCGTTCAACTGGGAAGAAACTTTTTTTCCCACAGGGTAAGCAGTCGACGCGGACTTGGCCGAGTTTTCATTTTGCAAGATTTTTAGGCAAAAGTTTTGACAGAAGGAAAGGGGTGTGTTTCCCTTTGGACAACAAAGTTCACTCAAAAGAACAGCCGCTGCGGTTCGGTCCGGCGCTGCGGTGACAGAAAGGACCACAGGGAGGAAGTTGTGAACGACCTGAATGCAAGGATTACGTCCATGCACCGGCGCGATGTCACCGTCGCCTGGGCTTTCATCATCGGCTTGTGGGTGGCGATGTTCTTTGTCGCCTATGCCACATGGGGCATCGCGCCGAACGGCGGGGCGCGGGTGCTTTTGCTGGCGGGCGGGGTGATCGTGCTGATTTTCAACACCGCCGCCATGTTGGCGATGCTGAGCCATTACCGCGAGGACCGCGATTTCATCTACGGGCTGGACATCAAGTTCCTTGATGAAGCCCGCGCCGCGCGGAGGGGATGACCATGGCCCGTTACATTCCGCCGCCGCAGGGCAAGCTGGGGCAGGTGATCGACGTGATCGTGCTGCTGATATTGTCGATCGGGGCGCTTTACATCCCGCTGTGGCTGGGGCTTGCGGGGTCGAGCAAGGTGCCGATCACCGCCGAGAATCCGACGTGGGAAAGCCTGGGCCAGAACCCGACCATGGTGGAGCGCTGGCAACAGCTTGGCTTTGCCGATCCGGCGGCGGCGCATGACATGATTACGGCGCGGTTCGACTATTCCTTTACCTGGGGCGCAATGGCGCTGATGGTCGTGGTGATCGTGGGGTATTTCGCCATGATGCTGCGCCTGTCGGAACAGGAATACCGCGAGGTGATCGACGAGAAATTCGGCAAGAATTCAGGGCGATAGGAACATGGCCATGTGGACAATGATCGAATACGGCGCATGGGCTTTGTCGGCGGTTTTCGCCCTGCACATGATTTACGACTGGTTCAAGACCGACACGACCTATTCCGAGGAGGTGCTCACCTCGTCGCGCGAGGGCGAGATCGAGGCGATGACCGAAGAGCATGTCGTGGGGGGCCGGTCATGACGGATTTCGACATCACATCGAAAGACATTGACGGCATGGCCGCCAAGGGCAGCAAGGTGGGGTTGGCCCGCGTGCTGGGTCCGGCGCATGTCTGGGCGCTTGGCGTGGGGATCGTGCTGGTCGGCGAGTATATGGGCTGGAACTTTGCCGTCGGCAAAGGCGGGGCCTATGCGGCGCTGATCGCCTGCTGGTTTGCGGGGATCTTGTATTCCTGCGTGGCCATGATCGATTCGGAGGTGACTTCCACGGTCGCCGCCGCGGGCGGGCAATATACCCAAGCCAAGCATATCGTCGGCCCGCTTATGGCGTTCAACGTGGGGCTGTATCTGGTGTTCGCCTATACGATGCTGGAAGCGGGCAATGCGATTACGTTGGGATACTTGATGTCGGTCGCGGCCGATATGACGGGGGCGACGGAAGCGTTGGACCAGAGGCCGTTCATCATTCTGGCCATCGTGTTTCTGGCATGGCTGAACTATCGCGGGGTGCTGGCGACGCTGAACTTCAACCTTGTGATCACCGCCTTTGCGTTCTGCGCAATCCTCGTGCTGTTCGTGGCAAGCGCGCCGTGGAGTGCCGATAGCCCGCTGGCCCATGCCGAGCTGATGTCGGGGCAGGCGGCGCTGCCCTATGGTTGGCTGGGCGTGCTGGCGGCGATGCATTTCGGGCTGTGGTTCTATCTGGGGATCGAAGGCACCACGCAGGCAGCGGAAGAGGTGAGATCCCCGGCGCGGTCGCTGCCCTTTGGCACGCTGGCGGGGATCATGACGCTGCTGATTGCGGCGACGCTGACGTGGTACATTTGCGTGGGCTTTTTGCCGTGGGAATATCTGGGTGACGGGGTGAACGGGGCGGTGGCGCCGCTGTTCAGCGCGGCGCAGATGACGGGATCGAACGCGTTGATCATCGTGCTGGGGTTCGGGACGCTGTTTGCCACGCTGGCATCGGCCAACGGCTGCATCAACGATGCGTCGAGGGCGTGGTTTTCGATGGGGCGCGACCATTACCTGCCGCAATGGTTCGGGGCGGTGCATCCGACCTATCGCACGCCTTACCGGTCGATCATCTTTCTGGTGCCGATTGCGCTGATTTTCGCGCTTGGCGCACCGCTGGATCAGGTGATCACCTTTTCGATCCTGTCGGGGTTGCTCGGTTACACGTTCATGCCGATCAACATCATCCTGTTCCGGCGCAAATGGCCGCTCGATACGATCAAGCGCGGCTATGTGCATCCGTTCCATCCGGTTCCGGCGCTGGTCTTGCTGGCCTTGTGTTCGCTGACCTATTTCGCGGTGTTCCTTGGCTACGGGACGCAGCTGATTGCGATGGTCAGTTTCTATATCGTGGTCTCGCTGTGGTTCCACTTCTGGCGCTACCGCTTCGTCAAGCGGGCGGACCAGTTCACCATGCCATGGCCGAAGCCCAAGGGGTATTGAGGATGCGTCCGGCCCGCCTGAACGGCGGGCCGGAATTTTTCGGGGGTGCCGATGCTGGCTGAAGCCGCTGTCTTGCTTGTTCTGGCTGCCCTTGGCGGGGTGGTCTTCGGGCTGTCGTCGCGGCGGCGCGGGAGGGTGATGGCGCGGCGGGCGGGGTTGTTCGACGGGTGTTCGGGGCTGTTTTCGGACCGGATGGTGAAGGTTTCGCCGCTGGGCTATCCGCGTATGGCGGGAACGGCGGGGGGGCTGCGCTGGGATGTGCAGCTGGTGCCCGATGCGCTGGGGGTCAGGAAGCTGCCCGCGTTGTGGCTGCTGGTCAGCCTGCCCGAGCCGATGCCGGTTGCGGGGACGTTGCATCTGATGCTGCGGCCGACGGGGGGCGAGGGGTTCTCGCGCTTTCGCGACGTGGCCGAACAGGTGGCCCTGCCTGCGGGCTTTCCGGCGGATGCGGCGCTGCGGACCAACGACGCGGCCGTGATGCCGGATGCGGGGCTGCTTTTGCCGGTGCTGGCCTTGGGGCAGGAGCGGCTGAAGGAAGTGGTCGT
Organism: Gemmobacter sp.; assembly: GCA_040398445.1. Classification (GTDB taxonomy): domain Bacteria; phylum Pseudomonadota; class Alphaproteobacteria; order Rhodobacterales; family Rhodobacteraceae; genus Paragemmobacter. Next base: position 32,671 of record JBBAUB010000008.1, on the reverse strand, counting down.
CTCGGCCAAGGGGCTGCGCGTCACGCTGCTGGTCGAAGAGGCCGAGCGGCGGAATTACCTGATTTTGCGCCAGACCGATCTGGGCCAAAGGCCCGTCGATCCGGCGATGTTGCGGGCTGCGATGGCGGCGTTGGGCACGTTGCGCGCGGCAGTGTTGCACCAAGACCAAAGGAAGATCGCATGAAGCCGCCGATGCACCCTTACGCCGTGGCCGCTTTGGCCGTCGTGCTGCCCGGCATGGGGCAGGTGGCGAACCGCCAGCCGCTGCGCGGGCTGGTGTTCTTGTTCTTCATGCTGCTCTTGGGGGCGCTGACCGCCAAGACCGCCGCGCCCGATGTTTCGGTGGTGGGGCGCTATGCGGGCGGGCTGTTCATCTATGCCATTTCGCTGTTCGACGCCTACCGCCTTGCGCGGTTGCGGTTCGAGATCTGGAAGCGCGCCTAGGCTTGCGGATAGGAGATGATCGACAGGTAGCGGGCGGGCAGTTTCAGGAGTTCTTCGGGGCCATGCTGGGCGTCGGCGTCGAAGAGCAGGCTGTCGCCGGGTTCAAGGTGGAACAGCTTGTCGCCATGGCGATACTGCACCTCGCCCTCGAGCATGAAGAGAAGCTCGATGCCGTCATGCTGGAAGGTGGGGAAGATGTCGGACGAGGCGGTGAGGGTGATGAGATAGGGTTCGACCACCACGCCCGAATTGTTCGACCCGATATGGCCCAACAGGTGATACTGGTGCCCCGCCCGCGTGCCGCGGCGTTCGATTTCAAGGTGCTGGCCGGATTTGACGTGCTGCACCTCGCGCCGTTCCTCGAAGCCGCGGAAAAAGCTGGTGATGGGGGTGGAAAAGGCGTGGCTCAGGATTTGCAGCGTGGTGAGCGAGGGCGAGGTGATGCCGTTCTCGATCTTGGAGAGCATCCCGATCGACAGGCCCGTGACGGCGGCGAGGTCGGCCACGGTCATGCCCTGCTGGCGGCGGAAGGCGCGGACCGAGCGGCCGATGGCCAGTTCGAGATTGCGCTCCGACAGTTCGCGCACACGGTGCGGGTCTTGGTCGAAGGCGGGCTTGGCGCGGGGCAAACCGGTGTCGTCGAAATCTTCCATGGCGCGTTTCCCCGTTGCTTTCACCAACAGGAATAGCAATTATTTCACCATCAGGAAAGAAGGGATGGCATGATGCAAGAGGCGTCGAAAGCCGAGGTGACGCTGGGGTTCCTGCTGTTCCCCGGATTTCCGATGGCCTGCCTGACCTCGGCCATCGAGCCGTTGCGCGCGGCGAACGAGATCACGGGGCGCAAGGTCTTTGGCTGGAAGCTGATCGGCGAGGAGAAGGCACCCGTGCAATCGAGTGCCGAGGTGCGTTTCGACCCGGATATGGCGCTGGCCGATGCGGCGGGGCTGGAGTGCCTGTTCTTGTTGTCGATGCCGCAATCGCAGTTTTCCAAGCCCAAGCCGTCGATGGCGCAGATACGCTGGATGGACCGCTGCGGGGTGACGCTGGGCGGGTTTTCCGGCGGGGTGTTCCCTCTGGTGCGGGCGGGTGTGATGGGGGGGCGGGCGGTTTCGGTGCATTGGTGCTACGAGGCGGCGTTCCGGTCGGAATTTCCGGACGTCGAGGCGTCGCAATCGGTGATCGTGCGGGACCGGCGGCGGAATACGGCAAGCGGGGCCGGGGCGGTGTTCGACATGATGCTGCACATGATCGAAGAGCGGCTGGGGCGCGAGACGATGACCGAGGTGGCCTGCTGGTTCCAGCACCCCTTCGTGCGGTCGGACGATACGACGCAGAAGGTGCCTGCGCAAAAGGTGGGCGGCACGGATGACATGCTGCCCGAACCGGTGCGCGTGGCGGTGCAGGTCTTTGCCGACCATATCGAAGACCCCGTGCGCATCGCCGATGTGGCGGACGCCGTGGGCATGTCTGAGCGGCATCTGGAGCGGGTGTTCAAGCTGGCGACGGGGCAGAGCCCTTTGCAGTATTACCGCCTGATGCGGCTGAAGAAGGCACGGCAGAAGGTGCTGTATTCGACCCAGACCATCACCCAGATCGCGCTGTCGGTGGGCTATGCCAGTTCCACCCCGATGACGCGGCATTATGCCGAGGCTTTCGGCGTTTACCCCGCCGACGAGCGCCGGCGCCTGGTGGGGATGCGCGGGCTGGCGGGGGCGATGGCTCCGAGCGAGTAGGGGGGCTATGCAGCCCCCCTGACCCCCCGCGGGGCTGGTTCTGCGCTGCGCAGTCGCGGGATTTCGCGGGCGATGGGTCGCGGGTGCGGGTTTGGGGGGTAAAGGGGGCTGTCAGCTCCCATTCGGCTGCGCCTGACGCCCCGTGGATATTTGCGCGGGCGTGAAACGGGGGAGAGGCGGGCTAAGGGGTGCGGGCTTGACGTTGGGGGCGTAAAGGGGGCTGTCGGCCCCCCTCGGCTGCGCCTCACCCCCCGAGGATATTTGCGCGGGCGTGAAGCGGGGAGGGATTAGCGCGCTAAGGGGCGGGCTTGACGTTGGGGGCGTAAGGGGGGCTGTCAGCCCCCCTCGGCTGCGCCTCACCCCCTGAGGATTTTTGCGCGGGCGTGAAGCGGGGAGGGAGAGGCGGGCCAAGGGGCGCGGGCGTCAGGTTGGGCTGCGGGCTGAGGGGGATAAGGTCGGCTGTCGGCCTCCCTCGGCAGCGTCTCACGCCTGAGGATATTTGCGCGAGCGTGAAACGGGGGAGGGAGAGGCGGGCTAAGGGGTGTGGGCGTCAGGTTGGGCTGCGGGCTGAGGGGGCTAAGGTCAGCTGTCGGCCTCATTCGGCTGCGCCTTACGCCCTGAGGATATTTGCGCGGGCGTGAAGCGGGGAGGGAGCAGCGGGCCAAGGGGCGGGCTTGACGTTGGGACGTCAGGGGGGCTGTCAGCCCCCCTCGGCTGCGCCTCACCCCCTGAGGATATTTGCGCGGGCGTGAAGCTGGGAGGGAGAGGCGGGCTAAGGGGCGGGCTTGACGTTGGGGCGTCAGGGGGGCTGTCAGCCCCCCTCGGCTGCGCCTCACCCCCCGAGGATATTTGCGCGGGCGTGAAGCGGGGAGGGATTAGCGCGCTAAGGGGCGGGCTTGACGTTGGGGGCGTAAGGGGGGCTGTCAGCCCCCCTCGGCTGCGCCTCACCCCCTGAGGATTTTTGCGCGGGCGTGAAGCGGGGAGGGAGAGGCGGGCTAAGGGGTGTGGGCGTCAGGTTGGGCTGCGGGCTGAGGGGGGTAAGGTCGGCTGTCGGCCCCCCTCGGCTGCGCCTCACCCCCTGAGGATATTTGCACGAGCGTGAAGCGGGGAGGGAGAGGCGGGCCAAGGGGTGCGGGCGTCAGGTTGGGCTGCGGGCTGAGGGGGGTAAGGTCGGCTGTCAGCCCCACTCGGCTGCGCCTCACCCCCTGAGGATATTTGCGTGGGCGTGAAGCGGGGAGGGAGAGGCGGGCCAAGGGGCGGGCTTGACGTTGGGACGTCAGGGGGGCTGTCGGCCCCCCTCGGCTGCGCCTCACCCCCTGAGGATATTCGCGCGAGTATGAAGCGGGGAGGGAGCGGCGGGCTAAGGGGCGTGGGCGTCAGGTTGGGTCACGCGGGGGGGGGGGGTAGGGGGGCTGGCGGCAGCCCCCCTCGGCTGAGGATTGGCGTGGGTCAGAGTTGTCAGAAGGCCGATTTTGCCGCCGTTGTGAGCGCGTGATAGAGGCTGGCGGCCGAGGACCGCGGGCCTAGGACCGAGATGTGGCCGGTCGTGCGGATCACCACGTAGCAGCCGAGATGTTCGAGCATGGTGCGGGTGGCAAAGCCCGCGCCATGGCGGGCGATGTCGACGTTGCAGAGCCGTTCGAACAGGGCAGGCAGGCGGTCGCCCGTCACGTCGAAGCGGACCCATGCGTCGGTTTGTTCGGTGAGGCTGGCAGCCTCGGTGAAGACGGGTTTCAGGACTGCGGTGATGTCTTCGTGGGTGGCGTAGGGGGCCTCGATCATCCATTGATCGGGGCCGAGCCAGAAGGCGGCATAGGGTGCCGCCTGTTCGGCGCGACCGGGGCCGGGCAGTGGGATGCCTGCGGCCTTGGCTGCCGCGCTGATGTCCTGGCCCCTGCGGGCGGCGAGCGAGGCCAGCGCGGTATCTGTCACCTCGGTGATCGTGACGGGGCCGATGGTGGCGCTGGCGGGGGTGTCGGACCCGAGCGGTGTGAGCGGTTTGAGCAGGGGGTCAGCCACGGAGGCGGTCTCCTTCGGGATCGACGAAATGGGGCGAGACGATTTCGACCTCGACCTCGGTTTTCGCAAGCAGGTTTACCGCGCGCAGGCGTTCGCCGATGCGGGCTGCGCCGTTCTTGAGGTAGCCGAGCGCGATGGAGGAGCCGACGTGGGGGGAGTAGACGACCGAGGTGAGCCAGCCGTCATCGTTCGCGGCGATGGCCGCTTTGCCGTGGCCGAGCAAATGCGCGCCTGCGGTGAGGGGTTGGGCGGGGTCGACGGGTTTGACGCCGACGATGCGCAGGCCGTCCTCGGTCGTGAGCCCCTCGCGCCCTGACAGGACCATGCCGATGGCGTCTTTCTTTTTCGACACCATCTTGCCCAGCCCCATGTTGAGCGCGGTGGATTGGCCGTTGAGTTCGTTGCCTGCCACGTGGCCTTTCTCGACGCGCATGACGCCAAGCGCTTCGGTGCCGTAGGCCACGGCGTCGAATTCGCGCCCTGCTTCCATCAGCGCGCGGATCATCGCGTCGCCGTAGCGGGTGGGGACGGCGATTTCATAGGCGAGTTCGCCCGAGAAGGAGATGCGGAACAGCCGCGCGCGGGTGCCTTTGACGGTGATGTTGCCGCAAGCCATGTAGGGGAAGGCGGCGTCGGAGATGTCTTGATCGACCAGCTTTTGCAGCAGCTTGCGGGCGTTGGGGCCTGCGACGGAATATTGTGCCCAAGCCTCGGTCGTCGAGATCAGTTGCACGTCCATGTCGGGATAGAGGCATTGGCGGACGTATTCGAGATGGCGGAACACCGGGACCGCGTTGGCGGTGGTGGTGGTCATCACCCATTCGTTTTGCCCCATGCGGGCGGTGGTGCCGTCATCCATGACGATGCCGTCTTCGCGCAGCATCAGGCCGTAGCGGACCTTGCCCACCGCGAGGGTCGAGAAGGTGTTGGCATAGACGCGGTCGAGGAAGGCGCCTGCATCGGTGCCCTGTATGTCGATCTTGCCCAGCGTGGTGACGTCGCAGATGCCGACGCAAGCCCGCGTGGCCAGCACTTCGCGGTCGACGGATTGACGCCATGTGGTTTCGCCCGGTTTGGGGAACCATTGGGCGCGGAGCCACATGCCGACCTCGACGAAGACGGCGCCCTGTTCGCTGGCCCATTTGTGCGAGGGGGTCAGGCGGGTGGGTTTGAAGTCGTGCCCGCGCGAGCGGCCACCGAGCGCGCCCATGGCGACGGGGGTGTAGGGCGGGCGGTAGATGGTGGTGCCGGTGTCGGGGATGGATTTGCCGGTCAGTTCGGCCATGACGGCGAGGCCGAGGATGTTGCCGGTCTTGCCCTGATCGGTTGCCATGCCCAGCGTGGTGTAGCGTTTGAGGTGCTCGACGCTGACGAAATTTTCCTGATGGGCGAGTTTGACGTCTTTTACCGTGACGTCGTTCTGCTGGTCGACCCAGGCGCGGCCTTTGCCTGCCACATACCATTTGGGCGACAGGTTCAGGGGGGCGTCTTCGGCGCTTGGAAGGTCGGGTTTGGTGGCGGTGCGGCCAAGGTCGGACAGGGCGGCGATGGCGGCGTTTGCCCCGCCGTGCAGGGCGGCGTGGGTGGACATTTCGCCTGCGGCGGCACCTGCGGCGGTCAGGCCCACGGGGCCGGTCGGGCCGGGGGTGAAGGCGGCGAGCGTTTCGTTCCAGACGGGGCGGCCACGGTGGTGGCTGGCGATGTTGAGGTTGGGGTTCCAGCCGCCCGAGACGCCGAGGGCGGTGACGGGCAGAGTTTCCGAACGGCCGTTCGCATGGCGGATGGTGATGGACGACAGGCCGAGGCGTCCGGTCGATCCGGTCACTTCGGCGCCTTGCAGATGGCGGATGCCGGGCAAAAGCGGGCCGCCGGTGCGGGTGTCGATCACGGCGGCCACGTCGATGCCCTTGGCCTGAAGGTCGGTCGCGGTGCGAAGGCCGTCGTCGTTGTTGGTGAACACCGCTACGCGGTCGCCCACTGTTGCACCCCAGCGGTTGGCATAGGCGCGGAGGGCGCCTGCCAGCATGATGCCGGGGCGGTCGTTGTTTTCAAAGGCGATGGGGCGTTCGGTGGCTCCGCCGGTGAGGAGGGCGCGGGCGGAGTAGATGCGCCAGAGGGTCTGGCGGGGTTTGCCTGCGAGGGGGGCGGCGAGGTGGTCTGAAACGCGTTCGACGGCGGAGTAGATGCCGTGGTCCATCGCGCCAAGCGTGGTGGTGCGGGGCATCAGGCGGACCGATGGCATCTGGGCGAGTTCGGCCACGGTCGCGGTGGCCCAGTCGGCACCGCTTTGGTCGCCCAAGGTGAAGGTTTCGGCGTTGAGGCGACCGCCCATGCGGAAATCTTCATCCGTCACGATGACGCGCGCGCCTGCACGGCCTGCGGTCAGCGCGGCTGACAGGCCTGCGGGGCCTGCACCGATGATCAGGAGATCGCAGTGCAAAAAGCCCTTGTCGTATTCGTCGGGGTCGTCTTGCTTGGAGAGCGCGCCCAAGCCTGCGGCGTGGCGGATGATCGGCTCGTAGACCTTTTCCCAGAATTTGGCGGGCCACATGAAGGTCTTGTAGTAAAATCCTGCCGCGAAGAAGGGCGAGAGAAGGTCGTTCACGCCCATCAGGTCGAAGGACAGTGACGGAAAGCGGTTCTGGCTGGAGGCGGTGAGGCCGTCGAACAGCTCGGCCACGGTGGCGCGGGTGTTGGGTTCCTGCCGTGCGCCAGACCGAAGCTGGACGATGGCGTTGGGTTCTTCGGAGCCTGCCGAGAGCGGGCCGCGCGGGCGGTGGTATTTGAAGCTGCGGCCCATGAGGCGGACGCCGTTGGCAAGAAGCGCCGAGGCCAGCGTGTCGCCGGGGTGGCCTGCGTAGCTTTTGCCGTCGAAGGTGAACGAAAGCGTGCGGGTGCGGTCGATCTGGCCGCCGGTGATGCGGTTCTTTTGGGTCATTTGCTGCGCCCTTGTGCGCGGGCCACATCGCGGGCGAGTTCTACGGCGGTGATTTCATGCGTGACGGTGTTGCGGGTGACGACGAGCCACGAGCGGTCGCCCTGTTCGTGATACCACAGCTCGCGGTGTTCGCCTGCGGGGTTGGTGCGCTGGTAGAGGTAATCGTGAAACGCGTCCTGCGCCGCGTCGGGCGTGGGGAAGGACAGGCCGTCGGGGCGGTTCATCAGGGCGGCGTCACCGAGATAGGTGAATTCCTGCGCGTCGCGGGGGCCGAGGAGGGGGTGGTTGATGATCATGTCTTGGCCCTTTTAGTGCAGGTTCGGCTGGGCGCCCTGGCCCTTTTCGTCGATCATCAACCCCTTGCGGAAGCGGTCGAAGCGGTAGGCGGTGGCGGTGGGATGGGGGCGGTCGGTGGCGAGGAGATGGGCAAAGCACCAGCCCGAGGCGGGGGTGGCCTTGAAGCCGCCATAGCACCAGCCGCCGTTGAAGTAGAGGCCGTCGATACCCGTCTTGTCGATGATGGGCGAGCCGTCCATCGACATATCCATGATGCCGCCCCACGAGCGCAGCAGGCGGGCGCGGCCGATCATCGGCATGAGGGACATGCCGCCTTCGGCCACGTCTTCGACCACGGGCATGTTGCCGCGTTGGGCGTAGGAGTTGTAGCCGTCGATATCGCCGCCGAACACCAGACCGCCCTTGTCGGACTGGCTGACGTAGAAGTGGCCCGCGCCATAGGTCATGACGCCGTCGATCACGGGTTTGAGGCCTTCGGACACGAAGGCTTGCAGAACGTGGCTTTCGATGGGCAGGCGCATGTCGGCCTTGGCCATGACGGTCGAGGAGTTGCCCGCGACGGCGACGCCGACTTTCTTTGCGCCGATGAAGCCGCGCGTGGTGTCGATGCCGGTGACGCGGCCATTCTCGCGGCGGATGCCGGTGACTTCGCAGTTCTGGATGATGTCGACGCCGCGGTCGGAGGCACCGCGGGCGTAGCCCCAAGCGACCGCATCGTGCCGGACGGTGCCGCCGCGGCGTTGGGCAAGGGCGCCCTTGATCGGGAAGCGGGCGTTGTCGAAGTTGAGGAAGGGATAGAGGGCGCGGACCTGATCGCGGTTCAGAAGTTCGGCATCGGCGCCGTGCAGGATCATGGCATTGCCGCGACGGGTATAGGCGTCGCGCTGTGCATCGGTGTGAAACAGGTTGATGATGCCGCGCTGGCTGACCATGGCGTTGTAGTTGAAGTCCTGCTCCAGCCCCTCCCACAGTTTGAGCGAGAATTCGTAGAAGGGTTCGTTGCCGTCGAGCAGGTAATTGGAGCGGATGATCGTGGTGTTGCGCCCGACGTTGCCGCCGCCGATCCAGCCCTTTTCCACAACGGCGATGCGCGACTGGCGGAATTCCTTGGCAAGGTAATAGGCCGTGGCAAGCCCGTGGCCGCCGCCGCCGACGATGATGTAATCATAGGCTGCCTGCGGGGTGGCATCGCGCCATGCAGGGCCCCAGCCCTTGTGTCCGGTAAGCGCCTCGCGGATCACGCGGAAGCCTGAATATCGCATGGGGAATCCTGCCCGTGTGCTGGCGCCTGTGGCGGCGCGTCTTTCTGTGCGGCAATATGGGGCAGGGCGGCTTTCGCCATGCCATCCGTTTCCGACACGCGGTCTTCCGTTTCAGCCATGGGCGGTCTGACCTGTCAGGCCAAGCGCCGCGATGCCGCCGAAAACCAGCACGCAGCCCAGCCACTGCACCGGACCGAGGCGTTCGCCAAGGAAACGCCATGCCAGAAGGATCGTCACCACGCCGAAGATCGAGGCCGCGACCGAGGCGTATTCGGCATGCGGCAAGCCACCCGCCAGCGTGACCGTGGTAAGGGCGCTGACATCGAGCAGGCCGAGCAGCAGCATGGGACGCCATGACCGCAGCGTGGGGGCGATGGCGGGGCGCAGGGCAAGGATCGAGGCAAGGGCGATGAGGGTGGCTGTCGTTCGTGCCACCAGCGCCACTTGCAGCGGCGCGCCCGCTTCGGCGGCCCATTGCGACAGGGCGAAGGTGAAGGCAAAGCCGAAACAGCTGACGACGGCCCAGAGGATGGCGGATTTGCGGGTGCCGCCGGTCGAGGCATCGGCCTCGCCGCGGGCGACGAGGGCGATGCCGCCAAGGATGACTGCCGCCCCCAGCCATGCGGCGATGGTGACGCTGCCGCCACGGGCCAGTTCCAGCGCGACCGAGACCATGGGAAACGCGCCGCAGATCGGGGCGACCAGATAGACCGGACCGATCGAGAGTGCCCGATAGAGGCCATAGCCCGCCGCCATATAGGCCACGCCCGCCAGCACCGACAGGCCAAGCCCGCGCGGCCCGTGCAATTGCCAGCCTGTGGCCAGCGCCAGCGGTGCCAGAAGCAACGCCCCGCTGAGGAACACTCCGGCCAGCAGCACAAGCGCATCGGTGCGCGAGCCGACGAAGCGCACGGTGAAATCATGCAGGCCCCACAAGAGTGCGGCACCCAGCCCAAGCAAAAGCGCGTCCATGTCGTCTCCGGTCACTTTACGCCGCCAGTGATACGCGCCCTGCGGCGCGAGGCAACGGGTTGCGGCCCCTTAGGGGTAAAACTTGATTAACGCTAGTTAACATGAAACAGTTGACGCATCGCGCGACAGGGCGCGGGATCGGGCGAGGATGTTACCGGATGGCGACTTTAGCCCGTCTGCTGCATGTGGAGGACGACGCGGATATCGCGTTGATCGCCCGCATGGTGCTGGTCGATCTGGGCGGGTTCGAGGTTTTGCAATGCGCGTCGGGGGCGGAAGCGGTGGAAAAGGCCGCAGGGTTCGGGCCGGATCTGCTGATCCTCGATTACATGATGCCCGGCATGAACGGGCTTGTCACGCTGGAGGCGCTGCGCGGATTGCCGGGGCTGGGGTCGGTGCCTGCCGTGTTCATGACGGCCAAGGCCATGGCGGTATCGACCGGGGATATGGCGCGGCTGGGGGTGGTCGGCATCATCGGCAAGCCCTTTGATCCGGTGGGCCTGCCGGTGCAGGTGGCGCGCTTTCTGGACGCGCAGGGCTAACCGAGTGCCGCGCGGATGGCGCGGTGCAGGGCGCACAGGCACTGGTGCAGATCGTCGGGCATGGGTTGGGGCGTGGCGTGCGGCGCGGGCGGGATGGCCGCGAGCCACGCATCGAGCCGGTCTTCGGCATCGGCGGCCAAGGCGCCAAGCTGCGCCATGCCAAGCATCGGTGCCACGCCGCGGATCTTGTGGGCATCGTCGAGCAGCAGCGCGGCTTGGGTCGTGCTGGCCGACAGCGCCGCCTGGGCCACGCGGGCTTCGCGGTCGCGCAGTGCCAGCAGGAAGCGGGCGCGGATCGGGGCGAGGGTTTCGGCGGACAGGGGGGGCAGGTGCATGGCGAAATCCGGGCTTAGCTTTGTGGAAAATCGACGGTGAAGGTGGTGCCTTTGCCGATGGTGCTGGTATAGTCGATGCTGCCGCCATGGGCCTGCACGATTTCTTGCGCGATGCTCAGGCCAAGGCCGGTGCCGCCATGGGCGCGGCGGTCGGAGCTGTCGACCTGACTGAACTTGCCGAACACCTTGTCGCGCGCGCCGTCGGGGATGCCGGTGCCGTAATCGCGGATGCTGATGCGGGTGCCGGTCGGGCCGGTTTCCAGCACCACATCCACCCTGCCGCCGCGATGCGAGAATTTCACCGCGTTGGACAGAAGGTTATCAAGCACCTGCTGGATGCGGGCGCGGTCGGCGTTGATCCAGACGGGGGCTGTCGGCGCAAACACGATCCGCACGCCGTAGGTTTCGGCAAAGCCGGTCATGCTTTCGATGGATTCGTCGATCAGGTCGGGCAGGTCGACCCTTTCGAAGCTGTAGGACATCTGCCCCGCTTCCAGCTTTTGCAGGTCGAGCAGGTCGTTGATCAGCGCCGAGAGCCGCATCGAGTTCTTGTGCGCCACGTCGAGGATGCTGCGGGCCTTTTCGGGGTCGTTCGCATAGGCCCCCGTCCTGAGCAGCCCCAGCGCGCCGTTGATCGAGGTGAGCGGCGTGCGCAATTCGTGACTGACGACCGAGACGAATTGCGATTTCACGTCATAGGCGGCTTGCACGCGGTCACGTTCCAGCCGCAGCGCGTCGAGCTGGTCGAGGCCGCGGCGGTAAAAGCCGAGGAAGATGGTCGAACATTCGATCACGAAGAACAGCACGAAGATGCAGGTGGCCAATTGCAGCCACAGGACCGATGACAGCGGCGGTGCGACGACCCACAGGTCCTTGAGCGGGATGAACAGGAAGATGGCGATATACATCGCCAGCCGCAGATAAAGGATTTGCGGAATCTGGTGGTTGTTGACGGCGGCGAACAGGCCCGCCGAGAACAGGAAGAACAGCGGCATGAAGTGGTTGCCCACGCCTTCCATTCGCGCCACCAGCGAGATGAAGACGCAGATGGCGGTCGAGGAAAAGACCGAGCTGAGCAGCAGCAGGTTGCGGTAGCGGCGGGCTTGGCGCAGGCTGCCGCCCTTCCATGCGCGGATACGCAGCGACAGCGCGGTGTCGTAGACTTCGGTGGTCTGGATGAACAGGTAGCACAGCGCCGAAATGTGCAGGCTGTAATAGACGCTGCACAGGAAGGCCGCTCCGGCATAGATGCCCTGCCGTTTCCAGAACAGCGCAAGCCCGCCGCCGGAATAGTCGCGCACCTGCTTTTCCAGACGGGTGGAGCCTGCTTCGAAACGCAGCGTGTGCCGCCCGACGCGCCGCATCCAGAGGGCAAGCCCCATCCGCAGCCCGCGCGGCGCGGCGGTATCGTTTCCCGAAACGCGTGTCATTCGAGGCTGCCCCCCGACCGATGGGTCAATGGATCGCCGCCGAAGTGCCTGTCCACGGGGCAGCGGCACCTTCGCCGCGGCCGGACAGTGCTGGGGCGGGGGCGGGGGCGGGGGTGTCGGGCGCATGCCCGGACGGGGCGCGGCGGCTGGCCGGTTTGCTGGCCGGTTTGCTGGCCGGTTTGCTGGCCAGTTTGCGAAAGGACAGGATGGTAAGGACCGTGTCGATATGGCTGGTGCGGTGGGGGATGTAATCGCCTTGGGTGACATCGCCTTCGGCTTCGATCCTGTCGCCGGATGTCACCTCGGCCAGAAAACGGCGCATCAGGTCGGGGTCGGTGATGGTGAAGCTGGCGCGCGGGGTATGGCGGCGCGGGCCTTGGTCGCCGGTCAGCGGTTCGGTCGACAGGTCGACCAGAAGGCGCGGCTGTTGGCCACCGAGAAGCAGAAGGTCGGCCACTTCGCCACGGGCGCGGAAAGTCAGGAAATAGCGCATCGTCCACCTTTGTCGCGGTTTGCGGCGCGGGCTGCGCCGTGGCCCGCGCTGTGTGTGGGTGCGGACCGTTCTTAACAGGTATGAATGACGTGTCAGTTGGGCTGATCTGTGGCCCCTGCGCGGTGATTTGCGGCCAAGTGCGGCGCGGATGGGGCATCGGTTGGGCCGCCGTGACGCGCGGGTCAGGGCGGGGGACGGGTGCTGCAAAGCCAGACGCAGCCAAGCTGCGCTGCACAATGGGGCGCTGCGTTTGGGCCGGATACTTGGGCTAGATGCGGATACCGTTACAAGATGTTGGGTTGAAACGGAAATTCGCGTGCGCTTTTGCCACAGTCGTGCCGCATTCCGCGCGGTCGGGTGAAATTTCGGGTAGCTTTCCGAACGGATTGGGGCATGTTCAGAAAAGTTAATGATAGTTAATAAAAGTTAAAAAAGGAACCGAGGCAGGAAGACACAGGACGATTTCGCCGTCGCGGGGATGGCGGGATCGGTTCGACCGAAGACCGGTGCTGCGCCGCGTGTCTGGCGTATCACCGTCTGTGCCGATTGCCGGTGCCACTGCCGTGGCCCGGTGCCCCCACGCGCAAGCGAGCAGGCCCATGCTGACGACGACGTTGTCATTCACCAATATCCACCATCACGGCGATCTTTTCGTGAACCTTCTGAAAGCGCGGCGCGAATGTTTCATTCTGCGCCACAACTGGAACCTGCCGCAGTCCGAAGGCATGGAGTTCGACCAGTATGACACGCCCGCCAGCCGCTGGATCGCGGTGCATGACGGGGGCGAGGTTCTGGCGGGCGTGCGGCTGACGCCGACGACGGCGCGGGTGGGGATGTATACCTATATGATCCGCGACGCGCAGCGCGGGATGCTCGAGTCTATTCCGTCGAACCTTTTGGACTTTGACGCGCCGGTCGATCCGGGCGTGTGGGAGGGCAGCCGGGTCTTTGTGTCGCATCGGGTGCCCGCGCACCTGCGGACCAAGGTGCAGACCGATCTGATGTACGAGATGATCCGGTCGGCGCGCGGTCTGGGGGCGCATACCATGCTGGGGCTGGTGCCTGCCGTCTGGCCGCGCTGGATTTCGCGGCTGCATCTTCAGGCCGAACCGGCGGGTCCAGCGCTGGTGATCGACGAGGTAACGGTGCAGGTCGCCATGATGAAGCTGGTGCGCGGGTTGCATTAGGCCGTGTGGCGCAGGTAGGACACTTCTTCGGTCAGCACGTCGCGCAGCATCGCCTCGTAGGGGTTGCGGTCGGGTTCGACCGACGAGCGGCGGAACAGGCGGCGCACGGTGGATGGCGTGTTCAGCGCCTTTTCCGCGCGTTTCAGCCCTGCCGCATCGCCTGCCGATACCACCGCGCGGTGCACGGCCTGAAGCGCGCCGAAGCGGGTGAACGACCCGAGCGAATGGCGCTGGCCCGCGACGAGTCGCAACTGCATGCCATGGTCGGACAGGTCGGGCAGCGCATCGTTCACCATACGCTCGATATCCAGAAGCTGTTGTCTGGCGCGGCCTTGCGCCAGCATCAGGAAGGTGCCGTCGCCGCGATAGGACAGGATCGGCGCATCGGGTTCGGTGGCGACCGACAGCGCTTCGGCCACCAATCCCAGACGCGCCACGAAATCGGCGGGGCGCGAGCGTTCGAAGAGGCGGTTCACCTCGAGCAGTTGGAAAGCCGTTACCGAACTGGTGAACATCTTGGCCCGTCCCAGCGACAGCACGAAGTTTTCAAAGGCGATATAGCCGATCATCCGGTCCAGCCCCGAAACCTCGACCGGATCGGGCAGTTTCAGGCGCGGGGCGGTCTTGATGGTGCGCTTGAGCCCCTCGATGGTGGCGCGGCTTTGCGCGACGAGGGATTGCTCTTCGACCAGACGGCGGGCGACCGACAGGCGGGTGCCGAGTTCCAGAAAGTCGAAGGGCTTGGTGATGTAATCGGTGGCACCGGCCTGAAAGGCGCGTTCGAAATAGTCGCGCTGCGACATGGCGGTCAGCATCAGGATGGGCGCGCGGGCATAGGCGGGCATCGACCGGATGGTCTGGCACAGGGTGATTCCGTCGATTCCGGGCATCTGGATGTCGAGCAGCACGCAGTCGAAGGGGGCGGTTGCGGCGGCGATGATGTCGAGCGCCTTGCGCCCCGACGCGGCCTTGGTCAGCGTGCCATGCCCCCCGACGCGCATTGATTCGGCCAGAAGGTCAAGAATGGTGTCGTCGTCGTCCACGGCAAGAATGCGCATGTGCGGCCCCTGTGTGCTGGCGAAAGGTCGCCTTTTCGATCACACTCGTTACCGCACCGCAGGGGCGTTCCGTGGCAAGCGGAGCGGGCCTCTGTTCTTGCAGTGATGCGGGGCGTTTGCGGGAAATTTGCGCCCGAGACGGGGCGCGATTGCGGCGGACCATGCGAAACAGCATGCACAATCCGCGCCAAGGGGCGGGATTGGCCGGCAGGCATGGACAAAGGCGCGGCAGATGACGCAGCCTTTGGCAGGCGGTGGCAGGCGGTGGCAGGAGCGGGGGAATCGGACCCGTGCGAAACATCCCCGGGGAGAACCGGTTCCATCGGAACAGCCGCGGGGGAAACCGCGGCTGCCCGAAACAGTGGCGGTGGCCCTGCGATGCAGCGGCCAGAGGCTGATTGCGGGCAAAGATGCGGGATGATCGGCAGAATCCGAGTTGACGAATTCGGGTTTCCTGTCACGAATGCTTCACCAAAGCGGGCCACAAACGCTTGGAGCGGATCCGGGGACGGATGGCGCAGACAAATGGGGAGCTGATATGACGATCAAATCGACTATGGACCGCCGCACGGTCCTGAAGGGGACTGCACTTGGCCTTGGTGCCTTGGCTGCGCCTTCGATCATCTCGAGCAAGGCCTTGGCCTCGTCGGGCGAGCTGAATTTCATGGGCTGGGCCGGTTATCCCGCCCTTGCCGAAACCGTGTTCCCGAAGTTCGAAGCCGCGACCGGCATCAAGATCAACTTCACCGAGCAGCCCGGTCAGGACGACATGATGACCGCCGCCAAGCTGGCGCTGGAAGCCGGTGGCGTGGATATGGTCGAGCCGACCGTTGACCGCGTGGGCGCATGGGCATCGAACGGGCTGATCCAGCCTTGGGACATGACCAAGCTGAACGTCGACAACTATCTGCCCGGTCTGGCCGATGGCGCGATGGGCGAAATGGCGACCATCGACGGCCAGCGCATGATCGTGCTGTCGGTCTGGGGCACCGAGGCGCTGGTGTTCGACAAGGACAACATGCCGCTGGAATACGGCACCGCGTCGCTGGGCGATCTGTTCAACCCGGCCAACGCAGGCAAGGTCGTGGGGCGTCCGCACTCGACTCTGGCTGCGATGGGCCGCTGGCTTGACGCCGAAGGCAAGCTGCCCAAGCCGTGGCTTGACGGCTACAAGGACGAAGCGACGATGACCGAGCTGTGGGACATCGCGCTGGCCGAAGCCATCAAGGTGAAGTCGAACTTCATCCAGTGGTGGTCGGGCGAGAACGAAGCGCAGGCCGGTTTCCTGGTGAACGGTGGTCAGGTCGGGCTGTGCTGGGATTCGACCGGCTACAACCTGGGCAAGCAGGGCAACTATGGCTACGTGCCGCCGAAAGAGGGTGCCTTTGCTTGGAACCAGGGCTTCGTTCTGATGAAGAACGCCGCCAACACCGAACAGGCGCATGCCTTTGCCAAGTGGGTTTCCGAACCCGAAGGATCGGCAGCCTGGGCGACCGCATTCTCGGCCAACCCGGTCGGCAAGGGTGCTGTCGATCTGCTCGATCCGGCAGTTGCGGCCTATTACACCGCCGCCTTCAACGACGACGCGTTGTCGAAGCTGTGGTGGTGGCCGGCGCAGGACGCATGGTTCATCGCCAAGCGCGGCGAATACGCGGACAAGTTCAAGAGCGCCTGATCGGCCCTTATCGAACGTGGCTCGCCGGGGTTTGCCCCGGCGGGCCTTTCTTATTGCCAAGGCCCCGCCGGCAGAGCGGGCCATATAACACCACAGGGGAGTTTGCGCCGAATGAGTGCAGGGATTGATCTTGACGATGTGTGCTGCGATTTCGGATCGTTCCGCGCCGTGGACCACGTGAACGTCTCTATCCAGCCGGGCGAGTTCTTTTCGTTCCTCGGGCCGTCGGGCTGCGGCAAGACGACGATCCTGCGCATGATCTCGGGTTTTACCGAACCCTCGACGGGCGTGGTGCGGATCGGCGGCAAGGATATGCGCGGCCAGCGGCCGAACCAGCGCCCGACGGCGCTGATTTTCCAGAACCTTGCGCTGTTCCCGCTGATGACGGTGGCCGACAACATCGCCTTCGGGCTTGAGGTGCGCGGTGTGGACAAGGGCAAGCGCCGTGCGCGGGCCGAGGAATTGCTGCGTCTGGTCGATCTGCCCGGCGCGGGCGACAAGATGGTCAGCCAGCTTTCGGGCGGCCAGAAGCAACGCGTGGCGATTGCGCGCGCGCTGGCGGTGGAGCCTGCGGTGATGCTGCTGGACGAACCCCTGTCGGCGCTGGACCTGAAGCTGCGCCAGCATATGCGGGCCGAGTTGCGCGCGATCCAGAAGCGGACGGGTGTGACGTTCATCTACATTACCCACGATCAGGGCGAGGCGCTTGCCATGTCGGACCGCGTGGGCGTGATGAGCCACGGGCGGCTGCAACAGGTGGCCAATCCGCGCGACATCTATGACAGTCCGGTGAACGGGTTCGTTGCGTCCTTCGTGGGCGAGAACAACATCCTGTCCGGCACGGTGGGCAATATCGGGCAGGGTCTGGCGAGTTTCGACACGCCGCTTGGCACGTTCCGCGCCAAGATGGCACCCGATACGCTGGGCGCGGTGAAGCTGTATGTCCGCCCCGAGCACATGCGCTTTTCGCAAACGCCGGGGGCCGAGAATTCGGTGCCGGTGACGGTGGGCGACGTGGCCTTCGAGGGCAATTTCATCTCGGTCCATGCCGCCACGCAGAACGGAACCGTGCTGGTGGCCGAATTGCGCAACGATGGCACCGGCGCGATGCCGACGCCGGGCGCGCAGATGCACATGTCGTTCGATGCGGCGCGTGCCGCGATCCTGCCCGACGAAACCGCGGCGGGGGCGTGACCGATGCATGACCTTTTGCGCCGCTACGGCAAGGGCCTGACAGGTGCCTTTGTGCTTTTGACAGCGTTCTGGCTGCTGGTGCTGATCATCCTGCCGAACCTGTACCTGCTGGAAAACTCGTTCCGGCCCTATCTGCCCAAGGTCGATATGGGCGGGCCGCTGGATACCTATTCGCTGAACAACTACGCCAAGATCCTGACCGGCGAATCCCCGACCAACGTGTTCGGCTTGACCGTGACGCTGCCGGTTCACGTGAAATCCTTTCTGCTGACGGTGGGCTATTCGGCCTTTGTCACGCTGATCTCTTTCGCGCTGGCCTATCCGCTGGCCTATTATCTGGCCAAGGTCGTGCAGCCGAAATCCTTGCCGACGCTGTTTTTGCTGCTGTTCGTGCCGCTGTGGGTGTCTGAGGTGCTGCGGTCTTTCGCGTGGTTCATCATCCTGTCGCTGAAGGGGCCGCTGAACTTTACCCTGCTGGGTTTTGGCATCATCGACGCGCCGATCCGCTGGATCGCGGGGTATCAGTCGATCGTGATCGGGCTGGTCTATACTTACGTGCTGTTCATGCTGTTCCCGATCTACAACGCCATCCAATCGCTCGACACCAACCAGATCGAGGCGGCGGAAGATCTGGGCAGCCCGTGGTGGCGGACGCATTGGCGCGTGATCCTGCCGCATGCCAAGCCCGGCATCGCGTCGGGCGCGGTGATGGTGTTCATGCTGTCGGCGGGGTCGCTTCTGGTGCCGGTGTTGCTGGGATCGACCGATTCCAACTGGTTCACCCAAGTCATCCAGCAATGGATGTTCGAGGCGGCGGACTGGAATACCGGATCGGCCTATGCCTTTATCCTGCTGGTGCTGTGTACGGTCTTTGTCAGCCTTGTGATGCGGGTGTTCCGCGTCAAGCTGTCCGATATTGCGAAATAAGGGGGCGGGACCATGCACAAGACACGCAACTACCTGTTCCATCTGTATATGGCGCTGTTCCTGTTCTATCTGCTGATGCCGCTGGTGGTGATGGGGGGGGCGGCGTTCAACGACAGCCGCTTCCCGTCGATCCTGCCGTGGCGCGGGTTTACCTTGCAGTGGTTCAGCGAACTGGCTGCCGACGGGCGGATGTGGACGGCGTTCCGCAACACGGTTCTTGTCGCCATCGCGGTGGTGGCCATCGCGGTGCCGGTGGGCACGGCGGCGGCGATCCTGATCAACTCGGTCACGGGGCGGGTCCGGACGGTGCTGTACGGGGTAATGGTGGCCCCGATCCTTGCGCCCGGAGCGGTGATCGGGATTTCGACGCTGCTGTTCTGGAACCAGTTTTCGGTGCCTGCGGGTCTGCACCTGTCGGTGCTGGGGCAGGTCAGCTATATCGCGGCCTTTGTGATGCTTCTGGTGCTGGCGCGGTTGCAAAGTTTCGACATGGCGCTTGAGGAAGCCGCACTCGATCTGGGCGCGGGGCATGGCATGGTGCTGCGGCGTATCTTGCTGCCGCATCTTTACCCCGCCATCGGGGCAGGGGCGGCGATTGCCTTTTTCCAGTCGATCGAGAACTTCAACGTCACGCTGTTCACGCGCGGCAATGCCGATACGCTGACGGTCTATGTGTTTTCCAAGGTGCGGACCGGCATTACCCCCACGATCAATGCCTTGGCGCTGATCATGATCACGGTGACGCTGGCGGGGGCGGTGTTTTACGAATTGCGCCGCCGGAGGCTGGAACGGCTGCGCGGCGAATGACAGAACGGCCCGCCCCCGTGGCGGGCCTTTTCATGCGGGGCGGCTTGATCTTGGCGTGCTTGCGGTGTTTGTCTGCGCCATGCCACCGGAGACCGCCATGGACGCTTCATCGACCTATCAGGACAGCTTGCCCGTCACCTCGGACGCGCTGATCGCCATGCTGGATGCGGCGGGTATCGGCTATACGCGCCACGACCATGTGCCGCTGCGCACGGTCGGTGATGCAAAGCAGGTGCAGGATGCGATGGGCGCGGGGCTGCATATCAAGAACCTGTATCTGCGCGACCGCAAGAAGCGGAACTGGCTGGTGACGCTGGAACAGGACCGCGACATCGATCTGAAGGTGCTGGGCGAAAAGATCGGGGCGGCGGGGCTGTCGTTCGGATCGCAAGAGCGGTTGATGGAATACCTTGGCATCCGGCCCGGTGCTGTCAGCCCGCTTGCGATGGTCACGGGGGCAAGGACCGGCGTGACGCTGGTGCTAGACCCGGCGCTGCGCGATGCCGAACGGGTGCATATGCACCCCTTGGTCAACGACCGCACGCTGGCCATTGCCCCGGCCGACCTGACGCGCTGGCTGGCCGCGACCGGATGCACGCCGGTCTGGCTGGATATCTAGGATCAGGCCGGTGACGTGGTCTGTTGCAACCGGACGGCGGTTGATCGGTTCAGGCAGATAGGCCGGTTGCGGTTTGCCTGCGGCGATGGCTTGGGGCAGGGTGAAAATTGTGTTCCGCTGTGGGTCCATCGCTTTGCCAGAGTGGGAAAGTCGTTGCGTCGATCCGAATATCGCTGCCCGATGCCAGCAAAAGGAGACTCCACACATGTCGATCCGCGTCACCGTCTGGGGCGAGAATGTCCATGAGCACAAGAACAAGGTCGTAGCAGAGGTCTACCCCGGGACGATGCACGGCACGATTGCCGCGGCGCTGAACGGCGCGGGCGGCATCAGCGCAGGCACCGTGACCTTGCAAGACCCCGAACACGGGCTGACGGCGGCGAAACTGGCCGAGACCGATGTGCTGGTCTGGTGGGGCCATGCCGCCCATGGCGAGGTAAGCGACGCGGTTGTCGAGCGGGTTTGCAATGCCGTCTGGGGCGGGATGGGCATGATTTTCCTGCATTCGGCGCATTTCGCCAAGCCGTTCAAGCGGTTGATGGGGGCGCCGTGCAACCTGACATGGCGCGAGGCGGGCGAGCGGGAGCGGCTTTGGGTCACCAGCCGCCAGCACCCGATTGCCGCCGGTCTGCCTGACCATTTCGTGTTGGAACACGAAGAAATGTATGGCGAACCCTTTGGCGTGCCCGAGCCGCTGGAAACCGTGTTCATCTCGTGGTTCGCGGGGGGCGAGGTGTTCCGGTCGGGCCTGACCTATCGTCGCGGGGCGGGCAATATCTTTTACTTCCGGCCCGGCCATGAAACCTATCCGACCTATCACGATGCCAATGTGCAGCGGGTGATCGCCAATGCCGTGCGGTGGGCGCATAACCCGTTGCTGCGGATCGCCAACCCGAATGACGCGCCCAACACGCCCGTCCCAGCCGCGCTGGAACCGATCGAGGAACGCGGCCCGCGGCTGCACCATGACGGCGAGGAAGGGTTTCGCTGATGCAAAAGGTCCGTCTGCTGATCGTCGGGACGGGTGGTATGGCCAAGAACCATGCGCTGGGGTTTGCCGCCATCGACGGGGTCGAGGTCGTGGCCGGTGTCGATACCCGCCCTGCGCAACTGGCCGAATTCCAGAAAGCGCACGGCATCGGGCGGGGTTTCGCCTCGATCGAGGCGGCCCTGGACTGGGGCGGCTTTGACGCCGTATCGAATGTCACGCCCGATGCCGCGCATTGTGCGACGACCCTGCCGTTCCTTGCGGCTGGCAAGCATGTGCTGTGCGAAAAGCCCTTGGCCACGAACGAGGCCGATGCTGCAGGAATGGCCGCTGCCGCAGAAAGGGCAGGGGTCGTGAACATGGTCAACCTGTCCTATCGCAACGTGCCATCCTTGCAGAAAGCCGCGCAGATGGTGCGCGAGGGGGCTATCGGCCGCGTCCGGCATTTCGAGGCGAGCTATCTGCAAAGCTGGCTGACGCAGGATGCCTGGGGTGCGTGGGACAAGGAAAGCCAGTGGCTGTGGCGGCTGTCGACGGCGCACGGGTCGAAGGGGGTGCTGGGGGATGTGGGGATCCATATCCTTGATTTCGCAACCTTTGTCGCGGGCCAGTCGGCACGGGAAATCTCGTGCAGGGTGGCGACGTTCGACAAGGCCGAAGGGGGGCGGATCGGTGACTATGTGCTGGATGCCAACGACAGCGTCACGATGCAGGTGCTGCTGCAAGGCGGGGCGATCGGCACGGTGGCGGCCACGCGTTTTGCCAGCGGGCACCACAACGACCTGCGGTTGCGCATCTATGGCGACAAGGGCGGGCTTGACGTGCAGTTCGAGCGCAACACCAGCAGGCTTTTCGCCTGTCTTGCGCCGGACCTGAACACCGCGACCTGGGCAGAGGTCGATTGCCCCGCCGTGCCGACGATCTATCAGCGGTTCATCGCCGCCATCCGGGGCGGGACGCCCGCCGATCCGACGTTTGCGCGGGGGGCCATGCTGCAAGGGCTGCTCGATCGGGCGGAGCAGTCGGCGGCGCAGGCGGCCATAAGCCTGACTGTGTGACGGCGGCAGCGCCCGTGCAGTTTGTGGCCGCGGACTGGACCGCGCGCGATTTGCCATCGGGTCGGCGGGGGCTATGTTCGCACCAGAGGGAAGGCGGGCCATGCTGATCATCACGGAGGCGACCATCGCCAACCCCGGCGTGCTGGAAACGCGCGGCTTGCCCAAGCGGTTCTTCGGCAGGGCGATGCCGGTGCCGCGCGGGGCGGGGCCGGGCCTGTGGCTGCGACTGATCGCGGAAATCCAGTTCCTGCGCTATATGCTGGTGCTGGCGCCGTTCATTCTTGTTGCCTTGGTCCGCCGTGATCTGGCGCCGGGCATTTCGCAGGCGCCGCTGGTCATGCTGATCGTGGTCGGCCTTGTGGAGTTGCGGCTTTTGCGGCTGACCAAGACCGCCCGCGCCAGACAGGCGACCGCGCAAGAGGCCGGTCGCAGGCTGGATGCGCTGGCGTTCCGCGCCCGCGCCTGTCTGCGTGGCATCGCCGCCCGACAGGCTATTCACGAAGGAGAGGTGCGGCTGGTGATCGAACAATCCGAACTGGCCCGACTGCCGCCGTTGACGCTGGTGTCGGTGCAATGCGAAACGCCCGAGCCGCGTCTTTTGGCGCTGTCGGCCGAAGACCGCGCGCTGTTGAAGGCCGGTCTGTTCGACGCCGACCTGACCGAGCGCGATTTGCTGGCGGTGAACCACCGCGACGGCATCTATCTGCGCGATATCGGGCAAGAGGCGCGGGCGGTTTCGGCCCATGCCCGTCTGGCGGCGGCGCTTGCGGCAAAGGCGGTGCGGCCATGACCGTCAATTCGGCAACCGTCTCGGCCGGCGAGGCGCTGCGGGTTCTGGCGGCGGGATGGCAGGCGCAATGCGCGGGTGGGCTGACCGCATCGTGGATGCTGCACGGCCGCCCCGGTGTCGGCAAGACCGAGGTGGTGCAAACCCTTGCCAGCCGGATCGGCGCGGTGCTGCATGATCTGCGCCTGACCACGATCGAGCCGCAAGACCTGCGCGGTCTGCCCTATTACGACCATGCACAGGCAAAGACCGTCTGGTACCGGCCCGAAGACCTGCCCGATGGCGATGCGCCCGCTATCCTGTTTCTGGACGAACTGACTGCTGCCGCGCCGATGCTTCAGCCCACGGTTTACGGCCTGTTGCAGGAACGCCGTGTGGGGCGGCATCGCTTGCCCGACAGCGTGATGGTGATCGCGGCGGGAAACAGGGTCGAGGATGGCGCGATTGCCTATGACATGGGCAGCGCGCTGTCGGACCGGCTGATCCATATGACGGTTCAGGCCGATGCCGGCGATTGGCTGCGCAACCATGCCGTGGCTGCGGGTATCCACCCTGCCGTCGCCGCCTTTATCCGCACCCGCCCCGACCTGTTGGAGACCACCGAAGACTCCCTGCGCCGTGGCCAGATGATCGCCTGCACCCCGCGCAGCTGGAGCCGTGTCAGCCGCATCCTGCAGGCCGTGCCCGACCGCGCCTTGCGGCAGGTGATGATTGCGGGGACGGTGGGGGTGGCAGCGGCGGCGGAATTCGCGCTGGTGGCCGACGAGATTGCGGCAACGGTGCAGGTTGCGGCGATGCTGGCGGCGCGGCGGGCGGACCGGATGGCGATGTATCCGCACACGCTGCACGGGCTGTCGGCGCTGGTCTATGGCCTGACCGGAGCGGTGACGCGCGACAGCCTGCCAGCGGGGATCGAGATCCTTGCCGATTTGCGCGGTCTGACGGGCACGGGGTTGCCGGTGGCCGAGTTGGCGACCTTTGGCTTCGAGCTGCTGATCGGGCGTGCCTTGGCGCAGGGGTGGGAAGACGCCTTTGCCGCGTCCGAGGCATATGGCGAATACGCGCAAGAGCGGCGGGCGCTTGGCCTGCCATGACAGCCGAGGGCTTTGCCGCGCCCTGCCGTGCTGCCCGTGCGCTGGCGCATCTGGGCGAGGTGGACCCCGCGCTGGCCGTGCTGTCGCTGTGGTGCCGTCACCGGAACGGCGACGAAACCTGCACCAAGGGGGATGTCATCACCTATGGCCCCGGCTTTGACAGCTTGGGCCTGCCCGAACAGGTGGGCAGCGTGGCCCATCATGTGCTGCATGTGGCGCTGCGCCATTCCGCGCGGGCGGCGGCGCTGGCCGAGCGGCTGGGGCCGGAGTTCGACGCCACGCTGTTCGGGCTGGCCGCCGACGGGATCGTGAACGAAACGCTTTTGCTTGCGGGCCAAGCCCTGCCGCGTCCGGCGGTGTTGCTGACCGAGGTGCTGGCTGAGGCCGGAAAAGCCAGCCCGTCGGCCATTGCGGCGCTGACCGAATGGGATGCCGACCGTCTGGCCATGGCACTGCATGCCGATCGGGCGCGTGCACAGCGGTTGCGCGACTGGGGCCGCGCGCGCGGGTTCGTGCCGGATGTATCGGCAGGCGAGGCCGACCCCGATGGACGGGCGCATAGCGCCGCCGATTGGCGCAACCAGATGCTGCGGGCACTGGAGGCGGGGCGCAAGGCGGGCAGCGGCATCGGGCGGTTGGGCGCGATTTTGGCCGATCTGTCGCCGGATGCGGTGCCGTGGGAAATTTACCTGCGCGGGCTGTTGGCGCAGGCGCTGACCGACCGGCCCCGCGAGACGTGGCGTCGTCCCGCAAACCGCTGGATCGCCCGTCTGGCCGAGGCCGGGCGCACCGAAGCCGCGACACCGGCCTTCGAGCCGGGGCGGACGCGGCTGGACCACAGGCCGCGACTGGTGATCGGGCTGGACACGTCATCGTCGATCGACGGGCTGACGCTGCGGATGCTGATGGCCGAGGCCGAGGCGATGACCCGCCGCAGCGGGGCCGAGGCGCATTTGCTGGCCTTTGACACCGCCGTATCGCTGCATCTGCGGCTTGATCCGCAGGGCTGGGCCGGGTTGCGCGATCTGTCGCTGCGGCAGGGGGGTGGCACCGATTTTGCCGATCTGTTCGCCAAGGCGGAAAAGATCGGCCCGTCGATTGTGGTGATCCTGACCGATCTGGACGCAGCGGTTCCACCCGCGCCGCGCTTTGGCGTGATCTGGGCGGTGCCGGACCGGACCGCCCCGCCGCCCTATGGCCGTCTGGTCACCCTGCCGGGGCGTTCGGGCTGAGCGTGGCCAAGCAAGCGGGTGATGCATCAGGCAGGCCGAAGCGGACTGTTGCGCGGCCTGGATCGGGCCGGCGTCTGACCCGATGACGGGTTTAGGCGCTGGCGTGGTGCTAGCCCTGATTATGGGACAGGGATCTTTGCTGTTCTGGATAGTACGTCCAGGCAAGGAACCGGCTGGTCTTTTGGCCCTGCGCCATTTCGACAACCCTGAATTCGTCGACCTGCGCTGTCTTGAGCAGCCGGACAAGGGGCTTGAGGCTGTCTTTTCTGGAAACCAGACAGGTGAACCACAGGCATTGTCCGGCAAAATCCACGCTCTGTTCGATCATTCGGGCGATAAAGCCGATTTCGCCACCCTCGCACCAGAGTTCGGCATTCTGGCCGCCGAAATTGAGGTCGGCAGAGTGGCCCTTGCCAAGATTTCGCCATTTGCGAAGCGTGCCCTCTTGCGCCCGCGCAGGCGACGCATGGAACGGGGGATTGCACAGGGTGACATGGAAGATATCGTTCGCGAGCAGAACGCCGTGGAAAACATCCATCGCGTTGGTCTGGCGTCTGAGCTTTATGCTCAGCCCGTTTCGTTCGCAGATATGCCGTGCCGATCCGAGCGAGACCGGATCGATATCGACGCCGGTAAAGGCCCAACCATATTCATGCCGACCCGTCAGCGGGTAGACGAGGCTTGCACCTGTCCCGATGTCGAGCGCCCTGATATCGGACCCGTGCGGGATTTCCCGACCGTTGCTTTCGGCAAGAAGATCGGCCAGGTGGTGGATGTAATCGACGCGCCCCGGTATCGGGGGGCAGAGGTATGAGGCGGGAATGTCCCAGTAATCAACTCCGTAATGCGCCATCAAGAGCGCGCGATTGAGCATGCGGACCGCGTTTGCGTCCTGGAAATCGATCGTCAGTTGTCCGCGCGGGTTTCTTGTGGTGACGCCTTGCAGTTCAGGGGATTTCACGATCAGGCGTTCGAAGTCGTACCCGTCACGGTGTTGGTTGCGCGGGTGCAACATGGGTTTGACCGTCATGTGAAACCTTTTGGCCGGTTGGTCCGGGCAGACTGCCCGACAAGGCACCGAGCATAGGGCCTTGTGGCAGCTTCGGGAACACGCGAACGAACCAAGGCTGCCATTGCGCGGGATCATCGGGATGGGCAGGGCTTTTGGCCCTGTGTGCTGCGGCGCGCGAGGCGTTGGCTGCATCGACCGACGCCGGAGGTTTCATTCCTGCACGATAAAGCCGGACGCCCTGCCATGCCATCCTTGCTTGACCCGCAAACCCGCCCGCGGTAACGCAGTCGCAAGGTACCGAGCACCTGCCGCCTGCAGACGAAAGTCACGGTGAAGCCCGGAACGGATCGACATCTCACCCTCGAAGCATTTCGCGTGGTGGGCAACGCAGGCGCCCATTCGTCTGGAAATGCCCATTTGGAGGAGTGAGCGATGTCACAATGGCACGCTTTTCGTCACACACATCATTCTGCGGCTGCCGATGCCTGTCGGCGGTTCTTCGGACTTTCGGCTTTGGCCAGAGGGAAGGCATGGTGATGCCCACACTGACCCAAGCCAAGGCGCAGGCAAAGGCGCTGCGCACCGCCTTGCAGGCCGGTGGCAACGCCGTCAGCCACGCGCAGGCACTCGAACTGGTGGCCCGCCAGCACGGGGCGAAGGATTGGAACACGCTTTACGCGCGACTGTCGCTGCGCAATGCGCCGCCCGAGCTGGCTTACGGCGACCGTGTCCGTGGCCGCTTTCTGGGCCAACCCTTTGCCGGTCTGGTCATTGGCCTTTCCGGCCCCGCCAGCCATCGGGAGATCGAAATCCGCTTCGACCATCCGGTCGATGTGGTTCAGTTCGAGAGTTTTTCGAACCTGCGAAGCCGCGTCCGGTCTGTGATCGACGAGATGGGTCAGTCGCACCGCCGCACCTCGGACGGTATGCCCCAACTGACCGTCGAAAGGGAGGAGGGTTGAAGCGGAACGGATTGCGGAGGTTCGCAGGACGGGCATCGGGCGCCCCCGATCCGCGCGTGGGTTCGCCCCGTTGCGATCTGGGCTGTCCGCTTTACGCCCGTTGCAGCGGTCACGACGCGTCCGGCTGTTGCACCGGACGGCTTACCGTT
Source organism: Gemmobacter sp. (assembly GCA_040398445.1). Lineage (GTDB taxonomy): Bacteria > Pseudomonadota > Alphaproteobacteria > Rhodobacterales > Rhodobacteraceae > Paragemmobacter. The sequence continues at coordinate 5,454 of JBBAUB010000008.1, read as the reverse complement.
AGCCATAGCTTTTCCCTTCGGGTCAGGTGGTTCTGGGTGTCGGCCAGAAGATCGGCCCCCGGTTCACGACCTGCCGCACCATGCCGTTGCTGACATATTCGGGGGTAGTGTCTGGGTCGGCCACAGGACGGCTTTGCTGGCCGGGGTAGCCGATCAAGGCCCGCACCTGCGGCATCATCCCTGACGACGGCGCAGGCTTTTGGCAAATGGTAGCGAGCCACGGCGAAGTATGAGCGACCACATCTGCCGCGGCGTCGATCCCGCGCACGCACCGAGCCATGCCTGTATCCTTCGATACAGTGGCACATGACCCGTAAAGATATCGTCCCACGCAAGTAGAGTCAGATGGTGGGCATCATGCGCAACGCGGCATTTGAAGCGGTCGACGGCAGCTTGCAGCGCCTTTTGGGGCGCGACGCCGGACTGGACGCGATGGGTAACGTGTGTCTGGAATTCCGTGACGGCATCCGCCTCTGGATCGAACTTCCCGACGATCACAGCACGGGTTTCATGCATGCGGAGGTTACGTCGCCCGCGGATGACGCCGTCATCCGCAAAGCGATGGAGATGAACCTGTTCCGCGTCAGTCCCGCCGGTGCATGGCTGGCAGCCGATGCAGCGTCCGGTGTCATCAGCCTTTGTGCGCCGCTGGTGGCAGATACGCCCGAAACCCTTGACCTGGCGCTGACGGGTTTTCTCGACGGGGTTGCCACAGCCCGGTCGGCCCTGTCGGGAAAGGATGGCCCCCGCGCTGCGGCGGCAGCAGCCTCTGAAGGCACGCTCAAGGACGAGACATTTTTCTTGCGTCTCTGACGGCGGCCTTCGGCTTACGTGAAGACAGGTGTGTTCTGACAGGGAAGCTTCCCGTCAGGAGTTCGATTATTGGCCTTGGGGCCTATGGAGTTGGCACAGATGAACACTACGATCGGCGGCAATATCGGCAAGGATATGACGATCCGTCAGGATCAGACTGTCAAGGACACGCCCAAGTCGAACAGCTCGAAACTGCTGGAACAAGTCCTTCCTTCGCCCGGCGGGACCGTTTCCAAAGAGATGAAGCCGTCGGGCACCTCGGGAAGCGATACCGCATCGACCAGCTTTGTCGGCCGGTCTCGGTCCAATGCCATTTCCCAGCCCCAGACCTTGAAGACAGAAACGGTGTCGACCCCGCCCAAGACGGAAGACACAGGAAGCACGCAAGAAACCCGCAAACCCCAGCAACCAGAAGTCAAGCTGACCTTCAACACCCAAGTAAAGCAGTTGGCGGAACAGCGCGGCGACCTGACGGAGCTGATGGGGCAAAGCGGTCTGGGCAAGGTCAGCGAACAGGGTGCGAAGATCCGCGATGTCGTTAGCCTGCAAATCCAGTTCAACACCAAGCTTTGCGACACGCTTGACCAGATAGAGGGCGAAATTGCCAAGGGCGGCGATGACGGCACACTCAAGGATCAACGTACCGCCCTTTTGAAACAGGCGGTGCTGGCGAATTTCCCGACGATGGTGGTGAACGACAAGGCCGTTACCCACATGGCCGAGGCTTTGGGCCATTTGCGCGACCAGGTGGCCAATTCCGGGCCTGAAACGAAAGGGGCAGTGACAGGCGGCCTGTTGCGGGAACTGTCACAAGTTCCGGGTTTCGTGGATGAAGGCGGCTCGGTCACGTCTTTGAAAAAGGACGCACGCGAAACCGCCACCGCTTTAACCGTCATCGCACGCGGCGGCGAGAACAGCCTTAACCAGCTGGACCGCGCAGTCGGGCGCGAGGCGGGCGTGTCGCAACTCGTCTCGGAACTGCGAAAGCAGGATTTCCTGAACAAGGCCGCGGGTGCCTTCATGCTTCAGGTCCTTTCGGACGACAAGCCGGCGCAGGAATTGATGTCCAAGGTGCTGGCCGGGCAAAGCGATCGGGGCGATCTTGTCAGTTTCGTGGCAAAGAAAATGGGCCCCACCATGGCCGGCGCGCTGACCGAGCGGCTCGAGCTTGCGGGCAAGGTGGCCGACCGCCTGCAAATGATGGAAGATCAGAAAGACCGGGTAATCCGCGCGATGGGCGGCGGCGAAAAGGGTGCGCAGGCCGTGAGCACGACCCTGCTCGCAGTCGGTCAGGTACTCGACAGCAACACCGGCAAGGTTGACCGCAGCACGCTGTCGCTTTTGAACGAGCTGGGCAAGTCCAACAAACCGGCCGGGTTACAGATCGCGCGGCTTGCGGTCATGGTCCAAGAGGTCAACCGGGATCTCGAAGTGCTTGGCATGGAAAAGCAGACTGCCGACTTTGGCAAGGGCGTCCAGATCAACGACAGCTTCAACGTCTCGGCCATTCTGTCGATTGCCGACATCGACCCCACCGACATGATTTCCCTTGGCTACAGCCCCGAAGACGCGATGACGCTGCACGAAACCGCGGGGCGTCTTGGTCAGGCAGGGTTCAGTAACACGGCACAGATTCTCAAATCTACGAAGGACATGGTTGCCAACGGGCACAAAGCCTTTTCTGACATCGGCGTGCAAGACCAACTTCACGCCCTTCAGATGGGCGAAAACGGCCTTGCAATCCAGAAGTTCGAAGCCAGCATCGTGAACAAATCGCTCGACGTGGCGCACAAGGGCGGCATGACCACTGGCACCGACATTGCGCTGAACCAGAACAACGCCATCCGTTTTGCCATGGAAGGTTTAAAGGAACGTCTTCTCGGCGCGCCGGAACACCGCACGACGACCAAGCAGCTTTTGGACACGGCAGCCAACCTGTCGCGCGACGTTTACGATGAACGTTCGACGGTCAAGGATCAGATGACCACGCTCGAAGATCGCACGCTCGAGTCCAAGCGCCTGCTGACGGAACGGCGCGGCACAGAACAAGGTGACAAACCCGAGGGGCTGAAAACCGCCAAGACCCTTCTCAAGGTCATCGACACGCAACGGCAGATCGATGCCTTGGGCACCGATCCGGCCCATGACAAGGAACGCACGGCTCTTGAAAAAGAGCGTAATGGCGCGCTCAAGGATCTTAAGGGTCTGGATTACAAGACGCTGACTACCCCTTTGTTTTCCAGCAAGACCATTGCCTTTTCCAATGCCCCGCCGACCATGGAACAGTTGGCTGGCCTTTTCGACCTGAACGAGGTCGAAGAGCTGGCCAAGGCCGTTGTTTTCCTGCGTGAGGAACGCCCCGCGGCCATGAAAGAGCTGTCACGCACACTGAACAGGCTCGACGACCGGCAAGGCACCGGGCAAAGCGGCGTGCTTAGCACCAGCAGCGAGTCAAAGGTCCAGTCGTCGCGCATGAGCCTGGGCGAGGACGTGCTCAAAGGCGCTACCGGCTTTATCCGCCTTGCCGTTCTAAAGCAGATGGACGGAAAATCGGAAAGCTACGATCCGCGTCCAGACCGCGACAAGATCGAGGCCCAACTCAAGGATTGGGGCATGGACATCGAGATGTTCCGCCCCGAGATCGATGACACCCTGCTGACCACAGTCACCAACGCGACGATCCGGCAATGGGATACCGAAGCGCGCGACGGAACCTCACTCTCGGACGCGATCGACGATCCGGGCGTTTTCGCCATCGCCAAGCGCAAAGTTCTTGAACTTCCCACAACGGTAAAGACCGCAGTGGCCGAGCGTCTGACGAACCAGCGCGGTCTTGACGCGGAAAGCCGCGACGTTCTGGGCACGATGGTGCAAAAGATGGAACCCGGGACTTCGCTTGAATTCACCCAAGGCAAGGGTGGCAAGCTCACCCTCAAAGGCCCGGTCGATCCGAGCGGCTCGGTCAAGCTGGGTGGTTCCGGGGCGGTCGACATCCTTAGCCAGATCAAGATCGAACGCACCAAGGACGGATTCTCCATCCAGAACCTGAACATGCTTCAGGGCGAAATCGGGATGCAACTGGAAGCCTCGCAAGGCAAGGACGTTCTTGACAACAGTATCGCCAAGGTCGGGGCAAAGATCGGCGGCGAAGTCCATATCGGCGGCAAGCTTGGCGGGCTGCGCGGTGATCGGTTCGAGGTGTCAACGCCCGAGCAGATGATGGTTTTTTTGAATGCCATGCTCGACAATGCCTCGGTCCCGGGCGTCGCGATGGAGCAGGTGAACAAGGTCGAACGGTTGAACGGGTTCGGTGGCGGCCTGTCGATCGGCGCAAGCGTGTTTGCCGAGATGAAATTGGGCGTCAAGGCCTTGGGCGGTGACGGACTGAAAGCCGGCGGCAAAATTCAGGGCGACATGGGTATCGATGTGAGCCGTGAAACAGCCGTTTCGCTAGACGGGCGCAGCGTGACACGCACGAAGGACACTATCATCAGCCTGAAGGCCGAGGCCAAGATCGAGGTCAATCTTGAAAACCTCACGTCGCTTTTGGCCAATAAAGCCACCGATAACGAGGTGGGCAAGGAAATCGACAAGACCCTCGACAAGGTCTTCACCGCCCTCAAGATGGACAACACGGTCAAGGACACCAACGGCCAGCTCAAGGTCAATTCCAACGGCGAACTGGAAAAGAAGTACAGCGCAGAGAAGCTGACCTCGGGTCAGGTCGAATCCTTGCTGGGTAAAATTCCCACTTTGGAGCCCTTCAATGGCAAGATCGTCGAGATGGGCACGCGTGAGGTGATCCAAAGCACCTATGAACGCCAAGGATCGAACGACCGGCCCCATCTTTTGAATGTTCAGCGATCGGTCGGAACTGCGGCCGATACGCCCGAACTGGGTGGCGCGGTCTTGAGCCTTGCAAACGGACGAATGATGGAGCGCCTGCAGGGTGATCCTGCCCTGCTGCGTCAGGTCATGTCGCTGGTGCTGGTCGCCAATCTGGAACCCAAGGGCAGGCAGATCATCATGGATTTCGAACTTCGTCCCGAGGTGCGCGAACAGGCTGCCACGCTGCAAGACCGCGCCTTCGACCTTCGGCATGAGGCAGATCTCCTGCAAGGCTCGGGCGGAAAGCCCAGCCGCGAAACGCAAGAGCGCGTATCGAACCTGCGCGAACGGGCGAAAGGTCTGGAAAACGAAGCGACACGGCTGACCGAAGATAAAGAGAATTTCGACGCCGTCGGCATCCGCCTTGTCCGAGAACAGGGCGGCTCGGGCCAATCCTCCATTCTCGACGCGGGCGCCTTGTCGATTGCGCATAAGTTCGGCCTGAAACAGGAAGAAAACGTGACCGAGCTGTCCATGCGTTAACACCGGGCACGAACGGGCAGACAGGGCGGACGCATGCCTTGCCGTCATCGCGGCCACAACGACCGCGATGACGGCAAGCCCTGCTTTCGCCACCCTCGCAAAGCGCACTCGTCTGCCGCCGCGTGGCATCCGGAAAACTCCGGATCCGAAATGTTCGCTGAACAAATTTGTGTCCGGCCCGAACCGAAAGGCTACCCCGCCTTAGGGGGGCGGAATGACCTGCTGCCGGTTTCGTGGACACGAAGATAAGATCGTGACCAAGGAACTGGA
>JBBAUB010000007.1:74909-188993 GCA_040398445.1 Gemmobacter sp. | reverse complement strand
CCCTTATGAAACCCGCCCCGATTCCCTGCCGCAGACTCCACAAGGCAGCCACCCCAACAGGCGCCAGCAAAGCTATCTCCCCCCCGCCTCGGCTTTCACGATGACGCCACCCGCCTCCCAAGACCGCCCCGCCTCACGCCCCCAAAGCCCAAGCGCATCCCACCCTTTCACACTCGCCCGAATTTCCTCGGGAGGGTCCGGGAGGGTCCGACGACCCTCCCGGCGCTTTCAGGCTACGCTCCGCTTGCATCTTCCGCCGCAACGTCGGATCAATCCGCTGCTCCAGCCAAGGCCCGCCATGACCCTGCTTTCCGACCTCGCCACCCTGCTTGGCCCGGCCCATGTGCTGTCCGGCCCCGATGCGACCCGCCTCGCCCATGACTGGACCGGCAATTATCACGGCCACCCGCTCGCCGCCGTCCGCCCCGCCGATACGGGCCAGGTCGCCGCCGTGATGCGCCTTGCCGCCGCCCACAAAACCCCCGTCATCCCCGTCTCGGGCAACACCGGCCTCGTCGGCGGCACCATGACCGACGGCAGCCTGCTCCTCTCGCTCGAACGCCTGAACCGCATCCGCGACATCCGCCCCGCCGCCCGCATCGCCGTGGTCGAGGCGGGCGTGATCCTGTCGCGCCTGCACGACGCCGCCGAAGCCCACGGCCTTTATTTCCCCCTCTGGTTCGGCGCGCGCGGGTCCGCCATGATCGGCGGCGTCCTCTCGACCAACGCGGGCGGCTCGAACGTGCTGCGCTACGGCTCCACCCGCGCCCTCTGCCTCGGGCTCGAGGTGGTGCTGCCCGATGGCCGCGTGCTCGACCTCATGTCCGAACTGCACAAGGACAATTCCGGCTACGACCTGCGCGACCTGTTCATCGGGGCGGAAGGCACGCTCGGCATCATCACGGCGGCGGTGATGAAACTGGTGCCCGCCCCCCGCGCCCATGCCACCGCTGCCGTCGCCCTCAACACGCTTCCAGACGCGCTGACCTTGCTGAACCGCCTGCAAGCCGCCAGCGGCGGTCTGGTCGAAGCCTTCGAATTCATGCCCGCCAGCTACAGCCACCGCTTGGCCGAAATCCGCCCCGACCTCGGCCTTCCCTTCGCCACCATTCCCCCCGTCACGATCCTTGTCGAACTCGGCGCGACTGCGCCCTTGCTGGCCGACCCCGACGACAGCGGCGAAATCCCCCTGACGAACCTCTTGCAATCCACCCTTTCCGACGCCCTCGATGCAGGCCTGATCCATGACGCCGTGATCGCGCAAACCCAATCCCAGCGCCGCGCCCTCTGGGCAAGGCGCGAGGCGGCGGCCGAAATCACCTTCGCCAAACGCCCCTTCATCGACACCGACATCGCCGTGCCGCTCGACAAGGCCGCGGCCTTTCTGACCGAAATCCACGCCCGCCTGCCCGCCATTGCGCCCGATCTGCAAACCCTCACCGTGGCGCATCTGGGCGACGGCAACCTGCATTTCACCGTCTTCCCCGCCACCCCCGACAAGACGCTGCACGACCGCGTGGTCAGCGCCATCGAAGACGTGGTGCAATCCCTGCGCGGCTCCTTCAGCGCCGAACACGGCGTCGGCCTGTCCAAACTCAACTCGATGCAGCGCCGCAAAGACCCCGTGGCGCTCGACGTGATGCGGGCCATCAAACAGGCGCTCGACCCCGACGCGCTGATGAACCCGGGCAAGGTCTTGCCGCGAAAGGACACCTGACCCGTGACCTCGCTTGCCGTCCTGCGCGACCCGACGCTGCGCCTCATCGCCGTGGCCCTTTTGTTCATGGGCGCGCTCAACGCCTCGGTCTATCCCTACCAATCGCTTGTCGGCATCGAAAAGATCGGCCTGTCCGAACCGCATTTCGCCCTTGTGCTGGTGATGGCCTCGGCGGTTGCCGTGACGGCCTCGGTGCTCTTGGGCATCCTTGGCGACCAGCGGGCGGGGCGGCGGCGCATCGCGCTTGCCACCGCCTGCTCGGGCGCGCTGGGGGTCGGGTTGATGCTGGCCTCGCCCGGCACCCTGTCGCTCATCCTGTGCCACGGCCTTCTCTTGCCCGTGGCCTCGTCGCTCTACGGCCAGCTCTTCGCCCTCGCCCGCCTCGCCCGCAACGAAGATGGCGCAATGCGCGATGCCATCACCGGCACCGTGCGCTCGGCCATGTCGCTGTCCTTCCTTGCGATGCTGGTGTTCTGGAAACTCGCCTTAGGCTGGGGCGTCGATGTCATGGCGGTCTATGTCTCGGCCCTCGTCGCCGCCATCTGCATGACCACGCTGCTTGCCCTGTTCTGGCCAAAAGACGGCGCGACAGGCTGGAGCGACCAGCCATCGGGCCTGAACCTGCGCGCCGCGATGGCCGAAATGGCGCGGCCCGAAATCATGCTCCGCGTCCTCTGCCTCGGCGCGGTGGCGGGGTCGGGCAACCTTTACATGGTGCTCACCACGCTGATCTTCGACGCCAGCCCCGTCCGCGACCAGGGCGACGTGGCGCTTTACGTCGGCCTTGTGGCAGGGTGGGAGGTGCCCTTCATGCTGCTTTTGCCGCGCATCGCAGGCCGCATCAAACGCCAGCACCTGCTGGCCTTGGGCGCAACGCTCTACTGCGTCCACCTCGCCCTGTTGCCAGTGCTGGCCGATCACTGGTCGGTCTGGGTGCTGACGCTCTTCGCAGGCCTCGGCGGCACGGCGATCATCACCTTGCCCATCACTTATTACCAAGACCTTCTCGCCGACCGCCCCGGCACCGCAGGGGCCATGCTCGCAGTGCAGAAACTCGTGGCCGACAGCCTCGCCGCTGCCGCCTTCGCGCTTGGCACCACGCTCGGCGGCTTCACCCTGACCGCCGCCCTCGGCGCAGGCGTGGCGCTGACGGGGGCTGCGGCGCTGATCTGGGTCGACCGCCGCCGCTAGGGCTGACAGCGCAGAAAGGGGGCTTTCCGCCCCCTCGCCCCTGCGGGGCTCACCCCCGAGGATATTTTCACGAGCATGAAAGCCAGACAGCCTTCGCGCTTTCATGCTCGCGCAAATATCCTCGGGGGGAGGGTCGCGGAACGCGGCCCGTGGGGGGCAGACAGCCCCCCTGCCGACAGCGGCGGCTAATGCCAGCCGAAAAAGTCTTTCGGCGCGCGGCCCAGCAATTCTTCCGCCAGATCGCGCCCCAGCGCCGCGCCGTCCAAAGCCGCACCGCGCCGCTCGCCGCTGATCGATTCGCTGCCGTCGGGGCGCAGGATCTCGCCCCGCAGCCAGAGGCGATCACCTTCCAGCACGGCAAGCCCGGCAATCGGCGTCTCGCACGACCCGTCCAGCCGCAGCAGGAAATTCCGCTCCGCCGCCAACCGCAACCCCGTCTCGCGGTGATGCACGCGGCTCAGCATCCAAGCCACCCGCTCGTCGGCCATGCGCCGCTCGATCCCGATGGCACCCTGCGCCACCGCAGGCAGCATCTCGTCGGGCGCAATCGCCGCCCGCGCCACATGCGCCATGCCCAGCCGGTTCAACCCCGCCATCGCAAGGAAGGTCGCCACCGCCACCCCCTCGTCCAGCTTCTTCATCCGCGTCTGCACATTGCCGCGAAACTCGACCAGCTTCAGATCGGGCCGCCGCAACGCCAGTTGCGCCCGCCGCCGCAGGCTCGACGATCCCACCACAGCACCCTGCGGCAAAGCGTCCAGCCCCGCGTGATGCGGCGACACGAAGCCGTCGCGCACATCCTCGCGCGGCAGGTAACAGTCGAGCACCAGCCCCTCGGGCTGCAAGGTCGGCATGTCCTTCATCGAATGCACCGCGATATCGATGCCGCCCGCCAGCAACGCCTCTTCGATCTCGCGCGTGAACAGCCCCTTGCCGCCGATCTCCTTCAACGGCTTGTCCAAGATTTGGTCGCCCGTCACCTTGATGATGACGATCTCGAAGGCCTCGTTCGGCAGGTCCAGCGCCGCCATCAGGCTGCGCCGCGTCTCGTGCGCCTGCCACAGCGCAAGCGGTGAACCACGGGTGCCGATCTTCAGCGGTTGGTCGGGAGAGGGGAGCGTATAGGTCATGACGCAAGCCTTACATGTGTAAGGTTTGCCTGACAACTCTTGACAAGCACCTGCACAAGCTTGACGCATGAGGACGACATAGACAGGGGCAGACGGATGACGGAAAAGACGATCCTGCGGGCGCTGAAGGGCGAGGTTCTGCCCACGCCGCCGATCTGGATGATGCGGCAAGCGGGCCGCTACCTGCCCGAATACCGCGCCACGCGGGCCATCGCGGGCGATTTCCTGTCGCTGTGCTACACCCCCGATCTCGCCGCCGAGGTGACGCTGCAACCCATCCGCCGCTACGGGTTCGACGCGGCAATCCTGTTTGCCGATATCCTTTTGCTGCCGCAGGCCCTTGGCCCCAAGCTCTGGTTCGAAACCGGCGAAGGCCCGCGGATGGAAACCACCACGACGATGCAACAGGTGCGGGCGCTCAAACCCAAAGACCTGATCCACGAAACCCTCTCGCCCGTCTATGAAACGGTCAAAATCCTGTCGCGCGAACTGCCCCCCGAAACCACGCTCATCGGCTTCGCAGGCGCGCCATGGACCGTGGCCACCTACATGATCGCGGGCCACGGCTCCAAGGATCAAGCCAAGGCCCACGCCCTGAAAGACAGCGACCGCGCCACCTTTTCCGCCCTGATCGACGTGATCACCGAAGCCACCGTCGATTACCTGTCCGAACAGGTCAAAGCGGGGGCCGAAGTCGTCAAGTTGTTCGATTCGTGGGCCGGATCGCTGAAAGGCGCGGATTTCGAGGATTTCGCGGTAAAACCCACCGCCCGCATCATCGCCGCCCTGCGTGCGCGCCACCCCGGCCTGCCGATCATCGCCTTCCCGCGCGAAGCGGGGAACGGCTATATCGGCTTTGCCGCCAAGACGGGGGCCGATTGCGTGGCGCTCGACAATTCGGTCACGCCGCAATGGGGGGCCGCCAACGTCCAGACCACGGGCTGCGTGCAGGGCAACCTTGCCCCCGAACACATGGTTACGGGGGGCGAGGCACTGGTGCGCGAAACCCGCGCCGTGGTCGATGCCTTCCGCAAGGGGCCGCATATCTTCAACCTCGGCCACGGCATCACCCCCGATGCCAACCCCGACAACGTGGCGCTGATGATCGAAACCGTCCGCTCGGCCTGAACGCGGACGCGGCAACTTGCCCGTCCGCGCGGAATGGTAAGGCGGTCCGGCTGCCGGACACCGCCTAACGCGGGCGTGCAACCTCTGCCACGCCTGCCCCGCAGCCGCACCTGCCGGTCGGTTCCATATCGCGGGCAAGCTACCCGTCGCCTGCAAATCTGCGTCCGCCTGCGGCACGACCGCAGGCCGCCACCCCTGCCGACTCTTGACGAGTTTTGGAACTTCTCGGTTGAAAATCGCAAGAAATGGAATATCAGTTCCACTCACCCAGTACTCCAGCCATTGCCTGCGGGACAAAGACGCCATGCCCGACCACAAAGACACCGTAGCCGTCATCACCGGCGGGGCGCAGGGCCTCGGTCTGGCCATTGCACAGGCCCTGCTGGCCGATGGCTGCGGCAAGATCATCCTGTCGGGCCGCAACGTGACCAAGGGTGAAGCGGCCGCAGCCAGCTTGCGCGAAAGCGGGGCCGATGTGCGCTTCCTGCCCGCCGACATGGCCAAGGTGACGGATGCCACCGAACTCCTCGACCGCGCCCTGTCGCGCTTTGGCCGCGTCACGGCGCTGGTCAACTCTGCCGCCTCGACCGCGCGCGGCTCGATCCTCGACACCACGCCCGAAGGCTGGGACGAGTTGATGGACACCAACGCCCGCGGCCCCTTCTTTGCCCTGCAACGCTTCGCCCAAGCGGCGGTTGCGGCAGGCCACCCCGCCACGGCGGTCAACATCTGCACGATGGCATCGCATTGCGGCCAAAGCTATCTTGCCGGCTATTCCGCCTCCAAGGCGGCGCTGGCCAACATCACCAAAAACAGCGCCAACGCCCTGCGCCAGCACCGCATCCGCGTCAACGGCATCAACGTCGGCTGGATGGACACGCCCGGAGAGAACACGATCCAGCGCGATTTCCATGGCGCAGGCCCCGACTGGCTGGCAGCGGCCGAAGCAAAGCAACCCATGGGCATGCTGGTCAAACCCGCCCATGTGGCAGGGCTTGCCTCGTACCTTTTGTCCGCAGCGTCCGGCGTGATGACCGGCGCAATGGTGGATTTCGATCAGAACGTGACGGGCGCCTACGGCGAATGACCCGTCCTGCAACAGCGCCCCCGCGGGCAAGCGAAAAGGAAACGACATGACAATCAGATTCGGGCTTCTCGGCGCAGGGCGCATCGGCAAGGTCCACGCCAAGGCGATCACCGGCGATGCCAATGCCAAACTCGTGGCCGTGGCCGATGCCTTCCCTGCCGCAGCGAAAGCCATCGCCGACCAATACGGCTGCGACATCCGCAGCATCGACGCGATCCTTGCATCGGCCGACATCGACGCCGTGGTGATCTGCACCCCCACCGACACCCACGCCGACCTGATCGAGGCCTTCGCCAGGGCGGGCAAGGCGATCTTTTGCGAAAAGCCCATCGACCTGTCGCTCGACCGTGTGAAAGCCTGCCTCAAAGTGGTCCGCGAGACGAAAGCCATCCTCATGGTCGGCTTCAACCGCCGCTTCGACCCGCATTTCATGGCCGTCAAAGCCGAAATCACCAAAGGCACCATCGGCGCGGTGGAAATGGTCACCATCACCTCGCGCGATCCGGGCGCGCCGCCGGTCGAATACATCGCCCGCTCGGGCGGCATCTTCCGCGACATGACGATCCACGATTTCGACATGGCGCGTTTCCTGTTGGGCGAGGAAGTGGCCGAAGTCTCGGCCCAAGCCTCGGTCCTCGTCGATCCGGCCATCGGCACGGCAGGCGATTTCGATTCGGTGCAAGTCATGCTGCGCACCGCGACCGGCAAGATGGCCGTCATCTCGAACTCGCGCCGTGCCACCTATGGCTACGACCAGCGGATCGAGGTTCACGGCGCGCTCGGTGCCGTGGCGGCCGAAAACCAGCGCCCCGTCTCGATCGAGGTCGCCTCGGCCACCGGCTATACCCGCCCGCCGCTGCACGACTTCTTCATGACCCGCTACACCGAAGCCTATGCCGCCGAAATCGCCACCTTCATCAACGCCATCGCAGGCAAGGCTCCGGCCTCCCCCTCGGGCGAAGACGGGCTGCTCGGCCTCGCGCTGGCCGAAGCCGCGCTGAAATCGGTCAAGGAAGGCCGCACGGTCAAGGTCGCGGAAATCCTGTAACCCCCACCCCCACCCTCTCCCTCCCCCCCGACGGGGGGAGGGAAGCGCCAAAGCGGCAAGCCAGCGCGCAGGCCCTACCGCTTCACCCTTGCAAAAATACTTGATCACCACATCCGCCTGCACCACGCATCCGCGCGGCAACCGCCAGCACCGCTCCGCCCCCTCTCCCCATGGGGGAGAGGGCCGGGGCGAGGGGCGGCCCGAACGGGCGCGCGATCAGACAGGAAAAGACGAGTATTTAAACAAAGGTGAAACGGCAGCGCCGATTCAGTCTTTCTCCATCGTGCATTGCAGCGGGTGCTGATGGCGGCGCGCGAAATCCATCACCTGCGCGACCTTGGTTTCGGCCACCTCGAACGAGAACACGCCCACGACCGCCAGCCCCTTCTTATGGACCGTCAGCATGATGTCGAAGGCCTGCGCATGGCTCATGCCGAAAAACCGTTCGAGCACATGCACCACGAATTCCATCGGCGTGTAATCGTCGTTCAGCAGCATCACCTTGTACATCGGCGGGCGCTGGGTCTTGGACTTGGTTTTGGTCAGCACCGACGAGTCGTTGCCCGGACCACTCGGACCCTCGGGGGTGCCTGCCATGCAAAGTGGGGTGGGGTTCACGGGAAATATGCTCCGGCGGCGACGTTGGATTCGGATTGTCTGTCCGTGCCTCCAATATAGCCCAAAACACGCCTGCGGGAAGGGGGCGGCGCAAAAGCCGCCGATCTGCCGTCCCGGCCCATCCCACTGGCCGCTTGCGTCGCTGCAGACGGCTTGGCATCAAGGGCGCGCAACAGACGGACGCGCCCCATGATCACCACGATAGGCTTCGATGCCGACGATACGCTCTGGCAGAACGAATCCTATTTCCGCCTGACGCAGGACCGTTTCACCACGCTTTTGTCCGATTACGCAGGCCCGGCGCATCTGCACGACCGCCTGCTTGCCGCCGAACGCCGCAACCTTGGCCATTACGGCTTTGGCGTCAAAGGTTTCACCCTGTCGATGATCGAAACCGCGATCGACGTCACCGAAGGCCGCGTCGCAGCCGGCGTCATTGCCGAGATCATGGCAGCCGGACGCGAGATGCTGGCCCACCCCATCGAACTTTTGCCCCACGCGAAAGATGCCGTGACGGCCTTGGCGCGCGACCACCGCGTGTTGCTCATCACCAAGGGCGACCTGCTCGATCAGGAACGCAAGCTTGCCCAGTCGGGCCTCGGTGATCTGTTCGACGCCGTCGAGATCGTTTCGGACAAAACCGCCGCAGCCTATGCCCGCATCTTCTCGCGCCATGGCGACGGCGCGGATCGCGCGCTGATGGTCGGGAATTCGCTGAAATCCGATGTGCTTCCGGTCCTTGCCGCCGGAGGCTGGGGCGTGCACGTGCCGCACGGGCTGACATGGGCGCTGGAACATGCCGAAGCCCCTGCGGGCCACCCGCGCTTTGTGTCTCTTACCCATCTCGGGGAATTGGCCGATACGGTAGAACGTATCGGTGCCAGCCACAACATATAGCCCAACCCTGATGGCACCCACCGCGCGAAACACCCATACCTTTGTCTGCGGATTCCCGCCAAACCCTTTGAAACAAGGGGGTTTTCGCAACCCTGCCCCTGTGCTAACCTCTGGCCGAGGCAGAAAAAACGGCTCCATAAAAATCGGGGCCACGGCAGGCAAGGGACAGGCGACGTGACATCGCTTTCAGGGCTATCGGCTCGCAGATTATCGTATTGGCTGGTCATGGCGCTGGCCCTGATGCTGGCCCCCACCGGCCTGTTTGCCGCTCCCCATGCGGCCATCGTCATCGACGCCCGTTCCGGCGATGTGCTTTATGAAGAAAACGCCGACGCGCGGCTGCATCCGGCCTCGCTGACAAAGATGATGACCCTGTACATCACCTTTCAAGAGCTTGAAAAAGGCTCGATCACCCTCGATAGCATGGTCACCGTGACCAAGCACGCCGCCTCGCAGCCGCCCTCGCGGCTGGGGTTGAAGCCGGGGCAAAAGATCGCCGTGCGCTACCTTGTCCGTGCCGCCGCGATCAAATCGGCCAACGATGCCGCCGCAGCCTTGGGCGATTTCATCGGCGGCAATCAGGACGATTTCGCCGCCCGCATGACCCGCACCGCCAAATCGCTGGGCATGACGAACACCACCTTCAAGAATGCCAACGGTCTCACCGCCCCCGGCCACCTGTCCTCGGCGCGTGACATGACGACGCTGGGGCGGCACTTGTTCTATGATTTCCCCCAGTATTACAACATCTTCTCGCGCCGCTCGTCGGATGCGGGCGTGGCCACGGTCAACAGCACCAACCGCCGCTTCCTCGATGCCTACAAAGGCGCCGACGGCATCAAGACCGGCTACACGGTCGCGGCGGGCTTCAACCTCACCGCTTCGGCCGAACGTGATGGCAAGCGCCTGATCGCCACGATCTTCGGCGCGACATCGACTGCGAACCGCAACGCCGAAATGACCAAGATGCTGAACAAGGCGTTTGAAAAGGCCCGCAAGAACGCGCCCTTCAACCCGCCGCAGGCCCCCGCCGCCTCGGACGCGCTGGTCGCGCAGGCCGACACCGCCTTGCCCGAAGTCGAAGGCGGCGCGGGCAAGACGCTGCGCGTGACCACCGGCATGACCTCGTCACCGCGCCCGCTGGCCCGCCCCGCAGCCCTTGCGCCCGAAACCCAGACCGCCACCGCCCAAGCCGTCGACCAGATGCAGGACGGCATCCTCGGGGCATTGGCCGAAGCCACCGGCACCGACCTGATGACCGCGCAGGCGACCGAAGTGGCCGAAGCGGCCGTGCCCTCGGCCGCGCTTGCCGTCGATGGCGTCGAACGCGCCTCGGCCGACACCTCCGAAGCGCTGCCCAGCGAAGAGGCGCTGGCCCAGGCCGTGGCCAACCTGCCCGCCGATGCGCTTCCCGCCGATCCTGCCGCCAAAGCGCCCGAAGACATTCCCTTCCAGATCGCCTCGGCCGCAGCCATCGCCCCGCCCAAACGCCGCACGCCGATCTACGACGATGCCGCCACCGGCCCCGCCCCCGCCGAACAGCAAGAGGTCGTCTCCTTCTCGACCTCGGGCGACCGGCACTGGGGCATCACCGTGGGCCGCTACAATTCCAGCTACGAGGCCGAAAAGGCCCTGCTGAAAATGCAGCTCGTCGAAAGCGCCACCCTGAACGCCTCGCTGCCCAAGGTCTTGCAGAAATCCGGCGGGTTCGAAGCCACCTTCGTCGGCCTCACGCAAGATCAGGCCGATCTCGCCTGCCGCCGCCTGCAAGCCCGTTCCGTCACCTGCTTCACCATCGGCGAATGACCCCGCCCGCCGCACCCGCACCCGTCACCGTGCCGATCCACGGCAGCACCGCCCGCTTCCCCGTGCGGCGCATCTTCTGCGTGGGCCGCAACTACGCCGAACACAGCCGCGAGATGGGCGGCGACCCGACCCGCGAAGCGCCGTTCTTCTTCACCAAACCCACCGATGCCGTGGTGCCGTCCGGCGCGGCCATCCCCTACCCGCCGATGACCGCCGACCTGCACCACGAAGCCGAACTCGTGGTCGCCATCGGCACCGGCGGCGCGGATATCGCGCTTGCCGACGCCCCCGCCCATATCTGGGGCTTTGCCGCCGGCAACGACCTGACCCGCCGCGACCTGCAAGCGCAGGCGAAAGCCGCCCGCCGCCCGTGGGACATGGCCAAGGGCTTCGACAATTCCGCCGTCATCGGTGCGCTTCACGCAGGCCCGCTGGCAGACGGGGCAATCACCTGCACCGTGGGCGACCGTCTCACCCAAAGCGCGCGCCTGTCCGACATGATCTGGTCGGTGCCCGAGATCATCGCCGAACTGTCGCGTTACGTGCGGCTCGAAGCGGGCGACCTCATCTTCACCGGCACCCCCGCAGGCGTCGGCCCGATCGGGCGGGGCGAAACCTGCACCGTCACCATCGACGGCCTGTCCCCCGCCACCGTCACGCTCGCCTGACGATTTCTGACGCAGAAATCGTGACGGAGTTTGACGCAAACTCCGCGCGCCCAACGCCCAACCCCGATTTCTGCGTCAGAAATCGGCGCGAAAAATGCGTCATTTTTCGCCCTACCGCTTGGGCCGGTCGTCGAAATCCTTGGTCAATATCC
Organism: Gemmobacter sp.; assembly: GCA_040398445.1. GTDB lineage: Bacteria > Pseudomonadota > Alphaproteobacteria > Rhodobacterales > Rhodobacteraceae > Paragemmobacter. The sequence continues at coordinate 177,551 of JBBAUB010000007.1, read as the reverse complement.
GGTTCGCGTCCCCCTCGGGGTCGTCGAACTGCTTGTTCTTCATCGCCCAAAAGAACCCGGCCAGCCCCAGCCCGCCCAGAAACAGCGAAACCGGAATCAGGAACGCCAGAATATCCATCGCCTACCTCACCCGCAGCGCGTTCAGCGAAACGGTGATCGACGACAGCGACATGGCAAGCGCCGCCGCCAGCGGTGTCGCCAACCCCGCCAGCGCCAAGGGCACCGCAATCACGTTATAGCCCGCCGAAATGGCGAAATTCTCGACGATCCGCCGCGCCGCCTGCCGCCCGATCCGCACCGCATCCCCGATGGGCGCAAGGTCGCTGCCCAACAGCACGATGTCCGAAGCCACCCGCGCCGCATCCAGCGCACTCGCGGGCGATACCGACACATGCGCCGCAGCCAGCGCGCCTGTATCGTTCAGCCCGTCGCCCACCATCAGCACCCGCCGCCCCGCTGCCGTCAGCGCCGCGACCGCTGCCGCCTTTTCGGCGGGCAACACCCCGTGGTGCCAATCGCCAATCCCCAGCCGCTCGGCCAATTCGCGCACCGCCCCCTCGGCATCGCCCGACAAAAGCGTCACCGCCAGCCCCTGCGCCCTAAGCGAGGCCACCGCCGCCTCGGCCCCCGGACGCAAGCTGTCGGCAAAGCCAAAGGCATGGGTCGATCCCGCACCATCCACCAGATAGGTCGATGTCGCACCAACCGGTTCAGCACCGCACCATTCCGCCCGCCCCAGCCGCACCCGCCGCCCCTGATACACCCCTTCGACACCATAGCCCGGCACCTCGCGCAGCGCCGTTACCGCCGCAGGCGCAGCCACCCCCGCCAAGGCCAGCGCCAGCGCCCGCGCCAAGGGATGCGACGACGCCTCCGCCATGGCGGCAGCCAGCGCCAGCACCTCGGGCGCGTGCGCCGCCAGATCGGTGGGCTTGGGCGTGCCCATCGTCAGCGTTCCGGTCTTGTCGAAGACGACCGTATCCACTTGCGCCAACCGCTCCAGCGCCGTGCCATGCTTGACCAGCAACCCCTTGCGGAACAACCTTCCGCTTGCCGCCGTCACCACCGCAGGCACCGCCAGCCCCAGCGCACAGGGGCAGGTGATGATCAGCACCGCCGCCGAGATATTGATGGCAAAGCGCAGATCGCCCCCCGTCCGCCACATCCAGAAGCCGAATGCGCCGAACGACAGAATATGCACCAGCGGCGAATACAGCCGCGCCGCGCGTTCGGCCAAACCCGTGTAGCGCGTTTTCGCACTTTCCGCGACCGCGACCAGATCGGCCATCCGGTGCAGCGACGAATCGCGCCCCGCCGCCGTCACGCGCAGGGTCAGCGGCCCCGTCAGGTTCACCTCGCCCGCCGACACGACCGCGCCGACCCCCGCAAACACCGGCAGGCTTTCCCCCGTCAGCAGCGACCGGTCCAACTCCGATTGCCCCGCGACCACCACACCGTCCACCGGCATCCGCCCGCCCGGACGCACGCGCACCAGATCGCCCGACCTCACCTCGGCAATCGGCACCACAACCTCGGCCCCGCCCCGCAGCACGCTTGCCCGCGGCACTTCCAGCGCCGACAATTCCTCGGCCGCCGACCGCGCCACCGCCCGCGTGCGATGGTCCAGATACCGCCCCGCCAGCAGGAAAAAGCACAACATCACCGCCGCATCGAAATAGGCGTGATGCCCGCCCTTCCACGTCTCGAACAGGCTGATGGATGAGGCCAGGATCAAGGCAAGGCTGATCGGAACATCCATCCCCAACCGCCCCACGCGCAGCGCCGCCCAGGCGCTGCGAAAGAACGGCTGCCCCGCGAAAATCACCGTGGGCAGCGCAATCGCTGCAGAAATCCAGTGGAACAGATCGCGCGTCGCATCCTCGGCCCCCGACCAGACGGCGACCGACAGCAGCATCACGTTCATCATCGAAAAACCGGCCACGCCCAGCCGCATCAGCAATTCGCGCCCCTGCCTGTCGGTCTCGGTCGCGCTCAGCAGGCCGGGGTCCAGCTCATGCGCCTCGTAGCCCACGCCCCGCAGCGCATCGATCAACCGCTCGGCGGTCACCCCCGCCTCCGCGTCCACCGACACGCGCCGCAGCGTCAGGTTCACCCGCGCCGTCCTGACCCCCGCAACCGCCATCAACCCGTGCTCGACCGTGCTGATACAGGCCGCGCAATGGGCCGAAGGCAACGACAGCATCAGCCGCGCCGACGGTTGCACCGACAGCGCCGCGACCCGCGCAGCACCCGGTGCCGCCACACAGGCCGGACAGGCCGCAATCCCCGGATGCTCCGCCGCTGCCATCGTCATCGTCACGCCCCCACGAACAGATCGAGCCGCTGGCGGAACACCGTGCCATCCGGTGCCGTCGCCTCGACCATCATCATCCACTTGCCACGGTTCAGCGCCACATCGGCCACCCAGACCCCGCCGCGCAAATGGAAGTCCGGCGTCGTGTCATCCTTCGCCTCGGTCGTCCGCCCCAGCAGAACCGCCAGCTTCGTCACCGGTGCCACCGCAGCCCCTTGGCGGATGTCGATGGTCAATTGCCCGTCGGCATAACCATGCACCAGCGTCCAGCCCAGCGCCTTTTGCGCCTTCATCTCGGCATCGAAGGTCTGGCTGGCGACATAGCCGTTGTCCACCTCCAGCCCCGGAAAGGTGCTGACCGCCTTGAACGCCATCACCAGATTGACGGCGATGATGACCGAAAACGCCCCGACCGTGATTGCCAGCACATGCCTGCCCGTCAACTCGCCCATGGTCAGTTGTCCTTTCCGTTGAATACCGTGTCATGCGACACGCGCTCGGTGCCGTCCCCGTTGGCGACCCACAGCCGTATCTCGCTGCGCTTCTCGGTCGCGCCGTCGCTGCCGGGGGCGGCCTCGACATAGACACGCTGCTGATAGGTCTCGTTGGCGGGCACCAGCACCTTGGCCCCGTCCTCGCCCTCCAGCGTCACGGCGTAGCGGCTACCGGCGGTCAGGGTGATCCAGTACCACTTGTCCTGCCCCGACTTGTTGCGCAGCCGGATGTCATAGGTGTTGCGGATCGTGCCGTCCGACAGGGTGACATAAAGCGGGTTCCTGACCGGCGTCACGCTGATGTCGATGGGCGACCGCAGGAACAGCGCCACCACCAGCGCCACGCCCACCCCGGCCCAAAGCACCGTATACATCACCGTGCGCGGGCGGAACACATGCGCCCACACGCGCTTGGGCGGCTGGCCCGCGCGTTCGCGCACCTCGTCCGTCAGCGCCAGATAGCCGACCAGCCCGCGCGGCTTGCCGATCTTGTCCATCGTATCGTCGCAGGCGTCGATGCACAGCCCGCAGGTGATGCAGGCCATCTGCTGCCCGTCGCGGATGTCGATCCCCATCGGGCACACGTTCACGCAGGCCATGCAGTCGATGCAGTCACCGCTGCCCGCCACCGATTGCTTGCCGCGCGGTTCACCCCGCCAATCGCGGTAGGCGATGGTGATCGTGTCCTCGTCCATCATCGCCGACTGGATGCGCGGCCAAGGGCAGGCATAGATGCAAATCTGCTCGCGCGCGAAACCGCCGAAGGCAAAGGTCGTCAAGGTCAGGATCAGCATCGTGATATAGGCAATCGGGTGGGCGTTGCCCGTCACAAGGTCAGCCGCCAATCGCGGCGCATCGGTAAAGTAGAACACCCACGCACCCCCCGTCGCCAACCCGATCACGAACCACAGCGCCCATTTCACCGCGCGCTTGCGCAGCTTTTCGGCGTCCCACCGCTGCCGGTGCAGGCGGATACGCGCGTTGCGGTCCCCCTCGACCCAGCGTTCGACAAGGATGAACAGATCGGTCCACACGGTCTGCGGACAGGCATAGCCGCACCACACCCGCCCCGCCGCACTGGTGAACAGGAACAGGCCCAAGCCCGCCATGATCAACAGCCCCGCCACGAAATAGAATTCATGCGGCCAGATCTCGATCATGAAGAAAAAGAACCGCCGGTTCGCCATGTCGATCAATACGGCCTGATCGGGCAGGTTCGGCCCCCTGTCCCAGCGCAACCACGGCGTGACATAGTAAATCGCCAGCGTCACCGCCATGATCCACCACTTCAGCCTGCGGAAATTGCCCTTCACACGGCGCGGAAAGATCGGCTCGCGGGCGGCATACAAGCGTGCGGGTTCGGTATCGGGCGATGACAAGGCAGACTCCGGGGTTCAAGACCTGCCACGGGTATCTGCCCTATGAACCGCCCCTGCCTTGACATGCATCAAACCGGCATCCGCAATGCAGCTTTGCGGGCTGCGACAGTCACGCAGCCCGCCCCCGCCACCGTCCGCGCCCGTCGGCGCAGCCTGTCACAACAGAAAGTCGCCCTTCGCCAGACTGGCCACGCCGCGCAACTCGATCTCGAAATCGGCCGTGCGGTCGCCGTTGGTGTCACCGTAAACGATCACGTTGCCGCCTGACTGCACGAACCACACCTGATTGGCCCCCGCCGTCGATCCGCCGAACCTGAACGCCTGATCGCCCGCCCGCGCCGCATTGGCATCGATCAACCGCAGGTCCAGATCGTCGCTCCCCGCCACGAAATCATAGATCACGTCGCGTCTGGTCGCACCCTTTCCCGTTTCGCGGTCGTCAAAGATGAAATCATCCGCACCATTTCCGCCGTAAAGATCGTCGCGCCCCATGCCGCCGCGCAGGCTGTCATCGCCTTCGTTGCCGCGCAGCAAATCCGCCCCGCCATAGCCCATGGCATAATCGCCAAAGGCCGAAAGCTCGAAAAAATCGGCCCCCGACAACTCGGCCTTCACAAGGTTGATCTCGTCAGCGTTGGTAAACGTCTCGATCGCATCCAGCAGCTGCGTCGGATTCATCGAAATTCCGCTGATGTGCCAGCGTTCGGTCAATACGTCACCGGACCCGCCATCGTATAGCGTCAGACCCGCTGCCGAACCGCTCAGGGCAGAATTGTACGGTGCGCCCGAAGCGGGTTGCGACAGATCGTCATGGCTCAGCACCCGCAACGTATTGCCCGCCAAAGACCCGAACGAAGTCAACTGGAAATAGTCGATATACGAAAACCCGTGCACCGTCGTCGGAAAGATCTCGCCCGAAATCGCGCTGGAATAGCTTTCCATACGGCTGAAAAACTCGCCAAGGTTCAACGCTCTCATATCGAACGCCGCCGTCGCGTAAACATTCGCCATCACAATCCCCCAATCGTTACGAACGCAAAGACGCTACGCGGCAAAGAAAATCCGGTCAACGGTCCCGTCCGACCGGTGCTTGGCCCGCATAAGGCGGGTCGTGCAAAAAAACGGGGCCACCCAAGGCCCCGCAGTCAGGGAAAACACGCCATCGCCACGGCCTTTTGGAAACGCGTGAAACAGCGCACCGCTTCCGGCCCCGCCTGCGATAAAGCAGGCTGCGGGTAACCCGCTATTCGCCGCCCCCGCGCGAATGGACATAGGCGGCGACCGCGCGGATTTCGTCCTCGCTCAGCCGCCCTGCCCATGCGGGCATCACGCCAAAGCGGGCATAGGTCACCGTATGGGTGATCGTGTCGCGGTCCCCGCCATACAGCCAGATCGCATCGGTCAGGTTCGGCGCGCCCACGGTGCGGTCGCCCTTGCCCTGCTCGCCATGGCAGGCGGCGCAATTCTCGGCAAAGACCTTGGCCCCTTCTGCCGCAAGCGTAGCGTCATGCTCTTGCCCCGAAATCGCCAGCACGTGTTCCACCACCGCGCCGATCTGCGCCGGTTCCAGCAACCCGTCCACGCCGAATTTCGGCATTTCCGAATAACGGGCATCGGGGTCGGCGGTGTTCCTGATCCCGTGGGTGATCGTGGTATGGATCGCCTCCATATCGCCGCCCCACAGCCAATCGTTGTCCAACAGGTTCGGGTATCCCTTGCCCTGCACGCCCGCAGCGCCCGATCCGTGGCATTGCGCGCAATTGGTGCGGAACACCGAAGCCCCCGCCGGTTCGGCATATTCCATCAGCGTCTTGTCTGCCGGAATGGCGCCCAGCTCCGCCGCCACCAGCTTGGCCTTGATCGGCGCATTGGCCGCGTCGAAGCGGTCGATCTCGGCCTGAACGTCCGCGCGGGTCGATGCATGCAGCAATCCCGGCGTCGCGCCATGGATCAGCGGCCATGCCGGATAGGCGATGACATAGCCGACCGACCACAGGATCGTCAGGTAGAACACCCAGACCCACCAGCGCGGCAGCGGGTTGTTCAGCTCTTCGATCCCGTCCCAGCTATGGCCGGTGGTGCCAACCTCTTGGGCCGGCTTTTTGGTGATTTGCTTGGCGCACATCTCTCACGCCTCCACTTTGCCGCGACCGGAATCGGCGGCTGGTTTCGTGTCATTGCGAAAGATCGTCGCGGCGGCCTCGTCATGCAGCCGCTTCGATCCGGGGCGATAGGCGAAGACGATCACGCCGACAAACACCGCCGTCAGGGCCACCAGTGCCCAACTGTCTGCGATGAAGCGCAGAAAACCGTAGGTATCCATGGCTCCCCCTTACCGGCTTGCGTCTGGCGTGAAGGTCGAGAAATCGACCATCGTGCCCAGCACCTGCAGATAGGCGATCAGCGCATCCATCTCGGTCACACCCACCTGCCCGTCGAAGTTCGACACCGTAGCCTTGCCGTAGCGCTCCAGCAGACCGGCGCTGTCGCCATCCGGATCGGCCTGCGCCTTGAAATCCGCCACCGCGTTCTGCATCTGGTCATCGGTATAGGGCACGCCCACCACCCGCTCGGCCCACATCCGGTCACCGATCACCTTGCCATCCAGCTTAACGCCCGACAGGAACCCGTATTTCGGCATCACCGATTCCGGCACCACCGATTGCGGATCGGTCAGGTGGTCCACGTGCCACGCGTCGGAATACTTGCCCCCCACCCGCGACAGGTCAGGCCCCGTGCGCTTTGACCCCCATTGGAACGGATGGTCATACTGGCTTTCCGCAGCCAGCGAGTAATGCCCGTAGCGCTCCACCTCGTCGCGCATCGGCCGGATCATCTGGCTGTGGCAGACATAGCAGCCCTCGCGCAGGTAAATCTCCTGCCCCGCCAGTTCCAGCGGCGTATAGGGCCGCATCCCCTCGACGTTCTCGATGGTGTTCTGCAGGTAGAACAAGGGCACGATCTGCACGATCCCGCCAATCGCCACCACCAGCAGCGACAACACCATCAGCAGCGTCGCATGCGTCTCGATCGCCTTGTGCTTATCCAGAAAAGACATGGTTCCGCCCCCTCATTGCGCAGGAACGGCCGACCCGGCGACACCGGCCCGGGCGGGCTGGGCGCGGACGGTCATCCACAGGTTGTAACACATGATCAGGGCACCGCTCAGGAACATCACGCCCCCCAGCCCCCGCACCACATACATCGGGAACTTGGCGGCCACGGTGTCTGCGAAGGCGTTCACAAGGAAACCGTTGGCGTCCACCTCACGCCACATCAGCCCTTCCATGATCCCCGTCACCCACATCGACGACGCGTAAAGCACGATCCCGATGGTCGCGAGCCAGAAGTGCCAGCTCACCAGCTTGAGGGAATACAGCCCCTCGCGATTCCAAAGCCGCGGCACAAGGAAGTACAGCACGCCAAAGGTGATCATCCCGTTCCAGCCCAAAGCACCGGAATGCACGTGGCCGATGGTCCAGTCGGTGTAATGGCTAAGCGAGTTCACGGCCTTGATGCTCATCATCGGGCCTTCAAAGGTGCTCATGCCGTAAAAGCCGATGGAAACGACCATCATGCGGATGATCGGATCGGTCCGCAGCTTGTCCCAGGCCCCCGACAGCGTCATCAGCCCGTTGATCATGCCGCCCCAGCTTGGCATCCACAGCATGACCGAAAACACCATGCCCAGGGTCGACGCCCAGTCGGGCAAAGCCGTGTAATGCAGATGGTGCGGACCCGCCCAGATATACAGAAAGATCAAGGCCCAGAAGTGGATGATCGACAGCTTGTAGGAATAGACAGGCCGTTCCGCCTGCTTGGGCACGAAGTAATACATCATCCCCAGGAACCCGGCGGTCAGGAAAAAGCCCACCGCGTTATGGCCGTACCACCACTGCACCATGGCCGATTGCACGCCCGAAAACAGCGTCACCTCGGCCGAACCGAACATCGACACCGGCACGGCAAGGTTGTTGCCCAGATGCAGCATGGCGACCGTCAGGATCATCGCCAGATAGAACCAGTTGGCCACATAGATATGCGGCTCGCGCCGCTTCATCAGCGTTCCGGCAAAGGCCACCAGATAGGCGACCCACACGATCGTCAGCCAGATGTCGACATACCAGACCGGTTCTGCATATTCCTGCGCCTGCGTGGCCCCCAGAACGTAACCCGTGGCGGCCAGCACGATCACCAGTTGCCAGCCCCAGAACACGAACCATCCCAAGCCCCCGCCGAACAGCCGCGCCGCACTGGTGCGCTGCACCACGTAAAACGACGACATGATCAGCGCATTGCCACCAAAGGCAAAGATCACCGCGCTGGTGTGCAGCGGCCGCAACCGCCCGAAATTCCCGTAAGGTTGCAACCATTCGAAGTTCAGCGACGGAAACGCCAACTGAAAGGCGATCACCACGCCGACCAGAAAGCCCACCACGCCCCAAAAGGCCGTGGCAATCGCTCCGGCCCGTATCACGCTGTCAAAGTATTCTCCCTGATCAACGACTTTCTCGTCGCCCATGGTCCGCAACGTCCACAGAAAGACGATGGCGGCTGCCAGCATCACTTCCACGGCGTTGACCATATAGGCAAGGTCGCGCGCATAATTGGCGGCAATGGCGGCACAGACCGCGATCACCCCCAGCACGACCAGTTTCACGTAATCCCACATGTTTCGTCCCTTCGTCTCTTGGCCGACCACGCCGTTTGCCGCAAAGTGGCGGACAGGGGCGCGGCTGGATGCTTTGCGACTGGGTTCTCTTTGCCGTTGCAGGCGTCACACCGCCTTGATCCATATCAACCGCTTGCCTGTCCCGCCTTGACCGATGTCAATGCAGAGGCGGTCGCGCCTGTTAAGGTTCGTTGATCACACCGAAAAGGAGGCTCTGATGGCCTACAAGACACTCTTTACCGTCGTGACCCACCCCGCGCAGGCAGAAGCAGCCATTACCGGCGCTGCGGCGCTCGCGATGGCGCATGACGCCCACCTCGACATCCTCGCGCTCGGGGTCGACCGCACGCAGATCGGCTATTCCTACGTCGGCGCGGGCGCGGTGGTGCTGCAAGCCGCGATGGACCGCGCCGAACAGGACGCACGCGATGTCGAAGCGGCGGTGCGCCGCGCGGTGGCCGAACAGACGCCCGCGCTGCGGTCTTCGGTCGAAGCTGCGGTGACGCAACTTGGCGCGCTGACCGATATCGTGGCGCAGCGCGCACGCTTTGCCGACCTTGTGGTGCTGCCCAAACCCTATGGCGGCGGTCAGGGCACCGAAGCCGAAGCCGTGGTCGAAGCCGCCCTTTTCGAAGGCCACGCCCCGGTTCTGGTGCTTCCCGCCACCGGCGCCGGAAATGCCGCCGCCCCCCGCCGCATCGTCGTGGCATGGAACCAGAGCGGCGAGGCAATGGCCGCCATCCGCAAGGCCCTGCCGATCCTGCAACAGGCCGATTCCGTCAACATCGCGGTCATCGACCCGCCACAGCACGGCCCCGAACGGTCAGACCCGGGGGGGCTGCTGTGCCAGATGCTGGTGCGCCACGGCGTGCGCGCCGAAGTGTCGGTGCTGGCGCGGTCGCTGCCGCGCATCTCGGACCTGCTCGCCCGCCATGTCCGCGATCAGGGGGCCGACCTGCTGGTGATGGGGGCCTATGGCCATTCCCGCTTTCGCGAAGCGATCCTTGGCGGCGCCACGCGCAACATGCTCGAACAGGCCGAAGTGCCGGTGCTGATGGCGCATTGACACCCCCTCCCCCCGCCCCTCCCCCCACGGGGGAGGGGTGCGCCCTGCTTGCCCCGTCGCACGGCTGGCCGGCGGTGGGCCGAGTATTTGTGCCAAGGGTGAAGGGGCATCGACAGAACACCTGACAGAACCGGCGCTTCCCTCCCCCTGTCGGGGGGAGGGAGAGGGTGGGGGGGTCTGGCTTCAGGTTTGCGTCAACCTTAACGCACCCTTACCCGCCCTCCGCAAAAAGCTGCATGCTCTGTGCATGGGTCAATCCTTCGACTTCCTGCCAGTTTCTTGCAGCAACCGTGCATAAGCGTGCATAGCCCGTGCATCCGCATCGGCGCTGAAACATTCCTGTTCCGATAATATTTCAGGTCAGGAAACCGCCGTCGCTGTCGTCGCCCGCCTCTTCCATCAGCCGGTCGAGGTTGGGGATGATCACATGGCGCTTGCCCTGCAATTCGATGACCCCGTCACGCTTCAGCGCGCTCATCTGTCGGCTGACCGTCTCGAGCGTCAGGCCCAGATAGTCGGCCATTTCCTCGCGCGTCAGTGGCAGATCGAAGATCAACGCCCCCTTGGCGGTCTTGACCTTCAGGCTCGCATCCCGCCGCGCGATGATCGCCAGAAGCGAGGCGATCTTTTCCCGCGCGGTCTTGCGACCCAGCAAAAGCATCCATTCCCGCGCGGCGTCCAGCTCGTCCAGCGTCATTTCCAGCAGGCGCTGCGCGATGTGCGGGGTGCTGGCCATCATCTCTTCGAAGGGCTTCTTGCGAAAGCAGCACATCACCAGATCGGTGGTCGCCGTCACGTCATAGGCGGCCTTGTCGCGCCCCGGTCTTCCAACGAAATCAGAGGGTAACAGCAAACCCACCATCTGCCGCCGCCCATCCTCCATGGTCTGCGTCAGCGTGGCGATACCGGTCACGACCGAGGCTACAAAGTCCATCCTGTCGCCCGACCAGATCACCGTCTGCCCCGCCTGATAGCTGCGGTAGAATTTGATCTCTTCCAACTGCTGCAACTCGTCCGTCTCGCAGCGGGCGCAGACCGCCCGGTGCCGGATCGGACAATCGCCGCACTGTTGATGAACAACCTTCAGATCATGATGTGCCATGCTGGCCTTCCGGTCCGGCGCGAAATGCGCGCGTTTGATCTGCATCAAGGATGCGTTTTCGTGATGGAACAAAAGTAAACACATGACACAGGAATCGCAACTCACCCGTCTTGGCCTATTCGACGCACGTGTGCCCCGCTACACGAGCTATCCGACCGCGCCGCATTTCGCAGGTGGGGTTACCCCTGCAACATTCTCGGATTGGGTGAAAGCGATTCCCGCGCATTCCGCGATCTCGCTCTACCTCCACATCCCCTTCTGCCGCCGCCTCTGCTGGTTCTGCGCCTGCCGCACCCAAGGCACCTCGTCCGACGCCCCGGTCATCGCCTATCTTGAAACCCTTAAAGCAGAATTAAGGCTTCTTAAGGAATGGTTAAGCCCCGGCATAAAGCTCGCCCGACTGCACTGGGGCGGCGGCACGCCCACACTGCTGCAAGCCCGCCAGATCAGCGATCTGGCCGCCGCCGTCTTTGCCATCGCCCCGATGGCCGAAGGCGGTGAATTCTCGGTCGAGATCGACCCGAACGAAGTCGACGCAGCCCGCCTCGACGCACTCGCGTCTGCAGGAATGAACCGGGCCTCGATCGGGGTGCAGGACTTTGATCCCGAAATCCAGAAAACCATCGGTCGCGAGCAACCCTATGACCTGACGCGTCGCGTGGCAGACATGATCCGCGACCGTGGCGTGCGCAGCCTGAACGCCGATATCCTTTATGGTCTGCCGCACCAGACGCGACCGCGCATTGCCGATTCGGTCCAGAAACTCCTGACCCTCTCGCCCGACCGCGTGGCGCTGTACGGCTATGCCCATGTGCCGTGGATGAGCCGCCGCCAGCAGATGATTCCGTCGGAATCGATGCCCACCCCCGAAGAGCGCCTGCGCCTGTTCGACACAGCGCGCGATCTGTTCGTCTGGGACGGGTACAGCGAAATCGGCATCGACCATTTCGCACGGCCCCAGGACAGCATGGCCGTGGCCCAGCGCAGCGGCCATTTGCGCCGCAACTTCCAGGGCTACACCGCCGATACCGCCCCGACGCTGATCGGGCTTGGCGCTTCAAGCATCTCGCGCTTTCCGCAAGGCTACGCGCAAAACGCCTCGGGCACGTCAGACTATACCAAGGCCGTCCGCGCCGGACGCTTCGCCACCCATCGCGGCCATGTCTTTTCCGGCCAAGACACCCTGCGCGCCCGCATCATCGAGGCGCTGATGTGCGATTTCCACGTCAGCCGCGCCGAAATCCTGCGCGACTTCGCCACCACGCCAGCCGATATTGAACGGCTGTTCAATAACGCCGCCCGCTCGTTCGACGGCATGATTCGGCTCGACGGCAGCGGCCTTACGATCCTGCCCCAAGGCAAGCCACTGACCCGAATGATCGCGCGCACCTTCGACGCCTACGACCAGACCAAGGCGCAGCACTCTGCCGCGATCTAGCCCTTGGGACCGAAGCTTTCGACATAGGCCACCATCTGCGGCAGGCAGACACTGCGCAGGTCGTAACGCTCCAGCACCGTCTGCCGTGCCGCCTTGCGCAGCGGCACGAAGCGCTGCGGATCTGCCAGCGCTTCGGTCAGGGTACGCGACCAGCCCGCCACATCGAAGAAATCGACCATCAGACCGTTCCGCCCGTGTTCGATCACCTCGCGCACGGGGGCGGTATCGGACCCGACCACCAGCGCCTCGGCGGCCATGCTTTCCATCATCGACCAGCTCAGAACAAAGGGATAGGTCAGATAGGCATGGACACGGCTGACCTGCATGATCGACACGAATGTCGGATAGGGCACCTTGCCCATGAAATGCACGCGGCTCAGGTCGATCCGGTCGCGCACCTCGGCCAGAAACTTGTCCTTCCAGCTTGACCCGTCATTCGGGGCCGACCCGTAGCTTACATCGTTGCCGCCGACGATCACCACCTGCGCCCCGGGCCGTGCAGCCATCACATCGGGCAGCGCCCGCATAAAGGTGTGATAGCCGCGATAGGGTTCGAGATTGCGGTTCACAAAGGTCAGCACCTCGTCGCCCGCCCGCAGCACGCGGCCATCGGGCAGCGCGACCTCGGCCTTGGGGTTGGGCACCATGACCGCGGTATCCACACCGTCAAAGATGACACGGATCACCTTTTGCAGCACCGGCGGAAAGGTCGATGCCTGCCACCGCGTCGGCGCAAGCCCCGCGTCGGCATGCAGCAGCGATTGCCCCAGATGCGCGGCGCGGCCTTGGGCGATCATGATCTGATCGAAACCGCCCGAGCTGAACTCGGGGTCGAACCCCGTATCCGCCCCGACCCCGCGGTAATAATATTCGGCATAGACGATTAACTTTGCCTCGGGCCAAACCTCTTTCAGGAACAGCGTCTCGCCCCATCCCGAATGGCCGAAGATCACATCAGGCACATAGCCCTTGTCGTCGCGCAGCCGCTTGCACGCCCGCGCCACCACGACGCCCCGGTCGCTTTGCTGGGTATAGTTGCGCCCCAGACGTGCCATCTTTGGATCGACCGCCTGCGCCTCGTACTTGTAGCGCAGCGTCGGTGTCTGCGTTTCGCGGGTATTGACGATGTCGGTCAGCGCCGTCACCTCGTGCCCGCGCCGCCGCAGTTCTGGGGCAAGGTGAAGGAATTGCGCGGGATAGTTCTGGTGAACCAGCAGTATCTTCATATCACCCCGTTCCCGAAGGCGGCAGCCATCAGGGCACGGGTATAATCGCTTTGCGGCTTGGAAAACACCGCTGCACTCGTCCCGGATTCCACCACATCACCCGATTTCATCACCATGACCTTATGCGACAGCGCCTTCACCACGCGCAAGTCATGGCTGATGAAGATGTAGGCCAATCCCCATTTGCGTTGCAGCGACCGCAGCAAATCAACGATCTGCACCTGCACGGTCATATCCAGCGCACTCGTCGGCTCGTCCAGCACGACCAGTTTGGGGCGCAAGATCATTGCCCGCGCAATGGCGATGCGCTGGCGCTGCCCGCCGGAAAATTCGTGTGGATAGCGCCCCATCCATCCGGGATCGAGGCCGACTTCCGCCATGATCGCCGCCACCATCTCGCGCCGGTCACGGCCGGGTTCGACCCCGTGCACGCCCAGACCTTCCGCGATGATCTCGCCCGCCGTCATGCGCGGCGACAGGCTGCCGAACGGGTCTTGAAACACAACCTGCATCTCGCGCCGCACCGCCCGCATGGCCCCCCGCCCGGCATCGCGCAGGTCGCGCCCCATGAACACCACAGGCCCGTCCGAAGCCGTCAACCGCAAAATCGCCAACGCCAGCGTCGTTTTGCCAGACCCGCTTTCCCCCACGATCCCCAGCGTTTCGCCCGCCCTCACCGACAGCGTGGCATCATTCACCGCCTTCACATGCCCGACCGTCCGGCGCAGCAACCCCGCCGTGATCGGAAACCACACACGCAGGTGTTCGGTCCTGATGATCTCGGGTGCATCCTGCGGCACCGGATCGGGCAGGCCCGTTGCCTCGGCCGCCAGCAACTTGCGCGTATAGGGGTGCTGCGGATCGGCAAAAATCTGCGCCGCCGGACCCTGTTCGACGATCTCGCCGCCCTGCATCACGCAGACACGGTCGGCAATGCGCCGCACGATCCCCAGATCATGCGTGATGAACAACAGGCTTAACCCCTCGCGCCGCTTCAGATCGGCCAGCAGTTCCAGTATCTGCGCCTGTATCGTCACGTCCAAGGCGGTCGTCGGCTCGTCCGCCACCAGCAACTCGGGTCCGTTCGCCAACGCCATGGCGATCATCACCCGCTGCCGCTGCCCGCCCGACAACTGGTGCGGATAGGCCCCCAACCGGCTTTCCGCCTCGGCAATTCCGACCTTTTGCAACAGATCGACGATCCGCGCCCGCGCGGGCGCACCCGTCAAACCCTGATGCAGTGCAAGACTTTCGCCCAACTGCTTTTCGATGGTGTGAAGCGGGTTCAGGCTCGTCATCGGCTCTTGAAAGATGAAGCTGATGTCGTTGCCGCGCACGCGGCGCAGCGCGGGTTCCGCGGCCCCCACCATCTCGGCCCCCAGATAACGCACCGACCCCTGCACGTCAGTCCCTTCGGGCAGCAGCGACACCGTCGACAGCGCCGTGACCGACTTGCCCGACCCGGACTCCCCGACCAAGGCGACAGTCTCGCCCTTGCCCACGGTGAAGCTTACCCCCTTCACCGCCTCGACCACGCGCCCGTCCTGCCGGAAGCGCACGGTCAGCTCTTTGACCTCCAAAACCGCGCTCATCGGAATGTCTTTCTCGGGTCAAAGGCATCGCGCACGCCTTCAAAGACAAAGACGAGCAGCGACAGCATGATGGCGAATGTAAAGAACGCCGTGAACGCCAGCCACGGCGCTTGCAGGTTCTGCTTGGCCTGCTGCGTCAACTCGCCAAGGCTCGGCGCAGATTGCGGCAGACCGAAGCCCAGAAAATCGAGCGTTGCCAGCGACCCGATGGTGCCGGTGATAATGAACGGCAGCATCGTCAGCGTAGCGACCATTGCATTCGGCAACACATGGCGCAGCATGATAACGCGGTCCGGCACCCCCAAAGCCCGCGCCGCCCGCACATATTCGAAATTCCGCGCCCGCAGGAACTCGGCCCTGACCACGCCGACAAGCGAGGTCCAGCCGAACAGCACCATCAGCCCGATCAACAGCCAGAAACTCATCTGGAAGATCGCACCCACGATGATGATGACATACAGTGTCGGCGTCGCCCCCCACAGCTCGATCACACGCTGGAACACCAGATCGACCAACCCGCCAAAATAGCCTTGCACGGCCCCCGCCGTGATTCCGACGACAGATGTTATCAACGTCACGATCAACGCAAAACTGACCGACAGCCTGAACCCATAGATCACCCGCGCCAGCACATCGCGCGCGGTATCATCGGTGCCAAGCCAGTGGTTGCGGTCCGGTGCCGAAGGCGCAGGCCCTGCCAGATCGTTGATCGTGTTGAACTTGTAGGGAATGATGGGCCACAGGATCCACCCCTTTTCGACAGGTTCACCCAGCGCCGTGCCCTTGTCGGTCGCCTCGGCCAAAATCCCCTCGGGGTCGTCCCAACAGGCTTGCGACCCGCCCGCCATGATCAGGCAGCGCACTTCCACATCGGAATACTTGGCTTCCGTCTTGAAATCGCCGCCGAACTTCGTCTCGGGATAGAATTTCAGAAACGGAAAGTGCATCTCGCCGCGATAGCTGACGATCAGCGGCCGGTCATTGGCGATCACTTCTGCAAACAGCGAAATCCCGTAAAGCAGCAAGAACAGCCACAGCGACCAATAAGCCCGCCGGTTGGCGCAGAAATTCCGCCAGCGCCGCTGGTTCAGGGGCGACAATGCCATGCCCTACCCCCGCTTTCCAAAGTCGATACGCGGATCGACCCAGACGTACATCAGGTCGGAAATGATCCCCATCACCAGCCCGATCAGGCCAAAGAAGAACAGCGTGCCAAAGATCACCGGATAATCCCGCTCGACCGCCGCCTTGAATCCCAACTGCCCCAAGCCATCCAGCGAAAAGATCGTCTCGATAATCAGACTGCCGCCGAAGAACACACTGACGAACAACGACGGAAAGCCCGCGATCACGATCAGCATCGCGTTCCTGAACACATGTCCGTAAAGCACCCGCCCCTCGGTCAGCCCCTTGGCGCGGGCGGTCATGACATACTGTTTCTTGATCTCTTCCAGAAAGCTGTTCTTGGTCAAAAGCGTCAGCGTGGCAAAGCTTGAAATCGTGCTCGCCACCACCGGCAGCGTGATGTGCCACAGGTAATCCACCGCCTTGCCCCAGACCGACAGTTCTTCCCAATTGTCGCTCGTCAATCCGCGCAGCGGGAATAGCCGGAAATACGATCCGCCCGAAAACAGCACCAAAAGAAGAATCGCGAACAGGAAACCGGGAATTGCATAGCCAACGATAATCGCGCCGCTGGTCCAGGTGTCAAAGGTCGATCCGTCCCGCACCGCCTTGCGGATGCCCATGGGAATCGAGATCAGGTAGGCAATCAGCGTCGACCACAGCCCCAGAGTGATCGACACGGGCATCTTTTCCAGCACCAGATCAACCACGTTTATCGACCGGAAATAGCTTTGCCCGAAATCGAAGCGCAGGTAATTTCCCATCATGGTGAAAAAGCGCTCGGCGGGCGGGATCACCTCTTTTCGGCATTCGGGTGCGGCAACCGTCGCCTTACCGGTATAGCCCTCGTCGCAGACGATGCGGGCGAAACCGAACTGCACCTCCAGCTGCGCCAGAAACTCGGGCGGCAGGCCCCGCGCGCCGATGTAACCGTCATCCTCGGCGGCCTGTATCCCCGCATCGGCCCCCGTGCCAGATACCGAATCCAGCGCATCGCCGCCGCCTTCCAGCCGTGCCGCCACCTGTTCGATCGGCCCGCCGGGCACGAATTGCGTCAGCGCAAAGTTTATCAGCATGATCCCGAACAGCGTCGGGAAAATCAGCAAAAACCGCCGCAGGATATAGGCACCCATCGGGACGCGCCTTACTTTGCAATCACTTGAGGACGCCCGCCGCCTTCAACGCATCGCCCTTCTCGGCATTGTACCACCAGAAATCAAGCTCGCCCGACGCATAGGGCGGCAATTGCGCGGGGTGTTCGTACATGTCGTAATAGGCCACCGTGAATTTGTTCTTATACCACTGCGGCACCCAGAAGCGTTCGGCCCGCAGCACGCGGTCCAGCGCCCGCGTGGCGACCTTCATCTTGTCATTGCTGTCCGCCGCCATCACCACGTCGATCAAGCGGTCCACGGCGGGCGACTTAAGACCCATCAGGTTAAAGGCCGACACGTCGCTGGTCTCAGAGCCGTAATATTGCTTCAGGTCAGACCCCGGAATGTAATCTGACCGCGCATTGCCCGTGATCATGTCAAAGTCATAGCTCGGCGGCCGTGTGCGGCTTTCCATCTGCGCGTCGTCCACGGTGGTCATATAGGCATCGACCCCCAGCGCCTTGAGGTTTTCGATATAAGGCGTGAACACGCGGTCGAAACTGGGGCTGTCGTTCAGAAACTCGACCTTGAGCACCTCGCCCTTTTCATTGCGGCGCATCCCGTCATCGCCCACCGTCCAACCGGCGTCATCCAGCAAGGCCGAAGCAGCGCGCAGGTTCTTGCGGTCCAACTGCCGTTCGCCCGACACGGGGGCCACCACGGCCTCGTCCGTCAGGATACTCGCAGGCAGCGTGCCGTCATCGACCAGAGGCTGCAAGATCGCCGCCTCCTCGGGCGTCGGAACCCCCGTCGCGGCCAGATCGCTGTTTTCCCAGACCGAATTGATCCGCGCATAAAGCCCGTAGAACAGAGTGCTATTCGACCATTCAAAGTTGAACATCATTCCGATGGCCTCGCGCACCCGCGGGTCTTTGAACTTTTCTTTCCGCAAGTTGAACAAGAACGCCTGCCCGTTCGCCTTGGCCCCCGAAGGCAATTCGGTCTTGATCACCTGCCCGCTGGCCACGGCCGGAAAATCATAGCCCGTCGCCCATGTGATCGACGACGCCTCGTTGCGGAAGGTGTAATTGCCCGCCTTGAACCCCTCGAACGCCGCCTGATAGTCGCCGTAATACTCGACGCGGATTCGGTCAAAGTTGTTGCGCCCCTTGTTGATGGGCAAATCCTTGCCCCAGTAATCGGGGTTCAGTTTCCACGAAATCGACTTCGAGATATCCACCTTGTCGAGCACATAAGGCCCCGTACCCAAAAACGGCTTCATGCTGCTTTCCTCAAGGTCCAGCCCCTCGCGCTCGTATTGCGCCTTGGACAGGATCGGCAGCCCGCCCACCGAAGCGGGCAGATCGCGCGTCGGCACGCCCGCCTTGAAGGTGAACTTCACCCGATGTGCATCCAGCGCCTCGGCCTTTTCGACCTGCTGGCCAAAGATGGTGCGGAAATCGGTCAGCCCCTTTTGCAGGAAGGTGTCAAAGGAAAACACCACATCCTCTGCCGTCATCGGCGTGCCATCGGCAAACGTCACTTCGGGCCGCAGGTTGAAGATCACCCAAGACCGGTCTTCGGGATATTCCATCGTGGAACAGAGCAGGCAATAGCTGGTCCCGATCTCGTCTGACGTGCCGGTCAGGATCGATTCATACGGCCCCGAGGCCAGCGCAGCCGACCGCCCCTTGACCGAATAGGGGTTCATCGAATCGAATCCGCCCGAGGTCCAGATCGAAATCTCGCCGCCCTTGGGCGCGTCGGGGTTGACGTAATCGAGGTGCTTGAAGTCGGCGGGATATTTCGGCGCGTCGCCGAACGTGGTGATGGCATGGGCGGTAATTACCGTCTCGGCCCGCGCAGCCACCCCGTATCCTGCCAAGGCCAGCGCCAGAAATCCGCCACCCAGCAGGCGCATCGCCGCCCCGTCCACCGCTCTTGCCCGAACCACCGCCATGCCCTGCTCCCCGTCCTGTCCCGCAGTCATGCTAGCGGAACATTCCCCAGCCTCAAGTTGCGATTGCGTGAAAGCCCCTAAACGCAAAAGGCCGCCCCGGTCGGGACGGCCTTTGCCTGCCGATCAGGCAAGGCTTATTTCATCGTTGCCAGATAGGCGATCACGTTGGCACGGTCCTCGGCCTTGGGCAGGCCTGCGAAGGACATCTTGGTGCCGGGCGCGTATTCCTTGGGGCTGTGCAGGAACTTGAACATGTTTTCCGGCGTCCACGCATCGCCCGCCATCGCCATCAGCGCATCGGAATAGGCGAAATCGGGAACCGACGCCTTGGGCCGGTCGACCACGCCGTTCAGGTGCGGGCCGGTGGCGTTGTTGCCATCGACCTTGTGGCAGGATTTGCACTTGGCAAACACCTTCTCGCCCGCAGCCACATCGGCTGCAGCATAGACGGTGGCGAAGTCGGGTTCGTCAGCGGCAGCGGCAGCGTCGGCGGCAGGCGCTTCCTCGGCACCCGTGTCGATGCTGTAGGCCTGTGCCACTTCCTCGCCATGTCCCTCGGCTCCGGTATGGTACAGCGATTCCGCCGCCCATGCGCCCAGCAGGTACACCAGCAGCGAACCGCAAACCGCGCCGGTCACTTTGGTCAGAGTCATCGTGTCGAACATGTCGCGCCTTCCTTTGGCCGTCGTTTGGCGCGGTATGTATCCGCTTCCACCCCCCTCTTTCAAGGTGTAGTAGCGCGACCAATCGCCCCGCCGCAGGGGTTTTCGACACCAAGGACGCATTATGCCCGGCCGCATCGCATTTCAGGGGGAACCGGGGGCCTATTCGCATCAGGCCTGCCGCCAGTCGCGCCCCGATATGGAAGCCGTTCCCTGCCCCACTTTCGAAGAGGTGATCGATCAGGTCCGCAGCGGTGCCTGCGATCTTGGTATGCTCGCGGTCGAGAACTCGACCTATGGCCGCGTGGCTGACGTGCATACCCTGCTGCCGGAATCCGGCCTGCACATCATCGACGAGGCCTTCGTCCGCGTCCATATCAGCCTGCTTGTCGTCAAGGGCACCACGCTCGACCAAGTCAAACGGGTGCGTTGCATGTCGATCCTGCACGGTCAGGCGCGCGGCTTCATCAAACGCCACGCCCTCGCCACACTGAACTGGCATGACAACGCCGCTGCAGCCCGCGAAGTCGCCGCCTTGGGCGACCCTGCCGAAGCCGCACTCGCCTCGGCCCTTGCTGGTGAAATATACGGGCTCGACGTGTTGGCCACCGGAATCGAAGATCAGGCCAACAACACCACCCGCTTCCTTGTGATGTCGCGCGACCTGAACCTTGCGCGCCGCGGATCAGCCAAGCTGATGACCACCTTCACCTTCCGCGTCCGCAACATCCCCGCCGCGCTTTACAAGGCGCTCGGGGGCTTTGCGACCAACGGTGTGAACATGACCAAGCTGGAAAGCTACATGGTCGGCGGCAGCTTCACCGCAACGGAATTCTACGCCGATATCGAAGGCCACCCCGAAGACCCCAACGTGGCCCTCGCGCTGGAAGAACTGCGCTATTTCACCTCGCAGGTAAACATCCTGGGCGTCTACCCGACAGCACGCCCGGCAGTGTGACAGTCAGGCCTGCCCGCCCCCGCCGTATCGCGCCTCGATATCGGCGGCGATCTGGGCCAGCCGCCCATCGAATCGCTTTTGCACCCGCGTCTTGGCGAGTTTCAGCGACTGGATGAACAGCCGCGCCGCAAGCGTGCGGGGCTTGGCTTCCAGTTGCAGCAATAGCCGCGTGCGTTTGGTCGACATCGCCACAAGCTCGGCGTTCAGCCGTCCCTCGATGGCGGGCCCGTCGAAGTCGAGCGTCACATTCCCCGCAGGATCGAGCGTTACCACCTTGATCTGCAACTCGCGTTCCCGCCCGCGCCATGCAAAGCGCACATGCCATGTCATGCCCGGTCCGGGTTTTTTCAACTTGTCGGTGCGCGTCACATCGGCCCCGCGCCGCAGCGCCGCCCGTTCCCACCCGTCGAAATCCGACAAAAAGGCGAAGGTCGCATCAAGGGGGGCGCCGATGTCCGTCCTGCCACTCAGTTTCATCTGCCTGCCCCTACTGCCCGAACCGCTTAATACGGGTTTTCCACCCTTTCGGTTAATGTCGTCTCAATCGAGCCTGTCGGCAAGCCAGTTGGCAATCAGGAAATGCGCAATCGCGCCCTTTCGTGCCGGTTTCAGGCGCGGATGCAATCCGGCAAGCGAAGCGACCATCTCTTCGCGGCTCACCCAAAGCGCATCTTCCAACTCGGTCGGGTCCAGAGTGATGGCCTCGTCCAGCGCATCGCCCGCGCAGCCCAGCATCAGGCTGGCCGGAAAAGGCCACGGCTGGCTTGCCAGATAGCGCACAGCCCCCACTCTGATGCCCGCTTCCT
Source organism: Gemmobacter sp. (assembly GCA_040398445.1). Taxonomy (GTDB): domain Bacteria; phylum Pseudomonadota; class Alphaproteobacteria; order Rhodobacterales; family Rhodobacteraceae; genus Paragemmobacter. The sequence goes on along the minus strand of JBBAUB010000007.1, from coordinate 155,663 downwards.
CGAACACCTCGCGCCGCACCGCCGCCTCGACCGTCTCGCCGGGTTCGACGAAACCGGCCAGCAGCGAATACATCCCTTCGGGCCAGTTGGCGTTGCGCCCCACCAGCACGCGGTTGCCGCGTGTGATCAGCATGATCACCACAGGATCGGTGCGTGGAAAGTGATGCACGCCGCAGGCCGGACAGTCGCGCTGCCAGCCACCCTGCGCCATCACGCTCGGCCCTCCGCAGGCGGCGCAATACCCGTGGCTTTTGTGCCAATGCAGCACCGCCTTGGCCGTGGCGGCCAATTCCGCGGCCCGTGGGGTCAATTGCACCATCACGCCGCGCAATTCGGCAAAGGCATAACTGTCGTCCAGACCCAGATGCCGCTGCTCGGTCGGATCGAAAAAACCGCCCTCGGCCGCAACGGCGCCCGCCTCGGGCGACCAGTCCGATATGTCCTGCGCGAACCGCGCCTCCCCGTCGTCCAGCCCCAGAAACACTGCAGGCCCGCCCGGTGCCAGCACCAGACTGTCTGCACGCAGCCAACCAAGCTCGGTCCCCCGCAGCAGCGGCTTCCCGCGCCAGATGGGCAGTACCCACCCTTCAGCCAACGCCGCAGCCAGACCCGCCGGATTGCCACGCAAGCCCGCCGCACGGTCAAGACCCGACCCCCCGAATGTCACCGTCTCGGCATGCCGCATGTTCCGCCCTTTCGCCAACCGCCGCCTGTCTGCCACGCCCGACCGGACAAGGCAAATTCGCCATCTTCAATCTGAGGTTGCATTAACCAATCAACACAGGTAACCGTCAGCCGTGGTCCTTGGTGCCGGGCCCCATGGTCCTGACGGTAGCAGCTTGGTTTATGACGCGCCTTTTGCACGACCGCAGGCTGATCTAGCCGCCGAATTGCGGTTACGTATCCTAGCCACCAGCGACCTGCACGCCCATCTTATGCCTTGGGATTACATGGCCGACGCTCCGGCGGCGGTCGGGTTGGCGCAGATCGCACCGATGATCCGCGACCTGCGGTCGACCGCAACGAACACACTGCTGGTCGATAACGGCGATTTTCTTCAGGGCAGCCCGCTGGGCGATTGGCAGGCCCGCAACGGTGGCGCGCCCCATGCGATGGTCGCCGCAATGAACGCTCTTTGCTATGACGCCGCCACGCTGGGCAACCATGAATTCAGCCACGGCCTGCCCTTTCTCGAAGCCTCCCTCGCAGGGGCGGCCTTCCCCCTCGTCTCGGCGAACCTCGCGCGCGGTGACGGCACTCCGCTCGTGCCCTCGCATATCGTCCTCGACCGCGAGATGACCGACACGCAGGGCAGCCGCCACCGTCTGCGCATCGCGGTGACCGGCTTTGCCCCGCCGCAGACCACACGGTGGGAGGCGCTAAAGCTGCAAGGTGCCCTGCAAAGCACCGACATCCTTGCAGCGGCAGCCCCGGTTCTATCGCGCATCGCGGCAGAGGCACCCGACCTGACCATCGCCCTTGCCCATAGCGGAATCGGTTCCGTTAGCGCGCAGCCGGATATGGAAAACGCGGCAATCCCCCTCGCGCAGATCGACGGTATCGACGTGTTGGTGACGGGCCACACCCATCTCGTCTTTCCCGATCCCCGTCACTTTGACGCCCTGCCAACCGATCCAACCCGCACCGGACCCGACACGTCTGCCGACGCCAAGGTCGGCACGCTTCACGGCAAACCAGCGGTGATGCCGGGGTTTTACGGCTCTCATCTGGGGGTGATCGACATCGTGCTGCGTCAGGGCGCGACAGGATGGCGCATCGTCTCGCACCGCGTACAGGCCCTGCCAGCGCCCGCCGCGCCCGCCGCTGATCCGGAAATCGCCCGCCTCGCTGCCCCCGCGCACATGGCAACGTTGGCCGAACTGCGCCTGCCGCTGGGCCACACACGGCGCCCGCTGCACAGCCACTTCGCCCTTATTGCGCCAAGCGCCCCGCTCAGGCTGGTGGCCGAAGCGCAGCTCGCCCATTGGCGCAACAGCCTTCCCGCCGACCTGTCGCACCTGCCCTTGCTTGCCGCCGTGGCCCCGTTCCGCACCGGCGGCAGGGGAGGGCCGCAGAACTACACAGACATCCCCGCAGGCCCGGTCCTGTCGCGCCACGTGGCCGACCTTTACGCCCATCCGAACATGCCGGTCCTGTTGTCGCTTTCGACCGCCGAAGTCACCGACTGGCTGGAACGCGCGGCGATCGTGTTCCACCAGATTAAGCCCAGCGCACGTGACTGCCCGCTTTTGCGCAGCGACATTCCCGGCTTCGACTTCGACGTGATCCAGGGCCTATCGTTCCAGATTGACCTTTCGCAACCGCCGCGCTTTGACACAAAGGGAACACTGCTCGACGCAGCGGCCCACCGCATCGCCGCGCTCGCCTTAGGGGGAAAACCGCTGCCACCGAATGGACGGGTGCTGCTGGCCACCAACAGCTACCGCGCAGGCAGCGCCATCTTTCCCGGAACGGCCCGCCCGCCGGTCGCCCGCAGCGACACCCCGATCTCCAACCTGCTCGCCCGCCATATCGCTGCACAAGGCAGTCTCGACATTGCCGCAGGCCCGGACTGGGGCTTCAGGTCTATGCCGGGCACCACGGTCACCTTCGACACCGGACCCGATGCCGAAGCTTTGGCCGACGACATCGCCCCGCTCAGGCCCGAACCGATGGGCCTGACCGACGCGGGCTTCCTGCGCTTTCGCCTGTCGCTGTGATCGGCTATCACGTCGCGGCATCCCGAAAGGACCGCTTCCCATGTTCGACGCCGTTTTCTTCGACCTCGACGGCACGCTGGTCGATACCGAAAGCCTTGCGCTCGGCGCAGGTCTTGCCGCCTTTGCCGCATGTGGCCATCCGGTCGACGCGGGCTTCATGCACGGGCTGGTGGGCAAGGCCGAACCCATGGCCGCCGCGATCATCCGTCAGGCGCTGCCCGACCTCGACCTTGTGCGCTTCAATGCGCTGTGGCGCGTGGGCTTCGACGCGGCGCTGATCGACGGCCTGCCGCTCAAATCCGGCGCGGTCGAACTGCTGCAACAGATCCGCCACCCGATGGCGGTTGTCACCTCGTCCGGGCGGAGCGGAGCGCATCACAAGCTGGGCCTCGCGGGCCTGGCCCCGCATTTCCGCGAGATCATCACGCTCGAAGACGTGACCGCACCAAAACCCGAGCCCGAACCCTACCTGCTCGCCGCGCGGCGGCTGGGGGTGGACCCCGCACGTTGCCTCGTGTTCGAAGACAGTGACATCGGCGCAGAAGCCGCGCATCGCGCGGGCTGCATCGTGGTGCAAATCCCCGATGTCGCCCCCACCGACGGCCGCTTCGCCGCCCATCTCGCAGCCGATCTGATCGCAGGGGCACGCCTTGCAGGTCTGATCTAGGCCATGGTTGGTGGTTCCGCCGCAGGCGGGTTAACCCACCCGCCACAGCGTCACACCACCACCACCTGCGCCGGATCCAGCAGCCACGGCGCCACAATCCCGCAGGTGTCGGCCAGCGGCAGCAGGCAATCGGGCACATCCATCCCGATCACCTCGCGCATGAACCGCGCCCGCGCCTCGCACCGCGCCGCGACCTCGGGAAAGCGCGCTGCAAGATCGGCCTGCAATTCCGCATCGGCGATCACATAGCCGTCCTCCATCCGCGTCGACCCATAGACAGGATGCGACGGAATCACATCCATCTGCATCGCCATCCCCGAGGCCAGCGGCTCGTCCGATCCTTCATAGATCGGCGACGACATCCACTCGTCCAGCCCGATCAGATGGCCGGGATTCAACTCGATGCCGAAAGTCCCGAACGGCAGCGCCGCCTGCATCCGCGACCAGACTTCGCCCCCCGTCACACCGGGTCGCATCAGGCCGCACCACTCAGACATCGCCGCGACATAGGGCTGCACGAAATATCCGAGATACCCGCCCGCCGCATCGGGCAGGTCTGCCGCCGACCCTGCCACCCAGCCCGCTCGGCAGATGTTGGCCTCCCAATGGCAGATGTTGAAGCTGATCGGCGCGCCCCGCAAAAGATGACGCCCCGTCGGCCCCGACAGCCCCTGCGCATCCTTGCCCACCGCAAAGGTCGTGTGGCAGCCCAAGGGCAAACCGCCCGTCCGCGCCGCCTCGACGGCCGCGAAATCGCTCATCCCCTCGCGGAACGAAAACACCATACGCCGCAGCGCCGCCGCCGCCATGTGGTTGGCAAACTCCAGCCGCGCGATCCCCGCCGCATCCACCCGCGCCCGCAGGCCATATCCCGGATGCATCATCAGTTCGGTCGCATTCTCGACCCGTGCCGCAATGCGCCGCAACGGATCAGCCACGAATGCCGGAATGTCCAGCGCCAGCGCCGGATCGTCCACCTCGTCCGGTCCGAACCACTTCCAGCCCACGGCACCGATGGTCCCCGCAGGCACGACCCCTGCCAGAATATCGGCCAGCCGTGCCGATTTCCTCGGCTGTGACGGCAAGGAAAGCGACGCGCAATGTGCCACCCGCACCGTGCCCGCCCGCACCAGCGGCGAGATGGCGGTATAGGGCAGACACTCGTTCCCTGCGATAAGCAGCGCGTCGCCGGGTGTCACCACCAGCACCGCCTCTTCGAACCGCGGGTCAAATCCGGTCAGCCAATGCAGGTTCGCCACGTGCTCGCGGTCACCATAGACCACGATCCCGTCATAGCCCCGTGCCGCCGCCGCAACACGCAACGCCGACATCCGCCCCCGCAATTCCGTCAGCGACAGCGCAAGCGGCACATCCGGCGTGCCATGCTCCGGCCAGTCGATCCGCGCAAGTCCCGGCATGATGTCCCTCCGCTTCGGTCGCCCCAGTCTAGCGCTGCAAACGCCCGCCTGTCATCCGCTTGCGAATCCCCCGCACGCCCCCTATATGCAAAGTCGAGAGGTTGGCGCGGGCGAGCGCCTCGCCAACCCGGTCAGGTCCGGAAGGAAGCAGCCGTAACGAGCCCCGCTTGGGTCGTTGTCCAGCCTCTCACCTTTTCTGCGCAGCTTTCGCGGTCTCAAAAGGGGCGGTCCACACCGCCCCTTTCGCCTGCGTCACGAAAGATCGACGCTCAGCACCAGAATGTTCAGCGCCACATAGACCAGCCCCAGCACCAGCATGGCGCGATGGTCCAGCGCGATGCTCGCCTCGTCACGGCCCTTGTAACGCAGGCGCAGCGACCAGATGCTGATAAAGACCGACACGAAGATAATCCCCACCGCGATCAGGTTGATCTGCTCGGCCAGTGTCACCGCCGTCGTCTGCGGCAGCGAATCCGAGATCACGAACGAGTTGGCCGATGCCGCAAAGATCGACCCGACCCCCATGCCGAAACGGGCATCCAGATCGTCGGCCTTGACCAGAAAGGCCAACAACCCCAGCACCACCGAAAGAAGCGAGATCCAGAACGATTTGAACAGCACGCCATAACTTGTGCGGTTCAACTCGATGGGCAGCACCAGCCGCGAATAAGACGACGCCGCCTCGCCCGCAGCATGCATGCCGTAATCGGTTTCGTACAGGTGCGACACGACCTTTGGGCTTTCCAGAGTTACCGCCCATCCCGCAACCGAAACCCCCGGATCGAGTGCCGACCCGCTATCGGCCAGATAGACCATCTGCGCCTCGGTCAGGGCCGAATCCTCGAAATCCAACTGGATCAAATGGTTGTCCATCGGAAAGCGGCGCACGTCGAACTGGTGGTACAGCGTCGCCTGCACCCGCGCCGAGACGTAGTTGTAATCGCCATCCATAACCGGCGCGGTGGGAACGCGGTTGTTGATCACGCCATTGGCCAACTCGAAACTATTGACCGGATCGATCGCGGTCGCGTTCCCCTTCCAGCGGAACCAGACCCACATATCCACATCGAAAGATCCGTCGCGCGGCGACACATTGGTCAGGCGCAGCACATAGGCGCCGGCATAAACCTCGACCGGGCCGCTTTGCGCGGCGGGCGCGGCTGCGACCGGATCGGTCGTAGGCGTCGCCTCTTGCGCAGAAAGGGGAAGGACCGACAGGCCCAGCGGCACGACAACCGCAAGCGCCAGACGGCGCAACCAGACGAAACGTATCAAGACAAACTCCACTTTAGTCACATCGCGGCGCAAGACACCTGTGCCGCAACCAAGCCACATCCGATGCCACTGCTACGTCTGCCGCGACAAAAAGAAAAGTTGTCCGCCACGTCACTGCCGCATCATAGCGTGCCTGTCGCCGCCCAGTCGTATTGCGCCCGCGTCTCCACCGCGCAGGGCCGCACCTCGCGCAATAGCGCCAGCGCCACATCGGGCGCTTCGCCCGCCCCGACCATCAGCCGCATCACCGCAGCCCCCGAACGCCCGCACCCCGCCATACAATGCACATGCACGCGCCCGCCCCGTGCCAGCACCGCGCCCGCCTCTGCGGCGACCGGCCCCCATCCGCCCTGCGGCACCCCGAAGTCGGCCACTGGACAGTGCAACCAGCGCACGCCCGCCGCCGCCAGCGCATCGGGCAAGCCGTCCGCACCCACCCCCGCCATTTCGGCCCGCGTCGCCATCGACAGCACCACGTCAGGTCCCCACGCCAGCAAATCGGCCAGATCGCCCGTGAAATCGCCGTCCCGCCCTGGGCAAGCTCCGATCGACACCGCGCCCCCGCCTACCGCCAGCACCGCCATTTCCCCTCCTTCGGGTTTACGCCGTCCCCGCCCCGCCCTACTGTAGTGTGCAAGTCAGGTGAAAGCGGTTCCCATGTCCGACGCTCCGGAAAAAGCCTATCAGGTCCTTGCCCGCAAGTACCGCCCGCAAACCTTTGCCGACCTCATCGGCCAAGAGGCGATGGTCCGCACCCTCAAGAACGCCTTCGCCGCCGACCGCATCGCCCATGCCTTCGTGATGACCGGCGTGCGCGGCGTCGGCAAGACCACCACCGCCCGCATCATCGCCAAGGGCCTCAACTGCATCGGCCCCGATGGCACCGGCGGCCCCACGACCGAACCCTGCGGGCAATGCGAACCCTGCCGCGCCATCGCCGAAGGCCGCCACGTCGACGTGATGGAGATGGACGCAGCCTCCCGCACCGGTGTAAGCGACATCCGCGAGATCATCGATAGCGTCCACTACCGCGCCGCCAGCGCCCGCTACAAAATCTACATCATCGACGAAGTGCACATGCTGTCGACCAACGCCTTCAACGCGCTTCTGAAGACGCTGGAAGAACCGCCCGCCCATGTGAAATTCATCTTCGCCACCACCGAAATCCGCAAAGTTCCCGTCACCGTCCTGTCGCGCTGCCAGCGCTTCGACCTCAAGCGCATCGAACCCGAGGTGATGATGGCCCATCTTGGCCGCATCGCCACGGCCGAAGGTGCCAGCCTCGCCCCCGATGCGATGGCACTGATCACCCGCGCCGCCGAAGGCTCGGTCCGCGATGCGATGTCGTTGATGGACCAGGCCATTGCACATGGCGCGGGCACCACCAGCGCGGCACAGGTCCGCGCCATGCTCGGCCTTGCCGACCGTGGCCGCGTGCTAGACCTGTTCGACATGATCCTGACCGGAGACGCCGCAGGCGCGCTCTCGGAACTCGCCGCGCAATATGCCGACGGGGCCGATCCCATGGCCGTGCTGCGCGATCTGGCCGAAATCACCCATTGGGTCTCGGTCATCAAGGTCACGCCTTCGGCTGCCGACGACCCGACCACCCCGCCCGACGAACGCGCGCGCGGGCTCGACATGGCCGAAAAGCTGCCGATGCGGGTCTTGTCGCGCATGTGGCAGATGCTTCTGAAGTCGCTGGAAGAGGTGCCGCTCGCGCCCAATTCGATGATGGCCGCCGAAATGGCCGTCATCCGTATGACCCATGTGGCCGACCTGCCCGACCCCGAAAAGCTGATCCGCGATCTGCAGGCCAACCCGCAACCGCCCCGGGGCGGCGCACCCGCAGGTGGCGGTGGCGGTGGCGGTGGTGGTGCGGTCCACGGCACGCCCCGCATGGCCTCCGCCGCACCGATGCGCGGCCCGACGATGCAGGGCGGCGGCCAAGGGCAGGCCCTCGCCTTTAGCGAAGACCAGTTGCAGGTCTATGCCAGCTTCGAACAGGTCGTCGAGCTCATCCGCGCCAAACGCGACATGAAACTGCTGGTCGAGGTGGAAACCAACCTCCGCCTCGCCCGGTATTCTCCCGGCCGAATCGAATTCCAGCCCACGGATGACGCGGCCCCCGACCTCGCCGCCCGCCTTGGCCAACGCCTGCAAGGCTGGACAGGCGCCCGCTGGGCGGTCTCGGTGGTCAATGGCGGCGGCGCGGCAACCCTTGCCGAATCGCGCGATCAGGGCCGCGTGCAGGCCGAAACCGAAGCCCGCGCCAACCCCTTGGTGCAAGCCGTCCTCGCCGCCTTTCCGGGCGCGAAAATCACCGATATCCGCACCCCCGAAGCCCTCGCCGCCGCCGCCCTGACCGAGGCCTTGCCGGAAGTCGAGGATGAATGGGACCCCTTCGAAGACAGTTGAAAGGACACGACATGCTCAAAGGCATACCCGGATTGGGCGCGCTCGGCGATATGGCCGGCATGATGAAGAAAGCGCAGGAAATGCAGGCCAAGATGGCCGAGATGCAAGAGCAACTCGCCAATACGGTCGTCATGGGCGAAGCGGGCGCAGGCCTCGTGAAAGCCCGCGCCACCGCAAAGGGCGAAGTGACGGGGCTGGATATCGATCCGTCGATCCTCGTCGCGTCGGAAAAGGAAGTGGTCGAAGACCTTATCCTCGCCGCAATCAAGGACGCACAGGCAAAGGGTCAGCAACGCATGGCCGACGAAATGCGCCGCATGACCGATGCCTTGGGCCTGCCCGCCGACATGAAACTGCCCTTCTGATGCAAACCGATGCCCCGCGCGAGATCGAGGCGCTGATCGACCTCATGGCGCGACTGCCGGGGCTCGGCCCCCGCTCGGCCCGCCGCGCGGTGCTGACGCTGCTGAAAAAGCGCGGCCAACTGATGGCCCCCTTGGCGCAGGCCATGGCCAATGTCGCGCTGACCGCCCGCGACTGCGTGATCTGCGGCAACATCGGCACCGCCGACCGCTGCGCCATCTGCGCCGACGACCGCCGCGCCATCCCCGAGATCTGCGTGGTGCAAGACGTGGCCGACCTTTGGGCCATGGAACGCGCCGGCGTGTTCAAGGGCCGCTACCACGTACTCGGCGGCACGCTGTCCGCGCTTGACGGCATCGGCCCCGAAGACCTGCGCATCCCGCAGCTCGCCGCCCGCGTGGCCGACGAAGGCATCACCGAAATCATCCTTGCGCTCAACGCGACGGTCGACGGCCAGACCACCGCCCATTACATCGCCGACAGCCTGTCGGGCGCAGGCGTCGCCATCACCTCGTTGGCCCAGGGCGTGCCGATCGGGGGCGAACTTGACTACCTCGACGATGGCACCATCGGCGCGGCGCTCCGCGCCCGCAAACGGTTCTGACCCGGGCGCGGCGCACCTTTCACCCTTGCCCAAATACTCGTCTTGCACCGCAAACCATCCCGACCGGCATCGGCCATACTACGCCCCCTCTCCCCTCGGGGGAGAGGGCCGGGGTGAGGGGGCCAGCCCGCACAACACGACAGGCAAAAGGCCCCGATGCGACCATCGGGGCCTTTCAAATCCAGCCGGAACCGGCTCAGCGGCGCGGGCTGTCGTCCTCGTCATCCTCGTCATCGTCATCGCCTGCGGGCAAGTTGAAGAAGCTTTCCGCGTCCGAGAAATCGGCGGGCTTCTCTTCCCGCTCGGGCCGTGTGAACTGTTCCAGACCCGAGGGCATCTTCGGTTCAGTGTCCATACCCAGCGACTGCTCGGTCGACACCAGCTTGCGCCGCTCGTCATCGGTCATCACGGTGCCTTCCGACGCCTTCTTGCGCGCGGCTGCCTGCACGGCGGCGTCAAGCTCCGACTGGCGGCACAGGCCCAGCGCCACGGGATCGATGGGCGAAATGCCGTTGATGTTCCAATGCGTCCGCTCGCGGATCGACTGGATCGTCGGCTTCGTCGTGCCGACCAGCTTGCCGACAGCCCCGTCCGACAGTTCGGGGTGGAACTTGACCAACCACAGGATCGCGGCAGGACGGTCCTGACGCTTGGACAGCGGCGTATAACGCGGCCCGCGACGCTTTTCCTCGCCCACGGCGGCGGCGTTGAACTTGATCTTCAGCGTATACAGCGGATCGGCCTGACCCTTTTCGATCTCGCCCGCGTCGAGTTGGTTATTGGCAACCGGATCGAAGCCTTTCACGCCCGTCGCCACGTCGCCATCGGCGATGCCTTGCACTTCCAACTCGTGCATTCCGCAAAAATCGGCGATCTGGCGGAAGGACAGCGTGGTGTTGTCGACAAGCCAGACAGCGGTGGCCTTGGCCATTAGCGGCTTCGTCGTCATCGGATGCTCCTTTACAAAATCTCTCAAGGGCCATGAAATCGGAGGCCGGTAAATCGGCTGCGGCCGGGGCCGCTTTTCCACGATTTCGGGGAAGTTCATCCGCGCGTATAGTCAGTTTTCGGGTAAGAGGAAAGTGGAAATGATGCTGCACCGCATGGCCTTGGTCGGGGCACTTCTGGTGATGTCAAGCGCGGCGCAAGCCGAAGGCGAACGCGCCGGTGATTTCGATTACTACGTGATGTCGCTGTCTTGGTCCGCCACATGGTGCAGCCTGACCGGCGACGACCGTGACGATCCGCAATGCGACGCAGGGCGCGGCTACGATTTCACCCTGCACGGCCTTTGGCCGCAGGACGAGACGGGCTACCCCTCCTATTGCCGCACCGGCCAGCCCGACCCGACGCGCGGCGAAACGGCCGCGATGGCCGATATCATGGGCGGCGCGGGCCTTGCCTTTTACGAATGGAAGAAACACGGCCGCTGCTCGGGCCTGTCACCGCGCGATTACTTCGCCGCCTCGCGCCGTGCCCATGACAGCGTGACCATCCCGCCCGTGCTGCAAGGTCTGTCCAAACGCGTGACCCTGCCCGCCAGCGTGATCGAAGACGCCTTCATCGAATCCAACCCGCAATTGTCCCGCGACGGCGTCACCGTCACCTGCGATGCGGGTATGATCGAAGAGGTCCGCATCTGCCTGACCCGTGACCTAAAGACCCGCGATTGCAGCGCCGATGTCCGCCGCGACTGCTCGCTTACGGACGCGGTGCTGGAGCCTGTCCGTTAGAGTTCCTGCGACCAAGCTAGGGGCGCGCCCGCCCCGTGGGGGCGGGTCGGGCGCGCCCCGTGGCTTTGGGCCACGGGGCAACCCTACGGACTTCTCTGTTCCTAAGCCTCGACCTTCAACACGATCTTGCCCACATGGCCCGAGCTTTCCATCCGCGCATGGGCTGATGCCGAATCTTCCAACGCGAATTCGCTGTCCATCACCGGCTTGAACTTGCCCGCCGCGATCATCGGCCAGACGTTGGCTTCCACCTCGGCGGCAATGCGCGCCTTGGCAAGATCGCTCTGCGGGCGCAGCGTCGACCCGGTTATCAGCAAGCGCCGCATCATCACCTCGGCAAAGTTCAACTCTACCTTGGCCCCCGTCAGAAAGGCGATCTGCACCAACCTGCCTTCGGTCGCCAAAGCCTTGACGTTGCGCGGAAGATACGACCCCCCAACCATGTCGAGGATCAGTTGTGCCCCCCCCTCGTCATGCATCATCGCCACGAAATCACCCGTGCGGTAGTTCAGCGCCTTGTCGGCCCCCAACCCCTCGCAAACGGCGCACTTCTCGTCCGACCCTGCGGTGGTGAACACCCGCGCCCCAAGCGCCTTGGCGATCTGGATGGCGGTCGTGCCAATCCCCGACGACCCGCCATGCACCAAAAACCGCTCGCCCGCCTTTAGCCCGCCGCGCATCACCACGTTGGACCAGACGGTGAAGCAGGTTTCGGGCAGGCACGCCGCCTCGCGCAACCCCATCCCCGCCGGAACCGGCAGGGCATGCGCCTCGGGCGTCGCCACATATTCCGCGTAGCCACCACCCGGCAACAAAGCGCAAACCTTGTCGCCGATCGCCCAGCGCGTCACGCCCGGCCCGACCTCGACCACCGTTCCCGACGCCTCGAGCCCCGGCAGGGGCGAGGCATTGGCAGGCGGCGCATAGCTACCCGCCCGCTGCAAGGCATCAGGCCGGTTCACCCCGGCATAGGCGACGCGGATGATGATCTGCCCGTGTTTCGGCACCGGCACCGGCTTCGTCACCGGCACCAGCACCTCGGGCCCGCCGGGTTCGCGGATTTCCACGGCGCGCATCGTATGGGACATTTCCATCGCAAAGACCTTTCAGCGGAACCGGTCCGTCATCCGCCCCGGAAGATCATCCGGCACGGTGGGCACGCGCCACTTCTCCATCAGCTTCATCGGACCTGCAAGCAGCGCCTTGCCGATGGCATTGTCCTTGATCGCCGCCTTTGCCTTTTCGATCTGCATCACATCCCCGATCCGCCGGTCGAGAAAGTCCCACGTTGCCTGATTTCCCGTCGAATCGTCGCCCAGCCAGTAAAGCACGGTCGATCCATAGACCGCCGACAACGTCGCCCGCTTGGTGTACCAGTTGAAATCCCGTGCCGTATCGCCCAGCGCCGTCCAGATCGCATCCGCCGTGCCCCAGACCAGCTTTGCCCCCTCGGCCGCGTGCTGCGGCAGCGCAAACAGCGTGCTGCCCCGCCGCACCAACTCGCGGTCCTGCACCGCTTCCAGCCGCAGCTTGACCGCATGGCCGATCCGGTCGCGGAAGCGCATGGCCGACAGGTCGGCCACCGCCAGCGCCTCGCGCATCATCCGGTCGCCGCGCAGATGATAGGCCACCGCCAGATCGATCCCGCCGCGCGGAAACAGTGCCCGCCCCAGCGCAGGCGCACAGCCCGAATCGGCAATCGCAGCCTTCAGCGTGGCCTCTGACCAGCCGTCGAACGGCACATGGATCAGCGCCGCATCCAGAACCGCCTCTTTCCAGTTGATCGCATCCGTATCGGTCGTCATCGCCGTCTCCCTCGCTTTGGTGGACAAACCCCGTCGCTGTTGTTATAGGGCGGTCGCCTGCACTCTCACGTGCAACTTTAACCTAGGAAGGTGGTGACAACCACATGCAGGTCAGCGTCCGCGACAACAACGTCGAACAGGCCCTCCGGGCCCTCAAGAAAAAGCTCCAGCGCGAAGGCGTGTTCCGCGAAATGAAGCTCAAGCAACATTTCGAGAAACCCTCCGTCAAGAAAGCGCGCGAGCAAGCCGAAGCCGTTCGCCGTGCGAGGAAACTCGCAAGGAAGAAGCTCCAGCGCGAGGGCGGCCTTTAAGCCGTTAGCGACACTGGACGGGGCGACCCGTCACACGATCAACCCCCGTCCGTCAGGCCGGGGGTTTTTCTTTATTCTTTGGCATTCGGGGATTTAACCCGGGATCAATGGCAAAGGCGCATGCCTTTGCCACGCGCTACGGTCCCGCAATCCGGCCGGTGGCCCAAAGGCCGCCGGCCAGCGCCCGACCCGCCCATGGCGGGCGCTTCTCGCCCGCCGGGTCGGGCGCCGGCCTTTGCCGGTTTGCGGGGCGGGCGGACAGTGGCACCGCTCCGCACGGGCGAGGAAAAGCAGTGCTTTTCCCTATTCGCCCGACTGCAACACCCCCCTCACACCGCCAAAGCCGTCGTCTTCACCACCGTCCGCAGCGCGAAACTCGAATGCATCTGTCGCACACCCGGCAGCCTGCTCAGATATTGGCGGTGGATGCGGGCGAAATCCTCGGTATCCTCGGCCATGATCTTGATAAGGTAATCCGCCTGCCCCGCCATCAGGTGACATTCCAGAATGTCCGGAATCTTGGCCACCTCGCGCTCGAACGCATCCAGCAACTCGTCGGCCTGCCCCTGCAAGGTGATCTCGACGAACACCGTGGTGGGTCGACCCAACCGCCGCGCATCGACCAGCGCCACGTAACCGGCAATGAACCCTTCCTCCTCCAGCCGCTGCGTCCGGCGGTGGCAGGCGCTTGGCGACAGGTTCACCCGTTCCGACAATTCCGCATTGGTGATCCGCCCTTCCTTCTGCAACACGGTCAGGATGCGGCGGTCGGTTGCGTCAAGATCGGACATGGCGGCAGGTTCTTTCGTGAAATCCCCGTTTCACCGCCGATCCTACCGCAGCGCCCCGCCCGGACCAGCCAAAAATCAAAACATCTGCAACCAAGATGAACAAACCTGTTCCCAAGGGCGCAAAGCCCGCAGGGAGAGAAGAATGAAGATCGGTTGCCCCAAAGAAATCAAACCGCAGGAATTCCGCGTCGGCATGACCCCCGGCGCAGTGCACGAGGCCGTGGCCCACGGCCATGGCGTGATGATCGAGACTGGCGCAGGCCTCGGCTCGGGCTTCACCGATGCCGACTACCGCGCAGCCGGCGCCACCATCATCGCCACCGCCGAAGAACTGTTCGCGGCCTCCGAGATGATCGTCAAGGTCAAGGAACCCCAGCCTGCCGAACGTGCCCGTCTGCGCGAAGGCCAGCTTCTGTTCACCTACCTTCACCTCGCCCCCGATCCGGACCAGACGCATGACCTGTTGAATTCGGGTGTCACCGCCATCGCTTACGAAACCGTCACCGATGCGCGTGGTGGCCTGCCGCTCCTCGCGCCGATGTCGGAAGTGGCGGGCCGCCTCGCCCCGCAGGTGGGCGCGTGGACGCTGCAAAAGGCCAACGGCGGGCGCGGCGTCCTGCTCGGCGGCGTTCCGGGCGTGGCTCCGGCACGCGTGGTCGTCCTTGGCGGGGGCGTGGTCGGCACCCATGCGGCGCGCGTCGCGGCGGGGATGGGGGCCGATGTCACCGTGCTCGACCGGTCACTGCTGCGCCTGCGCTACCTCGACGATACTTTCGGAAGCCATTTCAAGAACGGCTACGCCAGCGCCGCCGCCACCGCCGATTTGGTGGCCGAGGCCGACATGGTGATCGGCGCGGTCCTCATCCCCGGTGCTGCCGCCCCGAAACTGGTGACACGCGCCCAGCTTTCCACCATGAAACCGGGTGCCGCCATCGTCGATGTCGCCATCGACCAAGGCGGCTGCTTCGAAACCAGCCACGCCACCACCCACCAAGACCCGATCTACGAGGTCGACGGCATCCTGCACTATTGCGTCGCCAACATGCCCGGAGCCGTCGCCCGCACCTCGACCCAGGCGCTCGGCAACGCCACACTGCCCTTCCTTCTGGCCTTGGCCAACAAGGGCTGGCGTCAGGCCTGCGCCGACGATCCGCATCTGCTGAACGGTCTGAACACCCACGCGGGCAAACTGACCTATGCAGCGGTCGGAACCGCGCTTGGCCTGCCCACGATCACCGCAACGGAAGCGCTGGCCTTGTAACGCAAAAGGCCCGTCCGGCACGCAACCGGACGGGCCGATGTACTTACTTTTTCAACGAATCGCGAATCTGCATCAGAATGTCCAACTCGGTCGGACCGGCCGGAACCGCAGCGGCGGCGGCGGCCTCTTTCTTCGCCGTTGCGTCCTTCAGCTTGTTCACGGCCTTGACCAGCAAGAACACCACCCATGCGATGATCAGGAAATTGATCACGGCAGTGATGAACGACCCATAGGCGAACACCGGCACCCCCGCCTCGCGCGCGGCGGTCAGCGACGCCGGAGCAGTGCCAGACAGATCGATGAACAGGTTCGAGAAATCGATCCCCCCGGTGACCAGACCGATGATCGGGTTGATGAGATCGGCAACCAGCGAATTGACGATGGCGGTAAAGGCCGCGCCGATGATGATACCGACCGCCAGGTCAACCACATTGCCCTTGGCGATAAAGGCTTTGAACTCGTTGAGCATATCCACAGTCCCTTGTTGTTTTTCCAGTCTCCCCCGTCCCTTGGGGAGTTGCGCGCCACCACAGGGTGGCGCCGCCGGACTATGGCACAACCAAGCCGCGCCACAGAAGTAAAAAACATACTTTCGGCTACAAGGTCCGCACCATCCGGCAAGCGGCACGATAGCCGAACACCAGACGCAAAAGCCCGATCGGCGTGCTGCTTTCCAATACGAAACCGCGCCGTTCGTACAGCGCGCGGGCGCGTGTGTTGGTGTCTACCACGTCCAGCCACAGCTCGCGGTAGCCGCGCGCGCGCGCCTCGTCACACAACGCTGCGATCAGCGCACTCCCCACGCCGCGGCCCCGCGCATCGGGACGCACGCACAGCCCGTCGACCAGAAATCCGCCCGCTTCGCCGTCGCCGCCCAGCATCTGCATCACTCCGCTGCGCCAAGCGCCGCCGAACCGGCCATAGACATGGCGCATGTCTGCGGGCGTCCCGCCTGCAAAGTTGCCGTCGCCGGTCTTGAATCCGGCGATGCCTGCCAACCCCGCCTCGTCGAAGGCTGCGATGCACAGGTCGCGGCGCATCACCCGCCCGACATAGCGTAACGCAAGCTTGTCCGGCCCCAGCACGCGCCCCAGCTTTCCGCCAAAGGCCTGCCAGTACAGCGCTGCTGCCTCGGCCACTCGGTCATCGGGCAGGCCAAGGCGCAACTGCATCAGCCGTCCCCCAGCGCGGCCCGCAGCGCCGCCTCGTGCCCTGCGCCCAAAATCCAGCCCTCGTCCGGCGGCACGCCGTGGGGCAGGCGCATCAGATCGGCCAACCGCCCTGCCGCTGCCAACCGCCACAGCGCGCGCGACAGCAACCGCACCTGCACCGCATCCTTGATCCCGCCCTCGGCCGCCACCGCAGCCCCCAGCAGCGACGGATAGATCTCGGCCAGTACCACGCCGGCCTGTGCCACCCTGTCCCCGTCAAAGGGCCACACCGCCACCCCCTCGCCCTGCGCCAGCCGATGCACCAGCGGCAGACCCATCAGCACCTGCGACCCGACCGACCCCGTGGTGTACAGCTTCCACACCGGCTGCGCCCTTGGCACCACGCGCTCGACCGCCCGCCGCTCGGCCAGCCCGAGTGCGGCGTAGTCCACCGCCTTGGTCGCTGGCAAATCCGCCAGCGCCAACCCCGCCGGACAGCCCCAGAACGGCCCTGCCCCGCCGAACTGGCGGTTTACCGCTGCGGCCACCGCAAAACGGTTGTTGCGGTTGTCCGCGCCATCCGTCACCTGCGTGGCCATCCAGCCCCACACCGCCCGCGCCTCGGGCTGTCCCGTCAATTTCGCGGCAAAACCCGCCGGATAGCCCAGCGCGAAATCGAACCCGACCAGCACGCGCCGCCCCGCCGCCCGTTCGGCCGCAAGCACACCACCCAAGGCCACTTCGGCCTCTGCCCGCGTGCGGAAATAATCCACCCGCTCGCCGCCCGCGCCCGCCACCCCGATCCAAACCGCATCTGCCGACGGCTTCGCGGGCGAGCGTGACGAAGCCGCCGACCAATCCACTACAATCACCGTATCGAAGCGGTTTGCGACCAAACCCACCTCGGCAAGGATGAAATCCGCCACCGCGCCCGTATCGTTCAGGTCAAGCACCGGCACCGGCAAATCGAGCACCTCGTCGCTGGCCACCGCCCGCACCAGCGCATCGCCCGGCTGGATCAGCTCATGCCCCGTCTCGCGCCGCCACACCTCGACCTTGGGGTGCGCGTCGCGCTTGTAGCCCTCGACCAGCACCAGATCGACCGGCTTCATCCGCGCCAGCACCTCGGCCAGATCCGGCTCTGGCCCCCGATGCTCGTGCAGAATGGCAAATCGCTGCGCCGAGGCCAGCACCACTTCCGACGCCCCCGCCGCGCGATGCCGCCACGTATCCTTGCCGGGTTGGTCAAGGTCCACGTCATGGTGCACGTGCTTGACCGTGGAAACGCTGAAACCGCGCCCCGTGATCTCGGCCACCAGCCGCTCCATCAGGCCCGTCTTGCCGGAATTCTTCCAGCCGATGACCCCGTAAACCCTCATGCCAACGACGCCTCAGCCCGCGCCAGATCGTCCGGCGTGTTCAGGTTGCCAAAGGCCCCGTCATCGGCGAAATCCGCCCGCGCTGCCCCCTGCATATCGGCAAAGGCGCGCACCCGCGCCTTTTCGCCACTGGCCAGAAAGTCGCGTAACGCCCCGTGCAAGCCTACGGGCCACAGGCCAAAGGTCGGATGGTCGTTTCCGCCCGACCGCGCCAACGCAACCCCGCCCGCCGACCGCTCGGCGGCGAGCGCAAGTTGCGGCACCAGATCACCCGGAAAGAACGGGCAATCCACCGCGACCGTCACGATGGCGGTGGCGCCCGCTGCGGCCCCCCATGCCATGCCTGCCAGTACGCCCGAAAGTGGCCCCTGCGGGTCGTCGTCGGCCAGCACGGGCAACCCGAATTTCGCAAAGCGCGCGCCGTCACCGTTGGCGTTAATCGCCAGCCGCTCCACCTGCGGCTCCAACCGCCCGACCGCCCGCGCCACCAGCGTCTGCCCTGCCAGCCGCAACAGCGCCTTGTCGGCACCACCCATGCGCCGCCCTTGCCCGCCTGCAAGGATCACCCCGAACAGCCGCACCGGCAGCCCCCCCTTTTCCTTTGACTGCAAAAGGCCTAAGCCGAGACGCTCGCAAGGTAAAGCCGCCCATGTCCCTCGCCCGATCCGCCTTCTTCCGTGGCCTGTCCGCCGCGCTGCCCTTCACGGTCATCGTCATCCCCTTCGGCATGCTCTTCGGCGTCGTGGCGACCGAGGCGGGCTTGCATGTCTGGGAAACCATGGTTTTCACCCTGTCGGTCTTTGCCGGAGCTTCGCAATTCGCCGCCATCCAGACCTTGCAGGAACAGGCCCCCGCCGCGATCGTGCTGGTCACGGCGCTGGCGGTCAACCTGCGCATGGTCATGTATTCCGTAGCCCTCGCCCCGCATTTCGGACAGGCCCCGCGCTGGACCCGTGCGCTGATGAGCTATTTTCTGGTCGACCAAACCTTCGCCACCGCCACGGTCGAGTTTGAAAAGAACCCCGACCTGACCACCGCCGAAAAGGTCGCCTTTTTCTTCGGATCGGTCACGCCGGTCGCGCCGCTATGGTTCGCGGCTTCGCTAGCGGGGGCACTGATCGGTCGCGCCGTGCCGCCGGAATGGGCGCTCGACTTCGCGCTGCCGATCACCTTCCTTGCGATGGTCGCGCCCATGCTGCGCAGCCTGCCGCATGTGGTGGCGGCGGGGCTGTCCATCCTGCTCTCGCTGGCGCTGGCGTGGATGCCCTACGGCACCGGCCTTCTGGTCGCGGCAAGCCTGTCGATGGCCGCGGGCGCCTTGCTCGACGCATGGATGGAGCGCCGCGCATGATCGACCGCAGCACCTTCTGGATCGTCGTGCCGCTTTTGGCGATCGGCACCTACCTGATCCGCTTTTCCTTCCTCGGCACGCTGGGCAACCGCCCCCTGCCCGCTTGGGCCACACGGGCGCTGAAATTCACCGCAGTGGCAATCCTGCCCGCGCTCGTCGCCCCAGGCGTGCTCTGGCCCGCCGCTACGGGCGGCGAAAGCGACCCCGCCCGCCTGACCGCCGCCGTGGTGACGCTGGCGACCGGAATCGCCACCCGCAACACCCTGTCAGCCATCGCCGCAGGCGCAGCCACCCTTTACGCCATGCTCTGGGTGCTGTCCTGAACGGGCGCTGCGGGAATCCCTACCGCAAGATGCGGCGCTGAAAGGCCGCGTCGGACAGGGCGCAATAGCTTGCACGCCCGAAAACCGCATAGCGGTTGCGCGCCACGCGCCGGTACAGCCAGTCGCGCAGCGGGCGCGGCAACAGGCGCAAGCCTTGCGTCGGCCAGGCCCAGCCGCCAAAGCGGCGTCCGGCCACGATCACCGCCTCGAAATCCTTGTGGGCGACGCCATCCGCGATGAAAAGCCAGCTTTCCGGATCATCCGGCACCATCCCGTAATGCCGCAGCAGCGCCGAACCCAGTGTCGACTGCGCGGGACAGATCCGCACCGTGCCGGAACGGTCCAGCCGATGGATCATCCGTGCGCCCCAACTGCACAGCGCACATTCGGCGTCCATCACCGCAACCGGCACCGATGCGTCAAAGCGCGGCACCGACGGATCATCCGTAAAGGAATACGCAACCACACTCATGGGTTGAAAATAGCGTCACGCACGCACCCTTCGCAAGCTATGCCGCAACGATGCGACGGTGCGCCTCAGGTCGGGCCTTGCCCTGCCTGCACCAGCAGCACGCCGTGGTTGCTGTCGGCATCCTCGTCACGGATTTCCCGCGCCGTCACACCGGGCAGTTTGCCGAAAGCGTCGTGCAACTTGTTCGGAAACCAGGTCGAGCCGATTTGCTCGAACCCGGGCACCCCGCTCAGGATGCTCGATATCGAATGGGCGCATTGCGCCTTGGGCACCGCGCCATAAGCCTTGGCCCGCGCAGCGACCATTTCGGCCACTTCGGGGCTGACCACCAGCGTCTGCTCCTGCACGCGAAACGTCTCGCGCGCGTGGTAGTCGATGTAGAACAGCACCATCTTGTCGGTGATGCCGTAATGCACGTCGTTGCGTTCGGGCAGCGCCGGATGATGCCACGTGCCAGCCGGATCGAACAAAATCCGTTCCGACGCATTTATCAGCAACCCGCTGTGCGCGCCCGCGCCCGACCTGTTGTTGACCACCGTGTAAAGCGTAATGGTCTTCGGCCCCTCGGCCACGTAACGCGCCGCGGCCACCGCCGCATCCGGCGCATACACCGATTCGGCACCGCAACCGGCAAGGCCCAGCGCCGCAAGACAGACCGCAATCACACGCAACATGGCAGGGCGCTTTCCCAATTCAGGCGTTCACAAGCGCCATGAAGATCAGGATGCAGACGCAAAGCACCGCACCACGCGACACGAACCACATAAAGTTCTCAAAGGTCTTTTCCTGCGTGCGGATGTCCATGTTGCCTTGGGTGTGGTTGGAATGATCGGCCATGACGGTTCCCTTTCGTATCGCTTTTGCAAGGGGGCATATCCGATATCGCGCCCCCTGTCACGGGTGCTTGGCCCGCCCCGTCGTCGCACCCGGCCCTTAGGCCGAAGCGTCGCCCGACTCGCCGCCCTGCCACTGCTGCATCATTGCAAAGCCGATCCGGCGCGGCGGCTCGGTCGGGCTGACCTTCGGTACGGCCCGCAATGTCACGTTCAACTGGCTCACATGCTGGATCATCTGCGTCTTCAACCCATCCTCGTCACGGCCGTAAAACGTGACAAGGTCGGGGTCGTAGAACCCCACGCCCTCGATCTGCAACACGCCGCCCGCACCGCCGGTAAAGCCCATCGCCACCTCATGCGCCGCATCGAGTTGCTGCTCGAACCGCTGGATGTACAGCAAAAGCCGCTCATAGGCCCATTCGGCAGCGCTCTTGTCGCCGACCGGACGCTTGGCCATCACTTCGGGCAGCGGCGTCGATTCGACCGTCGCCACCGCGCCCTCGCCACAATGCACCGCACCGGCGCGGGGCGTGTCCTTCTTCGCCTTGGTCATCGCTTGCCCTTTCGTTCCCACTCCCACGCGCCGCCTGCAGACAGCCGCCGCGACACCAACCCCCGCGCCAGCAGACAGTTCAGATGCGCCACCGCCTCGACCAGTGCCAATCCGTATTCCGCCCCGCCGATCTCGCGCTTGAACAGCGGCACAAAGCACTCTGCCGCCACCTTGGGCGATCCAAGGTGGTCGATCAACCGCACCAAGGCCGCCTCGTGGTTTTCGATCATTTGCACCAGCCGGAACGGCAAACCGGTGAACGGCAGTTTATGGCCGGGCAAGATCAGGTCGCCCGCCTGCGCGAAAGCCTGAAAGCGGCGGCAGCTTTCCAGCCATTCCGTCAACGGGTCGGCGTCAGGTTCGGTCGGATAGACCCCGATATTGGCCGAGATGCCGGGCAGCAACTGGTCGCCGCCGATCACAAGCCCATCGCTCCACAGCGTCGCATGTTCCGGCGCGTGCCCGTCCCCGCAGCGCACCAGCCAGCGCCGTCCGCCCGCCACGACCGTGTCCCCCTCGCGGATACGGGTAAATCCGACTGGCAAAGCCTCGACCACATCGCAGAAATTGAACGGACGCTCGCCCGCGCGCTGCGCCAAAACGGCCTCGGGCACGCCCGCCCGCCGCTGCCAGTCCAGCGACTGCGCCGACGGCACCGCCTGTTGGTCCAGCACCAGCATCCGCGCATAAAGCCATGCGGTGCGCGTCGTCACCAACTCGGCCCCGCGCGACTGGAACCATGCCGCCAGACCGATATGGTCGGGGTGGTGATGCGTCACCAGCACCCGCCGCACGGGTTTGCCCGCCAGCGGCCCCGCCAGAACCGCCTCCCAGATCGCCCGCCCCTTGCGGCTGGCAAGGCCGGTGTCCACGACCGTCCAGCCATCGCCATCGTCCAGCGCATAGACATTCACATGGTCTAGCGCCATCGGCAGCGGCAGACGCAGCCACAGCACGCCCTCGGCCACCTCGGCCGCCGTGCCCTCTGCCGGAGGCTCCTCGAAAGGATGCCGGATCACGCCCCCGCACCCCGCGGATAAAGATCGCCCGCCCCCGCCCGCACCTGCGCCAAAAGCCCAAGGTATTCGGGCAAGACCCGCGTGACATTCACCCGCGCCAAAGCCGCCCGCGCCGGATCGGCCAGCGCCGCCCGCAGATGGTACTGCGCCCCCAGCACCAGCGCAAAGGCGCGCAGATAGGGCACCGCCCCCGCCTGCCGGTCCACCGCCCCCATCCCGACCAAATCCAAGGTCGCGGTGTGCAGCGCCTGCGCAGCCGCCCGCACCTCACCCGCCAGACCGCCCAACGGCCCCTGCACGCCGCCTGCCTCCGTGATCGCCTCGTCGATCCGCGCAAGTGCCGCTGCCCCGCCATCGGCCATCTTGCGTGACACAAGGTCCATCGCCTGAATCCCGTTGGTCCCTTCATAGATCCGCGTCACCCGCACATCGCGCAGCAACTGCGCTATGCCGGTATCCTCGACGAACCCCATCCCGCCATGCACCTGCACCGCCATATCCGCGACCGCACTGCCCACATCGGTGCCATAGGCTTTGGCAATCGGCACCATCAGCGCCGCCCGCGCCTTCCATTCCGCACAACCCGTGGCAGCCGCCAAATCGCTTGCCACAGCGCAAGATAGCGCAATCGACCGCGCGGCAAAGACCTCGGCCCGCATCACGCCCAGCATACGGCGCACGTCGGCGTGGCCACCGATCGGCCCCGCCCCAAGCGGAGTCACCCCTTGTACCCGCCCCGCCGCAAATCCCTCGGCCCGCTGCACCGCCGCCTCGGCCACGCCGATCCCTTGGACGGCCACGCCCAGCCGCGCGTTGTTCATCATGGTGAACATCGCCGCCATCCCCCGGTGCGGCGCTCCCACCATCCAGCCCTTGGCCGCATCGAACTGCATCACGCAGGTCGGGCTGCCATGCAGCCCCAACTTGTGCTCCAGCCCCACCACCGACACCCCGTTCCTTTGCCCCGGCATCCCCGCCGCATCGGGCAGATATTTCGGCACCACAAACAGGCTGATCCCCGCCGTCCCCGCCACCGCATCGGGCAGACGCGCCAGCACCAGATGGCAGGTGTTGGCCATGAAATCCGCATCTCCCCATGTGATATAGATCTTCTGCCCCGTCACGGCGTAACTGCCATCGCCCAACGGCTCGGCCCGCGTCAGCAACGCCCCCACGTCAGACCCCGCCTGCGGCTCGGTCAGGCACATCGTCCCGTTCCATTCGCCAGCGACCAGCTTGGGCAGATAAACCGTCCGCACCGCCTCTGACCCGTGCGCCGCCAAAGCCTCGATCTGGCCCTGCGTCAGCAAAGGGTTCAAATGCAACGCCATGCAGGCCCCCGCGAACATTTCGTTCACCGCCGCCGTCACCGCCATCGGCAAGCCCATCCCGCCAGCCTCGACAGGGGCCGAACAGCCAACCCAGCCGCCCGCCGCAATCGCCCCGTAGCCTGCGGCAAAGCCGGCGGGCGTCACCACCACCCCGTTCTCCAGCCGCGCGGCGTCATGGTCACCCGCACTGTTCAACGGGGCCAGCACCTGTTCGGCCACGCGCCCCGCCTCGGCCAGCACGGCAGACACCACGTCGGGCGCGGCATGGGCAAAGCGCTCGGTCGCCGCCACCTGCCCGAACCCCGCCACATGGTTCAGGATAAACGACATCTCGTCGAGCGGCGCGCGATAGGTCATGGCAATCTCCGGCATCGCTTGTGCTACAGGGGGCGCAAGGCTAGGACGGTCACGTTAGCCGAACCCCCCGCCCCCACAACCCGGACGCTGCGTCATGCACACCGAACAGCTCCCGTCCGATGCCAAAGGCCTCGCCCGCGCCGCAGCGATCCTGTCCGCAGGCGGCCTCGTCGCCTTCCCGACCGAGACGGTCTACGGCCTCGGCGGCGATGCACGGTCAGACCACGCCGTGGCACGCATCTTCGACGCCAAGGGCCGCCCGCGCTTCAACCCGCTGATCGTGCATGTCCCCGACCTCGCCTCTGCCCGCCGTTATGCAGCGTTCGACGCCACCGCCGAAGCCCTCGCCGCCGCCTTCTGGCCCGGTCCGCTGACGCTGGTTCTGCCGCTGCGCGACGATGCGGGTCTTTCGCCGCTCGTCACAGCAGGCCTTGCGACCGTGGCCATCCGCGTCCCCGCCCACCCGCTCGCCCGCGCCTTGCTGAACGCCTTCGCAGGCCCGCTTGCCGCACCTTCTGCCAACCCCTCGGGCAAGGTCTCGCCCACCCGCGCCGAACATGTCGTGGCAGGGCTGACCGGAAAGATCGAAGCGATCCTCGATGGCGGCCCCTGTGCCGTAGGGGTGGAATCCACCATCCTCGGCCTCGACGGTGCCCCCACCCTGCTCCGCCCCGGCGGCATCCCGTCCGAGACGCTGGAAAACGCCCTCGGCCACGCCCTCGCCACCGGCGGCAGCACCACGAAACCCAATGCCCCCGGCCAGCTCGTCAGCCACTACGCCCCCGAAGCGCCCATCCGCCTGAACGTGACCGCCCCCGCCACCGGCGAAACATGGGTCGGCTTTGGCCCTTGCCCCGGCGCCGCGCTCAGCCTCTCGGCATCCGGTGATTTGATCGAAGCCGCCGCCAACCTCTTCGACACGCTCCGCCGCGCCGATGCGCTGGCAGGCCCCACCGGACGCATCGCCTTTGCGCCCATTCCCGAAACCGGCCTCGGCCGCGCGATCAACGACCGCCTCGCCCGCGCTGCCGCCCCTCGCAAGTGATCGCTCCCTTGCTGTTCACCCTTGCCTAAATACTCGAATGTCAAATGGACGAGGCGGCGCAAGGCAATCGCAGCCCAAAGACTTCAGTCGAACGTGCCCGTCACCCGACCGAACAACATAAAGGCCCGCGCCGTGCGCGTATCGCCCAGTTCCGCAAGATCGGAATCGCTCGCCGCCGGTTCGACCTCCTGAAACACCTTGTCAAAGGTGCGCAGGAAATGATGGCCCGCATCGCGGAACACCGGGTCTTCGCGCATCCGCGCCGCCGTCAGCGCCAGCGATGACCGGTCCCTGATCCCGCCCAAACCCGCGATGCCGCGTCCGCGCTCGCCGGCCGCGAACTTGCGCCACAACTCGGGCCGCGCCCGCTCGGGGCGCAGATCGTCCATATAGATGCCCTCTTGGCTCAGCAGCGTCAGCACATCCTGCGCGGCCCGCACCAGCTTGGCCGCGCTGCGGTCTTCCAGCGCCAGACGCAGGGCGCGAAAGCCGTCCCTGTCATCCGGTCCTTCCGGAAAGTTCATCGCCTTGATGAAATCGCCAACCCCCAGCGGCGGGCGCATGTCCTCGGCCGGAGTGCCCAGCGCCAGGGCGGGCTGTTCGTCCCCCGCCGACACCCGCGCCGGAACCATCGCCGCCTTGCGATCCGCCGAAGGCACGGTCAGCGTCGCATCCCGCCGCGTCTGGAACGACGCCAGCGCCACACCTGCTTCCTTGGTCACGGCCGTGATCTCGTCCAACCGCTGTTCCATGACCGGCTTGATCGACGCCGCCGATTGCTGCCCCACCAGATAGGCGTTGCGCATCGCATCGACCGTCACCTGCAACCGCGCCGCCTCGGCCCGCAGCACCCTGACCGACCGCAGCGTCGTCACCGCCGCCCAGATCAGCGCAAGCGGAAGAAACACCACCAGCAGCGTCATCACCAGCCCCAGCAGCCCGCCCCCGTCAGCCGGAGGCGCTGCGACCACATAGGCGATCACCGCCACCACCCAGACAACCGCCAGCGCCCCCGCCACGACCTCGGCGGCCCCCAGACCGGACGGCTCGTCGCTGTGCAGGAACACGCCGATCCCCGGTTCCGGTCTGTCGCCTCGCGTCATCGCTCGCTCCCGCTCAGATGTAACGGATGCTCAGGATTTCGTAACTTCTCTGCCCGCCGGGCGTCTTGACCTCGACGCTGTCGCCCTCGTCCTTGCCGATAAGCGCCCGCGCCAGCGGCGAGCGGATGTTGAGCAAGCCGCGCTCGATATCGGCCTCGGCCTCGCCCACGATCTGATATGTCTTCTCTTCGTCGCTGTCCTCGTCGACGATGGTGACCGTCGCGCCGAACTTGACCGCGCCCGACAGTTTCGACGGGTCGATCACCTCGGCCAGCGACACCAGCGCTTCCAACTCCTTGATCCGCCCTTCGATGAAAGACTGCTTCTCGCGGGCAGCATGGTATTCGGCGTTTTCCGACAGGTCGCCATGTTCCCGCGCCTCCGAGATCGCACGGATCACGGCCGGGCGCTCGATGGATTTCAGCACCTTCAACTCTTCGTCCAGCGCGGTAAAGCCACCGCGCGTCATCGGAATCTTTTCCATGGTCCCCAACACAATAAAAAGTAAGCCACGGCCCCGATCGGGGGGGGCGTGGCACATCGCAGGATTCCCGCTACCTGACCCGACCAAGACCGCAAATGCAAGGGGTCGCCCCGTCCCATACACCCCGAACCGCCGCGCAAACCGGCAAGATGCCGCAATGCGACCGCTTTATGCCGCGTCTTGATTGACCCTGTCGCGCAGACTGCGCTAGGGAACGGCTGCAACAACGCAAGATTATTGCGCGCCGCGTTTGCCGGGAAACAAAGGAAAGTCACGAATGGCCGAGATCGTCCGCGAATCCATGGAATACGATGTGGTGATCGTCGGCGCAGGCCCGGCAGGGCTTTCCGCCGCGATCCGCCTGAAGCAACTCGATGCCAACCTGTCGGTCGTGGTGCTGGAAAAAGGCTCCGAAGTCGGCGCGCATATCCTGTCGGGCGCAGTGCTCGACCCCTGCGGTCTGGATGCGCTGATCCCCGATTGGCGCACGCGCGGCGCGCCCATCCAGACGCCGGTCGTCGAAGACAACTTCTACATCCTCGGCCCCGCCGGACAGGTCCGCATTCCCAACTGGCCGATGCCGCCGCTGATGGGCAACCACGGCAATTACATCGTCTCGATGGCCAACGTCTGCCGCTGGATGGCGGGCCAAGCCGAAGAACTCGGCGTCGAAATCTTCCCCGGCATGGCCGCCAGCCAGCTGGTGTATGAAGGTGACCGCGTCAAAGGCGTCGTCGCAGGCGAATTCGGCCGCGACCCCGAAACCGGCGAACCCGGCCCCTCCTACGAACCGGGCATGGAGCTGCACGGCAAATACGTCTTCCTGTCCGAAGGCGTGCGCGGGTCGCTGTCGAAAGAGGTCATCGCCAAATACGACCTGTCCAAAGGCCACTGCCCGCAGAAATTCGGCCTCGGCATGAAGGAAATCTGGGAAATCGACCCCGCCAAGCACCGCTTGGGCACCGTCACCCACACGATGGGCTGGCCGCTCGGGTCCAACGCAGGCGGCGGGTCGTTCATCTACCACCTTGAAAACAATCAGGTCTATGTCGGCTTCGTGGTCCACCTGAACTATGAAAACCCCTACCTCTACCCCTACATGGAATTCCAGCGCTTCAAGCACCACCCGATGGTCGCCGAACTGCTGCGGGGCGGCAAACGCGTCGCTTACGGTGCCCGCGCCATTTCCGAAGGCGGCTGGCAGTCCATCCCCAAGATGACAGCCCCCGGCGTGGCGCTTCTGGGCTGCTCGGCAGGCCTCGTGAACGTGCCCCGCATCAAGGGCAACCACAACGCCATGCTGTCGGGCAAAGCCGCCGCCGAAGCCGCCTATGCCGCGTTGCAAGCGGGCCGCATGGGCGACGAATTGACCGGCTATGAGGCCGAAGTGCGTGGCGGTGCCATCGGCCAAGACCTCAAAAAGGTCCGCAACGTCAAGCCGCTCTGGTCCAAATACGGCCTCGTCGCCAGCCTCATGGGCGGCGGCATCGACATGTGGACCAACACGCTCGGCTTTTCGCTGTTCGGCACCGTCAAGCACGGCAAATCCGACGCCGCGGCCACCGGATTGGCCAAGAACCACAAACCCATCGACTACCCCAAACCCGATGGCAAACTGTCCTTCGACCGCCTCACCAACGTGGCCTTCAGCTTCACCAACCATGACGAGGCGCAACCCGCGCACCTGAAACTGCGCGACGCTTCGGTCCCCATCGCGGTGAACCTGCCCAAATACGCCGAACCGGCGCAACGCTACTGCCCCGCAGGCGTGTATGAAGTCGTGTCGGAAGAGGGCAAAGACCCGCGCTTCGTCATCAACTTCCAAAACTGCGTCCATTGCAAAACCTGCGACATCAAAGACCCGTCGCAGAACATCGTCTGGACCACCCCGCAGGGCGGCGGCGGCCCGAACTACCCCAACATGTGACGCGGCCGTGTTCTGACGCAGATTTCGGCGCGCCCCCGACCAAGGGCGCGCCTTCGTTTTCTGCGTCAGAAAACGTCGCGGAATTTGCGTCAAATTCCGCCCCTCCCGCCTGACAATCGCGCGAGCACGCCGCTTTACCCGCCTGTCGCAGCCCTGTCGCAATTGCCATAGACCCCGCGCCCGTCTAGCCTGCTCTCCAAGCAAGCCCCCGGAGTCGCCATGCCA
The DNA here is from genome assembly GCA_040398445.1 of Gemmobacter sp. Taxonomy (GTDB): domain Bacteria; phylum Pseudomonadota; class Alphaproteobacteria; order Rhodobacterales; family Rhodobacteraceae; genus Paragemmobacter. Next base: position 126,741 of record JBBAUB010000007.1, on the reverse strand, counting down.
ATCCGCCTATCCCGCCCGCTTTTCGCGCTGGCACTGGCAGCCCTGACGCTGCCCCCCCTTGGCGCACCCGCAGCGGCGCAAGATGCGCCCCGTACCGAAGACGCAGGGGCCTATCTTGCCGCCCGCGTGGCCGCCACCGAAAACGACTACCGCGAAGCCGCCGCATGGTATGACCGCCTGCTGCAAACCACCCCCGACGATCCGGCCATGCTCGAAGGCGCGATCATCGCCAACATGGGCATGGGCGACATGGCCAAGGCGGCGGAACTCGCCAACCGCTTCTTCGCGGCAAAGGGAAATTCGCAGGTGGCATGGCTGCCCTTGATCGCAGACAAGGCGCAAAAGCAGGATTACGCGGGCCTCATTGCCGACCAAAAGGCCGGACGCAGCGCGGGCAAGCTGCTCGACGGACTGGTGCTGTCATGGGCCGAACTCGGCAACGGCGACATGACCGATGCGCTGGCGGGTTTCGACACCTTGGCCAAGACGCCGGGCCTTGAAGCCTTCGGCCTGTACCACAAGGCCCTCGCGCTCGCCTCGGCAGGTGATTTCGAAGGGGCCGACGCCATCCTTTCGGGGCGCGAGGCCGGAGCGGTTTCGCTGATGCGGCGCGGCATCATCGCCCATGCGCAAATCCTGTCACAGCTCGAACGCAATCCCGATGCGCTGGCCTTGATCGACCGCAACTTCGGCACCGAACCCGACCCGCAGATTGACACGCTGCGCACGCGTCTGAAAGCCGGCGAGGTGCTGCCCTTCGACACCGTCACCAACGCGCGTGACGGCATTGCCGAGGTGTTCTTCACCCTTGCCGCCGCCCTGCGCGGCGAAGCCGAGGACGGCTTCACCCTGCTTTACACCCGCATCACCAACCAGTTGCGCCCCGACCAGGGCGATGCCCTCCTCCTGTCGGCAGGATTGCTCGAGTCGCTGGACCAGCCCGCATTGGCCGAAGAAACCTACGCCCGCATCCTGCCCGACAGCCCTTCCTACCACATCGCAGAAATCGGTCGCGCCGACACGCTGTTCGCCCAAGGCAAGACCGATGCCGCGATCGAGGTCTTGCAATCCCTCGCCCGCAGCCACGGCAATCTCGTCGCCGTGCAAACCGCACTGGGCGATGCGCTGCGCCGTCAGGAACGTTTCGCCGATGCGATCCCCGCCTATGACGCCGCGATAAAACTGGTGGGCAAGCCCGAACGCCGCCACTGGGGCCTGTTCTACGCCCGCGGCATCTGCAACGAGCGCGTCGGCAATTTCAAAGCCTTCGAAGCAGACCTGCGCCAGTCTCTCGCGCTTGAACCCGATCAGCCGCAGGTTCTCAACTACCTTGGCTACAGCTTCATTGACCGCGGCGAGAATCTCGACGAAGCGCTCAAGATGATCCAGACCGCCGTGGCCAAACAGCCCGACGCGGGCTACATCATCGACAGCCTCGCATGGGCCTATTTCCGCCTCGGCCGCTACGAAGACGCCGTCGCGCCGATGGAGAAAGCATCGCTTCTCGAACCCGTCGACCCCATCGTGACCGACCATCTGGGCGACGTGTACTGGGCTGTCGGTCGCCAGCGCGAAGCGAAATTCCAGTGGCACCGGGCGCTTTCCTTCTCGCCCGAAGAAAAGGACGCCACCCGCATCCGCGCCAAGCTTGCAAAGGGTCTGGACGCAGTTCTTGCCGACGAAGGTGCCAAACCTCTGACCGATCTGGCGGATGGCAACTGAATTTGCGCCTGCCAAGGTAAACCTCGCGCTGCACGTCACAGGACAGCGCGCCGACGGCTATCACCTGCTCGACAGCCTCGTCGTCTTTGCCGATACCGGAGACCATGTGACGGTCGAACCCGCAGCGGCACTGTCGCTTGCGATCGACGGGCCGCACGCAGCCAACCTTGCCGTCACCAATGACAATCTCTGCCTGCGTGCGGCCCGCGCCATGGGCGTGACCGCAGCGATCACGCTGGAAAAGCGCCTACCCGTCGCCTCGGGCATCGGCGGCGGCTCGGCCGACGCGGCCGCAACCCTGCGCGCCCTGTCGCGCCTTTCGGGCAAACCGCTCCCCGATGCGGCAACCGTCCTTTCGCTTGGCGCAGATGTCACCGTCTGCCTGAACCGGCACCCCGCCCGCATGTCCGGCATCGGCGAAACTGTCACCCCGCTCACCCACCCGCTGCCGCAGGCATGGCTGGTGCTCGTCAACCCCGGCGTGGGCGTCTCGACCCCCCAGGTGTTCAAGGCCATGACCCGCCGCGACAACGCAGCCTTGCAGCCGCTACCGAAACTACGATCCGCCGCCGAACTCGCCGCATGGGTGGCGATGCAACGCAACGACCTCGAAGCCCCCGCGCTTAGCCTGCTGCCCGAAATCGCCCGCGTCAAATCCGCCCTCACCGCCCAGCAGGGCTGCCTTCTAGCCCGCATGTCAGGCTCGGGCGCCACCTGCTTCGGCCTCTTTGCCGACCCGCTTTCTGCCCATGCCGCCGCATCCGCGATCAAACGCGCCCGGCCGCAGTGGTGGACCGCCGACGCCGCGATCCTGACCTGACTATCTTCTTTCCGTAAATATCCCTCGGGGGGTACGGGGGACGCAACGTCCCCCGTCTTTTGCCGCAAACCCGCCCTCAGGCGATGCGCGCCACCACATATCCCGCCAGATCGTCCAGCATCCCGCGCAGCGGATGGTCCGGCAAAGCGTGCAAAGCCGCCTGCGCCTTGGCAACCCATCCCAAAGCCTCGGCCCGCGCCGCTTCCATCGAACCGGCCTTGGCCATCAGCGCCTTTGCATGGTCAAGATCACCGTCGCGCTGGTCGCCCTTTTCGATCACCCGCACCCAAAAGGCCCGCTCCTCGGCATCGGCTTTCGCCACCGCCTTGATCACAGGCAAGGTCAACTTGCGCTCGCGGAAGTCGTCGCCGGTGTTCTTGCCGATGGCCGCATCGGTCCCGCCATAGTCAAGCAGATCGTCGACGATCTGGAACGCGATTCCCAGCGCATCGCCATATTCGCGCAAGGCCACGACCTGTGCTTCGGGCACCCCTGCGATCACCGCGCCCACTTCGGTTGCCGCAGCGAACAGCGCCGCGGTCTTGCCACGCACCACCGTCAGGTAAATCGCTTCCGTCGTCGCCAGGTCCTGCGCCGCCGTCAGTTGCAACACCTCGCCCTCGGCAATCACGGCGGACGCGTTCGCCAGAATATCCATCACCCGCAGCGAATTGGTCTCGACCATCAACTGGAACGACCGCGCGAACAGATAATCGCCCACCAGCACGCTCGACTTGTTGTCCCACAGCAGGTTCGCCGTGGGCCGCCCGCGCCGCCGTTGGCTTTCATCCACTACATCGTCATGCAGCAACGTGGCGGTGTGGATGAACTCGACCGTTGCCGCCAGCTTGATATGGTGATCGCCCTCATACCCGCACAGCCGCGCTGCGGCCAGCGTCAGCATCGGGCGCAGCCGCTTGCCGCCCGCCTCGACCAGATGCGCCGTCACTTGCGGAATACGGGGGGCATGCTCGCTCGCCATCCGCTGCGCGATCAGGGCGTTGACCGCCGCCATATCGCTTGCCAGCCACGCGGCCAGCCTGTCATGCGGCTTTTGCGAAACGTCATCCAAACCCATCGTCCCCCGACCTCTCGACACATGGGCCTTCCAGCCCTTAAGTCTGTCACATGAAAGAACTTCTGCGCAGTACCGACCCGACGGTCATCGCCTATGCCACAGCCCTTCTCGCGGGCGAGGGTATAGAGGTATTCGATCTTGACGTCCACATGAGCATCCTCGACGGATCGCTGGGCATCCTGCCGCGCCGCCTGATGGTGCGCGACGCCGATCATTTCATGGCCAATGCCGTGCTGCGCGACCTCGGCATCCCGACCGGCCTCGGCTGACATGCCATGATCTTCCCCGATCACGACCTGACCGACGACAAATTCCTGATGGGCCGCCTGCGCCTGTTGCAACCCGCCCGCGGCTACCGCGCCGCGACCGACCCGGTGCTTCTCGCCGCCGCTTGCCCCGCCAAGACCGGCCAATCCGTGCTCGACCTCGGCTGCGGTGCCGGTGCCGCTGCCCTGTGCCTTGCCACCCGCGTGCCAGACCTCGAACTCGCGGGGTTGGAATTGCAGGCCGAATACGCAGACCTTGCCCGCCGCAACGCAGCCCGCAACGGCATGGCGATGCAGGTCGAAACCGGCGACATAACCGCCATGCCCGATACCATCCGGCGCGGTTTCGACCATGTCATCGCCAACCCGCCCTATTATTCCGCCGCAGGCTCGCCCTCGCCCCTGCGCCTGCGCGACACCGCCCTGCGCGCCGAAACGCCCATCGCCGCTTGGGTTCAGGCCGCCGCGACCCGCCTCAACCCCGGCGGCTGGCTGACGATGATCTTCTCGACCCCCAACCTCCCCGAGGCGCTGGCCGCCCTGCCGCCCAAGCTCGGCTCTCCGCTGGTCCTGCCGCTCGCCCCACGTGACGGGCGCGAAGCGCCGCGCCTGATTCTGCGCGCCCGCAAGGGGGGCCGCGCCGCCTTCCGCCTGCTGGCGCCCTTCATCCTGCATCAGGGTGCAGCCCATGATGGCGACCGCGAGAATTACACCCCCGCCGCCAATGCCATCCTGCGCGACGGAGCCGACATGTCGGCTGCGTTCCGCTGATCGATACAACTGTCCGAAAGTCTGTAAGACAATTCCGTGACACGACTCGCATTCCGTGTTGCACTGTCCTTACCGGAAACAAACTCAGGAGGACGAACATGACGATTGCTTCGCATCTGCAGGAACTGCGCCGGAAGCACGAAAACCTCTCCGATCTGGTCGAACGCGAGCAGCGAAGCCCCGGTTCCGATGCCATGCGGATTGCCGAGCTGAAAAAGCAAAAGCTCAAGCTCAAGGAAGAAATGAACCGCCTGTCGAACTAGGGCACGGCCGGGCCTAACGCCCTTCGGCGCTGGCCTTCGCCGCCAGCGCCGCACCCCCCGTTATCAGCACGGCCGCCGCAAGGATGGTCCACGACGCCGCCGTAACCCCCGCCGCGATAAGCGCCAGCGTCGATAGCAAGGGTGCCGCGTATGAAGCGACCCCAAGCAACTGGATATCGCCCTTCTTCATCCCGATATCCCAGGTAAAGAACGCGGCCCCCACCGGCCCGATCCCCAGCGCCAGCACCGAAATCCAGCCCCCCGCACCGATGGGCCAGACCGTATCTTCCACCGCGAAATGCACCACTAGCGACAGCACCGCCGTGCCCAGACAATAGACCGTCACGCTTTCCGTCGGCACATCGCCCAAGCGCCGCGACAGCGTCGAATACCCCGCCCAGACCAGCGCGCATACGAACCCCAGCGCAAGCCCCGTGCCGGTCGCCGCCCCGCCCGTCTCGCGCCCCATCACGATCAGCGCCGCACCGGCAAAGGCCACCACCGCACCGACCAAAGCCAAGGGTCGTAGCTTCTCGCCGGGCAAAAGCCCCGCAAACAGCACCAGAAACAGCGGCCAAAGATAAGCCATCAACCCCGTCTCGGCCGCCGGAGCGATGCGGAACGCCGTGAAGTAAAGCGCGTGATAGCCGAACAACCCGATGATCCCGAACGCGTAGACCCGCCACGAAATCCCGCGCAGCCGGTCCAGCCCGTTGCGCACCGTCCAGACCAGCCCCAGCACCCCGCCGATGCCGAATGTCAAAGCGTTCAACAAAAACGGCGGCACGGGGGCCGACCCGATTGTGAACAGCGCCAGCAGCGACCACATCAGCACCGCCGTGAATCCGATGGCCGTTGCCCGTGCCGATGTCATCGCTCTCTCCGTTTGCGCCGCACTCTAGGTGCCCGACGCAGCGAACGGAAGCGACCGAAGCGGTTTCTGACGCAGAAACCGCGCCGGAATTTGACGCAAATTCCGGAGACTACCGTTGCGCCCCCGATTTTTGCGTCAAAAATCGATGCGGAATTTGCGTCAAATTCCGCGCCGCAATGTCAGACGAAGAACTGCCCGCCATTGGCCGAAATCGTCGATCCGGTGATGAACCCCGCATCGTCGGATGCAAGAAAAACCACCGTCCGCGCAATCTCGGACGGCTCGCCCAGACGCCCCACCGGAATCTGCGGGATGATCCGCTCGTTCAGCACCTTTTCGTCGATGGCCTTGACCATCTCGGTCGCGATATATCCCGGACAGATCGCGTTCACGGTAATCCCTGCCCGCGCGCCCTCTTGCGCCAAGGCCTTGGTGAACCCCAGATCGCCCGACTTGGCGGCGGAATAATTGGCCTGCCCCGCCTGCCCCTTTTGCCCGTTGATGGAACTTATGTTGATCACGCGCCCGAACTTGCGGTCACGCATGCCACCCCACAGCGGATGGGTCATGTTGAACAGGCCGGTCAGGTTGGTGTCGATGACCTCTTTCCACATCTGCGGCGTCATCTTGTGGAACATCGCGTCCCGCGTGATCCCCGCATTGTTCACCAGCACATCCACGGGTCCGACTTCGGCTTCGACGCGGGCAATTCCCGCGACGCAAGCGTCATAGTCCGCGACCGACCATTTGAACGTCGGTATCCCCGTTTCGGCGGTAAAGGCCGCAGCGGCCGCATCATTGCCCGCGTAATTCGCCGCGACATTGTAGCCCGCCGCCTTCAAGGCGACGGAAATCGCCGCGCCGATTCCCCGCGAACCGCCCGTAACCAATGCAACACGCGCCATGCTTTCCTCCCTGAAAGACCCTTAGCTGTTTGAAATACCGTTACCGAAACGAACAAGGGCGCGCAACAATATTGCGCGCCCATTTTGCACTTGCAGCAATCCGCTTGCAAAAGATCAGCCGCGCTCCAGACACATGGCGACACCCATGCCACCACCGATGCACAGCGTCGCAAGACCCTTCTTCGCCCCGCTGCGCCCCATCTCGTGCAGCAGCGTGTTCAGGATACGCGCGCCCGAAGCACCGATCGGGTGGCCGATGGCAATCGCGCCACCGTTCACGTTCACGATTCCCGGATCCCAGCCCATATCCTTGTTGACCGCACAAGCCTGCGCCGCAAAAGCCTCGTTCGCTTCGACCAGATCGAGGTCGCCGACCTTCCAGCCCGCCTTGTCCAGCGCCTTGCGGCTGGCATGGATCGGCCCGACCCCCATGATCGACGGATCAAGCCCGGCGGTCGCATAAGAGGCGATCCGCGCCAGCGGCGTCAGCCCGCGACGCGCCGCCTCGTCCGCCGTCATCACCATCACCGCCGCCGCACCATCGTTCAACCCGCTGGCATTGGCAGCTGTCACCGACCCGTCCTTGACGAAAGCCGGACGCAGTTTCTGCATCGATTCCAGCGTTGCCCCGTGGCGGATGTATTCGTCGGCATCGACGACGATATCGCCCTTGCGGGTCTTGACGATGAAGGGAACGATCTCGTCCTTGAACTTGCCTGCCTTCTGCGCGGCTTCCGCCTTCAGCTGGCTGTGCAGCGCGAATTCGTCCTGCGTATCGCGCGAAATCTGCCACTGGTTGGCCACGTTCTCGGCGGTCTGGCCCATGTGATAGCCGTTGAACGCGTCCCACAGCCCGTCGCGTATCATCGAATCGATAAAGCTCATATCGCCCATCTTCTGCCCCGCGCGCAGATGCGCGACATGGGGCGACAGCGACATGCTTTCCTGCCCGCCCGCGATGATGATCTTGGCATCGCCCAGTTGCACATGCTGGGCCGCCAACGCCACCGCCCGCAGGCCAGACCCGCAGACCTGATTCAACGACCACGCGCTCGATTCCTTGGGCAATCCGGCCTTGATATGCGCCTGACGCGCCGGGTTCTGGCCCTGACCCGCGGTCAACACCTGCCCGAGGATGGTTTCCTCGACCTCGGCCTTGTCCACCCCGGCACGCGCGACCACGGCCTCGATCACGGCAGCGCCCAGATCATGCGCCGGCGTCGCCGCGAAAGACCCGTTGAAACTGCCCACCGCCGTCCGCGCAGCGGAAACGATTACCACATTGGTCATTATGCCTGTTCCTCTCTCCCGAAGCACCGGCGCAAAGACAGGTCTACGCCGCTTTGCAGCATCGCTAGACGCGCGGTCCGGCAAAAGCAACGGGACTCTTTCGCACAGCACCTTGACATGGCACGATCAAGCCAAGGGCAGCTGCGCCAGACGCTCCAGTTCCGCCGCCGCCGCCTCGAAGCCGACCGCCACGCTGTCGGCCCCGCTCACACCGATCAGATCGACATCCGCAGGGTCGACATGCCCGCAGACCAGCACCCGCACTTCCGGCATCGACAGCTTTACCGCCACCAGCAGCCGCGTCAGCGATGTCAGCGACCGCCGCCCACTGGTGGAAATGCCCAGCAGCCGCGGCCGCCCCGCCGCGATCTCGTCCACCAGCCGGTTGTGCCCCAGCCCCAGCAGCAATTCGATCTCCCAGCCCTTGGTCCGCAGCAATTCCGCCGCCATGGCAACACCCAGCGTATGGTCCTCGCCGGGCACCGAAACAAAGGTAGCGCTGCGCCCCTGCGCCAGCACAGGCACCGCCAGACTACGCCGCAGGCTGCGCATCAGCGCATAGATACGCCCCACCGCCACCGTCACCTGCAAGAACGACACGCGGTCCATATCCCACATCTCGCCCAGCCGCGCCGCCGCCACTGCCAGATACGACAGACAAATCACATCCGGCCCGATTCCCCGCGCCTGTGCATGCAGCACGAAATCCGAAGCCGCCTGCCGGTCATCCGACAACAGCGCCTCGCACAGCGTCTCGATCTCGGACAGCGGTGCAGGATGCGCAGGACGCAGCGGGTTCTGCTTGGCCACACGTTCCAGCACCTCTTGCGCCAACACGCGCAACGCCTCGGCCGGCAGCTGGTGGCGCGCACCTTCTGCCGCCGTCAGCGCCCGGTTCAGCAACTCGGCACTGATCGGATCGGATGCGTTCATCGTGACAGTCCCCCACAGCTTGCGCCCGCCCGCATGTCCTTCTTCGGGACAGATCGGTATGCAGCCGCATGCCAATGTTAGCGGAACCTGCCCATCCGGCAAGCCGCACAATCGCGCAAAAAGCCAAACTGCCGCGTCCCTGCGGCAAACAAACGATTTTCCGGCCAAACCGGCGGTCATGCGCGGAACACAACACGCCGCCAGACGGTTCGCCCCCCGAAGCAATACCCCGCCACGCCTCCCGCAAAGGCGAATCAAACGGGCCAGACAGGCAGCAGAATGACCGATACCGAACCCGACAGCCTGACCTCCGAAGCCCTCGACGCCGAGGATTACCTGCTCGACAGCATGGGCGACGCCATCTTGTTGTGGGAGACGCTGCGTCACCCCGCATCAGGTACCGCCTTTGCCCGTTTCGACACGCTCCGCCATGCCGATCCATGGGCCGCGCGCGAAAGCGTGGCGCAGTTGGTCGAATATTTCCAGCAGGCCACCGCCACGCTCGACGCGCCCGCCGATGCGCTGGCCGAATCTTTCCTGATCCATTGCACCAACGCCGCCGACCCCGCTTCGCCCGATGCCGACGACGAAGACGCCTTTCTGGAATGCCTTGTTGCCTATGCCCTGCTGCCCGAGGCGGGCGAACACCTCGCCGCGCTCGATCTTGCAGACGATTCCGCACGCCCCGACTTGGCGGCTCAGCTCAAAGCGCTGCGCGACCGCCGCGACACCTGATCCGCACCGAAACAGGAGCCTCCCATGCCAGCTGATGATTTCGCCACGGCGATAAGCCGTGCGCGCGACCTTGTCCGCGCCGGAAAGCCGCAGGAAGCCACCCGTCTGATACAGGCGGCCCTTGCCAACCAACCCCCGCTCGACCCCACGCCCGACCCGCTGACCGATCCGCGCCCCGTGGCCGCTCCGGCCCCGAAACCCACCAGCCGCGCCGCACGGCGGATCGACCCTGCGGGTCTCGACGATGCCGAAACCGCCGATGTCCCCCCGCCGCGCAAACGCCGCCCGCTGGGCGATGTGATTACCGGCCTGACAAAGAACCGCCCCCGCCGGACCCCCGCGCGCGGCACCGCAACATCCGCCACGATCCCACAGGGCGCCCGCTTCGACTGGCGATCCATCGACACACCCCAAGGCAGCCGCGATTATCGCCTGTTCGTCCCCTCTGCCTTGCCCGATGGCCCGCAGGGGCTGGTCCTCATGCTGCATGGTTGCACGCAAGACCCCGACGATTTCGTCGCTGGCACGCAGATGAATGCCCATGCCGAACGGCTTGGCCTCGTCGTCGCCTATCCCGCGCAGACCCGCAGCCACAACGCGCAATCCTGCTGGAACTGGTTCCGACCGGCCGACCAGGGCCGCGACCGGGGCGAACCCGCGATCCTTGCCGCCCTCGCCCGGACCTTGGCCGCCGAATTCCGCATTCCCTCCCACCGCGTCTTCGCCGCAGGGCTCTCGGCAGGCGGGGCGATGGCCGCGATCCTCGGACATGCCTACCCCGACCTGTTTTCCGCCATCGCCATCCACTCGGGCCTTGCTGCCGGATCGGCGCATGATGTCGTCTCGGCCTTCGCAGCCATGCGCGGCGATGGGCGCGACATGCACCATCCCGCACAGGCCCCGCGCACCATCACCTTCCACGGCACCGCCGACAGCACCGTCCACCCCGCCAACAGCGCGCATATCATGACCGCCGCCCGTCTGGGCGGACAGAAACCCGAAACCGCCAAGGGCACCGCAGGCGGGCGCAGCTATACCCGCAGCCGCACCCTTGCCCCCGATGGCACCGCCCTCACCGAAGACTGGCTGATCGACGGCGCGGGTCACGCATGGTCGGGCGGGTCACCCGCTGGCAGCTACACCGATGCGCGCGGGCCGGATGCCACCGCCCTGATGCTCGACTTCTTCCTGCATGCGGGCAGGGGCGGCACATAATCCTTGCATCGCAACCGCCCCGCCTGCATGCAAAGCCGATGAACCCGCTGGATGATCCCTTGCTTGCCGCCCTCGGCTGGTCGCCGTTTTTCGCCGACCAGACCGGTCCCGACGATGCGGCGCTGGTCCCCGCCCGCATCGCCACGGTCCACCGCGCCCGCATGTCGGCCTTTTGCGCCAGCGGCCCGCTCAGGCTGTCACTGCCGATCAAGCTCAACACCGCCGATTATGCCGTGGGCGACTGGGTTCTGACCGAACCCGAAACCGCGTTGGTGCTGCGCCGCCTCGACCGGCGCAGCCTGCTGCAACGCCGCACCGAAGGCGCACGGTTCCAGCAACTCATCGCTGCCAACGTCGATACGCTTTTCATCGTCACCTCGTGCAACGACGACTTCAATCCCGCCCGCCTCGAACGCTACCTCGCCCTGTGCAACGAGGCCGGAACCACCCCCGTCATCGTGCTGACCAAGGCCGACCAGACCGCCGATCCCGCCAGCTTCCAGTCACAGGCCGCCGCCCTGCAGCGCGACCTTGCCGTGGTCACGCTCAACGCCCTGTCGCCCGATGCCGCGGCAATCCTTTCGCCGTGGTGCGGACCGGGGCAGACCGTGGCGCTTGTCGGCTCGTCGGGCGTGGGTAAATCGACACTTCTCAACACCCTTGCCGGTCTTGACGGAGACGGTGCCCAAGCCACCGGCGGCATCCGCGAAACCGATGACAAGGGCCGCCACACCACCACCGCCCGCTCGCTCCACCGCATCACCGGCGGCGGCTGGTGCATCGACACCCCCGGCATGCGTACCCTGCACGTCAGCGACGTTGCGGCGGGCCTCGACGTGCTCTTTGCCGAAATCGTCGAACTTGCCCCCCACTGCCGCTTCCGCGATTGCACCCACGCCCACGAACCGGGCTGCGCGGTACAGGCCGCCATCAAGGCGGGCGACCTCGACCCCGCCCGCCTCGACCGCTGGCGCAAGCTCTCGGGCGAGAATGTGCAGAACACGCCTGTCCTGACCGGCCCGCGCGGCAACAAGATCGACCCCTCGCGCCGCAACCGGCGCTGAGGGCAAAAGGGGCCGCAGGTTTCCCCGCAGCCCCTTCCCCCGTCCTGTCAGCCGCGATCAGAACAACAGCGTGTTGTCATAGCTCAGCATATCCACCATCACCCCCACCAGCGTGATCGACCCGCCATCCATCGATGCATAGCCAGCCGAGATACCGTTGGACTGGTTCAGCACGCCATCATCCGCCAAGTCGTCCTGCGCTTCCAAAAGCGATCCATAGAATTGCGACAGGTCGACATAGTCGTTGTTCGACGCATCGAAATCATCCGTCGCCCCCGACCCCAAACCGAAATCCATCACCGTCAGGTGCTCGCCCGGCGTAAAGATGAAGGCATCGGCACCGTCGCCGCCATAGGCCACGTTCGTGCCCGTCCCGCCGACCAGCATGTCACGGTCAAGACCACCGAACATCACATCGTCGCCCTCGTCGCCCGACAGGAAGTCGGCGTCGTCACCACCGGCCAGCGTATCGTCGCCCGCCCCCCCGAACAACTGATCGGCATTGTTAAGCGGTGCAATGTCGCTTTGGTCGTCAGCGGCAAAGGGATCGTTACCATCCGCCGCCCCGCCGAACAGCCGGTCATTGCCGTCGCCGCCATAAAGCTGGTCGCGGCCCTCGTCCCCGAAGACGCTATCGTCGCCCGCATCCCCGAACAACAGGTCGCCGTCGATGCCGCCGTCGATCCGGTCATGACCGTCGCCGCCGAAAACAAGGTCCGAGTCGTCGCCGGTTGCGATGGTATCGCTCCCCGCGCCGCCATAAACCTCGTCCGCATCGTCGAACGGGTCGGGGTCTGCAACGGCCACGGTGTCGATTCCGTCGTCAGGGCTGCCAGCCCCCGGCGTGCCAGAAAGGATGTGGTCATCGCCGTCTCCGGCCTGCACGGTATCGGCCCCGCCTCCGCTTTCGATCCGGTCATCACCCGCGTCGGTGACAATCAGGTCCGGCCGGTCCGACGCATGGACCGTGTCGTTTCCAGCCCCGAACAACACCGTCTCGATCCCGCTGAACACCACCGTTCCGCCCGCGGTCGTGGTCAACACGCCCGCGCCAGGCGCACCGAATGTCACCGACACCCCGGCAAGCCCGCTGGCATCCAGCGTATCTCCATTCGACTCGCCGTCATCGCCGCCGATCACCGTGTCCGCCCCGACAGTGCCGACAAAGACGAAGACATCGTCACCCGCGCCGCCATCCATCAGGTTGTTGCCTGCGCCGCCGTCGAAACGGTCGCTGCCCGTGCCGCCAAACAGCCGGTCGTCACCCAGATTGCCGATCAGGCTGTCATCGCCGGTGCCGCCATCGACCGTGTCGTTGCCCAATCCTGCGTCGATCGTGTCGTCGCCGTCATAGCCGAACACCACGTCGTTCAACCCGTCCAGACTGTCGATCCGGTCAGCCTTTGCGTCGGAATAGAACGACCCGTTGGCACCGCTCGTCGGCGTCATCAGATCGCTGCCCGCCGTTCCGTCGACCGCGCCGTTGCTGTCGACCAGCACCCGCTCGATCTCGGAAAAGGCGATGCTCACCAACTGACCTGCCGTGTTCAGATAGCTCGCCGTGCCGGATTCGACATCGCTGAACGTCACCGTCACATCGGTCAGCCCGCGCAGATCGAGCACATCGCCGATCCGTCCGCCGGGGTTGTTGGTCGCATCGATGACATCTTCTTCGCCCGCCTCGCCGCCCACGACCGTGATCACGCCCGTGCCTGCAAGGGTGGCGTCGAAGCGGAACTCGTCGTCGCCAGCGCCGCCATCGCCTCTGTCGCCCGCGCCCAGAACAAAGTCGTCATCGCCAGCGCCGCCCTCGACCGTGTCGTTGCCCGCCCCGCCGATCAAAAGGTCAGTCCCGGTGCCACCGCTCAGGCTGTCATTGCCATCGCCGCCCAGCAGCGTGTCACTGCCAGCGCCACCGTCAAGCGTATCGGCCCCCGCGCCGCCCGAAAGGCCATCGTTGCCGATCCCCCCCGCGACCACGTCGTTTCCGGCATCGCCCGACAACAAGTCATCCCCATCGCCGCCGTCCAGCCCGTCATTGCCATCACCACCCGAAAGCGTATCGGCCCCCGCGCCACCCGAAAGGCTGTCGTTGCCGATACCCCCCGCGATCACGTCGTTTCCGGCATCGCCCGACAACAGGTCATCCCCGTCTCCGCCGTCCAGCCCGTCATTGCCATCACCACCCGAAAGCGTATCGGCCCCCGTGCCGCCCGAAAGGCCATCGTTGCCGATACCCCCCGCGATCACGTCGTTTCCGGCATCGCCCGACAACAAGTCATCGCCGTCGCCGCCGTCCAGCCCGTCATTGCCATCACCACCCGAAAGCGTATCGGCCCCCGCGCCACCCGTCAGCGTGTCGTCATTCGTGCTGCCCGTGACCGAGTCGTTGCCCGAACCACCGTCAAGAACCGAGCCTGACGATGCTCCGGCCAGTTCGGTGGCAACCAGCGTATCGTCGCCATCGCCGCCATAAAGCTCGTCCCCGGCCCCCGAAGTGCCGGTGCCGTCACCAAACAGCACGTCGTTGCCGATACCGCCGAACAGCGTGTCACGGTCGTTGCCGCCGCGCAGGGTGTCGTCGCCCGCATCGCCCGAAAGCCGGTCAGCCCCGCCGTTGCCACCGAACAGTTGGTCGTTCCCGAAGCCACCGCCGATCGTATCGCCCGCGTCGAAGCCGACGAAGGTGTCGTTGAAACCGGTCAGAACGAAATTCTCGATCTCGGCAAAGCTCGCCGTCGATCCGCCCGAAACCGCCGTTCCCTGCTCGCGCTGGGTCAGCACGATGTTGACACCCGCCCCCAGCCCGCTGGCATCGAGCGTGTCGCCTGTCGTCTCGCCGGTCTCGCCGCCGGTGATGCTGTCGTTGCCGAAGCTGCCCGACAGGACGAAGCGGTCATCCCCGCCGTCGCCTGCCAGCGTGTCGTTGCCCGCCCCGCCGTTCAGGCTGTCATTGCCCAGACCGGCTGCAACGTTTTCGTTGCCGGCGCCGCCCGCCACACTGTCGTTGCCCGACCCGAGGCGCACCCGCTCGATCTCGGAAAACGCGGCCGACGTGGTGCCGTCGCTCAGCGTGCCCGCCTCTGCTCCGCCAAAGGTCAGCGTGGTGTTGGCCGTCAATCCGCTGGCGTCGATCAGGTCGCCCAGCGTTTCCCCCGCTTCGCCGCCAGTCAGGGCATCGCTGCCTGCGCCCGACGTGACCACGAAGCTGTCGTCGCCGTCTCCGCCTGCAAGCACATCGTTGCCCGTGCCGCCGTCCAGCCTGTCGTTGCCCGCGCCGCCCGACAGGCTGTCGTTGCCCGCGCCACCTTGCAGATCGTCATTGCCTGCACCGCCAAAGACGGTGTCGTTGCCCAGCCCGGCAAGGACCGTGTCGTTGCCAAGCCCGCCGTCGATCACATCGTTCGGCCCGTCCGACCCGTCCAGCTGGTCGCCCTGCGTGTCGACATAGCCCGCGCCGATCAGGTCGTTGCCGGTCGTTCCGTCGACCACACCGTTCGAGTCGGTCAGGATCGTCTCGATCTGGCTGAACTGCACGGTGACGGTCTGCCCCGCCTGGTTCTGATAGGTCGCACTACCCGATTCCGAGGTGATGCCGTTCCACGTCGGATCGGCCTGATTGTAGGTGACCGTGACCGTCCCGACCAGTCCGCGCAGGTCCAGCACGTCACCGATGCGCCCGCCGGGGTTGTTGGTCGTGTCGATCACGGCTTCCTCGCCGGTCTCGCCGCCAACGATGGTGATCATGCCATTGCCCGCAAGCGTCCGGTCGATGCGGAATTCATCATCGCCCGACCCGCCATCGGCGCGGTCGCCGGCCCCGACGACGAAATCGTCGTCGCCATCGCCGCCGGACATCACGTCGTCGCCCTGCCCGCCGATTAGCGTGTCCGAACCGGCAAAGGCCGTGATCGTGTCGTTGCCGTCGCCGCCATCGGCAAGGTCGTTGCCACCGGCAGTGATGCCAAGCGCATCGTTGCCAGTGCCGCCGAACACCACGTCGTTTCCGGCACTATCCCAGACGGTATCGTTGCCCGCCCCGCCAAAGATAAGATTGTCACCGTTTGCGAACGGTCCGCCGGCCTGATCGTCCAGATAGTCGTCACCATCGCCGCCGGAAACCGTGTCATTGCCGCTGCCGTAAAAGACAACATCGTTGCCGTCGCCCCCATCGATGCTGTCGCTGCCCGCGCCACCAAAGACGGAATCGTTGCCCGCATCGCCGGACAGACTGTCGTCGCCCGCGTCACCTGCCAGCGAGTCGTCGCCCACACCACCCAGAACGGTGTCGTTTCCATCGCCTCCGGCAAGGGTGTCATGGCCCGAATTGCCGAAGATGCTGTCATTGCCGGTGCCACCGCTCACCGTATCGTTGCCGATTCCGGCGTCGATGGTGTCGTTGCCGCCATTGCCGAAGATCGTATCGTTGGCCCCATCCGATCCGTCGATCTGGTCTCCCTGGGCATCGGTATAGCCCGGCCCCATGACCTCGCCGTTGGCCGTGCCGTCGACCGGGCCAGCCGCAAGTTTGAATATCTCGATGTCGTTGAAGTTGACGATCAGGTTCGGCTGCCCCGCCTTGGACAGATAGAACGACCCGTTGAATCCGCCCTCGCCCGCGACAAGCGGGCTATCCTGCCCGTCGGTCGCCAGCGATTGGAAATAGATCACCCAGCCGTCGGCAATCAGCGCTGACAGGTCCAACGTATCGAAATCCAGACCGGTCGAATCGCCGTTGACCATGATGCTCATGCCCGGCGCGCCCGGTCCCGACAGGATGCGGAACGTATCGGCATCCGCGCCGCCAAAGCTCGACTCGCCAAGACTGACCTCGCCGATCGTGCCGGTGATCGTGTCGTTGCCCGCGCCGCCATAGATGACATCGACGCCGCCGCCGCCTTCGATGTAATCGTTGCCCGTGCCGCCATAGATGAAATCGGTCGTGTTCGCGGCAATGATTGTGTCGTCACCGGCATCGCCGTAAAACTGGTCGCCATAGAACGATACTTCGTTGGCCGAGGTGATCACGTCGTTTCCGTCACCGCCGTAGACCGTATCGTAAGACTGCTGGACGGCAATCGTGTCATTGCCCGCCCCGCCATAGACAAGATCGCGGTCGCCCGCGCCAAAGCCGTTGCCGGTAAAGCGGTCCTCGCCGTCGCCAAGCAAGATGGTGTCGGCCCAGCCCTGAACAGTGTTGTTCGTGTCGTCGGTGACCGTGTCGTTCCCCGCCCCGCCTTCGAGGTAATCCGCCGAACCGCCGCCGGACAACTGGTCGGCACCGTCGCCGCCATACAGCGAGTCTGCGGTGTTCGCGCCAAAGACGGTATCGTTTCCGGCATCGCCATACAGCTTGTCGCCAAATCCCGTCGTGTCATCCAGCGTGGTGATCACATCATCGCCGTCGCCGCCATAAACCGTATCGAACGATTGCTGCACGGTGATCCGGTCGTTTCCGGCCCCGCCATAAACCAGATCGCTATCGGCCCCGCCGAACCCGTTGCCGACAAAGGTATCCTCCCCATCCCCGAGGTGGATGGTATCCGCGCCGCCTTGCGTGGTGGTGTTGGTGTCGTCGGTGACGTAATCGTTGCCCGCGTCGCCGACGATCAGGTCGCTACCCACATCGCCCGCCATGTTGTCGTTGCCAAGCCCGCCATACAGCGAATCGTTGCCGTCGCCGCCGCCCACGCCGTCATCGCCCGCATCGCCATACAACACGTCGTTACCGCCGCCCGTGGCGTAAAGCGAATCGTTGCCGTCACCGCCATAGCCGGTGTCGTTGCCGCTTCCGTCAAAGATAAGGTCATTGTTCGCGCCGCCATAGATCGCATCGTCTCCGGCCCCGCCCGTCAGGGTGTCGTTGCCCTCGCGCCCGTCGACGATGTCGTTGCCGTCGCCACCATCGGCAAAATCGTTTCCGGCCTCGGCCCAAAGCGCGTCATGGCCCGCGCCACCATACAGCGAATCGTCGCCGTCCCAGCCGCCCAGCAGGTCATTGCCATCCTCGCCATAAACCGCATCGTTGCCAGTATGACCGCCCAGCGTATCGTCGCCGGTCCCGCCGGATATGGAATCATTCCCGTCGCCGCCATTTGAAAGGTCGTTGCCAACACCGCCAAAGATACGGTCTGCGCCCGCGTCTCCGTTCAACGTGTCATGCCCGTCCTCGCCATAGATGACATCATCACCGTCACCGCCACCAATCAGGTCGCCATCTGCCGTGCCGGTCGTCGTGGCAACCAGTTTCACGTTGTCGAGCAGCACGCCGAACGAGTTGTTCTGCCACCACGCCTCGCCGAACGTCAGCCGGTCGATCCCGCCGCTTCCCGTCACGGTCATCGTAAAGGTCTGCCAATCCGCGCTTCCCGGCGTCAGGCAGGCGATCTGGCAGCCGTTCCAATAGACGATCAGCGCGTCGCAGACCCCGACACGCTGCACGGCGCTGAACGACAGAGTATAGGTTTGCCCCGCCTCGGTCGCCACATCCTGCCAGACAGAATCGACGCAGTATTCCTGATCGATCTCAAGAAAGTTGGTCCCTTCGGCGGCACCACGCCCCAGATAACCCGTACCCCATGTCTCGAACGACCCCGACGCGCTCCACCATCCGGCCTGTCCCGTGGTCGTCCACGTATTTGCCGCGACACCGGCCTCGAACCCGCCATTCACGATCAGATTGTTGCCGGACCCGCTGTCGCCCCAGATCGTATCGTTGCCCGAACCGCCCCACAGCGTGTCGCTACCGGTACCGCCTTGGACAAGGTCGTTGCCGTCGTTGCCTTCGATCAAGTCTGCGCCAGCACCGCCATATACGCCGTCATTGCCCGAATCGCCGAACAACTGGTCGCTTCCGCTGCCGCCATAGACCGAATCCTGCCCCGTCGTCCCCCAAGCGGTGTCATTGCCTGCGCCGCCAAAGATCATCGCACCCGACGAGACGACCGTGCTTCCCGCGATATCGTCGATGATATCGTCGCCGTCTCCGCCATAGACCGTATCGCTGCCCGAACCATAAACGATGTTGTCGTTGCCCGTTCCGCCATCGACCAGATCGTCACCGTTTCCGGCGTTGATCGTATCGTTTCCTGCCCCGCCATAGATGGCATCGCTGCCTGCAGTGCCATTCAGCGTGTTGCTCCAGAAGTCGCCATAAACGGTTGCCATGTCACTCGTTCCTGTCCCTGTGTCCCGCTTTGGCGGCGGATACGTTTTCTAAAATGTCGCAAAGCCCGCGCCACCCATCGGGGTGGTCGGGTTGTCAGATGTCTTGCTGCGGGTGGTCTTGCCGCCGCTTGCGCGCTGCGCTGCGGCTATGCGCCCCCGGTCGGGCGCGGGCCTGTCTGCAAACCATGTTCACCTCGTACCACACACATGTCGGCTCGGCTTGGCCCGTCCCCACGAACCGACCGCACACACGCGGTCCCGCTAAGCCCTTCGGGGGCAGAAGAATCCGATTGATTCGTTCAAAGCAACGACTTTTTGCTATGATTTGTTTCTTTTTGTCCGACGCACCCAACCAAAAGTCGGTATATTCAGGGCAGTATCTTGGTCAAACGGGGGCCAGCCTACAACCTGTGGTGTTGCCCCCATTTAACACCCATGAACCGCCCCGCCGCAGGTGTCAAAACGGCAGGGCGGGATAATCGCCTGAAATAACAGCCTTTCGCGCCCTTAGGCGCGGATGAAATGCAGCCCCGTGAACCCTGACCGCATCTCGCGCACCCGCGCCGCGACCGGTGCCGGATCGTTGCTGCGCAACCCTTCGGCGATCAATGCGGCAAGCGCGGGTGTATGCGCCACGGTCACACCCCGCCGCACCAATTCGGGCGTGCCGATCCGCAAACCGTTCAGGTCGCCTGCCACGGCGGCAATCGGCAAGCCGATCCCGCAGGCCAGAAACCCCGCGTGGCGCAGCTTTTTCGAAGCCGCCTGCCCGCCACCGAATCCCGCCGCCTCTATCGCGAACTGGTGGCTCTGCGTCATGCCGCGCCCCGCGCCGAACACCGACAAGCCCAGCTTTGCCAATTCGCCTGCCAGCGCTTGCGCCACCTCGACCATCGCGGTCGCATAGGCGCGGCCATGCGCCCGCCAGTCCAGCAGCGTGATCGCCAGCGCCGCCGATTTGCCCGCGTCGAAATTCGCCGTCATCCCCGGATAGGCGATGGCGTCCAGCCGCTTGGCGATGTCTGCATCCCGCGTGACGATCAACCCGCCCGCAGGCCCGCCAAGGCTTTTATAGGTGCTCATCGTCATCAGATGCGCGCCCTCGTCCAACGGGTTGGCCCACACACCCCCCGCGATGATCCCGCATTGATGCGCCGCGTCGAACAGCACCATTGCCCCCACCTCGTCGGCAATGGCCCGCACCTCGCGCACCGGATGGGCAAACAGGTTCAGCGACCCGCCGATGGTGATGATCTTGGGCCGCACCCGCAGCGCCATGTCGCGCAAGCCGTCCAGATCGACCGTATAGCCATCGGCATCGACGGGGGCCGGATGCGTCACCAACCCGTAAAGCCCCGCGCAACCATCCGCATGATGCGTCACATGCCCGCCCACCGCCGCAGGCGGTGCGATGATCGCATCGCCGGGCTTGGCCAGCGCCATGAACCCGTACAGGTTCGCCAGCGCCCCCGATCCCACCCGTATCTCGGCATGGCTCGCCCCGAACACCTCGGCCGCCAGTTCGGCGGCGATCACCTCGATCTCCTCGATCGCCTCCAACCCCATCTCGTATTTGTCGCCCGGATAGCCCAGCGACGGGCGCGACCCCAGCCCCCGCCCCAGCGCCGCCTCGGCCCTCGGGTTCATCACATTGGTGGCGGGGTTCAGGTTGAAGCATTCCACATCATGCGTGGTCAGGTTCGCCTGTATCAGCGCCTCGATCCGCGCATCCACCGCATCATCGGGCGTCACAGCCACCCGCCCCGCGACTGCGGCGATCAGGTCTTCGCAAACGGCAGGCACCCAGTCGCGGCGGGTCAGATTGGCTGTCATGAGGTAGCACTCCTTGCAGGGTTTCCAGCACAACACCAAACCCCGCCCTTGCACGCAAATCAGTTTTGCGAAATCCTAGCCTCAGAAAAACTAAGGCTGTCATGCCCGTCATTCCGCCCCGCCCGAAAGACCTGCCCCTCACCGCGCTCCGCGCGTTCGAGGCTGCGGCCCGTCTGGGCAGCTTCGCCCTTGCCGCCGCCGAACTCGGCGTGACGGCGGGCGCTATCACCGCCCATGTCAAAACGTTGGAAGCCACCCTTGGCGCGGCCCTGTTCCAGCGCACCCCGCGCGGCGTGCGGCTGACCGCGCTTGGCCTTGCCGCGCTTCCGGCCTTTATCGAAGCCTTCGATGCCCTCGGTCAGGCCGTGCAATCCCTGCGCAGCGCCGCCGCGCCGCGCACCGTCCACATCGCCACCCTGCCCGCCATCGCGCAACTGTGGCTGTCGCCGCGCCTGCCCGCCCTGCGCGCCGCTGCCCCCGACATCGAAATCTCGATCACCGCGCTGGAAAGTCCGCCGAACCTGAAACGCACGCCCTATGACCTGTCGTTGTTTTACGGTCCCGAACCGGATGGTGCGATATCGCCCGACATCCTTTTCCCCGTCTGCGCGCCCGCGCTGGCCGCACGGCTGCAAACACCCGCCGACCTTACGCATCTTCCCTGCCTGTCCGATGCCGTATGGTCCGACGATTGGGCGATCTGGCTTGCCGCCGTGGGGATAGAACTTGCCCCGCGCGGTCCGGTCTTTTCACTCTACGCCCTCGCGGTCGAAGAAACCGTGAACGGCGCAGGCGTCCTGATCGGCCATGCCGACCTTGTGGCGCAGCATCTTGCACGCGGCACCCTCGTTGCGCCCTTCGCACAAAGCGTCACCCTGCCCCGCCACCTGCGCCTGTGGTCCGAACGCCCGCCCGCGCCCGACAGCGCCGCTGCCCGTGTCGCCGCATGGCTGCGCACCCTTGGCAGCGCCGCCCGCACACCGTAGCGTCACGCCACCCAGACCGGATGCCCCATGACCAAAAGCCCCGCCCGCAAACCCCGCCCGATCATCGGCGTGGGCCTTATGTTGCTCGCCATGATGGTTCTGCCCTTCCTCGACGTGGTGGCAAAGACGCTGGGCCAGCAAGACATGCCGATCATCCAGATCGTCTGGGCCCGCATGGCCTTTGGCGCGGCCCTGACCCTGCCCTTCGTGCTGCGCATCGGCGGCACCGCGGCCCTGCGCCCCGACAGGCCTTGGTATCACACCCTGCGGGCAGCCCTGCTGATCTTTGCCACCTTCTTCTTTTTCTTCGCGCTGAAATTCCTGCCCATCGCAGACGCGCTGGCGATCTTTTTCGTCCAACCCCTCGTCGTCACGGCCCTGTCGCCGCTTGTCCTGCGCGAAAAAGTCGGGCCCCGCCGCTGGACCGCCGTTGCCATCGGCTTTCTTGGCACGCTGATCATCATCCGTCCCGGCTTTGCGGCGGTGAACCCCGGCACCTTCCTCGCCCTTGCCGCCGGAACCTGCCTTGCGCTTTACTTCCTGATGACCCGCCGCATCGCGGGCCAGACCCATGCCGTGATCACCACCTTCCACACCAGCTTGATCGGAACCGTCCTTACCACCGCCTTCGCGGTCTTCGTCTGGCAGGCACCCAGCCTGCCGCAATGGGGGCTTTTGTTCCTCATCGGCCTTATCGCCACCGTCGGCCATTTCCTGATCGTGCGCGCCTATGACCATGCCGAAGCATCGCTACTGGCCCCCCTCGCCTATAGCGAGATCGTCATGGCCACCTTTGCCGGATGGTGGTTCTTCGGCGATTTCCCCGACGGGTTGACCTTCCTTGGCGTGGCGATCCTGATAGCCTGCGCCATCTACATCTCGGTCCGCGAACGGACCAAGAAGCCGCCCCTTACCCCCGAAGCGGCCTGACGGCATTTTCCGGCGCGGTAACCGCGTCACATCCCGTTCGCCCGCGCCGAAAAAGAAAGGGCCCGCAGCAGCGCCGCAGGCCCTCTTACAACCAAAGGTCGATATTTCAGATCAGCCCCAGATCCCGCGCCACGATCACCGCTTGCGTGCGGTTGGTCGCAGACAGCTTCTTGCAGATACTTGTCACATGCATCTTGATCGTCGGCTCGGCCAGTTTCAGGTAGTTGGCGATTTCCTTGTTCTGCTTGCCTTCGGCCAGATAGGACAACACCATCATTTCCTTGTCCGACAGACGCCCGTTCTTCGTCGTCCGCCCCGCATTGTGCCGCTCGCGCACCAGTTCCAGCGGCATGTAATGCTCGCCCGCGTGCATGAAGCGGATCGCGTTGGCCAAAGACCGCACGCCCGTTGTCTTGAGGACGATGCCCGAAGACCCGGCATTCATGATCTCGTCCAGCATCCGCGGCGTGGGGTTGCCGGTGATAATCGCCACCGGCTTGCCACCGTTGATCCGGATCGCGCGGCGCAACCCCGAAACACCGTTCATCCCGGGCATGTTCAGGTCCAGCAACACCACGTCGAACGGGCCGGAAGCGGTGATGTGGTCAAGCGCCTCCTCAAGCGTCTTGCCCGTGGTCACTTCCATGTCCGACGCAGACGAAAGATACATTGCGAAGACGTCCAGAACCATTTCATGATCGTCTGCAATCAGAATTCGTATTTTTCCGCTGCCATTTCCGCCGGTCATAGACATTTGACACCTATCTCCATTCCGTTCGCCTGATAATGCGAGGCACGCTGTGCAATAACTGGGCCACGCCGACAACCTTTTGGCAGCAGTGATAAAACAGGATACCGCCTTCTACCGGTATGACAACACTCGCCAGACCAAACCCGACCAACTATTCACCATACCATACCTTTGGATGGGTGGGCATCCTTAATTGGCATAGAGTTGCCCCACCCATTTGATAACGTTGTGGACCAATGGCACCCAGAAACGGAGTTTTGCCGCCATGTCCGCCGCGTTACCAGTGTTCTTTGTACCCCGCCCCACCCTCTGCCACCGCCAAACCGGCGCAAAACGCGCTGTAAAACCACCTGTCTGATCGTCCGTGAACCGTAGAGGTTAAGCCGCGGCACCTTGCCGCCTTCCAGTCACCCCGCGTTTTCGGGGCAATCCGCACGCTTCTGTTCCGGTCACGAGATGAGCCTTTTTTATCAAGCCCTCGAAGAGACACGGCTGTCGCGTGCTGCCGCACGCGCCAGAAACCTCGTTCTGGGCTGCGTCGGTCTGGCCGTCCTCGGCGCGACCTTCTATATCTTCACCGATATCGACAGGCAGCTTGAACGCGCCTCGTCGGTCGACAGCGACAACGTCACATGGTCCGTCGCACAGGTCGAGGTCGATACCCTGAAACTCCAGCGCGCCGTCACCCACGCGCGCACCCATCCCCAAGACCCCGCCGCCCTCACCGCCCTGCGGCTGCAATTCGACATCTTCTACAGCCGGTTCAACATGATGGCGAAATCCAGCCAGATGGCCGCCCTGCCCATCAACCGCGAACTGCGCGAAGAGCTTTGGGCCAAATCGGCGTTTTTCGACCGTGTCACCCCCCTGATGGACGGCCCCGATTCGGCCCTGACCGCCGCCCTGCCCGCACTCGAATCCGAACTCGCCGATACGGCCGACGACGTGCGCCACCATGTCGTCTCCTCGCTGCAAGACCTGATCGCCATGGGCACCACCCGCCGCAACGACCTGCGCGCCTCGCTTCAGGGCTTTGCGGCGGCGGGTCTGGGGCTGTGCGGCGTGCTTGCGGCCTTTGCCCTTGTGATCGTACTGCAAAACCGCACCCAGCAGCGCCGCAACGAAGCCACCGAACGGGCGGTGCACAACCTGCGTGCCACCATCGAAAACTCGCTCGACGCCGTGGTGATCGCCGACCACCACGGCACCATCACCGATTTCAACCGCTCGGCCGAAGCGCTGTTCGGCCTGCCGCGCGACCGCGCGCGCGGGCGCAGGTTGGCCGATCTTCTGGCCAAGGACGGCTTCGACGATCCGATCGACGCGCTGCACCATGCCCGCGACGCCACCGGCGACGACCGCCCCGCCGCCGACCGCGTGCAGATGACCGCAATCCACCGCAAGGGCCACGCCATCCCCGTCGAAGCCGCCCTGACCGAAGCACAGGGTGCCATGGGCGAGCCGATGTCCATCGCCTTCATCCGCGACAACTCCGAACGCATCGAACGCGAGGAAAGCCTGCGCCGCGCCCGCAACGATGCGCTTCAGGGTCAGGAAGCCAAGTCGCGCTTCCTGGCCGTCATGAGCCACGAGATGCGCACCCCGCTCAACGGCCTCATCGCGGCGACCGAACTGCTGCAAAACTCGACCACGCTCGACCAGCGCCAGACATGGCTGTCGGAAATCGTGCTGTCCTGCGGCTGGGCGGCGCTCGATCAAGTCAACAACGTGCTCGAACTCACCCGCCTCGGCGGCGACCAGACCGGCAGCTACCAGTCGTCGGTCTGGTCGCCCGTTCAGGTTATCCGCGACCTGATATTGCAAAACCAGCCACAGGCCGGCAAGCGCAGCAACCAGTTGCATTTCGACGAACCGACCGGCGAAGTCCCGTTCGTCTCGGCCCCGCGGCAACTGTTCGTGCGCGTGCTTTACAACCTGATCGGCAACGCCATCAAATTCACCGATGGCGGCTCTGTCACCGTCAGCCTCGCCACCGACCGCAACAAGGACAGTGTCAATCTTGTCGTCTCGGTCATCGACACCGGCATCGGCATCGCCGACGCCGACCTTGACCGCATCTTCCACAATTTCGAAACGCTCGACGCCTCTTACGCCCGCATGCGCGAAGGCACGGGCCTTGGCTTGGGCATCGCCAAACTGTCGGCCGAAGCCTTGGGCGGTGAAATCCGCGTGCACTCGCATCTGGGCGAAGGCAGCACCTTCACCCTCGACGTGACCCTTCCCGTGGCCGATGGCCAGCATGAAACCGCGCCCGCCGATCCGGCGGCCGCATCACCCGCAAGCGCCAGCGCCCTGTCGATCCTCGTGGTCGAGGACAATCCCATCAACAGCCTTTTGCTGACCGAAATGCTGCGCCTGCGCGGCCATGTCGTGACCAATGCCGCCGACGGAATCGAAGCCGTCGAGGCCGCAGCGAAAACGACCTTCGACCTGATCCTGATGGACATCTCCATGCCCCGCATGGACGGGCTGGAAGCCACCCGCCGCATCCGCGCGGGCGGCGCGTCGCACAGCGTGCCCATCATCGGCGTCACCGCCAATGCCAGCCCCGAAAAGCTGCCCGAATTCCTTGGCTCTGGCATGTCCGACGTGCTGGTCAAACCGATCACGCGCGGCGCGCTCATGAACATCATCGACGATCACGTTGCCGCGGGCCGCCAGCCTGTATCGCCCGCCGCCGCCCTCGCCGATGCCACGCTCCTGAACGCGCGGGTCTTTGTGGAAACGCTCGACGAGATGGGGCGCGATTTCGTGCAGGCGCTTGCCGAAAGGTTGCTGCACGAAGCCGCCGCCCTGACCGACCAGTTGCGCGATCTGGCCGCTGCCGGAAAGCTTGCCGAAGCCGCCGCCGCCGCGCACCGCACCGCAGGTGCCGCCGCGGCCATCGGGCTAAGCGGGCTTTACAACGCGCTGTCGGCCTATGAACGGGCCGCCCTGTCGCGCGATGCCGCCGCCACCGAAGCCTGCCTTGCGTCCCTTACCGCGACGCTGCCCCAGACGGTGCAGGTTCTGGCCGCGCATGGCCTGACGCTGGCCATCCCCGCGATGGCCTGACCCTTACTCCCCCTCCATCGCCGCGAACTGCGCCGATAAATCAAAGGCCACCGGCTTGGCCTTGCCCTTGGCCTCCGGCGTGACCGAAGCGTCCTCGGGCGCGGCCGCGCCGCCGTCCATCGCGGCGAACTGCGCCGACAGGTCCAACGGTGCCGCCTCGGCCGCGCCAAAGCCCGCCAGAACCTCCAGCGCCGACAACTCCCCCGCGCCGTCTGGCGATTCCATGTCGGCAAACTGCGCGGCAAGGTCAAAGGCGGCTGGCTTTTGCGCCACCACGGGCACCGCCACCTTTGCCTTGGGCTTCTTGCCCTTTGGCTTGCCTGTGGCCGGCACGGTCAGGGCAAGATTGTCGTCCGACATCGCTTCGAATGCCGCTTCGCGGGCGATCACATCGGCAAGCCCCGCCTCGGCGGCGCTGCGCTCGGCAGGGGGCGCACCAGACGCCACCGCGCCCGCGTCCTCATCGTCATCGCCGCCCGCCATCAGCATCTTGGCCGCATCCTCAAGGTTCAGCAGCGTCAGCGCCCCTTTGTTCAGCGCCACGGGCTTGGGCGGCGGCGCGGGCACGAAGACCGGCTCGGCCAACGGCTCTTCGACCACTGGCACGGCCATGACCCAGGGTGCTGCCGTCATCGCCTGCCGCATCAGCGCGATCCGCGCCGCCAGCAGCGCCCGCTGCGCCAGACCGGGCCTCGATGCCGCCCAAAGCGGCCCCAGCAACGCCAGCCCCTCGTCGGGATGCCGCTTGGCCGTCAGCGACAGGATCTCCGCCGTCAAAGCCGGAAGCGGCAGGCGCAGCGCGGGCGGGGTCGTCATCCTCGTCTCCAGTCCGTCACAGGTGTTGGCACGGCATTTGCAAAGCCATGCCCCGAACGACCGCGGTTCGCCGCAGCACATCGAAAGATCACCTCTATGACGGTCAGTTTCCGCGATTCGATAGCCCTTCACGCAAACGCGCTTTCCCTGCGCGAGAAGCGCAACGAAATTCTCGCCTCCAACATCGCCAACGCCGCGACGCCCAACTTCAAGGCCCGCGATTTCGATTTCGAGGCCGCCCTCGCCCGCGCCACCGGCCCCGCTGCCGGACCTGCCGGATCGTCGCCCGACGGCTCGGCACAAATCGGCTACCGCGTCCCGATCAACCGCGCGCTCGACGGCAACACCGTCGAACTGTCGGTCGAGCAGATGGAGTTTTCCGAAAACACGCTGCGCTACCAGACCAGCCTTTCCTTCATCAACCGCCGCATCGCGGGGCTGATGACTGCCATCAAGGGGGAATAAGACCATGGCCGACGTCAAAAACGTCTTCGACGTGGGTGCCCGCGCCATGTCGGCGCAGATGGTCCGCATCAACACCGTGGCCTCCAACCTCGCCAACGCAGGCACCGTGGCGGGCAGCGCCGACACCGCCTTCCGCGCCCTGCGCCCCGTGTTCGAAACCGAATTCTCGAAAAGCTCGGACAGCCTCGCCACCACCGACGTGTCCGAAATCGTCATGCTCGACCGCGAACCCGAACGCCTGTTCCGCCCCGACAACCCGCTCGCCGACAAAGACGGCTTCGTCTACTCGGCCGCCGTCAACACCGAAGAGGAAATGGTCGAGATGACCGAAGCCAGCCGCCAATACCAGAACACGCTCGAAGCCATGTCCACCCTGCGGACGCTGATGGCACGAACCGTGCAGATGGGCTCGTAAAAGGATCACCCGATGGACATTTCCTCGCTTCTCGCCAACCGCACGACCGGCACCACGGCCGCCAGCGGCACCAACCCCTCTTCGGCCAAAGGCTCGGGCGCCTTGGGCCAAAGCGATTTCATGACCCTGATGCTCGCCCAGTTGCAAAACCAGAACCCGCTCGATCCGACCGACAACACGGAATTTCTGGCCCAGCTCGCCCAGTTCAACACCGTGGGCGGCATCGACAAGATCAACACCACCCTCGCCAGCCTGGGCACCCAGATGGCCGATTTCCGCGTCGCCACCGCGACCAACCTGCTTGGCCATCAGGTGCTCGTCCCCGGCAACATCGCCCGCCCCGATGCCAGCGGCACCATCGAAGGCGTGGCCGACCTGCCCGATGCGGCGTCATCCGTCACCGTCACCTTCTCCAATGCCAAAACCGGCGAATTGCTCAACACCCGCGTCTATGGCGCGCAGCCCAAGGGGCTGATGGGCTTCGACTGGTCCGACATTCCGCAAGACATGGTCACGTCGCGCACCCCCGTGCGCATCACCGTCGCGGCCACCACGCCCGAAGGCACCAAAGACGTCGGCGCGTCGGTCTTTGCCAAGGTGCTGTCGGCCCGCTCGGGCGCAACCGGCAGCGACCTCACCCTCAACATCGAAGATTTCGGCGCCATCGATTCGGCGGAAATCGACAGCTTCCGCTGAACGCGGCCCAACAGCACAAAGGATACCCACCATGTCGATGAGCACCGCCCTTTCCGGCCTCAAGGCCGCCCAGACCGAAATTTCGGCCACCTCGCACAACATCGCCAACGTCGGCACCGTGGGCTTCCGCTCCAGCCGCGTCGAATTTGCCGATGTCTTCTCGTCCTCGCCCTTCTCGAACCAGCGCACCGCCATCGGCTCGGGCGTGCAGGTCCAGCGCGTCGGGCAGAACTTCACCCAAGGCAACGTCGTCACCACCGGCAACCTTCTCGATATCGCGATCGAAGGGCAGGGCTTCTTTGCCCTGCAACCGCAGGCCGACAAGAACGGCGCGGGCGGCGGTGCGATGTTCTCGCGCGCCGGTGCCTTTACCATGGACACCAACGGCCATGTCGTGAACGGCGCGAACCAGTCGCTGCTGTGCTGGCCCGTCGGCACCAACGGCACGCCACTCACCAACGAACTGTCGCAGGCCGTCCCCCTGACCATCCCGATGGAGCAGGGCGCGCCCAAGGCCTCAAGCGTCGTCAACCTGCAACTCGCGCTGCCCTCCGACAATGCGATGCTGGGCAGCCAGTCGGCCATCCCGCCCGCCGCGGCCTTCGACCCCGCCGATGCGACCACCTACGCCCGCCGGACCGTGGTGCCGATGTACGGCGCCGATGGCACCCCGCTGGAAGCCGAAGCCTATTTCGTCAAGACCGCCACCCCCGATGCCAACAGCACGGACACCACCTACAAGATGCACCTCGTGGTCGACGGGCGCGAAGTCCAGCCGACCACCCCCGCCACTGCGGCCGGCGTCACCTTCGACGGCGCTGGCAACATCACCTCGGGCGGCACGCTCTCGTTCGGCACGGCAGCACCCGTCAGCTTCAACCTCGCCGGATCGGTGCTGTCGGACGGCCCCTTCGCCGTGACGCAGGCCAGCCACAACGGCGCGGCACCGTCGCGCCTGACCAACCTCGAACTCGATGGCGCAGGCTCGGTCTGGGCGACCTATGGCACCGGCAAGCGCGTGGCACTCGGCCAGATCGTCATGGCCAACTTCTCCAACCCGCAGGGCCTCAAGGTGATGGGCAGCTCCACCTTCGGCATCACCTCCGAATCCGGCCCCGCGCTGACCGGCACGGCAGGCACCGCGGGCTTCGGCGCCCTGCGGTCGGGCGCTCTGGAACGCTCGAACGTCGAATTGACCGAAGAACTCGTGAACCTGATCTCGGCCCAGCGCAACTATCAGGCTTCGGCCAAGGCGATGGAAACCTCGACCTCGCTGATGCAGACCATCATGAACATCCGCGGCTGATAACCCGCCATGGACAAGCTGATCTTCACGGCCCTCAACAGCCTTGGCAACCTGCGCGGAACGCAGGTTGTCACCGCCCAGAACCTTGCCAACCAGAACGTGCCGGGCTTTCGCCGCGACACCATCGGCGAAGGCAAAAGCTTCGTTCTCGAAGACGGCGGCGAGATGACGTCGCGCGCCTTCCAGATCGGGCGCGAGGATGCGGGCTTTTCCGACCTGCCGGGTTTCATGAACCAGACCGACGAACCGCTTGATATCGCCATCGCGGACAAGGGTTATTTCTACATCCAGCCCGATACCGGCGGCCCCCCCGCCCTCACCCGGCGGGGCGACCTGCACGTCGGGCTCGACGGCACGCTGGTGAACGGCGCGAACGAAGCGATCCTCAACAGCGGCCTGCAACCCATCGCCATTCCGCCCTTCCGCAACATCATGATCGACGAAGTCGGCCGCATCACCATCGAACCCATCGAAGGCGCACCCGGCGAACGGGTCGAGGTGGGAACCATCGCCACCACCCAAGCCAAGGGCGCAACCCTGCTCAAGGGCGAAGACGGCCAGATCCGCCCGAAATCCGGCCCCCTGCCCGCCGCCGACCAGATCGCCAAGGTGCGTCAGGGCGTGCTCGAAGGCTCCAACGTCAACTCGACCGAGGAACTGATCTCCTCGATCGACCTGCAACGCAGCTTCGAGCTGAACATGCGCGTCGTCACCACCGCCAAAGAACTCGACGAATCCGGCGTTTCGCTCCTGCGCCTGCCGAACTGACGGAAATTTCCCTTCGCCCCTGCCAGCACCACGGCGGCAACCCCGAAGGCAACCCCGATGGCACGGGCCTTGCAACACACGCCCAGTACGCCAACCGTAAAAAGGTGCCCCGATGTCCTCAGACGCGATGCATGTCGCCAAGACCGGCCTCAACGCCCAGCAGACCCGCATGCAGGTCATCGCCAACAATCTGGCGAACGTGAACACCACGGGTTTCAAGCGCGACCGCGCCAATTTCGAAACCCTGCTTTACCAGAACATCCGCCCCGCGGGCGCGCAAACCTCCGACTCGACGCAGCTCACCACGCCGCTTTCCGTCGGCACGGGCGTCCGCATCGTGAATACCGAAAAGCTCTATTCCCAGGGCAACCTTGTCACCACCGACAACGCGCTCGACGTGGCGATCGACGGTCAGGGCTTTCTTCAGGTGCTCATGCCCGATGGCCAGATCGGCTATACCCGTGACGGCACGCTGTCGCGCAACGCCACCGGCTCGCTGACCACCGCCTCGGGCTATGTGATACAGCCCGAAATCCAGATCCCCGACAACGCCCAGTCGATCACCATCTCGTCCGACGGCATCGTCTCGGTGCAAATCCCCGATCAGGTCGAGGCGCAAGAGGTCGGGCAACTGACCCTCGCCGCCTTCCCCAACCCGCGCGGGCTGGAACCGCTGGGCGAAAACATGGTCATCGAAAGCCCCGCCTCGGGTCCGCCGGTCGTCACCGCACCCTACACCGACGGCATGGGCAAGATCGTGCAGGGCGCGCTCGAATCCTCGAACGTCAACGTCGTGCAGGAACTCGTCGACATGATCGAGACGCAACGCGCCTACGAAGTCAACTCCAAGTCCATCTCGGCCTCGGACGAGATGATGCGCTTTTTGTCCAACAAACTCTAAAGGCCTTTCACGATGAAATTCGCCCCCCTCTCGCTGACCGTCCTCCTCCTCGCCTCGGCCTGCACCTCGACCCTCGTGGAAGAGGCCGACAGCGTGAATTACGATCCGGTCTATCCGGCCGAAAACCTGATGGACACCACCCCCACCGGCGGCATCTATACCGCCTCATCGGCCGGTCTCTTCGCCTCCGACCGCCGCGCCGCCCGCGTGGGCGACATCCTCACCGTCGAATTCGAAGAACGTTTCCAGGCCTCGAAATCGCAAACCACCAGCGGCAACCGCGCCAGCGATTACGAAGCGCAGCTTCCCGGCATCCTGCCGCTCGGCATCGCCGATGGCGCGCTCGACAACTCGACCAAACAATCCTTCTCGGGGCGCGGTTCGGCGCAGCAATCGAACTCGCTCACCGGCCGCCTGTCGGTGTCGGTCGTCCGCGTGCTTCCCGGCGGGTTGCTGGAAATCTCGGGCCAAAAGCGCCTGACCCTCAATCAGGGCAACGAATACATCCGCCTGACCGGCGTGGTCCGCCCCGAAGATATCAACGCCGAAAACGTGGTCATGTCCGACCGCATCGCCCATGCGTCGATCAAATACATCGGCGCGGGCGCCATTGCCGACACCTCGCGCCAGGGTTGGCTGCGCCGTGGTTTGAACGAGGTATCCCCGCTGTGATCCGCACCCTTGCCCTCACCCTCGCGCTTCTGGCGCTTCCCTTCGCCACCCCCGCCCATGCCGACCGGATCAAAGACCTCGCCTCGGTCGCGGGCGTCCGCTCTAACCCGCTTGTCGGCTATGGCGTCGTGGTGGGCCTGTCGGGCACGGGTGACGGCAACTCGGGCCTGACCCTGCAATCGCTGCAATCGCTGATCTCGCGCCTCGGCCTCGTCGTCGAAACCGGCGACCTCAACGCCAAGAACGCCGCCGCCGTGATGGTCACCGCCGAACTGCCCGCCTTCGCCAAAGAGGGCCAGACGCTCGATGTCACCGTCTCGACCGTGGGCAGCGCCAAATCGCTCAAGGGCGGCACGCTTTTGATGACGCCGCTGATGGGGGCCGATGGCGAAATCTACGCCATCGCACAGGGCAACCTCGTCGTCGGCGGCATGGGGATCGCGGGCGAAGACGGCTCGTCGCTCACCGTCAACATCCCCACCGTGGGCCGCGTGCCCGAAGGCGGTCAGGTGGAAAAGGTGGTCATCGCCCCCTTCCTCGACAGCGACAACCTTGTGCTGAACCTCAACCGCGGCGATTTCTCCACCGCTTCGGCCATGGCGAAAGCAATCAACGAAGTCTTCGGCGAAGGCATCGCCACCCCGCTCGATTCCACCTCGGTCAGCGTCCGTGCGCCCTATGATGCGGGCCAGCGCGTTACCTTCATGGGCCTTCTGGAGAACGTCGAACTCACCCCCGACGCACCCGCCGCCAAGGTGGTGATCAACTCGCGCTCGGGCACCGTGGTGATCGGCGGCAATGTCCGCGTCACCCCCGCCGCCGTCAGCCACGGCTCGCTCACCGTCAAGATCAACGAAAAGCCCACCACGACACAGGGCGCAACCGTGGTGAACGGCCAAAGCGGCAGCGTCGTCGTGCCCGGCCAGACCACCACCACGCCCAACAGCACCATCACCGCCAAACAAGACCCGGTGCATGCCTTCGTCTTCGATGCGGGGGTGTCGCTCTCGTCGCTTGTCGACGCGATCAACGCCGTGGGCGCCTCGCCCTCGGACCTTGTCGCCATCCTCGAATCCTTACGCGAAGCGGGCGCCCTGCGCGCCGAACTGGTGGTCATCTGATGGACATCAAACCCGCCACCCCCCTTTCGCTGCACCCCGAGATGGACAAGGCCAAAACCCTGCGCAAGGCCGCCGAAGGGTTCGAGGAACTCTTCCTCACCCAATTCCTGAAAGCCGCCCGCCAAGGGCATCTGGGCGACGACATCATGGGGTCTTCGGCCGTCGACAGCACCCGCGACATGTTCGACGCCGAAATCGCCAAATCCTCGTCGGGCCGCACCGGATTCGGCATTGCCGATGCGGTCGAACGGCAATTCTCGCGCTTCGTGAAAGGCTGACGCCCCATGTCCAACATCATGGATATCGCCCGCTCCTCCATCGCCGCCTACCGCACGGCGCTGGGGATCACGGGCGAGAACATCGCCAACGTCAACACCGAAGGCTACCGCCGCCGCGAGGTGACGACGTCGCAGATCGGCGGCGCGAAAACCTCCGTCACCACGCTGGCCACCGGCGGGCAGGGCGTGCAGGTCGACCAGATCCGCCGCGCCTTCGACCAGTTGCTTGCAGGCCGCCTGCGCAATGCCTCGGGCGATATGTCGGCCTCGACCGTCACGGTCGACGCGGCAAAGGCCGTCGAAGCGCAACTTCTGCCCAACTCGGGCGGCATCGATGCGGCGCTTGAGGATTTCTTCGCCGCCATGGGCAGCCTTGCCTCGTCGCCCGCCGATACCTCGTTGCGCCGCGTCGCCATCGAAAGCGGGCGCACGCTGGCCTCGGCCTTCCAGAACGTCGCGGGCGGGCTGATGCGCCTGCGTGACGATACCGTCGCACAGGTCGACATGGACGCGGCCTCGCTGACCACGGACCTGACCGCGCTGAACGAATTGCAGCAGCGGTTTTCGTCCAACACCGGCTCGGTCGGCGCGATGAACCCGCTGCACGACGAACGCGACCGCCTGCTCGGCAGCATCGCCGCCAAGGTGGGCGTCACCGTCACGCTTGATGAAATCGGCCGCGCCCGCGTCACGCTCGGCACCAGCGGCGGCGGGCCGGAACTCCTCGGGCTGAACGGCGCGGCCACCGTCACCGCCGATGCAGACCCCGACCTGACCCTGCACATCGCACTCAACGGCACCGTCCGCGATACCCGCATGATCGGCTCAGGCAGTCTTGGCGGCTACCGCGCGGCGCTTGGCGGCATCGACGCCGCCGTGGCCGAGGTCGACAGCCTCGCACGTAAAATGGCGGGCGAGATGAACGCCGTCCACCGCGTCGGCCTCGACCTCACCGGCGCACCGGGCGGCGACATGTTCTCGCTCGACAACTGGACCGTCACCCGTGCGGCGGGCAACCAGGGCTTCGCCCGTGCCGAAGTCACCCCCAACGGCCCCGATATCACCGGCCCCATCACCCTGATCCGCGACGCCACCCTTGGCGTCTGGCGCGCCGAAGATGCGGGCGGCACCGTTCTGGGCAGCGCCGACAAACTGCTCGTCCTGCCCAATGTCACCATCACGCTGGAAGGCGACCCCGCCGATGGCGACCGCTTCACCCTGAACCCCACCACGGGCAAGGCGGTGAACATGCGCTTCCTGCCCGCAATTCCCGAACGCCTTGCCGCCAGCGTCGCCACGCTCGTGGCACCCGCACCGGGCAACAGCGGATCGGCCACCGTTGCGATGGCCCCCACCACCGTCGCCCCCCCCGCCCTGCCGCTGCTGCCCGACCTGCTCGCCAACGCCCCCGATGCGTCGCAGGCCATCACGCTCCGCAACGCGGGCGTCGTGGGCTACATCCCTGCGGGCACCGCCTCGGCCACGCTTGCCAGCCTTGGCCAGCAGGCCACCGCCGACATGACCGCCAGCGCCAGCCCCGCCAGCCTGACCGTCACCGCAAACGGCACCACCACCACGCTCGACCTGACCCGCATGGCCGACGGCTCGCCCCGCCCCGCGGGCTACAGCCTGACCGATATCGCGGCAGCCCTGAACGATGGCCGCATGACCGGCCCGAACGGCAAGACCCTTTCCGCGCTCGGCATCGCCGCCGCCAGCACCGGCACCACCCTGACCCTTGCGCTGAACGCAGGCACCTTTACCGCCGCCAGCCTCGACGGCGCAGCCGCCACCCTGACCCCTGCCGCGCCGCAGGGCGGCACCCTGCAAATCTTCACGCGCGAAGGCCGCCAGATCGCGGGCACCCCGATGGCCCCCGCCGATATCGCCCTGCTTTTCACCCCGCAAAACGGCTTCCTGCCCGGCGCGCAATATAGCACCGCCTATCTCAACACCGGCTACCGTGGCCTGACCTTCGACGAAACGCTCGGCAGCGGCCAGCAATCGCTGACCCTCTCGCCCGCCCCCGTTGCGGCATGGTCAGGTCGCACCCCCGCGCCCGCCACGGCGTCGCAACCCGTGGCCATCGACACCGGCCTTGGCCTGCCCGTCACCGTCACCCTGCCCGAAGGCGGCACGGCCAAGCGCCTTGCGCAAATCATCACCGCCGCCGTTCCCGGCATGGCGGCCAGCGCGCAAACCTCGGCCAGCCTCACCGCTTCCGCCGACGGCCGCGTGGCATTCAACCTTGCGGGGCGCAACCTGACCCCGCTCGCCGTGACCGGAGACGTGTCGGGCGGCAGGCTCGACAGCCTCGCGCTGTCGGTCAACGCGCTCACAGGCTCGACCGGCATCACCGCGCAACTCTCGCCCGACGGCACCCGCCTGATGCTCACCGAAGCCACCGGCGAGAACATCCAGATCACCGGCCTGACCCACAGCACAGGCGGCACCCTCGCCCTGCAATCTGCCGACCGAACCGGCCAACCCGGCGGCGGCATCACCACGCTTGGCGCAGGCACAGACAGCGCCCGCATCACCGGCCAGACCACGCTGACCCGTGACACCGCCTTTTCCGCCACCGCCCGCGGCACCCGCACGGGCAGCGCCGCCGATGCCACGGCAAGCGGTCTGATCGACCGCACCACCAGCGCCGCGGGGGCCGTCACCGCGCTTACCTTCGCGCTCGACCCCGCTTTCGACGCCAGCGCCCCCGGCCTTGGCGGGCCGACCAGCTATAGCCTCGGCCTCGGCGGGCGCAGCGTCACCCTCGATACCGCCACCAGCGCCGCCACCTCGGGGGCCGACATCGCCGAAGGCCTCGCCAAGCTTCTGCGCAAGGACATGCCGCAAGCGGGCCTGACCGGCGGCGCCGTCGCCCAGCGCCCGACCGAAGGCACCTCCACCCTCGTGCAACTCGACGGGCAGGATTACACGCTTCGCATGGTGAACGGGGCAATCGCGGTCTCGGGGCCGGAAACTGGCCGCCTCGGCGCCGCTTTCGGCAGCGACAACCGCCTGACCCTGACCGTCAACGGCGGCATGACCGATGCCAGCATGATCACCGTGCCCGCCAACGCCAACGGCGCGGCCTTTGGCCTGTCGCCGGCCAACGGCCCCTATGGCACACTCACCGGCCAGCCAGCCACCGGCCCCTTCCCCGCCAGCTTCGACCTTGACATAAACGGCACCCGTCACAGCCTGACCGTCACCGCAGGCCCGACCGTCACCCTGCCCGCAGGCTTTCCCGGATCGGCCAGCACGGCCAACGGGGCCATCAC
Organism: Gemmobacter sp.; assembly: GCA_040398445.1. Classification (GTDB taxonomy): domain Bacteria; phylum Pseudomonadota; class Alphaproteobacteria; order Rhodobacterales; family Rhodobacteraceae; genus Paragemmobacter. Next base: position 89,344 of record JBBAUB010000007.1, on the reverse strand, counting down.
CCTCGCCGTCTTCTCGCGCGAAGGCCCCGTCCGCGTCCTGCCCGGACCGGGGGCCGATGCCGCAGGCTTTGCCGCACTCGGCACAGCCGTCACCGTCAACGGTGCAACACTCACCGCCACCGCCGCCAGTGGCGCACCGCTTGCCGTTACCACCGCGACCAGCGCCCTTGCGGGCCAGCGCATCACGATCGGAAAACTGCCCCCCGAAGACCTGATCGTGGTGATGACAGGCACGGGCACCCTGCGCATGGCAGGCAGCCTTACCGCAGGCAGCCTGCCTGCCACGCCGCCGCCCGTCGAACTGCGCGTGACCGATGCCGCCACCCGCCGCGTCGAACTGTTCGACCTTGCGTCGGGCGATTCCATCGGCACCCGCACGCTTGATGCCAGCGGCGGCGCGGTGATCGACGGCCTGTCGATCTCGCTCACCGGCAACCCCGCCACGGGCGACGGCTTCCGCCTGACGGCCAACTCCGATGGCCGCAACGATGGCCGCGCGCTCGACGCGATCCTGTCATTGCGCTTTCCCGATGTGAAATCCGGCAAGGGCGGCTTTGCCCGCATCCTGTCCGACCTGCAATCCGAAGTCGGCACCCGCGCCGCAGCCGCCGATACCAAACTCAAATCCGACACCGCAATCCACGATACCGTGCGCCGCGCCGATGCCGCCCAAGGCGCGGTCGACCTCGACCGCGAAGCCGCCCGCCTTCTCGAACTGCAACAGGCCTATCAGGCCTCGGCCCAGATCATGACCGTGGCGAAAGACCTGTTCGACACGCTCCTCCGCTCGCTCTGAAACCTGAAAGGCCGCCCCCATGACCGCCTCCATCGGCAACGCCCTGTTCGGCCGCATCGCGCTGGAAAGCTTCAACCGCCTGTCGGGCGACATCAGCGACCTTCAGGGCCGCATCTCGTCGGGCAAGAACGACCCGCGCCCCTCGGCCGACCCGATGCGCGCCGCCAAACTGTCCGCCGTCACCGAACAGCGCGGCGCGATCGACCGCTTCAAGGACAACACCAGCCTCGCCGCCGACCGCCTCACCCATGCCGACCTCGCCATGACCGAGGTGCAGAAAATCACCACCGCCTACCAGCAAATCGCCCTGCGCGCCGCCAACGACACCCTCACCGACGAAGGCGTCGCGGGCCTGCGCGCCGAAGCCCTGTCGCTGCGGGCGGCCCTGCTTTCTGCCGCCAACACGCGCGATACCATGGGCCTGCCCATCTTTGCAGGCTTCGGCAGCGAACAACCCTTCGTCGACGGGCCAAAGGGCGTCACCTACACCGGAGACGGCGGCCGCCCCACACTGCGGCTGAACGAAACCTCCACCCTCGCCACCGGCCTGAACGGGGCCGAGGTGTTCGGCTCGGTCCCCTCGCAGGGCAAAAGCCGCAACATCTTCGACATGGTCGACGATCTGATCGGCACGCTGACCCTGCCGCTGCAACCCAGCCGCCCGTCCCATGTGGTCAAGGAAACCGCGCTTTTCACGCCAACCGCAGGCCGCAACGCCGAAACCCTGTCTTTCACCCTGACCGGCCCCGACGGCAGCGCGACCGTCTCTGCCGAACTGGTCAAGGGCGCTCCCGGCCCGCTGCGCGATGCGGTCAACGCGCAATCGCTGGCAACGGGCATCACCGCCACCCTCGCCCCCGATGGCGAAAGCCTGATCCTTGCGTCAAAGGCCGACATCCGCATGTCGAACCTGTCCAGCACCCGCACCGACCGCAGCCCGCTTGGCACCCTCGCCCCCGCCAACGCCACTGGCGAAACCACGGGCAAGCTGCAAACCCTGCGTGCCAGCCGCCTGTCTGCCGATCACATGGTCGGGGCCTTCAACGATGCCGTCAGCCACATGGCCAGCCAGCACGCCGAAGTCGGGGCGCTTGGCGCCCTTGCCGACAGCCACGCCGCCGTCCTGACCGACCGTCGCCTACGCATCGATCAAGCCGTGGCCGGGCTGGAAGACCTCGACGTGGCCGCCGCCATCACCAAATTGCAAGGCCTGCTCCTCACCGAACAGGCCGCCCAGCAAAGCTTCGTCAAGATCAACGGCACCTCGCTTTTCGACTATCTGCGCTAGCGCGCACGCTTTGCCCGTCACATGGCGCGGCACTTGCACAGCCGCCCCATGCTGCGCCTGCTAGCCCTTCTCCTGTGCCTGTGCCTGCCCCGCCTTGCCGTGGCGCAGGACTGCTCGTCGCTTGCCGCTCAGGCAGGGGCCGAACAGGGCCTGCCCGAAGGCCTGCTTCCGGCGATCTCGCTGGTCGAATCCGGTCACACCGATGCAAGCGGCACCCACGCCCCTTGGCCATGGACCACCAACGAAGGCGGCAAGTCGCATTTCTTCGACACCAAGGCCGAAGCCGTCGCCTATCTCGAAAACGCCGTGGCCAGCGGCGTGACCAACATCGATGTCGGCTGCATGCAACTGAACTGGAAATGGCACGCGCAGGCCTTCGCGTCGCCCGAAGACATGTTCGACCCCGTCCAGAACACCCGCTACGCCGCCCGCTTCATGCACGAGTTGCAAACCCGCCTCGGCTCGTGGGAAGTCGCCACCGCCGCCTATCACTCGACCGATCCCGCCCGCGGACAGGATTACCTGCAAAAGGTCGTCGCTGCCCAAGGCGCGCTTCCCCTCACCCCGCAGGGCGAAACCACGCTCCTCGCCTCGGCCCCGATCCAGCTCGACGGCATCCTGGCCTTCTCCGGTGCGCCCTTGGTCCAACTCGCCGCCGCACAGGCCGCCGCCATCTCTGCCGCCTCGGGCGCTCCGGCGCGCCCGCAGGCACGCCCCCGCCAAAGCGCCCCGCCGCCCGACCTGCCCCTCGTGGCCGAAGCGACCCGTTCGACCCTGACTCAGGCCGAGAATCTGTCGCCCCGCCTGCGCGACGACTGGGCCGATATCCAGGCGCTGCGCCTGCTTTTGGCACAGACCCCCTGATTTCCAGCCCTTCGTCAGCCCAGAACCTATCGCAAGTTACATCCGAAAGTCTTGGTTTTGGCCCGCCCAAAGACGTGTCGCCGTCCGTTTCGCAAACCCTCCATGACCCAAGGCCCCCCCAGAATCTGCGTCGACCTGCTAAAAAGCCCCAAGACGGTAAGGAGTAGTGTGATGACGAGTGAATGGATTGACAGACAGGTTGCGGCGCGGGCCCTCCCCCTCCCGGGCGAGGCGATCGACCGTATCATCGCGGGCGAATCCGCACCCGTCCGCCAGTTGAAGCGCATGATCGCCGCCGTGGCCGTCAGCGATGCCTCGGTCGTCGTGACCGGCCCCACCGGCTCGGGCAAGGAACTTGTGGCCGAAGCCCTGCACCGCGCCTCGGGCCGGTCGGGCGCTCTGGTTGCCGTGAACTGCGCCGCCATCCCTGCCGACCTTCTGGAAAGCGAACTTTTCGGCCACGAGAAAGGCGCCTTCACCGGCGCCGACCGCGCCCGCACCGGCCGTATCGAACAGGCGCAGGGCGGCACGCTGTTTCTCGACGAAATCGGTGACATGCCCTTGGCCCTGCAGGCCAAACTGCTGCGCGTGCTGGAAACCCGCCGCATCCAGCGCCTCGGCGCGAATGCCGAAGTGCCGGTCGACTTCCGCCTCGTCACCGCCACGCACCGCGACCTGGCCCAATCGATCGAACAGGGCCAGTTCCGCGCCGACCTCTACTTCCGCATCAACGTCTTTACGCTTGCCGTCCCCGGCCTGTCGGAACGCACCTGCGACATCCCGCTCATCCTCGCGCGGATGATTTCCGAACACATGTGCAAGAACCCCGCCGCCGATGCACCGCATTTCGACCTGTCGGCGATCCGCGCCCTTGCCGCCCACAGCTGGCCGGGCAACATCCGCGAGCTCAAGAACGTGCTGCAACGCGCCTTCGTCATGCTTCCGGGCCGCATGGTCACCGCCCGCCACGTGCGCGACAACCTGCTCGGCATGGCGATGCCCGATCCCTCCGACGACGGCCGCGACCTGCCCGAAGCGCCCCTTCCCGCAGGCGACCTGCCCGATGCCGCCAGCATCCAGTCCGCCTTTGGCCAGATGGGCGACATCGACCTGCGCGGCTACATCCGCGACATCGAAGTGGCGATGATCGAAGCCGCACTCGACAAACGCGCAGGCAATGTCGCACAGGCCGCCGATACCCTGCGCCTGCGCCGCACCACCCTGATCGAAAAGATGAAGAAATACGGCATCCGCCGCGGGGTCGAAGCCTGACCCGTCAGCCCGACTTGTTCCACTGCGCGACAAGGTTGGTCAGGTAGTTGCCGGTGCTCTTCATGCTGGAAATCGCCGTCTCCATCGCGGTGAAGCGCGACAGATAGCGTTTTTCCAGCTTGGCCGCCCGCACGTCCAGATCGGCCAGCTTGCCGTTGGCTTCGGTGATCCGCGCGCCGAACTCGTCCTCGCGCTTTGAGATGCCGCCACCGGCCAGCGCCGCCGTCATCACCCCGTCCAGCGCCGACAGGAAACTGCGCCCGAAGGTGATCTTGGCGCTGTCCACCGTATCGGGCGCGGTGATGATCAACCCCGAAAACGGCCCGTCCAGCACCGCATATTGCCGCTTGCCGTCGGCCAGCGGAATGGCCAGCGTCTTGAAGCCGTCCAGCGTCGCCAGCCCCGTCGCCGCATTGCGCTCGAACGCATGCGTCCCGCTTTGCGCCTCGGCCCCGATCAGGCCGCGCACCTCTACGCCGTCGGTATCGGCCGCCAGTCGGTTGGCGAAGACCGCATCGAAGCGTTGCGGATCGGCCTTGAACGCATCCTCAAAGGCCAGCGTCTTCAGCTTCAGCGTGCCGTCCCGCTGCGTGACCACCCCCAGATCGGCCAGATAGACCTGCGCATCGCCAAAGCCGCCGATCGGCGCCGCAATCAGCCGCGACAGGTCGGTCTTCAGCCGTTCGATGGTCTGGTCGCCCGCCAGCGCGCCCGCCGTGGCCCCGTTCAACCCGCGCGCCGAAACCTCGTTCAGCTTGGCGCGCGTGGCATTCACCTGATCCACCAGATAGCCCAGATTGGCCCGCGCCGTCTCGATATCGCGGCTGAATCCCACGGTCGTCTCGGTTCCCGCTGCCGCGGTGATATCCAGCGTTGCACCGGCAATAAGGTCGCTGACCGTGTTTTTGGGCCGGAACACCGCGATCCCGTCCACCTTCAGCACCAGATCCTGCGCCGCCTGTATCTGCACCGCCGCATTCGTTGCCGTGGTGTCAAAGGTGGCCAGCCCCGCGTCCCCCTGCACACCCGCCGCCTGCGCCGTGAACCGCAGCGCCGAACCCGCGCCCGGCTCGCTGACCACACCCAGCGAAAAGGTGCCGTTGCCCTTGTCGATCACCCGCGCCGCCACACCAGGCAGCGCATCCAGCGTCTCGGCCAACTGGCCCAGCGTCGCACCCTCGGGCACCGAGATACTGCTCACCGTGCTGCCGGGATTGACCGCGAATTGCTTGACGCCATCGGCATCGTCGAACCACGCGCCCACTTCCATCGTCAACTGCCCCGCCCCCACAGGCGCATCGGCGCTGGCAAATCCCTTGAACTCCAGCACCTGCCGCGCGGCGGTCTGCACCACCCCGATGCTGCGCGTCGTATTGACGATCTTGCCGGGGTCCGTCACCGTCACCTGCACGCCTGAACTGCCGGAACTCGCCTTCAGGATCGGCGTGGAATTGACCGCCGCCAGCGCCGTCTGCAAGCTCTGGAACTGCGACCGCACCTGACCAAGGGTCGAAATCGACAGCGTCGCCGCGTCCACCTTGGTCTTTTGCGTCTTTTGCAGCGGCGTGATCTCGGCAGCCACCAGCGAAGCCGTCAGCCCCGTCAGGCTCAGCCCCGATCCGTTCTTGTTCAGCGTGCTCAGGATATCGACGGCCATGCCCGCGCTCCTTGGTTGCCTGCCTTTACGACCCTGCGCACCGCGGCTTTAGCGGCGGGCGGGGGTCGGGCCGCCTTTCTTGGCAAAACCCGTGCCAGCCCACCATCCGCCCGCCCATCCGCCGCCCGCCCACGCGGGCGCGCGCCCGCGCAATCCCTGCAATCCAAAACCGCCCCGCCAGCCCGCTTTCGCCCCCTCCCCCGCGCCGGGGGAGGGCCGGGGAGGGGGGGCAAGGCATGCGCAGGCAAGGGGGCAATCCCCCCCAACCCCTTGAAATGCAGTAATCTTCACAGGCCCGCTAAACATCCGCCAATCGGGTCGTTCTGATTGCCAGGCGCTGACGGCGCGAACGGATCAATCAGGAGGCTGGAACCATGACGACGATCAATACCAACATCGGTGCCATCGCAGCACAAGCGAACATGTCCAAGGTGAACGACGACTTCAACCAGGCCATGACGCGCCTGTCCTCGGGCCTGCGTATCAACGCAGCCAAGGACGATGCGGCCGGCATGGCCATCGCCGAAAAAATGACCGCGCAGGTCATGGGCATCAACCAGGCGGTCCGCAACGCGACCGACGGCAAGAACCTGCTCGACACGACGGAAAGCGCACATGTCGAAGTCTCGAACATGCTGCAGCGCATGCGCGAACTCGCCGTCCAGTCGTCGAACGACACGAACACCGGCTCCGACCGCGGCAACATCACTGCCGAATCGCGCCAGCTCGTGGCCGAAATCAACCGCATCGCGGAAAACACCACCTTCAACGGCATGAAGGTCATGGACGGCTCGTTCAACGGCAAGCAGTTCCAGATCGGTGCCGACCTCGGCCAGACGCTGAACATCTCGATCGACAGCGCCGCCGCAACCGACATCGGCGCCTTCAAGGTCAAATCCGAAGTCCTCACCAGCGCCACCGGCGGCACGGCAGGCAGCGAAAACCTCGTGATCTCGGGCCATGCCGGCAACACCGAAATCACCACCACCGCCAACATGTCGGCCAAGGATCTCGCCTCCAAAGTCAACGCCGCCTCGGCCCAGACCGGCGTGCAGGCAACCGCCGTGTCCAAGGCCAAACTTTCGGGCCTGACCGACGAAGCCAAGGTCTCGTTCAAGGTGAACGGCGCGTCCATCGGCACCGTCGCCATCTCGAACAAGGACGACCTGCGCAGCTTGCGTGACGCGATCAACACCAAGACCACCTCGACCGGCGTGACCGCTTCGATGGGTGCCGACAACTCCGAAATCACCCTGACCGACTCGACCGGCAAGAACATCGAGATCAGCGACTATACCTCGACCGACTCGACGGGCGGTTCGGGCGCCGATCTCGACATCACCGGCCTGAACACCGATGGCACCGATGCCTCGGGTCCGGAAACGCTGTCGTCCTCCGCCGATGCGGCCACGGTCACGGGTCAGGTGACCTTCACCTCGACCCAGACCTTCTCGGTCAACTCCTCCTCGGGCACCGACGCCTTCTTCTCGGACAAGGCCAACGCCGCCGAACTAAGCCAGGTTGCCGAAATCGACCTGTCGACCGCCGAAGGCGCGTCCGAAGCCATCACCGTGATCGACGTCGCGCTGCAGAAAATCAGCCAGGCGCGCGGTAACCTCGGTGCCATGTCGAACCGCCTCGACTCGACGATCTCGAACCTGACCAACATCTCGGTCTCGGTCCAGGCCGCCAAGTCGCAGGTCGTCGATGCCGACTTCGCCGCCGAATCGACCCAGCTCGCACGGGGCCAGATCCTCAGCCAGGCAGCCACCGCGATGCTCGCCCAGGCGAACTCGAGCAAGCAGAACGTGATGTCGCTGCTCCGCGGCTGACGGAAACGTGACATACTAAAGATAGCCCCGGCGTACCAACGCCGGGGTTTCCATATTTATCAATGGTTTATGGGCCTTGTTTTGCCCCGCACGAGTCGGCTTTGCGCCGTTTTAGGGGTGTCAAAGGGTTTTTTTGCATCGCCTGCACCGGCTTGGCTAAGTGGGTTCCAAGGAGAACCCGCCATGCATCTTTTCGCCGCACAAACCGTTGGACAGCGCCAGTCACTCGTCGTGACCGCCCAGTTGCAACAAGCGATCCAGCTTTTGCAGATGGGCAATGCCGACCTGCAATCCTTCATCGAAAGCCAGGCCGAAGAGAACCCGTTCCTCGAACTGGGCCTGCCCAGATCCGCCGCCCCGCGCGACCTCGCGCTGCCCTCGCAGTCCCGCGCCAGCGGTGACGACGACTGGGACCGCATCGGCCAGCTTGGCGCCGATCCCGGCCCCTCGCTTTACGCCCACGCCAGTGCCGAGGTGGCCCGGCTCGACCTGTCAGCCGCCGACCGCATGCTGGCAGGGCTGTTTCTCGACGCGCTCGAACCCTCGGGTTGGCTTGGCCAATCGGTGGCGTCCATCGCCCAGCGGGCCGGGGTCGACGAAGAACACGCGGCCCATCTTCTGACCCGCCTGCAACGCATCGAACCGGCGGGCCTGTTTGCCCGCAACCTGTCGGAATGCCTGCGCCTGCAAGCCGCCGAACAGGGCTTGCTCACCCCCGCCTTCGACCGCCTGCTCGACAACCTGCCCATGCTCGCCGCCGCCGACCTGCGCGGTCTGATGCGCATCTGTGCGGTGTCGATGGACGATCTCAAGGCCATGCTGCGCCAGATCCGCAGCCTCAACCCCAAACCGGGCGCGACCTTCGACGCCACGCCGTCGCCGCAGCGCCCGCCAGACCTGATCGTGACCAACGCCGAAGGCGGCTGGCGCGTCGATCTCAACCGCTCGACCCTGCCCAGCGTCGTGGTCCGCGCCGACGCCGCACGCGAGGTGCGCCACAGCGACGCCAATGCCTATATCGCCGAACGCCTGTCGGTCGCCCGCTGGCTGTCGCGCGCCGTCGAACACCGCAACCAGACCACCCTCAAGGTGGGGGCCGAAGTGGTGCGCCGTCAGGCAGGCTTCCTGCAAGGTGGCCTGTCTCAGATGCGCCCGATGATCCTGCGCGAGGTGGCCGAAGCCATCGGCGTGCACGAAAGCACCGTCAGCCGCGTCTGCACCGGCATCCTGATCGCCACGCCGCAGGGCACCTTTCCGCTGAAAACCTTTTTCAGCGCCGCCCTCGGCAGCAGCACCGGCGAAGCCCCCGGCTCGGCCTCGGCGGTGCGCCACCGCATCGGCAAACTGATCGCCGCCGAAAACAGCGACGAACCGCTGTCTGATGACACCATCGCCCGCATCATCAAGGAAGAAGACGGCATCCACCTTGCCCGCCGCACCGTGGCCAAATACCGCGACCAGCTGCGCATCGCCTCGTCGGTCGAACGCCGCCGCCGCGCCGTGGTGAACGGCCAGATGTAAACCCGGTCGCGCCGTGCCGACCCGAGCAAGCGGGAGAGGGCCGTCTGCCCTCCCCCGCACCCCCTCCCGAGGATATTTGGGACGAGAAGAAAGACCAAAGGGCGGCACCGGCTAGGCGGTGACCGCCTCGGTCCGTTTCGGCTGTGGCGCGAACAGGTAGCGGTCCCCCGGATGCAGCGCGCGATGCGCCGCATGGGCCGCGGCTTCGGTCCGCGCCGCGATCATCATATGGAACGACAGGCCCCGCCCCCGCCGGTCGAGCCGCTGGTACAATGCATGGCTCCAGCGCAGATGCGCCACGCCTGCCGCATGGACGGCCAGCGCCAGCGCCGGATGCACGATGAACCCCGCCGCCACCGCCGCCACCAGCATGGCGCAGGGCAGCCACAACCGCATCTGCATCAGCCACAGTTGCGGCGCGACATAGGCCGTTGCGGGCAGGTGCCGCGCGATCAGATCATAGCTGCCGTCACCCGCCCGCATCACCTCCCAGCCGTGCAGAAAGGCCGGATCGATCCGCCGCCGCGCCGGGTCGTCGGCAGGGGCTGGCACGCTTTCCCAGCGCCCGAGCGTCGCCGTGCCAGCCAGCAGCGTGAATTCGGCCCCGCCGCGCTGGAAGGTCAGCGCAGCCAAGGCCGCACCTTCGAACATACGACCCAATGCCCCCACATCGCCCGCAAAGGCGCGACCGTTCACCGCCACCAGCAGATCGCCGCCGCGCAGGCCCAGCCGTCGGCCAGCGGTCCCTGCGGGCACGTCGATCAATCGCAGCGTCTGGGGCAGGTTTGCGTCGGTCATCGCGTCACGGATAAACGAAGGGATCGGGCTCGGCAGCCTTGGCCGCGGGCTTCGGCTTTGCGGCAGGCTTTGCCGCAGGCTTAACCACCGGCTTCTGGGCAGGCTTGTCTTGCGCTTTGGCGGCAGGCGCTGCGGACGCATCGCCACCGGCCGCCGGGACAGCCTCGTCGCGCATCATCGCGTGCATCTCTTCGAGCAGCACCTTCATTTCCGGCCCGCCCAAAGCAGCCCCCGGCGCGGGTGCCTTGGCCATGGCGGCAAGGATCGCATCCTTGGCCTCGGTCATGTCCTGCTTCACCCCGTCGCGGATCGCCGTGGCAACCTGCGCGTCCATCGGTTTCTGCTCGCGTCCCAGCTTGGCAAGGTCATGGCTGACCTGTTCGGTCATCGCCGCCAGCGCATCCTTGATCTCGGTCTGCCGTTCTTCGGCCTTGTCCAGCATCGTATCGAAGCGCGTCACCTGCTCGACCAGCAGTTCCGCCGCCGTGGCCTGCACCTCGCCCGCCTCGCGCAGGTCTGCGACCGACCGGAACCAGATCAGCCCCCCCAGCCCCAGCCCCAGCACGGCCCCGAACGCCGCGCCCGCCGCCAGCGCGGCCGACCGTTTCTGTCCCTTGGCCACGCTTTCCGCAAAGGTCCGGTGCGCCGCCGAAATGCGCGAGATATCCTCGGCTGCGAAATTCGCCGCCTCTGCCGCGTCGAGTGCGCGTTTGATCGCTTCGGTGATCTGGTCGGGCTCGCTCGCCATGCCGCTCTCCTGATGTCTTTCGCCCTAGGGGCAAGTTCCATGCCAAGCGCTTTAGCGCCGGCGCTGCACCCATGCCGCGATCTGGAAGCGAAAGGCCGCAAGCCCCGTCCCGATGCCGCAGACCAGCAGCACCCCGCGCTCGGCCCAACCGCGCCCCGGATCGGTGGCGGCCAGCAGGAAGAACAGCCCCGCCCCGCCAAAGACCACGCTCGATACCATCTCGCCCGCCGATACCTGCCTCATGCCATTCCCTCTGCCCTGCCAAATTCGTTGAACCGCAACCCGTCGGGCACGTCGATGTCAGGCAGGCTCGACCCTTCGCCCCGTTCCAGCCGGTAGACATGCGCCAGCACCGCCGCGACGGCAGCGAACAGCTGCTCGTCGATCTCGGCTCCGATATCGCCGGTAAAGTACAAAGCCCGCGCCAGAAGCGGAATCTGCAACGGCTGCAGCCCCACCGCCTTGCCCCGCGCCATCACCTCTTGCGCCATCGGCCCCTTGCCCATGGCCAGCACCACCGGCGCGCGCGTCTCGCCGGGCACATAGCGGATCGCCACGGCGAAATGCGTCGGGTTGGTGATGATCGCGGTGGCGCGCGGCACATCGTCCAGCGCCTGCCTCTGGCGCGACGACCGGCGGCTTGCCTCCATCTGCAACTGCCGCAACCGGCCCTTCACCTCGGGTGAACCGTTCTGCTCCTTGCCCTCTTGCTTGACCTCTTCAAAGGTCATCATCAGCTTCTTGCGCATCGACAGGATCTGCCAGCCAAGGTCGGCCCCGCCGATCACCGCCAAGCCCAGCGTCAACCCCGACACCAGCTTGACGATGGCCCCGCCCAGCACCGCCAGCGCCACCCCCGCCGTCTGGTCACCCAGCCGCCCGATCAGCGGCAGCATCCCCGATACGATCAACCAGGCAATCCCGCACAGAATACTGACCTTGGCCACCGCCTTGCCCAGCTCCACCAGCGCATTGACCGACACCATCCGCGCCAGCCCCGCCGCAGGGTTGATCTTGCCGAAATTCAAACCCATCGCCTTGGGCGACCAATGCAACCCGCCCAGCACCACTTGCAGCCCGATCATCACCGCCATCAGCGGCAACGCCACCGCGACCGACGCACCCAGAATTTGCCAGAACGCCTCGGCAATCCGTGCGGTCAACAGGTCGTCCAACTGCTCGCGCCGTCCCAGCCGCAGGTAATCGGCCCAGACCGGCACCAACCCCGGCAAGACGGCGGGGGCCATCGCCAAAAGCCCCGTCGCCACCGCGAAACCGGCAAAGACCATCGCCTCTTTCGAGGTCAGGACCTGCCCTTCCTCGCGCGCGTCGTCCTTGCGCTTCTGTGTCGGCTCGTGTGACTTTTCGGCGCCGTCATCTTCCGCCATCGCGCCCTCCCAACATGTCGGCGATCGTCTCGATCCCTTCGGACGCGACCCCTTCCAACCCGCGGCCCGTCGTCGGCACGGTGACGTAAAGCAGCACCAGCGTGGCGACCATGGTGACCGGAAAGCCAAAGGAAAACAGGTTCAGCGACGGGGCGGACCGCGTGACGATCCCGACCGCGATGTTCAAAAGCAGCAGGCAGGCGACCACGGGCAACATCACCCCCATACCCAGCGCGAACATGTCGGTCCCCGCCGTCAGCCCCGCCGCGATGATGCGGTCAAAATCGACGGGCGCGCCGGGCGGCACGGTGTGGTAGCTTTCCAGCACCACGCGGATCGCGGCCAGATGCCCGTCCTCGCCCAGAAACACCATCAGCATGAACAGCCCGAAAATCTGCGCCACAACCGGCGTCTGCCCTCCGGCGGCTGGGTCGAACTGCGCGGCAAACCCCAGCCCTGCGGTTGCAGCGATGCGGTCGCCCGCCAGCGCCGCAGCCCCGAACAGGATGGTCAGCACCAGCCCCGCCACCAGCCCCAGCGTGATTTCGGTAAACACCAGCCGCAGCGCGCCGATTTCCGCCAGCGCAGCGGGCGACGGCAGCACCACCCCGCCGTCGATGCCCCCCGCCACCACCGGCAAGGCCAGCACGCCAATCGCCATCACCCGCACCTGCACCGGCACGAAGCGCCCGCCGAACCCCGGCGAGGCCATGACGAAAGCCCCGATCCGCAGCATGGCGAACAGGTACTGCGCCAGCCACCCCGTGACCGCGCCAAGGTTCAGGCCGGGCACCATCGCCTCCATCAGTGGATCGCCGCGATGGTTTCGAAGACGTAGTGAAAGTAATCCGTCATCCGCGTCAGCATGAACCCCGACGCCAGCGCCAGCATCCCCATGGTGATCGCGAGCTTTGGCACGAAACTCAGCGTCTGCTCGTTGATCGACGTGGCCGCCTGCAACACGCCGATCACCAGCCCGACGATCAGCGCCACGCCCAGCACCGGCCCCGCCACGATCAGGATATTCCAGTAGGCGATCTGCAAGTTCTCGATATTGCTGTCGAAATCCATCGCACTATCCCCCCAGCCCATAGGTCGCGGCAAGCGACCCCACGGTCAGCGCCCAGCCGTCGACCAGCACGAACAGCAGCAGTTTCAGCGGCAGCGACACCAGCATGGGCGACAGCATCATCATGCCCAGCGCCATCAGGATCGACGCCACCACCATGTCGATCACCAGAAACGGCAGGTAGATCAGGAAGCCGATCTGGAACGCCGTCTTCAACTCCGATGTCATATAGGCCGGCAGCAACACCGACAGCGGCACCGAATCGTTGTCGGTATAGGGCGCGTCACCGGCCAGCCGCTGGAACATCAGCAAATCGTTCTGCCGCGTGTTCTCGATCAGGAAACCCTTGATGATATGGCTCGCCCCATCCAGCGCCGGTTGCGCCTCCATCTGCCCGTCCAGATAGGGCGACAGCGCGGTGTCGTAGATCTCGGTAAAGGTCGGCTGCATGATGAAAAAGGTCAGAAACAGCGCCAGCGCCACCAGCACCTGATTGGGCGGCGTCTGCTGCGTGCCCAGCGCCTGCCGCAGGATCGACAGCACGATGATGATGCGGGTAAAGGCCGTCATCCCCAACAGGATCGACGGCAGCACCGTCAGCGCCGACATCAACGCCACGATCTGCAACGACAGCGAATAGGTCGTCCCGTCCGGCCCTTGGGTCAGGTTGATCGCAGGCAACCCTTGGGCATGGGCGGCGGCAGGCAGCACCACGAACAGCGCAATCGGAACCAGCAGGCGCTTCATGCCACCACCTCCGCCACATCGCGCTTGGGCAAGGGCTGCACCACAGGGGCCGCGCCCTTGCAGCGGATCACCAGAAACTCCAGCCCGTCCACCTGCAAGATCATCGCGCGGTCGGTGGGCGCCAGCGCCGTCACCTCGGCCAGCTTCATCCGCCGCTCTCCGGCGATGCGGCGGGCAAACCCGCCCTTGTTGATACGCACCACCAGCCAGCCAAGGCCAAGCACGGCCATGAACAGGGCAAGCGTCACGAATTGGTCAGGTCTGATCGCGTCCAAGGGCAGGCACTCCGGCAATGACACCGCAAGCGTGCAATCCCCGTGCCGCGCAGCCGATTTCTGACGCAGAAATCGCGCCGAAATCTGACGCAGATTTCGCGCACCCCCCGTCCGGACGCCGGTCGCCGGAATTTGCGTCAAATTCCGCCGCCTATCCCTGCGCCAACTCCCCTCACCGGA
>JBBAUB010000007.1:0-74809 GCA_040398445.1 Gemmobacter sp. | reverse complement strand
CTTCAGCCGCAATCCCTGCACCAACGCCAGCCACCGGAATTTGCGTCAAATTCCGCCGCCTATCCCTGCGCCAACTCCCCTCACCGGACCTTCAGCCGCAATCCCTGCACCAACGCCAGCCACCGGAATTTGCGTCAAATTCCGCCGCCTATCCCTGCGCCAACTCCCCTCACCGGACCTTCAGCCGCAATCCCTGCACCAACGCCAGCCACCGGAATTTGCGTCAAATTCCGGCGCGATTTTTGCGCCAAAAATCGCCCTTAGATCGACTCCGCCCGCTTTTCGGGATCGATGATCTGCCCGAAGCGGATGCCGAAACGCTCGCCCACCATCACCACCTCGCCCTTGGCGATCAGCGTGCCGTTCACCAGCACATCCAGCGGGTCGCCCGCCAGCCGGTCCAGCTCGATCACCGACCCTTCCGACAGCCGCAACAGGTCGCGGATCGTCAACTCGGCCCGCCCCACCTCGACCGTCAGCTTGACGCCCACGTTCTCCAGCAAGCGCAGCCCGTCATGTCCGCCCTTCAATGCCTCGTTCATTTTCCGTTTCCCTTGATCTGTTTGGTGATGCTCAAGGCCGACTTGCCCGCAATATCGCCGGGCACGGCCTCGAAATAGGGTTTGCCGTCGATCAGCACCTGCACGGTGTCGGCCAGCTTGGCGGGGATCACGTCCCCCTCCTTCAGCGCGGTCAACTGCCGCAGCGCGATTTCCGGCTCGCACAGCCGCGCCTGCACCTGCAACGGAATGTTCATCACAGCCCGCTCCAGCCGGTCGCGCCACGTCTGGTCATCGTCGAGGAAGTCGCTCTGCATCCGGCTGCGCAACTGGCTGGCAATCGGTTTCAGCGTCTGAAGCGGATACAGAATGTCGAAACTCGCCGGTTCCGCATCGGGCAACTGCACCATGAAGGAACAGTTGACCACCATATCCTCGCCATCGACAAAGGCCGCGAACTGCATGTTCTCCTCGCGGCTCACCACGTTGAAGGTCAGCCCCATCAGATCGCGCCACGCCAGTTGCAACGCGCTGTTCAGCCGGTCCGTCACGATCTCGATCACCCGCGCCTCGGTCGCGGTAAATTCGGCGCGGTGGCTTTTCACATAACGCACCTGCCCGCCGTAATAGGCATCGGTCAAAAGGCTGATGAACGGTGGCGGAATCACGATCAGATGGTTGCCGCGCAACTCCTCGATCTTGGTGTTGGTCAGGCTTACGAAATTGTCCTGACTGTTGCGATAGTCGTCGAAACTCCGCGTTTCCGCCGGAAAGGCCGAAATCCGCGGCTGTATCCGCAGCATCGGCAGAAAGACCGACCGCGCGATCCGGCAGAAGCGTTCGTTGATCATCCGCAGCGCGTGGTAATCGCCCATCAGCGACAGGTCGTTCGACCCGAAGACGTAAGGCCTGACCTCGGCACCGCTCAGCGATGTCTCCATATCGCCGGGCGCATCCATCAACCCGCCGACAAGCGCCGCGACATCTCCGGCAGACAGCTTTCTGGGCTTGGCCACCATTCCCCCGGCCCTCACTGCAGCACAAAGGACGGAAAGAACACGTCCTCGATCCCGCCGAACCCTTCGGCCTTTTCCAGCCGCGCGTTGATCGCCTCTTTCAAGGCATCCGCCAGATGCGCCCGCCCCTCGGTTCCGACGATATCGTCTTCGGAAAAGGTGGAAAGCACCGTCAGCATATCCGACTGCAAGGCCAGCTTATGCGTCTCGACGTTCTTCATGACCGTCTCGTCATATTGCGTCGATACGCCGATCTGCACCTGCAAGAACCGCTTGCTGTCGCGCAGGTTGGCGGTGATCGGGTCGGGAAAGGTGAAATAGCTGGTCTGGAACAGCTCTTCCGCAGGCACAGGCTTGGGCACCTTGTGCGGCGCTTCGCCCTCGGCCCCGTGCGCGGCCGCCTCGCCCCCGGCGGGGGCGGCAGCTTCGGGGTCGATCAGCTTGAGCATATCTTGCGCGGGCGTCAGCGGATTGGCGAAATAGAACCAACCGCCGCCGAACCCCGCGCCCAGCAGCACGACGGCAAAGAACAGCGTCTTGATCAGTCCCATAAATCCGCCCTTGCGTTTGGGGGCATCGGTCGCTTGCATCGTCATGGTGGTTTCGTCCTCAGGCCATCAGGTTGACAAGTCCGGCCCCCGCGCGGCGCAAGGCAGGCGCATCGCCCGCCTCGATCCGCCCGGACCGGGTCATGAATTCGGTCATCCGCCCGCGCGGCACGCCTTGGCCATCGCCGCCGCGCTGCGCGCCGCCCTGGCCTGCGCTTTGCCCACCGCTCTGGGCACCGCTCTGGGCGCTCTGGCTGCCAAGGTCCACGCCCGCCCGCGCCAGCCCTTCGGACAGCCGGTGCTGCGCCTCGGTGAACACCCGCGCCGCTTCCGGAGTGGCGGTGATGAACTTCACCTGCGCCAGCCCGTCGACCATCTCTAGCTTGATGCGCAGCGGACCCAGCTTTTCGGGGTTCAACGACAGCTCGATCTCTTGCCCGTCCTCGGACAGGTCGGCGGCGATGCGTTCGGTCAACACCCGCTCCCAGCCCGGCAGATCGGTGCGCACCGCCTGCGTCGCCATCCGTTCGACCGGCAGGGAAACCGGCTGCGGCATCTGCTGCACCTGCGGCGCTGCCGGATCGGCGGCGTCGGCAGGCTTGACCTCGGGCTTCGCCGCCTCGGCCTGACCGGCCGACATCACCGGATCGGCCACCCGCAGCCTTGCAGGGTCCGCCACGACCGGCGCGGCAACGGTCTCCTTCGCCTTGGCGGGCGCATCGACAGGCGCCCCCTCGTCTTTTTCAGCCGCCGCCAGCAAAGCGGCGTCCGAAACCGGCGCTGCCTTGGCCTTGGCCGCAGCCACAGGCACCGCCTTGGCCAGATCGGCAAAGGGCAGGCCCGCAGGCTCTGGCGCAACCAGCGTCACGGCAACCGCCACGGCCCCAGCGCCCTCGCGCTGCGGCTTGGCCAAGCCCGCGCCTGCCGCCTGCGGCCCCGCCGCTTGCAAGGGGGCAACGCGGTCAGCCACCACAGGCAAAGATACAGACGCAGGCACAGGCACGAGCACGCCGACACAGACCACCGGCACCGCACCTGCGGCCATTCCATCGTCAACGGCATCCCCCGCCGCGTCATCATCCGCCGCGCGGTCCGTCTCCGCCCCGTCGTCCGCCACCTTGCCCTCGGCCACTGGCACACCCACTGGCATCCCCTTTGGCACCCCCTCTGGCACCCCCTCTGGCACCGGCACAAAACCCGCCGCAGGCTCGGCCAAAACGGGCACAACCGGCGCAGCCACAGCCTCCGCCCCGACTGCCGGATCGGCCGCAACGACCACATCTTCCGCATCAACCAGATCGGCCCGCACCGGCCCGGCTTCCGCACCATCCACCCCGACCGGACCCACATCCGCCACAGGTGCCGCGCCCTTGCCAACCGTCAGCGGCTTTGCCGCCAGAACCTCGTGCGTCGCCATCACAGGAACCACCACAGGAGCCACCACAGGAACCACCGCAGAAACGGTCGCAGTAACCGCCACCGGCACAGCCTCGCCCCCCACCACATCGCCAGCCACGCCGGAACCCGCAGCCCCCTGCACGCCCAGCGCGGCCGCCAGACGGTCGGCAAAGACCGCGCCACCAGCGACAGGCGCTGCCACGGCCGCACCGGCGGGCGCGTCCATGACCATCACTGCTGCACTCGTCTCGCCGATGTTCATCGGGCCCTCATCCTTGGGGAAAAATCCGTCACACACCGCTTTGCAAGTTCGGTGCCAAGCCCGCGCTGCACGCGGCCTAGCGCCTGCGCGGCGGCATCGCGGCATCGCGCAGCGCCTGGCTCGCCTCGGCCTCGCCCCGCCGCGCCTCGCGCGTCTTGTCATGCAGCATCTGCAAACGGTGCTCTTCCTGCGCCAGCCGCGCCTGCACCTCGGCCACCGCTTGCGCCAAAGCCGCCTCGCGGTCGCGCTGCTTGTCGATCTCGGCCAATATCTGCCCGATCATCCCGCGCTCGGCCCGCAAGGTGGCCATGCTCTGCACCGCAGGCGCGGCCTCGCGCTTTTCGGCCAGCACCATGGCCAGCCGCTCGGCCACCGCCGCCGCCTGCAACTTCTGGCCCAACACCGCGCGCAGGCTTCCCAGCGTTTCCGCCACCCGCGCCTTTTCCTTCAGCGCCATCAGCGCCAAAGTCTTCGACCGCTCGGTCACGCCACACCCGCCAGCGCCAGCAACGCCGCCCGACTGTCATCGAACGATGCCGCCTCATGCGCACCCTGCCGGATGAACGCCTCGATCGCGGGCCACAGCCGGATCGCCTCGTCCAGATCGGCATCCTGACCCGGCATATAACCACCCATCAGCATCAAATCGCGGTTGTCCATGTAAAGCGAGATCATCCGCCGCAGCTTCTGCGCCGCCGCCCGATGGTCACGGTCCGTAATATCGCCCATCACGCGGCTGGTCGATTGCGGCAGGTCCACCGCCGGATAAATCCCCATCTGCGTCTGCCGCCGCGACAACACCATATGCCCGTCAAGGATCGCCCGCGCCGTATCGACCACCGGATCGTTCGTGGTGTCATCGCCATCCGCCAGCACCGTGTAAATCGCCGTGATCGCGCCTTCGCCGGGCAACCCCGGCCCCGTCCGCTCGATCAACCCCGGAATCAGCGACACCACCGATGGCGGATACCCCTTCGCCGTCGGCTGCTCGCCCAAGGCAAGCCCGATCTCGCGCTGCGCATGGGCCACCCGCGTCAGGCTGTCCATGATCAGCAACACCTGCTTGCCTTGCGCACGAAACGCCTCGGCAATCGCCGTGGCCCGCCGCGCCGCCCGCAGGCGCAGCAGGGGCGAGCGGTCCGCAGGCACCGCCACCATGCATATCCGCTTGGCGGCGTCACCCGTCATGACAGACCGCACGAAAGCCCCCACCTCCCGCGCACGTTCCCCGATCAGCCCCACCACGATCACATCGGCACTCGTGAACCGCGCCATCATCTCCATCAGCACCGACTTGCCGACACCCGAACCGGCAATGATGCCGATCCGCTGCCCCTGCCCGATGGTCAGCGCCGCATTCAATATCCGCACCCCCACATCCAAGGGCTTATCCACCGCAGTCCGCGCAAGGGGGTTCATCACCTTCCCCGCAAGCGGCCAGACCGCATCACACCGCGGCGCGGGCAACCCGTCGAGCGGATGCCCCTCGGCATCGATCACCCGCCCCAGAAGCGCCTCGCCCACCTCGGCCACCTGGCCCCCGCCGATCACCCGCACCCGCGCCCCCGCGATCACCGCAGCACCGGGCTGGTTCAAAAACAGCATCACATTGCCCCGCGCAAAGCCGATCACCTCGCCCTGCACCGCCTCGCCCGTCTCGGTGGCAATCTCGCACATCGTGCCGGGGCTGGCCGGAAAACCGGTCGCCTCCATGACCAACCCGTCATAGCGCAGCACCCGCCCCTCGACGCGCAAAGCCACCACGGCATCCCGCGCCACATCGGCGGCAATCTGCGAAACCAACGTCACGGCGCGACCCCGATCAGGTCGGCCAGCAAAATCCCCTCGGCCCGCACGACCACATCGCCCCGCGCCAGCCGCGCATCGGCAGCCACCACGGCCCCGCCAAGGTCGGACCCCGCCAGATAGGACGAAACCGCCGCCAGATCGTCGGGATGCAACGCCACCGTCACAGCCCGCACCCCCTGCGAAACACGGTCGGCCAGCGCCTCGATCCGCGCCAGAAACGGCGCGGGCAGCGCATCTATCGCCTGCCCCGCCCGCTGCGCCGCCATGGTCCGCACCGCCGCCGACAGCGCCGCCGACAACGTCTCGGCCCCGTCCAGCCCCGTCACCGCCAGCCGCGCGGCCAGCGTCACGAACGCATCCCGCGCCGCCACCACGCCCGATGCCGCATCGGCAGCGCCGGCCTTGCGCCCTTCGGCCAGACCCGCCGCCTTGCCTGCGGCAAAACCCTCGGCCCGCGCCTCGGCCAACAATTCCTCGACCGATGGCGCAGGCGGCACTTCCTCGGCCACCACCTCCACAACCTCGGCCTCGACCGCCTCGGCCACCGCCGCGTCAAGCCGCGCCACGCGCTCCATCGGCACGGCGCGGAAACTGCCGTCCACCGCACTCCGCGCAGCGCCCGAAAACCCCTTGCCCGCATTGGCGCGGATCAGCGCCATCACCTCGGCCGTCCCCATTCCCTGCGCCATGGCTTACACCATCTGCTCGCCGCCGCGTCCGGCCAGCACGATCGTTCCCTCGTCCGACAGACGCCGCGCCGTGGCGACGATCAGCTTCTGCGCCTCTTGCACATCGGTCAGCCGCACCGGACCCATCGCTTCCATCTCGTCGCGCAGGTTCGCCGCCGCACGGGTCGACATGCAACCCAGCAGCTTTTCCTTCAGCACGTCGTCGGCCCCCTTCAGCGCCAGCACCAATTGCTCGTTGTCCACGTTGCGCAGCAGGGTCTGCAACGACCGGTCGTCCGATTTCACAAGGTTGTCGAAGATGAACATGTTTTCCTGAATCGCCATCATCAGGTCTTTGTCGTCCTTGCGCACATCGCGCAAAATCCGTTGCTCGGTCGCGGTCTTGGTGAAATTCATGATCCGCGCCGCCGCCTTGACCCCGCCGATCTGGCTCGCCCGCGTGGTGCTGCTGGCCTTGAACTTGCGCTGCATCACCTGTTCAAGATCGCGCAGCGCCTCGGGCTGGATGGTGTTCAATTCCGCGATGCGCCGCACGATATCGGGCTGCACGCCCTCGGGCAGCATGGTCAGCACTTCCGCTGCCAAACCGTATTCCAAACAGGCGATCACCAGCGCGATAATCTGCGGATGCTCGTCGATGATCAACTCGGCAATCGACCGCGCATCCATCCAGTCGAGTATCTCGATGGGCCGCTCGGCCGATGACGGGTTGATCCGGCTGATCACCGACTGCGCCTTGTCCTCGCCCAGGGCCTCGGTCATCATCGACCGTATATAAACCGGCGCGCCCAGCCCCAGCCCGGTTTCCGCCGACAGGCCGGTCAAAAACTCCTCGACCACATCCTCCAGGCTGTCCTGATCGACATCGCCGATGGCATACATCGCCGCCCCCAGGTTCTGCACCTCGACCGGCGTCAGGTTCTTCAGCACCGCCGCCGCCGCCCGTTCCCCGAACAACAGCATCAGCACGGCAGCCTTCTGCAACTTGGTCAACTCGACCGACGATTTCGGGCGTTGCACGGGGTCGATACTCACGGGACGCGGAGCAGGCATGTCAAAGCACCTTTCAGGAAACGGTCGTGTCGAGTTCGTCTTTCATCATCCGCTGCAAGACCGACGCGATCCGCGCCGGGTCTTCGGCGGCAATCTGGCGCAGCACGGCGAACTTTTCCTCGCGCGTGGCACTCGACCCCAGCGCCGCCTGCGTCAGCTTTGTGCGCCGCGCCTCCAGCCGCGCCTGCACATCGTCCAGCGTCTCGCCCTCGCCCACCTCGACCCCGGGCACGGCGCCGATGCTCACGCTGCCCTGCCCGCCTGCCAGCGTCTCGCCCGTCATCGACATGGGGCTGCGGGTCAGAAGCGGGCGGATGATGCCCAGTGCTACGATGGCGATCAAGGCGATCAACCCCACCTGCCGCGCCGCCTCGGGCAGCCACGAATAATCGGCAGGTCCGGCGTCGATCACCGGCTCTTCCATAAAGGGCTGCGCCATCACCACCACGCTGTCGCCCCGCGTCGCATCAAAGCCGATTGCACTTTGCGCCAGCCGCTCCAGATCGGCCTTCAGCGCATCGGGCAGCGCGGGCGGGGCGGTCTGGCCATCGGCCAGCGGCACGGTCGAAGGAATAGCCCGCATTAGGATTGCGGCGCTGATCTTCTTGATCGTCGCCGTGGCGGGCTGCGTCGTCTCGACCGTCCGGCTCACCTCGAAGGTGCGGGTGGTGCCCGACGTGCGGTTGGTCGGCACCGGCTTTTCGCCATTCACCGGCGCGTTCACCGGCGGCGTGCCCCCTGTGGCCGCCAGATCACCCTGATTGGGCGGGGTGTTCGACACCGCACCCGGAATGCCCTTGGCCGCGCCCTCGTTACTTTCGGTTTCTTCCGACTGCTCGGTCTTGATGGCCGTCCCGTTCGGGTCCACCCGTTCCTCGGTGATCGAGCTTTGGGTGAAATCCATATCCACCGTCACCTGCACCGACAGGTTGCCCACGCCCGCAATCGGCGTCAGCAAAGCCTCGATCCGCTGGCGATAGACCTTTTCCACCTCCATGCGCTGCTGCAACTGCCGGTCCGTGACCAGCGCGCCCGCGTCATCCGACCCGCGCGACAACAGCCGTCCCATCTGGTCCACCACCGTCACATCGCCCCGCGCCATGCCCGGCACGCTTGACGACACAAGGTTCACGATGGCCTCGACCTGCGCCTGTTCCATCACCCGCCCCGACGCAAGGCTCAAGAACACGCTCGCCCGCGGCGGTTCCTGATCGCGCAAGAAAGCCGACCGTTCCGGCAACGCCAGATGCACCCGCGCACCCTGTACCGATGCAATCTCGGTGATCGACCCCGCCAGTTCCAGCTCTTGCGCCTGCCGCAGCCGCGCCGCCTCGACCGACCGGCTCGCCCCCATCGGCAGATCGGTCAGCACCGCATTGCCATCGGGCATCGCCTCGGGCAGGCCCTGCGCTGCCAGCAACATCTTCGCGCGGTGGAAATCGGCGCTGGGCACCATCACCTCGCCCGACGCCTGATCGACCGTCGCGTCGATCCGCGCGGCGGTCAAGGTGTCGAACACGCGGCTTTTCTCGGCCTCGGGCAGGCCGGGATACAGCGCCACCCGCGCCGGTTCGCGCAACAGCGCCCACGCCGCCAGCGCCAGCACGGTGACGACCATGATCATCACCGCAGGCATGGCACGGCGCAGCGCGGGCTGATCGCCCATCCGCAACACATTGCTTACGGCGGCGCGCGCCTGCACCACCAGCGGATTACCGGCCAGCGGAGTATTGGGGGTCATCGCCATCTGGTCACACCGGCATGTTCATGATGTCGCGGTAAGCGCTCAGCGCCTTGTTCCGCACGTTCAGCGCGAACTGGAATCCCAGCGACGAAATCTGCTGATCCACCATCACGCTGGCCAGATCGCTGGTCTTGCCCAATTCGAATGCCTTGGCCGATTCACCGGCCTTGGCCTGCGCTTCGGCCAGATCGTTGACCGCCGCACCGATGCGGTCGGCAAATCCGGTCGCGTCGGGCGTCGTCTGCGGCTTGGTGATGGGCGTGGGTTGAAAGGGCTGAAAGCCCGAAATAGGTCCGACTGTCATGATTTACCTCAGACCGCACGCGCCAGGGCCAGCATCGCACTGGGCGCGCTGACATTGATCAACAGGTCCATCGGCGTGATCACCCCGCCCTCCTGCATCACCAGTGCCCGCTGGATCACATTCTCCAACTCGCGCACATTGCCCGGCCAGTCATGCGACATCAGCGCCGTGACCGCCTCGGCCGCCAGCATCGGCAGGCGCGCACCGGCAGGCGTGTGCCGCCGCACCATCGCCGCCGCCAGCACCGGAATGTCGTCGGGCCGCTCGCACAGCGCACGGGTGGCCAGCGGAAACACGTTCAGCCGGTAGAACAGGTCTTCACGGAACCGCCGCGCCCGCACTTCCTCGGGCATGTCGCGGTTCGACGTGGCGATGATGCGGATATCCACCGCCACCTCCACCTGCGACCCGATCGGCGTCAACCGCCGCTCCTGCAACACCCGCAGCAGCTTCGATTGCAACCCCATCGGCATTTCCGAAACCTCGTCCAGCATCAGCGTGCCGCCCTCGGCCGCGCGGATGATGCCCTTGTTCGCCGTCGAGGCGCCGGTGAACGCGCCCTTCTCGTGGCCGAACAGAATGGCCTCCAGCATGTTTTCCGGTATCGCCGCGCAGTTGATCGCGACGAACGGCGCATTGGCGCGGCGGCTCGCGGCATGGACCTGACGCGCCAGCACTTCCTTGCCCGAACCCGTGGGTCCGTTGATGAACACCGTCACATCCGTCCGCGCCACACGCGCCGCCAGATCGATCAACTGCCCCGTCGCCGGATCGGCGGCGACCATGGCCTGCACCTGCCCGCCCAGAATGTCGGCCAGCATCAAAAGCCCGCTGTCGCGCAGCGCAATCTGCCCCGCGACCGGCAGCGACACGCGCAGCAGCCGCCCGCCCATGTCTTCCTCCAGCCCAAAGGCCGCAGCACCCTCGGTCACCACCACGATGCACTTGGCCCCGCAGCCCCGCGCCAGATCGGCCAAGCCGCGCGGCCCGCCCGCCTTTGACTCATAGACCGCCGATACGGCCAGCACCTGCACGCCCGCCCCGGGCTTTGCGCCCCGTTCCACCGCCACGCGCCGCCGCCCCAGCAACTGCGCCAAGGCACCCGCCGCATCAAAGCATTCGTCAATCAGGTGGATCGTCGCCATGTCCGGTCTTCCTTCTGCAATCCGTCGTTGCGATGGAAGAGGCAGGTTGCGTGCCAAAGACCGCCGCGCCGCGAAATAATTTTCGAACGGGGCTAAAACACGGTCGCGCGCCGTCGATAATGCCCCTGTAGCAGTCGACCCCGCGTCGGGTTTCCGCCGCTGCGGCACGGCAGGCGCGGGCGAACGGTTTTCCGACGCGCCCACAGGCGGTATCACCCCCCTGCCAACGGGACGATACCCACCCGGGTCTGCCCATCCCGGCGGGGTGGGCCAAGACGTTCCGCCATGGCGGGCCTCGCCACCCTGCACCCCTTACATACCATCGTCTGTATCACATTCCGCTCAATCCCGCCGTTCTTGCCCTCGAACAAGCGACAACCTCTAGGGGCAAGCGGTCCATGCTGTCTAAAACCTACCACCTCAAATTCCCCAGCCTCGACGCAGCTCAAATCGCGGCGCCCTTCGTGATCGAGGCTTTGGGAAACGCGATCCCCACCTGCAACCTGACCGGACTCAACGTCCTCATCAGCAAAGAGGGCGACGTGTCGATCAACGTCTTCTTCCCTTCGGTCAACGACCTGAAGGTGTTCGAGAAAAAGCACGGCGGCTTTCTCGATACGATGAAAAAGACGTTCCTTTTCAAATCCACCGGCTTTGACGGGGTCTGCATCTTCAACTTCGACCGCAACGAAGACGCGGCCTGAAGTGTCCCCGCGGTCCGCTTGGCCCGCGGTTTGCACTGACGCTTCGGACGGAAAAAAGGGAACGACGGGATGATCTTCCGCGACGACATCGCGCTGCCAGTACCATCTTCGACCGCGACGCCCCGCGCCGCGGCAAGGGGCATGCACACATGACCGCCGCCAGCGACACCCCGACCGCAGCCGCCGCCGCCGACAGCGGCCTGATGCGCGTCTCGTCCGACAAGATCAGCCGCCTGATGGACCTCGTGGGCGAGCTGTCGCTCTCGGTCTCGGAAACAGTGCAATCGCCCGACCTGAACGGCCTCCAGCTCTCGAACTTCGACACCGCCGTGCATCGCCTCAACATGATCGTGCGCGAGGTGCAGGACGCCGCGACCGACCTGCGCCTCGTCCCCATCGACGACGTGTTCCGCCGCCTGCGCCGCATGGTGCGCGAACTGGAACGCCAGACCGGCAAATCCATCGACATGGTGATCGAGGGCGGCGATACCGCCATCGACAAGCTGGTTGCCGACAAGCTCTACGATCCGCTCCTCCACGTGGTCCGCAACTCGGCCGACCACGGGCTGGAACCGCCCGAAGAACGCCAGACCAACGGCAAGAACCCCCAGGGCCGCATCACCCTTTCCGCCGCCCAGGTCGGGTCCGAGGTGCAGATCATCGTGGCCGACGATGGCCGTGGCCTGTCGCGCGACCGCATCCTGAAAAAGGCCCGCGAAAAGGGCTTCTTCGGCGAGGGCGAAGAACCCGAACCCGCCGCCCTGTGGAAATGCATCTTCGAGCCGGGCTTCTCCACCGCCGAAACCGTGTCGAACCTGTCGGGTCGCGGCGTCGGCATGGACGTGCTGAACTCCACCATGACAGCCCTGCGCGGCCGCATCGCGGTTGACAGCACCGCCGGTGCCGGAACCCGCGTCGCGCTGCACATCCCCGTCTCGCTCGCCTTCCTCGATTGCATCATCCTGCGCCTTGGCGACCAGCTTTTCGCCGTGCCGATCGACGTGGTCTCCGAAATCGCCCGCCCCGCCCCCGGCGAGTTGCTGGGCATTTCCGCCGAAGGCGGGTCCGAGATGTTCCGCCTGCGCGGCAAACACATCCCCATCTGCCGCCTCGACCACTTCTACGGCGCGCCGCGCGGCGAACATGCCCTGTCCGCTACCGGCGTCCTTGTGGTGTTCAACACCACCTCGGGCGCCATCGCCGTTCCGGTCGATGAAATCCTCGACCGCCAGCAGGTCGTGATGAAACCGCTTGTCGGACGCCTTGCCGGTGTCCGCGCAAGCTGGGGCTGCGCGCTCTTGGGCACCGGCGAAGTGGCCCTCGTGCTCGATTGCGAACGCCTCGGCGCAGGGGTAGCGTCATGAGCCACGCCGAACTTTACAGCTGCGAACAGATCCGCGGCTGGCTCAGCCAGCGCTGCGGCATCCATTACCCCGAACATAAGATGGAGCTTCTGCGCCAGCGCCTGAGCCGCGTGCAGCGCGCCTTTTCGGTCGATACTCTGGCCGACCTGTCGCGCAAACTCGCCGCCGGTGCCAGCCACGAACTGCAATTGGCGGTCATGCACGCCGCTTCGACCAACCACACCTATTTCTTCCGCGAGATCGAGGTGCTGGAACAATTCCGCGCCCGCATCCTGCCCGGCCTTGCCCAGCGCGACGAAATCCGCATCTGGTCCGCCGCCTGCTCGACCGGCGACGAGGCCTATACCCTCGCCATCATGATCGCCGAAGATTACGGTCTTTCGGCCCTCAAACGCACCGCCATCCTCGGCACCGACATTTCGGCCCCCGTGGTCGAACAGGCCGAATCCGGCCTTTTCGCCGAACAGCGGCTCGAACGCATCCCCGCCGAACTGCGCCGTAAATACTTCGAACCCGCCGGTCTGGCGCAATTGCGCATCCGCGCCGAACTGCGCGAATGCTGCACCTTCCGCCAGATGAACCTCAAGACCACGCCCTACCCGTTCCGCAAGGCGTTCCAGACGGTGTTCTGCCGCAACATCCTGTATTACTTCGAACAGGCCGACCAGCTTGCCACGCTCAACGCCATCAGCGACGTGACCGAACCGAACGGCTGGCTTGTCACCTCGGTGACCGAAAACATCCGCGACCTGCCGTCGCGCTGGCAATCGGTCGACAACGGCATCCACCGCAAGGGGGGCAACTGATGGCCCTGCCGCGCATCGTCCGGGTGCTGATCGTCGACGACTCGGCCATGGTCCGCAAGGTGCTGACCATGGGCCTGTCCTCCGACCGCCTCATCCAGGTGGTCGGTGCCGCCTCGAACACCGAAACCGCCTGGCAGATGATCCAGGACCTGCGCCCCGACGTCATCACCCTCGATGTCGAAATGCCCGAAATGGACGGCATCACCTTCCTGCGTGCCTTCCTGCCCAAGGCCCGCATCCCCACCGTGATGATCTCGGCCCACACCCGCGACGGCGCGCAAACCTCGATGGACGCGATGGAGGCGGGGGCGGTCGACGTCATCCCCAAACCCGCGCTCGGCACCGGCTTTGCCAGCGGCCTGCCCGCGATGATGGCCGACATCTGCGCCCGCGTCCGCGCCGCCGCCGATGCCCATGTCGTCGTCGGCCGCGCCCGCCCACATGCAGGCCCGCGCAAACCGGCCAGCCCGGCCGCGCCCGTCAACCTTGGCGGCGCCGAAATCCTCGCGCTCGGCTCGTCCACCGGCGGCGTGCAGGCGCTTGGCACCATCCTGCCGATGTTCCCGTCCGATTGCCCGCCCGTCGTCATCGTCCAGCACATGCCCGAGGCCTTTACCGGCCCCTTCGCCGCGCGGCTCGACGGCACCTGCACCGTCAATGTCCGCGAAGCACAAGACGGCGATGCCGCCGAACCGGGCACCGTCCTTATCGCGCCGGGCGGCAAGCGGCACATGGAGCTTGACCGCATGGGTCGCGGCTACCGCGTCCGCCTTGTCGAAGGCCCCGCCGTCTGCTTCTCGCGCCCGTCCGTCGACGTGCTGTTCAACTCGGTCGCCCGCCTTGCCGGGCCAAACGCCGTCGGTGCCATCCTCACCGGCATGGGCCGCGACGGCGCGGCGGGCCTTCTGGCCATCCGCAACGCCGGTGGCCGCACCCTCAGCCAGGACGAGGAAAGCTCGGTCGTCTACGGCATGCCCATGGCGGCATGGGAAAACGGCGCATCCGAAGCCGCGCTCCCGCTCGAAGACATCCCCGCGCGGATGCTCCAGCTGCTCGGCCTGCGCGCCGCCCGCCCCGAAATCCGCGCCTGACCGCGCCCCGCATCAAACGACAGGAGACCAACATGTCTGATAACGCACCCGCCGGACTGTCGCTGAGCGACACCGACAACATCGACGAAATGTATCTGACCTTCGCGCTTGCCAACGAAGAATACGGCGTCGGCATCGCCGGCGTGACCGAAATCGTCGGCATGCAACGCATCATGTCGGTCCCCGATGTGCCCCATTACATCAAGGGCGTCATCAACCTGCGCGGCAAGGTCATCCCGCTAATGGACGTGCGCCTGCGCTTCGGCATGGCCGAACGCGCCTATGACGAACGCACCGTGGTGATCGTGATGGACGTGGGCGATGCCCCCATCGGCCTGATCGTCGACGGCGTGTCCGAAGTGTTGGAAATCCCGCCCGCACAGGTTGACCGCCACACCCAGTTCGGCCGCTCCACCGCGCGCCCCGTCATCTCGGGCATCGGGCGCATCGGCGACCGTGTCGCGGTCCTGCTCGACACCTCGGTTCTGGTTTCCGACACCGATGTCGGCATCGCCTCCGATCTGGTCGCCGCCGAATGACACGCGCGCCCCAGCCCCCCCGCAACCGGCGGTCAGCCGCCCGCGCCGATCCGCTCGACGCGCTGGCCGATCCGCCCGATCCGGCGACTACCCCCGAATTGACTGCCCCAACCCCGGCAAACCCTGCCGAACCCTCCATCGGACCCGGCAACAAAAGGACCGAAGACATGACAAATTCGCAAAACGACGGAACCCCGATCTGGACCAGAATGTCCGCTTTCGAAGCGATCGACATCCTGTCCAACCCCGTGATGGTGGCCGATGAAAACATGATCATCCGCCACGTGAACGAGGCCGGTTATGCGATGTTCCAGCGCATCGAAGACGACATCCGCCAAGACCTGCCCACGTTCCGCGCCCGCGACGTGGTGGGCAAGAACATCGACGTGTTCCACAAGAACCCGCGCTACCAGCGCGGCCTGATGGACGGCATGACCAAACCGCATGACGGCAAATTCACCGTCGGCGGCCGCAACCTCGCCTTCCGCGCCACACCCAAGCTTTACGCCGACAATACCATCGGCTGCATCTTCGTCGAATGGCAGGACAAAACCGAGGTGATGCCCGCGCAGGTCGAAAAACTGCTCACCGCGATCCGCAACATGGCAAAGGCGCATCACAACGGCGACATCGACCATTACGCCAGCGAAGCCGGGCTCGAACCCGATCTCGCCTCGGTCGTGCGCGAGATGAACACGATGGTCACCGAACACATCGACACCAAACGCAAGGTCATCGCCTGCCTGACCAGCATCGCCCAAGGCGATTTCGGCGCGAAACTCGACCAGTTCCCCGGCAAAAAGGTTTTCCTCAACGTCGCGGTCGAGGAAATGCGCAAAACCCTCGTCACCGTCATCAGTGAAATCGAACGCCTGTCCTCGGCCATCATCGAAGGCAAGCTCGACATCCAAAGCAACCGCGCCGCCTTCCACGGCGACTTCATCCGCATCGTCGATTCCTTCGACGGCGCGTTCAACGGTCTCAACAGCGCCTTCCACCTGATCAACCAGCAGGTCGCACAGGTCGCCACCACCGTCGAACAAATGAGCCAGTCGTCG
Organism: Gemmobacter sp.; assembly: GCA_040398445.1. Lineage (GTDB taxonomy): Bacteria > Pseudomonadota > Alphaproteobacteria > Rhodobacterales > Rhodobacteraceae > Paragemmobacter. Next base: position 58,779 of record JBBAUB010000007.1, on the reverse strand, counting down.
CAGGCGCTCGCCACCAACTCGCAGATCCAGTCGTCTTCGGTCGACGAAGTATCAGCCTCGGCCGAAGAAACCGACGCACAGGTCAAATCCAACGCTGCGGCGGCAACCAAGGCCAGCCAGCTTGTCGTCGGGGCGTCCGAAGTGGCCGAAGTCGGCAAGGGCAAGATCAACGAGATGGTCACCGCCATGCAGGGCATCCGTGCCAGCAGCCAGGACATCGCCAAGATCATCAAGGTCATCGACGAGATCGCCTTCCAGACCAACCTTCTGGCCCTCAACGCCGCGGTCGAAGCCGCCCGCGCCGGACAGCATGGCCGCGGCTTTGCCGTCGTCGCGCAAGAGGTCCGCAACCTTGCCGGACGCTCGGCCAAGGCGGCACGCGAAACCTCGGAACTGATCGAAGACGCCGCAACCCGCGTGCAATCGGGCGTCAAGATCGCGGATGAAACATCCAAGGCCTTCGTCACCATCGCCGACGACATCGAAAAGGTGAAAACCCTTGTGACCGAAATCGCCACCGCCTCCGACGAACAGGCGCGCGGCGTGGCGCAGATCAACGTCGCCATCGGTGAAATCGCCAAATCCGCCCTGTCCACCAGCCAGCAGGCCGAAGAACTCGCCGCCTCGTCCAACCAGATGCAGGCCGCGACCGAAAGCATGCGCTCGGAAATCGCACGCTTCCAGCTTCGCAAGATGGAAACCCGCGCCATCGGTGGCCTGTCGCTCGAAGGTGTGCCCGCAGACCTCATGGCACAGATTCAGGCGATGATCGCAGGCCAGATGGGCGGCTCGCGTGGTGCCGCTCCGGCTCCGGCCCGCGCCGCCGCCGGTGGCACCAACCGCAACAGCGACCGTGACCAGCGCGGTTTCGGCAGCTTCTGATCCTTCGCCCGCAGCGCCCCGCCTTGCCGCCGGGCGCTGCGGCCCACCCGCCAACACAGGAATTTTCCCATGCCCTTCAACGTGATGATCGTCGATGACGCTGCGATGATGCGCCTTTACATCGCCAGCTTCATCAAAACCCTGCCCGACTTCAAGGTGGTGGCCCAGGCCGCCAACGGCCAAGAGGCGCTCGACAAGCTGACCACCGTTCCCGATGTCGACCTGATCCTTCTCGATATCGAGATGCCCGTGATGGACGGCCTCGAATTCCTGCGCCACGCCAAGCTCAAGACCCGGGCCAAGATCTGCATGCTGTCGTCGGTCGCCGTCTCCGGCTCGGCCCATGCCGCCAAGGCCCGCGAACTCGGCGCCGATGGCGTCGTGGCCAAACCCTCGGGCACCGTGTCGCACGATCTCGAAGAGAAAACCGGCGACGAACTCGCCCGCACCATGCGGACGCTGGTTGCGGCCTGACCGCCGCACCACCCCCCTGCTCTCTGCCGTTAAGCGAGGACGCTATGTCGGACGAAATGGACGAAATCTGGGCGCTTTACGCCGATGACGGCGCGCAGGCGCTCGACGCGATGGAAACCGCGCTGATGGCGCTTGGCGATGGCTCCGGCACGGGTCAGGACGCCCATGTCGGCGCGCTGTTCCGCGCGGTGCACACGTTCAAGGGCAACTCCCGCGTCCTCGGCCTTGCCGTGGTCGAAAGCCGCGCCCACCACTCCGAAGACCTGATCGGCCTCGTCCGCGATCAAGGCGTGCCGTGGGATGCCGAAATCAAGGATATCCTCCTTCTCGCCGCCGATACGCTGCGGGTGATGCTGGAAGAAACCGCGGCCACCCGCGCCGATGTCGACGGCGCGTCCTCCGAAACCCTGATGGCGCGGCTGCTCGACAAAATCGCCCGTTGCAGCGGCGCAGCCCCAGCCCATCCCGCAGCCGCAGACACCCCGCCGCAAACCGCCGCGCCGGTTGCGGTATCCGAACCGGAACCGGAAACCGGCTTCGAACCGGAAACCCCCGCGAAAAAGGCCAAGTCGCGCAAGACCGCCTCGGCCTCGGTCGTCGACGCCTTCCTGTCGGCCCCCGCCGAAGACACCGCAGATAGCAGCGCCCAAGACGGCACCGCAGCGCAAGACGACGAACCGTCCGCCACAGCGCCTGCCCCCGCCCCTGCCGCAGCAACGCCGACGACCGCACCCGAAATCTCGGCCCCCCCGTCCGCCCGCGCCCGCCGTCTGGCCGACGATCCGGCCTACCGCGACATCTTCGACGGCATGCGCAAGGACACCCGCGCCAAGCTTGCCGCCCTTTACACCGGCTACGCCGCCGATCCCGAAGCCGCCGCCAAAGTCCGGCGCGAGGCCGATGGCCTGTGCCACGCCGCCCGCCAGATGGGGCTGGATGACTGGGTTGCAGCCCTCGACAGCTATCTTGGCACCGAAGCCTCGGCCGAAGGTCTGGCCCAGCTTTTGCTGCGCCTTGACGATCTGGCCGAAACCACCTTCGGCGCGGTCCCCGCCGCGCCTGCCGAAAGCGGCAACTTCTTCGACGCCATCCGTGGTTTCCTGTCGGAAATCGCCAGCATGGGCACCGATTTCTCGCTTGGCGATGCCCCCGATGCCGGTCGCATCGCCGCCGCCATCGCCACCTTGCAAACCGCCGCCGCCCCCTTCGGCTTCCTGCGCCTGTCGGAATCGGCCAACGCCTTGGGGCGCGCGACCAACGCTGCCGAATACCGCAGCGCCGAACTGCGCCTTTACGAAGAACTCTCGGCCGTCGAAGCCGTCATGCCCGACGCAGCCCTTGCCGCCGGTATCAGCCCCCGCGAACTGGTGCAAAGCTGGAGCGCCGAACACGTCTTCGACACGCTCGCCAGCCTCGAAGCCACGCTCGACCGCCTGCGCACCCCCTCGTCCAACCGCGACAAGGACCACGCGCTGCTCGACCATCTCTTGCGCCTCGTCCACCACGCCTGCGCCCATTACCGCATCGACACGGCGGGCCAACTGGCCATGTCGCTGATCGACCTGTTTTCCCGCGTGCAATCCAGCGGTATCGCGCCCGATGCCATCCTGACCCATATCGCGCGCGGCTTCATCGACACCATCGAACTGGTGTTCGACGCCCTCTATCAGGGCGAAACCCCCGATACCCAGAACCTTGAAAAACTGTTCGAGGAAGCCGCCAACGTCTGCTTCGTGCAAGACGGGCTGATGACCGCCTCGGCCATCGAACGCCGCCTTGGCCTGCCAAAGGAATTCCACCGCGTCCTGTCGCCCGAAAGCGTGCGCGCCGCATCTGAATCCATCGAAAACGGCCACCGCTTCTACATCATCCGCGCCGACATCAACTCGGACGAGGCCTTGGCCGAAGCCTTCATCGTCTGGCTCTCCTCGGGTCTTGCCAAACCCGTCACCAACGTCACCGTCTTTCAGGGCGACGACACGCTGTTCGATTTCCTCGTCTCGACCGGACTCGATGAACCCAGCCTTGGCGAGCAACTCACCCGCATCGACCCGTCGTCGCGCAAACTGCGGATGCTGCGTGCCCTGACCGTCCTGCAAGACTCCACCGAAACCGAAACCACCCTGCCCGAAGCCGACGGCACCGCCCCGCAGCCGATGCAAAGCGGCGTCACGCCCGAAATGCTGGAATCCATCGGCGAGATTGCGGCCAGCCAGTCGATGATCAGCCACATGCTGACCGAACTGGCCGATCAAGACCTGATGGACACCCTCGACAGCATCCTGCGCGGCAACGGCCACGACTGGCGCCGCGCCCGCATGCAGGTTCGCACCATGATCGCCGCCTTTGCCACCCGCCTACAGGAAGTCACCCAGATGGAGGCGCAGCTGGTCGGCCAGCTGACGCAACTGCAAGAAGAAACCGTCCAGATCCGCAGCCGCGCGATCTCGTCGGTGACACGCCCGCTCGAAACCTTCGTGCAGACCTATTCCCGCCGCAACCGGCGCGAGGCCGCCTTCTCCTGCTCGGGCGACGAACTCACGCTCGACATCACCATTCTCGAAACCCTGCGCAAATTGCTGCGCTCGCTTTTCGTCATGCGGCTCGACCTCGGCGCCGATGCGCCGCAATCCATCCATATCGCCTTTCACCGCGACGAAGAACGCGTGCTCGCCATCGTCGAAGATGACGGCGCAATGATCGACGGCTCGCCCGTGCTCGACGACATACAGGCCACGCTGGCCCGCACCGGCGGCGACCTGCGCCGCGTGGCGCTGCCGGGCAAGGGCATGCGCTTCCACATCTCGCTTCCCCTCGCCATGGTCGTGCTCGACGGCATGGTCGTGGGCGTCAAGGGCGTGCGCTATGTCGTGCCGGTCGATGCCATCCGCATGATCCTGCAACCCGAAACCGATGTCGCCTTCACCGTCTCGGCTGCCGAAGGCCAGCAGATGCTGCGCATCGCAGATGACGAAATCGTCGCCGTCCACTCGCTCGCCGCCCGTGGCGAAGACAGCGGGCAAGGGCGCAACGTCTATGTCGTCGTGGGCGCACAGGGCCGCAGCGTCGCCGTTCCGGTGGATGAATTGATCGGTCAGCAACTGGTGCTGCTGCGCCCGTTGCGCGGCGTGCTCAGCCACGTGCAGAACATGACGGGAATCGCCCTTCTGGCCGGTGGCGACGTGGGAATGGTGGTTTCGGCCAACATGCTGTGCGCCGCCTCGCGCGAAGCGGTGCGAAACCCATCCCTGCGGATGTAGCGGCCCCATACCGGTCTGCCGCAGCCGGGGGCATCGGTATCGGTCGGCGTCTTGACGGTTGATCTGCAACGGAATCGCACGGATTTACGGGGCAGAACGCCCCGCCCGGCGCGACTCGCAGGGCACCAGAACGACCGTTACGGCTCAGGAGGGCCGACCGCCATGACCAGCGCATCCCGCGCCACCGCCGCACAGCGCCCGCCCCGCACCGGCGGCACGGCCCGCCCGCGCGTGGCCGTGCTGTCCGACAGGCCCCAGGCCATCCTCGAAGCCGCCCGCGATGCAGGCATCGCCGCCGATTGCGCCGATGCCGCAACGCTCTGGCTTTTGCCCTACAACGCCCCGCGCATGCTGCTGCTCGACCTGCCGGTCGCGGGCGTCACCCCGCGTCGCCTTGCGCTCTTGCTGCGCCAACTCGGCCGCGCCTGCCCCGATCTGGTGATCGCAGCCCACCGCCCCACGCCCGGCCTGCCCTGCGACATCGACCTGCCCGGCCTGTCCGACGACGATCTGGCCGATGCCTTCAGCGAAGCGCTGCACCTGCTCCGCCCCCACCCGCGGCAGCCGCCGTCGCCCTTTCACCCGACCGGGCCGAAACGCCATTCGCTCTTCCGCTGACCCCGTGGTCGGCGGTCGGACGGGGGCAGGCCGTGACTGGCGTTCGGCCCGCCCCCGTTTCTTCGCATCGCGCTAAAACACCTGCCCGCACGACCGTTCTTCCTTTTGACAGGCTGCCGCAACGGGCAGCATCCCGAAAGGCGGCGACGATGACGTTTCTGAACGCAAGGGCACAATACCGGCGCACCGATCAGGGCGAAGGGCTTGCGGTGGAAAGCCCGCATGGCATCATCCTCGTCACCCTGCGCGAACTGGAACGCTCGCTGCGCGCCCTCGCCGCGGCAGAACCCGACCGCACCTATCCGGCGCTGCACCTCAACCGCGCCTTCACCGCGATCTACATCCTGCAATCCAGCCTCGACTTCGACAAGGGCGGCGACATCGCGCTCAACCTGTTCCGCGTCTACGAATTCGCCCGCCTGCGCGTGGACGAAGCGTTCCGCAAACTCGCCAGCCCGCAATTGCCCGAAGCCGCCGATCACGTCGCATCGCTGCTTTCGGCCTGGTCCGCTATCGGCACGGGCGCTGCCAAGTGAACGCGCCGGTCACCACGCCCCTGCAGGGGGCCGCCGCCATCAGCCTCGCCGTGATCGGCGGACGGCTGGAAGCGGCGCTCTCGCAGGCCGACATGGTGCAGGTGCTGGTCGCAGCTTCCGACCTCGACCGCATGGTGCGCAACCTCGGCCCCCTCGCCCGGACGGCAGACGACCGCGCCGCGCTGGTGCGCGCGCAGACGCTGGTGGGCAACGTGCTGACGCGTCTGGAATCCGACATGACAGGCCAGCAAGCCTCGTACCGGCGCGAAAAGCGCCTGCGCCTTGCCTATGCCCTGACCGACGCCGCCTGAAACCGCCCGCGCAATGCCAAAGGGCGGGCGCATCGCTGCACCCGCCCGCTCGGCACATGTCCAGACGAAGCCTCAGCCCTGCGGATCGGCAAACACCCTGCGGCGGCGCGGCCCCAGCAGCGACAGCACGGGGGCGACGCTGCGCTTCACCGGCTCACCGGCGCCGTCGCAGAACACGCATTCCACCTGCAGGCTGCCCAGATCGGCCCCCGCATGGGCGGCCCATGTCTCGGTGATCTTCATGTCATGTTTCATCGGCGGTCCTCTCCCCGTTGCGGTTGCAGGCTCTGCTGCAAAAGGCGTGCCGCCTATTGCGTCATCAGCCCGGTAATCAGCACTTCCTTGACGGGTTCGGGCACCTCGGCGGTCCCAACCGCCGCGTTCACCGCCGCCCGCAGCGGCTCGGGCAGGGTTTTCAGCAACACCTGCGGCGCGACCGATTTCGTCACCTCGACCTGCGCCGCCGCCAGCATCGCCGCCAGAATGGCGGGCCGCTTGGCATCGACCGCTTCCTTCAACGCCAGCAATTCCCCCGGCGTCGCCCGCAGCGAAAACCCCACGTTCAGCATCACCCGCACCGGCTGTTCGGCCACCGCCACCGCGATCTGCTCTTCCAGCGGCACGTAAACCTGCATCAGCGCCGGATCGGGCACCTCGACCGCTTCGGCCACCGGCGCAAAGGGCGCGGGCGGCGGCGGCTGCATCACCAGCAGTGCCGCCACGCCAAAGCCCCCGCCAAGGCAGCAAAACCCCAGCAGCCAGAACAGGCGGTCAGCCGATGATGTGGATACGCGTGACATGCCCCGCCCTTGCAAGCCCCGTTCCACCCGCCCCGTTCCACCCGCCCCGTTCCACCCGCCCCGTTCCACCCGCCCGGTCCACCCGCCCGGTCCACCCGCCCGCTAAACAACGCCGCGTTCCGGTCGTTTCCCTGCCGACAGCCCAGCAAAGGAAGACCCGCGCCATGAAGGAAAGGATGTCCCGCGCCCTCGTGCCGGTCATCTCGCGGCTGCCGATGGTGGTCCGCCAGCGCCTCGATCCCAAAGAGCGCGCCGAAAAGCTCCGCGCGGCCGAGGCACAGGATTTCGACCTCGTCCGCCAGGAAACCCACCTGCGCAACCGCAGCCAGGTCGAACGTTTCCTGCCCGATATCCTTGGCCGCGCGCTGGCCCGCATCTGGATCGACCAGACCTTCCGCCTGCGCTTTTCCACCGACCCCAAGGGAACGCTGGCCGATTACGGCGTCCACCTGCCCGACACGATCACCATCGACTTCGTGACCGAAGGCACCATCCGCCCGCAGGTCGTGGTCTATGAACGCATGGCCGCAGGCACCCCGCCGCGCCGCCTGCTCTATCTGCAACTCGTCATGATGGCCGGAAAATGACCCGACCGCTGTTCTCGCTGCTTGCCATGGCCGCGCTCTGGCTGCCCGCCTGCGCCACGCCGCTGCGGGCCGATGTCGCTGCCGCGACCGCGGGGGCGGAAACCGCCGCCCCCGCACCCCCCGCCCCCGCTCCCCCTACCCCCGCCACATCCTTTGCCCGCGCCATATCCGCCGCCCGCGCCGGCGACACCGCCACCGCCGCCGCCCTGTTCCTGCCGCTCGCCCGCACCGGCGACGCTCAGGCGCAATTCAACCTTGCCCTCTTGTTCTACGATGGCCGCGGCCTGCCGCAAAACCATGCCGAGGCGCTGTATTGGGCATGGCGCGCCCGCCTTGGCGGCGTCCAGCCCGCGCAAACCCTCATCGCCCGCATGGCCGACGCCGCCACCCCCGACCTGCGCAAGACGCTTGCCACCCGCATCGAAGCCGACCTCGAACCCCGCGTCAAAGTGGGCGAGGGGCGGGCGATGCTCGAACTCTCCTTCGTGCTCTCCGACCTCCTGCCCGACCCCGACCTGCCCCGCGCCTATGTCTGGCAAGCCCTCTCCGCCGCGTTCGAGACGCCAAACGCCGTCACCGCCCGCAACGCCACCTATGCCGCGCTGAAACCCGAAGACCGTCCAAAGGCGCAGGCCCAGGCGATGGAGCAGCTCAAATCCCTCTGCGCCACCGGCCTGACCGACCCCGTCTGCGAAGCCCTGTTCTAGCGCCCCGAAACGCCCCCCCCAAACGCACCCCGACAAACGCACCCGCGCGAAACGCCCTTGCCACAACCCCCGCGCGTGTCCATCCTGCACGCGTAGCCTTGCGTGAGTCAGTGATGAGTGCACCCGAAAGACCCCTCGCAGGGGCAAACCACCTGTATTACGGCGACAACCTGCGCGTATTGCGCGACAGCATCCCGTCCGAAAGCGTAGACCTGATCTACCTGGACCCGCCCTTCAACTCGAACGCGGGCTACAACATCCTGTTCAAAGGCCCCGAAGGCAGCACCAGCGCCGCCCAGATCGAGGCGTTCGACGACACTTGGCACTGGAACGACAGCGCCGAAGAAGCATTTGGCGACGTGATGCGCTCGGGCAATGCCGCAGCCGCCACCATGCTGCGCGCGATCCGCAGCTTTCTGGGCGACAACGACATGATGGCCTACCTCGCCATGATGGCCGTAAGGTTGATCGAACTGCACCGCGTGCTGAAACCGACCGGCAGCCTCTATCTGCACTGCGACCCTACGGCGAGCCATTACCTCAAGGTGCTGCTGGATGCGGTGTTTGGGGCGAAACAGTACACGTCCGAAATTATCTGGAAGAGAACCAGTGCGCACGCAGATGCAAAGCGCTTCGGGCCAGCGCACGATACGATTCTCGCATACTCAAAATCCTCAGATCGCATCTGGAACGAACAACATCAGCCTTATGAAGAGGATTATGTTAACCAGTATTACCGATACAAAGAGGCTAGTGGGCGCAGATTCATGTCGGGCGATCTTGGGGCAGCCGGGCTTCAAGGCGGCGGCTATGAATATGAATGGAAGGGTGTGACACGCGTTTGGCGAGTGCCTGTGACCAGCATGGAACGGCTCGATAGCGAGGGGCGGATTTTTTACACGAAGAACGGCATACCCCGCATGAAACGTTATTTAGACGAAGCCAAAGGGATGCCCTGCCAAGATGTTTGGACCGATCTTGAGTCACTAAGATCTTGGCACAAAGAACGCCTAGGCTACCCCACCCAAAAACCCGTGGCCCTGCTCGAACGCATCCTGAACGCCTCGTCCAACCCCGGCGATACCGTGCTCGACCCGTTCTGCGGCTGCGGTACCACCGTCCATGCCGCGCAGAAACTCGGTCGCCGCTGGATCGGGATCGACATCACCCACCTCGCCATCGGCCTGATCGAAAAGCGCCTGCGCGATGCCTTCGACCAGCCGGTGTTCATCACCCACGGCGTCCCGCAAGACCTCGAAGGGGCGCGCAACCTCGCCCGCCGTGGCCGCGAAAACTCGGCCCATTACTTCGAATTCGAAAAATGGGCGCTCGCCCTCATCGGCGCGCAACCGGGCAACCTGTCCAAGCGCGGGGCGGATAAAGGCATCGACGGCAACATCTGGTTCGGCCCCAAACACGAAGGCCGCGCCATCGTCTCGGTCAAGGCAGGCGACAACGTGGGGTCAGCCATGATCCGCGACCTGCGCGGCGTGATCGAACGCGAAGGCGCGGGCGTCGGCATCTTCCTCACCCTCACACCCCCCACCAAAGACATGATCCGCGAAGCCGCAGGCGCAGGCCAATACGAACTGTCCGGTTTCGCCCCCGTCCCCAAACTGCAAATCGTCACCATCGAAGACGCGCTTACCCTGCGCGACCGCGCCCCCCGCCTGCCCGCCCTGCGCAACGACAGCTTCAAACGCGCCGCGGCCGAGGTTGACCAGACCGCCCAAGGCACCCTGTTCTGACCCCCGCCAGACCCCGCCAGACCCATCGCCCCCTCTCCCCCACGGGGGAGAGGGTCGGGGTAAGGGGGGGGCCACGACCAAACCAAAAAAAAACGCGTCCCGAAAGGCGCGCCATTTCCCGCCCTGCAACCCCCGCTCAATGCCGCCGGAACGCCACGATCGTTTCCGCCGCATCGCGTGACATGCCCAGCTCGCGCCCGATCTCCTCGGCCGCGATCCCCGATTGCGCCAGTGCGATGGCCTGCTCGATCATCCGCTCGCCCGCCAGCCATTCCACATCCGATTTCAGGCCAAGGATCTCGGCCTTCAACTCGGCCAGCGCATCGGCCTGCGCCAGCGACTGCGCGGTCAGCAACCCCTCGACCCGCGCCGCCACATGGTCGGCCACATCGGCAGCCTCGGCCGGCACGGCAAGCACGGCTTCGGCCTCGGGCTGGGCGGCCACCGGCGACACCCGCGCCATCAGGCGGCGTCGCAGCCCAAGCCCGACAAAGGATAACCCCGCCACAAAGGTGGCAAGGATCGCAGCAACAGGGCCAAGGCTCATCGGTTCATGCTCCGGTTCGGTCAGATCGTGGCAGTCACGGACGGGTCTCGCCCGTCCCGCAGGCTGTTAAGCAAGTTTCAGGCCATCATCTTCACGAAATCCTGAAACAGGCTCTCGGTGATCTTGTCCAGATCGACCGGATACTTGCCCTCGGAAATCGCATCCTTGATCTTGGCCACGATTTGCAGGTCGATCGGCGGCCCGCCCGACAGTTCTTCGGGCAGCGCGGTGGCGCGCGGGCTCAGCGCGACCGTGTCGCCACTGGGCGGCGCGACAGTGGCCGCCGCAGGCCCGGCATTGGGGCCGGCAATCGACGGCCCAAGGTCTTCCCCCGGCTTGGTGATGCGGGGTCTTGGCGTGAAGGACGAGATAAGATCAACCATGAGAGCCTCCGTTTGCCCCGTTAACGGCAGCGCGTCAGCGCATGTTAGTCTGCGCGACCACAATATTCGCAGCCGTGACCACAGCCTTGACCTCGCGCCCGCTCGACAGGTTCACCACGCGGATCACATCGCCCAACTGCCCGTCCTCCAGCGCCTCGGCAGGGGCCGAAACCATCAGCCCGCCCGCCTCGGCGGTCAGCGCCAAAGGGTAGCCCTTCTCGACCAGCCACGCCGGTTCCAGCTGCCGCAGCAGCACAGGCTGCCCCTCGCCCAGCGCCACCCTTGCGCGCCGCCCGACGACAGCGGCGGGGTCGGTAAAGATGCCGTCCCCCCCCCGCGCCGACATCGGCCGCAGCGCCACGTCGCCCTCTGCGATCATCGCGCCGCGGGCGATGCTGCGCACCAGCGTCACCACCGCAGGCCCGGTCGCGGGCTGCTCGCCCGCCGCCGCGATCTGCGCCACCGGCTCGGCCCCAGTCCGCAACGACCGCGTCCATTGCGGCGCGGCACAGCGCAACTCGGCCGTGGCCCAACTGCCGCCGCGCGGGCTGATGGCAGGGTCGGCGTCACAGGCCGGATAGGCCCGCACCGGATCGTGGAACGCAGCACCCTCGGCCCCTGCCGCCTGCATCGCCGCCCGCACCATCCGCCCCACCTCGGCACCGGGAATCCCGTCCGGCCACCCCGCCGCCGCAGCCGCAGGCCCCAAGCCCGGCATCAGCGCCACCGCCAGCAGCCAGACCCGCCGCATCCCTCAAACCCCCGTCTCGAAAAACCGCACCGGACGGCCCGCAAAATCCTGCACCCGCCGACCGGGATCGAGCGGCCGCAACGTCACGCCCTGCGCCGTCAACCCCGTCACCTCAAGCATCTCGGTCGATGCGTCCCCGTCGGCGGTAAAAGCGATAGACCCCTTGGTCAGCCCCTGCCGCCGCCCCACGGGTGCCGTGATCGCACCGCCCGCCACCTCCAGCCGCGTCAGCACCGGCTTGCAGGTCTCGACATCCAGCAACGCCGTCATGGCGCGGTCCAGCCCCGCCACCAGCTTGGCCGCCATCTGCCGCCGGTCCGGCTCGACCAGCACTGCGGCGCGGCCCAGCAGCGAAGGCCCCGGCAGCGCCACGCTGCGCTCCACCTCTTGCCGCGTCACCTCGCCATTGCCGCCGATCAGCACCAGCTCCAGATGCAATTCCAGCGCCGCCCGCGCGCCCGATCCGCCCACCTCCAGCCGGACCACCGGCACGAAACCATGCTCGCCCGCGCCCAACCGCACCGACCCGCGCGTCAACACGGTGTAATCCACCTGCTCGCGCGCGGCCGACATATCGGGTAGCGGGCGATCGGTCACCCGCACCACCTCGACCGACGGATGCCTTTGCACCTGCCGCACCAGATCGTTCGCCACCTCTTGCGCCAAAGGCACCGCCCATGCGGGCGCATAGGGGGAAACGTCAATCTGCGGCGCATAGGCCGAAATCACCAGCCGCCGCCGCGCCTGACAATCACCCTCCGGCCCCAGACCCACCCGCGCCTCGATCACCACCTGCCACGTATCGCCCGTCTGCGTGGCCGAGATCAGACGATGCTCCTTCACCCGCCCCACCGGACGCACGATCAACAGGTCCGATGTCACGACACTGCGGTCCACCGCCGTATGGGCGCGCACATCCGCCCCCCCCGACAGCGCCGCCATCAGCAGCGCATCGGCCACCGCGCGGCGCTTGGCACTCGCGGCATCCTCGGCACCCGATTGCACCGCAAAGCCGGTCGCCTCGATCCACAGATCGGCGGCCCGCAACGGAGACGCGACAAGCAGCAACCAAAGCAGCACGAAGCGCATCACATCTGCCCCCGCAGCGCCCGCACGATATAGGCGACCGTGTCGCGGTCCAGTTCCATCTCGACCTCGTAACTGTCGCCGCCCTTGGGGGTAACGCGCAGCGTCCGCGCCCCGCGCAAGGTGCCCTGCACCACCGCGTTCAGGCTGTCATCGGCCACCACCGCATCGCGCACCGTGGTGCTGGCCGAAATCCGCACCCCGTGCACCTGCTCGGTCAGGTCGCGCAACGCATCCACCCGCGCCGCCCTGATCGCCATCAGCCGCTTCTCGTTCTGCGTCTTGCCCGGTTGCCCGGCAATCTGCGCGAATCCCAGCCCGCGCAGCGACGGGACCGCCTGCGCCGAAATCATCGGCGCAACCATAGGCGACACCCCGCCCGCAGGCTGCGCCGCACGGTCCGCGGCATCGAGGTTATCCTTGACCTCGGCCAAGGCCCGCGTCGGCGCACGGGCATCCAGCGGCAAGGCCGACCTGGCCGAAGGGGTTCCCTGCGCACAGCCCAACAGGGCAAGCGGAACCAACAGAAAAATCGAACGCATGGCAGCTCTCCGGGTCGCATGATCCCGCCGCGCTGCAAACCCCGTGCCATGCCGCCCCCTTCCAAAAGGTCACGCCCGGCCACACCGCAACAGGGGGCCTTCAGCCCCCTCGGCGCAAGCGCCTCACCCCCGAGGATATTTGCAACAAGAAGAAAGGGACCAGACAGCGCCCCTTTCACGCTGGCCGAAATATCCTCGGGGGGTGAGGGCGCGACCGCGCGCGACCGAGGGGGGCGGAAAGCCCCCCTGCCCGAGGGCCTGCGCGGCACGCGCAGGGGCGAGACAAAGGCTTGCGGCGGCACGCCGCGCCTTTTGGCAAGCGCAACAGGCGGCACGGCCGCGGCCATGTCCGCGATGCACCCGCCCGCGCCACCTTGGCACGGCGATTGCAGACCCAAGCCCGACAGCCACCCCCAACAGGGCCTTCCCGACAGATGACGACGATCCCGCAGATTTGTTTACCCCGCCTTGCCGCCAAAGGGGCCGCAGCATGACCGATGCAACGCTTCCCCCGACCAGCGGTCTGAAAGCCACGCTCGGCGGTCTCGCCCTGCCCGTCGGCGTTCTGGTGATCATCGCCATGATGGTCATGCCGCTGCCTGTCGTGCTGCTCGACCTGTTCTTCGTGGTGAACATCCTTCTGTCGCTCGTCATCCTCATGGTCGCGCTCTACAGCTACCGCCCGCTCGATTTCTCCAGCTTTCCCAGCCTCTTGCTGATCGCCACCATCTTCCGCCTCGCGCTCAACGTCGCCTCGACGCGCATCGTGCTGACCCATGGCCACACCGGCCACGACTCGGCGGGCAAGGTCATCAAGGCCTTCGGCGAATTCGTCATCGCCGGAAATTTCGTCGTCGGCCTGCTGGTCTTTGCGATCCTCGTCATCATCAACATCGTCGTCATCACCAAGGGCGCAGGCCGCGTGTCGGAAGTGTCCGCCCGCTTCACCCTCGACGCCATGCCCGGCAAGCAGATGGCCATCGACGCCGACCTGAACGCCGGACTTCTGACACCCGACACCGCCCGCGCCCGCCGCGCCGAAGTCGCAGCCGAGGCCGATTTCTACGGTTCGATGGACGGCGCCGGAAAATTCGTCAAAGGCGATGCGATGGCGGGCATCCTGATCCTCGTCATCAACATCATCGGCGGCATCCTGATCGGCACGCTGCAACACGGCCTGACCATGGCCGAAGCGTCGCAGACCTACGTGCTGCTCTCCATCGGTGACGGCCTCGTGGCGCAGATCCCCGCGCTTCTCCTCTCTATCGCCACCGCCATCATCGTCACCCGTGTCTCGTCGTCGCATGACATGGGCGGCCTGATCGCACGGCAAATCCACCTGCGCGCCGCATGGATGCCTGTCGCCGCCGTGCTTGGCATCATCGGCCTCGTCCCCGGCATGCCGTCAGGCGTCTTCCTTTTTGCCGCCGCCGCCGCCGCAGGCATCGCATGGTTTGGCCGCACCGACCTGTCGGGCGGCAGCGACGCCGACGAACCGGGCACCGACGCCATCGAACCGGCAGGCACCGGCAAACCCTCCGAAGGCATCACCCCCGACGATGTGGCCGACCACGCCCCCGTTTCCTTGCAAATCGGCTACGGCCTGATCCCGCTCGCGGGCGAAGGCGGCGGCGCGCTCGTCACCCGCATCACCGCCATCCGGCGCGAGGTGTCGAAAGCTATGGGCTTCGTCGTCCCCGGCGTGCGTATCCGCGACGACCTGACCCTGCCGCCCAACCAGTACCGCATCCGCATCGGTCAGGTGATCCGCGCCGAAGACGTGGTCTACCCCGACCGCAAACTCGCCATCCCCGGCGCGTCTTCGGCCCGCAAGCTCAAGGGCATCGAGGTCAAAGACCCCTCCTTCGGTCTCGATGCCGTCTGGATCCTGCCGCACCAACTGGCCGAGGCGGAAGCCGACGATCACGTGGTCGTCGAACCCGAAAGCGTCATCGCCACCCACCTGTCGCAACTGCTGTACAAACACGCCGCCGACCTGATCGGACCCGATGACGTGCAGGTGCTTCTCGACACCCTCGCCCGCGTCTCGCCCACCCTCGTGGGCGCCGTGGTGCCCAAACTCGTGCCCTTGCACACCGTCACCGGCGTGTTGCGCGTTCTGCTGTCCGAACGCATCCCGATCGGTGATCTGCGCCGAATCATCGAAGGTCTGGCCGAACTCTCGGGCCGCAACCTTTCCGCCCCCGACATGGCCGAAGCCCTGCGCCCGATGCTGGTCCCGCTGCTTTTGCAACAGATGACCCCGATCAACACGCCCCTGCCGCTGGTCACCCTCGACCCCGAGCTTGAACAGCTTCTGCTGCGCGCCCGCCGCCAAGGCGACGAAGGGCTGACCATCGACACCGGCCTTGCCCAGACCCTGGTAAAATCCCTGTCCGACGCGCTGGAAGAGGCGACGGGTCAGGGAAAACAGGCCGTGCTCATCGTGGCAAGCGCCCTGCGCCGCAGCCTTGCCGCCTTCCTGCGCCCGCACCTGCAAGACGCCATCGTTCTGGGCATCAACGAATTGCCGGAAACCCGCCGGGTCGAGGTTATCGCCTCCATCGGCGGCCAAAGCCAGCTTCCCGCGCGCTGAAGAAAGGGTTGATCCATGACAACCATCACCGTCCGCGCCGCGACCAGCCAAAAGGCGATGGAGGAAATCCTCCGCCGCCTCGGCCCCGATGCGCTCATCTTGTCCACACGCCGGATCGACGGCCAGTTCGAACTGCGCGCCAGCGGCGACGGCATCGACGCCGATGCCCTGAACGCCGACCCCGCCCCCGCGCAGGCGGCGAACGCCCTGCCGCGCGCCGACCGCGCCGACCGCCCCGCGCTGCGCGCCAGCCGCGACCCCTCGCCTTTCGAGCGCAGCTTCCGCGCCGCCGCCAGACCCGCCGCCAAAGCGCAGGCCGGCGACCCCATGGCCGACCTGTCGCGCCGCCTGTTCTTTGCCCCCGGCCTTGCCGAAGACATTCCCCCGCGCAGCGTCATCATCGGCCCGCCGGGCAGCGGCAAATCCTTGCTCGCCGCCCGCCTCGCCGCCCGCATCCTGCACACCGACCGCCGCCTGCAACCGCGCCTCATCGCCCCAGCGCCGGGCCTGATGCTGCACGAAGACCGCCTGCGCGGCTGGGCGCGGCTCATGGGTCTGCGGCTTGACCGCCCCACCATCCAGCAGGCACTTGCCAGCACCGACCCCGACCCCGCCTTTCCGGAAATCTTCGACCTTTCCGATGCCGCCGACCACGCGCCCGACCTCGCCGCCCGTCTGATCGACAGCGACGACGCCGAACTGATCCTGTGCATACCCGCCGGAACCCATCCCGCGCTCACCACCCGCCTGTGCCGCGACTGGGCAGCGTGGCAGCCCACCGTCTGCCTGACGCGGCTTGACCTGTGGGAACCGGAAATCCCCGAACTCGAAGCCATCGCCGACGCCGGCCTGCGCCTGTCGCACGTCGCCGCAGGCACCGGCCTGATCGACAGCCTGCGCCGTCCCGGCCCTGCCGACCTGACCCATTGGTCCGGCGGATGGGCCATGCAGAACGGGATCGCGGCAGAATGACATGCACACCGAACCGCCGGCCGATACGGCCCCCGACCTTGCCGGTCCTCCGGCCCTCCACCCCCCGCGCAACCAGCACGAAAGGGCACCTGTGATGCTCGCCAAACGTTATCCCGAACAGGACGGCCCCTCGCCGGAAAAACTGGTCCGCAGCCATATGGACCTTGTGCGCAAGATCGCATGGCACATGCACGGCCGCGTCGGCCGCATGGCCGAGGTCGAAGACATGCTCCAAGTGGGCTACATGGGCCTCGTCGATGCCGCCCAGCGCTACACGCCCCGCGCAGGCGCAACCTTCGCCTCCTACGCCGCCATCCGCATCAGGGGGTCGATCGTCGATTACCTGCGCGCCTCGTCCTCGCTCTGCCGTGCCACCATCGTGATGCAGCAGAAAAAGCGCGCCTCGGTGCTGAAACTCGAACAGCAGCTCCTGCGCGCCCCCGAAAAGCACGAAATCGCCGCCGACATGGGCATCACCGTGTCGGAACTGGAAGACTGGGAAACCCAGTTCGGCGCATCCAGCATCAAATCGCTGGACGAGGTCTACTCCGACCATTCCATGCTGTTCTCCGATGGCCAGCGCACCGTCGAAGACCACATGCAGGCCGACCAGATGCGCCAGATGCTGCGCCGCGCCTTGGGCCAACTGCCCGAACGCGAGGCGATGGTGCTGCAACTCTACTTCGTCGAAGAACTCAACGTCTACGAAATCGCAGAAATCCTCGGCGTGACCACCGGCCGCGTCAGCCAGATCAAGAAAGCCGCCGTCGGCCGCCTGCGCGAAGCGATCAAGGACATGGAGGGCGGCGACGACTGACCCGCCGCCGCCCCTCAACCCGAACGGGCCACCCGTCCGGCAAGCGGATCACCATATCCCAGCAGCGCCTTGTCTTGCGGATAGGCCCGATCGATAAGCGCAACCGTCGCGGCATCCAGCAAGCCGGCACCCGGCCTGCCTGCCGCCGTCCGGTTGCTGTGCGGAACGATGCTCAACCGGCCGGTAAACTCCGCCCCGATCCCCAGACCGGCCAGCACTGCCGGAAAATCGGTGCCGAACCGCTCCAGCCGGAACACATGGTCATAGCGCACGCGGTCCAGCGCCAGCAGCAGCGCCTGCTGCTCGAAATGCCGGTCGAACGACACGCCGTTCAGCGCCAGCCCCGCCACCATCGACCGGAACGGAATATGCGGCTGCATATGGGCATTGGCCCGCTCGATATGCGGCCATGCCTTTGGCCCCTCGAACAACTGCCCCAGCTTGCCGCGGTAATAGACCCACGGATCGTAGCGTCGCGCATAGCGGTTCAGCTTGCTGTGCCAGTTCGAAACCGCTCGGTCATAGGGGCTGCGCACATTCGCCAGCACCCGCCACCCCGGTCGCGCCGCCACCAGATCGGGCAATTGCGCCGCCGCAACATAGCCCATGGCAAGCCCCGCCGCAGCACCCCGCCCGTTGACCATCTCGCGCCGCAAATCGTTACGCACCGAACCGTCGCGGATATCCAGACCTGCCATTTGCCCGTAAGCCTGAATGATCGAGGTCGACCCGACCTTCGACGGCGCGACATGCAACACGCGCGCTGCCGGAAATTCGACGACCAGAACCTGGGCGTCCACAAGGGGTTGGCTGGGCATGTCCGGTCCGGATGTCATTAACCACAATAAACACTATCCGGCCCGCCTCGCCGCCACAACCATCACGCCAGCCCCTGCGCCGCCAGCGCCAGCCGCCGCCGCAATGCACGGTCGCGCTTCAGATGCCATTCGCGGCTCATCGCCGCCTGACGCGACGGCAGGCGTTCCGCGTAAAGCAGGCTCCACGCCCGCCCCTTGGTCGATTTCGCCCCCGTCCCCGCATTATGCGCGGCCAAACGACGGTCAAGGTCGTTCGTCCAACCAACATAGGTCAAAAACCGCCCCGCCGCAGCACAGCCCAGCACATAGACAAAGCCCGCATCGCTTTCCTTCGCCTCGTCCACATGTCCCCCCGTCATAGCACCACCTTCCGCGCTGGCCGCTGCACCGTCAAGCAACCGGAAAATTTCCCGACTGAATTACTCATCTTTACAACCAACTAAATTTGTCGGAAATACACGGAGCCCGCCACGCCACACCAACAGGTTCCCCATGCGCCCGCTTCACGCCCTGTCCCTCGCCCTTCTGGCGCTGCCTTCGGCCAGTTTCGCCACCACCCCAGACGCGGTGACCGCCACCTATGCCGACATCGCCCAAGCCGCCTTTACCGACAGCCTGACCACGGCGCAAAGCCTGCAATCCGCCGTCACCGCCCTGATCGCCGCGCCCTCGCCCGAAACCCTGCACGCCGCCCGCGCCGCATGGGCACTGTCGCGCATCCCCTATGCCCAGACCGAGGTGTTCCGCTTCGGCAACCCCGCCGTCGACGATTGGGAAGGCCGCGTCAACGCATGGCCCCTCGACGAAGGGCTGATCGACTACACCGCCACCTTCCCCGATGCCGCCAACCCGCTCGGCACACTCGACATCATAGCCACCCCCCGCTTCACCCTGTCGGGCCAGACCATCGACGCCACCGCCATAACCCCCGCCCTGATCCGGTCGCTGCACGAAGCGGGCGGAACCGAAGCCAACGTGGCCTCGGGCTACCACGCCATCGAATTCCTGCTGTGGGGCCAAGACCTGAACGGCACCAACGCAGGCGCAGGCGACCGCCCCTTCACCGATTTCCTGCAAACCGCCGCCTGCACCCACGGGCACTGCGACCGCCGCGCCGCCTATCTTTCCGCCGCAACCGCCCTCCTCGTCTCCGATCTGCAAGACATGGCCGGCCAATGGTCCGCCACTGGCCCCGCCCGCGCCCGCCTCGTGGCCAACCCCCAAGCCGCGCTTTCCGCCATGCTCACCGGCATGGGCAGCCTCGGCTACGGCGAATTGGCGGGCGAGCGTATGAAGCTCGGCCTTCTTCTGAACGACCCCGAAGAGGAACAGGACTGCTTCTCCGACACCACCCCCACCAGCCACCTTTACGATGGCATCGGCATCCGCAACGTCTACCTCGGGCGCTACACCCGCACCGATGGCAGCACCGTTTCCGGCCCCGCGCTGACCGACCTCGTTGCCGCCCGCGACCCCGCGCTCGACCGCCAAATCCGCGCCGACCTCGACGCCTCGGTGACGGCCCTGACCGCCCTGCAAACCGCCGCGCAAAACGGCATGGCCTATGACCAGATGCTTGCTTCGGGCAATGTCGCAGGCGCGGCGCTCGTCACCACAGCCATCGACGCGCTGGTGACGCAAACCGACAGCATCGGCGCTGCCGTCACCGCCCTTGGCCTGCCGTCGATCACCTTCGAAGGCTCCGCCAGCCTCGACACCCCAGCCGCGGTGTTCCAATGATCCGCACGGCACTTTTGCTGCTGCTCGCAGCCCAACCCGCCCTTGCCCTGACCGATCCGCTGCAAAACGCCCTGCCCCGCACGGCGCAAGAGCAGGCGAAAATCGCCGCCATCCTGCCCCCCACGGCCGATTTCACCAAGGCCGAACCCTTCGAATCCCTGCCCGCAGGCGCTGCCACCACGCGCCGCACCGCCACCACGGCCGCCTTCAGCCAACCCTCGGCCAACATGCCCTTCGACCGGCAGATGGATTTTCAACTCGGCAACGCGCTGTTCACCAAAGCATGGGTCGCCGCCCCGTCATCCACCAGGGCCTCCGACGGCCTCGGCCCCCTGTTCAACGCCCGCGCCTGTCAGGATTGCCACATCCGCGACGGGCGCGGCCACGCCCCCGAAACGCCCGGCGACTCCGGCGTCTCGATGATCCTGCGCCTGTCCCTGCCCGATGGCACCGCCCCCGCCGACATCGCCGACTGGATCGCCACGCACCCCGACCCGACCTATGGCGCGCAATTGCAAGACCACGCCACCACGGGCCAAACCGCCGAAGGCCGCATCGACCTGTTCTACAACACCCTTCCCGTGACACTGGCCGACGGCACCACCGTCACCCTGCGCAAGCCCACCTTCCTGATCGGTGATCCCGCCTATGGCCAGCCCGATCCTGCGCTGATGCTCTCGCCCCGCGTGGCCCCGCAGATGATCGGCCTCGGCCTTCTGGAAGCGATCCCCGCCGCAGAACTGCTGTCTGCCGAAGACCCCGAAGACGCGAACCACGACGGCATCTCGGGCCGCGCCGCAATCGTGCCCACGCCCCTTGGCCCCGCGCTTGGCCGCTTCGGCCTCAAGGGCGGCACGCCCGCCATCGGCACCCAGACCGCCGCCGCCTTTTCCGGCGACATGGGCCTGTCCACGTCGCTCCACCCCGACCCGTCCGGCGACTGCACCGCCGCGCAAACCGCCTGCCGCAATGCCCCCACGGGTCAAGACCCCGACCAGCGCGACGGGCACGAAGTCTCGGGCGAAAGCCTGACCCTCGTGACCTTCTACGCCCGCAACCTCGCCGTGCCCGACCGCCCCTTGGCATCCGACCCCACCGTGCTGCACGGCAAGCAGGTGTTCTACGCCACCGGCTGCACCGGCTGTCACACGCCCAAACACGTCACCGCCCGCCTGACCGGCCAGCCCGAGCAAAGCTTTCAGCTGATCTGGCCCTACACCGACCTGTTGCTGCACGACATGGGCGAAGGCCTCGCCGACCACCGCCCCGAAGGCCGCGCCACGGGTTCGGAATGGAAAACCCCGCCCCTCTGGGGCATCGGCCTGACCGCGCAGGTCACCGGCCATGCGGGCTACCTGCACGACGGCCGCGCCCGCACCCTGCTCGAAGCGGTGCTCTGGCACGGCGGCGAAGCCGCCCCCGCCCGTGATCGCGTCATTACCCTGCCACAGGCCGACCGCAACGCGCTGGTGGCGTTTCTCGACAGCCTTTAAAAGATCGGCGTCACTTCCGACCCCGCCGCGATGCGCTTGCACCACTCGTGCACATCCGCCCCGATCCGCGCGCCCAGATCGGGATAGGCGGTCATCGCCGCCAGCGCGGAAAAGTCGCGCGGCTGGTCATGGCCCACGCCTGTGGCATCGAACACCACCCAATCCGCACCATCCACCGACACCTCGGCATAATCGGGCGTGCCGCGCACGGTCCAGCCCATGCCGTACAGGTCATAGCGATACTGCCCCTCGGGCAGCGCCGCGTCACGCTCGTGGATCATATGCATTCGCACGTAATCCATCACCACATCGCGCGTCTTTCGCAGCACCTCGGCAATGATCTCGGGCCAGCCTTCTTCCAGCCCGTTGTCCAGCACCTGCCAGCCATCCGTGGCCCCCGTCAGCCGGAACCCCAGCGCCCCAAGCGCATCCGACCGCGCGATATCGTGAAACACCTCGCCGATCCGCAACCGCGCCATCGGGCTGAACGCTTCGGCCTCCTCCGGCTCGGCGGCAGCGGCCACGGCGGCAGGGGCCGCCAAATCCATCTCGGATGCAGCCTGCCCAAAGCCCTGCTGCGCCAAAATCCCCTCGGCCACCGCCGTCAGCACCAGCTTGCCCGCCTTGGCATCGGCCAGCCCCGCGATCCGCAGCGCCATCGCCTCGGTGCTGTTGGGCGTCTCGCCGCAGGCAAAGCGCAGCAAACCGCGCAACACGGGCGACGCCGCGCCATCGTCGATCTCGACCACATCCTCGATCAGCTGCAACGTCCGCCGCGCCAGCAGCGCCACCGCCGCATCGGCCAGCGCCACCTCGGCAGCAACGACATCGGCCAGCATCTGCAACTGCGCCAACACTCCCTGCGACAGCGCACGCGGCTGTTCGTCCATCACGCCCAGCAGCCCCAGCACCGCACCCGAAGGCGCGCGCAGCGGAAAGCCCGCCCAGAACTGCAACCCGTGCAGCCCCGCATCCTCGACGGCGCCCGCCCGTTCGGCCCGCAACAAGGCCGGCGGCAAATCCTGCACACCCTCGCGCGCAGGAAAGAACATCACCCGCGCCACGCCACCCTGCACCAGTCGGATGCACGCCCCGCCCGCGCCCGAAATCGCCCGCGCCAGCGCCGCGACCGCGCCGAAATCCTGCGCGGCAGCCAACGACTGCCCTTGCCGCCTGACATCGGCCCCGTCAGCCGGTTTTCCGTAGATCTGCGCAACTGACATTTCGGCCGCTCCTCTTGTTCGTCCCTGAACAACGGCGCGACGCGTCGGGTCTTTAGCCACCCGTCACAGGAAAACCGACAAAATCTGCAAAACGCAGACCGTCGCCCCCGCCGCCGCCGCAGGCGCAACCCACCAGCCGCCGCGCCACAGCACAGGCGGCGTCTCGCCCGGTGCCGCATAGGCCCGACCGAACACTTGCAGCCTGCGGTTGTTGGGCAATCCTCGGTGAACAGGGTACACGTGCGCGTCCTTTGAAAAGATCGCCATCCTACCGCCTCGTTCCGCTTTGCCTGTTGCGCCATAGGTCTGGTCGCCCCGACCAAAAGCATTGCCCACAGGCAAAGGGCTGCGGCAGTGCTTCACTCGGGCGACAAGTTTCTGTAGGCAAAGCTATGCGCCAAACGTTGACAGAGCTTTACGATGCACGGGTCGCCGCAGGATTGCTGCGCGCCGATCCGGCGCAAGCCGCCGTGCTGGCCGAACTCGAATCGCTGCGCGCGTGGCTCGAAGCCAACGCCACCCGCCGCGTCGGCCTGTTCGCCGGTCTGTTTGCCAAGCCGGTGACACCGCCCCCCGGCCTGTATCTCTGGGGTGGCGTCGGGCGCGGCAAGTCGATGCTGATGGACCTGTTCACCGACTCCGTCGCCATCACCGCCAAGCGCCGCGTGCATTTCCACGCCTTCATGCAATCGGTCCACCACGGCATGCATGACGCCCGCAAGACCGGCACCGACGACCCGCTCGCCCCCGTGGCAGATGCGATCATCGCAGGCACCCGACTGCTCGCCTTTGACGAAATGCAGATCACCGACATCACCGATGCCATGGTCGTGGGCCGCCTGTTCGAAAAACTCCTCGCCGCGGGCGTGGTCATCGTCACCACCTCGAACCGCCCGCCCGTCGACCTTTATAAAAACGGTCTCAACCGCGCGCTCTTCCTGCCCTTCATCGCGCTTCTGGAAACCCGCTTTCTCGTGCGCGAACTGGTCAGCCCGACCGATTACCGCCAGCACCGCCTGTCGGGCCAACAGGTCTATTTCCACCCCGCAGGCCGCGTCTCGGCCCAGATCGACGCCATCTGGTCCGACCTGACCGGCGGGGCCAAGGGCGACCCGCTGTCGCTTCCGGTCAATGGCCGCAGCGTCACCGTGCCGCGCTTTGCCAACGGCATCGGGCGCGCCACCTTCTGGGATCTTTGCGCCCGACCGCTCGGCCCCGGCGACTACCTCGCCATCGCCGCCGCACTGCGCGTGCTGATCGTCGAAGATATCCCCCAACTCTCGGCCTCGAACTATAACGAGGCGAAACGCTTCGTCACCCTGATCGACGCGCTGTACGAGGCACGGGTCCGCCTCATCTGCTCGGCCGCCGACATTCCCGAACGGCTCTACCTCGAAGGCACCGGCGCCTTCGAATTCGAACGCACCGCCTCGCGCCTGCGCGAGATGCAGTCAGCCGATTGGGCCATCTAAAACGTTCCGCCAAGGATCACCCGACTGCCCGAAACATCCCCGCCAGAATTTTCGCAGAAAATTCGTCCCGTCCGACGATCCCTTTCCAATCCCCTAACGCTGCGTTTGACGCGTCTGCATCCCCTGTGCATCGGCTGTGTATCCGCCTCAGCCCGCCCAGACCTGCCACAAAAGCCGCAGCGCCATTCCGGTCGACGTGATCACCAGCAGCGGTTTTATCAACTGCGCCCCCACCCGCATCGCCAGCCGCGACCCGATGGACGCCCCCGCGATCTGCGCCAAGGCCATGGCAAACCCCACCGCCCACCACGTCGCACCCGAAAAGACGAAAACCGCCAAAGACCCGATATTGCTGGAAAAATTCAGCAACTTCGTATGCGCCGTGGCCTTCAGCACACCAAACCCCGCCAGCATCACAAAGCCCAGCATAAAGAACGATCCCGTCCCCGGCCCGAAAAACCCGTCATAGGCCGCAATCAACGGCACCGCCGTGACGGCAAAGACCGCAGGCTTGATCCGCTCTACCTTGTCGCTGTCGCTAAGCCCCGGTTTCAACGCGAAAAATGCCGCCACCGCCACCAGCACCACAGGCATCACCACCCGCAACACCTCGACGGGGACAAGATGCGCCACCAGCGCCCCAAGCCCCCCACACAGCGCCGAGATCACCGCCATTCCGGCCTGATCCCGCAGCCTCACATGCCCCGCCCGCGCGTAAGCGACCGTGGCGGTCGCAGCCCCGAATGTTCCCTGTAACTTGTTGGTTGCCAAGGCTTCTATCGGTGACGCCCCCGCCAGCAACAGGGCCGGAACGCTGATTAGCCCGCCGCCGCCCGCAATGGAATCGACGAACCCCGCCAGAAACGCCGCCAGAACCAGCAGCGCCACCACATGCGGCAAAACCTCGAACATCCCGCTTCCTCCGCCCCGCAGCTTAACGCCGCCTTCACCTTGCGCCGTTAGAACCGCGTCAGAGCGGCAAGTTCAAGAAACGAATTCCTCGCGGGTGTAGCCTTGCATGAACAAAAGCGCGGTCAGATCGCCATGGTTGACGCGAATGTCGCATTCCGCCGCCACCACCGGCTTGGCATGCAGCGCCACGCCCGCCCCCGCCCGTTTCAGCATCCCCAGATCGTTCGCGCCATCGCCCACGGCCAGCACCCGATCTTCCGACAGCTTTAACCTTTCGGTAATCTCTACCAGCGCATCCACCTTGGCCTGCTTGCCCAAGATCGGCACCCCCACCTCGCCCGTCAGAAATTCTCCGTCCGAAATCAAGGTGTTGGCGCGGTTCTCGTCAAACCCCAACACCCCTGCGATCTCCGCTGTGAACGCAGTGAACCCACCCGAAACCAGCGCCGCATAGCCGCCACCCGCCCGCATCGTGGCCACCAATTCCCGCCCCCCCGGCATCAGCGTGATCCGGTCCCGGATGACCGACCCGATCACCCCCACCGGCAACCCCTTCAGCAACCCCACCCGCTCGCGCAGCGCAGCCTCGAAATCCAGCTCGCCATTCATCGCCCGACGCGTGATCTCGGCCACCCTTGGCCCCACCCCCGCCTCGTCGGCCAACTCGTCGATACATTCCTGCTCGATCATGGTGCTGTCCATATCCGCCAGCAGCACCGCTTTGCGCCGCCCCTCGGCCCGCTGCACCACCAGATCGACCCGCAATCCCTGCAACCCCTCCCACACCTCCCAACGGTTCAAGGGCATGGTTTCCAAAGGAAATTCCGCAGCCACCCCCGGCTCCAGCCAGACCGCATCACCCCCGCCCCACGCGTTTCGCAACGCCTCCACCGTGGCACGGTCAAGCGTCGGGCGGGCGGGGTCGGTCAGCAGGGTGGCTACGAACATCATGTTTCCGATAGTGAACAGCGGGGTCGCTTTTTCGCGACGATGCGGCGCTTTACGACGATTTTCCAGCTTGTGCCACCCCGACCGCCCCGCTAATTCCGGCAGCGGGACACCCTTCCCCACCGAAGGGCAAATATCTGGAAGGATACCATGACCGACCTGACCGCACCGGCATTGCGCCCGGCAAACCCGCGCTTTTCCTCCGGCCCCTGCGCCAAGATCCCCGCATTCTCGCTCGACCTTCTGGCCGACGCCCCCTTGGGCCGCTCGCACCGCGCCGCAGTCGGCAAGGCCAAGCTGAAAGAGGCGATCGACCTCACCCGCGAAATCCTTGGCGTCCCCGCCAACTACCGCATCGGCATCGTCCCCGGCTCCGACACCGGCGCTGTTGAAATGGCGATGTGGACGATGCTCGGCGCACGCCCCGTTGAAATGCTGGCATGGGAATCCTTTGGCGAAGGCTGGGTCACCGATGTCGTCAAGCAATTGAAACTTGATGCAAAAGTCAAAATCGCCCCCTACGGCCAGATCGTCGATCTCGCCACCGTCGATTTCGACAGCGATGTCGTCTTCACATGGAACGGCACCACCTCGGGCGTCCGCCTTCCCGACGCCTCCGCCATCCCCGCCAACCGTCAGGGCCTGACGATCTGCGACGCCACCTCCGCCGCTTTCGCGATGGAACTCGACTGGCCGAAACTCGATGTCACCACCTTTTCGTGGCAAAAAGTCCTCGGCGGCGAAGGCGCACACGGCATCCTGATCCTGTCGCCCCGCGCCGTCGAACGGCTCGAATCCTACACCCCCGCATGGCCCCTGCCGAAAATCTTCCGCCTCACCTCCAAGGGCAAACTGATCGAAGGCATCTTCACCGGCGAAACCATCAACACCCCCTCGATGCTGGCGGTGGAAGATTACCTCGTCGCGCTGAAATGGGCCAAATCCATCGGCGGCCTGCCCGCCCTGATCGCCCGCGCCAATGCCAATGCGCAAACCGTCTGGGATTTCTGCGCGCAAAATCCGTGGCTTGCCAACCTCGCGGAAACCCCCGCGACGGCATCGACCACCAGCGTCTGCCTGAAATTCACCGACCCGCGCATCACCGATGGCGAAGCCTTTGCCAAGGCAGTTGCGAAACGGCTCGAAAAGGCAGGCGTGGCTTTCGACATCGGTGCCTACCGCGATGCCCCCGCAGGCCTGCGCATCTGGTGCGGATCGACGGTCGAACAGGCCGATGTGGCGGCCCTGATGCCGTGGATCGCCCATGCCTTCCACAGCGAAATCAACGCTCTGGCCACCGCCGCCTGACGGTGCGGTGGGTGCAGAGCACCCACCCTACACCAATCCCCTTTCCGTAGGGTGGGTGCTCCGCACCCACCGCCCCCGGACACCACACAGACATAAGGACATTCCCCATGGCCCCCCGCGTTCTCGTCTCCGACGAACTCTCCGAAACCGCCGTCCAGATCTTCCGCGACCGCGGGGTTCAGGTCGACTACCTGCCGAAACTCGGCAAGGATAAAGACGAACTCGCCAAGCTGATCGGCCAGTACGACGGCCTCGCCATCCGCTCGGCCACCAAGGTCACCGAAAAACTGCTCGGCCTTGCCACCAACCTCAAGGTCGTCGGCCGCGCCGGCATCGGCGTCGATAACGTCGACATCCCCGCCGCCTCGAAAAAAGGCGTGATCGTGATGAACACGCCCTTCGGCAACTCGATCACCACCGCCGAACATGCCATCGCCATGATGTTCGCCGTCGCCCGCCAAATCCCCGAGGCCAACGCGTCAACCCACGCGGGCAAATGGGAAAAATCCAAATTCATGGGGGTCGAGTTGTTCAACAAGACCCTCGGCGTCATAGGTGCGGGCAACATCGGCGGCATCGTCTGCGACCGCGCTGTCGGCCTGAAAATGCGCGTCCTCGCCTACGATCCCTTCCTGTCCGACGAACGCGCCCGCCAACTCGGCGTTACCAAGGTCGACCTCGACGACCTCCTCGCCCGCGCCGATTTCATCACCCTCCACGTGCCGCTCACGGACAAAACGCGCAACATCCTGTCAGCCGAGAACATCGCCAAAACCAAACGCGGCGTCCGCATCATCAACTGCGCCCGTGGCGGTTTGATCGACGAAGCCGCCCTCGCGGCAGCCCTCACCTCGGGCCATGTCGCAGGCGCAGCCCTCGACGTGTTCGAAACCGAACCCGCCACCGAAAACCCGCTGTTCAACATGCCGAACGTGGTCTGCACCCCCCATCTCGGGGCCTCCACCACCGAGGCGCAGGAAAACGTTGCCCTGCAAGTGGCCGAACAGATGTCGGATTACCTGCTGACCGGAGCCGTGCAAAACGCGCTGAACATGCCCAATGTCACCGCCGAAGAAGCCGCCGTGATGGGCCCCTGGGTCAAACTCGCCTCGCACCTCGGCGCGTTTATCGGCCAGATGACAGACGAACCGATCAAGGCCATCAACATCCTCTACGACGGCGCTGTGACCGAGATGAACCTCGCCGCGCTGAACCAGTCGGTGATCGCAGGCGTGATGAAAGCGCATAACCCAGACGTCAACCTCGTCTCGGCCCCCATCGTCGCCAAGGAACGCGGCATCCTCGTCTCGACCACACGGCAAGACAAGACCGGCACCTTCGACGCCTATATCAAGGTCACGATGGTCACCGAATCCCGCGAGCGGTCTGTCGCGGGCACCTGCTTCTCCGATGGCAAACCCCGCTTCATCCAGATCAAGGGCATCAACATCGACGCCGAAATCGGCCAGCACATGCTTTACACCACCAACGAAGACGTGCCGGGCATCATCGGCCTTCTGGGCATGACCATGGGCAAGAACGGCGTCAACATCGCCAACTTCACGCTTGGCCGCTCGGGCGTGGGGCAGGACGCCATCGCCATCCTCTATCTCGACCAGCCCATCGCCCCCAAGGTGGTCGAGACTCTGGAAGCCACCGGCATGTTCCAACAGGTCAAACCGCTGGAATTCGACGTGGCCTGACTGGGTATTTCTTGCGACAGACCACAGGAGCGGGGGTTTCACACCCCCGAACCCCCGTGGGGTATTTCGGCAAAGGTGAAGCAGCAACGCGCGCTATCGCCATCCAGCCCCTTCCCCTTTCATGCTCGCTCAAATATCCCACGGGGTAGTCCATCGTGTTCGCCATCGGTTCGAGAACCGATGGACTGGGGGGTGTGAAACCCCCGCTTCCGACAGCAGCCACAAAGGCCACGGCATGATCACCTACGCCATCGGCGACATCCACGGCCACCTTGACCTCCTGCGTGCCGCCCATGCCCGCATCGCCGCCGACCGCGCCGCGCATGGCACCGCCGATGCCCCCGTCATCCACCTTGGCGACCTTGTGGACCGTGGCCCCGATTGCCGCGGCGTGATCCAGTTCCTGATGGACGGCATGGCGGCGGGCGAACCGTGGGAGGTGATCAAGGGCAACCACGACCGCATGTTCACGGGCTTTCTCGACGATATCCACCACCATGACGAAGGCTTGCGCTCCGACCTGTCATGGCTGCACCCCCGCCTTGGCGGATCGGCCACCCTTGCCTCTTACGGCGTGAAAAATGCCGCCGACCGCCCCATTGCCCCCGTCCATGCCGAGGCTGTCGCCGCCGTCCCCCACGCCCACCGCGCATTCCTGAAACACCGCCCCACATGGCTGCAACGCGGGCAGGTGGTCTTCGTCCACGCAGGCATCCGCCCCGGCGTGCCCATGGAGCGCCAGCGCGAAACCGATCTCGTCTGGATTCGCGCGGGCTTCCTCGACGATCCCCGCGACCACGGCTTCCTCGTGGTGCACGGCCATACCGCGCTCGACCACGCCACGCATTACGGCAACCGCATCAACATCGACTCAAGCGCCGCTTACGGCGGCCCGCTGACCGCCATCGTGCTCGACGGTCGCCGCGCCTTCACCCTCACCGATCAGGGCCGCGTTCCGCTGACCCCCTAAGCCGCCAAAGCGAATGCACCAGCGTTCCGCCAAAGAACACCAGCGCGATCCCGAACACCTCGACCAGCCCCGGCCCCTTCGGCACCCCACGCAGGGCGACCAGCACGCCAATGGCAACCAGCCCCAACACCGAAAACACCGCGCGGAACTGCAATTCGCCCCGCGTCGGCCCGTATTTGTTCGCCATCGCAGCCTCCCCTTTCGGGCAAAGCTAAAGCGCAACCCGCAATTGCCAAGTCCCGTCCCCCCGTGCTTACCTCGCGCCATGATCCAGTCGCGCCAGTTCCCCTATCTCGTCACCGCCGCAATCATCGCCCTCGCCGCCTTCTGGCTCTGGCACGTGGGCCGCGTCCCGATCTGCACCTGCGGCTACGTCAAGCTCTGGCACGGCACAGTCGTCAGCTCGGAAAACTCGCAGCACCTGACCGACTGGTATACCCCCAGCCACATCATCCACGGCCTGCTGTTCTATGCCGCCC
Source organism: Gemmobacter sp. (assembly GCA_040398445.1). Classification (GTDB taxonomy): domain Bacteria; phylum Pseudomonadota; class Alphaproteobacteria; order Rhodobacterales; family Rhodobacteraceae; genus Paragemmobacter. Next base: position 28,096 of record JBBAUB010000007.1, on the reverse strand, counting down.
TCTGGGCCATCGCCCGCCGCCTTCCCCTTGGCTGGCGGCTTTCCATCGCCACCCTGATCGAAGCCGCGTGGGAAATCCTCGAAAACTCGGATTTCATCATCAACCGCTACCGCGCCGTCACCATCTCGCTCGATTACTTCGGCGACTCGGTCATCAATTCGGTCTCCGATATCCTTGCCATGACGCTTGGCTTCTTCCTTGCCCGTCTCCTGCCGCTCTGGGCAAGCATCTCGCTGATCCTCGGGTTCGAGGCGCTGACCACATGGCTTATCCGCGACGGGCTTGCCCTCAACATCCTGATGCTGGTCTATCCGCTCGATGCCGTCCGCCTCTGGCAGGCGGGCTAGCGGTTCATCCGCCCGCGCAGGGCAAATCCCGCCACCGCCGTCAGCAGGCAGACGGTGCCGACGATCTGGAAGAACCCGCGCTCCCCCATCCCGCCCAACACCTGCCCCACCAGCACGGGCGCCGAGATACCGCCAACCAACCCCGCCGCGATGATCGTCGGCGTGACCCGCGGATCAGTCCCCATCTGGCGACAGGCCGCAACGTAGCAATTGGGGAAGAACAACCCCGCCGCAGCCCCCAGCAAGACGAAAAACGGCACGGCGGGCAAAATAACCGCCCCCCAGGCCGCCACCGCCGCCACAGCCATCGCGCAGGCATAAAGTGTGAACGCCGCAAAGCGATGCGCCAGAAACACCAGCACCGTCCGCGCCAACAGGAACGCCACGAAGAACCCCGACAAGGCCTTGGCAGCCACCTCCTCGGTCGACCCCGCCGTAATCAACGCCGTAGGCCCCAGCCCGATCAGACAGGCCTCGGTCGCAATCCCCAGCACGGCAAAGCACAAGATGACGGGCCGGAAACGATAAGGCTCGGTCGCCACCGCCACCTCGTCCACCCGCTCGGACGATCCGGCGAACATCCACGTCACCGCGCAAATCCCCGACACCAGCGCAAAGCTGATGCGCGGGTTCGATCCGACCGCCACGAACACCAGCGGCATCGCAATCGCCCCCGCCGCAAATGTCGCGTTCAGCAGCCCCACCATCGACGGCCCCTTGGCCCCGAACGCCCGCAGCACCCGCGGGTTGAACACCACCGTCGACATACCGTAGCCCGTCCCGAACAGGACCGACGCCGCAACCGTCCCCCACCAGCCGAACCCCGCAGCCACGCCCGCAGCCCCCAGCGCCAGCACCGCCAGCGCATGGCGCGGCGTCACCCCCGCCCCGCGCCAGAACATCAGCGCCACACCCGTGGCCGACCCGACCCACAGCGCCGACACCAGCCATCCGGCATCGGCCACCGTCAGCCCGAATTCCCGCGCAAAGACCGGCACCGCAGGCCCGTACAGCGACTGCCCCGCCCCCATCAGCATGAATGTGACGATGCCCGAAAACAGCAATGCGGCATGGGTGCGGATCAACTGGGCCAAGTCATTCTCCTGAAATCGCCCTTGGTGTCCCTTGGCGACTGCCAACTGTCAACCGCGCTCAGCCGCCGAAATGCCGCTCGCCCCGCGCCGCCGCCAGAACCATCTGCTTTTGCCGCTCGCGGAACCGCGCGCGATCCGCCTCGTCATACTCATCCGCACAGGCCGCACAGCGCACGCCCTCCTCGAACAGCCCATGCGCCCGCCCTTCCGGCGTCACCGGCCTCCGGCACGCCCCGCAAGACGACATCTGCCCCGGCACCAGCCCGTGCCCCACCGACACGCGCTGGTCAAAGACGAAGCATTCGCCCTGCCAAAGCGATTGTTCCTCGGGCACCTCTTCCAGATACTTCAGGATGCCGCCCTTCAGGTGGTACACTTCGCTCACCCCCTGCCCGATCAACCAGTTGGTCGATTTCTCGCAGCGGATGCCGCCCGTACAGAACATGGCGATCCGCTTGTTGTGGAAGCGATCCTTGTTTGCCTCCCACCAAGCCGGAAACTCGCCAAAAGCCCGCGTACCCGGATCGACCGCGCCCTGAAACGTGCCGATTGCCACCTCGTAATCGTTGCGCGTGTCGATCAACGCAACATCCGGCGCCGAGATGAGGTCGTTCCATTCCGCCGCCTGCACATAATGCCCCACCGCCGCCTGCGGGTTTACGTCCGGCTGCCCCATCGTCACGATCTCGCGCTTCAGCCGCACTTTCATCCGGCCAAAGGGCAGGCTCTCGGCAAAGCTTTCCTTCCACTCCAGCGCGGCACAGCCGGGCAACCCCCGTACATGCGCCAGCACCGCGTCGACGCCCGCACGGCTGCCCGCAATCGTACCGTTGATCCCCTCGCCCGCCAGCAGCAGCGACCCCTTCACCCCGTGGCGTTCGCACAGCGCCACAAGCGGCCCCCGCAGCGCGGCGGGGTCGGCAAAGCGGGCAAAATGGTAAAGTGCAGCTATCGTGACCATGCCGCGCAAATGCACCCGTTCCGAACCGAATTCAAGCATCCCGCAGCCGTCAGAGCCGCCGCCAAAAATCTTCGAAGGAATTTGCCGCGCCGCATCCACCATTGACGCCGCCCTTCGCGTTTCCTACGCAAGACCAACGCCCGAAGCCAAAGGCCACCCATGCGCCCCGCGACCGAAGCCCTGATCGTGATCGACGTGCAGAACGACTTCTGCCCCGGCGGCGCATTAGCCGTGGCGGGGGGCGATGCCATCATCCCCCGCATCAATGCCCAGATGGACGATTTCGCCACCGTAATCCTGACGCAAGACTGGCACCCCTCCAGCCATTCCAGCTTTGCCGCCACCCACCCCGGCGCGGCCCCCTTCAGCCTGATCGAAATGCCCTATGGCCCGCAGGTGCTCTGGCCCGTCCATTGCGTCATCGGCACGGGCGGCGCAGCCTTTCACCCCGCGCTTCGCACCGATCCGGCGCAACTCGTCATCCGCAAGGGCTTTCGCCCCGAAATCGACAGCTACTCGGCCTTTTTCGAAAACGACCACAAAACCCCGACCGGCCTCGATGGCTATCTGCGGGCGCGTGGCGTGACGACCCTCACCTTCGTCGGCCTCGCCACTGACTATTGCGTCGCCTATTCCGCGCTTGACGCCGCCGCCTTGGGCTTTCAGGCCACCGTGCGGATGGACGCCTGCCGCGCCATCGACCTGAACGGTTCACTTGCCGATGCCACCGCGAAACTAAACGCCGCAGGCGTCACCCTTGGACACTGACATGGTCGATATCGCCACCCGCGTGCATAACCACAACTGGAAGATCGACCCGATCGTCCGCTCGCTCATCGATACCGACTTTTACAAACTGCTGATGTGCCAGTCGATCTTCCGCAACAAGCCGGAAACCCACGTCACCTTCAGCCTGATCAACCGCAGCAAATCCGTCCGCCTCGCCGATCTGATCGACGAAGGCGAACTACGCGAGCAACTCGATCACGTCCGCTCGCTCTCGCTCTCGCGCGGCGAAAGCACATGGCTGCGCGGCAACACCTTTTACGGCAAGCGCCAGATGTTCCGCCCCGACTTCATGGAGTGGTTCGAAGGCATGCGCCTGCCCGCCTATCACCTCGAAAAGCACGACGGCCAATACGAGCTGACCTTCGAGGGCAAATGGCCCGAGGTGATGCTGTGGGAAATTCCCGCCCTTGCCGTGCTGATGGAGTTGCGAAGCCGCGCGGTCCTGAAAAGCATGGGAAAATTCGAGCTGCAAATCCTCTACGCCCGCGCCATGTCGCGGCTATGGGAAAAGATCGAACGTCTGCGCGGCATCGACGGCCTGCGCATCGCCGATTTCGGCACCCGCCGCCGCCATTCCTTTCTCTGGCAAGACTGGTGCGTGCAGGCGATGCAGGAAGGCTTGGGCGACAAATTCACCGGCACCTCGAACTGCCGTATCGCCATGAAGCGCGATATCGAAGCCATCGGCACCAATGCCCACGAATTGCCCATGGTCTATTCCGCGCTGACCAATTCGGACGCCGAACTCGCCCAAGCCCCCTATCAGGTGCTGGCCGACTGGCACGAAGAACATGACGGCAACCTGCGCATCATCCTGCCCGACACCTATGGCACCGAAGGTTTCCTGCGCAACGCGCCCGATTGGCTGTCCACATGGACCGGCATCCGCATCGACTCGGGCGATCCGGCGACAGGCGCGGAAACCGCGATCCGCTGGTGGAAATCGCGCGGCGAAGACCCCACGAAAAAGCTGGTGATCTTTTCCGACGGGCTCGACGTCGACACCATCGCCAAGCTGCACGCGCAATTCGCAGGCCGCGTCAAAGTCTCCTTCGGCTGGGGCACCCTGCTCACCAACGATTTCACCGGCCTGGCCGAAGACCGCCTCGCCCCGTTCAGCCTTGTCTGCAAGGCCGTGTCTGCCAATGGCCGCCCGACGGTCAAATTGTCGGACAACCCCAACAAGGCCATGGGACCGAGCGACGAGATCGCCCGCTACAAGCGCGTGTTCGGCGTGGGCGAACAGGCTGCGGTGGCGCTGACAGTTTAAAGACCGCCCCCTGCGCAGTCGAAAAATGACGCATTTTTCGCGCCGATTTCTGACACAGAAATCGGGTCGGACCCGGAGTTTGCGTCAAACTCCGCCACGATTTTTGCGTCAAAAATCGTTTCTTCTTGCCGATGCTCCGGCAAAGAGCGCCTCACTCCTCCCCCTCCACCTTCCCCCGCATCGCCTTGACCTCGCCCCGCACCGCCTTGGCCGCCAACCGCCGCTTTGTGCTGCCCCATGTCGGCTTGGTCGCCACCCGCCGCTTGGGCGCCACCAGCGCCTCGCGGATCATCTCGACCAGCCGCTCCCGCGCCAGCTCGCGGTTCCTGATCTGGCTCCGCGTCTCTTCGGCGCGGATGACGATGGCCCCTTCCGTCGTCCACCGCCGCCCCGCAATGCGCTTCAGCCGCGCCTTGACCGCCGCCCCCAGATGCGGCGACCGCTCGGCCTCGAACCGCAATTCGACCGCCGTTTCCACCTTGTTCACATTCTGCCCGCCCGGCCCCGACGAGCGCGAGAAATTCTCGCTCAGCTCCCAGTCGGCAATCACCAGCGTGTCGTTGATCCTCAGCATTTCCATAACCCGACCTGCCTTCAAAACAGAGAAAGGGTCGCCCGACACAGGCGACCCTTTCCGAGATCCAAGGAGATGGGCCAGTTAGGTACCAAGCCCAATCGGTAGTCTGTTTACCCAAGGGGCTGCCCTTAGAAAACAAGCCCCCCGACTGTCCTGACACCTATCTCCAATGTAGCTCTAGACACTGGATCACCTCCTTTCAATGGGTTGCCGATACCCCAAAAGGTGACACAGATTTTGTGTTTGTCAAAAGAAATTACGCTACCCGTGCGGCAAAGCGGTAAACTGCCAATCGAAACGGCACCAGCGCGATCCCATCGACGGCAACCTTCACCAACAGGTCGGCAAGCGCCAGCGACACCCAGAAAGACACCATCGGACCAAAGCCCAGAAGCGGCATCTGTTCCCCCGCCCAAGACACATCATTGGCAGGCTCGATCCAGACCAGAGCGCCCGAAAAGGCGATGGAAAAGAAAATCGCCGTGTCGATGGTCGACCCGAACAGCGTGGATACGAAAGGCGCTTTCCACCACGCCATCGACCGGCGCAACCGGTTGAACACGCCGATATCCAGCAACTGCCCGATCAGGAACGCCGTCCCCGACCCGACTGCCACGCGCAGCGTGACCAAGGGGCCGAACTCGCCCACGATCTGCGTGCCGATCCAGCTGCACACCAGCCCCACGACGAAACCGGCATAAACCACCCGCCGCGCGGCAGAGGCACCCGACAGCCGGTTGACGATATCCGACACAAGGAAGGATAAGGGATAGGTAAAAGCACCCCATGTCAGCCACTGCCCGATCGGGTGCTGCACAAGGATGTTCGAGGCCACCACGACGATGGCCATGGCGATCACGCCATAAGTCTGGATACGGGTCATTTGTTCGTCCGTTTTTTACAAGGTCGCGGAGACTTGGCCACCCGCTCACCGGATGACGCGCGGCACCTACGCCCCGCCGCGCCTTGAGTCAACGCATCACGCGGTATTCCACGATCTCGGTCGTCTGGAAGAAGTTGAAGTTATCGTCCGATACCATCGTCATCCGCAGCGCGCCCGTCCCGTCACGCCAGACCGACAACCCTTCCAGATTGTCATGCTTGCCCGTAGCGCTTTCCATCTCGACCCGCTCGTCGGTCAGGCCCTTGTCTGTCAGCACGAAACTCCGCACGCGGCTGGCAAATCCGGCCAACCCCTGAAACTCGCGCTCCAGCAGGTAAAACCGCCCGTCCGGCCCGAAATCGGCATCGACCGCCAGAAACCCGCCCCGACGCGGCAGGTCGAACGGCTGGTCCCACCGGCCATTCTTGAAACGGTAGACCGGAAACGGCCTGCCCAACGCGCCCGACCGTTCCGGCAGCGTGTAAAGCGTGCCCTCACCATCCACCGCCAAAGCCTCCAGCGCCGAATTGTTCTGCATCTGGGCAAAGGCCGCAGGGCTTGGCAAATTGACCGCCGATCCGGTGATCTTGTCATATTCCAGCACGCGGGCGACGCCCTCGAACGAAATGTAGATGCGCCCGTCCGGCGCAATGGCCAGCCCTTCGGAATCTCGCCGCCCCGAGGTCAGCACGCCCGATCCGCGCGCCAGCAAGGGCGTCACGCGCCCCGCCGCCACCCCCGCAATCGACCCGTCCGCCGCCCGTGCGATCTTGCCGGTCAGATACATCCCCTTGTCGGTCACGGCCAGAAACCGCTGCCCGTCCGGCCACAGGTGGATAGCAGACACACCGCCGAAGTTAGGATCATCCAACCGCCACCGGAAGCTTTGCAAAAAACCTTCGGCCAAGGGCGGGCTAGCGCTGCCTTGCAGCCCGCCGATCAGGGCAAAGCCCAGGATCAGGGCGAAGAGAGGACGTTTATGCATTGCTTTGGCAAATCGGCCATCGTGTAGTCGCGCGGACCACGAACGACGGGCGCGGGTTCCTTTGTGGGTTTGGGATGCAGATAGGCATCCGACACCCAATACATCAAGGTATCATCACAGCCATTCCCCCCATTCGAAAGTTCGGAAACGCTGGGCTTTTGCGTCTCGCACAGCGTTGCCCCCTTCGGGCATTTCAGCCGCACATGGAAATGCGTGTCGTGGCCATAGATCGGCCTGATCTTCTGCAACCACTTGGTATCCGACCGTTTCGCCGTTTTGCACATCTCGATCTTGACCGCCGCTGCCACGAAAATCCGGTCCACCCTCGGGTCCGACGCCGCCTTTTCCAACAACGCCGCATGGGCCGGAGTCCATGCCCGCGTCACCGACAATTGATCCGCCGACCGCACCGCGACCGAAGAAATCGCCTCGCGTTCGGCGCGGCTCAGGTCCAGCCGCTTTGGCGGCAGCATCCAGATATCGGCATCCAGCCCGATCTGGTGGCTGGCATGGCCGCTCGTCATCGGCCCGCCGCGCGGCTGGCTCATGTCGCCCACATAAAGCCCCGCCCAACCCAGACGGTCGCGCGCGAATTGGCTCAACCCTTCGATATAGTCCACAAGATCGGGCTGCCCGTAATGCCGGTTCCGGCTCAGCCGCATCGCCTGCCATGTCGGCCCGCTTTCCGGCAACTCGACCAGCCCCGCCCCGCAACCCTTGGCGTAGCTGCCCACCGGCATCGGTGCCTGCTGCGACGGTGCCTTGGCCGCACCGAACAACTGGTTTGCCTTCTGCTCTGCCACCGCCGGCCCCGCCGCCAACAGCACGATCACCCCGATGATCCGCCCGATCCTGCTCATTCCTGCTCGCCCCGCGCCTTGACGAACACCAGCAACACCAGCCCCAGCGCGAACATCACGATCAACGGCGACATCCCGATCCGCTGCGATCCGCTGATCCCCGTCACCAGCGCAATCAGCGCGGGAGAGATGAAGCTTGCCACCTTGCCCGACAGCGCGAACAGGCCAAAGGCCTCGGTCGCGCGGTCTGGCGTGGTATGACGCACCATCAGCGTCCGGCTGGCCGATTGCAGCGCGCCCCCCGCCGCCCCGATCAACGCCCCGCAGACAAAGAACACCACATCCGATGCATTCGACGCAGGGTCCAGCGCGATGCCCCAGACCTGTTCGCGCGTCATGCCCACGATCACCGCCACCACGGCGATCAGCACCACGATGCAGAACACGATCACCGGCTTCGGCCCGAAGCGGCGGTCCATCTTGCCGCCGACCCAGCTTGCCACCATCGCCGTGATTGCGCCGACGATCCCGAACACCCCGATCTTGGTGATATCCCAGTTCAGCACGCCAGACGCATAGACCCCGCCAAAACTGTACAGCGCGTTCAGCGCATCGCGGTAGAACAGCGACGACAACAAATAGGCCGACAGGCTTTTGCGAAACCGCAGCCCCACCAGCAAATCCTTCAGCGACGAAAACGCCAGCCCCAGATGAAGCTTGCGCCGCTCGGTTTTCGGTTCCTTCACCCACAAAAAGAACGGAATCATGAACACCACGTACCAGATCGCCGTGAACGGCCCCACCGCCCGCGTGCCTTCGCGCGCTTCAGGGTCCAGCCCGAACAGCGGGTCCAGCCCGATCAGCGTTTTTCCGGTGGCCGAATTCTCTGCAAACAGCGTCAGCATCAAGACCAGCGCCAGCAATCCGCCCAAATAGCCGAATGCAAACCCCGATCCACTGACCGCCCCCAGATCGTCATGGTCCCCAAGGCTCGGCATCAGCGCATTGGTGAATATCGTGGCGAACTCCATCCCGATGAAGCCAAGGCCAAAGAAGGCCACCGCCAGAAACAGGTTCTCGCCCCCCGGTGCCACATACCAAAGCGCATAGCTGCCGATGACGTAGAACGCCGAGAACACCCAGACCCAGACCAGCCGCCGCCCCGTGCCATCGGCAATCGCGCCAAGGAACGGTGCCAGAAGCGCGATGATGATCGACGACACCGTCAACCCGACCGCCCAGTAAGATTGCGCCGCCGCCGCCGCCGCATCGGCGCTCAGCCCTTGCTCCATGTAATAGCCGCGCGCGATTTCCGCGAAATAGGGGCCAAAGATGAACGTCAGCAGCAGCGTGTTGTAAGGCTGGCTCGCCCAGTCGAAAAACCACCAGCCCCAGATGCGTTTCGTCGTGCCACTCGCCATCATGCGCCCCTACCTGCCTGACGCGATTCAACTCCGAAAGCCGTCCCCGCGCAAGCGTGCTAGCGGGCGCGCTACCGGGCAGGTGGCCACGGTCGCCCCGCCTCGGCGGCAATCCACCTGTCCACCCATTCGGGCAGGGGCGGGCTGTCCATCTGCATCCCCATCGCCGCCAGCACCCGTTCGGGCACCACGATCCCCGCCGCCGAAGTAACCGCCGACCGCACGATCATATGGCTGGAACACTCTGCCCCCACCCACATCGACTGCTCGAGGTAAAAGAACCGCTTGTCCCAACCGATGCATCGGCTGTGCATCTCGATCGCGTCAAAGGCCCGCACGCGCCGCCGGTAGCGCACCGTATTTCCCGCCACCGCCGCCCCCCAGCCCTGCGCGGCAAGCGCCCCGTGCAGCCCGTTGCGCCGCCCCAAAGGCACCCGCCCCAGATCGAACAGCGTCAGCGTCCGCCCGTTGTTCAACTCGACCCACAGGTCCAGATCCCACGGCCAGCAGCGATGGTGGCTCACATGCGCATCCAGCAACCCGAGCGGAGCCGCCTTGCGAAACCGCCAGAACTCCAGCGCCAGCCTGAAAAACGGGTACATCGCAGCCCTCCTGTCCGCCCGCACGTGACCCAAGCCCGCAGCCCGCGTCAAGCCAGACGCCGCTGCACCCGCAGTTTATGCACCGCAACATTCCAAGGGGGGGCTGCGGGGGGTCGTGACCCCCCGCTCCACCACCAGCGGCCAGCGCCGCGTCGATAACCGTTGCCCTTTGGCCCTGCAGCGATTACCTCTGACCACAACACCTTGTGTGCCCGAACACATGGACCCTTTCATTGGTATGAAGGCCGCGAAATGACCTCTCTCCTGCAAATCCTGCTTTTGCTTCTGAACGTCGCGCAGTGGATCATCCTTGCCCATATCATCATGAGCTGGCTGATCAATTTTCAGGTCCTCAACCTGCGCCAACCGCTCGTCTACCAAATCTGGAGCGGCCTGAACCGCCTGCTCGATCCGGTCTATTCGCGCCTGCGGTCCTTTCTGCCCAACATGGGCGGGCTCGACCTTGCGCCGCTTCTGGCGTTGCTCGCGATCTATGCGCTGCGGATCGTCCTGATCAACAACGCCGCCAGCTTCTACTGATCTTCACGACCCCTTAACCGCGCGCGGGCCACCCTGCCCGCGCCAAACCGATTCCGGATAGATGCAAGACCCCCACGCCCTTCTGTCCTCGATCTTCGGCTTCTCCGGCTTCCGCCCCGGTCAGGCGGAAATCGTCGATGCCGTGCTGGCGGGCAAAAACACCCTTGCCATCATGCCCACCGGCGGCGGCAAATCGCTCTGCTTCCAGCTTCCGGCGCTGTGCCGGAACGGCGTCACTGTCGTCATTTCTCCGCTCATCGCCCTGATGCGCGATCAGGTCCGCGCGCTTCGCGAAACCGGCGTCGAAGCGGGGGCGCTGACCTCGGGCAATACCGACGAAGAAACCGAAAGCGTCTTCGCCGCGCTCGACGCCGGCCGCCTCAAGCTCCTTTACATGGCTCCCGAACGCCTCGCATCCCCCGGCACCCTCGCCCTTCTGCGCCGCATCAACACCACCCTGATTGCTGTGGACGAAGCGCATTGCGTCTCGCAATGGGGCCACGACTTCCGCCCCGATTACCTGCGCATCGGCGAATTGCGCCGCGCTCTCGGCGTTCCCCTCGCCGCCTTCACGGCGACAGCCGACGAAGAAACCCGCGCCGAGATCGTCACCCGCCTGTTCGACGGCCAGCCCCCCGAAACCTTCCTGCGCGGCTTCGACCGGCCCAACATCCACCTTGCCTTTGCGGTCAAAGATACGCCGCGCACCCAGATTTTGCGCTTCGCCGCCGCCCGCAAGGGCCAGTCGGGCATCGTCTATTGCGCCACCCGCGCCAAGACCGAAACCCTCGCCACCGCCTTGCGCGAAGCGGGCCACTCCGCCTGCTTCTACCACGGCGGCATGGACGCCAAAGACCGCCGCAAAGTCGAAATCCGCTTTCAGCGCGAAGACGGGCTGATCGTCGTGGCCACCATCGCCTTCGGCATGGGCATCGACAAACCCGATATCCGCTGGGTCGCCCACGCCGACCTGCCCAAATCGATCGAGGGTTATTATCAGGAAATCGGCCGCGCCGGACGTGACGGCGCACCCGCCGAAACCCTCACCCTCTACGGCCCCGACGACATCCGCCTGCGCCGCGCGCAGGTCGACGAAGGCGCAGCCCCCGCCGACCGCAAGGCCGCCGACCACGCCCGCCTCAACGCGCTCTTGGGCCTTGCCGAAGCCACCGCCTGCCGCCGTCAGGTGCTCTTGGGCTATTTCGGCGAAACCTCCGAACCCTGCCGCAACTGCGACCTGTGCGACCGCCCCGCCGACCTGTTCGACGCCACCGATGCGGTCAGGAAAGCCCTTTCCGCCATCTTGCGCACCGGCGAATGGTTTGGCGCGGGCCACCTGATCGACATTCTTACCGGCACCCCCACGCCCAAGGTGAAAGAACGCGGCCACGACCAGCTTCCCACCTATGCCGTGGGCCGCGACCTGTCGAAACCCGCTTGGGGCGCGGTGTTCCGCCAGATGATGGGCCGCGACCTCGTCCGCCCCGACACCGAACGCCACGGCGCGCTGCGAATGACCGATGCCGCCCGCCCGATCCTGCGGGGCGAGGAAAACATCACCCTGCGCCGCGATACCATCGCCTCGGCCCAACCCCGCGTGGCGATCAAGACCCTGACCTCGGAAGAAGACGCGCCGCTGATGTCCGCGCTGAAAGCCAAGCGCCGCGCGCTTGCCGAACAGGCCAACGTTCCGGCCTATGTCATCTTCCCCGACCGCACCCTTGCCGAAATGGCCGAAAAGCGCCCTGCCAGCTTAGATGAATTTGCACGCATCTCGGGCGTCGGCGCCAAGAAACTCGAAAGCTACGGCACCGCCTTCCTCACCGTCATCAACGGCGCGGTCGAAGAATTGCACCCCCAGCGCATGCGCCTTGCCGGACGCGACGCGGGTCAGGTCTACGACCGCCTCGCAGGCGAACAACTCCGCCTCTCGCGGGGCGAGGATGGCACGGGCAAATACCTTTCCGTCACCCATTCCACCCTGCGTCTGATCGCCGAACTGCGTCCCTCGACCATCTCGGAACTCGACCGCATTCAGGGCATGGGCGCGCAAAAGACCGAACGTTTCGGCCAAGCCTTCCTCGGCATCTTGCGCGACGGCTGACGCGCCCTAAGTCGCTCGCCACAGGAGAGCCCAATGCTGACCGTGATTTCACCCGCCAAGCGTCTTGACGAAGCCGCACGCCCCCTGCCCGCAGGGCTGCAAGCGACCACGCCCGATTTCGCCACCGAAGCGGCAAAGCTGGCCCGCATCGCGCGCGACCTGTCGGTGGCCGACCTGCGCGCGCTGATGGATATTTCCGAACCCTTGGCAAAGCTGAACCACGACCGCTTCCACGCCTACAAAGCCAAACCCGATCCCGCCACGCTGAAACCCGCGGCCTTTTGCTTCGACGGCGACACCTACGCGGGGCTCGAGGCCAAAACCCTCGACGCCGATGCCCTGCTCTGGGCGCAAGATCGCCTTCGCATCCTGTCGGGCCTCTACGGCCTGCTGCGCCCGCTCGACCTCATCCAGCCCTACCGGCTAGAGATGGGCAGCAAACTCGCCAACCCCAAGGGCGCAGACCTCTATGCCTTCTGGGGCCGCAAGATTGCCAAGGCGCTGAACGACGCAGGCGCAGCCGCTGGCACCGAAACCTTGGTCAACTGCGCTTCGAACGAGTATTTCCACGCTGTCGACCGCAAGGCCCTCAGGCTCCGCGTCATCACCCCCACCTTTCTCGAAGTCAAAGGCGACGATGCCAAGATCGTCTCGTTCTTCGCCAAAAAGGCACGTGGTGCCATGGCCCGCTTCATCGCCGAACACCGCCTGACCGACCCCGCCGACCTGACGGGTTTCACCACCGGCGGCTACGGCTACGATGCCGACCGCTCCACCCGCGACACACCCGTCTTCCTGCGCGAAGCAACGGCCCAAGCCGCCTGAGCGATTTCTCACGAAGAAATCGTGCCGAAATCTGACGCAGATTTCGCGCACCCCCACGCCGGTCGCCCCACCGGAATTTGCGTCAAATTCCGCCGCGATTTCTGCGCCAGAAATCGCTGGCCTCAGGCAAAGACCCCCTGACAGAACCACCCGCCCGAAATCTCGCCGCCATGGGCATAGAACAGCCATAGCCGCGTGCCGTCCTCGGTCTCCACCCGCCAGTAATCGCGCAGGCCCGACCGCCACTCGGGCCGGTCCAGCCACCATTCCGGCGCAATCCGCTCTGGCCCCGTCGCCACCCGCGTCACCCAGTCGCGCCTGCGCCAGCGAAAGGCCTGCGGCGGCACCGGCCCCTCCGGTCCCGTCACCGGTTCTGGCCCCAGCATCACCAGCGGCCGCGGCCTGCCGCATCCCTCCCACGCCTGCCCGTAGGGCTGCGACCATGCCGCCGCCAGCACCTGATAGGCCCGTTCGGGCGCGTGGCTTTCGGCCGGATGCACCCGCGTCACCGCCTCGGTTCCCAGCCGCGTGCCCAGCTTGCCGATGATTTCGTCCAGCGCGGTATCCTGCGGCACCGCAGCCGTGCCCTCGCCCATCCGCGCGCGGAACTGCGTGGCCATCAGCGGCTCGGTCAGCACCGCCTCCAGCCGCAGCATGTCGATGCCAAAGCCCGCGTCGATATCGCCCAGCTTCAGCGCCAGCAGCGGGCGGATGCTCTCCACCCGGTCAGACGCCCGCGCCAACCCCACCTCCACCACCTGCACATCGCCATCGGCGCGGAACGCCTGCAACCGCACCCGCCGCGCCCCGCGCGAGCGCGAGGTCAGCTTGGCGCACAGCACCGGCAACAGCCGGTCTACCCCCGCCTCGACATCGCCCAACAGCCCGATGGGGTCGGGAAAGCTAAGCCGTGCCGCGAAGTGTAGCGGCGCTTTCGACGGGGTGATCGGCTCGGCCTCCAGCCCGAAAGCCTGATCCAGCCGCCGCAGCACCATCGGCCCGAACCGCTTGGGCAGCGTCGCACGCGGCAGCAGCGCCAGATCCTCGATCCGCCGCACCCCCAGCCGCGCCAGCCCGTCGACCGTTGCTTCGTCCAGCCGCAACGCGGCAACCGGCAGTGGCCCCAGCACCTGACGCAGCCGCCCCTTTGGCGCGACCACCGCCCCGCTTGCCTGCCCGCGCGGCGGCACCACCCGCCGCCGCACCGCCTTTGACCGCGTCGCATGCGCCTCTTGCGCGATATCGTCACCGCTCCGCGTCGCCGCCGTGCCGCGCCCCGCAAACCGCGCCAAGCCCCATGCCGCGCCCAAAGTATCGGCCAGACCGGCGCGATAGGTCAGCCCCATCGCCTCGCAATCCTCGCCGACCCGCGCCAGAAGCGCCTCTTCCCCGCCGAACAGATGCGCGCATCCCGTCACATCCAGCGCCAGCCCCGCAGGCGCATCTTCCGCGATCCAGGGCGCGTATTTCCCCAGCCAGCGCCGCAGCACCGTCAGAAACCCCGCCTCGGCCCGCTCGTCCTGCGTCACCGTCTCCAGCGCCGGACAGATCGCCCGCGCGTCGCGCAACGATTGCCCGACCGAAAGCCCGAACTCCTCGGCCTCGGGGGTGACCGACACCAGAACCTGCGCCCCGTTGCGGTCTCCCACCACCGCAAAGGGCACGGCCAGCGCCATCGGGCGCAGCCGCAACACCCGCTCGACGCCAAGCCGCGGAAACCAAAGCGCAAGGATTCGCCGTTCAGCCATCATATGTTCCTGTTATGTTCTAAACATATCCCTCCACGCGCCACAGTCCAGCGCAGAATCCCTCCGCTGCCGTCCCGCCGCGCCTGACAATCGCGTGAGCGGGCCTTGCCCGCGTGACAACGTCACTTCCGTGTCAACCAGCCCCGCCTATAGTCGGGTCATAATGTCACAGGGAGACAGCCACAGATGAAATACGCCAAAGCCGCCCTTCTTGCAGGCTTCGCGCTTGCCGCGACCGCTCTCTATGCCGCCGACCGCACCGACCCGAACGCCATCGCCCGCGCCAGCCTGATGGACAGCATCGGCGGCGCGACCAAGGTTCTGGGCGGCATGGCCGGTGGCAAGACCCCCTTCGACGCCGCCGCAGCCGCAACCGCCAAGGCAGCGCTTGTCGAAGCTTCGGCCAAGATCGCCGACACCTTCAAGGAACAGGGCGGTGCCGATCCCGCCGACGAGGCAAAGCCCGAAATCTGGGCAAACTGGGATGACTTCGCCAAAAAGGCCGAAGCACTTTCTACCGCCGCCGCAGCACTCGACGCCTCGTCGCTCGAATCGGTTCAGGCCGGAATGGGTGCCGTCGGTGGCGCGTGCAAGGATTGCCACAGCGCCTATCGCATGTGATCCGCGGCGGGGGCCAACACCCCCGCTGGCAACGACAGGTGGTGCACCGTGGCCCAAGGCCATGGTGCACCCAGACCTTAGCCGCAGAACACGCGGGCGATCATCTTGTAGCGGTCCAGCTCGAAATTGGTCCGCGCCGGATTGTAATCCATCGTCACAGCCGCCCCCTTCGGAATAATCCGCACCGGACCGGCAAAGCGGATCGTCTCAAGCACCGTATCGGGCGATCCCACCAGATATTGCAGGTCAAGCGCCCCGCACTGGTTCGGGCTTGGCGTATCTACCACGGGCGTTGCCATCGGCACGCAGCCGGCCAGCAACACGGCAACCGCCACCGCAACCATCATCTTTTCCATTCCGCCGCTCCCCCTGCTTTTGCAAGCAACGCGCGACCGACCGCTTCGTTCCGATCCCGCTGCATGTCGCTTTCCCGCGTTGCAATCCTGCCGTCTTTGGGCAACCTACCACACGAAAGATTACAGGAGGACTCCATGCGTACACGCGCCGCCGTCGCCCTTGCCCCCGGCAAACCCCTCGTCGTCATGGACGTGAACCTTGCCGACCCCAAAGAGGGCGAGGTTCTGGTCGAGATCAAGGCCACCGGCATCTGCCACACCGACGAATTCACCCTGTCGGGTGCCGACCCCGAAGGCCTGTTTCCCGCCATTTTGGGGCATGAAGGCGCGGGCGTCGTCATCGCCGTCGGTCCGGGCGTCAAAACCCTGAAACCGGGCGATCACGTCATCCCGCTCTACACGCCCGAATGCCGCGAATGTCCGTCCTGCCTAAGCCAGAAAACCAACCTCTGCACCGCGATCCGCACCACCCAAGGGCAGGGCCTGATGCCCGACGGCACCTCGCGCTTTTCCATGCTCGACGGAACGCCGATCCACCACTACATGGGCTGCTCAACCTTTGCCAACCACACGGTCGTGCCCGAAATAGCGCTGGCCAAGGTGCGTGACGACGCCCCCTTCGACAAAATCTGCTACATCGGCTGCGGCGTCACCACAGGCATCGGCGCGGTGCTGAACACCGCCAAGGTCGAAATCGGCGCGAAAGCCGTGGTCTTCGGCTTGGGCGGCATCGGCCTCAACGTCATTCAGGGCCTGAAAATGGCCGGTGCCGACATGATCATCGGCGTCGATATCAACGATGACAAAAAGGAATGGGGGATGCGCTTCGGCATGACCCATTTCGTCAACCCCAAGAAGCTGGCCGAAGGCACCTCGACCGTGCAAGCCATCGTCGACCTGACCAAAACCCCCTTCGACAAGATCGGCGGCGCCGACTACAGCTTTGACTGCACCGGCAACGTCAAGGTGATGCGCGACGCGCTGGAATGTACCCACCGCGGTTGGGGCCAGTCGATCATCATCGGCGTCGCCCCTGCAGGCGCGGTGATCGAAACCCGCCCCTTCCAGCTTGTCACGGGGCGCATCTGGAAAGGCACCGCCTTTGGCGGCGCACGCGGCCGCACCGACGTTCCCAAAATCGTCGACTGGTACATGGACGGCAAGATCGAGATCGACAGCATGATCACCCACATCCTGCCGCTCGACCGCATCAACGAAGGGTTCGACCTGATGCACAAAGGCGAATCGATCCGCTCGGTCGTCGTCTACTGATCCGGATCTGTAGGGTGCGCCGTTCCGGCGCACCCCTCGCACCTAAGAAACGTCACGGGCGGTTCACATCCCGCTCGGTCAGGCCCGTCGCATCGATGTCGTCGTCGTCCTCCATATCCGACTCGGCCTCGGCCTCGACCTCGGTGACCTTCCGCCCCGACGAAAAACCGCCCGAACTGTCAGCCGCCTCGCGCCCGTCGTCGATCTCGACCTCGGTGCGCCGCACGGTATCCGATACCGTCTCGTCGTGGCTGTCATGGGTCCGCCGCAGGGCGACCTCTTCGACCACCCGCGCTTCCTTGGCGACCACCGCCTCCTCGCGGTATTCCTCGGCCTCGATGGTGCGCTCGGCAAACAGCCCCTCGTCGCCGCTGCCCAGCGCGCGGTCCACCGGGCGCCGCTCGACCTCGACCCGCTCTTCCTCCAGACGCACCGTCTCGGTCACCGGTTCTTCCACCACATAAGACCGCACGCGCACCCGCCCGTGGCTGTTATCGCGCTTGCCGACGCGCAGCCGTTCTTCCACCACGGGAACCGTCTCGTCACTGCCGCGCAGACTGTCGCCCGTTCCGACCGATCCGCCCATCCCCATGCCCGACCGTCCCTCGCCCGCCAGCTCCGACCCGACATTGCCAGCCCCCGTGGCCCCCGACGCATAGGACGACCCGCCCACGTTCTCTGACGCATAGCCTGTGCCCGCGCCAACTCCTGCCGAACCTGCACGCCCGCTGCTTTCGTCCGACGATCCGTCGCCGCCGCTCCAGCCCTCCGACCGCCAGCTTGCCGCCCGCTCGTCGATATCGACCGCGCCGGCATCCTCCAGCGCATCCATCACCATATCATACGAGGTCGAGGTCAGCCCCGACGCGGTGACCAGATACCCCCCGCGCGACAGCCCTTCGGCATAGGTGCTGCGGTCCTCGTCGGGAAACAGGAAATCGCCCAGCCGTTCAAAAAAGCCGCGGTCATCGCGGCTTTCCCCCTCGCCCTCGCTGCTGCTCGCCCCTTCGGTCACGCGGACCTGCCCGCCCAGACCCAAAGCCCGCAACCGCTCGGCTGCGGCTTCCGCCTCGACCCGGCTGTCGAAAAAGCCCGTCACGGTCGTGCTGCGGGCCGAACCCAACTCTACAGATCCCTCATCATAGTCGCTCATCGCTTCCATCCTCGCTCGTTGGGGTTACGGACGGCGCGTCGCCGTCCCGTTCGATCACCACGGATTGCCGTCGCAACGGCACCTCGGTCGTCACCACCTCGCGCGAAGGCACGCGCCGCAGATGCACCTCTTCGCGCAGCACCAGCCGCCGTTCGACAACCAGCACCTCCTCGACGACCGGAAGGATGGTCACGTCACCCTCGACGCGCATCTGCGGCACCTCGGCCACCTCGCGCCCGACAGGCACCCGCACCACCTCGACCGTCTCGCCAAGCAGCTCGGCACTCACCGGCTCGTCACGGCTTTCGGTCAGCACCCGCACCCGCACGCGTCCGGTCACGACACGCCGCGTGCCAAACGTCAGCCGCTCCTCCACGACCGGCAGCACCGTTTCGTCCTCTCCGGCAATGCGCTCGGCCATGTGTTCCTCGCCCGTGGTCAGGGCCAGTGAACCCTTGGGCCAGTGAACCCTTCGGCGCGGGCGGGGTTCCTGCCGGTCACCGCGCGACAGCCAACAGCTTGCGCCCGATCAAGAAAGCCAGCCTTTCCCCCACGCCCGCTTTCCGTCACAACAGGACAAACGGCCAAAGGACCAGACCCATGCCAGAACCCCGCGCCCCCCGCCTTGCCGTGCTGATCGACGCCGACAACGTGCCTTCGGGCTATGCCGAAGCGATCTTCGAAGAAATCGCCAGCCTTGGCGAAGCCTCGGTCCGCCGCATCTATGGCGACTGGTCCGCGCAACGCCTCGGCGGCTGGGCGAAAAAGGTCGCCGCCCTCGGCCTTGTGGCCGACCAGCAGTTTTCCAACACCAAGGGCAAGAACGCCTCCGACATCGGCCTTGTGATCGCCGCGATGGATTTCCTGCATTCGGGCCTGTTCGACGGCTTCGTTCTGGTGTCGTCCGACAGCGATTTCACCCGCCTCGCCGCCCGCATCCGCGAACAGGGGCTCGACGTTTTCGGAATTGGCGAAAAGAAAACGCCCGAAGCCTTTCGTCAGGCCTGCAAACGCTTCATCTACGTCGAAAACCTCGGCTCGCCCGAAGACCACGAACCGCAGGCCGACCCCGCCCCGCGCAGCACCACCCGCAGCGAACCCGTCGACACGAAACCCGCCAGCACCGGCGGCAAGGAACCCCCCGCCAAGGCCATCCCGCTGATCGTCGCCGCCATGCGCGCCATCGATCCCGATGGCGAATGGTATTCGCTCGGTCAGGTCGGCCAATACATCACCCAAGGAAACCCCGATTTCGACACCCGCACCTATGGCAGCGCCAAACTCTCCGATCTCGTGCGCAAAATCAGCCGGTTCGAGGTGAAATCCGGCGCAGGAAGCCAGTTGCAAATGCGTGATGTCGCCTGAACGCCTGTTATCGCTCAGCCAAACATCGTATGGTCGAACCAGAATGAACAAAGACCCGTCATGACCATAGAACTCGGCCTCGACAGTTTCGGCGACACCTCGCTCGGCCCCGACGGCACGCTCAAGCCGCAGGATCAGGTCTTGCGCGATGTCGTCGAACAGGGCGTCTTGGCAGACGAAACCGGCGTGCATTTCCTAGGTCTTGGCGAACATCACCGCAGCGATTTTGCCATTTCCGCGCCCGAAATCGTGCTTGCCGCCATCGCCGCGAAAACCGGCCGCATCCGCCTCGGCTCGGCCGTCACCGTGCTATCCTCCGACGATCCGGTGCGCGTGTTCCAACGCTTTTCGACCCTCAACGCCATCTCGGGCGGGCGGGCCGAGGTGATCTTGGGCCGCGGCTCATTCACCGAAAGCTTCCCGCTCTTCGGCTACGAACTCGACGATTACGAACTGCTGTTCGAAGAAAAGCTCGATCTCTTCGCCAATCTACTCCGCAACGATCCGGTTACATGGTCCGGCAAGACCCGCGCGCCATTGCTGGCCCAGCACGTCTTTCCCGCGCTCGGGCCGGGGCTTCAGGTCTGGGTCGGCGTCGGCGGCAGCCCCGAATCGGTGCTGCGCGTCGTGCGGCAAGACCTGCAGATGATGCTTGCCATCATCGGCGGCGACCCGCGCCGCTTCAAACCCTATGTCGATCTGTATCACCGCGCCTGCGCCCAGATGGGCCGCACCCCGCGCCCCATCGGCGTACATTCCCCCGGCCATATCGCCGCGACCGATGACCTTGCCGCCGAACAGCTCTGGCCGCATTACAAGACGATGTTCGACCGCATCGGGTCCGAACGCGGCTGGCCCCCTGTCACACCTGACCGGTTCATGGCCGAAATCGCGCATGGCTCGCTTTACGTCGGCGCGCCTGAAACGGTGGCGCGCAAGATTGCGGCCACCCTGTCCGACCTTGGCGTCACCCGCTTCGACATGAAATATGCCACCGGCCCGATGCCGCATGAAACGCTGATGCAAGGCATCCGCCTTTACGGCGAAAAGGTCATTCCCTTGGTGCGCGACCTCGTGTCCCGCCCCATCGCCGCGCAGTAACCGTCAGGCAAGGTGCGGGCGGAACTCTGCCACCACCTGCTCATAGACCGCCCGCTTGAACGGCACGATTGCGGCCACCATCTCGTCGGCCCCGATCCAGCGCCAGCGGCTGAACTCGGGATGTTCGGTCTGGATCACGATCTGGTCGTCGCTTCCGGTAAAGCGGAACAAAAACCACTTCTGCCGCTGCCCGCGATACTTGCCACCCCAGACCTTGCCCAGCAACTCGGGCGGCAGATCATAGGTTACCCAGTCATCGGTCTTGGCCACGAAATCTACCAGAGCGGCGGTTACCCCCGTCTCTTCCCACAATTCGCGCAAGGCCGCCTGACGCGGCTTTTCGCCCGCGTCGATCCCGCCCTGCGGCATCTGCCACGCTTGGGCAGTCGAATCCAGCCGCTGACCGGCAAAGATCTCGCCCTTGGCGTTGATCAACACGATCCCCACGCAGGGGCGATATGGCAGGTCTTGTGCGCTCATGGCTTGGGCCGCAGTGTCCTGCGGCCCCCCCTTTTCACGGCTGCTGCGCCAAAGCCACGGTCGACAGCCCGTGGATGATGTCGACGGCATAGGCCAACTGGTAATCCTCGTCCCGCAGCTTGGCCGCTTCTTCGACCTTGGCGCGCTCTTCCTCGAGCAGCTTCTTCTCATCCTCGGTCATCGAATCGTTCGACAATATGCCGCGCAGATCGGCCTCGGTCCGGCCGCCCTGCGCGTTGACCTCGGGTCCAGCCGGAGCTTCGGTCGCCGGATCGATGGGCTTGGGCTGGTTCACCACGATATCGGGCATCACGCCCAACGCCTGGATCGACCGGCCCGACGGCGTGTAATACCGCGCCGTGGTCAACCGCATCGCACCCTGCCCGCGCAGCGGCACCACCGTCTGGACCGACCCTTTGCCAAAGCTCTTGGTCCCCACGACGATGGCGCGGTGGTGGTCCTGCAATGCCCCCGTCACGATTTCCGACGCACTGGCAGACCCGCCGTTGATCAACACCACCACAGGCTTGCCGCCCGCCATGTCGCCGGGTTTGGCATTGAACCGCTCGCCGTCCTGCGGATTGCGCCCGCGGGTCGACACGATCTCGCCCTTTTCAAGGAAGGCGTCCGACACGCTGATCGCCTCGGTCAACAGGCCGCCGGGGTTGTTGCGCAGGTCGATGACAAAGCCTTCGACATTGTCCAGCCCGCCCAGCGCATCGACACCCTTCTTGAACTCGGCTTCCAGCCCCGGCGTCGTCTGGTCGTTGAACGCCGAAATCCGCAGCACCACGGTCTTGCCGACCGTGCGTCCCTTGACCGCCGTGACCTTGATCGTATCGCGGATCAACGACACGTCGAACGGATCGGCAGTGCCCTCGCGCACGATGGTCAGGATGATCTCCGACCCGACCGGCCCGCGCATCTTGTCGACGGCATCGTCAAGGTTTAGGCCCGTCGTGCTTTCGCCGTTCACCTGCGTGATGAAATCGCCCGCCTTGATTCCCGCCTTGTCGGCCGGCGTGCCGTCCATGGGCGAGACGACCTTGATATAGCCTTCTTCCTGCGTAACCTCGATGCCCAGCCCGCCGAACTCGCCGCGCGTCTGCACCTGCATATCGGCAAAGGCGTCGGGCGGCATATAGCTCGAATGCGGATCGAGCGATGTCAGCATCCCGCTGATCGCCGCCTGTATCAGCTTTTCGCTGTCGACTTCCTCGACATACTGCGACCGCACGCGCTCGAAGATATCACCGAACAGATCAAGCTGTTCATAGACCGAGGTGCTGTGCTTGGTCTCTTCTGCGATAAGCGGGCCAGCCACCTGCGTGGTCAGCAATACGCCGGCAACGGTGCCACCCAGCGCGGCCATCACGTACTTCTTCATCCGCCTCAATCCCTTTCTTCGGTGAACCACTCTTCCGGGTCCACCGGATCGGCCCCGTGCCGCAATTCCATATAAAGCGTTTCCGTCTCGCGCACGCCACCATCATCTTCCGTCACCGACAACAGATCGGCAAGCGTCGGGTCCGTCCCGCCCATCAGCCCGACGGGCGCTCCGGCAGAAACCACCTCGCCCACCTCTCCATACACCGTCCCAAGGCCCGCAAGCACCAGAAGATAGCCGCCACCGGGTTCCAGGATGATCACATTTCCGTAGTCGAGCAGCGGCCCCCGATACCTGATCGTCGAAGGCCATGGTGCCGTGACCAGCGCCCGCGGCCTGACCGACAGCGTCAACCCCGGTCGCTTCACCCCCGCCGCATCGGTCTCGCCCGGACGCCGCAGCACCGACCCGCGCACCGGCAACGGCAACCGCCCCTTGGCGGTGATGAAGTAATTCTCGTCCTCCTCGGCGGGTGCCAACCCCGACGCAAAGGCATCCAGCGTATCCGCGCTTTCCAGCAACCGACGCAATTCCTCGGGGTCGTCTGCAAACCCCTTGGGCAATTCTGTCCGGTCCGAAATCGCCTGCGACAGCGCCGACCGTGCCGCCTGCGCCGCCTGCAACCCCCGCGCCAGCGTGTCGCCCGCCGCAACCTGCAAATCGCGCAGGTCGCGCAACTCTTGCAATTCGCCCTTCAGCCGCATCGCCTCGCCCTGCAAGGCGGGCGTCACATCGGCCAGCATCATTCCCGACCGCACCGTTCCCAGCGGCCCCTCGGGGTGCATCATCAACAGCGGCCCCGGATCGGCCTGAAGCTGCGCCAGCACCGCCACCAACTGCCCGATCCGCTCGCGCTGCGCGTTGAACCGCAACGACAGCTCGGTTTCGCGCAAACTCGCCTGCCGCAGCGCCTCGCGCAGAACACCCAGCCCGCTTTCATAGGCTGCGATGGTCTGGGTCAGCGCCGCCACGCGGTCCTTGGCCCCTTCGGCCTTTTGCAGCGCCGAAACCGCCCGCTGCAAATCGGCCGCCGCATCCGCCGCCTGATCGGCCACGCCCTGCGCCGCGACGGGCGCGGCAAGCAACACCAGCAGGGCGACCAAACGGATCATAGGGTCAGGCTTTGCCCTGTCATCTCGGGCGGCAAGGGCAGGCCCATCAGCCCCAGCACCGTCGGCGCAAGGTCCGCCAGCCGCCCGTCGCGCAACCGCGCGCCCGCAGGTCCGCCGAACAGGATAACCGGCACAGGATTCGTCGTATGCGCCGTATGCGGCCCGCCGGTCAAAGGGTCGATCATCATCTCGCAATTGCCATGGTCGGCACAGACCACCATCGCACCCCCCCGCGCCTCCAGCGCCGCCATGGCGCGGCCCAAGCCACGGTCCACCGCCTCGCAGGCCTTGATCGCCGCCGCCAGATCGCCGGTATGGCCCACCATATCGGGATTGGCGAAATTCACGACAATCAGGTCGTAACCATGTTCGATGGCCTTCACCAACTCGTCCGAAACCTCGCCCGCGCTCATTTCGGGCTGCAAGTCATAGGTCGCCACCTTGGGCGATTTCGGCATCGCCCGCGCCTCGCCGTCAAACGGCACCTCGCGGCCACCGTTCAGGAAAAACGTCACATGCGGGTATTTCTCGGTCTCGGCCAGCCGGAACTGCGTCTTGCCCGCCATGGCCACCCATTCGCCCAGCGTGTTCCTGATATCCCGCTTCGGATAGGCGGTTTCCATATAGGCGTTGTGGCCTTGCGAATACTCGACCATCCCCAGCATCGCGGCAAAGGCAGGGCGCGGCCCGGTTTCAAAGGCATCGAACGCCGGATCGCCCAGCGCCGCCAAAATCTCGCGCGACCGGTCGGCGCGGAAGTTCAGGCAGAACACCCCGTCCCCGTCGCGCATCCCGCCGTAACCGCCGATCACCGTGGGGGCCACGAACTCGTCCGTCTCGCCCTTGGCATAGGAGGCAGCCACCGCAGCCACCGCATCGGCCGCCACCTCGCCCGTCCCCCGCACCATCGCGTCAAAAGCACGGCCCACACGGTCCCAGCGGTTGTCGCGGTCCATCGCCCAATACCGCCCGATCACCGTCGCCACCCGCGCCCCCGCAGGCAGGCCCGCCACCAGCTCGCCCACGAACCCCGCGGCCGAGCTTGGCGCCACGTCGCGCCCGTCCGTCACCGCATGCAGCCAGACCGGCACGCCCGCCGCCGCAATCACCCGCGCCGCCGCCAGAACATGCACGATATGCCCGTGCACCCCGCCGTTCGAGATCACCCCGATCAGATGCGCCGCCCCGCCGCCCGCCTTCAGCGTGGCGATGAACGCGACCAGCGCCTCGTTCGTGGCAAAAGATCCGTCCTCGACCGCCAGATCGATCGCCCCAAGGTCCATCGCAACCACGCGCCCCGCACCGATGTTGGTATGCCCGACTTCCGAATTCCCCATCTGCCCGCGCGGCAGCCCCACATCCGGCCCGTGCGTCACCAGCGTCGCATGGGGGCATGTCGCCATAAGCCGCCAGAAATTCGGCACATCCGCCAGGGCCGGAGCGTTCCCCGCCCTTACCTCCGACAGCCCCCAGCCATCCAGAATGCACAGCACAACAGGTTTCGGATTGGTCATGGCGCGGCCCTTCTCGTCTGGTTGCGCCTAGATAACGCCAGCCGCCGCCTTCGGCAACGTTTCACGCCCGATGGTAAGGCCCGCCCGCCAGAATCGTCGCGGCACGATACAGTTGTTCGGCCAGCATCACCCGCACCAGCATATGCGGCCAGACCATCGCCCCGAAACTGACCGAACCCTCGGCCCGCGCCCGCAAATCCGGCGCGATCCCGTCCGCGCCGCCGATCACGAAAGCCACGTCCTGCCGCCCGCCGTCACGCCACTTGGCCAGCATCTGCGCAAACTCGGGCGATGACATCACCCGCCCGCGCTCGTCCATCGTCACGAGCAATGCACCGGCAGGCAGGGCGCGGGCCAAAAGCTCGCCCTCGGCCTCCATCCCGCCGCCCTTCTTGTCTTCGACCTCGTGTTCGGTCAGCGGGCCAAGGCCCAGCGCCCGCCCCGTCCGGTCGAACCGCGTGACGTAATCATCCACCAGCACCCGCTCGGGGCCGGACCGCATCCGCCCCACGGCCAGCAGATGCACCCGCATCTCAGGCGCTTGCGACCGGATTGCGATGCGGATCGCCGGGAAGCCACATCTTTTCAAGCTGGTAGAATTCGCGCACTTCGGGGCGGAAGACGTGGACGATCACATCGCCCGCATCGATCAGCACCCAGTCGCCGGTCTCCTTGCCTTCCATCCGGACGACAAGATGCAGGTCCTGCTTCATCCGGTCGGCCAGCTTTTCCGAAATCGCGGCGACCTGACGGGTCGACCGGCCCGAACAGATGACCATGTAATCGGCCACGTCCGACCGTCCGCGCAAATCGATCTCCACGATCTCTTCGGCCTTGTCATCGTCGAGCGAGGCAAGCACACGCGCCAAAAGGTCTTCGGCGGTATAGGCTTCGGCATGTGCGGCGGCGGCGCTCATGCGCTCGGCCCGCGGCCCGACCGGCAAACCGGTCGTTGGGTCAGAATGAGACAGGACATCGTCCTCCAGAGTTGCGCGCCGATCATTCCCCGGCGCAGGGAGCCCTGACTTGGGCTTGTCTGCAAGGCTAGCATCGCAGCGGCGAATCCTCAACGGCAGGCGTGAAAAGCCCGCAGAAGTCGGGCGCGATAGCGCCAACCCGGCCCGACTGCAAGCGCCTTCGTCGTTTCCGCCCCCACCGCGGCCCGTTCCGCGGCCTTTCCTTGCAAATTCACCTGCAGCTTCGCAGAAGCTGCGCCCGAAACCGGGCGGCGGCGGCGTTGCAAGAAAAGGCCCGGACTGAAAAACCCTAAGATACGCTACAAACGCCTGTAGCGTACCGCGAGGTCTTTCCATTCCTCAAGAAAAAATCATTTGATTTCAATGGGCCATTTGTGTCGCTGATGGCGATTTCTTCCATTTTCGGGGCAAGGTTTTTCCATCTTTCTGAAGCTCTGATCAGACTGCCGCGCGCTGGAAACGAAAAGGCCGCCCAGAGGGGCGGCCTAGGGACGGCGAAAACTCAGTGGCTGGGTCAGTCCAATTTGATCTCCGACCGCCGGTAGATGCGCGCGCCGAGCTCGGCCGCATTACCGATCGGAACAACCCCTGCAGCGTCGAGCACCCTGCGGAGCTGAATGTGGTGGATGCCCATTTCGCTAGAAAGCTTTGTCAGCCCGATACAATTGCGCGCGAAACGATCGAGATCAGATAGATGGATCATGACCTTGGCCCGCTCGTTCCCGGGAACGGTCGGAAGTAACGGCCCACCCTCCCGGGCCTTGACAAGCGCGTTCACGACGGACAGCGAAAAACCGAGCTTGCGGGCAGCAAGGTAAACAGGAACGGCCTCTACGGGCGCGGGCGGCTTGGCAATCTTGCGAACCTCATCCGGGTCGACCAAGATGCCGCCATATCCCGGAACGCCAGCAATCTTGTAGATGCGCTTCAGCGCGCCAGTGACCACCATACGCACAATCACCGCGGAGAGCACAAAGGCGGCCTGCGCCGCGTCCGGAATTCCCATAGCCCCTTCCGGCTTCTTGTCCACGATTTTGGCGTGACGCAGAAGGTCTGCACAAAACCCGTCTACTACGTCGGCGGCGCAAGAGCGACGAACCACCCCATGTTTTTTCTCGGTGATGAGCGGGAGGAACCCTGCCTCGATCAGCTGGATAACCTGCCCTCGTGTAGTGTTCAGTACGCTAGGCAATTTGATTTGCGGCACCGAAGCCTTCATGGCGGCGACCTCGTGCTCACCAGTCTTGGCATCGACGGTTGCGCAACGCGCCACACTGGGATCATCCGGCAGAAGCCCCCTCGCAATCAGAAGATTGCGCACGGTTTTTGGATGGGTTCCCGTGGCATCTGCCAGCGAGTGAACGGTGTGGCGCCGCCGCGACGTAACAGGGAGACCCAGCAGGTTCCTCCCGGGCGCGATCTCCACCGTCTCCAAGATATGCTCCCGAAGAAGCTCTCTGATCGGACCTGGATCCTTGCCGCTTTTTGAAAACTCCAACCACTGGTAGAGGCGCCCATACACCATTTGCGGACCGGCTGCTGCATTGCCGATACCAGATTTGTCGAACCGCTTGCGTACCTCTGTCAGGCCTTCAATGACGCCAACCTCGCCACGAGCCGCGAACTCAAAGCCAACACGGCCGGCGACATCCCACTGGTCCCTCGTAAGTGTTTTCAAGTTGGGCTTGGGGCCGAAGGCGAGGATAACGCCGAGCATCTCGGTGGCGCGCGCTGCCGCCTCGATCGGCTGTGCATCCAGTGATCCGACCCCCAACGTTGGACCGCCCGAAGGCAGAGTTTTCCGGCTTCGCT
>JBBAUB010000006.1:200444-209242 GCA_040398445.1 Gemmobacter sp. | reverse complement strand
TCTGCCCTCCCGGACCCACCCGAGGATATTTGGGCGAGTGTGAAAGGGGGCGGGGGCGGGGGGATGCGCTTGGTCTTTGGGGTGAGGCGGGGCGGTCTTGGGGGTTTCGGGTGGCGTCATCGTGAAAGTCGAGGCGGTGGGGTGGGGATGGGGACGATTGGGACGGGGCGGTTGCGGGTTTCGGTTTCGGTCGGGATGCCGTTGGTCAGGGCGTCATCGAACGGGCCAAGCGTTGCGGCTGCGGTGCGGCGTGGCCCCGTGTTGCTTGGCCGTGTGGCCGCCGCGCATCGCGCCGGAGGGCGGGGGAGAAGGGAGGACGGCAGAGGAGGACACCGCCCGATCGGAAGCAGGGAAGGCTATCGGGTGCGGCCTTTTGCGAGGTCTTTCGCCATCACCGATCAGGGTGCTTTTACCGAATGTAGCAGGGCGAGGACTTCGGGCCCCAAGACCTCGACGACTTTGGTGACGCCCGCTTTGTTGGGGTGGATGCCGTCGGCTTGCAGCCATTGCTGCATGGCGGCGGGGTCTTGGCTGCCGCCGGTGAGGGGGGCGAAGAAGGGTTGGGCGAGGGTTGCGCCATGGGTGGTGGCGAGGGCGGGGTAGAGGGCGTCGAAGGCGGTTTTGTAGGCCGCGCCAAAGTTGCCGGGGGCGACCATGGGGACGAGCAGGGTGGGAAGGTTGCGCGATTGCGTCTCGGTCAGGATGCCGTCGAGGTTGCGGCGCGTTTCGGCGGGGTCAATGCCGCGCAAGAGGTCGTTGCCGCCCAAGGTGACGATGATGGCATCGACATCCGGTGTGAGGGTCCATGCGATGCGCGACAAGCCCCCTGCGGTGGTGTCGCCCGAGACGCCTGCGTTCAGCACCGTGACATCGGCGCCGTTGGCGGTGAGCCATGCCTGAAGTTGCGGCACGAGGCCGTCGCCATCGGGCAGGCCGTAGCCTTGGGTCAGGCTGTCGCCGAATGCCACCAAAGTCAGCGGTTCGGCGCGGGCCGCGCCCGTAAAGCCCGCCGCGAGGGCCAGAAACGCAAACGTGACGTTGCGGATGCGGCGGCAAGCGCCATATGTGACCGAAAGAATAGGGGCGAGTTGCATGGCGGATACCGTTCTGGCGCTGGAAGATGCGCGGTTGACCTTGGCGGGAAATGCGGGGCCGGTCGAGATATTGAAGGGCATATCACTGGAAGTTCATGCCGGCGAGACGGTGGGGCTGGTCGGGCCTTCGGGATCGGGGAAGTCTTCGCTTCTGATGCTGATGGGCGGGTTGGAGCGGGCCACGGGGGGGCGCGTGCTGGCGCTGGGGCAGGATATGACGGCGCTGGACGAGGACGCGCTGGCGCGGTTCCGGCGCGGGCGGATGGGGGTGGTGTTCCAGTCGTTTCATCTGATCCCGACGATGACGGCTTTGGAGAATGTCGCGGTGCCGTTGGAGTTGATGGGGGCGGAGGATGCCTTTGGCCGGGCCGAGGCGGAGTTGCGCGCCGTGGGGTTGGGGGCGCGGATGGACCATTATCCGAGCCAGATGTCGGGGGGCGAGCAGCAGCGCGTTGCCTTGGCGCGGGCGGCGGCGCCGAGGCCTGCGTTGTTGCTGGCGGACGAGCCGACCGGGAACCTGGACGGGGTGAACGGGGCGGCGATCATGGAATTGCTGTTCGGCTTGCGCGACCGGCACGGGGCGACGCTGGTTCTGGTGACCCATGCGGCGGAGCTGGCGGCGCGGTGTGACCGTGTGGTGCAACTGGCGGACGGACGGGTTGCAGACGGGCGGGTTGCGGCATGAGCCTTGCCTGGCGGATCGCGCGGCGGGAATTGCGCGGGGGTTTGCGCGGGTTTCGGGTGTTTCTGGCCTGCCTTGCGCTGGGGGTGGCGGCGATTGCCGCTGTCGGGCTGGTGCGGGCGGCCATCGAGGCGGGGCTGACCGAACAGGGCGCGGTGCTTCTGGGCGGTGATGCGCAGATGGAGTTCACCTATCGCTTTGCCACGCCCGAGGAGCGGGCGTGGATGGAGGCGCGGGCGGTGGCCGTGTCGGAGATCGTCGATTTCCGGTCGATGGCGGTGGTTGGGGATGATTCGGCGCTGACGCAGGTGAAGGCGGTGGATGGGGCCTATCCGCTGGTGGGCGCGGTGAAGCTGGAGGCGGGGACGCTGGCCGGGGCCTTGGCGGTGGTGGACGGGGTGCCCGGTGCCGCGATGGACAAGGTGCTGGTGGACCGGCTGGGGCTGACGCTCGGGAGCCGTTTCACGCTGGGCACGCAGGCGTTCCGGTTGGGCGCGGTGTTGCTGCGCGAGCCGGATTCGGCCACTGGCGGGTTTTCGCTGGGGCCGCGGACGATTGTGCTGACCGATGCGTTGGCGGGGTCGGGGTTGCTGGAGGCCGGATCGCTGTACGAGACGCAGTATCGGTTGCGGCTGCCTGCGGGGGTTGATCTGGCAAAGCTGGAGGCCGAGGCCGAGGCGGCCTTTGCCGACAAGGGGATGCGCTGGGCCGACAGCCGCCGCGCGGCGCCGGGGGTGGAGCGGTTCGTCGACCGGATGGGGGCGTTTCTGGTGCTGGTGGGCATTGCCGGGCTGGCGGTGGGCGGCGTGGGCGTGCAGGCGGCGGTGCGGGCCTATCTTGACGGCAAGACCGCGACGATTGCCACGTTGAAAACGCTGGGGGCCGAGGGGCGGCTGATCTTTCGCATCTATCTGTTGCAGATTGCTGCGCTGGCGGGCTTTGGCGTGGCGCTGGGGCTGATGCTGGGCACGGCGCTGCCCTTGGCATTCGGCGGGGTGATCGAGGCGTCGTTGCCGTTTCCGGCGGATATCGGGGTCTATCCCGCTCCGCTGGTAGAGGCGGCGTTTTACGGGGTGGTGACGGCGTTCTTGTTCACGCTGTGGCCGCTGGCGCGGACCGAAAAGCTGCGGGCGGCGGCGCTGTATCGCGGGGCGGCGCGGGGCGGGCCTGTGGCGGGGCGGCATGTGCTGGCGCTGGTGGCGCTGGCCGTGCTGCTGCTGGGCGGGGCGGCGTGGTTTTCGGGGAACTGGAAGCTGACGTTCGGTGCTGCGGGCGGGGTGGTGGGCGCGCTGCTGGTGCTGTGGGGTGCGGCATTCGCCTTGCGGCGAGCCACAAGGGCCATGGCGCGGTCGCGCTTTGCGCGGGGGCGGACGGGGTTGCGGCTGGCGCTGGCGGCGATTGGCGGGCCGAGGGAAGAGGCGTCATCGGTGATCCTGTCGCTGGGGCTGGGGTTGGCCGTGCTGGCGGCGGTGGGGCAGATCGACGCCAACCTGCGGTCGGCCATTGCGACCGATTTGCCCAAGCGCGCGCCCGCGTTTTTCTTCGTCGATATCCAGCCGGACCAGATCGAGGCGTTTCTGAAGCGCACGCAAGGTGACCCCGCGGTAAGCAAGGTCGAAAGCGCGCCGATGTTGCGGGGCGTGCTGACCCAGATCAACGGGCGGCCCGCGAAAGAGGTGGCGGGCGAGCATTGGGTGGTGCGCGGGGATCGGGGGGTGACCTATTCCGCCGAACCGCAGGCCAATGCCAAGGTCGTGGCGGGCAAATGGTGGCCCAAGGATTATAGCGGCCCCGCGCAGGTTTCCTTTGCGGCGGAGGAGGCCGGGGAGATCGGGCTGAAGCTGGGCGATACGCTGGTGGTGAACGTGCTGGGGCGGGATATTCCGGCGACGATCACCAGTTTCCGGCAGGTGGATTTTTCCAGCGCCGGAATGGGCTTTGTGATGACGATGGACCCTGCCGCGCTGCAAGGTGCGCCGCATACGTTCATCGCCACGGTCTATGCGGAAGCTAGCGCCGAAGCGCCGCTTTTGCGCGACATCACCAAGGCGATGCCCAACGTGACGGCGATCCGCATCCGCGATGCCATCGACCGCGTGACCGAGGCCTTGTCGGCCATTGCAACGGCGACGGCATGGGCGGCGGCGGCAACCTTGCTGACGGGGTTCGTGGTGCTGATCGGGGCGGCGGCGGCGGGCGAGCCTGCGCGGGTTTACGAGGCGGCGGTGCTGAAAACGCTGGGCGCGACGCGGGGCGGGATATTGGCGTCATTCGCCTTGCGCTCGGCCCTGATGGGAGCGGCGGCGGGGGCGGTTGCGATTGTGGCGGGGGGCCTTGCCGGTTGGGCGGTAATGGTCTGGGTGATGGAGGCGAAATACGCCTTTGAACCGCTGTCGGCGCTGGGCATCGTGGCGGGGGGCGTGCTGGCCACGACCGTGGCGGGGCTGCTGTTTGCGCTGCGCCCGTTGGCATCGCGCCCGGCGCAGGTTTTGCGGGGGCAGGAGTAGGGCGGAATTTGACGCAAATTCCGCGCCGGTTTCTGACGCAGAAACCGGTGTCAGGCGGGGTGATGCGGAAGCTGTTTGCGCTGCGCCCGTTGGCGGCGCGTCCGGCGCAGGTTTTGCGGGGGCAGGAGTAGGGCGGAATTTGACGCAAATTCCGCGCCGGTTTCTGACGCAGAAACCGGTGTCAGGCGGGGTGATGCGGAAGCTGTTTGCGCTGCGCCCGTTGGCGGCGCGTCCGGCGCAGGTTTTGCGGGGGCAGGAGTAGGGCGGAATTTGACGCAAATTCCGCGCCGGTTTCTGACGCAGAAACCGGTGTCAGGCGGGGGGATGTGTTTGCGCTGCGCCTCTTGGCGGCGCGTCCGGCGCAGGTGCTGTGCGGGCAGGAGTAGGGCGGAATTTGACGCAAATTCCGCGCCGGTTTCTGACGTAGAAACCGGTGTCAGGCGGGGGGATGCGGAATTTGCGTCAAATTCCGGCGCGGTTTTTGCGTCAAAAACCGCTTGGTCAGGCGAGCAGGGCTTTCAGGGCGGCAAGGGCGGTCTGGCCGTCGGTATCGTCGGCGGCCACGCGCACCTCGACCGCCTGCACCATGCCGAACTTGCTGGCGGCGCGGGCGGTCAGGGTCAGGGTAAATCCCGTATCGGTGAAGGCGACGGTTTCTATGGCGTCATCGGAGCCGAAGATTTCGTCGGAGACCTCGACATAGACCGTCTTGACCGGAGCGCCGGGCGTGCCTTCGAACAGGACGTAGCCGTCTTCGGGGTCTTCGCTGGTGGCAAAGCCTACGGCGGTGGTGCCGTCTGCGGTGTCGGTCCAGAAGGCTTGTGCCTTGATCTCGATGTCGGCCATGTCGGTTCCGCCTTTGTGTGCGGGCCTGCCTTAGCCTGCGGGCGCGGTCATGTCCACTTGGCGATGGGCGGCAGGCTCATCAACACGGCGTTGGCGTCGTGGCCGGTTTCCAGCCCGAATTTGGTGCCACGGTCGTAGACGAGGTTGTATTCGGCATAGAGGCCACGGTGGACAAGCTGCGCTTCGCGGTCATCCTCGGTCCACGGTGTGTTCACGCGGCGTTCGGTGAGCGGCACGAAGGCGGGCAGGAAATGTGCGCCGACATCGCGGGTAAAGGCGAAATCGGCGTCCCAGTCGCCGGTGTTCAGATCGTCGTAGAAGATGCCGCCCACACCGCGGGCGCGGCCACGGTGGGGGACGAAGAAGTATTCGTCGGCCCATGCTTTGAAGCGCGGAAAATAGGCGGGGTCATGCGCGTCGCAGGCGGCCTGCATCTGGCCGTGGAAATGGGCGGTATCCTCGGCATATTCGAGGCAGGGGTTGAGGTCGGAGCCGCCGCCGAACCACCAGGCGTGGGGTGTCCAGAACATGCGGGTGTTCATGTGGACGGCGGGGCAATGCGGGTTGACCATATGGGCCACGAGGCTGATGCCCGATGCCCAGAAGCGGGGGTCTTTGTCCATGCCCGGAACGCCGCGCGCGGCCATCGCCTTTTGCGCCCGTTCGCCCAGCGTGCCGTGGACCTGCGATACGTTCACCCCGATCTTTTCGAAGACGCGCCCGCCGCGCAGCACGCTCATCAATCCGCCGCCGCCATCGGCGCGGGTGGTGGGGGTCACCTCGAACCGGCCGGGGGTTGCCGATCCGTTAT
The DNA here is from genome assembly GCA_040398445.1 of Gemmobacter sp. Taxonomy (GTDB): domain Bacteria; phylum Pseudomonadota; class Alphaproteobacteria; order Rhodobacterales; family Rhodobacteraceae; genus Paragemmobacter. The sequence goes on along the minus strand of JBBAUB010000006.1, from coordinate 203,302 downwards.
CTGCGCCGTACCGGTCTTCGAGGTCTTCGAACGAAGCGACGATCCGATCGCGCAGGGTGCGAAACCATGCGGCGGCTTCGGCTTTGCGGGTGTCGAACGGATCGGTCATCGGTGTCTCCTGAAGTTTACAGATGCATGCCTAGCAAATGGAACAAGCCGCGCCAACATGGCATTTGGCAAGGCCGGAGGAAGCGCCTAGAACGGGGCAAGCCGGTCTTTCTGCGAGGGGTTTGCCATGCGCCGCCTGATGCTTTCGATGTCTGTTTTGTCGCTGCTTGCCGCTTGTGGCACGCCGCAAGAGCAGTGCATCAACCGCAATACCCGCGATTTGCGGACGATGGACAAGCTGATCGCCGAGGTGCAGGGCAATCTGGACCGTGGCTATGCGCTGGAGCAATACAGCGTGTCGGTGCCGGTCTGGAAGGAATGCGTGGTGCCGCAGCGCAAGCCGGATGCGCCGTTGCAGACCCGCCCCTGTCTGGACGAGGAAACCGAGACGCGCACGCGTCCGATGGCGATCGACCTGAACGCGGAGCGCGCCAAGCTTGAGTCGCTGTTCACCAAGCGCGACCAATTGGCGCGCGAGGCCGAGGGCGTGGTCGCCCAGTGCAAGGCGCAATATCCCGAATAGCTGTTAATGCGCGGGGGCGGTGACGGTGTCGACCAGCCCGCGCCCGCCGTCGAGCGTAAGGACTTGCCCCGTCATGAAGGCCGATGCGTCGGAGGCGAGGAAATGCACGGTTTCGGCCAGTTCGTCGGCAGGCGCGATGCGCCCGAGCGGGGTGGCGCTTTCGATGGCGACCCGCCAGTCGGGCGTGTCGCGCAGGGCCGATTGCAGGCTCGCGCTCATCACCGAGCCGAAGGAAATGGCGTTGACGCGGATGCCGCGTGGCGCAAGCGCCACGGCGAGCGAGCGGGTCATCTGTTCGACCGCCGCGCAAGAGATGGAATAGCCCAGCAGGTTGGCCTGCGTGCGCGTCGCGGCGAGCGACGAGAAGTTGATGATCGAGCCGATGGCGGGCTGCGCGCCGTCATCGTCGCTGCGGTCTTTTGCGGCGCGCTGGATCATGCGCTTTGCGGTCATCTGCGACAGGCGCAGCGCGGTCATCAGGTTCTGGTCGAGCAGGGCTTCGACGCAGTCCTTTTCGGGATCGAGCACATCCGAGGTGGAAAACTGGCGGCTGGCGTTGACGAGGATATCGACACGGTCAAAGGCGTCGATGGTGGCCGAGAGCAGGTTGGCGATGGTCAGGCGCTGGCGCAGGTCGCCCGAGAACATGCGCACGGGGCCTTCGGCGCGGGATTCGGCGCCCACCTCCAGATCGAGCCGCGCTTCGTCGATGTCGGCGAACATGACGTTCGCGCCCTTGGCCAGCAGGTGGCGGGCGATGGCGAGGCCGATGCCGTTGGCGGCGCCGGTGACGATGGCGGTCTTGCCCGTGATGGAGAATGACATGGGCGTCCTTTGCGGGTCAGCGGGCGCGGATCGGCACGGCGGCGCGGGTCAGGCGATAGGCGGTGTCGCCACCAAGGTCGGTCACGTCGCGAAACAGCGTGGCAAGGCTGCGATCATAGGGCAGGTGGCGGTTGGCGACCAGCCAAAGCGCGCCTTGCGGGTTCAGGTTCCGCGCTGCCGCCGCGATGAAGCCCGCGCCAAGTGCGGGATCGGCTCCGCGTCCGGTGTGGAAGGGCGGGTTCATGACGATGTGATCCATGCCGCGCGTGGCTTTCCACGTGGTCGCATCGGCCCAATGGAATTGGGCGCGGTCGTCGATGATGTTGACGCGGGCGCAAGACAGGGCGTCGGCTTCGGCTTCGACGAGGTGCAGTTCCTTGACCGCCGGATGGCCGAGGACGGCTTGCGACAGATACCCCCAGCCCGCGCCGAGGTCGGCCACGCGACCCTTGAGGTCGGCGGGCAGGGCGGCGGCCAGAAGTGCCGAGCCACGGTCGATGCCATCGGCCGAGAACACGCCGGGCAGGGTGGTGAAACCCTCGACCTGTGACGGCTGCGCGGCCCAGTCGGCCAAAGCGGGACCGGCGGCAAAGACGGCCAGTTTGCCATGCGCCTTGGACAGGGTTTCCGACAGGGCGACCCGTCCGCGCAGGTCTTTCAGCACGGCGTCGATGCCGTCGGTCTTTTGCCCGTCGACCACGACGGGGCCACCCGCCACGACCAGCGCCGAAGCTTCGGCCAGCATGGCGCGGGCGAGTGCCTTGGCGCGGGGCAGGCACAGGATGGCGGCGGCGAAGGGGCCTGTGGCCTGCGCCTGGGCGGTATAGCCGCGGGCGGCGAACCAGTCGTGATCGGGACGGAAGCCCGTGGCGACCACAAGCCGGTCGCGCGGCAGGTCGGACAGTTCGTCACCGATGCGCGGGCGCAGAACGGCGATGCGCCCTTCGGCGGGAAGGCGGAACATTCCGCTGTCGATGGCTTGGGAAAGGCGGGCGCTGCGCATGGGGGGGCCGCGTGCGGCCGGTCCTTTCGTTGGGCTTCGGAAGCGGTGTCATACAGGCTGCGGCGGCGCGGGCCAAGATGGATTGCGGCGGGGGGCATGTGCGGGCTGTTGACCCGCTCCCCGCCCTTTACGCGGTCGCCCCCTCCCCGCCCTTTACGCTGTCGCCCCCTCCCTTTCCCTCCCCCGGCTGGGGGAGGGGGCGCTAGTGGCGGGGTGTCGCGCGTTGTGGCGGCGGTCGGACGGGGGCTTTCCGCCCCCACGCCCCTGCGGGGCTCCCCCGAGGATATTTTTCCAGCGTGAAAGCAAGGTCGCGGCCTGTCTTTCACGCTGGAAAAATATCCTCGGGGGGGAGGCGCGGCACGCGCCGCGGGGGGCAGACAGCCCCCCGCCCTTGTCAGG
>JBBAUB010000006.1:0-200344 GCA_040398445.1 Gemmobacter sp. | reverse complement strand
TTCGCTGCGCGGCAACTGTTGCAGAACAAGGGGTTGGCGGAAGGTCAGTTGGTCATCAGGCTATGGTTTGACGCTGTTTTGCTGCGGTACGTTACGGTGATGGCGACGCTGGCGTTCTTGAAAAAAATAATTTCTTCGGGGGGAGGCGCGGCACGCGCCGCGGGGGGCAGACAGCCCCCCGCCCTTGTCAGGGTTCGCTGCGCGGCAACTGTTGCAGAACAAGGGGTTGGCGGAAGGTCAGTTGGTCAGCAGGCTGTAGCTTGACGCTGTTTCGCTGCGGTTCGTCACGGTGATGGTGACGGTGGCGTTTTCGGGCAGGGCAAAGACGCAAAGCGCGCGGTCGTCGGGGTTGCGGTCGATGCAGAGCGGGTCTTGGCCCCGAGCGACCGAAAGGTCGAGGTTGGCGCTGCCGTCGCCCAGCAGGCCCACTTCGGCCCGTGCGGCGGCAAAGACGGCGAGGCTGTAGCTTTGGCTTTGGCCTGCGGCGATGGCGGTGCTGCTGCGGGTCAGGCTGCGGGTCGGCAGGCGGGCGGCTTCGGCTGCGCTGCGTGTCGCCAGATCGGTAAGGCTGCCGTCCTCGGCGGCGAGGGCCTTGGCGGCGGTGAACATGGTGGCGGCGTCGGGGTGGCCCGGGGGCAGCGGTTCGGCGGCGGGGTCGGGGCTGCGGATCACATCGGCGGGCTGGATGGCCGCGGCGAGGCGGGCGGCGGCAAGCACCGCGAGCGGGTCTTTGCGGGCGCGACCGAGGGCGAAGAGTTCTTGGGCGGCCATGAATTGCGATACGGCTCCGGGGCCTGAGGGGGTGGTCGTGGTGGTGGTCGTGGCGGGTGCGGACTGGGCGGGTGCAGACTGGGCAGGTGCAGACTGGGCGATGGCGGCGTGGGGTGTTGCTGTCACGGCAAACAGCAGGGCGAGCGCGCGGCAAGGGGACAGTCTGCCCTGTGGCGGGCGGTGGCGCGTCTGAATCGGCATGTGCAGCTTGGCCCCTTTGCTTTTCAAGCGGGGCTTTTGCACCCTTGCAGGCGGCGCGGCAAGTCCGGCCCCTTTCGCATCGGGTCACTTTGCGGTTAGGTGGCGCGGACAGGAGTGTTCGGATGCAAACCCGCGAGATACTGGCGCGATTGATCGCCTTTGACACCGTCAGCCACAAGCCCAACCTTGCCCTGATGGAGTTCGTGCGCGAGCTTCTGGCGACGGCGGGGATTGCTGCGGTTCTGATCCCCGATGCGGGCGGGACCAAGGCGAACCTTTACGCCACGGTCGGACCCGGGGGCGCGGGCGGGGTGATGCTGTCGGGCCATAGCGATGTGGTGCCGGTGGACGGGCAGGCATGGACCAAGCCGCCCTTTGCACTGACCGAGGCCGACGGGCGCTATTACGGGCGCGGGGCGGCGGACATGAAGGGGTTCGTCGCCTGCGCCATCGCGGCGATGCTGGGGGCAGCGCGGCGCCCGCTGCGGGTGCCGCTGCATCTGGCGCTGTCTTACGACGAGGAGATCGGCTGCATGGGCGTGCGGTCGCTTGTCGACATGCTGGCGGCGGCCCCGGTGCGGCCACGGTTGTGCATTGTGGGGGAACCTACGGGGATGCAGGTGGCGACGGGGCACAAGGGCAAGGTGGCCTTGCGGGCGACCTGCACGGGGCGCGAGGGGCATTCGGCGCTGGCGCCGCTGGCGCTGAACGCGCTGCATCTGGCGGCGGATTTCGTGGGCGTGGTGCGGCGCGTGCAGGCGCGGGTCGCGGCCGAGGGGATGCGGGACGGGGATTACGACATCGCCTATTCCACGCTGCATGTGGGCAAGCTGAACGGCGGCGTGCAGGTCAACATCGTGCCCAATGCCGCCGTGGTGGATTGGGAGATCAGGTCGCTGGCCGGAGAGGATGTGGCCGGGTTGATCGCCGAGGTCGAGGCGGGGGCCGAGGCCATCGTCGCGCCCTTGCGGGGCGAATTTCCCGAAACGGCGATCCGGGTCGAGCGGTTGTGGGACTATCCGGGCCTTGGCACGCCGGTCGGGGCCGAGGTGGTGGCGTTCGTCAAGGGACTGACGGGGGCGAACGGCACGATCAAGGTGGCTTTCGGCACCGAGGGCGGGCTGTTCGATGCGCGGCTGGGGATACCCACCGTGATTTGCGGTCCCGGATCGATGGCGCAGGGGCACAAGCCGGATGAATATGTGAGCGTGGAGCAGATGGACCGGTGCGAGGCGATGCTGGCCGCTTTGGTGGCGCGGGCAGAGGCGGGGTTCTGATGGCGGTGAAGCTGGGCGGATTGCTGGACGTTTTCGATCTGGGTTTCGACGAGATCATCGACGTGCGCGCGCCTGCGGAATTTGCCGAGGACCATGTGCCCGGCGCGATTTCGCTTCCGGTGCTGGATGACGAGGAGCGCGCGCGGGTCGGCACGATCTACAAGCAGGTGGCCCCGTTTTCGGCGCGCAAGATCGGCGCGGCGCTGGTGGCGAAGAATGCGGCGCGGCATCTGGAAGGGCCGCTGGCCGACAAGCCGGGGGGGTGGCGGCCCTTGGTCTATTGCTGGCGGGGCGGGCAGCGGTCGGGGTCGTTCGCGTCGATCCTGAGCCAGATCGGCTGGCGGGTCGAGATCGTCGAGGGGGGGTATAAGAGCTGGCGGCATCTGGTGGTGGACGCGCTGTATGACGCGGCTTTTCCCTGCCCCGTGGTGGTGCTGGACGGCAATACCGGCAGTGCCAAGACCGATATCCTGAACCGTCTGCCCGCGCGGGGGTTGCAAGTGATCGATCTGGAAGGGCTGGCGAACCATCGCGGGTCGCTGTTTGGCCATATGGGCGAGCAGCCGAGCCAGAAGGCGTTCGAGGGGCGGTTGGCGGTGGCGCTGGCGCGGCTCGACCCGTCGCGGCCCGTGGTGGTGGAGGCCGAAAGCAGCCGCGTGGGCGAGGTGCGGTTGCCGCCGAAGCTGTGGCGGGCGATGGTGGCTGCCCCGCGCGTGGCGATTGCGGCAACGCGGGCGGCGCGGGCGGAGTATCTGGTGACGGCCTATGCCGATATGGTGGCCGATCCTGTGCGGCTGGACGGGATTTTGGGCAGTCTGCGGGCGTCGCATCCCGCCGAGGTGATCGCCGATTGGCGGGCCATGGCGGCGGCGGGGCGGTTCGTCGATCTGGCGGACGGGTTGATGGAGCGGCATTACGACCCGCGCTACGGCAAGCATCGGGCGCGGATGGAGGTGCCGTTGACCGAGGTGGCGGTGGACGGGCTGGCCGATCTGGACGCCGTGGCGGACCGCGTGGACGGGGCGGTGCGGGCGCTTTTCTGAAGGTCGGTGATCTGACGGAGCGGCGTGCCGCCGCAAGGCTATATCTCGCTAGCGCTCGGGTTTTCAGGGGGGCTCGCCCCCCTCTGGGCCGTGCCGGCCCATTCACCCCGAGGATATTTGTGCCAGCGTGAAAGGGTCAGAGGACGGTGAGGTGCGGCGGGCCTGCGGTTATGTGGCCGATGAGGGCGGCAGGTTCGCCGATGGCATGCAGGGCGGCGAGCAGGGGTTTTGCCTTGTCGGCGGGGATGGCGGCGAGGAGGGGGCCTGCGGTTTGCGGGTCGTGGAGGAGGGCCGCTTCGGGCGTGGCGGGGGCGGTCATGCGCCAGTCGGTCGCGGCGCGGTTGGCGGCGGCGAGCGAGCTTTCATGGCCCGCGGCGGCGAGGGCGCGTGCGCCTGCCAGCAGCGGGATGGCCGCGAGGGTGATGCTGGCGGCGGTGCCCGAGGCTTCGAGCATTTCCAGAAGGTGACCTGCAAGGCCGAAGCCCGTCACGTCGGTCATGGCATGGGCATGGGGTGCAAGCAGCGCTGCGGCGGGGCCGAGCGGGCGCGACATGCTGGCATAGGCTGCCTGCACCGCCTGGCCGAGGATCAGGCCGGGGATGCGGGCCAGCGCCATGTCGGCGGCAAGGATGGTGCCGGTGCCGATGGCTTTGGTCAGGATCAGCGCATCGCCGGCTTTCGCGCCGGCCTTGGTGATCGGGCGGTCGCAAAGGCCGGTGAGGGTGAAGCCGATGCTGAGCTCGGCCCCGATGGAGGTGTGGCCGCCGACGATATCGGCCCCTGCGGCGCGCAGGACGGTGGCTGCTTCGTCCATGATCTCGGCCAGCGTGTCGGCCTGCATCGCGGCCCCCATGCGCGGCAGGGTGATCTGGGCGAGGGCGGCTTGCGGGGCGGCCCCCATCGCCCAGATGTCGCCAAGCGCGTGGATCGCTGTGACGCGGGACATCAGGCGCGGGTCGTTGCAGGTGGCGCGCAGGTGGTCGGTGGTGATGACCTGCCGCTGCGTGCCGTGGGTCAGGATGGCGGCATCGTCTCCGGCACCCGAAAGCACATCGGCGCGGGCGGGGGCAGGCAGGTGCGACAGGGCGTCGGACAATGCGCCTGCGCCGACCTTGGCCCCGCAGCCGCCGCAGAGGGGTTTGGTGCCCATCGCCTGTGCCAGCCCTGCCACGGGATGCGCGGGCAAGGGGCGCGGCATGGCGGGGTAAGCGGCGAATTTTGCCATGAATGTCCGGTCGATCCGGTCTTTCAGCAGCCAGAGCCAGCGCCCGCCGGTGCCGAGGCCGGATTTGTCGGCCAAGGCCCGCTTGTCGCCAAGCGACACGAGTTTGAGGTAATCGCGCTGCGGGCGGAACGGGCGCAAGGGTTGGCCGGTCAGGGTGGCGCGCAGGTTGTGATGCAGCACGGGCGCGGCGCGGACGGCGTAGACGCCCGCCTTTGGGCGCGGGGCAAAGGACAGGTGGGCGCAGTCGCCTGCGGCGAAGATCGCGGGGTCCGAGCTTTGCAGGCTAGGCGAGACGGTGACGAAACCCTGATGTAGCGCAAGGCCCGTGGCGGCCAGCCAGCCCTGCGGGCGCGCATTGGCGACTGCCAGGGTAAAGTCGGAAGGCAGCGTTCTGCCATCGTGCAAATGCACCGCATCGGCGGTGATTTCACGCGCGGAGGCCCCCGTCAGCAGCGTGACGCCTGCCTGTGCGAGGTGCCGCAGCAGTGCCGTCCGCGCCACGCGGCCAAGGGCGGGCAGGGCTGCATCGCCACGGTCGACCAGCGTGATCTGCGGCACGGCCCCTGTCTGCCGCAGGCGGTGGGCCGAGGCGAGCGCGAGTTCGACGCCGCCCACGCCCGCGCCCAGAATGACAAGGCGGGGTCGCGGCAGCGCGCGGGTGACGAAGGCCTCCCACCGGTCGGCATAGGCGCCCAGCGGTTTTGCGGCGGTGGCGTGGTCGGCAAACCCCGGCACGTCGGGCAGGCCCGAGCCGATGCCGATGTCGAGCGAGCACAGATCATAGCGCAGCGGCGCGCGGCCCGTCAGGTGGATGCGCTTTGCCTGACGGTCGATTGCGGTGGCGCGGTCGAGAATGATCCGTGCCCCCGCGAAACGCGCCAGACGGACGAGGTCGATCATCATTGCGTCGCGGCTGTAATGTCCGGCCACCAATCCCGGCAACATGCCGGTATAGGGGGCTGCGGGATCGGGGTTGATCACCGTCAGCCGCACGCCGGGCAGCGGGTCCATGGCGAACATGCGCAGCACCAGTGCATGGGTATGGCCCCCGCCGAGCAAGACGACATCCTGAACGAGGGGAAGCGGTTCGATCATCGGCTGGCTTTCATGCTTGTTCAAATATCCCGCGGGGGGAGCCTGCCGGTGAAACCGGCAGGTGTCGGGGGGTGCGAAACCCCCCGCCTTGCGACTTTAGGGCCCGCTGCGGCGAATGGCGAGGGGCGGTTGTCAGTGCGGGCGCTGCGGCGATAGGGTGCGGCATGGAGACGCGCCAGAAGATACGGGTGACGCAAAGCCAGCGCTTGCAGCTGAACCTTGGTTTGCAGGCGTCGATCCGCGTGCTCAAGGCCGATGCCGAGGGTTTGGCGCGGTTTCTGGAAGAGCAGGCCGCCGAGAATCCGCATCTGCTGCTCGATGCGCCGCCGATGGTGGCGGGTGACTGGTCGCCGCGCTGGGAGGCGGCCTTTGCGGGCCGGGGCATGGACCCGGATCTGGCTGCCAGTGCCGGGCCGAGTTTGATGGCCCATGTGACCGAGCGCATCCTTGCCATGGGGCTGACCGGACCGGCGCTGCGTGTGGCGCAGGGTCTGGCCGAGGCGTTGGAGCCTTCGGGCTGGCTGGGGCGCGATCTTGCCGCCATCGCGCGCGAGGCGGGGGTGGCGGCGGGGGTGGCCGAAGCGGTGCTGCGCCGTTTGCAGGAGATCGAGCCTGCCGGACTTTTCGCGCGGTCGCTGGCCGAGTGTCTGCTGTTGCAGGCGGTCGAGGCCGAAGCGGACGATCCCGTCTTGCGCGGGGTGTTGGGGCAGCTGGAACTGGTGGCTTCGGGCGATGTGGCGCGGTTGGCGCGGCTTTTGGGCGTGCCGGTCCCCGAGGTCGAGGCGCGGTTGCGGGTGATCCGGCGTTTCGATCCGAAGCCGGGGGCGCAGTTTTCGGCTTTGTCGGCCCCCGTGCGCGAGCCTGACCTGATCTTGCGCAAGCGGGTCGAGGGGTGGGAGGTGTCGCTGAACCGTTCGTCCTTGCCCGCGATGGCGGTGAGCGCGGGGCGCGGTGACGGGCGGGGCGCGGCACGGGCGGTGATACGGCTGGTCGAAAGCCGCAATGCGACGCTGCTGCGCGTGGGGCGGGCCGCGCTGCAACGGCAAGAGGCAGCGCTGGACCGCGGGCTTGCGGCGCTGGTGCCGCTGACCATGGGGGAATTGGCCGAAACGCTGGGCTTGCACGAAAGCACGGTCAGCCGTGTCGTGGCGGGGACGAGCATCGACACGCCGCGCGGGACGTTGTGGCTGCGGCACCTGTTCGGCGGGCGCATCGGCACGAGCGGCGTGGCGGGCGGTGCGGTGCGGGCGATGCTGGCCGATCTGGTGCGCTGCGAGGACGGGGCGAAGCCTTTGTCGGACGCTGATCTGGTCACAGCGCTGGCGCGGGGCGGGGCGGTGGTGGCGCGGCGCACGGTGGCGAAATACCGCGAGGCGCTGGGCATTGCGCCCGCGCACCGGCGCAGGCGGTCATAGGTCTGCGGCGAGCCTGCGGAGGGGTCAGGGTTGCAGGTCGGGGCAACTGCCCTGCGACAGGTCGACCGGCGTGTCCGTTTGTGGCAGCGACGCCGTGCCGATGGTGTCGGCCAGCGGTTTGCCGCTGCGCGGGTCGCGCAGGGCCCACCATTCGTCGAGCGCATCGAGGAAGGCGTAGGAGTGCAGCTTTTGCCCCAAGGCGGAAAAGGCGCGGGGGCGGCCCATCGTATCGGCAAAGACCCGCACGCCGCTTTGCGGATCGGCGTAAAAGGCGACCAGATGCAATTCGCCGGCCCGCGTGGGCAGTTGCGTGACCAGAAGGCCCAGCCTGTCGGGCAGGAAGCCCGCGCAGACGGCAAGTTGCGCGCCTGTCACCGCCACGTCGTCGCAATCGGCGGCGGGGCGGCGCTTGGCGTCGATCACCGTGGCCGCAAGCGGGGTCCAGGTGTCCGGCCCCTGGTCGGGGCGCAGGAAGACGCGCTGTTTCAGGCGCTTGTCGATGGTGTCGAGCGATATTGGGCTGATGCCCTTGGGCCAGCCCTGGGCCGCATAGGCCTGTTGCAGGGGCGCGCAGTCATCGACCGGCGGGAAATCGCGCGCCATGATCGTGGCCTGTGGCACCACCCAAGTCATGATCTTGGGAAAGGGCGAGTCATGGGCCGAAAGCGGGGCTGCGGCGCACAGGGCCGACAGCGCGGCAAGCAGGCGAAGGAATGGCCGTATCGAGGCTGTCATCGGGCACGCCGGTTTTCCAAGGCCCGCGACAGGACGGGCAGAGGGTTTTTGCCAACGGGTCAAACGGTAAAGTTAATATTTGTAAATAACAATCCCGATGTCCGCTTGGCTGCGTTTGGCGGGTCGCGCAGGCGGCGCTGTCTTATCCGCCGTTTGGCGTGCCGCGTGGCAGATCGGTTGTCTGGCGGCGGCCTTGCACGGCCCGATCAACCGCAGCGCGGCGCAGCGGGACTGGCGGAAAGGTGAACAAAAACCGGACGGATGAACGAGTTGTTAAGACTTATTGGAAACTTCGCTGTATACGAGTCTGGCATACACCTTACGGTTGTCGCGCGGGCAGCGGGTCGGGGATGCGGGGTCGGGGGAAGCGTGGGACAGCGGACCGACGAGCAGGCCGAGTACGCTCCGGAACGGCTGTTCACGCGGCTTGATCCGCGGCCTTCGGACCATTTTCTGGCGCTGGTCGAGGCGCGGCCGTTGCGCAGTCTGGCGCTGTACGTCATCGGATCGCTGCTGTTCGTGTGGGTGATCACGCTGAGCCAGACGCGGGCGCATACCACGCTTTGGCTGGATGTGACGCCGCATGTGGCGGTTATTCCGCTGGTTCTGGGGCTGTTCATCCTGCCGCGTCGTTTCCTGTGGGTTCCGGTCCTGATCTATCCGCTGGGCGAGGCGGCGGCGTTGGCCTGTCGCGCCTTGTTGACGCCCGGATACCTGAACCGGGCCGAGCTGCCGATGGTCGAGGTGGCATCGGCATTGTATGTGCTTGCGGTGGCACTGGCGGCGGTGGCGGCGCGGTGGATGCATGACCGGCTGTTGCGCCACGGGGTCGGCTATCGGGCCGATATCGCGTTGGCCGTGGCGACGGCGCTGTGCACCGGCGTGTTCGGTGCGGTCGTCACGCTTTGGCTGCTGGACGTGCCGCAAATCGGGGCGGTTTTCGCGCAGTGGGTGGCGGATGGTGATCTGACGGTGAAAGACCTTGCCGTGCTGCGCTTCGTCACGCTGGGGGGCACGGCGGGGCTGTTGTTCCTGACCTGTCTGGAGCGCGGATCGGCCAGTCGCGGCAGGATCGTGCTGCTGGGTCTGGGCATCGGCGGCTTTGCGGGGCTGATGTCGCGCAGCGGGTTCGGGCTGCATCCGGGAATAGACATCTGCCTGCCTTTGATCGCAATCGCGCTGATCTCGCGCAGCGGTCATGCGGCCAGCCTGTCGGTCGCGGCGCTGCTGGTCTACGAGATCGTGACGCAGCAATTCGCCCGTCTGCCGGAGGTGTCCACGCACAGTGACCACCTGCTCGAGGTTTATAGCGCCCTTGCGCTGGTGCTGCTGTTCGGGGTCTGCCTGCGCCGTCTGGCCAGCACGGAAGAGACGAGCCACAGCCGCCGTGCCATCGCGCGGCTGGAGCAGGTGCAAAAGTTCGTGTCGGTCGGTTATTTCGTCGTCGATCCGGCGGCGGGCGAGGTGTTCGTCGACCCGACGGGCGCGCGGATTCTGGGAACGGCACAGCGATTTGGCGTGCAGGACTTTCTGGTTCGCGTCGCGCCGAACGATCTGCCTGCCATAATGGACGCGCTGGAAGATACGCGGTCGGTCAGCCGGCGCTTTGCCTTTCACATGGCCGAGCAGGGCGCGTGGCATGCTGCGGCGGCGACGCGGTTCATGTCGGTGTTCATCTGGTATGATGACCGCCCTTCGGGGACGCGGATCGCCTATGGCGCGGTGCTTGACCTGACGGTCGAGGACGAGCGGGAAAAGGAATTGCGCGCCACGCTTGCGCGGCTGTCGGACCAGCAAAGCAAGCAGACGCAGTTGTTTTCCATCGTCTCGCACGAATTGCGCACGCCTGCCGCGCTGATCTCGATGCTGAATGACGAGATGGCCGAAACGGGCGACTGGGCCGCGGTTGGCCCGAAGATGCGCAACGTGACCGAACACCTGCTGAGCGTGCTGGCCGATATGCGGCAGGCGGTGCGGCCGGACCAGAACCTGCCGGTGCATCTGGAATCGGTGGTGCCCTTGGCCAAGCTGGAGCGACTGCGGAACAATTTCGCCAATCTGGCCAAGCAGAACGGTTTTAGCATCCAGATCGAGGGCGGGTCCGAGTCGGGGCAGGCGCAGATGATCGACCGGACGCGGCTGAATCAGGCGATGTCGAACCTGATCAAGAATGCCATCGTGCACAGCGGCGGGCGGACGGTTTTTCTGAGCTACCGCGAAGAGGCGGGCGGAGTTGGCCTTTGGTCGGTGGCCGATGACGGCAAGGGTATTCCTGCCGGGATGCGCGATGTGCTGTTCCAGCCCTTTAGCCGGTTGCATCGGGGCGGGGATCGCCATGTCGACGGGTCGGGTCTGGGGCTTTACGTGGTGAAGACGGCGATGGAGATGCTGGGCGGCAGTGTCACGGTCGGCGACCGCGAGGGGGGCGGCACGCGGTTCGAGATCCGCTTGCCGATGGCGGCTTCGCCAAGTGACGGTGCCTTGCCCGAGGCGGCGGCAGGCGCGCGGCGCGACATCTGGGCCGGAACATCGGTTCTGGTGGTGGAAGACAGCGAGTTGATGGCGGAATTGCTGGTCAAGCGGCTGGTCGCGGTGTTCGGCAAGGTGTCTTTGGCCCGCAATGGCAAAGAGGCGCTGGAACGGCATCTGCACGAGCCGCATGACATCGTGCTGACCGACCTGTTCATGCCCGGCATGGCGGGCGACCAGTTGACGCGGGCGCTGCGCGAACTGGGCTACACAGGCAGGGTGATCGGCATGACGGCCGCGTCGATCGGCGAGGACCGGCTGGGGTTCGAGAATGCCGGAACCGATGCCGTGATCACCAAGCCCGTGCGGATGGAAGATTTGCTGGCGGCGCTTGAGCGGTCCGGTCTGGCCTGACCGGCGGCGCGGGGCGGGACGCATTGTGTTGCGGTGCGGCGCGGGTCATGTTCGGGCAGGCGGCTGATCGAAGGGTGCGACGGGTTGAGAGTTTTGCGAACCGGCCTTGTCGCCCTTATCGGGCTGGCCTTTGTGTGTGGGGTATGTCTGGCGCTGTTGCGGCTGACCCATCCCATGCCGGAGCGGACGCGGATCGGTTCGGATTTTGCGGTTCCGATCGCCGCCGATACCGCGCTGGGGGCGGGCGTGCTGGCGGCGGAACGCGGGCAACCGGGGCAAAGCGGCGTGCTGGCGCTGGCGCGCGGCGGCGAGGCCTTTGCAGCACGCGTGCTGCTGGCGCGGGCGGCGGAGCGGACGCTGGACGTGCAGTATTACATCTGGGCCGATGACACGACGGGCATGCTGCTGCTGGACGAGCTGCGGGCTGCGGCGCTGCGCGGCGTGCGGGTGCGGGTGTTGCTGGATGACAACGGCATCGCGGGGCTGGACGCGGTGGTGAGGGCGCTGGACGACATGCCCGATGTCGAGGTGCGGTTGTTCAACCCCTTTACGCTGCGCGCGCCCAAGCTGCTGGCCTATGGTTTCGACTTTTGGCGGTTGAACCGGCGGATGCACAACAAGTCTTTCACGGCGGACGGGGCCGTGACCATCGTGGGCGGGCGCAACGTGGGGGACATCTATTTCGCCTATGGGCCGGATGCGCATTACATCGACACCGATGTGCTGGCCGCTGGTCCGGTTGCGGCGGCGGTGGGACGAAGTTTCGACGCCTATTGGAACAGCGCTTCGGCCTATCCGGCGGCGATGATCTTGCCGCCCGCGCCCGACGGGTTGCACGGGCTGGATGTGGCCGTGTCGCAGGCCAAGGCGTCGCCGCTGGCGCGGGCCTATGGCGCGGCCGTGGCCCAATCGGCGGTGACGGAAGCGTTGAGCCAGGGGCCGATGGCGCTGGAGTGGTGCGACGTGACGCTGCTGGCCGACGATCCGCGCAAGGCGCTGGGCGCAGAGGGAACGCTGTCGGACCAGTTGGTGGACCTGTTGGCAGGGCCGAAGGGGCCGAAACGGTCGATCGACCTGATATCGGCCTATTTCGTGCCGGGACAGCGCGGCAGCGACCTGTTGGCGGCGCTGGCCGCGCGGGGGGTGGCGGTGCGCGTTTTGACCAATGCGCGCGAGGCTGCGGATGTTGCGGTGGTGCATGCGGCCTATGCGCCCTATCGCAGGGCGTTGCTGAAGGCGGGTGTCGGGCTGGGCGAGCTGAAGGCGGACCCCTTGGCCTTTGGCGATGGCGATGCGGCGGCGGTGTTGTCGGGGTCGGCCACGTCGCTGCATTCCAAGGTTTTTGCCATCGACGGTGCGCGGCTGTTCGTGGGGTCGTTCAACTTTGATCCGCGCTCGGCCGGGTTGAACACCGAGATGGGGGTGGTGATCGAAAGCCCCGCGCTGGCGGTGCAACTGTCGCGCGGTTTGGACGCGATCATGCGGACCGACGCCTATGCGCTGCGGCTGGGTCTGGCGGGCGGGATCGAGTGGGTGACGCAAGGGGCGGCGGGGCGCGAGACGGTCGCCACCGTCGAGCCGAATACAGGCTGGGTCGCGCGGGTCACCGGCGCGATGCTGGGCAGGCTTCCGCTGGAATGGCTGATGTAGGCAGGGCTTGCGGCGGCGGGGGATTGACTGGCGCTGCGAGTGTGCAATTATATCGGACACAGAATATTTATTCACAAAGGCAGAGCCGATATGCAGCCCAACGACCTTGCGCGGATTGCGCGACAGATCCGCCTGCGCGATTTGCAGGCTGTGGTCGAAGCGGGGGCTGGGCATATCGGGGGCGAGATGTCGGCCATCGACATTCTGACCGCGCTGTATTTCCGCGTGCTGCGTGTCTGGCCGGACCAGCCCAAACACCCCGACCGCGACCGTTTCGTGCTGTCGAAGGGGCATGTGGCGCTGGCGCTTTATGTGACGCTGGCCAAGCGCGGTTTCCTGCCGGAGGAGGAGATTTCTACCTTCCTGCGCCCGATGTCGCGGCTGAACGGTCACCCCAATTGCAACAAGGTGCCGGGGGTGGAAACCAACACCGGCCCGCTGGGCCACGGCCTGCCGGTGGCGGTGGGCATGGCCAAGGCGGCCAAGCTGACGGGGGCGGGCTGGCATACCTATGCCATGACCGGCGACGGCGAGATGCAGGAAGGGTCGAACTGGGAGGCGATCAGCGCTGCGGCGCAATTCGGGTTGGATAATCTGACGTTGGTGATCGACCACAACCGTTTTCAGCAGGGGGCCGCGCTGGCCGATACCAACAACCTTGCGCCCTTTGCGCCCAAGCTGGCGGCATTCGGTTGGGATGTGGTCGAGATCGACGGCAACGACATGGACCAGATCGTTCCGGCGCTGGAAAGCCGGGGGGGCCGTCCGCGCTGCATCGTTGCCCATACCAACAAGGGGCAGGGGATTTCGTTCATGCAGGATCGGGTCGACTGGCATCACAAGGTGCCCGACGCGGCGCAATACCGCGTGGCGCTTGCCGAATTGTCGGAGGGGTTGTGATGGACGGGGGACAGGTGAAGCTGCACGACTGCCGCGATGCATTCGTCGCGGTGCTGGAACGGCTGGGGGCGGAAAACCCGCGCGTGGTCGCGGTGTGCAACGATTCGGTCGGGTCGTCCAAGCTGGGCGGGTTCAAGGCGAAATGGCCCGAGCGGTTGGTAAATGTGGGGATTGCCGAGCAGAACATGGTCGGTGTCGGCGCGGGGCTGGCCAATGGCGGGATGTTGCCCTTTGTCTGCGGCGCGTCCTGCTTTCTGACGGGGCGGGCGCTGGAGCAGATCAAGGCCGACATCGCCTATTCCAACGCCAACGTGAAGCTGATCGGCATTTCGTCGGGTATGGCTTACGGCGAGTTGGGGCCGACGCACCATTCCATCGAGGATTTCGCCTGGACGCGGGTGTTGCCGAACCTGCCGGTGATTGCGCCCTGCGACAGTATCGAGACGGCGGCGGCGGTGGAATGGGCGGCGGGCCATGACGGGCCGGTATTTTTGCGGCTGTCGCGGGTGGGGGTGCCGGATTTGCTGCCCGTGGGGCATGTCTTTGTGCCGGGGCGGGCGAATGTGCTGCGTGATGGCGATGCGGTGACGCTGATCGCCAATGGCACGCTGACACACCGGATGATGAAGGCCGCATCCCTGTTGGCGGCCGAGGGGATCGAGGCGCGGGTGCTGAACATGGCGACCGTGCGACCCATCGACGTGGAGGCGGTGGTGGCGGCGGTGCGCGACACGGGGGCCATTCTGACGGCTGAAGAACATTCGGTTTATGGGGGCCTCGGGTCGGCCATTGCCGAGGTGGTGGTGGAGAAAGCGCCCGCGCCGATGAAGATACTGGGCGTGCCGGGGATATTCGCGCCGACGGGATCGGCCGAGGGGTTGCTGGACGCGTTCGGCATGTCGCCTGCGGCGGTGGTCGAGGCGGCGAAAGTGCTGGTCGCGCGCAAGTCGGGGCGGGGATGACCGTGACCGACGCCATCCTGTCGATTGACCAAGGGACCACGAATTCCAAGGCGGTGCTGGTGTCGACCGGCGGGCAGATCATCGCGCGGGGGGCTGCGGCGGTGGGGATTGCCTATCCGCAGGCGGGCTGGGTCGAGCAAGATCCGCTGCGGGTGTGGACTTCGGTGCAGGAGGCTATCGCGGCGTGTCTGGCGGCGGGGCCACAGGTGCGGGTGCTGGGGGTGGCGATTTCCAATCAGCGCGAATCGGTGACGGTTTGGGATGGGGATACCGGCCAGCCCTTGGGGCCGCTGGTCAGTTGGCAATGCCGCCGCACCGCGCCCGAGTGTGCCGCGCTGGCGGCGGCGGGGCATGGGCCGCAGGTGCTGGAGCTGACCGGATTGCCCATCGATCCGATGTTTCCGGGACCGAAGATGAAATGGCTGCTGGACCGCGTGCCGGCGGGTGCCAAGCTGCGGCTGGGCACGGTGGATGCGTGGCTGGTGCACTGCCTGACGGGCGGGGCGGTGCATGCCTGCGATGCGTCGAACGCGGCGCGCAGCCAGCTTTACGACCTGAAGCGGCAGGAATGGAGCGACGAGTTGTGCGCCTTGTTCGGGGTGGACAAGGGTGCCTTGCCCGAGGTGCGCGACAGCGCGGCGGATTTCGGCACGACGCGGGGCGTGGCGGGCCTGCCTGACGGCACGCCGGTTTGCGCCGCTATCGGTGACAGCCATGCCGCGCTGTTCGGCCACGGGGCCTTTGCCGCCGGTGATGCCAAGGTGACTTTTGGCACGGGATCGTCGGTGATGACGACGCTGCCGGGGTTCATCGCGCCGCAAAGCGGGATCACCACGACCATCGCATGGGCGTTGGCGGGGGTGCCCACCTATGCGTTCGAGGGGAATATCCTTGTTTCAGCTTCGGCCCTGCCTTGGATGGCCGAGATGCTGGGGCTGGCGGATGTGCAGGCGCTGACCGATCTGGCGGCAACGGCGGGTCCGGGCGGGCCGGGGTTCGTGCCGGCCTTCGTGGGGCTGGGCGCGCCCTATTGGCACAGCGACGCGCGGGCGCTGTTCTGCGGGATCGGGTTTGGCACGACGCGGGCGCAGATGGCGCGGGCGGTGACGGATTCGATGGCGTTTCAGGTGCGCGACGTGGTCGCCGCGATGTCGGCGCAGTCGCCCGCGCCCTTGGGGCGGTTGTTTGCCGATGGCGGGCCGAGTGCGAACCGTTTTCTGATGCAATGCGTGGCCGATGCTTTGGCGCACCCTGTGGTGCAATGCGATGCACCCGAAGCTTCGGCCCTTGGGGCGGCGTATCTGGCGGGGATGCGGTTGGGTGTCTGGGCCGATCAGGGGGCGGTTGCCGCGCTGCCACGGGCGGGGCAGGTGATCGCACCAGAGGGAAGCGACACGGGCGCAAAGCTGCGGCTGTGGCACGAGGCGGTGGC
Organism: Gemmobacter sp.; assembly: GCA_040398445.1. Lineage (GTDB taxonomy): Bacteria > Pseudomonadota > Alphaproteobacteria > Rhodobacterales > Rhodobacteraceae > Paragemmobacter. The sequence continues at coordinate 184,755 of JBBAUB010000006.1, read as the reverse complement.
GCGGGCGACGATGGCGGTCACGTAATGGCGCGGATCGACGAGTTGCGGCTGATTGCCCGCGTGGCGCAGATGTACCATGCCGAGGGCAAGCGGCAGACCGAGATTGCCGGGCTGTTGCGCCTGTCGCAGGCCACGGTGTCGCGGATGCTGAAACGCGCGGTGGACGAGCGGATCGTGCGGACCACGGTGATCCCTCCGGCAGGCACATTCGCCGGGCTGGAGGCGGGCTTGCGGTCGCGCTTTGGTTTGACCGAAGCGATCGTGGTCGATTGCCCCGAGGACCGCGCGCCTTCGGTCATGGCGCGGATCGGAGAGGCTGCGGCGCATTTCGTCGAATCGACGCTGCAACAGGACGAGGTGATCGGCGTGTCGAGCTGGAGCCAGACACTGCTGCGGATGGTCGACAACATGCATCCGATGACGGGCGCGAAGGCGCGGCATGTGGTGCAGGTGCTGGGCGGCATGGGCGATGCATCGGTGCAGACCCATGCCACCGATCTGACGGCGCGGTTGGCGCGGCTGACGGGGGCCGAGCCGCGGCTTTTGCTGGTGCAGGGTGTGACCCCGTCGCCCGAGGCGCGCGCGGTGATGCTGTCGGATCCGGTGCTGCGCGAGACGCTGGCGCTGTGCGGGCGGCTGAGCCTTGGCATCGTGGGGATCGGGGCGGTGGAGCCTTCGGACCTGTTGGCGCGGTCGGGCAACGTGTTTTCACGCGACGAACTGGCGATGTTGCAGGCGGCGGGCGCGGTGGGCGAGATTTCGTTCCGCTTTTTCGACGCGGCGGGGCGACCGGTCGAGACGCCGCTGGACGGGCGGGTGGTGGGGATCACGTTGGACGAATTGCGGCGCACCGGACGGGTGATCGCCTTGGCCGGGGGCGCGGCGAAGACGGCGGCGATTGCCGGGGCGCTGCGGACGGGGGTGATCGACGTGCTGGTGACAGACCGCTTTACCGCGGAACGGTTGACGGCCTAGGCGAGGCGGGCGCGGGAGAGTAAAAGGAGGGCGGCAAGGGCCAGAACCGCGCCTGCAAGAAAGGTGGCGGGCGCGCCGAAGCTGTCCCAGATCAGGCCCGCGACGAGGCTTGCGACCAGCAGGGCGACACCGGCCATCAGGTTGAACAGGCCGAATGCGGTGCCGCGCAGGTCAGGCGGCGCGGCTTCGGCCACCATGGCAGCGAGCAGACCTTGGGTCATGCCCATGTGCAGGCCCCAGACGGCGGTTCCCGCCAGCACGACCGGCCAGTGCGACGACGAGGCGAGGATCAGGTCGGCCACGATCAGCAGCCTGAGGCCAAGCGCCAGAAGCCTGCGGTGCGACATGCGGTCCGAGAGGCGGCCGAGCGGATAGGCCGAGAGCGCGTAGACCACGTTCATCGCCACCATCACCAGCGGCACGAGCGCCAGCGCGATGCCGCCCTGTTGGGCGCGCAGCACGAGGAACGCTTCGCTGAAGCGGGCAAGGGTGAAGACGGCGCCGATGGCGACCACGCTCCAGTAGCGGGGCGGCAGGCGGCGCAGGTTGTCGCGGCGGATCGGGTTGCCACGGCGCGCGCCGGTGGCGGGTGCAGGTTCGCGGATGCCGAAGGCGAGCAGGAGGACGGCCAGCATGGCGGGGATCACCGCGACCCAGAACACGAGGCGGAAGTCGTTGGCAAAGGCCAGCATCAGCACCACGGCAAGCAACGGCCCCGCAAAGGCCCCGACGGTATCGAGCGACTGGCGCAGGCCAAAGGCGGCACCGCGCAGATGCGGCGGGGCAAGATCGGCCACCAGCGCATCACGCGGCGCGCCACGGATGCCCTTTCCCACGCGGTCGATCAGCCGTGCCGTCACCACGACTCCGACCGAAGGGGCCAGCGCGAACAGCGGTTTCGTTGCGGCGCCAAGGCCGTAGCCCAGCAGGGCCAAGGCCTTGCGCCGTCCGAACCAGTCGCTGAGCACGCCCGAGAACACCTTGACCACCAGCGCCGTCGCTTCGGCTGCGCCTTCGATCAGGCCGATCATCGCGGCACTTGCGCCAAGGCCGGTCACCAAAAACAGCGGCAAGAGCGAGTGGATCATTTCGGACGAGACATCCATCAGCAGGCTGACGAAGCCGAGCACCCAGATGCCGGCGGGGATATCGCTTTTGCGGGCCATGCGGGGGTCTTTCCAGTCGGGGCGCCGCAAGGTCTAGCAGAGCGTGCGGCGGCTGTCGCGCCGGATCGCCGTTGCGGATGCGCCCTTGTGTATCAGACCAGACCCTTGGCCATGGCGGTTGTGGCAATCTGGGTGCGGTTGGAGACGTTCAGCTTTTGGCAGGCCGAGCGGAGGCACATCTTGACGGTGGTTTCCGGAATGCCGACATGCGCCGAGATTTGCTTGTTGGTCGATCCCGATGCGACGGCGCGGACCACGGCGAGTTCGCGCGGCGAGAGGTTGGAGGGGGTATGCTGCTGTTGGGTTCCCATCAGCGATTTCAGCATATCGGGCGGATAATAAACCTCGCCCAGCGCGATGAAACGGATGGCGCTGATAAAGGAACGCGGGGCCAGCGTTTTGGGGATATAGCCCCTGACGCCCATTGCCATCGCCTGATTGATCGTTTCTTGCCGGGCCTGACCGGAAAACAGGACGACATGCGCCTTTGTCGCCGTAAGCATCCGCTCGAAGCCGGAAAGACCGTTCATTCCGGGCATGTCGAGATCGAGCAAGACCACATCGGGATCGGGCTTTTCGGCAACGGCGGCCAATGCGGAGTCGAGTGTCATGGCGCTGGTGGTTCTGAAGCCGCCTGCGCTTTCAAGAAGGATCTGTAACATTTCGATGACAAGGGCATGGTCATCGGCGATGAGAACATGTATTTCGGATTTAGGTTGGTGCATCGCTTGGGCCCCCAAAGTTAAGACCGCTTAAGTCCACGCAAGCCGGATAATCAAGCGATTTTATCGAAGCGGACAGGATCGCAGACCTATTCGAATTTTGGCCAGACCAATGTTTGTTCGTCTATCCAAATAGCATCCTTGCCCACCTTTTTAGACGAAAACGCGTGCTTCTTCGTGGCTTCCAAATCTTGTGCGGCAGCCTATGAGGGTTCGCATGTTTCGCAAGCCGCGACAGAGGGGGTAGCAGATGACTCATCCGGTTGGAGCTTTCGGTCAACAGCAGATTCCGGCGGCGTGGGACGAAAACTCGGCGGAAGCGAAGCGTTTTCTGGTGGGCGTGCATCTGACACCGAAACTGCTGACTGCCTTGGAACGGTATCGCGCCAGTCTTGACGACGAGGTGAGCAGGCCCCGTGCTATCCGGTTGATCCTGCTTGATTGGCTTAAGGCGAACGGCCAGTTGTAACGGCCTGCCGCGTTCGGAATATTTCACGGACGGGATAAAAAAGAAGCCCCGGCAGTGCCGGGGCCAGTCGCAGTTTAGGCAGTGAAATGGCCGACAGGTCAGTGAAGGCCACGGGTATAAATTAAGCGTGACCGTTCTGTCATTTCAATAATTTTATCCCGCGATTAACCAAAGATACCTATGGTATCGTTATCGGCAAAGCTGCATTCATCGGCGTGGATTTTTTGCGGAAAAGCAGTGATCTGAAGCCGGTTTCCAGGCCGGTTAATATATCAAAAGATATTATTTTCCCAAGCCGGACATTGCGCCGCGATTACCGGCATAAAATACCCGTCTTTGATAGGTGCTGCCCGTGGTCACCCGCGCGGTGGGGTTGCACGGTTTGGCTAGCGTTCGCCGCGGCGATAGGGGGTCATCAGCGCTTCGGGCACGCGGGCGCGGCGGGCGACGAGGATCAGCGCGACGATCGACAGAAGATAGGGGGCCATCAGGAACAGTTGATAGGGAACCCCCGGTGTCGTGGTTTGCAGGCGCAGCTGGAAGGCGTCGAACAGCGCGAACAGGATCGCGCCGAGCAGCGCCTTGCCCGGACGCCACGAGGCAAAGACCACCAGCGCGATGCAGATCCAGCCGCGCCCTTGCACCATCGTCGGAAAGAAGCTGTTGAAGGCGCCGGTCGTGAGAAAGGCCCCGCCCAGCGCCATCAGCCCCGATCCCGCCATCACCGCGCCGATGCGGATGCGGATCGGGTTCAGGCCCTGCGCCTCGACCGCGTGGGGGTTTTCGCCGGTCATCCGCAGCGCAAGGCCAAGCGGTGTGCGACCAAGCACCCAAGCCACGAACAGGACCATGGCAAAGGCCAGATAGGTGGGCGGCATTTGCGTAAACACCGCCTCGCCCAGAAAGGGAATGGCCGAGAGGTAGGGGACGGGAAGGGGTTTGAACGGCTCGATGGTGGGGGGCAGGTCGCCCACCTGCACCCAGAGGCGGTAGAGGAAATAGGACAGCGACGAGGCGAAGAGCGTGATGCCAAGGCCCGACACATGCTGCGACAGGCCCAAGGGCACGGTGAGCAGGGCGTGCAGGAAGCCCATTGCCATGCCGGCTGCGACGGCCATGGCAAGGCCGGTCCAAAGGTCGCCGCCCCAATAGACGGTCAGCCACCCGACCATCGCGCCCAGCGTCATGATGCCTTCGATGCCGAGGTTCAGCACGCCTGCCCGTTCGCATACCAGCGCACCCAGCACGCCGAAGATCAGCGGCGTGGCGATCCGCAGCACGGCGGCCCAAAGGCTTGCGTTGGCCAGAATGTCCAAGGAGCCGATCATCGCCGCACCCGATAGGTCGTGAACAAAAGCGCGGTCAGCATGGCCAGCAGTGCGACCGACATGATGACATCGGCAATGAACGAGGGCACGCCGGTGGCGCGGCTCATGGCGTCGGCCCCGACGAAGACGGTGGCGACGAAGACCGAGGCCGCGACAACCCCGACAGGGTGAAGCGCGGCGAGCATGGCCACGACGATGCCGGCATAGCCGAAACCCGGGGACATGGTGGTGGTGACATAGCCCAAGGGGCCAAGCACCTCGATCACGCCTGCCAGACCTGCCAGCCCGCCCGACAGCGCCGCGACCTTGACCAGCGTGGCGGTCAGCGGCACGCCGGCAAAGGCGGCGGCGCTGGGGTTGAGGCCGGCGGCCCGCGTTTGCGCGCCAAAGACGCTGCGCGATTGCACGATCCACACGACAAGCGCCATGACGATGGCAAGCACCAGCCCGATGTGCAGGCGCGAGCGGGGCACGAGGTCGGGCAGGCGCAGGGCAGACGCGACCGGCACGGATTGCGGCCAGCCAAAGGCCATGGGGTCTTTCAGCACGCCTTCGACCATCAGCCCGACAAAGAGGAGGACGACGAAGTTCAGCAGCAGGGTCGTCACCACCTCGTCAACGCCGAAGCGCAGGCGCAGGATGGCGGGCACCAGCAGCAGCACCGCCCCCGCCGCCATGCCCGCGACCACCAGAACCGCCCATGCCAGCGGCAGCGGCAGCGCGGCAACCGCGGAATGGCCCAAGGCGGCGGTCATCAGGGCACCCATGTAGAACTGCCCTTCGCCCCCGATGTTCCAAAGGCGGGCGCGGAAGGCCACGGCGGCGGCAAGGCCGGTCAGGATAAGGGGCGAGGCGCGGGTGAGCGTTTCGGTCACCGCCAGCCGCGAGCCATAGGCACCGCGCAGCATTTCGGCGTAGGCGGTCAGCGGACTGACGCCCGCCATGGCGATCAGCCCCGCGCACAGGACCAGTGCCACGGCGATGGCGGCGAAGGGGGCAAGAAGCAGGGCGGGAAGCGAGATATCCTCGCGCCGTTCAAAGCGCATGGGCTGTCTCCTGCGTCCAGACGCCCGCCATCATCAGGCCGAGTTTGCGTGCATCGGCCTGTTCGGCGGGGATTGGGTCGGACAGCCGGCCCTTGACGATGGCTTGCAGACGGTCGGACAGGGCCATGGCTTCGTCGAGGTCTTCGGTGATGAGCAGGATTGCCGCCCCGTCGGCGCGGGCTTGTAAAAGTTCGGCATGGACGGCGGCGATGGCGCCTTCGTCAAGCCCGCGCGTGGGTTGGTTGGCCAGCAGGAAGGGCGGATTGGCGGCAAGGTTGCGGCCAAGGATCAGCTTTTGCATGTTGCCGCCCGACAAAAGGCGGGTGCGCGTGTCGGGGGTGGCGCCGCGGATGTCGAAGCGGCGGATCAGGTCGGCGGTGCGGGCGCGGGCCATGGCGCGGCGCACGAAGCCCCAGCGCGACACTTCGGGCAGGCGTTCCAGCACGGCGTTTTCCCACAGCGCCAGATCGCCCACCACGCCTTCGGCATGACGGTCTTCGGGGATGCGCCCCAGCCCCAGCCGCACGGCCTGACGCGGGGTGAGGCGCGCGATATCCTGGCCCTGAAAGGCAAGCGTGCCGGAATCGGCGCGGGCGAGGCCTGACAGCACGCGGCCCAGCATGGCCTGACCGTTGCCCGAGACACCGACGATGCCGAGGATTTCCCCCTTGCTCAGGTCGAAGTCTACGGCGTCGAGCCGCATGCCGCCGCCTGCGCTGGCCGACAGGCCACGTGCGGTGATGACGGGCGCGCCTGTGGCGTGGGCCTGCCGTTTCGGGCGGGTGACGGCGCGGCCCACCATCAGTTCGGCCAGTTCGGCGGGGGTGGTGGCGGCTGTGGCGCGTTCGGCCACGACCTTGCCGCCGCGCAGCACGACCACGCGGTCGGAGGCGTCCATCACCTCGTGCAGTTTGTGGCTGATGAAGATGATCGACAGCCCGCTTTGCGCCATGCCGCGCAGGATGCGGAACAGCTGGTCTGCTTCGGGGCGGGCGAGGACGGCGGTGGGTTCGTCGAGGATCAGGATACGGGCATCGCGGTAGAGCGCCTTGAGGATTTCGACGCGCTGGCGTTCGCCCACCGACAGATCGGCCACGCGGGCATCGGGGTCGACCGGCAGGCCGAAGGTGGCGGATAACTCGCGGATGCGGGCGGCGGCGCTGTCGCGGTGCAGGCTGGTGGACCAAAGCGGTTGCGCGCCGATGACGATGTTTTCAAGGACCGTCAGGTTGCCTGCCAGCGTGAAATGCTGGTGGACCATGCCCACGCCTGCCGCGATTGCCGCGCGGGGGGTGCCTGCGGGAAGCGGTTTGCCGTTCACGCGCACTTCGCCCGCGTCGGCGGCGTAATGGCCGAACAAGATGTTCATCAGCGTGGTCTTGCCCGCGCCGTTTTCGCCCAAAAGCGCCAGCACCTCGCCCTTGGCAAGCGCAAGCGAGACGGTGTCGTTGGCCAGCAGCGTGCCGAAGCGTTTGGTGATGCCGTCGAGTTCCAGAACGGGGCCGGTCATGGATGGCCTGCGATGGGAAAGGGGTAGCTGACGGGGGGCAATTGCGCCGTCAGACGCGCGCCGAGTGCCAGAAGGGCGCGGTCGGTGCCGTGGCGTGCGGCCAGTTGCACGCCGATGGGCAGGCGCTGTGTGGCGACGGGGATCACCAGCGCGGGGTAACCTGCGGCATTGGCAAGCGCGGCATGGGGGGCGGTAGCCTCCATCTGCGCGAAATGGGTGGCGGGGTCGGTCGATGCCATGTCGAAAGCGCCGAGGCGGGGCGGACCTTTGGCCAGAACCGGAGAAATCACCACATCGACACCTGCCATCCATGTCTCCCACGCGCCGGTCACAATGGCGAGATCGCGAGACGCTGCAAAGAGCCGTGTTGCGGGCATGGCCAGCCCTTGGGCCATGACGGCAGCGGCGAGGGGCGAGAGTTCGGCGGGCGCTATGGCCAGCGCCTGCATCCATTCGGCCAGCGAGGCCGACAGGATCAGACGGGCGAGGGCGGCGGCGCGGGTGGCGAGGGCCGCGGGGGCTGCGCGTTCGGTGACGGTAGCGCCAAGGGTGGCGGCAAGCGATGCCACGGTGCGGGCGGCAGCGGATTGGCTGGTGTCGAAGCCGTCGGGGATGACGAGGGCGATGCGGGGCCGGTCGGGAAGGGGGCGGTCGCCGGTGAAAGGGTTTGCCACGGCGTCAAAGGCGGTGGCCACATCGCGCACCGAGCGGGCCAGCACCAGTTCGGCGGCAAGGCCCATGAGCCAGTTGCCATGGTCCGGCCCCTGCGGCGTTGCCCCGCGTGACGGTTTCAGCCCGACGAGGCCACAGGCGGCGGCGGGGATGCGGATGGAACCGGCGGCATCGGTGGCATGGGCGATGGCGACGATGCCCGACGCAACGGCGGCGGCGGCACCCCCTGACGATCCGCCCGGAGAAAGGGAGCCGTCCCACGGGTTTTGCGCGGGATCGGAGGTGAGGGCGAGTCCGAATTCCGGCACGGTGGTCAGGCCAAAGGGCACAAGGCCTGCCGCGCGGAAGCGGGTGAAAAGGTCGCTGTCGGTGGTCTGGTCGCTGTGCTTGCGCGACAGCGCCGCCGATCCGGCGGCGGGGGTCAGATGTGCGGCACCCGAGCCGAGGTCTTTGCCAAGGAATGGCACGCCGCCGAACACGCCGCTTGGCGGTAGGGCTGCGCCCGTGCGGCCAAGGGCGGGGTCGAGCCGTGCGATGGCACCCGAGCCGCGTGTGGCGGCGGCGGTCAGGCTGGCCTGCATCACCCCGGACGCAAGGACTGCGCCCGAGGCGATATGTGCGGCAAGGGACGTGGCGTCCTGCAAGATCAGGCGGGTTCGTTGGCGTCGATCGGAACCTCGAACGTGCCTGCGGCGATGGCGGCTTTCTTCGCTTCCATCGCGGGGATGGCATCGGCGGGAACATCGGCTGCGACGTAGACCAATTCGTTGCCGCCGTATTTCATGAACGAGTATTCGGTATAATCACGCCCGACCGGCTTGCCCGCCGCGATGTCGGCCACGATGGCGTCGACGGTGGGGCGGTAGTTCCAGATGGCGTTGGCGAACACCGTGCCCGGATAGCGCGGAGTATAGTCGATCAGCGACCCGATGGCCTTGACCCCGCGTTCGGCGGCACCGTCTGCCGTGCCGATGCGTTCACCAAACAGGATGTCTGCGCCGCCGTCGATCTGGGCGACCGCCGCTTCCTTGGCCTTGGCCGGATCGAACCACGCGCCGATGAAACCGTTGAGGAATTTGGCGTCGGGGCTGACCTCTTTCACGCCCATACGGAAGGCGTTGATGAGCAGGTTCACCTCGGGGATCGGATAGCCGCCGACCGAGCCGAAGGTGCCGGTCTTTGACATCTTGCCGGCCAGCATGCCGGCCAGATAGGCGGCTTCGTGGTTGCGGGTGCCGAAGACGCCGAAATTGTCACCTTCGGGTCCGCCGGAGGAGCCCATGAGGAAAGCGGTTTCGGGGTAGTCGGCGGCCACGGCGCGGGCTTCGGACTCGACCGCGTAGCTTTCGCCCCAGACGAGTTTCGCGCCGCCTTCGGCATATTCGCGCATGGCGCGGGGATAGTCGGTCGCGGCGACGCCTTCGGAGAATTCGTATTCGATCAGCCCGTCGGCGGCGGCGGCCTGCATGGCGGCGTGGATGCGCGAGTTCCACGCGTTTTCCACCGGCGAGGCGTGGATGCCTGCGACCTTGATCGCGGTCTGCGCGTTGGCGCGACGGATATAGGCGGGCAGGGCGAGTGTGGTCGCAGCCCCGATGAGAAGCGAGCGGCGTGTGGTCGAGTAGATCATGGCAGCTTTCCCCGTTGGTTTGTTTTGTGATGGTTCAGTCTTCGGCAATCGGTGCGTAATCGGCAGGGTCCAGCCCTTCGGGACGGCCCGGAAGTGACAGGCGGGCAAGGCGGGGCGCGGTTTCGGCCAGCACGCGGCCGCCCCGGATGACGGCAAGGCGGGTGGCGCGCATCCGAACGGCCTCGATCGGGTCGCGGGCTTGCAGCACGACCATGGTGGCAGGCCCGCCCACGCGCAGCGTCGGGTCGGGTAGGCCCATCGCCAGATGCCCGTTCACCGTCACCGATGTGAAGGCCCATGCCATCGCCTCGCGCGAGGTCATGGGGGCGGCGTGGATGCCCATGTGGGCCACTTCGAGCATGTCGGCGGAACCGAGCGGATACCACGGGTCCATCGTGCAATCCTGCCCGAAGGCCACGTTGACGCCTGCCGCCCGCAGTTCGGGCACGCGGGTCATGCCGCGCCGTTTGGGATAGGTGTCGGACCGGCCTTGCAGGGTGATGTTGATGAGCGGGTTCGGGACGATGTGAAGTTGCGCTTCCGCGATCAGGGGGATGAGTTTGGAGGCGTAGTAATTGTCCATCGAATGCATCGACGTGCAGTGGCTGCCCACCACGCGCCCTTGCAGGCCAAGGCGGACGGTTTCGGCGGCCAGCGTTTCGATATGGCGGCTGAGCGGGTCGTCGCTTTCGTCGCAATGCAGGTCGACCGGCAGGCCGCGCTTTTCGGCAAGCTCGCACAGCGTGCGGACGGAATCGGCCCCTGCCTGCATGCTGCGTTCGAAATGCGGGATGCCGCCCACCACGTCGACCCCCATATCGAGCGCCCGCAGCAGGTTGGCGTGGGCGGTCGGGTCGCGCAAAAGGCCGTCTTGCGGAAAGGCCACCAGTTGCAGGTCGATATAGGGCGCGACCTGCTTTTTCACCGCAAGCAGGGCTTGGACCGCGGTGAGGCGGTCATCGCAGACATCGACATGGGTGCGGATCGCCAGCAGCCCCTGCGACACGGCAAGGTCGCAATAGCGCAGCGCCCGTTCCATGACGGCTTCGACGGTGAGCAGGGGCTTCAACTCGCCCCACAGCGCGATGCCTTCGAGCAGGGTGCCCGAGCGGTTCAGCCGTGGAATGCCAAGCGACAGGGTGGCGTCCATGTGGAAGTGGGGGTCTGCGAAAGGGGGGGCCACCAGCCTGCCGCCCGCGTCGATCACACGGGTTGCGGGGGCGTCGATGCGGGGCGCGATCTGGACGATGCGGCCACCCGTAACGGCAATGTCGACCGGCGATTTGCCATCCGGCAAGCGCCCCGCCCTGACCAGTAGATCGAGCATCATTCCCCCATCGTTCCGCCCCTGTCGGACAGTAACCCTGCCGGAACCTGTGTCACTGGCGTGACGGTAAGCAGAATTTACCCCTTGGTCAAAATGTAATCGGCGGCCTGATTTTCGGGCAAAACTGCGGGGTCGTGCCGCAGGGTTCGGCGTTTGGCAGGCGGGCGGTGGCGCGGGGCGGGGTTGTGTCCTTGCGTGGCGCATGGTTCACACAGGGCGAGGTGACCCGATGTTCAGCGCGTGGAAAGAAGAAAAGGCCATCGCCACGCTTGTGGACGAGGCGCAGGCTTTGGCAGAGCGGCTCGAGTCGGCCAAGCCGCATGTCGTCGATGGCTATGCCGCATCGGTGCGGTATTGGGCTGTGGTGTTTGGCGCGCAGGGGCAGAATCTGCACGATCTGGCCGGATGGAAGCCCAAGGATGCGGCGCGCTTTGCCAGTGCCGCGCAAACGCGGATCGCGGCGCTGCGCAAGGCGCGCGATTACGGGCCGAGCGACGGGTTGGCGGTCTGGCTGCATACGGCGCGTGCGGTGGGCGAACCCCGGATCGTGCCGCCCGTGCGGGCGATATGGCAGCATCTGCTGACCGCAGGCCCGAACGCCGCGACGATGGCGGCGGATATGGTTGCCGAAGCGGGCCTGACCGTCGGGGCAGACCTGACCGGCGGCGGATGGACCGCGCCCAAGGGGTTTGACACCGACCCTGCCTAACGGCGCTTGCGCCACAGACGCGCCATCGCGCGGAAAGGACACCGCATGCTTTGGGATATCCGCAGCCTGATGAAACCGGCGCTGTCGGTCATCGACCGTCTTCCCGACGTGCATCGCACGCCCGCGCTGGCGGTGTTCCGCCGTGCCTTGCTGGAGGGTAAGCCTGTCACATTCCGCCTGACCGACGAAGACCGCGAGTTGGCCTTTCACGACGCGCATGTGCAACTGACCTCTCCGATCGGGGCGCGGGTGTTGCGGTCGTTGTATGTCGGCGGGCATCTGAAGCTGAAGAAACCGGCGGCCAAGGCGCTGCCTGCGCTGGATGCCTATATCGCCACCGAAGCGGCGTTTCGGGCCGATGTGGAGCGGATCATCGCTGCTGACGCGGCCAAGCGGCAGCGTCTGGCCGAGATCGTGGCCGACCCCGCCGTGGCGCGAGCCGACGAGGTGACGGTCTATCTGGTGGACAAGGTGATTTCGGCCCGACTGGGCCATGCCGCGACCGGAACGGTGACGATCGCGGGGTTGGCCTGTCATCGGGTGTATGCGGGCGGTGACGCCGGGGGGATGCGCGATGCGGGCCGGATGCTGTGCTGGTGGACCGACGGGACCGGCCAACGGCAGGGCGAGGCGGGCTGACAGGCGCGGGGCGTCCTTGCCGCTGACGACGGCTCTGTTAGGTTGGGTGTGTGGTGTTGGTGGTGTGGTGGATGGTGCGATGACCCGGACTTGGCGGACGCTGACCGAAGCCGAACACGGGGTGGCGGGCGATTTGGCCCCGTTCGGATCGTTTCTGCCCAATCGGGTGCAGCGGGGCCTGATCGCGCTGTGCCGTGCCGGTTTCCTGCGGCGGGGCATGTTTCGCGGGCCGATGACGCGGCTGATCCTGCGGTTGGGGGGCGGGTCGCTGGATATTTCGTTCCGCAACGCGCGGTTCCGTATCAGGGGCGAGAACAACCTGATCCAATACGGGCTGCTGCTGGTGCCCGAATACAATGCGGCCGATATCGGCTTTTTGCTGGACGGGGCCGGGCCTGACGCGAATTTCGTCGATCTGGGCAGCAACATCGGGCTTTATGCGCTGCCGCTTGGGGCTGCCTGTCCGGCGGGGCGCGTGCTGTGCGTCGATGCCAATCCGCGCATGGTCGAGCGGTTGCGCTGGAACGCGCAGGCAAGCGGGTTGGGCCATGTGATGGCGGTTCATGCGGCGGTCAGCGACCGTGACGGGGCGGCGGACCTGATGATCCGCAAGGACGATCTGGCCATCGTCGCCGTGCGTCACAGCGAGACTGGCGCAATGCCGATGCGCACCTTGGCCGGACTGGTCACCGACAGCGGGTTGACCGCGATACACGGGTTGAAGATCGACATCGAAGGCCACGAGGACCGCGCGCTTGTGCCATTCCTCGATTCGGCGTCCGAAGGGCTGTTGCCGCGCCGGATCGTGATCGAACATCCCGAGGGGAGCGGTGATTATGCGGGCTGCGTTGCCGCCTTTGCGCGGCATGGCTACCGGCTGGCGGGGCGCAGCCGCAACAATTCGTTCTATCTGCGCGGCTAGGTCACGCGCGACACGTGACGGGCTGCGGCATCGGACGCCGCGGCGCAGGCTTGGGCAAGGCGGTGGCCTGCGGCAAGGGCTGCGGCAAGGGCGCCGGTAAAGCAATCGCCCGCGCCGTGGCTGCTGACCACCGCGACCTTGCGGGCGGGAAGGCTGAAGGATTCGCCCGCCTGCGTGCAGGCGGCCAGACCCTGCGCGCCTGCGGTGACGATGACGGCGGTATAGCCCGCGACGAGGGCCTGCGCGGCGACAAGCGCCGAAGCCAGATCGGTCACGGGGGCGGCACCGGACATTTCCGCTTCGACCGCGTTCACCACCAGAATATCGACATTCTGTCGCAGCGCGGGCGAAAGGGCACGCGCAGGAGCGGCGTTCAGGATCACGCGCACCTGCCGTGCCCGTGCCGCCGCTGCTGCCGCCGCGTTGACGGCATCGGGAATTTCGTTTTGCAGCACCAGCACCGCCACATCCTGCCAGAGCGATGCATCGTCAAGTGCTGCAGGGTCGAGCCGCAGGTTGGCCCCCGAGACGATGGTGGCGGCGTAGTCGCCCTTGGCATCGACGATTGCCACGCTCATCCCCGAGGGGGCGTCGGGCAGGGTGCGGACGAAGTGGCGATCGACCCCGCCCGCGTCGAGTGCCGCGAGCAGGAAATCACCGAAGCCGTCGCGGCCGACGGCGCCGAACAGGCGCGCGCCTGCACCTGCGGCGCGGGCGGCGACGGCCTGATTGCCGCCCTTGCCGCCGAATTTCGGATACCAGCGCGTGCCCACGGCGGTTTCGTCGGCCCTTGGCAGGTGGTCGGCTTCGACCATGATGTCATGGTGCAGCGACCCCACGACAAGGACGACAGGCGGGTTTTGCATGGGCTGGCCTTTCACGGGCGGGATCACGGGCGGGGTCACGGGCGGGGTCACGGGCGGGGTCACGGGCGGGGTCACGGGCTGGGGCATCCGCGGCTTTGGCCGCAGTTGACAGAAAGCCCGCGTCTTGGGCAAGGCCCCGGCTTTTGGCCCGCCCGCCTAGCGAAGGGCGTGGCAGTCGTAAAGGTTGAAGGTTCCGCGTGGCAGCCCGTCTTGCTTGCGCCGCGCTGCCGTGGCCTTGGTCGTGCCGGGGACGGGCAGATCGTAGCCGGGTTGCCAACGCAGGTGCGGCAGGTCGCGCAGGTCGCTGTACAGCACCATGGCATCGAGGTCGGGCAGGGCGCGGCAGGCCTGTGTGATTTGCGCGGCAGAGCGCGGGCCATCGCGGCCGGGATCGCTGCGCTGGGGACAATTCTCGTTCGGGTATTGCGAGAAATCGGCGGTATCGAGATGGCGCAGCACGTCGCTGCGGCGGGCATGTTCAAAGGCGGTTTCGCGGAAGAACATGGCTCCGGCGGCTTGGTAGCAGGAATAGAAGCTGGGCTGGCGGAAGCGGAACCACAACAGGTGCAGGCCGTCTTCCCAATAGACGGTGCGTCCGGTCACGGCGGCTGCGAAGGCCGGATCGATCGGCGCGTCGGTGGTGGCCAGCCGCATCTTGTCGCTGCGCTGGTCGGCCAGCCAAAGCGTCCAGACCAGCAGCGCGAGGGCTGCGGTGCCGACCCATCGCAGGGCGGATGCGTCGCTGCGCCGTGCAAGACAGGCCAGCAGCCCCCCCGCCGCCACGACGACGGCGGTTCTTTGCGCGATGTCGATCATGCCTTCGGTGGCGTTCTGCGACAGCACGGCCACCAGTTCGGCCGGAAGCAGCAAGGTCGCGGTGGCGGCAAGGCCGGTTGCGGCAATGTCTGGCACGCGCGACAGCCCGCGCCGCCGCGACGGCGGGATTTGGCACAGCAGGCTTGCCAGTGCCAAGCTGGCCGAGGCGAAGGGAATCGTGCCCAGCCCCAGCCGCGCCTCGACCAGCGCGGTGGCGAGCGTGGCCAGCAGCAGCGGGCGCGCGCCCCCTTTGCGCGGCAAAAGCGTGACGGCAAGCGGGGCGAAGGCATTGCCAAGCAGCAGCGCGATCCACGTACCGCGCCAGAGTTGCAGGTTCACCACCAGCATGTTCGCCAGCAGGTCGCCCCCGATCAGGCTGACCACGATCACGCCTGACGCCACGATGATGGCGGCGCGGGCAAGGGTGCGTTGCAGCGGGGTGCCGTGCCGCATCACGATGCACAGGCACAAGGCAGGGCAGACAAAGGCAAGGCCGGTTTGCCATACCCAGTTCGCCACGAATGCCTGATGCGCCCGCGCCCGTATCAGCGCCAGCCAGTCTGCGTCGATCTGTTGGAACAGGCGCAGGAACGGGTCGATCCGCGCGAGGCCCAGCCCCAGCGTGACCAGTGCGCCACCTGCCGCAAGCGTCAGAAGGATGCGCCATCGCGGCACCGCGACCAGCGTGACGAAGGCCAGACCGGGCAGCGCCATCAGCGGGTGAAGCGCCATCGCCGCCGCGAGCAGCAGATAGGCGTGCAGCCGGCGGCCACGGCACAGGCAGGCGATGGCGGCCATTGTCAACGCTTCGACGAACAGGCGCGGGGTGGCGAAGGCTTCGCCGTATTGCAGCACGCCGTAGGCATAGGCAGGCACCAGCGCAGCCGCGCAAAAGGCCGAGGCGAGCACTAGCCCCGCGCCCGCCACCGGGCGCAGCAAGAACACAAGCGCCAACAGCCACAGCGCCTGACCCGCCGCCCAAGCCGCAAGATGCGCCCCGCCGACGCCAAGCGCCGCGACTGCGGGCGCATAAAGCGCCGATACCACCGAAAAGCGGTCTTGCGAGCCGAAGCGGAAGTAAAGATCGGCGGCAAAGCCTGCCGGATCGAGCCGATAGAGCGCCTGCGCCATATACAGCTGCGAATCGTGGATCAGCCCGTAATAGGGGCGGGTCGCCAGCCACAGCGTTGCCAGAACGAGCGCGCAAAGCGTGGCGTGCAGGGCCGATTGGCGCGGTCGGGCCGCTGAAACCCAAGCGTTCATCACGTCGCGCGGCGTTGCCGCCGCGGGTTGCAAGCGGCCATCGGACAGCGGCGGGGGCAAGGGGCGGGGGCGCAGCATGACGGGGCCTGCGGACCTGTTCGGGAAAATGTTAAGTAATATGAATAACACCTGTGTCCTGCGGTGCCATGGCGATCCGGCCTTGTGCCGCCTGCCGCAGCACTTGGCGACTTTTCTGCCACGCCACGCTTTTGCCATGCAGCCCCGACTTGGCCGATGGTTTTGTTAATATATACTAACGTCGGTAAAGGATGCGCATCAGAATGCATCGACCGAGGAGAGCAGTGTGGCAACGTTAACCGGTGGCACCGGCAACGACAGCTTGTCGGGTGCCGCGCAGAACGACATCATCACCGGCGCTGCGGGCAATGACACGCTGATCGGCGGTGCTGGCAACGACAGCCTGATCGGAAGCGCCGAAACCGCAACCACCGTTTCGGGCGTGCTGAGCTGGGCTTCGCTGGGCCGCGACGAGGGCAGCATCGCCAAGGGGGCGACCGCGACGGTGGCGGGCATGACCGTGTCGGTCGGGTTCTCGCAGGATGTGGGCAAGTCGGGCTTTACCATCGAAAGCAGCGACACGGCCTATGTCGCCCCCGGCGAGACGTTTAGCGCCACCTCGAACCTTGAAGTTGCGGGGCCGGGCAACGGACAATCGACCACCACGGTCAGCTTTGCGGCGGCCACCGGCGGGGGCATGGAAGCCAATGTGCAGAACGTGGCGTTCCGGCTGAACGACATCGACACCGGCGGCTGGACAGACCGCGTCACGGTGCTGGCCTATGATGCCCTTGGCGCGGCGGTGCCTGTCAGCCTGACCGCCAGCGGCAACGATATCGTGTCGGGGGCGACGATCACCGGAGCGGGCACCAGCGATTCGATTGCCGTGCCGCAGGGGTCGGCGCTGGTGCAGGTCGCAGGGCCGGTCGCGCGGATCGAGATCGTATACGGCAACCTTGGCGGCGCGGCGCAGGTCATCTACCTGTCGGACATCCAGTTCGCGGCGGTGCGGGTGGACAACGATCTGCTGCAGGGTGGCACCGACAGCGACACGCTGATCGGCGGCTACGGCAACGATACCTTGTTGGGCGAGGACGGCGGCGACCTGCTTTATGGCGGTGCGGGGCGCGACTCGGTGCTGGGCGGGGCAGGAAACGACACGCTGGCAGGCGGCGCTGGCGGCGATTATCTCGACGGTGGGTTGGGCAACGATATCGTCGATTACGCGGCTTCGGGCGCTGCTGTGTCGGTGAACCTGACCACGCGGACGGCGACGGGCGGCCATGCGCAGGGCGACACTTTGGTGTCGGTCGACGGGGTGATCGGGTCGGCGTTCGACGACACGCTGATCGGCTATGACCAGCAATCCAACGTTGCGGGTGACAGTTACACCAATGCCCTGTCGGGCGGCGCGGGCAACGACCTGCTTGATGGCGCGGCGGGCGATGACCTGCTGTATGGCGGGGCCGACAATGACACGGTGCGCGGCGGGACCGGCAACGACTGGATCGACGGCGGCACGGGCAACGACAGCATCGACGGCGGCGACGGTGCCGATTCGCTTTACGGCGGCGATGGCAACGACCGTCTGGAAGATACGCTCGGGTCGAACATCCTCGACGGTGGTGCGGGGGCGGATACGCTGCTGGCGGGGGCGGGCAGGGACACGATCTACGGCGGCGACGGCAACGACCTGATCACCGATACGGGCGGGGCGAACCTGCTGTCGGGCGGGGCCGGCGAGGATGTGGTTTCAGCCGGCGCGGGCAACGACAGCATCGACGGCGGCGACGGTGCCGACACGCTTTCGGCGGGGGCGGGGGATGACACGGTTGCCGGAGATGCGGGCAACGACCTGATCTATGGGGGCGATGGCAATGACCGGATCACCGACAGCGCGGGGACCAACCGGCTGTATGGCGGGGCGGGCAATGACGCCCTGTCCGGGGGCAGCGGGGCGGACAGCCTGTATGGCGATGGGGGGGACGATGTATTCACCGCCGCCGCGGGCGATTATGTCGACGGTGGCGCGGGCAACGACCGCATGGCCTTTGGCGACAAGTCGACCGTCCGGGTGGTGCGCAACGCGCAACTGCCGGGCAGCGGGCGTGTCGATTTCCTGGATGCGCAACGGCATGTCGTCGGATCGCTGACCTATGACAATGTCGAGACGGTCGTGCCCTGTTTCACGCCGGGTTGCCGGATCGCCATCGACAAGGGCGCCGTGCGGGTCGAGTCGATCCGCGTGGGCGACCGTCTGCGGGTGCGTGATGGCGGCTTTGCCGTGGTGCGCTGGGTCGGGCACCGGCGGGTTGGCGGGGCCGAGCTTGCCGCGCAACCCGGTTTGCGGCCTGTCGAGATTGACGCGGGTGCGCTTGGCCCCGGTCTGCCGCGGCGCGGGCTGGTGGTATCGCCGCAGCATCGGCTGCTGTTTTCGGGCGGGCCCTGTGCGCTGCTGTTCGGTGAGGAAGAGGTGCTGGTTCCGGCCCAGCATCTGGTGGGCCTGACAGGCGTGCGCCAGATCGCGGTGGCATCGGTGGACTACATCCATTTCATGTTCGACCGGCATCAGCTTGTCAGGGCGAACGGTCTGTGGACCGAAAGCTTCCAGCCCGGCGACCGCACGCTTGCCGGACTGGACAAGGCGCAGCGCGCGGAATTGCTGGCGTTGTTTCCCGATCTTGCCGACCCTGACCATGCCGCACGGCAGGCGGTGCGGCCAAGTTTGCGGGCGCACGAGGCGCAGGTCTTGCTGGGCGCGCTGGTGGCCTGACGCCGATAGCCCCGTGGGGCGGGCGGCTTTCCGCCGCCTGCTTCAAGCCGGATTTACGATGGCGTGCCGAAGGCTCAGCCTGTGGCTGGACTGCCAAGCCATTATAGCCAAGCCAATGACGAGCCAAGCGATGACCCCTGCCTTGCACACCCCGCTTTGCGACCTGTTGGGCTGCGATGTGCCGGTTCTGCTGGCCGGAATGGGGGGCGTGGCACGCTGGGAACTGGCGGCGGCGGTGGCCAATGCGGGGGGCTATGCGATGCTGGGCATGGTGCGCGAGGATCCGGCGCTGATCGCCGCCGAGGTGACGGCTTTGCAGGCGGCGACGAACCGCGCCTTTGCCGTCAACCTTATTCCCGCTGCGACCGACACCGGCCTGCTCGACCGGCAGATCGGGCTGTGCCTTGACCTTGGGGTGCGGGATTTCACGTTCTTCTGGGATGTGGTGCCAGAGGTGGTGGAGCGGCTGAAAGCGCAGGGCTGCAAGGTGCTGCATCAGGTCGGCACGCTGGTGGCGGCACGGGCGGCGCAGGACGCGGGCGCCGATGTGCTGATCGCGCAGGGGGTCGAGGCGGGCGGGCATGTGCACGGGCGGGTGGGCACATTCGCGCTGCTGGAGCAGGTGCTGGGCGTGGCACGGGTGCCGGTGGTTGCGTCGGGCGGTATCACGACCGGCGCGGGAATGGCGGCGGCTTTGGCGATGGGGGCCGCCGGTGTGCAATGCGGCACGGCCTTTCTGGCGACGGACGAGTCCTTTGCCCACAGCTATCACAAGGAGCGGGTGGTGGCGGCGGCGGGCGAGGATACGGTGCTGACGGATGTTTACGTGCTGAACTGGCCCGCGCAGGCGGCGGTGCGGGTGATCGGCAATGCGGTGACGGCGGGTTTGGGGTTCGGCCTGTTGGGCCACGATCCGGACCGTTTGCCGCGCGAGGTGATCGCGCATGAAGACGGGCGGCCGCTGTACCGGTACAGCACCGACTCGCCCTTGCGGACGACGACGGGCACGATGGAAGATATGGCGCTTTATGCGGGGCAGGGGGTGGGGGCGATCACCGAAATCCTGCCTGCGGCCGAGCGGTTGCGGCGCATGGTGGCCGAGGCCGCCACGCGGCTGGGTCAGGCGGCGGCACTGGCCGGACGCGTCAGTTCGGATCCGGCAGCGGAACGGTGATGGCGTGCAAAAGCGTGTCGATGCGGGTCACGACGGCCGGAACGAGCGCCAGAAGAACCAGCAGGTTCACGGCCAGAAACACGGCAGCGAGGGCAAGATTGGCCTTGCGGCGCTGCTGGTGGGCATCGGTCGTGCGGTGCATCATCGGCGGTCATCCAAAGGGAAACGAGCGGGCAGGCAGGCACATGCAGCCCCTGCGTCGGCCTGTCGGGCGGTTTCGGTTGGCTGCAATATCCTGTCGCGCCGGGCTTTGCGCCAGACGTGCATTCGGACTGGCGGGGTTATCGGACGATAGGCTTGGGACCATCCGGGCCAAGTTGCGGCCGATCGGCGCGTGGCGGGGTCTGTATGCCCCGCCGTTGTGGCCATTCGTCGCCGGTCATGGTAACGCAGGGCGATGAACCAGCTGCCGACAAAAGACCAGATCCGCCAATGGATCGCCGAAAACCCCGGTCAGGGGGCCAAGCGCGACATTGCCAAGGCTTTCAACATCAAGGGTGCGGGGCGCATCGAGCTAAAGCGTATCCTGCGCGAGTTGGAGGACGAAGGCGGGGTGGTGCGCACGCGCCGCGTTTTCCGCGAGGCGGGAAGCCTGCCGCCGGTAACGCTGCTGACAGTGTTGCCGCCCGATGCGGCGGGGGATCTGTTCCTCAAGCCGATGGAATGGGAGGGCGAGGACGCGCCGCCGCGCATCTTGTTCATTGCGAAAAAGGGTGATCCGGCGCTGGGGGCGGGGGACCGTATCCTTGCACGTCTGGCCAAGGTGGACCTTGACGACTACGCCTATGAGGCGCGGTTGATCCGGCAGCTTGGCGCGAACCCCGTGAAACTGCTGGGCATCTTCCGCGCCGAGGCCGAGGGCGGGCGCATCGTGCCGATCGACAAGGGCGCCGACAAGGAATGGCGGGTGGGCCGCGACGATACGATGGACGCCCGCGACGGCGAGTTGGTCGAGGCGGAACATACGGGGCCGAAACGTCTTGGCCTGCCGCGCGCGCGCATCACGGCGCGGCTGGGCGACCCGATGGGACCGCGTGCCGTGAGCCTGATCGCGATTCACCAGCACGGCATTCCCGACCGTTTCCCCGATGCCGTGGTGGCCGAGGCCGACCGCGCCTTGCCCGCACCGCTGGACAGGCGCGAGGATTTGCGCGACCTGCCGCTTGTCACCATCGACCCGAGCGATGCGCGCGACCATGACGACGCGGTCTATGCCGAGGCCGATACCGATGCGGCCAATCCGGGCGGTTTCATCGTGTGGGTGGCGATTGCCGATGTCGCCTATTACGTGCGGCCCGGATCGAAGCTGGACCGCGAGGCGCGTTTGCGCGGCAATTCGACCTATTTCCCCGACCGTGTGGTGCCGATGCTGCCCGATACGCTGTCGGGCGATTTGTGCAGCCTGCACGAGGGGGTGGACCGTCCCTGCATCGCGGTGCGGATGGTGCTGGATGCGGGCGGGGCCAAGATCGGCCACCGCTTCGTGCGCGGGCTGATGCGGTCGGCGGCGTCGTTGCATTACGGCGAGGTTCAGGAAGCGGCGGAGGGTCGGGCGAACGCGCGCTGCGCGCCCTTGGTCGAGCGGGTGATCGCGCCGCTTTATGCGGCATACGAGGCGACAAAGACCGCGCGGGCGGTGCGTCAGCCGCTGGAGCTGGACCTGCCCGAGCGCAAGATCGTGCTGTCGGACGAGGGCAAGGTGCTGTCGGTCGATTTCCGCGACCGGCTTGATGCGCATAAGCTGATCGAAGAGTTCATGATCCTTGCCAACGTCGCCGCCGCCGAGGAATTGACGCGGCTGAAAAAGCCCTTGCTGTTTCGCGTGCACGAAGAACCCAGCGTCGACAAGATGGACGCGCTGCGCGAGGTGGCCGAGGCATCGGGCTTTACGCTGGCCAAGGGGCAGGTGCTGAAGACCGCGCACTTGAACCGGCTGCTTGCACAGGCGCAGGGCACCGAATTTGACGAATTGCTGAACATTTCGACCCTGCGGTCGATGACGCAGGCCTATTACCATCCGCAGAATTTCGGGCATTTCGGCCTCGCGCTGCGGAGTTATGCGCATTTCACATCACCCATCCGGCGGTATTCCGACCTGATCGTGCATCGGGCGCTGATTGCGGGGCATGGTTGGGGCGATGACGGGTTGTCGGCGGGGGATATCGAGGCGCTGGAAGAAACCGCCAAGCAGATTTCCGATGCGGAACGGCGGTCGATGGCGGCAGAGCGGGATACCACCGACCGCTATCTGGCGGCCTATCTGTCGGACCGCGTGGGGGCGGAATTCGCGGGGCGTATTTCAGGCGTGCAGCGGTTCGGCGTTTTCGTCAAGCTCGACGGGACGGGGGCGGACGGGTTGATTCCGATCCGCGAGCTGGGGCGCGAGTTCTTTCATTATGACCAAGACGCGCAGATGCTGACCGGTGCCGATACCGGCCAGACCATCGGCATCGGCCAGCGCGTGACGGTGCGGCTGGCCGAGGCAACGCCGGTGACGGGCGGGCTGGTGCTGGAATTGCTGACGCTGGAAGGATCGGCGCTGGCACAGGGCAAGGGGCCGAGGCGGGGCGGCTATGCGCCGAGGAAACCCGGCAAATTCGCCCCGCGCGATGCCAAGATCAAGCGCAAGGTCGAGCGCAAGCGGCGTTAGGCGGGCTGGCGGCGTGTCCCCTCCCCCGACCCCTCCCCGAACGGGGAGGGGAGGCGCTTTCTGCCTGCTTCCGCTGCGCTTGCGACCACTTTGACGGTCTTTCGCAGGCGACATTCTGCCCGCGGTAGCATTGCATCGCTTTGCGCAGGGGCGAGCTTGGGTTAGCATCGGGGAAACACAAAAACACGCGGGGCGGGCGATGCGGTATCGGGTACATGCGGGTCTTTTGGCGGTGTTTGTGGCGACGGGATTTGCCGCGCTTGCCTCGCCGCTGGCGCTGGCGCAGGGTCCGGTGCCAAAGGTGATCGGACCCGGGGGTATGACAGTGACCGAAATCGGAAGCCCTGCAGGGTTCGCGCAATGGGTGCAGGGCTTTGCGCCGCGTGCGCAGGCGGCGGGAATTTCGCAAGCGACGCTGGAGCGGGCCTTTCGCGGCGTGCGTTACAATGCCGATGTGATCGAGAAGGATCGCAACCAGTCGGAATTCGTCAAGCCGATCTGGGAGTATCTGGACCGCGCCGTATCCGACAAGCGCATCGAGAACGGCCGCGCCGCGCTGCGCCAGCACCGCCGCCTGCTCGACCGGATCGAGGCGACCTACGGGGTCGAGCGCGAGGTGGTGGTGGCGGTCTGGGGGCTGGAATCGTCCTATGGGCAGAACCGCGGCGACATTCCGGTGATCGAGGCTTTGGCCACGCTGGCCTATGACGGGCGGCGCGGGCGGTTCTTCGAGGCGCAACTGATCGACGCGCTGCGGATCGTGCAATCGGGTGACGTGGCACCGGCGAATTTCACCGGAAGCTGGGCGGGGGCGATGGGGCACACCCAGTTCATCCCGTCGAGCTATCAGGCATTCGCCGTGGATTTCGACCGTGACGGGCGGCGCGACATCTGGTCGGACGATCCGGGCGATGCGCTGGCGTCGACGGCGGCCTATCTGGCGAAATCGGGGTGGCAGACGGGGCGGCCCTGGGGGATAGAGGTGGCGCTGCCTGCGGGGTTCGACTACGGGCTGACCGGCGACAAGGGGCAGCGGGCCGTGGCCGACTGGCAGGCGCTGGGCGTGCGGACGGCCGAGGGGCGGGCACTGCCCGACCACGGTGCGGGGTCGATTTTGATGCCGGCGGGCGCGCGCGGGGCGGCGTTCCTGATCTTTCGCAACTTTCACGCCATCGAGCGTTACAACGCGGCGGATGCCTATGTCATCGCCATTGGCCACCTGTCGGACCGCCTGCGTGGCGGCGGGCCGATCCGCGCCGAATGGCCGCGCGGCGACCGTGCGCTGACGGTTGCCGAACGGCAGGAGTTGCAGGAACGGCTGACCCGTGCGGGCCATGACACGGGCGGCGTGGATGGCAAGGTGGGGCCCAAGACGCTGGCCGCCGTGCGGGCGTTCCAGCGGTCGGTCGGGCTGGTGGCGGACGGGTATCCGAGCCTGGACCTGCTCAAGCGGTTGCGCTGAGGGAGGGGGACGCGCCCACGCTACGGGCCGTGTGGCGGATGGCGGTCTGGTCGTGGATGGCGGACCGGGGGCCAGCCCCCGGACCCCCGGAGTATTTGGACAAAGGTGAAGGGGGAAGGGGTGAGGTTTTGTGAACCCGGTCCGGCGGAAGCGGCAGAGGTCGCAGCCTTGCACGTGGCTTGTTGGGCCGAGACTTATGGCGGTTTGCTGCCCGTATCGGAGATCGCGCGCTATGGTCTGGCGTTTCGGCAGGCGCAATGGACGAAGGCTTTGGACAGCGGGGCGGGGCGGACATTTTGGGTTAGGGATGTTGGGTTTGGCATGATGGGACCGCAGCGCGAGGCGGCTTTGGCGGCTGAATGGCCGGACGAGCTTTATGCGCTGTATCTGTTGCGCCGCTATCAGGGGCAGGGGGTGGGGCGCGCCTTGCTGGATGCGCTGCGGGGCGGCCCGTTCACCGCCACGGTGGTTGCGGGGAACCTGCGGGCCGAGCGGTTCTATGCGGCGGCGGGCGGGGTAGAACTGGTGCGGCGGGTCGAGGTGCTGGATGGCAGGGCGGTGACCGAGGTAGTGCTTGGCTTTGCCGCGTAGCAACTGTCTTTCAGGCGGGCTGTTTACGGTAGTCCTTTTCGTTCCCGAGCATGGCATCGAGGGGTTGTGAGGCGTTTTCGGACGCAGGCTGTGAGGAGGGGTTTGAGCGGTTTTCGGGCGGCTTGCAGTCTGGCGCGGAAGGCTTTCATGGCGGGTCGTATCGGCTGGCGATGAAGGCGGCGATCGAGCGGGCGCGGCGGGCATCGGCGCGTCCGCCCCGGATGCGGCGTTTTCCGCGGGAAAGGCCGCTGTCTGTCGCATGCGGGGCAAGGCCCGCGAGGCTGGCGATGCGGCGGTGGTCAAGCGGGCCAAGTTCGGGCAGTCGTGCGATCAGGACGGCCGCGATGGCAGGGCCGATGCCGGGCATAAAGGCGAGGCGGGCAATGGTGGCGGCCAGAGCATCGCGGGTTTCGATCAGCGTGGCGATCCGGGTCTGACCGCCCGCAAGGTGTGCCTTTTACAGCTTGATCATCAATGCGATTTCAGGACGCCGCGCCGAGCCACAAGGTCCGGGGGGCGCGTCGGATCGGTATTTTCGGGCGGGGTCGGTTTCAGTTCAAGCGCCCGCCCGACCCGGGCGAGGACTTTAGCATCGAGCACCCATCCTTGTCCCTAAGGAACCCGCGACAAGGTATGTGGCACACAGGACCCCGACCCACCCTTGGGCTTTGAAGCCCGTGCTTTCGCTTGTGGCTCGTCTGCCGACGGTGTGCAGCCGCCACCCGCAGCGGGGCGGGCCGGAGGACTCGCCACCGCAGGGAAACCGGATTAGGATGTTCGTGTAATGTTCCTTTCGACTCATGCTGCCACATGTCCTTCGTCGAGCTGTCTGCCTTGTCCAACTTCACCTTCCTGCTCGGGGCATCGCATCCCGAGGAGTTGATTTCGCGTGCCGCCGAGATGGGGCTGCCCGCCCTTGCCGTGGCCGACGAGAATTCGGTGGCTGGCATCGTGCGGGCGCATAGCCGTGCCCGCGAGCTGGCGCGGCTGGCGGCGGAGGAGGGGTTGCCGCCGCCGATCCGCCTGATCCCTGCCGCGCGGTTGCGGCTGGCCGACGGGTTCACCCTGACCGCGCTGCCGCGCGACAGGGCAGGCTGGGGGCGGCTGTGCCGTTTGCTGTCGAAGGGGCGGTTGGCCGCGCCCAAGGGGAGTTGCCTGCTGGGGGCGGACGACCTGCTGGACTGGGGCGAGGGGATCGAGATGCTGCTGCATCCCCCCGCCCACGGGCAGCGGGCGGCGTGGTCCGCGCTGGTCAAGCGGCTGGTCGCGGCTTTTGCCGGACAGTGCAGCCTGCTGCTTGCGCCGCGCTATGACGGGCAGGACGGGCCGCGCCTCGACCGGCTGGCACGGCTGGCGGCGGCGCATGGTCTGCCCACGGTCGCCTCTGCCGCGCCGGTGATGCACCACGGCGGGCGGCGGCGGCTGGCCGATGTGCTGACCGCCATCCGCCTTGGCCGCACCATCGACACGCTGGGCCGCCATGCCCTGCCCCATGCCGAACAGCGCCTGCGGTCGCAAGCCGAGATGCTGCGCCTGTTCGCGGGCCACGAGGCGGCGGTGCACCGTGCGGGAGAGATTGCGGAACGGCTGGTCTTCTCGCTCGACGAGTTGCGCTATGAATACCCCTCCGAGGTGACGGGGGGCGAGACCGCGCCCGAACGGCTGGCGCGGCTGGCGTGGGAGGGGCTGGATTGGCGCTATCCGGCGGGCGCGACCGAAAAGGTGCGCGCGCAGATGGCCCATGAACTCGCCTTGATCGGCAAGCTGGGATATGAG
Source organism: Gemmobacter sp. (assembly GCA_040398445.1). GTDB lineage: Bacteria > Pseudomonadota > Alphaproteobacteria > Rhodobacterales > Rhodobacteraceae > Paragemmobacter. The sequence goes on along the minus strand of JBBAUB010000006.1, from coordinate 158,251 downwards.
CCCTATTTCCTGACCGTGCATGACATCGTGGCCTTTGCCCGCGAGCGCGGCATCCTGTGTCAGGGGCGCGGGTCGGCTGCCAATTCCATCGTCTGCTATGCGCTGGGGGTCACATCCGTGTCGCCCGAGATCGGGACGATGGTGTTCGAACGCTTCATTTCCGAAGCGCGCAACGAGCCGCCCGATATCGACGTGGATTTCGAGCACGAGCGGCGCGAAGAGGTGATCCAGCATATCTATGCCCGTTATGGCCGTCACCGCGCAGGGCTGTGTGCCACGGTGATCCATTATCGCGGCAAGCGGGCGGTGCGCGAGGTGGGCGCGGCGATGGGCCTGTCGGACGATGTGCTGGGTGCCATGTCGAGCCAGATCTGGGGCTGGGGCGGGGCGGGGCAGATGACCGAAGCGCGGCTGGCCGAGATCGGGCTTGACCCGACCGACCGGCGGCTGATGCACGCCTTGCAGCTGATCGACGAGATACAGGGGTTTCCGCGGCACCTGTCGCAGCATGTCGGCGGTTTCATCATCACCGAAGGGCGGCTGGACGAGCTGGTGCCGATCGAGAACGCCACCATGGCCGACCGCACGGTGATTTGCTGGGACAAGGACGACATCGACACGCTGGGGATTTTGAAGGTCGATATCCTTGCGCTGGGGATGCTGTCGTGCATCCGCAAGGCCTTTGATCTGGTGGGGCAGCACCATGGCATCGGCTATACGCTTGCCACGCTGCCGCGCGAGGATGGCGAAACCTATGAAATGTTGTGCCGCGCCGACAGTCTGGGGGTGTTTCAGGTCGAAAGCCGCGCGCAGATGAATTTCCTGCCCCGGATGCGGCCGAAGACGTTCTACGACCTTGTAATACAGGTGGCCATCATCCGCCCCGGCCCGATTCAGGGCGATATGGTGCATCCCTATCTGCGGCGGCGGAATGGGCAGGAGATCGTGACCTTCCCGTCCGATGCGCTGGGGCGCGTGCTGGGCAAGACGCTGGGCGTGCCGCTGTTTCAGGAACAGGCGATGCAGATCGCCATCATCGGCGCGGGCTTTACGCCCACCGAGGCCGACCGCCTGCGCCGGTCGCTTGCCACCTTCAAGAAACACGGATCGGTCAGCGAATTCCACGACCGCTTCCTGCAAGGCATGCGCGACAACGGTTACGACGAGGATTTCGCCAAACGCTGCTTTGCGCAGATCGAGGGCTTTGGCAGCTATGGCTTTCCCGAAAGCCATGCCGCCAGCTTTGCCCATCTGGTCTATGCCAGCGCCTGGCTGAAACGCCACCATCCGGGCATATTCGCCTGTGCGCTGCTGAACGCGCAGCCGATGGGGTTCTATGCCCCCGCCCAGATCGTGCGGGATGCGCGCGAACACGGGGTGATCGTGCATCCGCCCTGCATCAATGCCAGCGACTGGGACAACATCATGGAGCGCGACCCCGACGGCAGGCTCGCGCTGCGGCTCGGGTTTCGCCAGATCAGGGGGGTGCCCGAAGACGAGGCGGGCTGGATCGTCGCTTCGCGCGGGAACGGCTTTCACGCGGTCGAGGATGTGTGGCGCCGCGCGGGAACGACACCCGCGGTGCTGACGCGACTTGCCGAAGCCGATTGCTTCGCCGCCCTCGGCCTGTCGCGGCGCGATGCGCTTTGGGCGGCGCGCGGGCTGGTCAGGGGGCCGGTCCTGCCGCTGTTCGCGGGCGACATGGACGGCGAAGGCATCGCCGAGCCCGCCGTGGCCTTTGCCGCGCTGACCATGGGCGAGGCGGTGGTGGAAGACTACGTCTCGATGCGGCTGACGCTACGTACGCATCCGCTGGCCCTGTTGCGCCCATGGCTGACGCCCGGCGCAGATGGCAGCCCCGATTTTTCTGCGAAAAATCCCGCGAACCTGCTGCGTGCGGTGCCTGCCGCCACGGTCGGAATGTGAGTATTTAAGCAAGGATGAAAGACGCTTTCCCGTGCCTTTCACGCTGGCGCAAATATCCCGGGGGGAGGCGGCCGCAGGCCGACGGGGGGCTGGCCCCCGCGCCCGCCGTCGACAGGTAAGGCGCGGGCAGGAGGGGGGCGATTTTTCGCAGAAAAATCGGGGTCGGGGCTATTTAACGCTGAAAGAGACCTCGTTGCGGCGTCGCCAGGGCAGGGTCAGCGGGGCATCATAGAACTGGTAATGCGGGCCTGTGGTGATGGTCAGGCCCTGTGCCCCGATCCAGCCGCGCAGTTTTGCGGCGCGGGCGTCAAGGTCGGCTGTCTGCGGCAAGCCCGAGAAGACCACGACCGCCTGCCGGTCACCCGCCACCTGCCGCAGTTTGACGGCAGGGTTGCGGGGGGCGGGCAGGGTTTCGACGCTATAGGCACCGGGCATGGTGAACTGCACCGTCCATCTGTCGCCGCCTGTCGGGGTTTGCGCTACGGGGACGGTCATCGCGATCTTTTCCCCGTCCGCATTGCCGCCGAAGATATAGCCCGCCAGCGCGCGAAAACCGCGCCCTATCGCCGTGCTGCGGTCGCCCGTCACGGTCACTTCGGCCACGACATGCGGGCCGTAGCGGCGCAGCTCGACCCCGTCTGCCACCGATTCCACGGTATAGGGCGGCATCTCGTAGCCCTTGTGGGTTTGCACATCCGCCATTGCCGTTCCCGCCATCACGAGCCAGAGGCCCAGCCAGAGTTTTCGCATCTTACCACCTTCGACGCTTCCGTGGTTACAGCTAGCTTGCCTCATTGCAGATTCGAGCGTATCAACCCGCGCATGATACGCTTTTTCGACATGGAAGACCGTGCGCGCCTGCCGTGGCGTTTCAGCCGCGAAAGCCGGTCGATTCTGGCGCGACTTCGCTAGAAGCCCGCTTTCGCACGCCCTGTGCGTGCCTGTCTGACCCTTTTCCAATTCCCAATCCGAGAGAGAGCCATGACCGCCGCTCCGCGTACGCTTTATGACAAGATCTGGGACGACCATGTCGTTCACCAAGCCGAAGACGGCACCTGCCTGTTGTATATCGACCGTCACCTCGTCCACGAAGTGACCTCTCCGCAAGCCTTTGAAGGGTTGCGGATGACGGGTCGCAAGGTGCGTGCGCCGGAAAAGACCATCGCGGTGCCGGACCATAACGTGCCCACCACGCTTGACCGTGCCAATGCCGCGACGATGACGGAAGACAGCCGGATTCAGGTGGCAGCCCTCGACAAGAACGCCAAGGATTTCGGGATCAACTATTACCCGGTGTCCGATGTGCGTCAGGGCATCGTGCATATCGTGGGGCCGGAACAGGGCTGGACCTTGCCGGGCATGACGGTGGTCTGCGGTGACAGCCACACCGCCACGCATGGCGCGTTCGGGTCACTCGCCCACGGGATCGGCACGTCCGAGGTCGAACATGTGCTGGCGACCCAGACGCTGATCCAGCGCAAGGGCAAGAACATGAAGGTCGAGATCACCGGATCGTTGCGCCCCGGTGTGACCGCCAAGGACATCACGCTGTCGGTGATCGGCGAGACCGGCACCGCGGGCGGGACCGGCTATGTCATCGAATACTGCGGCCAAGCCATCCGCGAGCTTTCGATGGAAGGCCGCATGACGGTTTGCAACATGGCAATCGAGGGTGGCGCACGTGCCGGCCTGATCGCGCCGGATGAAAAAACCTTCGCCTATGTCATGGGGCGCCCGCACGCGCCGAAAGGTGCCAAGTGGGAAGCGGCCCTTGCCTATTGGAAAACGCTGTTCACCGACGAGGGCGCGCATTTCGACAAGGTGGTGACGATCAAGGGCGAGGATATCGCGCCCGTGGTCACATGGGGCACCAGCCCCGAGGATGTGCTGCCGATCACCGGCGTTGTGCCCAGCCCTGACGATTTCACCGGCGGCAAGGTCGATGCGGTCAAGCGCAGCCTTGAATACATGGGCCTGACGCCGGGGCAGAAGCTGAGCGACATCGAGATCGACACGGTGTTCATCGGGTCTTGCACCAATGGCCGGATCGAAGACCTGCGGGCGGCGGCCGCCATTCTGAAGGGCAAGAAGATTGCCGTGAAGCGGGCGATGGTGGTTCCGGGGTCGGGCCTTGTGCGGGCGCAGGCGGAGGAAGAGGGGCTGGCGCAGATCTTCATCGATGCCGGTTTCGAATGGCGTCTGGCGGGGTGTTCCATGTGTCTGGCGATGAACCCCGACCAGTTGCAACCCGGCGAGCGGTGCGCGGCCACATCGAACCGCAACTTCGAGGGGCGTCAGGGTCGCGGGGGGCGGACGCACCTGTTGTCGCCCGGAATGGCGGCGGCGGCGGCGATCACGGGCCGGTTGACGGACGTGCGCACGTTGATGACGGAAGAGGTGTAAGCCATGCAGAAATTTGACACTCTGACCGGCATTGCCGCGCCCATGCCGCTGGTCAACATCGACACGGACATGATCATTCCCAAGCAGTTTCTCAAGACCATCCAGCGGTCGGGGCTGGGCAAGAACCTGTTCGACGAGATGCGCTATACGTTGGACGGGGCCGAAATTCCCGAATTCGTGCTGAACCAGCCTGCCTATCGCAAGGCCGAGATTCTGGTGGCGGGCGACAACTTCGGCTGCGGGTCGAGCCGGGAACATGCGCCCTGGGCGCTTTTGGATTTCGGCATCCGCTGCGTGATTTCGACCTCGTTTGCCGACATCTTCTTCAACAACTGCTTCAAGAACGGCATCCTGCCCATCGTGATGCCGCAAGAGGTGGTCGATGTGCTGATGGCGGACGCCAAGAAGGGCGCGAATGCGCGGGTGACGGTCGATCTGGAAAGCCAGACGGTGACCACCAGTGACGGGCAGGTGTTCGGCTTCGACGTTGACGCGCACCGCAAGCATTGCCTGATCAACGGGCTGGACGATATCGGGCTGACCCTGGAAAAGGCCGCCTCGATCAACGCCTACGAGGCGAAGGCGGCCACCACGCGCCCTTGGGCCTGAGGCTGGCAGACCACCAGATATGGGGGCCGTCCGAAGGGGCGGCCCCTTTTCGTTAACCATTTGATGCAATTGGGCGACAGTTTCGCCCGCATCGTGACGCAAGACTGCGGACTGTGCAGCGGGCAGTTGCAAGCAAGGCGCGATTTTGGCTTAATTGGGGCAAGATTGAGGCAGACCGCCCGAAAGGCGGGAAATGACCGGACCGGCACTTGCAGCCTATGCAGGGCCAGGAACGGCGAAAGGTGACAGGGCAGTGGTTTCGCGGCTTCCCGGCGCGATCATCCGCGCGATAAGTGTGATGGCCTTGGCCATTTTGCCTTCGGTGATCTTGCCGGGGGTGTCGGTGGATTCAAAGCAGATGGCGGCGCTGGTGGCGCTGTTCGTCGGCTTGATGATCTTTGTCGAATACAATGGCGAAGCGCCGAGCCTGATTGAATTCCGCGATGCGCCGCCGTTCAATTCCTGCCGGTTCCTGTTGCTTGTCGCACTGGTCGCGGCGCTGAGCCTTGTCGAGCGCGACCATGTCGCGCCGAATGCGTTGACCGGGCTTTTGGCGGCGGTGGGCGGCTTGCTGGGGCAGTTGCTGGATTTCGGTTTCAGCCCCGTCAGCATGGCTTCGGGGTTGATCGATGGCGGCAGCGCCAGTGTCGCATGGCCCGAAGTGCGGGCGGCGGCGGGGCTGGCCTATGGCATCTCGCTGATCGGAACGTTGGGCATCGTGCTGCTTCTGGTGCTGACGGGCTGGCCGTGGCGCGGGCAGGCGTTCAACGTCTGGGTCAATCTGCCGACTTTTGATCCGACCACCGGCAATGATGTGGTCAGCCGCCTGTCGCGCGATGCGTGCATTAACCTTGCGTTAGGGTTTTTGCTGCCATTCCTGATCCCGGCGGGGGTGGCCTACGGTCCGGGCGGGTTCGAGGCCGAAACGCTGCTGACACCGCAGACATTGATCTGGACCATGGCGGTATGGGCATTCCTTCCGGCTTCGCTGTTCTTGCGTGGTGTCGCGATGCTGCGCGTGGCGCAGATGGTGCGGCAAAAGCGTCGCGCTTCGGCGCTGGCCTTCGACGAGGGCTTCTTTGCGGCCTGATGCTGCTGGCGGGGACCGCATCGGCTGACGATACGCGGTTGCGTGTTGCCACGTGGAACATCGGGCTCGAGCGGGCGGGGCCGGGGCTTTTGCTGCGCGATATTCTGGCGGGCGACGATCCGCAGGTTGCGGCGGCGGTGCGTGTCTTGGTCACTCTGGATGCCGATGTGGTGCTGCTGACCGCCTTTGACCATGACGCAGGCCTTGCCGCGCTGGATGCGTTCCGCGCGGCGGTGGCGCGGCAGGGTTTGGCTTATCGCTATCGCTATGCGTCGAACCCGAACACCGGCGTTCCGACGGGGCTGGACATCGATGGCAACGGCAGGCTGGGCGAGGCGCGCGACGCACAGGGTTGGGGCCGGTTCCGTGGGGCCAGCGGCATGGCGATCTTGTCGCGTCTGCCGATCGACACGGCAGGGGTGCGCGACTTTTCGGCGCTGCTGTGGCGCGATTTGCCCGGCGCGGTGCTGCCGCCCGCGATGACCGATCAAGAGGCCGCCACGCAGCGGCTTTCGACGACAGCGCATTGGGATGTGCCGCTGGAATTGGCAGACGGGGGGCGGTTGCACCTGCTTGCGTGGCACGCCACCCCGCCGGTCTTTGACGGACCCGAAGACCGCAACGGACGGCGCAACCATGACGAGGCGGCGTTCTGGAGTGCCTATCTGGACGGGCGGTTGGGGCAATCGCCGCCAGCGTCGTTTGTGCTGCTGGGCGACGCGAACCTTGATCCGGTCAAGGGCGACGGCAGGCCAGATGCCCTGCTGGCCCTGCTGGGGGATGCCCGACTGCTCGATCCGGTCGGCGCCGCCGATACGGCCGATTACGGGCCGCCGCTGGGCGGATTGCGGCTGGATTATGTGCTGCCCTCGTCGGGGTTGGGTGTTGCGGGCGCGGGGGTGTTGCGTGGAGGTGCTGCGGCGGGGGCCGAGGTCAGCCCTGCGACGCGTCATTGGCCTGTCTGGGTCGATCTTCTGGTGCCGCCGCCGCCGTCCTGACCAGCCAGTCCACCACTTCGGCCTGACGGGGCAGGGCCACGGTCGCCACGCCGCCATAGGTCAGGTCAAGCACCATCTCGCGCCCTTTGCGGCGGTGCCCGAGGACGGCACGCCGCGCCACCCAATGCGAACGGTGGATGCGCAGGCCAAGACCATCTGGCACCTGATCGAGCAGGGCCGCGAAGGGGCCGGGCACTTCGTAGCTGCGCGCATCGGTCACGACGGTGACGTAATTTCCCTGCGCTTCCATATGCAAGATTGCATCGGGGATAAGCTTGGCCCCGCCGGCCCGCACCGGATTGAGCGCCACGTCGGCGGACGGTGACGGTGGCGGCGCTTCGTGGCGGATACTGGCAAGCATGCGCGGCAACAGCAGCCAGACCACAAGTTGCAGCAGGATTTCGATGATGACGAAGTAAAAGACCGTCAGAACGGCAAAGATCTTGACCGTGATCCGCGCGTCGCCCGACAGGTAAAAGGCCACCGCTTCGCTGGCGGCCAGACCGAGGATCGAGACGACCAGCACCACGGGCGGGTGCGACAGGGTGACGACACGGCCCCTGCCGCCGAACAAAAGCTCGCTTCCGGTATAGATCGCGTTCAGCGTGGCGACGACCACGATCACGCCCGCCCCGTATTGCGACAGCCGTTGGTCAAAGGGTGTCGATAGGGTCTGTCCGCTTGGATCGACCAGTGTCAGCCCCACCCAGATGAGGATGTAAAGCGACACCATGTAGCGGTGCTGCATCAGGCGGAACGTCTCGAACCGGCGCAGGCGAACGGTTTCGCCGTTCACCATATGCAGGTGCAAGCCTTCGCCCGGCGGACGTTTGTGGGCGGGGCGACGCTTCATGCCAAGTCGCGCCGTTCGAGGCCAAGGTCGGTGAGCCAGTTGCGCAATTCGCGGCGGCGCGTGACGGCCACGGGCACCTGTTGACCGTTCGTCAGGTGAAGCGTGATTTCGCGGCCTGCGGATTGCCACGCAGCCAAGGCGGGTATCGCCACCCAATGCGACCTGTGGACTTGCCTGCCCATGCCATCGGGCAATTGACGGACCAGATCGGTCAGCGGGCCGGGCAAAAGTTCGTGCCGGTCGGTGGCCCAGAGGTGGACGTAATTTCCGTCGGCTTGCAGGTGCAGCAGTGTGGCCAGCGGATAGCTGCGCCCGGCGGCGACCAGAAACCCGGTGAGCGGCGGCGGATTGGCGGGGCGTTGTGCCGTGGGCGCCCAAAGCGCAGGGTCGGTTTGCGACAGCTTGCGGATCGGCAGGCCACGGATTTCGCCGATGATCCCCGGCAGCAGCGTATGCGCGACGATGGCGGTGGCCATTTCTGCAACGAGGTAATGGAAGGTCAGCAACAGCACAAGGCGCGCGGGGGTGTCGTGGTCCGGCTCCATCATCAGGTGCAGCAGGGTTTCGCCCACGACGACCGAAACGACCGTTCCCAGAAACAGCATCGGCGACAGGTGCATGTTGAACCGCCCGCGCCGCAGGGCCAGACGTCGCGCCATGCCGAACCCGAGCGACACGACCAGCATGAAGGACAGCATCGCCCCCGCATATATCGCCCCGCGGATGTCGATCGACAGGGTTCCGGATGCGCCGTTCGTATCAAGCCCGACCAACAGGAACAGGATCGCCAGATAAAGCGACAGCATGTGGCGGTGCAGCAAAACGTGCTGTATCTCGCCCGGCTCGACGTGCAGCCGCCCAAGGCTGAGCAGATGGAAGGTCATGACGGCCGGACCGGTGGGGCGTGTCATGGCGTGGGCCAGCGGAAGCGGGGCGCTGCGATGGGGGCGCGGGGAGGGCAAGGGTATGACATTGGCGTCAGGTCAGCGGACCCGGCAGGACCGCGCCGCGCGCCGCGTCTTCGTCGGTCGTTTTGTCCCTGCGCAGGTCGTCGAGGATATAGGACAGGGTGTATTGCATCATGATGCTGGTCAGAAGTTCGGTCACGGTCAGGTAAAAGGCGACCTTCATGACGAATTCCAGCGGCGACGACGGCGCGACCCCGAACATCAGCGGGTTCAGCACCTCGGCGCTGGAAACCGAAGCGGTCACGGTGGCGACCAAGACCCAGCCCAAATGGACGCGCGGCACGGTCTTGCGGCGTTGTGCCTGCCATTTGATGAAAAGCTTGCAGGCGATCATCACGACCAGCCCTACCAGAACCTCGATCGCGGCGACGCCGAGCACGAGTTCGGGTTCGGCCAAAGGCCCGCGCTGGCCCATCGACGAGACGAGGATCATGCACACGAGGCCGAAATAGAAGAACAGCATGATCCTGTGCCGCGTCACGGCAAAGAATTCATGCTCGAACAAGGTCACTTCCGGGCCGAACGGCACTTTTACAACGGACATCTTCATCGCACACAACCCCACACCGCAATGACGGTAGCATTTACTAACGACAGGGCAAGGTTTCATTGGGATAGGGGCGCGGGTTCGTGCGATGGCGCGGCAAGACCGCAACGCAGCGCCACGCCACAGTCGGCTTGACCCTGCGGGGGCAAGCGGCTAGGCCACGGCAACCGAATTTCCCATGTTTTGCAGGAGCGCGCCCCGTGGCAAATCCCTCGATCCTTATCCTTGCCGGTGACGGTATCGGCCCCGAAGTCATGGCCGAGGTGAAGAAGATCATCGGCTGGTTCGATGCCAAACGCGGCGTGCGCTTTGACGTGACCGAGGATCTGGTGGGTGGCTGTGCCTATGATGCACATGGCACGCCCCTGACCGATGCCACGATGGCAAAGGCGCAAGAGGTGGACGCGGTGCTGCTGGGTGCCGTGGGCGGGCCGAAATACGACGTGCTCGATTTCAGCGTGAAGCCCGAGCGTGGCCTTTTGCGGCTGCGCAAGGAAATGGATTTGTTTTCCAACCTGCGCCCCGCGCAGTGCTTTGACGCGCTGGCCGATTTCTCGTCGCTGAAAAAGGACGTGGTGGCGGGGCTGGATATCGTCATCGTGCGGGAATTGACCAGCGGGGTCTATTTCGGTGAACCGCGCGGGATTTTCACCGAAGGCAACGAGCGCGTGGGCATCAACACCCAGCGTTACACCGAATCCGAGATTGCCCGTGTGGCGCGGTCGGCCTTTGAACTCGCCCGTCGGCGCAACAACAAGGTCTGCTCGATGGAGAAGGCCAACGTGATGGAATCGGGCATCTTGTGGCGGCAGGTCGTGCAGGAAGTGCATGACAAGGAATACCCCGATGTCGAATTGACCCACATGTATGCCGACGCGGGCGCGATGCAGCTGTGCCGCTGGCCCAAGCAGTTCGACGTGATCGTGACCGACAACCTGTTCGGCGACCTGTTGTCCGACATGGCGGCGATGCTGACCGGATCGCTTGGCATGTTGCCTTCGGCCAGCCTTGGCCTGCCGATGGAGAACGGGCGGCCCAAGGCGCTGTACGAACCTGTGCACGGATCGGCCCCCGATATCGCCGGTCAGGGCAAGGCCAACCCCATCGCCTGCGTTTTGTCCTTTGCCATGGCGCTGCGCTACAGCTTCGACATGGGCGAGGATGCGGCGCGGGTCGAGAAGGCCGTGGAAAAGGTGCTGGCCGATGGCGTGCGCACCGCCGACCTGATGGGCCCCGATGGTGGCGTGCCGGTGTCGACCAGCCAGATGGGCGATGCGATCATCGCGGCGCTCGACGCTTCGCTTTAAGCTGCGGCGCGGGTCGGGAAAACCGGCCCGCCGCCCTTGCACTGCGGGCTGTCATGGCCTTTAACGGGACGTGACCCGCAAGCGGCGGCCACCTCGGGGGGCATCGAGCCCCCCTCGGCGGCGTTGCCACGCAAAGCGGGACCGTCCCGCATTTGCCTTTCCGCGTTTGTCGCCCCTTGTCACCGGAACATCCCATGCACAGCAACCTGCGCGGCGCGCTTTTGTCCCTTGCTTCCTTCGGGGTCTATGCAACGCATGATGTGGTGGTAAAGGCGCTTGGGGCGAGTTACGCGCCGTTCCAGATCATCTTTTTTGCCGGTCTGCTGGGCTTTCCGCTGATTACCATCATGCTGATGAGCGACCGCACCGATGGCACGCTGATTCCGAAGCATCCGTGGTGGACGGCGATCCGGACGGTTTCGGCGGTGCTGACCGGCCTTGGCGGGTTCTACGCCTTTTCGGTGCTGCCCATGGCGCAGTGCTACGCGATCTTTTTCGCCATGCCGATCTTGATCACGCTTTTGGCCATTCCGCTTCTGGGCGAGCGGATCGGGCTGCATCGGGGCGTGGCGGTGTTCATCGGGCTGGCGGGGGTGCTGGTCGTGCTGCAACCGGGCGAGGTGGAGTTCAGCCTTGGGCATCTGGCGGCGCTGTCGGCTGCCTTTATGGGGGCGCTGACCTCGGTGATCGTGCGCAAGGTGGGCAAGGCCGAGCGGTCGATCGTGCTGATGCTGTATCCGATGGTGGCGAACTTTGTCGTGATGGGCGTGGCGCTGCCGTTCTTTTACCAGCCGATGCCGCTGGCGCATCTGGGGATGCTGGCCGCGATGGCGGCGATGGGGCTTATCGGCGGGTTGCTGTCGATTTACGCCTATCGTGCGGCGCCTGCCGTGATCGTGGCACCGATGCAATATTCGCAAATGCTGTGGGCGGTGTTCTATGGCTGGCTGTTCTTCCGCGAATCGCTCGACTGGAACACGGCGCTGGGCAGTGCGGTCATCATCGCGTCGGGCATGTATATCGTGCTGCGCGAGGGCACGCCCGCAGTTTCAACGAACCGTCCGGTGCTGGAGAACCGCTCGCGGTTGGATACAGGCATCCAGCCGCGCATCGGCGCATGGCTGCGGCTGTTCGAGCGTCGGTCGGGCGGCTGAATATGGCGACCTGCCGAACGGCGGGTCTTGCAAAGGCGGCGCGGTGGCTGTAACCCCCTCGCACGGTCGGAGCGTAGCGCAGTCTGGTAGCGCACCTGCTTCGGGAGCAGGGGGTCGGAGGTTCGAATCCTCTCGCTCCGACCAAATTAAAGAATCCCGAGAAACACCCGCCTTATGCTTTGACGGTGAAGCCACGCCTGCGGGTTCGTGGCGGTCAGTCGGCCAGTGCCAGAAAGCGCAGTATCGCTGCTGCGTCGGGTTCGGTGGTCGTATCCACTGTCAGGCTGTCGATGCCGCCAAGCGGTGTGGCGCGGTGGGCGAGGGCGATGAGTTCGGGCACATAGGCGAGGCCGGGGTGGCCTGCCGGACGGGTCTCGACGCGGGCAGCGTAGCGCGCGCCGATGGTTGCGGGCGGGGCCTGACACCAGATTTCCTGAACGCTTGTGACGCCGGCCGCGGCAAGACCCGCGTCGAGCACTTCGCGCGGCTGAAAGCCGAACCATGCGTCGATGATGACCGTGGCATCGGGCGCGAATTGCGCGACCAGATCGAAGATCGACCGATAGGCGGCGCGGCCGAGCGTGCGGTTCTGCATGCGGTCTACCGGGGCGAGTTCGACGAGGAACGGATTTTTCACCGTGTCGAGCGCAAGAACGGGCCAACCCGTTCGCGCGGCAACCAATGCCGCGATGCGCGACTTGCCCGAAGCGGGGACACCGTTGACCAGAATGGCGCGCCGCCCCGTGGCTGCGACCCTGCGCCGTCCGGCAAGGGCAGCGCCGATCACACCCGCGTCGTCGCCCAGTGCCGCGCCCAGCACCGGTGCATCGAACCACGATCGACGCGCCGGAACCCGTGACAGCGCCGCCAGCGCCGCATGGCCCGCGCCCCCGCCAAGGATGACCGCTTCGGGAGAGAGGGTCGCAACCAGCGTGTCGATGGCGGCACGCAGCGGTGCGGCCCAGCGATGCAAAACCTGTGCGGCCAAGGGGTCGCCGACGCGATCCATCAGGTCTTGGGCGCGAGTGCCTGCGGGAAGGCCCGCTTCGGCCAGATGGGTTGCAAAGGCGGTGCCCGAGCTTTCGGTTTCGGTGCAGCCGCGGCGTCCGCAGACGCAGGGCCGACCGTCGGGAACCACGGTCAGATGGCCGAGTTGCCCCGCCGTGCCACGACCGCGCAGCAGGACGCCGTTGTTCAGGATGGCCCCGCCAATGCCGGTTCCGATGGTCAGCAGCACGGCATGTGACAGGCCGCGTGCGGCACCCTGTGCCGCTTCGCCAAGCAGCGCCATGTTGGCATCGTTGTCGATGGTGACGGGCAGGCCGGTAGCCTGTGCGAGGTCTGCCGCGAAGGGCAGGGTGGACAGGTCGACATAGCCGCCCGAAAGCACGGTCTGCGTCGCGAAATCGACCTGACCCGGCACGCCGACGCCGATGGCGGTCACGTCCGGTGTTTGCAAGGCTGCGACCAGTTCGACACAAAGCGCAAGACAGGCCTTGCCGTCGCGCTGGCTGGCGACCGTGCGGCGGTCATGGATCGTGCCATCGGCACCGATCCGCGCGGCACGGATATGGGTTCCGCCGATGTCCAGCCCGATTGCTTCGCCCATGTCAGCTGCGCGGCATGTGGCGACCGATCACCGCCTGAATTTCACGCAGGCGGGGCAGGGCGATGGTGGTCAGGCGCTGTTCGGTAACCTTGCGGTCAAGCGAGATGCAATCCTTCCACAACGACCGCCCCGCGATCACGCCAGATGCGCCGTTGGCCATGGCGGTTTCGACCTGCCCGAGGAAGGTGGCATGGTCGACCCCCGCCGACAGCACCGCCCAAGGCACGCCCGCGCAAAGCCGCGTGACATTGGCGCAGGCTTCCGCCGTGCCGGGGAAGGGGATTTTCAGCAGTTTCGAGCCAAGGTCGAGGCAGAGTTTCGAGCCGCCCTCGATCAGCGCGGGAATGGCGGCGGCATGGGTCGCCTTGTCTTCGTCGGGCAGGGCATAGGTCAGGAATTCGACCACCAGAAGCAGGTCTTCGGCGGCGAAATCGTCGATCACCTGTTTCAGAAGCGCGATGTTGGCGGTGTTGGCGGCGGGAATGTCCGCCCGCAGGTAGACCATGATCTTGCCGCCGGTGCCGCCGAGTTCGCGCACCTTTCGGGCGGTGATGCCGGGGACGAGCTTGGAGATGCGATAGCCTTCGGGCGTGCTGCCATAGCCGGAATCGTCAAGGCCCACCAAAAGCGCGGTCGAGCGGTGCAGCATCCCCTCGTCGATCATGGCGGGCAGGGCGCAGACCGGATCGACCAGAACGGCGGTGGCATGGCGGGCCAGATGGGCGGCAATGTCCATCTTGGTCTGGCCCAGAATGTCGGTGCCGATCTTGGCCTGCGCTTCGGGCGTGTCGGCAAGGATCGTGCGCATGCCGCCCCGCTGGTCGCAGGCGATGACCATCATCGCGCCTTCGTCGCCGCAGATCAGCTGGTAGCCGCGCCGCTCGGCCGTGGTCATGGGGGTCATCGTATCCTGCCTTTGGTTGATCTTCGGTTGCCCCGCGGCCTGCGGAACGTTAAGCGGTGCCAGCCCCGCAGCCGAACTTGTCCGTTGTCAAGCCCGGCTGCGGTGCTATGGTGACAGAACCATGTAACACGTTGCAGAAAGGAATTGCAATCTGTCGCAGGCAAGCAGTCCAGACGCCGGAGAAACCCGGGCGCTGATGCATATGGTGGCAAAGCTGCATTATGTGAGCGATCTGCCGCAGGTGCAGATTGCCAAGCAGCTTGGCGTGTCGACGGCCACGATCTCGCGCCTGCTCAACAGGGCGCGGGCCGAGGGAATCGTGCGAATCGAGGTGCGCGAGCTGGTCGTGCCCGATGCGCTGGGCGCGCAGCTGGAGCGGCAGCTTGGGTTGCGGCGTGTGTCGGTGGTTGAATCGCCTGCGGGCAGTGGCGGGGTGGCGCTGGCCGCACCGCTGGGCACGATGCTCAAGACCGCAAATCTGGGGCCGGGGTCGGTGCTGGCGCTGGGCTGGGGGCGGGCGATCCGCGCGGTGCTGGAAGCGGGGCTTCCGCCGATGCCGGGCGTGCTGGTCGTGCCCGCGACGGGCGGGATGCAGCAGCACCACGCGCATTTCCAGATCAATGAATTTGCGCGGATCGCAGCCGAACAGGCGGGCGGAACCGCGTATTTCCTGCACGCGCCGTTTCTGCCATCGGCGGATGCGCGCGACAGTTTCCTGGCCGATCCTGCCATCCGCGAGGCCGTGGCGCTGTGGGACCGGATCGACGTGGCCGTGGTGGGCGTGGGCTTGCCCCATGCGCTGAACGCGCCCGATGCCAGCCTTGCCACGCCTTCGGAGCAGCAACTGGTCGATTCGGCGGGCGATGTGATCCGCCACTACTTCGACGTGCAGGGCCGCCCTATCGACTGGGAGGGGGCCGACCGTCTGATCGCCGTATCGCCCGAACAGGTGCGGCGGGCGCGGCTGTCCATCGGCGTCGCCTCGGGCGAGGCGAAGGCGGCGTCGATCATCGGCGCGGCGCGGGCGCATCTGATAAACGCGCTTGTCACCGATGCGACCACGGCGCAGGCCGTGCTGGACCTGCTTGCTGCAGGAACGTGACAGACCTTTCGCAAGCGCAGCAAAATGTTGCTGCAAAAAATTTCTCTTGACCGAAGCGCCCGTGCTGACGTTCACTTGCCCCACGTGAACCGGGACCGGTTGATAGACCCTGAGCGGGCGATGCCGGCCTCTATGGGAGGAGAAAACATGAAACGTCGTTCGATTCTGGGGGCCGTTGCTGCGGTCTCGCTGTCGTTGTCGCTCGGTCTGGGTGCCGCACAGGCGCAGGACAAGAAATACACCATCGCGCTGATCCCGGGCCTGACCACCGACGCCTTCTACATCACCATGCAAAAGGGTGCACAGGCGGCGGCCGATGCGCTGGGTGTGGAACTGGTGTTCCAGGGCGCGCCCGACTTCAACCCCGTCACGCAGGTTCCGGTGCTGGATGCGGTCATCGCCCGCAAGCCCGACGCCATCCTGATCGCGCCGACCGACACGACCCAATTGGTCGAGCCGCTGCGCAAGGCGCATGATGCGGGCATTCCGGTCATCACTGTGGACACCTTCATCGGCACCGGCCAGTACCAGACCGGCGCGGGCGATGCCGATTTCCCGCTGTCCTACATCGCGTCCGACAACGTTCTGGGCGGCAAGATCGCTGCGCGGGCGCTTGCGGCTGCCATCGGCGGCGAGGGCAAGGTTTACGTGTCGAACGTGAAGCCGGGCATTTCGACCACCGACCAGCGCGAAGCGGGCTTCAAGCAGGCCATGGCCGAAGAATTCCCGAACGTCACGGTTCTGGAAACCCAGTTCAACGACAACGATGCCAACAAGGCCGCGTCGCAGCTTCAGGGCGTGCTGGCCCGCGAGGCCGACCTGAAGGGCGTGTTCGGGGCCAACCTGTTCTCGGCTCTGGGTGCGGCGAACGGCGTGCAGCAGGCAGGCCAGTCGGGCACCGTCAAGGTCGTCGCCTTTGATGCGCCGGGTTCCATCGTCGACAACCTGTCGACCGGTCTGGTCGACGTGGCCATTGCCCAGCATCCGGCTGAAATCGGGTATTACGGCGTGGTCTCGGCCTATGCCCACCTGACCGGCAACTCGATCCCGGTCAATATCGGCACGGGCTTTACCATCATCGACAAGAACAACGTCAGCGACCCGAATGTCGCCAAGTACATCTACTCGGAATGATGTGACAAAGACCCCTGCCCGAAACGGGCAGGGGGCGCTTCACCCTGCAGCGCCCCGGTGCCCGGCCTTGCGCCATGGTTCCGGGGTTTTAGTTCCCAGACCACAGGAAACCGCCCCATGACGACCGAAGCGCCGCCCGCGAGCAGCGGATACGTCTCGCCGCCCGCCGACCATGCGGACAAGTCCCGCACCATCGTGCAACGCATCGCCGACCTGCGGGCATGGCTGTTCCTTGCCGCGCTGATCGTCGGGTTCGAGGTGTGGAGCCGTGCGTCGTTCGGCGGAAGCTTCATCTTCAACCCCTATAATATCAGTTCGATCGCCATCTTTGCGGTCGCGCCGCTTTTGCTGGCGACGGGACAAACCTTTGTCATCATCTCGGGCGGGATCGACCTTTCGATGGGCTTCATCATGGGGCTGGCGGCGGTGGTCGCGGCGCATGTCATCAACTGGGCCGCCCCGACGATGGGCGTGACGGGGGCCGTGCTGTTCGGAACGCTGGTTGCCGTGGCGGTGGCCATGGTGCCGGGTTTCGTGAACGGGATGCTGGTGTCGCGCCTGCGGGTGCCGCCGTTCATCGGCACGCTGGGCATGTTTGGCGTGGCGCGCGGCGTGGCCTTTCTGCTGGCAGGCGGCACGACCGTGCCGGTCAAGAACGAATTTTTCGCCGCCGTCGGCAACGGCCGCATCTGGGGCATTCCGTGGATCGTCATCATTACCGCCATCTTCGTGCTGATGATGCACTACCTGCTAAGCCAGACGCGGTTCGGCCAGCACAACTATGCCATC
This sequence comes from Gemmobacter sp., assembly GCA_040398445.1. Lineage (GTDB taxonomy): Bacteria > Pseudomonadota > Alphaproteobacteria > Rhodobacterales > Rhodobacteraceae > Paragemmobacter. Next base: position 140,858 of record JBBAUB010000006.1, on the reverse strand, counting down.
GGTGCCAATGAACAGGCCGCCCGCCGTGCGGGGATCGACATCAAAAGCCACCTGTTGCGGCTGTATATCCTGTCGGGGGCCTGTGCGGGCCTTGCCGGAGTGCTTTACGCCGCCCGCTTTACCGCAGGTGCGGCGCAGGCGGGGGAACCCTTGCTGCTCGATTCCGTCGCCGCCGTCGTGATCGGCGGGGCAAGCCTGTTCGGCGGGTCAGGCACCATCCTTGGCACGGTGGCGGGGGCTTTCGTCATCGCCGTCATCCAGTACGGTCTGGTCTTCATCAACGTCGAGCCGTTCTGGCAGTTCATCTCGGTCGGCGTCGTCATCATCATCTCGGTCCTGATCGACCAAGCGCAGCGTCGCATTTCCGGAGGGCGTCAAAGTGAATAATGTGACCCCGTTGCTGGAAGTGCGAAACCTGTCCAAGAATTTCGGCCCTGTGCAGGCGTTGGCCGACCTGACGATGCATGTGAACCCCGGCGAGGTGGTGGCGCTTGCGGGCGATAACGGCGCGGGCAAGACCACGCTGATCAAGGCGATCTCGGGCGTCTATCGCCCTTCGGCCGGTCAGGTGATCTTGAAAGGGCAGGAAGTCAGCTTCGCGTCGCCGCAGGAAGCGCGGGAAAGCGGAATCGAGACGATCTACCAAGACCTTGCTCTGGCCGACAACCTGACCATCGGGGCCAATATCTTCCTGGGCCGCGAGCCGATGCGAAAGGCATTCGGCTTTCTGCCCGTGCTCGACCGCAAGAAGATGGCCGAGGCGGCCAAAAGCACGATGGCGCTGTTGGATTTCCATGTGAACCGCCTCGACGCGCCGGTGTCGAATTTTTCGGGCGGGCAGCGGCAGGCGGTGGCAATCGGGCGGGCGGTTTATTGGAACGCGCAGATCCTGATCATGGACGAGCCGACGGCGGCGCTGGGCGTGCCCGAACAGCGCAAGGTCATCAGCTTGATCCATCAACTGAAAGCACAGGGGCGCGGGGTGATCTTTATCAGCCACAACCTGCAAGACATCTTTGCCGTGTCGGACCGGATCGTCGTGTTGCGGCGCGGCGTCATGGCGGGCGAGCGGCGGATTGCCGACACCACGCATGACGAGGTGGTCAAGCTGATGGTCGGGGGCTGACGCCATGCCGCAGGGTCCGGTGATCGGGTCACTGGGCGAATTGCTGGTGGAATTCGTCTGCGAGCAAAGGGACGGGTGCAACCTTGTGCCCGCATCCTATCGCGGACCGTTTCCCAGTGGCGCGCCCGGCATTTTCATCGATCAGGCCGCCCGCTGCGGGGCGCGGGCGGTGTTTGCCGGTGCGGTGGGGACCGATGCTTTCGGCACCGTCATAGTGGACCGGCTGACGGGCGACGGGGTGTCTGGGGCCATGATCCGCCGCGTTGCTGGCGTGCCGACGGGGTCGGCGCATGTCAGCTATAACAGCGACGGCAGCCGCGATTTCGTGTTCAACATGGCCCATTCGGCGGCGGCGCATTTCCCCAAGGGCGACGAGGCGGTGCGCGGGTTTCTGGCGGCGGGCTGTCAGGTGCTGCATGTGTCGGGTTCGGCGCTGGGTGATCCGGCGATGCGGGCGGCGGTGTTTCAGGTTTGCACGGCGCTGCACGGGGCGGGGGTTGCGCTGTCGATCGACCCCAACATCCGCACCGAATTGATGGCCGATGCGGGGTATCTTGAAACCGTCCGCGCCCTGATCGCGCTGTCGGATTACGTGCTGCCATCTGATGCCGATGCCGCCTTGCTTTGGCCCGGTACTTCGTTTGGCGCGTGGTCTGCCACCCTCTCGGCCCGCCACATTGCGTTGAAACGCGGTGACAAGGGGGCGGTGTCGATGTCGGGCGGCGCGGTGACAGATCTGCCCGCGCGGCGTGTCGAAGTGGTCGATCCGACCGGCGCGGGCGATTGCTTCTGCGGCACGCTCGTCACCCTGCTGGCAGGGGGGATGGCGGCGCCCGACGCGCTGGCCCGTGCGGTGGTCGCGGGTGCTTTGGCCGTGACGGCGTTGGGGCCGATGGAGGGCAACGCGCCGCTTTCCGCCATCGAAGCCGCGCTATGATGCTGGCCGCGATCATCGCCGCGAACCGCAGCGGCAAAAGGGCGGGCTTGCCCGCGTGGTGCACGGCGCATCCTGAAACGCTGGCCGCGATCTTGCGCTGTTACCGCGACGATAGGGCCCCGATCCTGATCGAGGCGACCTGCAATCAGGTCAACCAGCAGGGCGGTTATACCGGGATGACGCCTGCCGCCTTTCGCGATTTCGTGTATGGTATCGCCCGTGCGCAGGGGGTGGACCCTGCCCGCATCCTGCTGGGGGGCGACCATCTGGGCCCGAACCCGTGGAAGCATCTGCCAGCCGAAGCGGCGATGGACCACGCCCGCCGCATGGTGGCCGATTACGTCGCGGCGGGGTTTGCGAAAATCCACCTTGACGCGTCGATGGCCTGCGGGGGCGAGGTGTTGGATGAACCGGCCATGGCCGCCCGTGCTGCCGATCTGGCGGCGGTGGCCGAGGCGGGTGGCCGACCGGATTACGTGATCGGGACCGAGGTTCCGGTGCCCGGGGGCGAGACTGCGCCCTTGGACGGGTTGGCGGTGACAGCGCCGCAAGCGGCGCGGCGCACGCTGGACTTGCACCGCGAAGCCTTTGCCAGGCGCGGGCTGTCGGAGGCGTTCGGGCGGGTGCGGGCGCTGGTGGTGCAGCCGGGTGTCGATTTCGGCAATGATCGCGTCTATGGCTTTGCGCCCGATGCTGCGGCAGGGCTTTGCGCCACAGCCCCCGCGCTGGGCGGGCCGCTTTACGAGGCGCATTCCACCGATTACCAAAGCGCAGACCACCTCAAGGCGCTGGTCGCGGGGCATTTCCCGATCCTGAAGGTGGGGCCGGAATTGACCTTTGCCTTCCGGCAGGCGGTGTTCGCGATGGAGCGGCTTGCAGAGATGCTGGGCCAAGCGCCGCGCGTCGAACCGGCGTTGCGGGCCGCGATGCACGAACATCCTGCCGATTGGCGCGCCTATGTCGCCCGCGACGGGCGCGAAGGGGCCATGATGCTATACGGCCTGTCGGACCGTGTTCGTTACTATTGGCCGCGCCCTGCGGTGCGGGAAGCGGTGGACGGGTTGTTCGCGGCTTTGCGTACAGCCCGCCCGGAACCCGGTCTGGTGGCGCAGGTGACGGGCGGGCTGGTCAGCCCCGTCGACCCCGCCACCTTGCCCGAAACGATCATCGATACCATGGTCGGCGCGGTGGTGCGCCGCTATCGCCAAGCCTGCGAGGATTAGGATGCCGAAAAAGGAAGACCGTTTGCTGCGCGTGGGGGTGCTGGGCTGCGGACCCATCGCACAGGCAGCGCATTTCGAAAGCTGCACCAAGGCGCGGAATGCAACGCTGTACGCGATCTGCGATGTGGCCGATGACCTGCGCGAACGCATGGCCGCGACCCATGCGCCGGAACGGCAGTTTTCCGATTACGATGCCATGCTGGCCGATCCCGATCTGGAAGCGGTGATCATTGCCACGTCCGATGCCTTCCACGTGCCCGCCGCCATAAGGGCGCTGCAGGCGGGCAAGCATGTGCTGTGCGAAAAGCCACTCGCCACCTCGGTCGAAGAGGCCGAAAGCCTGCGGGCGGTGGCGGCGGCGTCCGGCTGTGTGGTGCAGGTCGGGCATATGAAACGGTTCGATGCAGGCTTGCAGGCGGCCAAGGAGTATATCGACAGCGGAATGGGGGCGCTGGTGGCGCTGAAGGCGTGGTATTGCGACAGCACACACCGCTACCCGATGACCGATGCGGTGCAGCCGCTGATGGTGACAAGCCGCAATGCGAAGAAACCATCTGGCGACCCAAAGGCCGATCTGGACCGCTATTACATGCTGGCGCATGGCAGCCATCTGGTCGACACCGCGCGCTATTTTGCGGGGCCGATCACGGCGGTCGACGCGCGGATGCTCAACCGCGGCGGGATTCGCTGCTGGTTCGTCGATGTGGAATTCGCGGGTGGAACGCTGGGGCACCTCGACCTGACCGTTGCCGTGCGGATGGACTGGCACGAGGGGTTCCAGATTTACGGCGAGCACGGGTCGGTGATCGGCAAAACCTATAACCCGTGGTATTACAAATCCTCCGAGGTCGATATTTTCGTCGATGCCGAAGGGGCCAGCCGCCGCGTGCTGGGGGCCGACGGGCATTTCTACCGCCGCCAGTTAGAGGGTTTTGCCGATGTGGTGCTGCACGGCGCACCGATGACGGGGGCGGATGTCGAGGACGGTATCGCCTCGGTCCGTGCGATGGTGGCGATTGCCCAGTCGGTACGGACGGGGCAGCCGGTTCGGATCGACCAGGCGGCGGGGCCGGTGTGATGCGGCTGGGGATATTCGCCAAGACCTTTGCCGGAAACGACCCCGCGACGGTTTTGGCGGCGGCAGCGGCGGCGGGCTATGCGGCGGTGCAGTGGAACATGGCCTGTGCGGGCTTGCCCGCGATGCCGGACGAGATCGCGCCAAAGGACTGTGCCGTGATTCGCAAGGCGGCAGAGGCTAGCGGCGTGGCGATTGCTGCCGTGTCGGGCACCTATAACATGATCCACCCCGATCCGGCGGTGAGGGCGGCGGGCCTGCGCCGCCTGTCGGTGTTGATCGACGCGGCGGAAGCTATGGGAACGGGCATGGTGACGCTGTGCACCGGCACGCGCCACGCGACCGACCAATGGGCGCATCACCCCGACAACGCCACGCCCGAGGCATGGCGCGACCTGCTGGACGAGATGGCCAAGGCCTGCACGATGGCCGAAGCGCGGGGTGTGCGGCTGGGGATCGAGCCGGAATTGGCCAATGTGGTCGACGGGGCTGCCAAAGCGCGGGCCCTGATCGACAGATTGCAAAGCCCCGCGCTGGCGGTGGTGATCGACCCTGCCAACCTGTTCGAGGTGGCAGGTGCCAAGGACCGCCGCGACATCATATCCCGTGCGGTCGATACGCTGGCCGACCGTATCACAATGGCCCATGCCAAGGACCGCCACCCTGACGGCAGCTTTGCGACGGCGGGGCGTGGGGTGGTCGATTTTCAGCATTTCATCCTTTGCCTGCGCGCGGCGGGGTTCGACGGCGATCTGGTCACGCATGGTCTGACCGAGGCCGAAGCGCCCGCCGTGGCACAGTTCCTGCGGGGTTTGGCGTGATGCCGACGGGCCATCTGATGCGCGACGGTCTGCGGCTTGCCGTTCACGATGCGGGTGGCGCGGGCCAAGCGGTGCTGTTCCAGCACGGGTTGTGCGGCGATGCGCGCCAGACGGCCGAGGCCTTTCCTGCGCTGGCAGGCTATCGCCGCGTCACACTGGAATGTCGGGGCCATGGAACATCGGACTTCGATCCGCAGCCGGGCCTTGCCAAGTTCACCGACGATCTGGCCGCGCTGGCCGATAGCCTTGGCGGGCCGGTCATCGTGGGCGGCATTTCCATGGGGGCATCGCTGGCGGTGCGGCTGGCGGTGATGCGCCCCGATCTGGTGTCGGGCCTGCTGTTGGTGCGCCCTGCTTGGCTGACAGATGCCGCCCCGCCGAACATGCTGCCCAATGCCGAGGTCGCCTTGGCGTTGATGCGCCTGCCGGTGGCCGAGGCGCGGGAGGCGTTCTTGTCCTCGCCCACCGCTGCGCGGCTGGCGGTGGAATCGCCCGACAACCTCGCCTCGCTGACTGGTTTCTTTGACCGCGCGCCGGTGTCGCGCACCGCGATTTTGCTGAACGCCATTTCACGCGACGGGCCGCAGGTGACGGCAAGCGACCTGCAAGCCTTGCGCGTTCGCGCGCTGGTGGCGGGCTGTGCCGAGGATTCGATTCACCCGCTGGCACTGTCGCAAAAGCTGGCCGCGATGATCCCGCAGGCGGTGCATGTCACCCTGCCGCCCAAGGGCCGCGACAAGCCTGCCCATATCGCCGCCCTGCACCATGCCATCACCGATTTTCTGACAAGGACGTAAACCATGCCCCGCCCCGCTGCCAACTGGATGACCCGCCTGCCCACAAACCGCCTGATCGCGGAATATTCGGTCTGGTCTGCCGATCTGATCCGTCTGGCCGACGACATGGCGCGTATCCGCCCCCATGCAGATATTTTGCACATCGATGTGGCGGACGGCGTGTTTGCGCCCGCTTTCCTGTTCTTTCCCGATCTGGTCGCCCGTATCCGCGACGTGTCGGACCTGCCCATCCACGTGCATCTGATGGTCGATGACGCGGTGCTGATGTCGCAGGTCGAGCAGTTTGCCGAAGCGGGGGCCGACCTTATCAGCCTGCATGCCGAGAATGCGCAGGCCGATGCAGCCTTGGCGCGGATTGCTGCGCTGGGCGTGAAGTCGGGCGTGGTGCTGCGGGTGGAAACCCCTGTGATGCAGGCCGCGCCCTTGCTTGACCGCGTCGATATGCTGACGCTGCTGGGCACGGCCATCGGGGTCAAGGGGCAGGGGCTGGACCCCGCCGCAACCGACCGGCTGCGCGAGGCAGGGCGTCTGATCGCGGCAAGCGGGCGGCGGATCGTGCTGGCCGCCGATGGTGGCATTCGCGACACCACGGTTCCCTTGCTGCGCGGGGCGGGGGCCGAAACGGTGGTGATGGGATCGCTGGCCTTTGGCGCACCCGACCTTGCGGTGCGGATGGCGTGGCTGCACGGGTTGGGCTAGCAGCCGCTTGGCTGCGGTCCGTCAGGGGCCAAGCGTCTTGGGCAGGCCGGTTTGCGAAAGCCGGTCGCCCAGATAGGCCGAACCTTCGACCGTCAGGTGGTTCGTGTCGGCAAAGCCCCGCTCGCGCTTGGGTGTCATTGCCTGACAGGTCTGCGCCGCCGCATCGCAGAGCAGCGGAACAAGGTCGACATATTCGGCTCCGCCTTGCGTTGCGATGGTTTTGATCCGGTCTGCCAACGCGGCTTGGTCCAGCAGGGTGCTGAACGCGACCTGATTGATCTTGGCGGCGATGCGTGCGGCAAAGTCGGCGTCGGTTTGAAGCCGCCCGCGCTGGCCCATCAGCACCTGCCGCCGCAGCGGGCTGTACAATGTCGCATCGACGTCTGCGGTCCTGAATTCGACCGTCGGGCCGAAGACGATGGCGCGCTTGCCGTCGGACCGCAGGCGGGAGAGCAGATGTTCCAAGCCAATGTCGTCGACCAGCCAGTTATCGGCAAGCGGGCCGCCGTAACATGTCTGTTTGTGGCGGTAGCGCGTTGCGACCAGAACCACATCTGCGGCGGCGTAGCTGTCGGATGCGAAGAATTCCGCCGCCACCGGCGCGTTTGCAGGATCGGCCGGATCGAAGCACGACACCTGTATTTGCCCGCGCAGGAATTCGACCGTTGGCCAGTGATCCTTGTGCTGTTCGAAAGCGTTGAAAGCGCTTCGGCTGTGCGAATTGCCGATCACCAGAACATTGGTCTTGGTCATGTCCTCAAAGGCGGTGCGGACGATGGAAAACGCCTGCGCGCGTTGCTGCATCGCCTGCATGTCGAAGCCTGCCGTGATCTCGCCGGTCAGGGGTGCGAATTGCTTGGGCAGGTAAGTTTGCATCGCGGGCAAGGCGATCAGGGCCGATCCGCAGCCGAGCATGACCGTCCCGAGGCCAAGGCCACGCCAAAGCTGCCAGCGGCTGCGCGTCTTGCTGTTGCGGAACGGCTGTTCAACCCACGCATAGGAAAGCGCAGCCAAAAGCAGCGAAAGCAAGACAAGGGCAAGTTTCACCGCCAACGTCGGCTCGACGAGGGTCTGGCGTGCAAAAGCCAGCAGCGGAAAGTGCCAAAGATACGCTGAATAAGATACGCGCCCCAACCAGACGAAAGGCGACAGCGAAAGGATGCGCCCTGCGGCGGTTTCCTGCGTCGCGGTGACCAGCAGCACCGCCGTTGCAAGGACCGGCAGCAAGGTGAGCGACCCCGGATGATGCCCAAGCGACCCCGGCAGGAAGACCGCGACAAGCAGCGCGATACCAGCCACGCCCGATACGACAGCCTTGGTCCGTTGCCGCAGGGCAAGGCGGCTTTCGGTCGCGGCGACAAGCACCCCGGCCAGCAATTCCCAGACCCGCGTGACGGGCAGATAAAAGGTCATGTCGGGATCGCGCGGCAAGAGCCATAGGCAGGCCACGAAACTTGCCAGCCCGAGGCAGGCAATCACCACCGGTCTGGCAGGCCGCGCGAAACGCTGGATGGCGACGACGATAGCGGGAAAAACCAGATAGAATTGCCACTCGACCCCAAGGCTCCATGTGTGCAGCAAGGGCAGCAACTGGGCATTTCCGGCGTTGTAATCCGTGGCGGTGACCATGAAATACAGGTTCGAAACCGACAGCAGCGCGACAATGGCGCTGTCGCGGAACCCTGCGGATTGTTCTGCGGTCGACACGAACAGGACGGCGGGCAGGCAGCACAGCATCACCAGCAAAAGGGCCGGAACGATACGCCGGACCCGCCGTTCGTAAAAGCGCCAGAACGCGATTTTGCCGGTCGTATCGATCTCGTCGAACAAGATGCGGCTTATCAGGTAGCCGCTGATGACAAAGAAGACATCGACGCCGAAATGCCCGCCGGGAACGATGGTCGGCCCCGATGCGGTGAGTCCGGCGTGGAACACAAGCACGCTTCCGACGGCGACGGCACGAAGGCCGTCGATCCGCAACTGATAACCAGACATCGCTTTGTCCCACCCACCTGCAACGAGACAGGCAATAGCAGGTCAGGCCAAACGGGACAACCGACGTGGCTGTGTCAGATCAACCCTTGCGCTTCGTCGTCGGTCGGGATGCGGCCCTGCGGCGTGAAGCGGTCGACGGTTTGGGGCAGGTTATGCGACAGCCGTTCAAGAATCTCGCCACGTGAAAGGCCGGTGGTCTGCGCCAATTCGGATAGCGTGTCGTCACCCAGCGCCTGTTCCAATTCGGCGTGGCCGATCGGATGGTTCGACCCCGTGCCGATCCAGCTTTCGGCGCGGTCGCGGTGGCCCGACTGGTTGAAGCGCTCCATCAACTCGCCGATACCGCCAGCCAGCCCGCCGCCGCCAAGACTGCCAAGCAGACCGCCCAAACCCCCTGCAAGGCCGCCGCCGCCCGATTGCCCCAGCCCGCCCGAGAACATGCCTCCGGCAGCGCTGTTGCGGTTCGTGTCCTCTTGCCCCGATCCGCCGAGCATGCCGCCCAGCTTGTCACGGTTCTGGTAGCCAGCCACGGCGGCGATGCCCAATAGGGCAAGCAAGGAAGGGGTCGAGCGGGCCATGGTGGCCTCCTTTCGGATATTGCCTAAGATGACGGGTCAGGCGCGGCGCGACACGGCGCCCCAGACGACCAGCACGATCACCGCGCCGACGATGGCGGCGATGATGCCTGCGCCTTCGTTGGGGCCATACCAGCCCAGCGCCTGACCAAGGAAGGTGGCGACGAAGGCACCGACGATGCCCAAAAGCGTCGTCAGGATAAAGCCCGACGGTTCGTTGCGCCCCGGTGTGATCAGCTTGGCGATCACGCCTGCAAGGAAACCGATGATGATGGTCCAGATGATCGACATGGGGCGCAGCCTTTCCAGCTTGGGGCCGGTGCGGCCCCTTCGCTTGCAGAACGCGCCGCGCCCCTGCGGGTTCCTAGCGGGCGGCCCAGCAGCGCAGGATGTAATGCGCGGTCATCAGGTCGAGATGCGCGCCGCCGCCGTTCTTGGCCACCGTAATCTCGTCGGGCGAGCTGCGGCGGTAAAGCCCCTGCGCCAGATCGTAGAAATCGGCGCGGATGTCGGATTCGGCCATGACGCCCCGTGCGATGGGGTCTTTGATCTCGCCGATGTGGTGGATCGTGGTTGCGCGACTGTCGACGAACACCGACGCGCGGCGCATCACCTCGTCATCGGCTTCGCGCATGTCGGGGCGATAGGCGCCGATCAGATCGACGTGTTGGCCAGGGCGCAGCCAAGCGCCGCGTATCAGCGGTTCCTTCGACATGGTGGCCGAACAGATGATGTCGGCCTGCGCCACAGCATCGGCAAGGTCGGTCACGGCAGTGACGCGGGCATCGGCTGCGGCCATGGCGTCGGCTGCGGCGGGAGAGCGGTTCCAGACCAGAAAACGCGCATCGCTGAAATGCGAGGCATAGGCCTGCACCATAGACCGCGCCACGGTTCCCGCCCCCACCAGCAGGATCACCTGCGCCCCGGGACGGGCGAGTTTCTTGGCGGCCAGAAGTGAATCGCCCGCCGTTTTCCACTTGGTCACCAGATGGAAATCGACCAGCGCCTGCAATTCGCCGGTCTTGTCGTGAAACACGGTCACGGCGCCGTTGACCGAAGGCAGGCCAGACGCGGCATTGCCCGGAAACACCGTCGCCACCTTGACCAATTGCGCCAGCCCGTCGATCCATGCCGCACGGTTCAGGATCGTGTCGCCGCCACGATACAGGAACAGGTCCTTGATCTCGGCCCGCGGCAGGCGGTGGCCCGCTTCGATGGCGTCGGTCAGGCCCTGCCATGACAACAGCGCCTCGGCTTCGGGTCCGATGATGTCGATGGTCATAGCCCTGCCTCGGTTTGCGTCAGCAGACCTTCGGCGACCAACCGTCGCGCCCAGCCCTGCCAGCTTTCGAATTGATGGGTGCGCCAGCCACGACGGGCGGCGGCGGTGATATTGTCGGCGCGGTCGTCGGTGAAAAGCAAGCGGTCGGGGGCGATGCCGCAATCGGCCTCGACCATCGCAAAGATGCGCGGATCGGGTTTCATCACGCCCATCCGGCCCGAAACGTAGCGCCGGTCGAAACCGGCCATGAAGGGCAGGGCGTCGGCAAAGGCCTCGACCGTTTCGGCGCTTGCATTCGTCAGGGCAAAGACCGGCACGCCCTTGGCCCGCAGCGCCTGTTGCAGGCGGGTCGACCCGTCGATCAGCGGGGTGGCAAGCTCGATCCAGCGGTCGTGCCACAGGCGGATTTGGGCGGCCCAGTCGGGATGTGCGGCGGCGCAGTCATAGACCGTCTGGCGGAATGGATCACCCGCGTCGATGCGGTCGTTCATGCCGTGCAGATCGACGGCTGCGAACAGGGCGCGGCGCCGGTCGGCACCGATCACGCGGTCGTAAAAGGCTTCGGGCTGCCAATGGGTCAGCACGTTGCCGATGTCAAAGATCACTGCCTCGGGGGTCACCTGTGATGTCCTTCTTGCGCCGTACCGTCTCGCGCCAGAGCGTATAAAGGCCCGCGCCGCAGATGAGTGCAATCCCCAAGGCGGCGGTCGCATCGGGCCATGTGCCGAAGATGACGACGCCCCAAAAGATCGCCAGCGGCATTGCCGCATATTCGAACGGCGCGACGAGCGCGGCTTCCAGCAGGCGGTAGGCTTGGCTGACCATCAGCCCGCCGATCGCAACGGCGATGCCGGTCGCCAGAAACCACGGCGCGTCATGCAGCGGTGGCCAGACCCAAGGGCGCAGCAAAAAGGCGACCGAGGCATTGTCGGACCCCGAAAAATGCCCGTCGCCCACGGTCAGGCCCATGGTGGTGGACAAAAGGATGAACCCGCATTGCACATAGAAAGACAGGGTCATGGCAGATTCCGTATCCTTCATCCGCCGCGTCATCATATGGCTCGACGCGTAGCAAAAGGCCGAGATCAGCACCAGAACGGCGGCAGGCTGGATCACCCCCGTGCCGGGGCGCAGCATCACGATAACCCCGCACATGCCGATGCAGACCGCCAGCCAGCGCCGCGGCCCGACCTTTTCTCCCAGCACGAGGATGGACAAAAGCGTAACGAGCAACGGAGAGACGAAGGCGATCGCCACGGCATCTGCCAAAGGCAAGGCGGCAAGGCCAAGAAAGTAGCACAGGTTGGAACACAGCACGAAGCCAACGCGGATCATATGGTCCCTTGGGCGGTGCGTGACGATCTGGCGAAAGCCGGTGCCGGAAAAATGCATCAGCGCAAGCAGGAAGATCATCCCGATCCCCGCGCGGATCAGGATGACCTGATGCAGCGCGTAAGAGCCCGACAGGAACTTGATCGCAAGGTCGTTGATCGACAGCGTGGCACTGCCGCCCAAGGCAAGAAGGATGCCCGTCAGGGTCGTGCGGGCGGGGGCTTGCGTGGTCATGATGGGGGCAGTCAAGCCTGCTTTGATGCCAGATTCTATCCTGCCTGCGACATGTAATATGCCAAGACCAAAGTTTGCGGACAGCGTGACGGGCGACCAGTCTGCGCGCCCGCCCCAAAGTATTGCAGCGGCTAGATTAAGAAGGCGTCCTGCGAGACCGACTTAACACCCGTCAGTTCAAGTGTGAAATCCGCCCGTCCGTCGCCGTTCGTGTCGGCGATGATATGCAAAGACCCGTCCCGCACCTCGGTTCGAAGCTGGCCGGACACATTGGTAAACTCGGCGTCTGCAATAAATGTAAATGGATCATCTTTCGATGAACGGATATCAGCATCGATAAGCCGTAGATCAATTCTATCCCCTTCATGTTGATCGAAATCCAGAATGATATCCGATGTGTAATGGCCGATACTGTCTTTTTTCGTCCTGAACACAAACCTATCCGCCCCAGCGCCCCCCTCAAAAAGATTCGATGCTCCGTTTCCTGTCAGCACGTCATCGCCTGCGCCCGACTTCAAGTGGTCGCGCGATCCAGTCCCTGCCAGTTTGTCCCGACCATTGGTACCTTCGATCACGGCATAAGGTCTAAGGTTCGCCGCATCTCCACCCACACCTGATCCATCCTGAGACGCAGATCGTGCCGCTGCGGATTGCCGCAACAAGGAAGCGACCGAGTAGGTTACTTTCGATGCCGATCCATTGAAATCGTTGAAAGTCAGATATTCAACCCCTTTGAGGGTGTCGCGTCCTTCATTAAGGTAGGCAGGAATGCCAGAAGGCAGGCTTAGATGCGTTACCACGAGGCTCCCAACTGACCCGTAGAACCGATAACTGTCAGCGGACCACGCATATTGTGCTGTATCAACACCTTGGGCTCCGTCGATCCGGTCGTTTCCTGGCCCGCCCCGCAACCTGTCGGCTCCGCTGCCGCCGAACAAACGGTCGTTGCCGAAGCCGGCGTCGATGACATCGTTCCCGCCGAACGCATAAAACGTCTTGTTGAAGGCCAACGGCGGGATTGGAGTCAACTCCGCCGGGTTCTGCGACAAATAGTCGATACCGTTCGTGCCGCGAACAGTACTGCCTTTGGTAGATGTAATGTTTGCCACCGTTTACTTCCTTAAAAAGCCAAGCCGCGCACGTAATTCTGCCTAGACTATCTTAATTTGCAAGCCGAACGTGCATAATATCTGCGCGACCTGTCTGGTTGCGCTTCAAGTCACGTTTTGTGCAAGCATAGAACCTTGCTGCTAAAAGGCCTGGCTATCTGCCTCCTGAACGGGACGATTTGTCCAAGCGATCCTTCAAGGTGCCGCGCCGTCAGCCCTGCGCCTTTGCCGCGCGTAGTTCGCGTTCCAGCACTTCCAGAAAGCGCGATCTGTCTGCCTTCGAAAACGGTCGCCCGCCGCCTTGCCGGAAGGGGTCGGCACTGCGCAGATCCTGCATCAGGTCGCGCGTGGCCAGCACGTTGCCGATGTTGCGCCCCGTCAGCACCTCGCCGTTGTGTTTCACGACCACCGCCCCCGCCGCGATCACCTTGGCGGCCAGCGGGATATCCCCCGTCACCACCACATCGCCCGGCCCGGCCTGATCGGCGATCCATTTGTCGGCCTCGTCCGGGCCAGCCGCCACGAAGACGCTTTCCACCAGCGGATTTGCCGAAGGCCGGATGCCCCCGTTGGACACCATAAGCACGCGAACGCCATGCCGCGTCGCCACGCGTTCGGCCTCGTCCTTCACCGGGCAGGCGTCGGCGTCGATGAAGATTCTAGGCATGTAGCGCTGCGGCATGGAAGGCGACGTGTTCCTCCATGAAGGTCGAGATGAAGAAGTAGCTGTGGTCATAGCCCTTTTGCATCCGGAACGACCCGCCCTGACGGCGCTGTGCCATCGCCTCGGCCATGGCTTCGGGCTTCAACAGGTCGAGGAACTGGTCGGCGGTGCCCTGATCTATCAGCATCGGCCCGTCGAAGCCACGCTTCCGCATCAACAGGGTCGCGTCATAGGGTGCCCATGTCGCCTCGTCTGGTCCAAGATAGGCCGTGAATTGCTTGCGGCCCCAGTCGCCGACGGTCGGGTTGCAGATCGGCGCAAAGGCCGAAACCGACCGGAAGCGTCCCGGAAAGCTCATGGCGATGGTCAGCGCACCGTGGCCGCCCATCGAATGGCCAGTGATGGACTGCGCCACCTCGGCCAGAGGAAAGGCCGAAAACAGCACATCGGGCAATTCGTCGGTGATATAATCCCACATCTGGAAATGCGGCTCCCACGGGTCGCGGGTCGCGTTGACATAGAAACCGGCACCCTGCCCGAGATCGAAGGACGGGTCATCGGCCACCTTTGCGCCACGGGGCGAGGTATCGGGAAACACCATCCCGATTCCGGCTTCGGCAGCCCAACGCTGCGCGCCGGATTTGACCATCGCGTTTTCATGCGTGCAGGTCAGCCCCGACAGGAACCACAACAGCGGCACGGGACCGTCTTCGGCCTGCTCGGGCAGGAAAAGGCCAAAGGTCATGTCGCAATCGCACAGGTCGGACGGGTGGGTATAGACGCCCTGCACACCGCCGAAGGCGCGGCTTTCCGATATGGTCTTCATGGCAATTCCTCATCGTTACATGCGCAAATTTTCACGCGCGGCGCGGGCTTGCAACCCTGCGTGGCGTTTTTCATCCCGCTGTCAGGCGGTGGCGAAGAAAGGGGGGCTCGCCCCCCTCGCCCTTCGGGCTCACCCCGAGGATATTTGGGCAAGCATGAAAGCGGCATGACCCTCTTTGTTTCAGGCTCGCTCAAATATCCTGGGGGTGAATTGGCCGGAACGGCCAAGAGGGGGTGAAGCCCCCTCACGCCCGAGCGCGGCACGCGCGAGATACGGCTTGCCCGCGCCCTTACGCGGGCTCCGCGTGGTCACTGGGTAGGGTGGAAGCGGCCTGCGGGCGAGGCGGTGAAGATCTGGCAGCCGGTTGCCGTAACGCCGACCGAATGTTCGAACTGCGCCGACAGGCTTTTGTCGCGGGTGATCGCGGTCCAGTCGTCGGACAGCACCTTGGTTTCGGGACGGCCGAGGTTGACCATCGGTTCGATGGTGAAGAACATGCCCTCTTCCAGCACGGGGCCGGTGCCAGCGCGACCGTAATGCAGCACGTTCGGTGGCGAATGGAACACGCGGCCAAGACCATGACCGCAGAAATCACGCACCACCGACATGCGGTTGGCTTCGACATAGGACTGGATGGCGTGGCCGATGTCGCCAAAGGTGTTGCCGGGTTTGACGGCGGCGATCCCGCGCATCAGCGCTTCGTAGGTCACGTTGATCAGGCGTTGTGCAAAAGGTTTGGCACTGCCTGCCACATACATCCTGCTGCTGTCGCCGAACCAGCCGTCGACGATCACCGTCACGTCGATGTTCACGATGTCTTGTGCCTGCAAGACGTCGTTGCCGCGTCCGGGGATCTTTGCCCCTGGGATGCCGTGGCAGACGACATGGTTCACGCTGATGCATGATGCGTGCTGGTAGCCTTTGTAGCCGACCGTGGCCGAGGTGACGCCGTGCCGCGCGACCTCGGCCGTGATGAAGGCGTCGATCTCGCCGGTGGTGGCCCCCGGAACGACAAGCGGCGCTACCGAGTCGAGGATTTCGGCAGCGATGCGACCGGCGGCGGCCATGCCAGCGAAATCGGCATCCTCGTGGATGCGGATGCCGTCCCGGGTGATGCGTCCGCGTGTTTCGTCCAACATAGCTGTCCTTGCGACTCTTTCCCCTAGATAGGCAAAACTTGCGGCGATGACCAGACCCGCGCCGAAGGCTCTTTGAAACGGCCCCTGCGGGCCCTATACCCAGCGCTTGAGCGATGCAGACGGAGACGCAGGATGCCAAACCCCACCGCCGCGATGCTGGTCATCGGTGATGAAATCCTGTCGGGCCGCACCCGCGACAGCAATATGCACCATCTGGCGCAGCGGCTGACCGAACACGGCATCACGCTGGCCGAGGCGCGGGTTGTCCCCGACGAACAGCCGCGCATCGTGGCTGCGCTGAACGATCTTCGGGCGGCGTACGACCATGTCTTTACCAGTGGCGGGATCGGCCCGACTCATGACGACATCACCGCCGATGCGATTGCAGTCGCTTTCGGCGTCGCCATCACCCATCGCGCCGATGCCATGGCGCTTCTTGCCGCGCATTACGACCGCGCGGGCTTGCCGTTCAACGATGCACGCCAGCGCATGGCGCGTATCCCCGATGGTGCGGCCCTGATCGACAACCCCATCAGCACCGCGCCGGGCTTCACGCTTGGCAATGTGCATGTCATGGCCGGAGTGCCGAGCATTTTCGAAGCGATGCTGGCAGGTGTCTTGCCAACTTTGACGGGCGGTGCGCCGCTTTTGTCGCAATCCTTGCGGGTGAACCGCGGCGAGGGCGAGATCGCGGGCGACTTCGCCGCGCTTGCCGCCGATTTTCCCGACCTGTCGATGGGCAGCTATCCGTTCAACACCAATGGCGTCTACGGCACCAATCTGGTGATCCGCGGGACCGAGCCTGCGCGGATCGACGCCGCGATGACGCGTCTGGCGCAGATGTTCGCATGACCGACCTGCCGACCCTGCCCGACCTGCCTGCGCTGACCGGGGCGACATGGCCGCCAGCGGCGATCCGACGGGTGGGACCGTGGGCGATCCGGCAGGGGCAGGGCGGCGGGCAGCGCGTTTCGGCGGCAAATGCGGCGGGCGGTTGGACCGAAGCCGATATTCCTGCGGCCGAAGAGGCGATGGCGGCGCTGGGGCAAGACCTGCTTTTCGTGATCTGGGACGGCGATGCCGCCCTCGACGCCGCCCTCGCAGCGCGGGGTTACCGCGTCAACGATCCGGTCGTCGCCTATGCCGCGCCCAGCGCCGCGCTTGCCGAGCCTGCGCCACCGTTCCTGACCACGTTTCCGCATTGGCCGCCGCTTGGCATTGCCACCGCGCTGTGGGCCGAGGCGGGAACGGGGCCTGCGCGACTGGCTGTGATGGAGCGTGCGGCGGGGCCGAAATGCGCCATCCTTGGCCGCACGGGCGATCGTGCGGCGGGGGTGGCTTTTGTCGCCTGTCACGACACTGCCGCCATGCTGCATGCGCTAGAGGTCGCGCCCCAATTGCGTCGGCAAGGAGTCGCGCACAACATCATGCGGGCGGCGGCGGCTTGGGCGCAAGATCACGGGGCGACCACGCTGATCGTGCTGGTGACACAGGCGAATGCTGGGGCAAGGGCGCTCTACGCTTCCCTCGGGATGGTTGTTGTGGGACAGTATCACTACCGTAAAAGATAGCCCGAGAAGAGGCTGAGCAGTGCCAAGCGACCCGATCCAAGCCGCGCGACCGTCGCGAAACGCCCGTTCACGGCTGTTGCTGGCGTGTTGCCTGATGCTTGCTCCGGTCGCAGCACAAGCCTTTTCGCTCGAATTTCCGCTGCCCGCTACGGCGCTGGGCGAACGGCGGGCCGACCTGACCTCGTACCGCCTGCCGACCGGGCCGTTCCGCCAAGATGCCGTGCCGACGCGGATGACCGAAGGAAATCTGGACCAGACCGCATGGCGGCTGGACGCTGCGGGACGGACGACGCTCGAACTTTTTGCCCCGTTGCGCGACCAGATCGCCGCTGCCGGATGGGACACCCTGTTCGAATGCGAGACCGAAGCCTGCGGCGGTTTCGATTTCCGCTATGGCATCGATGTGCTGCCCGAACCTGAAATGCATGTCGACCTTGGCGATTACCGCTTCCTTTCCGCCCGCCGCGATGGCCTGCGGGGTCAGGAATTCCTTTCGCTTCTGGTCAGCCGTTCGGCCGATCAGGGCTTCGTGCAGATGACGCTGGTAGGGGCCGAAGCGACGCCGGACCTGAGCGCATCGACCAAATCACCGCCGGAACCGCCCGGTATGGAAGACTCCGTTGCGCCCGATGTTGCAGCGGCGCTTGCCGCGCAGACCCCGACGGCGACGCTGCCCGTGGCCGATGTGACCGACCCGCCTCCGCCCGAGGCGATGCTTGGTGAAGGCCTTGCTGCCGCGCTTTCGGCGGGGCGGCCCTATGCGCTGGATGATCTTGTCTTTGCGTCAGGCGTGGCGCGGCTGTCGCGCGGGGAATACCCGTCGCTCGCGCGGCTGGCCGAATGGATGCAGGCCAATCCGGCGGCAAAGATCACTCTGGTCGGCCATACCGATTCGCTGGGCGGGGTCGCGGCCAACACCGCGCTGTCCAAGAAGCGGGCGGAAGCGATCCGTGGCGAATTGGTCACGCGCTTCGGCCTTGATCCGGCACGCATTTCGGCCGAAGGCGTGGGTCCGCAAGCGCCGCGTGCGGCCAATGACACCACCGAAGGACGCCGCAAGAACCGGCGGGTCGAAGTGGTTCCCGTCCTGTCGCCCTGACCGGTGCCGCGCTGCACCGGGCAGGGGGGCGTCACCAGACGTCAGGCCCCTTGTCGATCAGGCGGCGGGCAAGGAAATCGATGAAGGCGCGCACCTTGGGCTGGGTAAACCGCCCCGGCGGGTAGACGGCATAGATGCCCTGCACCTCGACCGGCAGGCCCGAGATGGCTTCTTCGACCAGCCCCTGCTTCATAGCGTCCGAGTAAAGGAAGGACGGCAGATAGGCGATGCCAAGGCCCGACACGGCGGCGTTCAGCAACGATTGCCCGTCGTTCACCGTCAGCCAACCGGCCGTGCGGACCTGCCGCTTTTCGCCCGAGGGCGCGGTGATCTTCCAGACGTTGCCATTGGCCTGATTGGAATAATGCAACAGTTTGTGGTCGTTCAGGTCGTCGATCTTCATCGGGCGGCCATGGCGCTGGAAATAGGCCGGAGACCCGATCATCCGCTTGGTCGTCTCGGTCAGCTTGCGGGCGCGCAGGCTGCTGTCTTCCAGTTCGCCCACGCGGATCGCAAGGTCGAAGCCCTCGCTGATAAGCTCGACATAGCGGTTGTTCAGCACCATGTTCACGGTGATGTCGGGGTATTCCAGCAGGAAATCGCCAAGGATCGGTGACAGCAGGTTCACCCCGAAATCGGTTGCCACGCTGATCCGCAACAAGCCCGAAGGGGCCGATTGCATCGAGGTGACCAGCGCATCGGCCTCGCCCGCGTCGTTCAGCACGCGGCGGGCGCGGTCGTAATAGGCCAGCCCGATCTCGGTCGGGGAAACGCGGCGGGTGGTGCGGTTCAACAACCGCGCCCCCAGACGCGCCTCGAGCGCCGAGACGTGTTTCGAGACGGCGGATTTTGAGATACCCATCTTCTTGGCCGCATCGGTGAAGCCGCCTTGGTCCACCACGGTGGCAAAAGCTTCCATCTCGGTCAATCGATCCATTGTTTTCCTCTGGCGAGCTATGAGGTCATCTCATGCGGTATTGGTCGCCAATTCGGGCAGCTATGGGGCAGGGTTGCGACCGATCCGCGGTATTCGGCCCGATCGTCGCTTTTCGGGAAACGCTTTTCGCTGCCCATTACGACGGGCTATAGCCTTGTGGATGGGTCACAGCATCGCGGCCAACCGTGCCGCCTGATCGATGGCGCGTTTGGCATCGAGTTCGGCGGCAACATCGGCCCCGCCGATGATATGGCAGTTGCGCGCCAGCGAATCGGCAAGGCTGCGGTTTGGTTCCTGTCCGGCGCACATGACAACGGTATCGACGGGCAAAAGCTCGACCACGCCGCCACGTTCCATCATCAGCCCTTCGGCGGAGATCGCGTGATAGGTTACGCCGCCCAACATCGACACGCCCTTGGCACCAAGCGCCGCGCGGTGAATCCAGCCGGTCGTCTTGCCAAGCCCGCGCCCCGGCTTTTCGGCCTTGCGCTGCAACAGCCAGACCTGCCGCGCGGGCGGCGATGCGGACGGGGCGACCAGCCCGCCCGCAACCAGCGCCGGATCGCCCACGCCCCAGTCGCGCCGCCACGCGGCAAGTTCGAGCCGCGGCGAGCTTGCGTCATTCACCAGATATTCGGCCACATCAAAGCCGATGCCCCCCGCGCCGATGATGGCAACGCGCGGGCCGACCGGCGCACCCGCCAACACATCGGCATAAGACAGCGCCCGCTCGCTGCCGGTGATAGCCGGTTTGCGCGACAGGGTGCCGGTGGCGATGACGACCTCGTCGAAGCCGTTTAGCAAAGCGGGCGTTGCTGCGGTGCCAAGCCGCAGCGTCACGCCCGCCAGTGCAAGACGGGTCTGGAACCAGCCGATCAGGGGGCCGAATTCTTCCTTGCCGGGAATTTGGTTGGCAAGCCACAACTGCCCGCCCACGCGGGCAGAGGCTTCGAACAGCGTCACGTCATGCCCCCGTTCGGCGGCGATGGCGGCGGCGGTCATGCCAGCCGGACCTGCCCCCACGACCGCGATGCGCTTGGCCTGCGTGGCGGGCGGATAGGTCAAATCCAGCTCGTGCCCCGCGCGCGGGTTGACCAGACAGGACGCCACCTTGCCCGAAAACGTATGGTCCAGACAGGCCTGATTGCAGGCAATGCAGGGTGCGATTTCGGCGGCACGGCCTGTGGCGGCCTTCACCACGAAATCGGGATCGGCCAGAAAGGGGCGGGCCATGCTGACCAGATCGGCCATGCCATCGGCCAGCAGATGTTCGGCGACCTCGGGCGTGTTGATCCGGTTCGACGCGATCACGGGAACCGTCACCTCGCCGCGCAGCCGCGCCGTCAGATGCGCAAAGGCAGCACGCGGCACCGAGGTTGCAATGGTGGGCACCCGCGCCTCGTGCCAGCCGATACCGCTGTTGAGGGCGTCGGCCCCCGCCGCCTGAACCGCACGGGCAAGCGTTGCCACCTCGTCCCAGCTCGACCCATCGGGAACGAGGTCGATCAGGCTGATGCGGTAGACCAGCAAAAACCCCGTCCCGACGGCGGCGCGGATGCGCGCCACCACCTCGACCGGCAGGCGCATGCGGTTGGCGTAATCGCCGCCCCAGCGGTCGGTGCGGTGGTTGGTGCGGCGGGCGAGGAATTGGTTCAGGAAATACCCTTCGCTTCCCATCACCTCGACGCCGTCATAGCCCGCCTCTTGGGCACGGCTGGCGGCTGTCACCATGTCGGCGATCTGCTTTTCGATCCCCGCCTTGTCCAACTCGCGCGGGGCAAAGGGCGAGATGGGCGAGCGGATGGCCGAAGGGGCCACGCAATCCTTGCCATAGGCATAGCGTCCGGCGTGCAGGATCTGCATGGCGATGCGCCCGCCTTCCGCATGGACCGCATCGGTCACGCGGCGGTGGTTGGCGATGTCATCGGCGGTGAACAGTCCTGCGGCACCGGGAAACACCCCGCCTTCGGCATTCGGGGCCATGCCGCCCGTGACGATCAAACCCACCCCGCCCCGCGCCCGTTCGGCATAGAAAGCCGCCACCCGCGCCCAGTCGCCCCGCTCCTCCAACCCCGTATGCATCGACCCCATGACAACGCGGTTGCGCAGGGTCAGCGACCCCAGCGCGATGGGCGACAAAAGATGCGGATAGGCCATAGCGTCCTCCTGCCCGCCGTGATGCCGCAGCGGGGCGGGGTTGTCACTGGCAACGTGGCGTCAGGTCGTCTCGACGCAATGCCGCCGGAAGGCGCGTTTGAGCATATCCAACTCGGCGCGCAGCAGGTCGATCTCGGCGCGCAGGTCGTCTTCCATCGCTACGCCGGTGATGATGGTGAAATGCGCCAGCGTCTCGCCCGCCGCCCGCGCACGGATCAAAAAGGTCTGCACGCCCTCGTTCAGCACGGAAGCCGGAATCGGCACCTTGACCAGCCATTCGCCCTTTCCATCGGGCAGCGGCGTCACCGTCAGGCCCGGCATGACAACCTCGTTCAGACGCACCTCGAGCGCCGGCTGGGCGACATCGGCTTTCAGCACGCCCTCCCACACCCCGCCGCGAATGCGCGTCTTCGTCAGGCTGACACCGTCCATCGTCACAACTCCGCCCGTGGCCTGCGGCTGACCGTCAGGTCGCGCAGGGTGATCTGGTTCATTTCCGGCCCCTCGAAGATCAGGTCGATCCACAGCTTCTCGATCCGCTTCTCGTTGACCTTGGTATAGGCAAGGTCGAATTCGACCGACGCTTCCGGTGCGGTCAACGGCATCTCGCGCACCACCTGTTCGGTGTTCGGCCCGTGTTTCACATTCAGACGGGCAAAGATTTCCAAGGGCTTCTCGACCTCGATGATGGCATCGATGCGCAGCAGGTGGCGCAGCTTCAACCCCTGCGCGCCTTCGTCCGGCAGGTCGATCACCAGCGACAGGAACGACCCGTCGAAACGGAACACGTCCAACCGCAGGCCATAGGGGGCCACGTCGGATTCGCGCGTGTTGCGCACCTGCCGCAGTGTCAGTTCCGATTGGCGGCAATCGTGAAAGATCGTCGCACCCTCGCAAATCTGCGCCCGCGTGGCGAGTGCGGCCATTCCGGGCGTGGGGATCGGGCCTTTCCACAGGTCGGGACGCCAGACCCAATCGGTTCCGGGCTGTTTGCGGATGGCGTTCGACCCGATGATCGGCAGGGCAAGGCGGTGGTCGGCCACGTGGATGATGCGGTCAAGCTGGCGGCGCAGCGACCGTGCTCGGGTGCGCCAGTGCCGCAATTCGGCAAGATCGGCGGTCGTCGCGGTTTCGGCCACATCCTCCCACCGCTTCAGCGCCCGCCGCTGCAGCACCCTGTCGATCACCGAAGTCAGCTTGCCCAAGTCACATCGCTCCGCACCACGCCGCGCCGGCCGTGCCAAGGCGCGCCCCGCTGTTTATGCAGCAAAAGCCGTGCCATGCCACTGCGAAAGTGACGGGTCCGGTGCCGAAAGTTGCCGTGCGGGAAACAATTGCCGCGCCCCGCAACCTGCCCGTGCGGCTGCGCCCTAGGGCGCGGGTTGCGGTAGGACGCGATTCGCCGCGTCGAGCGCAGCCATCGTGGCATCGAGCACCGACCGGCTCTGGTCCGATGTCAGCGGCGCGTCGAGCGGGCCTGTGACGGAAACGGTGGCAAGCCGCCCGCGCAGGCCGCGAAAGGCCCGCCAGTATTCGCCTGCGGCATCGTCGGCCACATGCAGCACAAACGTGCTGTCGGTGCCCGCTGCCGAAAGCACCCGCACATCCTCGGGTCGGCCTGCGCGGCTCAGCGCGGCGCGTCCGGCTTCGGACTGGAAATAGGTTGCCAGCGCCGCGCCTCCGCCCGCCATCACCCCCGCCGACGCGGCAGGTCCGACCGATAGCGTGATCACCGCCGGAACCGCCGTCGCGGTCGCGGCACCCGAACAGCGGCCCATCAAGATCACCGCGCTGTCCGCACCCCGCATCCCCGCCCCGGGCGAGATGCAATATCCCGGTGGTGCCGCAGCGGTCACCGCGCCGTCAAGGATGCCGATGCTGCGGATGCGTGCCGATGTGCCCGCGTCGCATCCGGCCAGCGCCAGCGCGATCAGGATCACCGCCGTGCCGTGCCGTGTCTGCCGCCGCGTCGGCACTGCTCGATCCATCGGCTGACCGCCCCTGCTGTCGATGTCCATCCCGTGACGTGATAGCGCCGCCTTGCGCCCCGCGTCCACCCTCTTGGCTTGCGGTGCCGTCTTTGCCCTGCCTTTGCGCTTTCGCGCATTTGCCTTTCTGCCGTCTTCGGGGTTGATTGCAATGCGCAGCCAAAGGGGAACCCGCCATGCAGATCCGCCCGCTTTCGACCGACGACCATGCCGAATGGCTGGGCCTGTTCAGGGCCTATGCGGCCTTTTACAAGGTCACGCCCGATGCCGCTACCGAAGCGGCCGTCTGGGCGTGGATCTTCGATCCGGCCGAAGATTTCTGGTGTGACATCGCCTTCGACGATTCCGGCACCGTGTCGGGTTTCGCGCAATACCAACTGATGCACCGGTCGCTCGGCGGGTCCAAGGTCTGCTACCTGTCGGACCTGTTCACCACGCCGCAAGCCCGCGGCAAGGGCATCGGCCGTGCGCTGATCGACCATGTGCGCGCCGTTGCCGCGGCCAAGGGCTGCCCGAACCTGCGCTGGCTGACCGCCGAAGACAATGCCACTGCCCGCCGTCTTTATGACAGCTACCAGCCCCGCACGCCCTTTGTGCTGTATTCCATCCCCACCTGACCGGCTTTCACGCTGGCACAAATATCCTCGGGGGTAAGCCCCGCAGGGGCGAGGGGGCGGAAAGCCCCCTTTGCGACAGCCGGAACCCGCGCCCCGCCCCGACGATTGCATTTCACCCCCAGCCGGACTATCTGTCGCCCGGTAACAGACCGCCACGACCAAAGGGCCGCGCCTGCGATGAACTGGATTTCCAACTACGTCCGCCCGAAGATCAACTCGCTTTTCTCGCGCCGCGAAGTGCCCGAGAACCTTTGGACCAAATGCCCCGAATGCGGGACGATGCTGTTCCACCGCGAATTGGCGGCGAATCTGAACGTCTGCACCCATTGCGACCACCACATGGCGATCAGCCCGCGTGACCGCTTTGGCGCGCTGTTCGACGGCGGCATCTTTACCGAGGTCAAGGTGCCCGATGCGCTGGTCGACCCGCTGCAATTCCGCGACCAGAAGAAATATCCCGACCGTCTGAAGACCGCGCAAAAGGCGACCGGCGAGCGCGAGGCCATGCTGGTCGCCGAGGGCGAGGTTGCCCGCACCCCGATCGTCGCCGTGGCGCAGGATTTCAGCTTCATGGCCGGGTCGATGGGCATGTATGTCGGCAATGCCATCCTTGCCGCCGCCACCCGCGCGGTCGAGATGAAGCGGCCCTTGGTGCTGTTTTCCGCCGCTGGCGGGGCGCGGATGCAGGAAGGGATCCTGTCCCTGATGCAAATGCCGCGCACGACCGTTGCCGTGCAGATGCTGCGCGAGGCGGGCTTGCCCTATATCGTGGTGCTGACCCATCCCACGACGGGCGGCGTGACGGCATCCTATGCGATGCTGGGCGACGTTCAGATTGCCGAACCCAATGCGCTGATCTGCTTCGCCGGTCCCCGCGTGATCGAACAGACGATCCGCGAAAAGCTGCCCGAAGGGTTCCAGCGCGCGGAATACCTGCTCGACCACGGGATGCTCGACCGTGTGACGCACCGCAAGGCTCTGCGCGAGGAATTGGTGACGATCATCCGCTTGCTGACCGGCCAACCCCCCGCCATCCGTGGCGAATTGACCCTGCAACCCGTCGAAGCCTGACGCCATGGCCCCGATTTCCGGTTCCGATGCCGTTCTCGAACGGATGATGACCCTGCATCCCAAGGTCATCGACCTGACGCTTGATCGCGTGCACCGACTGCTCGGCTTGCTGGGCAACCCCGAACGCGCCATTCCGCCGGTGATCCATATCGCCGGAACCAATGGCAAGGGCAGCACGCAAGCGATGATCCGCGCGGGGCTGGAAGCAGGGGGCGAACGCGTCCACGCCTATACCTCGCCCCATCTTGCGCGGTTCCACGAACGCATCCGTCTGGCAGGCGGGTTGATCACGGAACCGGCGTTGACCGCTCTGCTCGACGAATGCGTCGAAAAGAATGGTGCCGACGAAATCACCTTTTTCGAAATCACCACCTGCGCCGCCTTTCTCGCCTTTGCGCGCACGCCGGCAGACTGGACGTTGCTGGAAGTGGGTCTTGGCGGCAGGCTGGATGCGACCAACGTGGTCGACACGCCGCGCCTGACGATCATCACGCCCGTCAGCCTCGACCACCAGTCCTTCCTTGGCGATACGGTGGGCGCGATTGCCGGCGAAAAGGCGGGCATCATCAAACGCGGCGTCCCTTGCATCGTCGGGCCGCAAACCGATGAAGGCTTGGCCGTGATCGAGGCCCGCGCCGCGCGTCTGGGCGCGCCCCTGTTGGTGTTCGGCCAGCATTGGCATGTCTGGGAAGAAGGCGGGCGGATGCTCTATCAGGACGAACACGGCTTGCTCGACCTGCCGCTGCCCAACCTGCCAGGCCCGCACCAGATTCAAAACGCGGGCGCGGCCATAACCGCACTGCGCGTCCTCGGCCGTGACGAGCCTGCCGTCGAGGCCGCCGTAACCCGCGCCGAATGGCCCGCCCGGATGCAACGCCTGCGCCACGGCCCCTTGGTCGATCTGGCCCCAACGGTCGAGTTGTGGCTGGACGGCGGGCACAATCCCGCAGGGGGCGAGGCGGTCGCCGCCACGCTGGCCCGCATGCCCACCCGTGAAACCCACCTCATTTGCGGCATGCTGAACACAAAGGACGTGACCGGCTACATGGTCCCGCTTGCGCCGCAGGTGACGCGTCTGCATGCCGTAACCATTCCGGGCGAGAAAAACACACTGCTGGCCGAAACCACTGCCGATGCCGCCCGCGCGGCAGGAATAGATGCAACCACCGCCGAAACGGTCGCAGCGGCGCTGGCTGGCATCGTGGCGCAAAATCCGCAGGCCCGCGTGCTGATTTGCGGTTCGCTCTATCTGGCCGGATCCATCCTGCGCGAGAACGGCTAGGAATTTTTCTGCGAAGAATTCCGCCCCTCAGCGTCCGTATCGCGCCATGAACATCGCCACCGCCCCTTCGACCACCTGCGCGGCGGGGCGGGTGCGGCCTTGGGTGATACCAAAGATCGCCCTGTCGTGCAGATCGGCCTTGCACAGTTGCGCGAACTGGTCGGCGGCCAGTGCCAGATCGTCCACCGCGATCTCGCCCCGCGCCACGGCTTTGGCCAGAAATCCGGTCAGCCGGTCGCGCACCATCAGCGGCCCGGACTGGTAGAACTCTTGCCCCAAGGCGGGGAAACGGTCGCTTTCGGCAACGCACATGCGGAACATGCGCTGGCCGAAATCCGATTGCGCAAAGCCGACGATGCGTGTTCCGGCCACCCGCAGCACCTCGGCCACGGGGGCGCTGTCGTCGATCAGCGCGGCGGCTTCTTCGGCCTGACGGCGGCATTCGACCTTGGCGACCTCCATGAACAAAAGCCGCTTGTCGGGAAAATAGCTGTAAAGCGTGGCCTTGCTGACACCGGCCTCGCGCGCGATGTCGTCGACCGATGCGCCTTCGAACCCGTCGCGCAGAAAGACACGCCGCGCCCCGTCAAGCACCTGATCGAATTTGCGGCCCCGCCGGACCGGCGTTGGCAACTGGGTCACGGTTGCGGACATGATATTCCCCCATCCATCCAGCATAGACCGCCAGCCCCGCTTGCGACAAGCGATGCGGTTTTTCGGCTTGTCCGTCCGGTCGGGATCGCTATCTTAGAATCATTCCAGATTGACAGGGCGCCTTCCATGATCCCCGGCCTGACCACCCGCCGCCGCTTTTCCGACCTGACCGAGCAAGAGGTGCTGGCCCTCGCCATCTCGTCCGAGGAAGACGACGCCCGCATCTACCGCAGCTATGCCGAACGGCTGCGAAAGGATTACGCCGCCTCGGCCGCCGTCTTCGACGGCATGGCGCGGGAAGAAGACGGTCACCGACAGCGCCTGATCGACCTGCACCGCACCCGCTTTGGCGATGTGATCCCGCTGATCCGGCGTGAACACGTGGCGGGGCATTACGCCCGCAAGCCGGTCTGGCTGACTGCCAACCTGCCCATCGCCACGATCCGCGCCGAAGCGGCAGCGATGGAGGCGGAAGCGCACCGCTTTTACACCCGCGCAGCGCAGGCCACCACCGATGCCGCCACGCGCAAGTTGCTGGGCGACCTTGCGGCGGCCGAAGCGGGGCATGAACGCCGCGCGGGCGATCTGGAACGCACCCACCTGACCGATGATGCGCGAATGGCCGAAGACGCCACCGACCGCCGCCAGTTCATCCTGACATGGGTACAGCCGGGTCTTGCGGGGCTGATGGACGGATCGGTTTCCACCCTTGCCCCCATCTTCGCCGCCGCCTTTGCCACGCAAAACACGTGGACGACCTTTCTTGTCGGCACCGCCGCCTCGGTGGGGGCGGGCATCTCGATGGGCTTCACCGAAGCCGCGCATGACGATGGCGTGCTGTCGGGGCGCGGCAGTCCGTGGAAGCGCGGCCTTGCCTCGGGCGTGATGACGACGCTGGGCGGCATGGGCCACGCGCTGCCCTATCTGATTCCCGATTTCTGGACCGCGACGACCATCGCCATGGTGGTGGTCTTCGTCGAGCTCTGGGCCATCGCGTGGATCCAGAACCGCTTTATGGAGACGCCCTTCCTGCGCGCGGCCTTGCAGGTGGTGCTGGGCGGTGCTTTGGTCTTTGCAGCAGGGGCATTGATCGGGGGCGGCTGATGTATCGCAAGGGCGAGGTAAGCTATCAGCCTTTGGCGCTGCCCGACCGTGTGCAAGTGCCAGACGATCTGGCGCAGGCTCAGGCCGAAGATTTCCTGACCTATATGAGAAAACGCCACTCGGTCCGGCAGTTCTCGACCCGCGCGGTGCCGGAAGCGGTCATCGCCGCCTGCATCGCAGCGGCGGCAACGGCACCTTCGGGGGCGAACCATCAGCCATGGCATTTCGTGGCAGTGGCCGATCCCGCGCTTATGGCACGCATCCGCGAGGGCGCGGAAGAGGAAGAGCGGGCGTTCTACAGCGGTGTCGCCAGCGACGAATGGCTGTCAGCGCTGGAACCCATCGGGACAGGGGCCAACAAACCGCATCTGACCGACGCGCCATGGCTGATCGTGATTTTCGCGCAACGCTACGGGCTCACGCAGGACGGGGCGCGTTACAAGAACTACTACGTTCCCGAAAGTGTGGGCATCGCCACGGGCTTCCTGATCGCCGCGCTGCACCACGCAGGTCTGGTCTGCCTGGAACATACGCCGAACCCGATGAAATTCCTTGGCCCGCTGCTCGGGCGGCCCGATCACGAAAAGCCCGTCATGATCCTGCCCGTAGGCTGGCCCGCCGCCGATGCGACGGTGCCTGCGGTGGCCAAGCGCAAAAAGCCGATGGACGAGGTGCTTTCGATCTTTCGCTAGGCGATTTCTGCGTCAGATTTTGCCCAAGCCCAAGAGCGCGGGCAGGGCCTGCATCGACGAAAAGAGCCGCGCCCCGGTGGCCGCAAGCGCCGGATGGTCGCCCTGCGGGGCATAGCCGAAACAGGCCATTCCGGCGGCGCGTGCGGCGGTTGCCCCTGCGACCGAATCCTCGATCACCATGCAGCCGTCCGGCGGCACGCCAAGCCGCGACGCTGCCAGCAAGAACAGATCGGGCGCAGGCTTGGGTTTGCCGATAGCCTGACCGGAATAAAGATGCCCGCGGAAACGGTCGATCAACCCGTGCTGTCCCAGCGTGATATGCATCTTTTCGACGGTGCCGTTCGACCCCATCGCAAAGGGAATTCCCGCCGCGTCGAGCGCGTCGAGCACATCTACCACACCTTCGATCAGCGGCGTATCCTCGCGCAGCATCGCATACATGCGGCTGTAGAAATCGGCCACCCACCCCTCGGGCAACCTGGCACCCGCCGCGCGGGCGCGGGCGGCGACGGTTTCGACCGTTCCACCCACATATTTCGCGTTCAGTTCTTCTAGCGTGACGGGCAGGCCGTAGCGGGCCAGATCGGCCTGCACCATCAAAAGCGTCGGGTGCTCGCTGTCGACCACCACGCCGTCGCAATCGAAAATCACCGCTGCCGGTGTCATTGCGTCACCCGCAGCAGGGTCACATGCGTATCGCCATAACGCCTTTGGTCCACCATATCAAAGCCTGCGGGCGGCAGCGGGGCGACCCCCTCCTCCCAGACCAGCAGTGCATCGGGGGCCAGCCAGCCGCCGGCCAGAACCGACCGCAACGCCGCTTCGCCCATGCCCTTGGCATAGGGCGGGTCAAGAAAGACCAGACCGAAACGGCCAGCGCCATCGGCGGCCTTGTTCGCTCCCATCTTGGTCGCATCGCGCCGCCAGACATCGGTCACGCCACCCGTGCGCGTCAACTCGATGTTACGGCGCAGCAGCGCACGCGCGGCGGTGCCGTCATCGACAAAGGTGGCATGGGCCGAACCGCGCGACAGCGCCTCAAGCCCCAAGGCACCCGTTCCCGCGAACAGGTCGAGCACCCGTGCCCCCGTGACCGGATCGCCATGGCCGCCATTGATCAGCAGGTTGAAGATCGACTCGCGCACCCGGTCAGAGGTGGGGCGCAAATGCGCCTGCGGGTCACCCTCGCCCACGGGGGCAAGGTGCAGGCCGCGAAACTGTCCGCCGATGATGCGCATGCTATTTCAACAGGGCTTTCAGGTTGGTGGCCGGATCGGCGATGGCCGCGGGGTCGACCCTGCGCCCCTGCTCGATCAGCCGCTTGCCAACCATATAGGCGCGGCTGTCGTTCATCGCATCGACCGCCAGCAGGGTTTCGCCACGGAAATACCAGAACGACACTGCATCGCCTTCGGGTCCACGGGTGACGATGCGGTCGTAACCGCTGTTCAGCCCGGCGATCTGCAGTTTCGTGTCATATTGGTCCGACCAGAACCACGGCTGCGCCACATAGGCGGCGTCGGCCCCCATGATGTTGGCCGCCACCGCTTCGGCCTGATCGATGGCATTGCCGACCGATTCCAGCCGCAAGCGTCCGCCCTGCCACGGGAAAGACGCACAATCGCCTGCCGCCCAGACATGCGGGGCCGAGGTCCGGCCGAAAGCGTCGGTGGCGATCCCGTTGTCGAGCGCGATTCCCGCGGCTTCGGCCAAGCCCGTGGCGGGCAGGATACCGACCCCCGCAATAACGAAATCGGCAGGCAATTCGCGCCCATCGGCCAGCCGCACGGCCGACACGCGCCCTTCGCCCAGCAGACGGTCGAGGCCGGTCGATTCCATGATCTTGACCCCACGCGCGCCGTGCAGGGCGCGGAAATAGTCCGATGTCTCGGGGGCAGCCACGCGCTGCAGGATGCGCGGTGCCATTTCCAGCACGGTCACATCAAGCCCCAGCTTTGCCCCCACCGCCGCCGCTTCCAGCCCGATATAGCCGCCACCCACGATCACCAGCCTGCGTCCGGCCACGAATTCGGCCCGCATGGCATCGACATCGGCCAGCGTGCGGACGGTATAGACACCGCCCAGATCGCCGCCCACGGCTGCGGGCAGGCGGCGCGGGATCGACCCCGTGGTCAGCACCAACTCGTCATAGACCAATACATCGCCCCCGACGGTCACGGTCTGCGCGGCGGTGTCAAGCGCCGACACCGGCGCGCCCAGACGCAAGGTGATGGTCTGATCGGCATAGAACTCTTGTGACCGCAGCCAAAGCCGTTCTTCCTCCATCTCGCCCAGCAGATAGGCTTTCGACAGGGGCGGGCGCTGATAGGGCGGGGCAGGTTCGGCACCGATCAAGGTGATCCCGCCTTCAAAGCCAAGGCCCCGCAGCTTTGCGGCACAGGCCGCTCCGGCCTGACCCGCCCCGATGATCACCACTTGCGCCATTGCGTCCACCTTCTGCCAAGACTGGCCTTCGTTGGGGCCGGACCCTATATCCCGCACAGGACGAAACGCAACGCGAAGAGGGACGAAGAATGACGATTTCCGTGGGGGCGAAACTGCCCGAGGCCACATTGCTCAAGCGTGAAGATGGCAACGTCTCGCCCGTGGCGCTGGGCGACCGGCTCAAGGGCCGCAAGGTCGTGGTCTTCGGCCTGCCCGGCGCGTTCACCGACACCTGTTCCACCATCCACCTGCCCAGCTTCATGCGCACGCGCGAGAAATTCGCGGCCAAGGGCGTGGACGAGATCATCTGCGTGTCGGTCAACGACCCCTGGGTGATGGAAGCATGGGATGCGGCCACCGGCGCGGGCAAGGCAGGCGTGACGCTGCTGGCCGATGCGGATGCAGGCTTTACCAAGGCCATCGGCATGAATTTTTCTGCCGGAGTCGTGGGCCTGCTCGACCGGTCGTTGCGCTATGCGATCTATGCCGAGGACGGGGTGGTCAAGGTATTGAACACCGAAGAAAAGCCCGGTGCCTGCGAGTTGTCGGTCGGCGAGACGCTGCTGGAACAGATCTGACCCCGGCGCGAATTTTCTGCGAAAATTCGGGCGCGTCCTGTCGGGGATGCGCCCTTTTCCCGGCGGGGCGGGGGCCAGCCCCCATCGGCCCAGGGGCCGATTCCCCCGGGATATTTGGACAAGCGTGAAAGCGGCTTTGCCAATTCACCCTTGCCCAAATACTCGAAAAGCCAAGGGCGCGGCAGGGCGCGGCGGTCGGGGTCGTCGAGATTTTTCGCAGAAAAATCGTGCCCCTCTACGCCACGAGCTGGTCCATCTTTTGTGCCAGTTTCACGTCGAGGGCGGACAGACCGTTGCAATCATGCGTCGTCAGTGTGACGTCGACGGTCTTGTAGACATTGGACCATTCCGGATGGTGGTCCAGCTTTTCGGCCCAGAGGGCGGCGCGGGTCATGAAACCGAAGGCTTCGACGAAGTTCCGGAACACAAAGCGTTTGCTGATCGCGTCGCGGTCGGGCTGCAAGGCCCATCCGGCGGCAAAAAGCGGGTCGAGCGCGCTGCGGTCGGCTAGGGGGTCAGCCATTGGTCTTGATCCTTGCTGCTTCGGCATCGTCCAGCGCATTGGCGCGCAGGCGGGCGGGGCGATCCTTGATGCGGTCCCAATAGGCGACGAGGGCCGGTCGCGCGGGTATGGTGTTGAAATATAGCCCGTAGCCGATCTGCGACCCGACATAGAGGTCGGCCGCCGAAAAGGTATCTCCCGCCAGCCAGTCGCGCTGCGCCAAGGTGGCATCGAGCGTGTCGATGATCCGTTCGAAACTGCCATAGCCGACGAAGCCCGACTTTTCGCGCGGCACCTCGACCCCCAGCGCCTTGTTGGTCACCGCCGATTCGAAGGGGCCTGCGCCAAAGAACATCCAGCGGTAAAAGGCGGCCTTGTCCTGCGGCATCAGCCCCGCTTGCGGAAAGCTATCGGCCAGATAGGTGATGATTGCGGCGCATTCGGTCACCACATGGCCGTCATGCACAATGGCGGGAACCTTGCCCATGGGATTCAGCGCCAGATAGGCCGGGGCCTTCATTGTGGTGCCATAGTCGAGAAAGACCGTTTCATAGCCGGTCCCGACCTCTTCGAGCATCCATCGCGCCATGCGGCCGCGCGACATCGGGTGGGTGTAGAAGGTCAGGGTCATGGGTCACCTTTGGTCTTTGCGCCCGTCACTGTGACGCAAAAGGCGGGGCTTGTCAGTCCTCGGACTGTACATTGCGAAAGGGGCCATAGGCGGTAAGCACTTCGATCTCTTCGTCCACGGCACGGCGTTCGGCGGCAAGGTAGCGGGCCACCGCCTCGCGGAAGTTCGGGTCGTTGATCCAGTGCAACGAATGTACCGGCGTGGGCAGATAGCCGCGCGCCAGCTTGTGTTCGCCCTGCGCGCCCGCCTCGACCCGCGCCATGCCTTGTGCGATGGCGTAATCGATGGCCTGATAGTAACACAGCTCGAAATGCAGGCAGGGGTGGTCTTCCGTACATCCCCAGTAGCGCCCGAACAGCGTGTCGCGCCCGATGAAGTTCAGCGCCCCCGCCACCGGCATGCCGTCGCGGTAGGCCAGCACCAGCAACATGTCGTCGCGCAGGGTGCGGTGGGCTTCTTTAAAGAACTTGCGTGTCAGGTAGGGCGTGCCCCATTTGCGGCTGCCAGTGTCTTGATAGAATACCCAGAATGCATCCCAGTGATGTTCCTCGATGGCATCGCCGGTCAGGGCGCGGATCGTCAGCCCCGAGGCACGGGCCGTTTCGCGTTCCTTGCGGATGTTCTTTCGTTTGCGCGACGACAGATCGGCCAGAAAATCGTCGAAACTGGCATAGCCGCGGTTCTGCCAGTGGAACTGCTGCGTCACGCGGTGCAACAGCCCGTGGCGGTCCGACAGGGTTTCGGCTTCCTCTTCGGTGCAAAAGGTGACGTGCAGCGACGACAGGTGGTTGCCTTGCGCCAGACCGATGGCCGATTCGACCAGCGCGTCGCGGGCGTGCGGCGCACCGGGGGCTGTCAGGAAGCGCCGCCCCGTCGCCGGGGTAAAGGGAACCGCGATCTGCAGCTTGGGATAATAGCGCCCGCCCGCGCGCTCTAGCGCATCGGCCCAGCCGTGATCGAAGATGTATTCGCCCTGACTGTGCGATTTCACGTAAAGCGGAGTGGCCCCCACAAGCCGCCCGTCCTCGCGCAAGACCAAAGGTTTCGGCCCCCAGCCCGACCCCGTACCAGTCGAACGCGACCGGTCAAGCGCCGATAGGAAGCGGTGCGTGGTAAAGGGGTCGATCGGGCGACCCGTCGCCGCCTCGGGACAGGCGACGGCGTCCCATTCGGCGGCGTCGATCTCGGTCAGGCTGTCGTGCAGGGTGGGATTGGTCATGCGGCCCGTGTTTTTGCGGAAAAAGCCGGGGGGCTGCCTGCCCCCCGGACCCCCCGGGGATATTTCCGCCAGCGTGAAATGCGGATCGTGCCAGAAGGTGGCGCAGGGCGGGGTCGCGTCAAGCGGGGATTGCTGCGGGGTAGCCTTCGAACGTCACGTTGGCCGCGATGCGCCGCGCCGCTGCCTCGGCCTGCGGCGTTCTGATCGTCCAGCACAAGACGGTTGCGCCCTGTGCCGCCAGTTCGGCCACGCGGGGGCGCGACAGGTCGGCGGCCTCGTGGCTGATGAAGCTGGCTGCCACGCGGTCGTAATCGGGGATCGGTCGCAAGCGGTCGCAGGTGGCAGCCGGCAGCGGGGCCCAGTCGTCGGGATCATAGGCCGATGTGGTGATGCCACGCGCAATCTGCGGGGCGAGGCGGGCGAGATGGGCCAGACAATGCGGATTGAAGGACATCAACGCCACCGGCCCACCATAGCCCTGCAAGGCCGCGACCGTGGCCGCTTCCAGCGCGCCGTCGGTCGGGTCCATCCGCAAGGTCTGGTCTTTCAGTTCCACCAAAAGCGGCACCCGCCCTGCGACCAGCGACAGGATTTCGGCAAAGGTCGGGATGCCTTCGTCGCCACCCGTCAGCGGGGTTGCCACCAGTTCGGCGGCCGTCAGGTCGCGCAACCAGCCCTGACGCGGGGTCAGCCGGTCGAGCGTTTCATCGTGGAACACCATTCCCACGCCATCTGACGACAGTTGCAGGTCGATCTCGATCCCGTAGCCCGCCGCAACCGCCGCCCGCACGGCGGCGCGGCTGTTTTCGGGGCGGCCCGCCGCGACGTCGTGATAGGCGCGGTGCGCGATCGGAGCAGCAACGAAACCGGCGGGCAGCGGGGTGCGCATCAACGGATCTCGAAGATGGCTTCGATCTCGACCGCGACACCAAAGGGCAGCGACGCGGCCGAGACCGCCGAACGCGCATGGCGGCCCGCATCGCCCAGCACGGCGACAAGGAAGTCTGACGCCCCGTTGATGACCTTGGGCTGGTCGGTGAAATCGGCGGTCGAGTTCACGAAGCCTGTCAGCTTGACCGCCCGCACCAGCCGCGCAAGATCGCCGCCGCAGGCGCGTTTCAACTGCGCCAGCAGCGAGATGGCGCAGCGTTGCGCCGCGGCCGCCCCGGCCTCGACCGTCATGTCGGCCCCCAGACGGCCCTTTATCAGGCCATCGGCGTTCTGGCTGATCTGGCCCGAGATATGCACCAGATTGCCGGTCACGACAAAGGGCACGTAATTGGCTGCGGGCGCAGGCGCGTCGGGCAAAGTGATGCCAAGTTCGGCAAGACGGGCTTCGATGGACATGGGGGCCTCCGGTTCTGGTTCGGCGGCAGGGTAGCGGGGGGCGGCACCCCCCGCAAGCGCAGGAAGCGACCCTTTACGGTCAGGTTTCACGGAACGCCTTGTCGAAATAATCCATGAAGGGCTTGAGAAGATAGGCCAGCGGCGTGCGGTCCGATGTCTTGATAAAGGCTTCCACCGGCATGCCGGGCAGCAATTCCTTGTCGGCCAGCTTTACGGCATCTTCGGCTTCCAGCACGATCTCGGCGCGATAAAAGCTCGCCCCCGTCTTCTGGTCGGAAAAGGCATCGGCCGACAGCACCGACACGCGCCCGAACAACTCGGGCGTGGTGCGCGACGAAAAGGCAGGGAATACCAGACGCACCTGTTGACCCACGCGCACCTCGTCGATGTGGATGGGCGGGATTTGCGCCTCGATCACCAGCGGGCGATCCTGCGGGATGATGTACAGCAGCGGGTCGGCGGGGCGCACCA
The DNA here is from genome assembly GCA_040398445.1 of Gemmobacter sp. Lineage (GTDB taxonomy): Bacteria > Pseudomonadota > Alphaproteobacteria > Rhodobacterales > Rhodobacteraceae > Paragemmobacter. The sequence goes on along the minus strand of JBBAUB010000006.1, from coordinate 104,659 downwards.
CGGCGCGGGGGGTCGTCACCGCCAGACCCAGAACGATGCCCGAAACGGGGGCACGCACGTCAAGCCGGGCGATCTGTTCGGTCAGCGCGCGGCGACGCTCGACCAGTTCAAGCTCCGACGACCCGATGTCGCGCAACTGCGTGCTGGCATCCTCGCGGCGCTGCGCGGCAAGGCGCAGCGATTCAAGGTCGATTTCGGTGGCCCGCTGTTCGGCTTCGGCCTTGGATGCCGCAAGCTCTCCGGCGGTGCCCTGCATGTCGGCCTCTTGCCGCTGCAATTCGCGCACGCGGGCCGATTGGGTCAGCCCTTTTTGCAGCAATTCTTGCTGGTCGGACAGTTCCAGCCGGATCAGGTCAAGCTGGGTATCCATGGCGGTGATCTGCGCTTCGATTCCGCGCACCTGTTCGCGGGTTTGATCGCTGCGTTTGGCCAATTGTTCGGTGCTGCGGGCCAGCGTGTCGCGCCGGGCGGCGAACAGCTTGATCTGGCCTTCGACCAGTTCGGCCACGGCAGGGCGGTCCTGCGCCATCGCGGCAAGATCGGGCGGGATGACCGGGGCATCGGCATCGTCACGCTCGGCTTCCAGCCGCGCACGGCGGGCCAGAAGTTCGAACAACTGGCCTTCGACGATGGACAGTTCCGATTTGACCATCGACCCGTCGAGGCTGAGCAGCAGGTCGCCCGCCTTGACCGCTTGGCCTTCGGTCACGTCGATCGTGGCGACCACGCCGCCATCGGGGTGCTGCACGACCTGACGGTTCTGTTCGACCTGGATCTGGCCATTGGCGACGATGGCACCGGAAATCGTGGTCGTCACGCTCCACACGCCGAAACCGCCCAGCAGCACGGCAAGCGCGCCAGCACCCAGCAGGATCGGCCCACGGGCCGACCATGCCGGAACCGGCGGCGTGTTGGGCGCAGGATTGGGGTTCATGCTCATACGACACCTCCGGGCGTTGCCGCACGGGCAATCTCGTTCGAATTCTTGACCATCTCGCGCAGAACCTGATCGCGCGGGCCAAAGGCGCGGCGCGTGCCGTCTTCGACCACCAGAAGCAGGTCGCATTCCTGTATGGCGGCGGGGCGGTGGGCCATGATCAATGCCGATCCGCCCGATGCCTTGTGCGCGCGTATCGCGGCGTTGACGGCGATCGAGCCTTCGTTGTCGAGGTTCGAGTTCGGCTCGTCGAGGATCAACAGCACCGGATTGCCGTAAAGCGCCCGTGCCAGCCCGATGCGCTGGGTCTGCCCGCCCGAAAGCCGCCCGCCTACGGACGACAGGCGGGTGTCATAGCCATCGGGCAGTTTCAGGATCATGTCATGGGCGGCGGCGGCCTTGGCGGCTTCGACCACCTTGGCCGGATCGGGGTGCCCCAGACGCGCGATGTTTTCGGCAACCGTGCCGTCAAACAGCGTCACGCGTTGCGGCAGATAGCCGATATAGCTGCCCAGAACGTCGGGGTCGTATTGGTCGAGCGTCGCCCCGTCGAGCCGGATCTTGCCCGATGCCGGACGCCACACGCTTGTCAGCGCGCGGGCGACGGTGGATTTTCCGGCCCCCGAAGGACCGATCACCCCCATCGCCTGACCGGGCGGCAGCGTAAAGCTCATCATGCGCAGGGCGGGAACCGTCTCGCCGGGGGGCACGACCGTCAGCGCCGTCACTTCGACCAGCGCCTTGGGGCGCGGCAGGGCGGTGCGCTTGGGTTCGACCGGCACGCGGCTCAGCAGGTCGGCCAAGCGGTCGTACCCTTCGCGGGCACGGGTCACGACCGACCATTGCCCCACCGCCTGTTCGATGGGTTGCAGCGACCGGCCCATCAGGATCGACCCTGCGATCATCGCGCCGGGCGACAGGTCGCCATGCAGCACCAGCCACGCGCCAAGGCCCAGCATCGCCGATTGCAGGAACAGCCGGAAGGTCCGCGATGCGATGGAATAGGCCCCGCCGACATCGGCAGCAGCCATGCCTTCGCCAACGGCGACACTGCGCGCCCTTTGCCAGCGGTCAAAGGCGGCACCGGTCATGCCAAGGGCACGGATGGTTTCCGCCTCGCCCTTGAGCAGTTCTCCGGCGCGGTCGGCATGCAGGCCCGCCGATGACGCGCGGGCCAAGGGCACCTTGGTGCGGGTCTGGTTCATGATGGCGATGGCGACGATGATGATCCCGCCGATCACCGACATCACGCCCAGCACCCAGTTGAACACGAAGATCACAGCAAGGAACAGCGGCGCCCACGGCATGTCGATGATGGCCACCAGTGCGGGCGAGGTCCAGAACCGCTGCACCGCCTCGAGGTCTTTTTGCGCGGCAAGCGCGGCTTGGTCGTCGGGGGCGACCATCAGGCGGCGCAACGACGCGTCGAACACGCGGCGCTCAAGCTTTTGCTGGATGCGCGCACCCACCCGCGCCAGCACCCTGCCGCGGGCATGGTCAAGAAGGCCCATGACGACGAAAAGGAACGTGACCAGCGCCGACAGCGCCCAAAGCGTCGGTTCGGACCGGCTGCCGAGCACGCGGTCATAGACCTGAAGCATGTAAAGCGGGCCGGTCAGCATCAGGATGTTGACAAAGACCGAAAAGATGAAGGCGGCAACCAGCAGGCCGTTTTGCTCGACCCGCGCCGCGCGCAATTCCATCAACCCGCGCTGCACTTCGTTTCGACTCATCCAAACACCCCTGATTTTCGTAAAGATACTATGTGATCGTGCGGCCGCATCCGGCGGGCGGCTTTCCGCGCCGCGTAACGCTGACGACACGCTTCGTCGGTTGTCATGCCGGACAGGGAGGCTTATGCCTTGTCATTCCTGTTTCCAGACGTTTGTAAGACCATCATGGCCCGAACCGTACAGCTCAGCGCGAAAGTAGAAAGATGATCCGGCGACTTCCATCCTTTTCTTTCGACCGGCGGCGCAATTCACGTCTGCGTGGCGTATTCGCGCTTATCGCGGTGACCGCCGTGGCGGCCTGCGGTGCCAAACCCGCCCCGCAAGGTTTCAACGACCCGAACGAGGCGACGAACCGCAGCATCCACGACTTCAACCGTGGTGTCGACAGGGTGCTGTTGCGCCCGGCGGCTTCGGCCTATGGCAAGATCGTGCCCGAACCGGTCGAGACCGGCGTGAACAATTTCGCAAACAACCTAGACGTTCCGGTCGATGTGGTGAACGACCTGTTGCAGGCCAAGCCGGGCGATGCGGCGAAGAACACGCTGCGCTTCGTGCTCAACACCACCATCGGGATCGGCGGCCTGTTCGATCCGGCAACGCCGCTTGGCCTGCCGGGAGAAAAGACCGATTTCGGCGAGACCTTGCATGTCTGGGGCGCAAAGGAAGGGCGCTATGTCGTAGTGCCGTTCCTCGGCCCGTCGACCACGCGCGATTTCGCGGGCACTCTGGTCGATGTCGCGCTCAATCCGCTGCGCCTCGTGCTCGAAGCGCCCGAGACCTATTACATGACCGGCGCCAAGGTCGCTTCAACGCTTGGTGATCGGTCGCGCTATTCCGAAACTTTCGATTCCATCCTATACGGAAGCGCCGACAGCTACGCGCAGACGCGGTTGCTGTACCTGCAAAACCGCCGCTTCGAGCTGGGCCAGTCCGGCAGCGGCCCCGATGCCGCCGACGATGCAAACTTCGAGGACCCCTATGCGCAATGATCCTGCCAACTTCCGACTGACGCGCCGCGGTTTCACCTCGGTCGCGCTGGCTGCCTCGGCTGCCTTCGCCCTGCCGCTGCCAGCCTCGGCGCTGGATGTGGCCGAAGCGCGCAGCCTGATCGACAAGGCGGTGGCCGATGTGAACAGCATCATCGGTTCCGGCCGGTCCGAGACCCAGATGTTCGGCGATTTCGAAAAGCTTTTCGTCAAATACGCCGATGTGCCGGTCATCGCCCGTTCGGCGTTGGGGGTCGCGGCGCGGTCGGCCAGTGCCGCGCAGATGACGGCCTTTACCAAGGCCTATCAGGGCTATCTGAGCCGCAAATACGGCCGCCGGTTCCGCGAGTTCATCGGCGGCAATATCGAGGTCGTCGATGCCAAGCCGATCAAAAGCTACTACGAGGTGATCTCGGTCGCCACGCTGAAGGGCGAAGCGCCCTTCGACCTGCGCTGGCACGTGTCGGACAAGTCGGGGCGCGATCTGTTCTTCAACATCATCATCGAGGGCGTCAACATGCTGGCATCCGAACGCACCGAGATCGGCGCGCTTCTCGACCAGAACGGCGGCGATCTGGACAAGCTGATCGCGCAGTTGCAAACGATCTGAACGGGCGTTGCGGTCCCGCGCGACAGGCTCCGCGAAAGCGGGGCCTTTTTCATGCCTGCCCCCCACCCTGACCCTCCCCCGATGGGGGAGGGGGCGATGGCGGCTGCTGTCGGGCCTGCGCGACCGTGCGATGCAAGAGGGGGCTTTCCGCCCCCACGGCGCGTGCCGCGCCTCCCCCGAGGATATTTGCGACAAGGAGAAGCGGGAAAGACAGGGCGGCAGGGTCAGCCGCGCACCGCCGCTTCGATGGCGGCCACATCGATCTTGCCCATATCCATCATCGCGACAAAGGCGCGGCGGGCCACCTCGCCGCCTTCGGCCATGGCCGCGGTCAGCACGCGCGGCGTGATCTGCCAGTTCAGCCCCCAGCGGTCTTTGCACCAGCCGCAGGCGCTTTCGGCCCCGCCGTTGCCGACGATGGCGTTCCAGTAGCGGTCGGTTTCAGCCTGATCGTCGGTGGCGATCTGGAACGAAAAGGCCTCGGACTGCGGGAAGGCAGGGCCGCCGTTCAGCCCGAGGCAGGGGATGCCGAGCAGGGTGAAGGTGACGGTGAGCACATCCCCCGCCTTGCCGGACGGAAAATCGGCGGGTGCGTTGAACACGCCCGTCACCGCGCTGTCGGGGAAGGTGTCGGCGTAGAAGCGGGCGGCGGCTTCGGCGTCGCGGTCATACCACAGGCAGATCGTGGTCTTGGGTGTTGATGCGGTCATCGGATCGTTCCTTGCAAGCGGTGCCTTGGCATCGGGATGCCAGTCTACCCCGATTCCGCCTGTGGGGCCGACCGCGAAATACACTTGGGCAAGACCCGGCCTAGTTGAGCCCGAGCAAGTCTTTCAGCAGCGACCCGACGGGGTCTTCCTGCCGCCGGTCGCGCCTTGGCTGTGCGGGCTGGCCATCGGCGCCGGTGTTGCGCGGGTGGGCGAGGGCGGCGTTGGGGTCGTTGGGATCGACGGGCCAGGCGTCGGCTATGCCGTCGCCATCGGTGTCGATTCCGCCATCGGCCACGCTGCCGGGGGGCAGGGGCGTCGGTTCGGTGCCGGGCAGGGGCGGTGCCTTGGGTTCGGGCACGATCAACGGCAGCGGCTTGGGCGGAACCCCCTGGTTCACGCGCATCATCACCTCGTGCCAGATTTCGGCGGGGATGCCGCCGCCCGTCACGCCGGTCAGGGGTTTGTTGTCGTCGTATCCCATCCAGACGCCCACCACGAAATCGGCGGTGAAGCCGACGAACCACGCGTCGCGCGCGGCCTGTGTGGTGCCGGTCTTGCCCGCAGCCTGACGGTCGGGCAGGCGGGCGCGGGTGCCGGTGCCGCCCTCGACCACCTGCGTCATCATCCACGTCAATTGTCGGGCCGAGCTTTCCTGTATCACCCGCTCTCCGATGCCGCCCGCAGCCCCCATCAGCGGTTCGCTTTCACCCTGCAGCCGCAGGTCGACCAGCCCGTAGGGCTTTACCGCCGATCCGCCGTTCAGGATGCCCGCATAGGCCCCCGTCATCTCGATCAACGTCGCCTCGGACGCGCCGAGCGCCAGCGCCGGACCTGCCGCCAGATCGCTTTCGATGCCGAAGCCCTGCGCCACGTTGCGCACCAGATCGCGTCCGACCGCTTCGGACACCTTCACCGCCGGAATGTTGCGGCTTTCCTTGAGCGCCTGCGTCAGCGTGATCATCCCCTTGAATTCCTTGTCATAGTTCGACGGCGTCCATGGTCCCGATCCGGGAATGTTGATGGTCAGCGGCGTGTCTTCCACATAGTCCATCGGGCTCCAGCCCAGATCGATCGCGGCGGCATAGACAAAGGGTTTGAAGGCCGAACCCGTCTGGCGCAGCGCCTGTGTGGCGCGGTTGAACGAACCGGCAAGATCGGTCTTGCGCCCGCCCACCATGGCCTTGACCGCGCCATCGGCCGACATCACCACCACGGCGGTCTGCGCATTCGATCCTTTTTTCAGCTTGTTGTCGAAGACGTCGGCCACCGCGTCTTCGGCCGCCTTTTGCATCCGCTGGTCCAGCGTGGTGCGGATCACCACATCTTCGGTGGTTTCAGACGTCAGAAAGGCAGGCGCGGTTTCCATCACCCAGTCGGCGAAATAACCGCCCGATTTGGTTGCCGCAGCAGCACTCAGCTGGGCCGGATGTGCGCGGGCCTCGTCGGCTTCGGCCTTTGTCAGGTAGCCTTGCTCCTCCATCAGCCCGACGACGACATTGGCGCGGGCGCGGGCGCGGTCGAGGTTGTTGGTGGGCGCAAAGGTCGAGGGCGCTTTCAAAAGGCCCGCCAGCATGGCGGCTTCGGCGGGGGTAAGGTCATTGGCTGACTTGCCGAAATAGCGCTGCGCCGCCGCTTCGAAGCCGCGTGCGCCCGCGCCCAGATAGGCGCGGTTGAAATAGATCGTCAGGATGTCGTCCTTGGAATACTTCGCCTCCATCGCCATGGCGAAGGGAACTTCCTTGATCTTGCGCACGATCCCGCCCTTGCGGCAGTCGGCTTCGTATTCCGTTTCCGACTTCCATTTCGCCGGATCATAGGCCACGCCCAGACAAAGCAGTTTCGCCACCTGCTGCGTGATGGTCGACCCGCCGTTGCCTTCCAGGGGGCCGCGCCCTTCGGAAAGGTTGATCCGGATGGCCGAAGCGATGCCGCGCGGGCTGATGCCGAAGTGGTGGTAGAAGCGGCGGTCTTCCGTCGCGACGACCGCGTTCTTCAGATAGGGCGACACGGTTTCGGCGGTGATCATCCCGCCAAAGGTTTCGCCACGCCACGCAAAGACCTTGCCGTCTTGATCAAGCAGCGTGACAGACCCCTTGGCGCGGGCGTCGATCAGGTCGGTCAGCGGCGGCAGCTGGGCGTAAAAGAACAAAATCGCTGCGGCAAGGATGGTCCCCGCCACGAAGCCGACGCGCCAGCCCACGCCCCAGACGATGCGCCAGACAAGGCCCAGCGTGCCGGACACAAGCCTGCCGAGCAATCCGCGCTTGCGCGGGCTACGGCTGGCCGGTGCCCGTTTTGGCGCGGGTTTGCGCGGTCCCCCGCCGCCCCCGCCACCGTTGCGCGGGGCGGCTTTGGCCGGTCGTCCCGAAGGATAGCGTCGATCCGCGACCAGCGGTCCGCGGCCTTTGCCCGTCAATGCCATGTCCGTCTTGCCCGTGCTGCCCGTGCATCTGTTTTGTCGCAACCTACACAGCCGAAGCGGGAATGTGGAGCGTATAGCGCGCGATTCGCATCTTCGATGTGCCCGTTTAATGGGCGAAGCGCACAAAAAGTGTAAAATTTGTGCAAAACTGTCATATGCACCCCGCCCCCGCGCCGCTCGGTTTCTTGTGCCCGCGTCCTGCGCCACGCCTGATGACGGCGAAGGACCTTTCGGGGTTCCGCCAAGCGAAGGGGAACGACGTGAAACTCATCATTGCAGCAATCAAGCCGTTCAAGCTCGAGGAGGTGCGCGAAGCCCTCACGACGATCGGCGTCCGGGGAATGATGGTGACCGAGATCAAGGGCTTCGGCTCGCAGTCCGGCCACACCGAGATTTACCGCGGCGCCGAATATGCCGTGAACTTCGTGCCCAAGGTCCGGCTCGAGATCGTCGTGTCCGACGCTCTGGCCGATCAGGTGGTCGAAACGATCCGCACCACCGCCAAGACCGACAAGATCGGTGACGGCAAGATTTTCGTGCTGGATGTCCAGCACGCCGTGCGCGTCCGCACGGGTGAAACCGATGACGACGCGCTTTGACAGTCGCGGGAAGGGGAACCGTACCAATGAAGATGCTTGAGAAACTCCTTGGCTTCGGCGCGCTTGGCGTGTCGGCCTTTGCCGCCCTGCCGGCGCTTGCGCAAGAAGCGACCGCCGACGCCGGCCCCGTGATGGACAAGGGCGACGTCAGTTTCATGATGATCGCCACGGTTCTGGTGCTGTTCATGACCATTCCGGGCCTTGCGCTGTTTTACGGCGGTCTGGTCCGGTCCAAGAACATGCTGTCGATCCTGATGCAGACCACGATGATCGCCTGCGTGGTGATGCTGGTCTGGGTGATCTACGGCTATTCCGTCACCTTCGGCGGCTCGACCAACCCGTTCTTCGGCGGCTTCGGCAAGCTGTTCCTTGCCGGTGTCACCGCCGACAGCATGTCGGCCACCTTCTCGGCCGGCTACGTGATCCCGGAATATCTGTTCATCTGCTTCCAGATGACCTTTGCCGCCATCACGCCCGCCCTTATCATCGGTGCCTTTGCCGAGCGGGTAAAGTTCAGCGCTGTGCTGCTGTTCTCGGTCCTGTGGGTGACCTTCTCGTATTTCCCCATCGCCCACATGGTGTGGGATGCGAACGGCTATCTTTTCGCCAAAGGAGCCATCGACTTTGCAGGCGGCACGGTCGTGCACATCAACGCCGGTATCGCGGCCCTGGTCGGCTGCCTGATGATCGGCAAGCGCATCGGCTACGGCAAGGACAACATGGCACCCCATTCCATGGTGATGACCATGATCGGCGCGTCGATGCTGTGGGTCGGCTGGTTCGGCTTCAACGTCGGCTCCAACCTCGAAGCCAATGGCGGTGCTACGCTGGCAATGATGAACACCTTTATCGCCACGGCTGCGGCAACGGTCGTCTGGTCGCTGCTTGAAACCGTGCAGCGCGGCAAGGCCAGCATGCTGGGTGCGGCATCGGGCATGGTCGCAGGTCTGGTCGCCGTCACTCCGGCTTGTGGCACCATCGGTCCGATGGGCGGCATCGCCCTTGGCGCCATTGCCGCTGCGGTCTGCTACTTCTTCGTCACCGTGGTAAAGGCCAAGATGAAGTATGACGATAGCCTCGATGTGTTCGGCATCCACGGCGTCGGCGGCATCATCGGCGCGGTGCTGACCGGCGTGTTCTCGGCTGGCAGCCTCGGCGGGGTCAAGGGCGACGACTATGTGATGATGACCCAGCTCTGGATCCAGATCGAAGGCGTCCTGATCACCGTGGTCTGGTCGGGTATCGTGTCGGCGGTTCTGTTCAAGGCCATCGACCTGACGATCGGTCTGCGCGTCGACAGCGATACCGAACGGCAGGGGCTGGACCTCGCCTCGCATGGCGAACAGGCCTATCACGGCTGATGTTACTGGCGAACGTCGGGCGACCTCCTCCCCGCCCGGCGTAAACTGCAAGGCCCGCAGGATCGTTCCTGCGGGCCATTTTCTTTGCCGTTGTCGAAAGGCGTCAGGCGACCTGAGCGATGGCTTGCGCCAGAATCGGAACCGTGCGGGCGTTCAGGCCGGCGATGTTGATACGGCTGTCGCCCACCATATAGATGCCATGCTCCTCGCGCAGGCGGATCACCTGCGCCTCGGTCAGGCCAAGGCGGCTGAACATGCCGCGATGGGTGGCCACGAAATCGAAGCGGTCCGAATTCGTCACGCGGCGCAATTCGTCGGCAAGGCTTTGGCGCAGCGTCAGCATGTTCAGCCGCACCTCTTCCAGCTCCGCCTTCCAGTCGGCGGTCAGGGCGGCGTCCTCCAGAATCATCGTTACCAGCCGCGCGCCGTGATCGGGCGGAAAGCTGAAGTTCTGGCGGTTCAGGAAATTCAGGTTGCCTTGCAGCACGCCCTTGCCCGCCGCATCGCCGATCCCGATCAGAATGCCGGTGCGTTCGCGGTAGATGCCGAAATTCTTGCTGCAAGATGCAGCGATCAGCACCTCGGGGAAGGACTGTGCCACCAGCCGCGTGGCAGCTGCATCGGCGTCCAGACCGTCGCCAAAACCCTGATAGGCAAGGTCGACAAAGGGCATGGCACCCTTGGCCACCAGCAGCTTGACCACGGCATCCCATTGCGCTGCGTCAAGGTTCGCGCCCGTCGGGTTGTGGCAGCAGCCATGCAGTAGCACCACATCGCCCGCCTGCACGCGCCCAAGGTCTTCCATCAACCCGCCGAAATCGATGCCCCGCGTTTCGGCGTCGAAATAGCGGTATTCGGCCATCTTCATCCCAAGGTAGCGGATGATCGACGGATGGTTCGGCCAAGTCGGGTCCGACAGCCAGACCGTTGCCTGCGGAGCGGCCAGCTTGACCAACTCCAGCGCCTGCCGGATCGCCCCCGTCCCGCCGGGAGTGGCGACCGACGCCACACGCTCCATCGGCACCGCACCGCCAAGGATCATGCCGCACAGCGCAGCGTTATACGCAGGCTCGCCCGCTAGGCCGGTGTAGGTTTTGGTCGTCTCGACCTCCCACAGCTTCTTTTCGGCAGCCTTGACCGCCCGCATCACCGGCGTAAGTCCGGTCGCGTCCTTGTAGACGCCGACGCCAAGATCGATCTTGGTCGTCCGCGTATCCTCGCGGAACATCTGGATCAGTTGCAGGATCTTGTCCTGCGGCTGCGGCTTCAAATGGTCGAACATCGTCATCCCTTTTCGACGGGCAAATCGTCAAACATGCCCCATTCCGCCCAGGACCCGTCATAAAGCGCGTGGTTCCTGTGGCCGATCCGTTCCAGCGCCAGCGACAGCACCGCCGCCGTGACCCCCGATCCGCACGTGGTGATCGCGGGCTTGGTCAGGTCCACCCCCGCCGCCTCGAACACGGCCCGCAATTCCGGCACCGGCTTCATCGTGCCGTTGGCGTTCACAAGCGTGGCAAAGGGCACGTTCTTCGATCCGGGAATATGCCCCGACCGCAGCCCCGCGCGGGGTTCGGGCGCCTCGCCCTTGAACCGCGCGGCGGAACGGGCATCGACAATCTCGGCCTCGCGCAGTTTCGACGCATGGGCCACCTGCGTCACATCCTTGATCAACTGGTTCTGGCGGCTGACCGTCATGTGACGGTCGCGCACCACGGGGGGCATATCCTCGATCTCGCGCCCTTCGGCCCGCCATTTCGGAAAGCCGCCGTCCAGCACCGCCACATCGGTCTTGCCCATCAGCCGGAAGGTCCACCACACCCGCGCCGCCGAGAACAGGCCCGCGCCGTCATAGACCACCACCTGATGCCCGTCCCCCACGCCCATCGCGCGCATCCGGCTCATGAATTTTTCGACCGGCGGCACGGTATGGGGCAGTTGCGACCGCTGGTCCGAAATCTCGTCGATATCGAAGAACCGCGCACCCGGAATGTGGAAGGCGTTGTATTCCGCCTTTGCGTCGCGCCCCGCGTCGGGAAGGTACCACGACGCGTCTAGTATCCGCAGATCGGGGTCTTGCAGATGCGCCGACAGCCAGTCGGTCGAAACAAGCGTCTTGGGATCGTCGGTCATCGCTCCGCTCTCGCATTGGGTCAGCGCCGGAGGTAGCGGCAAAGGGCAAAAAGGGCAAGTCTGCAAAGCCCGCGGCCCCTCGCCGGGATTTTCTGGCGCAGAAAATCCGCAAATTCCTTACGAAGGAATTTCGCGCGACCACGCCTGACCAAGGGCCAAATTTTTTCGTAAAAAATTTACGCGATTTCTGCGTCAGAAATCGCCTTCAGTCGCGTTTCGACATCTTCAGCAGACGCGCCCTTTCGCGCTCCCAGTCGCGCTTGGCGCTGGTTTCGCGCTTGTCGGCCAGTTTCTTGCCCTTGGCCACGCCAAGCTTCAGCTTCACGATTCCGCGGTCGTTGAAATAAAGCGAGATCGGCACGATCGTCATGCCTTCGCGCGCAGTGGCGTTCCACAGACGCGACAGTTCCTTCTTGTTCACCAACAGCTTGCGGCGGCGCCGTTCCTCATGCCCCCATGTCTTGGCTTCGGCATAGGGCGCGATGTAGCCGTTGATCAGCCACAACTCGCCATTCTCGACGCTCGCATAGCTTTCCGCGATGTTCGACCCGCCCTTGCGCAGGCTTTTCACTTCCGACCCCAGCAGCATGATGCCGGCTTCAAGATCGCTTTCGATATGGTAATCGAACCGCGCGCGGCGGTTTTCGGCGATCAGTTTCGAATTGGGGTCAGACTTGGCTACCATGGTCCCTGTCAGATAGGCGATGGCACCCCCGCTGTCCAGAAGCCGCGCCCGATTGCGGGATTTACCTTTCTTTCCGCAAGCGGCAGGTTGCGCAGACAACAGAGGGTCACGCGATGCTGCACCAGATCGCTCTCGGGACCGGCGTGATGATGGTCTCGATCCTGATCGGCGCGCTGTCGGCGCTGCTGATGGAGGTGGGATTTTCCCGCTGGCATGGCTGGCTTGTGCAGGAACCGCATCGGCCCAAGCTTATTCTGGCCGTCCTCGTCGCCTCGCTTTGGGTGGTTGCGACGACCACGGCAGGGGTCTGGCTCTGGGCCTTGGTCTACCATCTGCTCGGCGTGTTTGCGACCTTCGAGGAATGTCTCTATTTCTCGATCGTCTCCTTTACCACGCTTGGCTTTGGCGATGTGATCCTGCCGCATGAATGGCGCATCCTGTCGGGCATGACGGCGACGAACGGCTTTTTGAACTTTGGCCTGATGACCGCGCTGATGATCGAAGCGTTCCGGCTGATCCGCACGGGGCAGGTGGAAACCCTGCGCTAGGGTCAGGCGCGGCGGCGGCTGCGCTGAAGCGTATAGATGCCGCTTGCGATGATCATGGCCGAACCCGCCAGCGTCAGCATGTCGGGCCGTTCGCCAAAAACCAGCACCCCCGCCAGCATGGCAAAGACCAGCCGTGTGTAGCGGAACGGGGTGACGGCCGAAATCTCGCCGGTGCGCATGGCCACGGTCAGCGCATTATAGGCAAAGATGCCAAAGCCCGTCATCCCCAACACCAGCGCGGCACCCGTGGCATCGGGCCAGACCGCGCCCCCCGTCACGGTCAGGATGATCGCCCCCGCCAAGGCCAGCATCGCCATGCCGTAAACGCCAAGTTGCCGGTTCGACAGCACCATGGGCGCTGCCCGTGTCGCCAGATCGCGCCCCGCAAAGCCGATCAGCCCGACGACCGTGACCAGCGACAACAGGCTGAACCCGTCCAGTCCGGGGCGCAAGATCACCAGAACGCCCGCAAAACCAAAGGCAATGGCCGTCCACCGCCGCCAGCCGACCTTTTCACCAAAGACCAGCGCGGCACCGGCCACTACCACCAGCGGCGTCGCCTGCAAGATGGCCGAGGCGACCGACAGCGGCGTCAACGCGATGGCCAGCGAATAGAACAGCCGCCCCGTCACCTCGAACCCCGACCTTATCAGCAGCGGGCGCGACAGGGCGGCGGGGTGGAACACGGCTTCACCGTGCCGCCGCGCCAGACCGGCAAAGAAAACCATGCCGATCAGACCAAAGGCCAGCAGCGCCTGCCCCAGCGGCATATGCGCCTTGGCAGCTTTCAGGAACATGTCCTCGACGGCGAAACCCGCCATCGCGGTGACCATCCACGCCGCACCCTTAAGGTTATCGGCCCGTAAGAGCGTGGCGCGTTCGGCGGCGGTCACAATACGCCAGCGAACTCCATCGCCGCCTTGATCCTGGCCTTGGTGCCATCGGTCAGCGTGACCAGCGGCAAGCGCACCTCGTCGCGGCACAGCCCCAGCAGCGACAGGCCATACTTCGCCCCCGCCAGACCGGGTTCGATGAAGATCGCCTCGTGCAGCGGCATCAGACGGTCCTGATATGCCAGCGCGCGCGCGTAATCGCCCGCCAGCGTCGCCGCCTGAAACTCGGCGCACAGCTTGGGTGCCACGTTCGCCGTGACCGAGATGCAGCCCACGCCGCCATGCGCGTTGAACCCCAGCGCCGTGGCATCCTCGCCCGACAACTGGATGAAATCGGCCCCGCAGGATGCACGCTGCATCGACACGCGCTCGATCTTGCCGGTCGCGTCCTTGACACCCACGATCCGCGGCAACTTGGCGAGCGTTCCCATCGTCTCGGGCGACATATCCACGACCGACCGGCCGGGGATGTTGTAGATGACGATCGGCAGATTGCAGCAATCGTGCAGCGCCGTGTAATGCGCCACCAGCCCCGCCTGCGTTGGCTTATTGTAATAGGGCGTCACCACCAGCGCCGCATCCGCGCCCACCCGTTCGCAATGCTGGATCAGGCGGATGCCTTCGACCGTGTTGTTCGACCCAGCGCCTGCGATCACCGGCACGCGGCCACGGGCGGCTTTGACAACCACCTCGATCACGGTTTCATGTTCCTCATGGCTCAGCGTGGGGCTTTCGCCCGTGGTGCCCACCGGCACCAGACCCGTGGACCCGTGCTCGATATGCCATTCCACCAGATGTTTGAGCGTATCGAGATCCAGCGCGCCGTTCTTGAACGGCGTCACCAGGGCAGGAATGGACCCTTTGATCATGACACGTCTCTCCCTCTGGGGCGCTTGAATCACCCGTTGCAACGCGCCCTTCCTAACGGGGTGGCAAAGGCTTGCCAAGCGGGGCGAAGGGCGGGGCCGTTCCGGATGGCAGCGCTTGCCGTGCGTGCGGTTTTTCGGCACACTCAACCTTAACGAAAATCAAAAAACCGAAGCGAACGAGCAGATGGCCTTTTCGACGCGCCGCCTTGGGTGGCTTGTTTCCGTTTTCATTGCGTTTTCCCCCGCCATGGCGCGGGCCGATGCCGCCAGTGCCATGCGCAGCGCGCAGGTCGGCGCAGACGCGCAGGATTGGCCGGCCGCGCTTGCCGCCGCACAGAACGCGGGCGAGATCGGGGTCGATCTGGTCGAATGGCAGCGCCTGCGCGCCGGTGACGGGCGCCTTGGCGATTACGAGGCGTTTCTGGCCCGCCGCCCCGACTGGCCCGGCCTGCCGCTGCTGAAAGAAAAGGGCGAAGAGGCGGTTGCACGCTCAACCGATCCGGCCCGCATCATCGCCTATTTCGGCGCTGACCTGCCCGAAACGGCCACCGGCTCGCTTGCCCTGATTTCGGCCTTGCAGGCACAAGGCCGCGTGGCCGATGCCGAAAACGAAGCCTTCCGCGCATGGACCACGCTGCCCTTCGGCCCCGACGAAGAAGACCGGATCCTCGCGCTGTATGGTGATGCCCTGTCGGTCGCGCACGAGGTGCGGCTTGACCGGCTGTTGTGGCAGAACCGCGTGTCCGAGGCGCGGCGCATGCTGCCGCGCGTGTCGTCGGGCTGGCGGGCCTTGGCCGAGGCGCGGATGGCGCTGCATGCCGATGCCGATGGCGTGACCGCAATGATCGCCCGCATCCCGCCCGCGCTGCAAAACGATCCGGGCCTTGCCTATGAACGCTTCGACTGGCGCTTCCGCCGCGACCGCAACGACGATGCCGCCGATACGCTGATCGCCGCGTCGAAATCGGCCCAAAGCCTTGGCGACCCCGACGCATGGGCCGAACGCCGCGCTTCGCTGGCCCGCGCCCTGCTGCGCGATGGCAAGCCAAAGACGGCCTACAAGGTCGCGGCATCCAACCATCTGAAAGAAGGATCGGATTACGCCGATCTCGAATTTCTGGCGGGCTGGATCGCGCTGCGCTTCATCGGCGATCCGGCAACTGCCCTGACCCATTTCAAACACCTGCAAGCCGCGGTTTCCACGCCCATCTCGTCGGCGCGCGCCTTTTATTGGCAGGGCCGTGCGCTGCAAGCCGCAGGCGATGCGGGCGGGGCCGAACAGGCCTATCGCAAGGCAGCGCAGAACCAGACCGCCTATTACGGGCTGATGGCAGCAGAAACGCTGGGGCTGAACCTCGACGACAGTCTGCTGTCCGAACAGCGCCCGCCCAACTGGCAGGACGCGGGCTTTACCCGCTCGTCGGTCTTTGCTGCGGGTGTGCTGCTGGAAAAGGCAGGCGACCGGACACTGGCCAAGCGGTTCTTGCTGCACCTGACCGAAAGCCTGGACGCAACCGAAATCGCACAGCTGGCCCAATTCGCGCTGGAAATCGACGAACCGCACCTTGCCGTGGTCATCGCCAAACAGGCCGCCGAACGCGGTATCATCCTGCCCCGCGCCTATTACCCCGTTCCGTCCTTTGTCCCCTCGGACGGGCTGGCGGTCAGCCGCGCGCTGGCACTGGCCATTTCGCGGCGCGAATCGGAATTCGACCCCGCCGCCCGCTCGGCCGCCGATGCGCGCGGGCTGATGCAGGTGCTGCCGTCCACCGCCAAACTGGTCGCGCCGCGCGTGGGGCTGGTCTATGACGGCGGCAGCCTCAACGATCCGGCCTATAACGTGCGCATCGGCACCGGATACCTTGCACAACTGGTCGAACAATTCGGCCCTTCGGTGGCGCTGGTGGCATCGGGCTACAACGCGGGGCCGGGGCGGCCCAAGAAGTGGATCGCGTCCTTTGGCGACCCGCGCGACCCGTCGGTCGATGTGGTGGATTGGGTCGAGATGATCCCCTTTACCGAAACCCGTACCTATGTGATGCGCGTCGTCGAAAGCGTCGTGATCTACCGCGCCAAGCTGAAAGGCGTGGCGGGGCCGGTACGGATTACCTCCGAACTGCGCGGATAGCGCCATATCCGACCCGCCCTGTCGCGCATGGTGCAGACGGGGCGGGGCCAAGCTTGGCCCAATGCCCAAAAATCAGACAGATCATGGCCACCCGTTACATCCCCCTTGCGCTTCGCCATTCGCCCACGCCCCGCGTGCAGAACTTTGCCCTGCTCGCAGGGATGGAAGCGGCGGTGCGCGGCACGCTGATTTCGGCCATGCCGCTGGCGGTCTATCACGCGCTGGGCAGCGCCTCGGCCACGTCGGAAGCCTATTTCCACGCTGGACTCGTGGCGTTGGTCTGGGGGCTGATGGTGCCTTGGTTCACCCGCCATCTGCCGCGCCGCTGGATGTATTCGTCGGGCTGCGGGCTTTATCTTGTCGGCATGGCGCTGGCGATCACCGGCTCGCCGCTGGCGGTGCAGGCGGCGCTGATCTGCCTTGCCATGGCAACCGCGACCACCTTCGTCTGCTTCAACGCCTATGTGCTCGACTATATCGACCGCGGCAATCTGGGCCGCAACCAGTCGATGCAGATGGTCTATGCGGCGGGGCCTTGGGCGGTGGGGCCGATGCTGGGCGTCTGGCTGCACGACCTGTGGGCACCCGCGCCCTTCCTGCTGGCCGGAAGTTTTGCTCTGGCGCTGCTGGCCACGTTCTGGGTGCTGCGGCTTGGCAATGGCAAGCAGATCACCCGCGCCAAGGGGCCCGCACTCAACCCGCTCGCCTATCTGGGCCGCTTCTTCCGCCAACCAAGGCTGATTGCGGGCTGGATGTTCGCGGTGATGCGGTCCTGCGGCTGGTGGGTCTATGTCGTCTACCTGCCGATCTTTTGCATCGAATCCGGTCTGGGCGACAAGGTCGGCGGCGTGGCATTGTCGCTGTCGAACGCGCTTTTGTTCATCTCTCCCGTCATGCTGCGCTTCGTGCGCCGCTCGTCGGTGCGTCAGGGCGTGCGTGCGGCCTTTGGCCTGTGCGGGGCGCTGTTCTTCGTCTCGGCGCTGGTCGCCCCCATGCCGTGGCTGTCGGTCATCGCCATGATGGGCGCGGCCTTCTTCCTTGTCGTGCTCGACGTTGTGGGGGGCTTACCCTTCCTGATGGCCGTCAAGCCGTCCGAACGCACCGAGATGTCGGCAGTCTATTCCAGCTTCCGCGACGTGTCGGGCATCCTGACACCGGGCGCGGCATGGCTGGTGCTGCTCGTCGCGCCCGTGCAGGGCGTCTTTGCCGCTGCCGGATTGGGGCTTTTTGCGGCCTATGTCGTTGCAAGCCGCTTGCACCCGCGCCTTGGCACGCCGCGACCATCGCGCGGCGGCCCGTCGGCAGGTCGCGCTGTCAGTCCAGCAAACGCCGCGCGATGACCTGCGCCTGAATTTCCGCCGCCCCCTCGAAGATGTTCAGGATGCGGGCATCGCACAGGATGCGGCTGATGCGATATTCCAGCGCGAACCCGTTGCCGCCATGGATTTGCAGCGTATTGTCCGCCGCCGCCCAAGCCACCCGCGCGCCCAACAGCTTGGCCATTCCCGCTTCCAGATCGCAGCGCCGGTCATTGTCTTTCTGCCACGCGCTGAAATAGGTCAGCTGCCGCGCCACCATGATCTCGACCGCCATCATCGCCAGCTTTCCGGCCACGCGCGGAAATTCGATCAACGCCTTGCCGAACTGCTTGCGATCGGTCGCATAGGCCATGCCGGTTTCCAGCGCCGATTGCGCCACGCCCACCGCGCGGGCGGCGGTCTGGATGCGGGCGGATTCAAAGGTCTGCATCAACTGCTTGAAACCTTGGCCTTCGACCCCGCCCAGCAGGTTTTCGCCCTTCACGCGGAAATCGTCGAAGTTGACGGTATATTCCTTCATCCCGCGATAGCCCAACACCTCGATCTCGCCGCCGGAAAGCCCCGCATCGACAAAGGGCACCTCATCGGTCCCCGCAGTCTTTTCGGCCAGAAACATCGACAGCCCGCGATAATCGCTCGTCGCATCGACGCTGCGCGCCAGAACCGTCATCACATGCGTCCGCGCCGCATGGGTGATCCATGTCTTGTTGCCGGAAATGATCCAGTCGTCGCCATCCTTGCGCGCCTTGGTCCGCAAAGACCCCAGGTCAGACCCCGTGTTCGGTTCGGTAAACACGGCGGTGGGCAGAATTTCTCCGCTGGCAAGCTTGGGCAACCATTGCGCCTTTTGCGCGTCGGTGCCGCCGCATAAAATGAGTTCGGCGGCAATCTCGGTGCGCGTGCCAAGCGACCCGACCCCGATATAGCCGCGCGACAATTCTTCCGACACCACGACCATCGACGCCTTCGACAGCCCGAAGCCGCCGAATTCTTCCGGGATCGTCAGGCCGAACACGCCCATCTCGGCAAGCTGGTCGATCACCGTCATCGGAATCAGCTCGTCCTTCAGATGCCATTCCTGCGCAAAGGGGATCACCTGTTCGTCGGCATAGCGACGGAACTGGTCGCGGATCATCTCCAGCTCGTCATCCAGCCCTGTCGCGCCAAAGGTGGCCCGCCCGTGGTTGTCGCGCATCAATTCGACAAGGCGCTGACGGGCCGCAGCACTGTTGCCCTGCGCCATCAGCGTGGCAGCCGCGGTTCCCGGCTGGGCGGGGGCCACCCAGACATCCTGCAAACGCGCAATCTCGCCCTGCGACATCGGAATGCCGCCGAATATCTGGTTCAGATATTCGCCGTATGCGATTTGCAAGATCAGCGCTTCCATCTCGCCGAACCCGCCGTCCGCGTCGACCCGCAACGCCCAGGCCTGCATCTGGCGCAGGCTTTCGACATAGGTGGCCAGCCACGCCAGCGCATGGGCTGCAAACTGGTGCTCCTCAAGCGCCGCAGCCGATACCTTGCCCGCCACGGTGACGCGGGCCCGCAAAGCCTCGCGCGCTTGCGCAAAGATCGCCTCGACCTCGGGCAGGGCGGCGGCGGTCAGGCCGGTCAGATCGGCAAGACGCGGGGATACGGGCATCGGCTGGCCGTCATGGGGCATAGACTCACCTGTCGGATCGGATTTTCTGCAACTGCGAAAGAGCTAGAGCGGAACGTGTCGCCAAGCAATATAGTTTCGCCAAAAAAACGCAAAGCGCAGTAAAATGTCGCATCCGTTTTCAGCGCTCCGCCCCGGGTCAAGCCCGGGGCAAGCACTTAGCCAATGGCGGCGGCCTTCACGTCATCGCCGATGTGGGGCGCGTATTGCCCGAAGTTGTCGGCAAACATGCCCACCAGTTTGGCCGCTTGCGCGTCATAGGCGGTCTTGTCGGCCCAAGTATCGCGCGGGTTTAGCAGGGCGGCATCCACCCCCGGCACGGCAACCGGCACGTCAAAGCCGAAATTCGCGTCGCGCCGGAATTCTGCCCCGCCCAGCGATCCGTCCAGTGCCGCCGCCAGCAACGCACGCGTGGCCTTGATCGGCATCCGCTTGCCGGTGCCATAGGCCCCCCCCGTCCAGCCGGTGTTGACCAGCCAGCAGACAGCGCCATGCTTGGCGATCTTGGCTTGCAACAGCTTGCCATACACCTCGGGGCGGCGCGGCATGAAGGGCGCGCCGAAGCAGGTCGAAAACGTCGGCTGCGGTTCGGTCACGCCGCGCTCGGTTCCGGCGACCTTCGACGTGAAGCCCGACAGGAAATGATACATCGCCTGCGCGGGCGACAACCGCGCGATGGGCGGCAGCACGCCGAACGCATCGCAGGTCAGCATGATCACGTTCTTCGGATGCCCGCCCAGCCCCGTGGCGCTGGCGTTCGAGATATACTCCAGCGGATAGGCGCAGCGCGTGTTCGCCGTCAGGCTGTCATCGTCGAAATCCAGTTCCAGCGTCTCGGGGTCGTAAACCATGTTTTCCACCACGGTCGCGAAACGGTGCGTGGTGGCATAGATCTCGGGTTCCGCCTCGGGGTTAAGGTTGATGGTCTTGGCGTAGCACCCGCCTTCAAAGTTAAAGCTGCCACGGTCCGACCAGCCGTGTTCGTCATCCCCGATCAGCGTGCGGTCGGGGCTGGCCGACAGCGTGGTCTTGCCCGTGCCCGACAGGCCGAAGAACACCGCCGTATCGACGGGGTTGCCGATGGCGTGGTTGGCGCTGCAATGCATCGGCATCACGCCCTTTTCGGGCAGCAGATAGTTCAGCAGCGTAAACACCGCCTTCTTGTTCTCGCCCGCATAGGCGGTGTTGGCGATCAGGATCAGCTTACGGTCGAAGTTCAGCGTGATCACCGTCTCGGTCCGGCAGCCGTGGCGGGCGGGGTCTGCCTTGAAACTCGGGCAGTTGATGATCGTCCATTCCGGCACGAACCCGTCCAGTTCCGCACGATCTGGCCGCCGCAGCAGATGGCGGATGAACAGCCCGTGCCACGCCAGTTCCGTCACCACCCGAACATCCAGCCGGTGCACCGGATCGGCCCCCGCGAACAGGTCCTGCACGAAATAGTCGCGCCCCTTCATATGCGCCAGCATATCGGCATGCAGCCGGTCGAAAGCCTCGGGCGACATGGCGGCGTTGTTTTCCCACCAGATCGTCTGTTCGACCGATGGCGTGCGCACCACGAACTTGTCTTTGGGCGACCGGCCGGTGAACTGTCCGGTCGAGCACAGAAACGCGCCGCCCTTGCCCAACCTGCCTTCGCCGCGCTTGACAGCTTCTTCGACAAGCGCGGGTTCGATCAGGTTGTAATAGACGCGACCCAATCCGCTGATGCCGTGATGTGCCAATTCCTGCGCGGGGTTCACGCGTCCGTTCGTCATGCTGCAAGCTCCTCAAGGCCGGGTGCGAAACCCGGCATCTCATCCCAAAACGCAGCCCGCGCCAAAGGGTTGCGGCGCTGCCACTGGGCCAACAGGGGCAGCACCCTTTCGGCTATAGCATGGCGTTCCAGATTTGGAACAGGACGCAAACGCACAGTTAGCGCAACCATTCCAAGGTTAGCGCAATCAGTCGACGCTGCGCCGCGCAAAGCGGCACGCCGCCGCCTGCGACGCGCGGACCGGCGCAGTTCCGGAAGTGTAAATTGGTTAACGCATTTGTCCAAACTGCGGCAATTAGGCCATCCGCAGTAACTTTCGTGCTACGCAAGCGCACTGTTCGCGGCTGATTCGCACATTCGGGTTGATTCCAATAGGCGGAAAACCGATCATCTGGCAAAAATCAGAATAACGGGCAGTAAGGGATAACCACACATGGCAAGGATTGCGCTTGTTGACGACGACAGGAATATCCTGACGTCTGTTGCGATGACGCTTGAGGCCGAGGGGTTCGAGGTCGAGACCTATAACGACGGCCAGTCGGCGCTTGATGCCTTCAACCGGCGGCTGCCGGATATGGCCGTGCTCGACATCAAGATGCCGCGCATGGACGGGATGGACCTGTTGCAACGGCTGCGGCAAAAGACATCGATGCCGGTGATCTTCCTCACCTCCAAGGATGATGAAATAGACGAGGTGCTGGGCCTGCGCATGGGGGCCGACGATTACGTCAAAAAACCCTTCTCGCAGCGCCTGCTGGTCGAACGCATCCGCGCGCTTCTGCGCCGTCAGGAAGCCATCGCCAGCGGCGAGGTGGCGACCACCGAAGAAACCAAGATCATGGAGCGCGGCCAGCTTCGCATGGACCCGCTGCGTC
This sequence comes from Gemmobacter sp., assembly GCA_040398445.1. Lineage (GTDB taxonomy): Bacteria > Pseudomonadota > Alphaproteobacteria > Rhodobacterales > Rhodobacteraceae > Paragemmobacter. The sequence continues at coordinate 82,435 of JBBAUB010000006.1, read as the reverse complement.
ATTCGGTGACGTGGAAAGGGCAGGATGTCGCCCTGACCGTGACCGAATTCATGCTGCTACAGGCCCTTGCGCAGCGGCCCGGTTTCGTCAAAAGCCGCGACCAGTTGATGGACGTGGCCTATGACGATCAGGTCTATGTCGATGACCGCACCATCGACAGCCATATCAAACGCCTTCGCAAGAAGATGCGTGCAGTGGATAACGATTTCTCGGCCATCGAAACGCTTTATGGGATCGGCTACCGCTACAACGAGGAATGACCGCACAACCGCGCCTGTCAAAGGAGGGGCGTCCGCCATCGTCGGGCGACCTGCTTCTCGGAGACGATTGGGTCGCACCCGACCATCTCGTCGATCCCGCCCTGCGTGAGGGGCGGGGAAGGCGCGGGCTTGTGTCGCTGAACCGCTCGCCACTGGCGCGCAAGATCATCTTGTTCAACCTTCTGGCCTTGGTCCTGCTCGTCGCGGGCGTGCTGTTCCTCAACCCGTTCCGCGACAGTCTTGTGATCCAGCGCGAACAGGGGCTGATTTCGGAAGCGATGTTGACCGCGAACCTGCTCGAAGCCAGTCTCGATGGCGCACCGCAGGCATCCGATGTGGACAAGGCCTTGGCCAATGCCAGCATCGGACCGGGGGTCGAGGTGTTCGTCTACACCCCGCAAGGGGCGCTTCTGGGTCGCCACACCGGCGACCCGCGCAGCGCGACCGAACCGCCGAACCGCACCACGCTGATCGTCGACGGGCTGAATTTCGTCTGGGACAAGGTCACGGCCCTGTTCGCCCGCTCGACCGATGCGGATGTGCCCTATGATGGCGAAAGCATCGTCCGCCCGCTGATCGACCGTTCGGCAGCAGGCCAGACCGTCGTGAACACCGGGCACGGGCCGACGGGCGGCGCGCTTTTCTCGGTCGCCACGCCGGTCCGGCAGGCGGGGCAGATCGTCGCCGTGGTCGCCCTCACCAGCGCCGAGGGCGAAATCGACCGTCTGGTGCGATTTGAACGCGAACAGGTCTTGCAGATGTTCGTGGTGGCGCTGATGGTCAGCCTTGGCCTGTCTCTGGTGCTGGCTTCGACCATTGCCAACCCGCTGTCCGACCTTGCCGCCGCCGCCGAACTGGGCCGCGACCGCGACCGCCGCATGGGGCCGGCCCGCGTGCGTATCCCCGACCTTGCCGCCCGCCCTGACGAGATCGGGCGTCTGTCGGTCGCCATGCGCGGCATGGTGGCGGCGCTTTACGACCGCATCGACGCCAACGAACAATTCGCCGCCGATGTGTCGCATGAAATCAAGAACCCGCTGGCGTCGCTCCGCTCTGCCGTAGGCACGCTGCGGGTGGCCAAGCGCGACGACCAGAAGGAAAAGCTGCTCGACGTGATCGAGCATGACGTGCGCCGCCTCGACCGTCTGGTCAGCGACATTTCCAACGCCTCGCGGCTTGACAGCGAATTGGTCAAGGAAGAGGAAGAGGAATTCAACCTCGTCAAGACCCTGACCAACCTGACCGAATATCTGTCCCAGCAGGCAGAAACCAAAGGCGTCGAATTCATCACCGATTTCCCCGCCGATCCGATCCTGATCCACGGGCTGGAAGCGCGTCTGGCGCAGGTCTTCGTCAACCTCATCACCAACGCCATCAGCTTTTGCGAAGACGGCGATGCCGTCCGCGTCTGGGCGCGCCGCCGCGCCAACCGCGTGCTTGTGGTGGTCGAAGACACCGGCCCCGGCATTCCCGAACAGGCGCTGACCAAGGTGTTCAAGCGCTTCTATTCCGAACGCCCGCAGGTGCAGTTCGGCCAGCACTCGGGCCTTGGCCTTGCCATCTCCAAACAGATCGTCGAGGCCCATGGCGGTGTCATCTGGGCCGAAAACATCCGTCCCACCAATGCCGATGCCGCGTCGGACCCGCTGGGTGCCCGTTTCGTCGTCGGGCTTCCGGTCTGACCCATGGCACAGCCGCCCAATCTGACGCTGCATGCCAGCTGCGTGGCAGCGGGCGGGTTTGGCATCCTGATCATGGGACCAAGCGGTTCGGGCAAATCCTCGCTCGCCTTGGCGCTGATGGCTTACGGCGCGCAACTGGTCGCCGACGACCGCACCGAGCTTTGCTTGCAAGATGACGCGGTGGTCGCCACCTGCCCGCCCGCCATCGCCGGAATGATCGAGGCGCGCGGTCTGGGCATCCTGAACGCGCAAACGCGCGACCGCGTTGCCCTTGGTCTGGTGGTCGATCTGGGCCAGACGGAAGTGCAGCGATTGCCGCCTCATCGGAACGTGACATGGTTCGGACGCACGCTTCCCCTTGTGCTCGGCCAGACATCTCCCCATTTTCCCGCTGCGCTTTGGCACTATGTCAAAGCAGGGCGACGGGAATGACGGACCAGATGGCGCAACCATTGACCGACGGGCACAGGCTGGTGCTGGTCACCGGCCCATCGGGCGCCGGACGGTCGACGGCGATCGACGCGCTGGAAGACCTTGGCTACGAGGTGATCGACAACCTGCCGATGTCGCTGATCCCGCGCCTGATCGACGGCGCACCGCTGCCGCGCCCCATCGCGCTGGGCATGGATGTGCGAAACCGCGATTTCAACGCCACCGCGCTGATCGAAACCATCGATAGCCTGACCCGTGATCCGCGCGTCACGCTCGACGTGCTCTATCTCGATTGCGCGCCCTCAGAACTGATCCGCCGCTACGCCCAGACCCGCCGCCGTCACCCCCTTGCCCCCGCCGAAAGCCCGACCGAGGGCGTCGCGCGCGAAATCGACCTCTTGGCCCCCATCCGCGTGCGAGCGGATCACCTGATCGACACCACCGAAATGTCGCCGCATGACCTCAAGGCCGATCTGGCGCAATGGTTCGGGCGCGATACCTCGCACCGTCTGGCGGTGTCGGTGCAGTCCTTCAGCTACAAGCGCGGCCTGCCGCGCGGCGTCGATATGGTGTTCGACTGCCGCTTCCTGCAAAACCCCTATTGGTCGCCCGACCTGCGCGACCGTGACGGGCGCGACGCGGCCGTGGCCGACTTTATTCGCGCCGATGCGCGCTTTGTGCCTTTTTTCGACAAATTGCGCGATCTGGTGACCCTGTTGCTGCCCGCCACCGTCGATGAGGGAAAGGCCCATCTTTCGATAGGCTTCGGATGCACCGGCGGGCAACATCGCAGCGTGGCAATCGCCGAGATGCTGGGCAATTCGCTTGCAGAGGCGGGCTGGGCAGTGTCAAAACGTCATCGGGAACTTGAACGCAGGACAGCGGGTTCGCTGTCTTCGGCATCGGGGTGATGGGCGCGTGATCGGTATCGTGATCGTGGCGCATGGCGGCTTGGCCCGGGAATATCTCTCGGCGGTCGAACATGTGGTCGGTAAACAGGATGCGATGCGCGCCATCGCCATCGAGGACGAGCATGATCGCGGCGCCAAACAGGCCGAGATCTGCGCGGCAGCCGATTCCGTCGATCTGGGGCAGGGCGTCGTCGTGGTGACCGACATGTTCGGCGGATCGCCATCTAACCTGTCCCTGATGGCCTGTTGTGGCCGTGACCGCCGCATCGTCTATGGCGCAAACCTGCCGATGCTCATCAAACTCGCCAAATCGCGCGACCTTTCGGTTCCCGATGCGGTGGCCGCAGCGCTTGACGCGGGGCGCAAGTATATCAACAGTCTGGACCTTGGAAGCGGGGCCTGACCCGCCAGACGACATGAGGTCAAGGTGACTGCGAAAACGCTGCGGATCGTGAACGAAAAGGGCCTGCACGCGCGGGCCTCGGCCAAATTCGTCGAAGTGGTCGAACAACACGACGCGCAGGCCGCCGTGACCAAGGACGGCATGACGGTGTCGGGCGATTCGATCATGGGCCTTCTGATGCTCGCCGCCTCGCGCGGGACCGAGATCGAGGTGGCGACAACTGGCGCAGAAGCCGACAAGCTGGCCGCCGCATTGGAGGCGCTTGTTGCAAACCGCTTCGGCGAAGACTACTGAGACGCGTCAGGCGAGAGTATAAGGCGCATTGCGGGTGATCGAGACGTCGCAGAAACAAGCGGACCCTGTCGCAACGCGGCGGGCTGACGGCGACGGCAAGCCTTATGACATGCGCCGCTTGTCCTATGCGGGCACGTTCAAGAACCCGATCAAGGCAACGACGATCCGTGTGATCGAATGGACCACCGCCAAGATAACGCTTTTGCGGCTGATCCGGCAGTTCGAACGCTCCGGCGCGCCCTTTGGCCCGCCGTTCTGGCCCAAGGCGATCCGCCAGATGGGCATCCGCATCGAAACCCCGCCAGAGGAAATCGCGCTGATCCCGCCGACCGGCCCGCTTGTGGTGGTGTCCAACCACCCGTCGGGTCTTGTCGATGGCATGGTGCTGGCCGAAATGGTCAACCGCGTGCGCCCCGATTTCAAGATCCTGACCCGCAGCCTGCTGACCGGCATCCCCGAAGTCGCGCAATTCATGATCCCCGTGCCTTTCCCGCACGAAGACAACGCCCGCGAACTCGGTTTGCAGATGCGCGACGAGACGATGAAACACCTGCGCGCCGGTGGTGTCATCATCCTGTTTCCCGCAGGCAAGGTTGCAATGTCCGAAGGCTGGTGGGGACCGGCGGTCGAATCCGAATGGAACGTGTTCACCCACAAGATCGTGAAATCCTCGGGCGCGACGATCCTGCCGGTCTATTTCCCGGGGCAGAATTCGCGGGCCTTCTTGATTGCCAACAAGATCAGCGACACCATCCGTCAGGGCCTGTTGCTCTACGAAATCAAACGCTGCCTGTTCAAGCCCACCCGCCCCGTGATCGGCGCACCGATCCCCGCGTCCGAGCTTTCGAAATGGGAGGGCAACCCGCGCGGCTTTCTGGCGTGGTTGCGTGACCATACACTGAGCCTGCGCGGCAAGGGCGATTTCTGACGCAGAAATCGCGGCGGAATTTGACGCAAATTCCGGGCGGCAATCGCGTTAATTTCCGCGTTACCCGAAGATCGCAGCTATCCCCGCCGCATCCAGCAGTTTCCAATCCCCCGCCGCCATCCCCTCGGGCAGCACCAACCCTCCCAACCTTTCACGGTGCAGCGCCTCGACATGGTTGCCCACGGCGGCGAACATGCGGCGCACCTGATGATAGCGCCCTTCGGTCACGGTCAGCAGGGCTTCGGTCGGTGACACCACCTCCAACGCCGCAGGGGCAAGCGGCTTCTCCTCGCCCTCCAGCATCAGCGCGCCTGACGCGAAGACCGCCCCTTCGCTGCCCGACAGCGGGCGCGCCAATCGGGCGCGATAGGTCTTTTCCACATGGCGCTTGGGGCTGATGATCCGGTGCAACAATCCGCCGTCATCCGTCAGCAGCAACAGCCCCGAGGTCTGCTTGTCCAGCCGCCCCACGGTCGAAATCGCCGGATCGCGCCCGCGCCAGCGCTTGGGCAAGATGTCATAGACAAGCGGCCCGTCTTCCTTGTGCGAACAGGTCATGCCCAGCGGTTTGTTGAGCAAAATCACCATCCCGCATAGCGGATCGAGCATCTCGCCATCTATCCGCATCCGCGCCGGCAGATCGGGCGTCACGGCGATGCGCTGGCTGGCATCGGCCAGTTCCACCCCGTCGAGGATGATCCCCCCCGCCTTGGCCATGCGCGCCATTTCGCTGCGCGAGCCATAGCCCATCGACGACAGCAATTTGTCCACGCGTGAAGAGGGAACCTTGGCCACGGCGATCAGCGCGTCGGAACCGGCACCTCGCCGCGATAGTCGTAAAACCCGCGCTGCGTCTTGCGGCCCAGCCAGCCAGCCTCGACATATTTCGTCAAAAGCGGGCAGGGGCGGTATTTGGTATCGGCCAGCCCGTCATGCAGCACGTTCATGATGGCAAGGCAGGTGTCCAGCCCGATGAAATCGGCCAACTCCAGCGGCCCCATCGGATGGTTGGCCCCCAGCTTCAACGACTCGTCGATCGACTTCACGTTGCCCACGCCCTCGTACAGCGTATAGACCGCCTCGTTGATCATCGGCATCAGGATGCGGTTGACGATGAAGGCCGGAAAATCCTCGGCGCTCGCCGCCGTCTTGCCCAGCTTGCGCACCACCCCGTGCAGCGTCTCCCATGTCTCGGCATCGGTGGCGATACCACGGATCAGCTCGACCAGCTGCATCACCGGCACGGGGTTCATAAAGTGGAACCCCATGAACTTTTCGGGCCGGTCCGTCCGGCTCGCCAGCCGCGTGATCGAAATGGACGAGGTGTTCGAGGTCAGGATGGTCGAGGGTTTCAGATGCGGCAGCAGGTCTTCAAAGATCGCCTGCTTGACCGTCTCGCGCTCGGTCGCGGCTTCGATGATCAGATCCGACGGGCCGACATCGGCCAAGGTCAGCGTGGTCTTGATCCGCGCCATGGCGGCGGCCTTGTCCCCCGCCGTCACCTTGCCGCGCGTCACCTGCCGCTCGATGTTGCGGTCGATGGTGGCGATGGCCTTGTCCAGACTCGTCTGGCTGATGTCGGTCAGCAGCACGTCATAGCCCGCAAGGGCAAAGACATGGGCGATGCCGTTACCCATCTGCCCCGCCCCGACGATCCCGACCGTGCGGATCTCTGCCATGACGTCACCTTCCTTCGCAATTTCGCAAAACCTTATGCATCCCAAGCCCTTCGGCGCAAGACCGCGCCCGCGCCGCTTTACGCTTTCTTGACGCTTGCCCGTCAAAGCTGGGCGCGGGTGTGATGCAATGCAGGTGTGTGGGATGAGCTTTGCCTTTCCGGGCGAGACGTCGCTCGATTACGTTCCGTGTCGCTACGGGCGGTCGAAACTGTTGTTCCGTGGGCCAAGGCGCGACCTTGGCTTGCCCTATGCCGCCGTGCTGGGCGGGGGGGAAAGCTATGGCAAGTTTGTCGCCCGCCCCTATCCTGCGCTGCTCGAAGCGGCGCTTGGCCAGCCGGTCGTCAACCTTGGCGCGCTGAACGCGGGGCCGGACGCATGGGCGCAAGATGCCGCCGTTGCCGAAATCGCAGCCAAGGCGCGGATAACGGTGGTGCAGGTGACGGGCGCGCAAAACCTGACCAACCGCTTTTACGCCGTGCATCCGCGCCGCAACGACCGCTTCCTGCGGGCCTCGCCGCTGCTGGCCTCGATCTACCGCGAGGTGGACTTTACCGAATTCAACTTTACCCGCCACATGGTGCAATCGCTGCACCGCGCCTCGCCCGAGAAATTCGCACTACTTGCCGATGAACTGCGCGCCGCGTGGGTGGCGCGGATGGCGGCGCTGTTGCCGCGTCTGGGGCCGCGCGTGGTTTTGCTGTGGATGGCATCCCACGCACCGGACGGGGCGACCAATCGGCCCGATGGCGACCCGATGTTCGTCGACCGCCCCATGATCGAGGCGTTGCGCCCCCGCGTCGCCGCAGTGGTCGAAGTGGTCTACAGCGGGCAGGCACTGGCCGAGGGGACAAAGGGCATGATCTTCCCGCCGCTTGCAGAACCCGCCGCCCGCACCATGCCGGGGCCAAAGCAACATGCCGAAATAGCCGCGGCGCTCGGTCCGGTGCTGGCAGGGCTGTGGCATCCCGCCTGACCGCGCGGCAGGCCAAACGCAACAGGCGCGCCGGTTTCCCGACGCGCCTGTTCCTGCGCTGCCGTGCAGCTTAAAGCTTTTCGATCATCTCGGGGACAAGGGTAAAGATATCGCCCACCAGCCCGTAATCGGCGACCTGAAAGATCGGCGCTTCCTCGTCCTTGTTGATGGCGACGATGACCTTGGAATCCTTCATCCCCGCCAGATGCTGGATCGCGCCGGAAATTCCCAGCGCGATATACAGCGTGGGGGCCACGACCTTGCCGGTCTGGCCAACTTGCCAGTCGTTCGGGGCGTAGCCACTGTCGACCGCCGCGCGCGACGCTCCGACGGCGGCACCCAGCTTGTCGGCCAGCCGCTCGACCAGCGCAAAGTTCTCTTGGCTTCCCAAGCCGCGCCCACCCGACACCACGATGCCAGCGCTCGTCAGTTCGGGACGATCCGACGTTGCGACCTTGTCCTCGACCCAAGCCGAAAGCGAACCATCCGCAGCAACGGCAATTTTCTCGACCGCAGCCGAACCACCCGCACCAACGGCGGTGAAGCCTGCGGTCCGCACGGTCAGCACCTTTTTGCCATCCGACGATTTCACCGTCTGCACGGCGTTGCCGGCATAGATCGGGCGCTCGAAGGTGCCCTCGTCGATCACGGCGGTCACGTCCGAAATCACCATCACGTCCAGAAGCGCGGCCACGCGCGGCATCACGTTCTTGCAAAACGCCGTCGCCGCACCGGCGATGTGGCTGTAATTGCCCGCCAGCGCCACGATCAGCCCCGCCGTCGCCTCGGCCATGCCGTGGTCAAAGGCGGCGTCGTCGGCATGCAGCACCTTTGCCACGCCCGACAGAGTCGCGGCTTCGGCGGCGGCACCAGCGCCCGTGCCTGCGACCAGCACATGCACCTCGCCCAGACCGGCAACGGCAGCCAGCGTCTTGGCCACGGCATCGGTCGCCAACTGGCCATCATTCACATCGGCAAGAAGAAGAACGGCCATCAGATCACCCCTGCTTCGTCTTTGAGTTTCGCGATCAGCTCGGCAACCGAGCCGACCTTGACCCCCGCCTTGCGGCCTGCCGGTTCGACCGTCTTCAGCACGGTCAGGCGTGGCGCGACATCGACGCCGTAATCGGCGGGTGTCTTGATTGCCAGCGGCTTGGCCTTGGCCTTCATGATATTGGGCAAGGACGCATAGCGCGGATCATTCAGGCGCAGGTCGACCGTCACGATCGTCGGCATCTTGACCTTGATGGTCTGCAAACCACCGTCCACTTCGCGGGTAATCACCGCATGGTCGCCGTCAACCGCCAATTCCGAAGCAAAGGTCGCCTGCGACCAGCCCAGCAGCGCCGACAGCATCTGCCCCGTGGCGTTCATGTCGTTGTCGATGGCCTGCTTGCCGCACAGCACCAGACCGGGGCCTTCTTCCCTGACCACGGCAGCCAGCAACTTGGCCACCGACAAAGGCTCGATGTCCACATGCACATCGGCTGTCGCCTCGATCAGAATGGCGCGGTCAGCCCCCATCGCAAGCGCCGTCCTCAGCGTTTCCTGGCTTTGCTTCACACCGATGGACACGACGACCACTTCAGACGCGATGCCCTTTTCGCGCAGACGGATCGCTTCCTCGACGGCGATTTCGTCAAAGGGGTTCATCGACATCTTGACGTTGGCGAGATCGACGCCCGATCCGTCCGCTTTCACGCGAACCTTCACGTTATAGTCGATCACCCGTTTGACAGGCACCAGGACCTTCATCGGCGCAATCTCCATGTTCCGGCCCAGCGGGCCCAATCCAAGCTCTCGAGAGCCTAAGTAATCGCTTGCGCCATGCTGCAACAGACCAAATACGACAGCAAACCGCGTCCCTACGTCGCGTTTTGCCGCCCTCTCAGCCCTCGCGCGTCAGGCCGGGCACCCAAAGCACATCATCCTTGCCATCGTTGTTGGCAATGCGGCCTGCGACAAAGAACCAGTCCGACAGGCGGTTCAGGTATTTGACCGCCTCGGCATTGACCGATTCCATCGTGGCGGTCTCGACCACCAGCCGTTCGGCACGGCGGCAGACGGTGCGGCACAGGTGCAATTGCGCGGCCAAGGGCGACCCGCCGGGCAAGATGAACGACCGCAGCGGCGTAAGCCGCGTGTTCATCGCGTCGATCTCGCGTTCCAGCCGCAACACCTGCGCTTCCTGCATCCGCAGCGGCGTATAGGGCAGGTTGGCGTCAAGATGCATGTCGGGGGTGCACAGATCGGCGCCCAGATCGAACAGGTCGTTGGAAATCCGCGCCAGCGCCAGTTCGATCTCGCCGGTTGCATGTTGCCGCGCCAGACCGACCGTCGCGTTGGTCTCGTCCACCGTGCCATAGGCCGACACGCGCAAGGAATGTTTCGCTACCCGCGCACCATTCCCCAGCGCGGTTTCACCGGCATCGCCGGTCTTGGTATAGATTTTTGACAGAACGACCATCAGCGGCCCCCGTGAAGATAGGCAAAGGCCACGATCAACACCACCGCCACCGCCTGTGCTGCGATGCGATAGCGCATGATGCGGTTCGCGTGTTTGCGATTGAAATCGCCGCCCTTGCCGAATGTGCCGATGCCGAACATCAAAATGGCCAGCACGACAAGCGACGACAGGACGACAAGGATGAAAAGCGGATCGTTCAGCATATCGGGTTCCTTCCGTTCCCGCTGATCTAGGTGAGAAGTCGGGAAAAGCGAAAGGTGCAATCGTGAAAATCGCACGCCGCCACGCGTTACCCCTTGGCAATCAGCCAGTCGAGCATACGCGTGGGCAGGATGCGGCGCAGAAAACCCATCAGATAGGTCGGCACCGTCACGTAATAGCGGGCCTTGGGGCGGCGGCTTTCCAGCGCCGCCACCAGCGCCCGCGTCACCGCCGATGCGGGCAGTTCAAAGGCGTCCGGCCCGCGCTTTTCGTAAAGCCGCCCGCGCAGGGCCTGATATTCGGCACGGCGGGCCGAATTCTCCCAGTCGATCCATTTCTCGAAATGCGGGATGGCATTCTGGCGTATCAGCGTGCCGATCGGTCCCGGCTCGATCAGGATCACGTCGATCTCGGTGCCCCGCATCTCGATCCGCAACACGTCGCTCAGCCCCTCCATGGCGAATTTCGTCGCCACATAAGCCCCGCGCCATTTGGCCCCCACCAGCCCCAGCACCGACGAGCAGTTGACGATCCGCCCATGCCCCTGCGCCCGCATCGCCGGAATGACCCGCCGCGTCAGGTCGTGATAGCCGAACAGGTTGGTCTCGAAGATCGCCCGCAACGCCCCGCGCGGCAGGTCTTCCACCGCGCCGGGGCAGGCAAAGGCCCCGTTGTTGAACAGCGCGTCCAGCGTGCCGCCGGTGCGTGCCAGAACCTCGGCCAGCGCCGCCGCGATGCTGTCCTCGTCGGCATAGTCAAGGCGCAGGCTCTCGAACCCCTCGGCCCGCAGGCGTGCGCAATCGGCCTCTTGCCGGCAGGTGGCAAAGACGCGCCAACCCTTGGCCCGCAAACCCTGCGCCGCGTCATAGCCGATGCCCGACGAACAGCCGGTGATAAGGATGGACCGCATCGACAAACCCGCCTGACTGAACCCGACACCGCCTGCTTAGGCGGTCGCGCAAGGCTTGGCAAATGTCGCAGCGCCCTTTTCAGTCTGCCGTGGCAAGGTTGACGGCATCGCTTCGGGGGGCCTGCTCGGACAGCAGGCTTTCATGCACGAACCCGGTAACAAGCCCATCGGGCGACCGGATACGCATCCAGCCGTTAGGCTCGGCCCACATGACATAGACCGCCTCGCCAAGCGCCACCTTGCCAGCCAGCGCACTGCGCTTGTTCGGCGCACTGCGCACATTGGCGGTGCCCACGTTGATCCAGCGCATCTGCAGGTTTTCCGGCAGGTCGGCCGGATCGGCTGCCGCCACGGGCGCCGCGGCAGGTTCCGTCGTCGTCGCTGTGGTGTCTCGTGCAAGGGCGGGCGCATCGTCGGCCGCCATATAGGCGGCAAAGGAAAACGCCTCGGGCTCCGGTGTCCGGTCCGGCGCTTGCGCGGCCGCGACATCCGCTGCGGGCGGCGGCGCGGCGGCCTGCGGCGCGGGCATCACCTTTAGGCTGCTTTCGAAAACAGGCGTTTCCACCTGTGGCGCAGACCGCGCCAGACGCTCGGTCCGCAGGGGGCCATTGCCCCAGATCGACATCGCGCAATACAGCGACAGGCACAACAACACCAACAACCTGAACACGACTCATACCCCGGCGACTCATACGCACGTTGCTTAGCATGGCTTGGGCTTCGGCGGTCAACCGCTTAAACAAAAGCCTTGCGTTTCGGCTGGACCGGGGCGCGGCGAAGAATTACACAACATCCATGTCCGATGTGCCCGCAGACCCCAATACACAGTCCGTCACCCTGTCCGAACCGCTGTCGCGCGCGATAGGCGAGCGGTATTTGACCTATGCGCTTTCCACCATCATGCACCGCGCGCTGCCCGATGCGCGCGACGGGCTGAAACCCGTCCACCGCCGCATCCTTTACGCCATGCGCGAATTGCGGCTGTCGGCCACGGGCGGCTTTCGCAAATCGGCCAAGATTTCGGGCGACGTGATGGGCAACTATCACCCCCACGGCGATGCCGCGATCTATGACGCGATGGCGCGTCTGGCGCAGGATTTCAACGTCCGCTACCCGCTGGTCGACGGTCAGGGAAATTTCGGCAACATCGATGGCGATAATCCGGCCGCGTCGCGCTACACCGAAGCCCGCCTGACCGCGATTGCCGAGACGCTGATGGAAGGGCTGGCCGAAAACGCGGTCGACTTCCGCCCGAACTATGACGGCACGCTCGAAGAACCCATCGTCATGCCTGCCGCCTTTCCGAACCTGCTGGCCAACGGTTCCAGCGGTATCGCGGTCGGCATGGCGACGAACATTCCGCCCCACAACCTCGACGAACTGGTGTCAGCCTGTCAGGCGATGCTGAAAGACCCCGCGCTGACCGACGAGGCGCTGGTTGCCATGGTCCCCGGCCCCGATTTCCCCACCGGCGGCGTGATCGTCGAGCCGCGCGAGAACATCCTCGAAGCCTACCGCACCGGTCGCGGGTCGTTCCGGCTGCGCGCCAAATGGCAGGTCGAAGACCTTGGGCGCGGCATGTGGCAGATCATCGTCACCGAAATTCCCTATCAGGTCGCCAAATCCAAGCTGATCGAAAAGCTGGCCGAGGTGATCCAGACCAAAAAGGTTCCGCTGCTGGCCGATGTGCGCGACGAATCCGCCGATGACGTGCGCATCGTGCTGGAACCGCGCACCCGCACGGTCGAACCCGACATGCTGATGCAGATGCTGTTCCGCAACACCGACCTCGAAACGCGGTTCGCGCTGAACATGAACGTGCTGATCGACGGCAAGGTGCCCAAAGTCTGCTCGCTGCGCGAAGTGCTGCGCGCCTTTCTCGACCACCGCCGCGATGTGCTCAAACGCCGCTCCTTCCACCGCGTCGAGAAAATCGACCACCGGCTCGAGGTGCTCGAAGGTCTGATCATCGCTTATCTCAACCTCGACCGCGTGATCGACATCATCCGCTACGACGATGACCCCAAAGCCGCGCTGATGCGCGAAGACTGGGGCGTTTCGCACAAGCGGGCGATGACCGAAAAGGATTACGTCCCCCCCGTCGCGGGCGAGGGCGAACTGACCGAGCTGCAGGCCGAATCCATCCTGAACATGCGCCTGCGGTCCTTGCGCCGTCTGGAAGAGATCGAACTGAACCGCGAACGCGACGAATTGATGCGCGAACGCGCCGATCTGGCCGACCTGCTGGAAAGCGACCGCCGCCAGTGGAAGAAGATCGGCGAAGAGCTGGAAGACATCCGCAAGAAATTCGGCAAAGACACCAAGGGCGGCGAACGCCGCACCCTGTTTGCCGATATGGGCGACACCGAAGAGGTGCCCTTCGAAGCGATGATCGACCGTGAACCCATCACCGTAATCTGCTCGAAAATGGGTTGGATCCGCGCGATGAAGGGCCATGTCGCGCTGGATTCCGAAGTGAAGTTCAAGGATGGCGACGAAGGCCGCTTCCTGTTCCACGCCGAAACCACCGACAAGATACTTCTGATCGGCTCGAACGGGCGCTTCTACACGCTCTTGGGTGCGAACCTGCCCGGCGGGCGCGGCATGGGCGAACCCGTGCGCCTGATGGTCGACCTGCCCAACGAATGCGAGATCACCGACCTGATGATCTTCCGCCCCGGTGAAAAACTGCTCGTCGCCTCGACCGCCGGTGACGGCTTTGTCGTCCCCTCGGACGAGGTTCTGGCCCAGACCCGCGCCGGCAAAGCCGTGCTGACCGTGCGCGATGGCGTCAAGACCGCGCTCTGTCGCCGCATCGCGGGCGATTCGGTCGCCGTCGTGGGCGACAACCGCAAGGTGCTGGTCTTCCCGCTGGCCGAACTGCCCGAAATGGCCAAGGGCAAGGGTGTCCGCCTGCAAAAATACAAGGACGGCGGACTATCCGACGCGATCACCTTCACGCTGGCCGGTGGCTTGTCGTGGAAAGACCCCGCAGGCCGCACCCGCACCGAAACCGATCTGACCGAATGGCAAGGCCCGCGTGCCGGAACCGGCAAGATGGCCCCCCGCGGTTTCCCCCGCGACAACCGCTTCACCTGACGGGCAGCCGCAAAAACGAAAACGCCCGGTCGAGAAAACCTCGTCCGGGACGCCACTCGTTACCGAAAAACTCGTTATCGCCGCCTTAGCGACAGACTAAAGATATCGATACCATCCGTTTTTGCAAGCGGTTGCATACAAAAATCATGCCACACGTTGCCGTTGTGTCACATCAGGTTTCACTCGCCTTTAACCATACGCCCCCTTCGGGCCGCAGCGTCAAGATCATCACGGGCTTCGGGTCGCGCCCCTGCACCGGATCGAACCGGAACCGCGCCAGCAGCGTGGCAAGGATGATGACCGCCTCCTGCAAGGCAAAGTTCTGCCCGATGCAGATGCGCGGCCCGTCGCCAAAGGGCAGATAGGCAAACCGCGCTATCTTGCCCGCATCGGCAAAGCGGTCGGGGTCGAAACGGTCGGGGTTTTCCCACAGCTTGCGGTGCCGGTGCAGCGCATAGATTGGCAAGATGACGGTATCGCCGCGCCTCACCTCGCGCCCGCACAATGTGTCATCGGCCTTTGCCGTGCGCGACAGAAAGGCAGCGGGTGGATACATTCGCAACGCCTCGTCCACCACACGGCGGATATAGGGCAGCGCCATCACATCGGCAGCCGTCGCCGCACGGCCCCCCAGAACCGCCCGCGCCTCGGCCCGCGCCTTGTCCTGCACCGATTGGTCAAAGGCGCACAGATACAGCGACCACGCCAAGGTCAGCGCCGTCGTCTCGTGGCCCGCGACGATAAAGGTCAGAAGGTTGTCGCGCAATTCCGCGGTCGTCATGCGCCGCCCGCTTTTGGGGTCTTCGCCCGCCATCATCAGATCAAGCAGATCGGGCACGGCTGGCCCACCCGTTGCCCGCCGCCGGTCGATCGCGCCATCGGCCACGCGCTTCATGTCGCGCACGCCGGTCTGTCCCACCATCCGCGACGGGCGCGGCAGCCATGTCGGCGCACCGATCACATCCAGAAGCGACACTTTGGCCGTCTGGCCGATGTAGCTTTCGATGGATTTGTGGATCGCGTCGCGGTCGAACCCGCCGCCACCCGAAAAGGTCACGTCCGAAATCACCTCGAAAGTCGCGGTCACCATCTCGTCGAACACATCGATCGCGCGGCCCACGGTGCCGCCGATCCGCACCACCGCCCGCTCGGCCGCCGCCGTCATCACGGGGGCCAGCGCCGCCACGTTGCGGTGCGAAAACACCGGCGCCGCCGTGCGCCGCTGCCACAGCCATTCCTGCCCCTCGGCCACGAACATCGACTTGCCGATACCGGGTTCCAGGATCAGCTTGGTCACGTCCGATTTCGGATATTCCTCGACCTTGTCGCGCAAAATGCGCTTCAGCGCCTCGGGGTCCATCACCATATGCCAGCGCTTGCCGGTCCGCCCCGACACGATGGGCGCATGGGTGGCAATCTCGGGGATCAGCTCCAGCACGTTGCGCCGTCCGGCCCGCAGCGTGCCGAACACGCCAAGCGGCTGGTTGGCCAAGGGCACGCGCACGGGCACGCGCACGGGCAGGCGCGACGGATCGGTGGCGGGCGCATCAAGCATGACAACCTCGTGTTCTTTCACCCTTAAGATAGGGGCGCGGGCCGGATCGGAAAGGCCGCGATTGCGCCACGCGGCGCGGGCGGCTATCCATGCCTGCGGTGCACACGCCCCGCCCAGTTGCAGGAATCCGAATCCCCATGCGCGCATTTCGTCTGACGGCCCTCTGCCTTGGCCTTGCCTTTCTCGTGGCCTGCCAGAAGAACGACCTCAAAGATCCGCCGGTGCCGCTGGGCAATTTCGCGCTGGGCCTGAACATCGTCGTGGCCGACAATGCGCAAAAGGTGCCGATCTCGCGCAATGCGACCCCCGACGAATGGGAAACCCAGATGAAAGCCGCCGTGGCCGACCGTTTCGGGCGCTATGACGGCACCAAGCTTTACAACATCGGCATCTCGGTCGATGGCTACGCGCTCGCCCCTCCGGGCATACCCATCGTCGCCGCGCCCAAGTCGGTTCTGGTCATCACCGCCAACATCTGGGACGATGCCAGCCAGACCAAGCTGAACCCCGAAGGCAAGCAGATCACCGTCTTCGAAAGCCTCTCGGGCGAGACGTTCATCGGCACCGGCATCACCCGAACCAAACAGCAGCAGATGGAGGCGTTGTCCTACAACGCCGTCAAGCGCGTCGAGGAATGGCTGTTGCAAAACCCCGAATGGTTTGGCCTGCCACCGGGTTACAAACCGTCCGGCCCGTCCAGGTCGCCGCAATTCGACATGACCGCACCGCCCCTTCCCGTGGCCGACCCCGCCGCCCGCCCCGCGCAGCGCCCGCCGCTTGTCACGGCACCGGCCCCGACACCGGCCCCAGCGCCCGCTCCGGCAGGCTAGGCGCGCACAGCCGGAACCGCCCCGTTCCACGCTGCCTTTCGGCTTGATTTTCCCCCTGCGGCGGCATAAGTCGCCGCCCGTGTAGCACAGGGCCGCATCGGCCCCCCAATTCGAGGCCCGACATGGCAAAGGCAAAGTTTGAACGGAATAAACCGCACGTCAACATCGGCACCATCGGCCACGTTGACCACGGCAAGACCACGCTGACCGCGGCGATCACGAAATACTTCGGCGAATTCCGCGCCTATGACCAGATCGACGGCGCGCCGGAAGAGCGGGCACGCGGCATCACCATCTCGACCGCGCACGTGGAATACGAGACCGAAGCCCGCCACTACGCCCACGTCGACTGCCCCGGCCACGCCGACTACGTCAAGAACATGATCACCGGCGCTGCCCAGATGGACGGCGCGATCCTCGTTTGCGCCGCGTCCGACGGCCCGATGCCGCAAACGCGCGAGCATATCCTGCTCGGCCGTCAGGTCGGTATCCCCTACATGGTCTGCTACATGAACAAGGTCGATCTTGTTGATGACGCCGAACTGATCGAACTGGTGGAAATGGAACTGCGCGAGCTGTTCTCGTCCTACGAATACCCCGGCGACGACATTCCGATCGTCAAAGGCTCGGCCCACCAGGCCATGATCGGCGAGCGCAAAGACATCGGCGAAGACTCGATCCGCGAGCTGATGGCGGCTGTCGATTCGTATATCCCGACGCCCGCCCGCGCCATCGACCAGCCCTTCCTGATGCCGATCGAAGACGTGTTCTCGATCTCGGGCCGCGGCACGGTTGTGACCGGCCGGATCGAGCGTGGCGTGATCAACGTCGGCGACGAAGTTGAAATCGTCGGCATCCGCGACACCAAAAAGTCGACCTGCACGGGCGTGGAAATGTTCCGCAAACTGCTCGACCGTGGTGAAGCTGGCGACAACGTCGGCGTCCTCTTGCGCGGTATCGACCGTGAAGGCGTGGAACGTGGCCAGGTGCTGTGCAAGCCGAAGTCGGTGAACCCGCACACCCAGTTCGAAGCCGAAGCCTATATCCTGACCAAGGAAGAAGGCGGCCGTCACACGCCGTTCTTCGCGAACTACCGTCCGCAGTTCTATTTCCGCACGACCGACGTGACGGGAACGGTCCAGCTGCCGGAAGGCACCGAAATGGTGATGCCGGGCGATAACCTCAAGTTCAACGTCGAACTGATCGCCCCCATCGCCATGGAAGAAAAACTGCGCTTCGCCATCCGCGAAGGCGGCCGCACCGTCGGTGCAGGGGTTGTTTCCAAGATCATCAAGTGATCTTGGAAACAAAACCGTTCGCGGAAACCGCAAACGCTGGCGGTGCAGGCGTCGTGTCGAAGATCATCAAGTGATCTGACCGAAAGCCGGCGCTTCGCCCCGAACATCAAGGCGCGCGAGACCCTCTCGCGCGCCTTTTTCCTTTGCCCGAAAGGCCTTGCCCATGTGTGTTCTCTGCGCCGAAACCCCTGCCACGCTGACGGCGCTGCCCCCCGGCGAAGACGCGGCGATGCTCTGCGTCACCTGCGCCGCCGCCTTGTCGGGCACCATCACCCCCGGCCCGCGCTGGCGCTGCCTTGGCGATGCCATCTGGGCCGCCGAAGCCCCCACGCAGATTGCCGCCTACCGCCTGCTCAAGGCGCTGGCGTCCGAGGCATGGGCCGCCGACCTGCTCGACACCGTTTACCTCGACCCCGATGTGCTGGCCCGCGCCGAAGCGGGTTTGACCACGGCCGAAACGGCTGTGGAACACCGCGACAGCAACGGCGTGCGTCTGGCTGCGGGCGATACCGTGGTTCTGGTCAAGGATTTGCCGGTCAAGGGCAGCTCCATGGTCGCCAAACGCGGCACGGCGGTGCGGTCGATCCGTCTGGTGCTCGACAACGCGGGCCAGATCGAAGGCCGGGTCAACGACCAGACCATCGTGATCCTGACCCAGTTCGTCAAAAAGTCGTAACGCTCAGCCCTTCGTCACCAGCCGCGCGACGATGCGGCGGGTGATCGGGGCCACCACAAGCACCGTCGGAAAGGCCAGCGCCCAGGACACCGCCCAGTTTCCCGCCCAAAGCATCGGAAAATGCGGCCCAAGACCAAGCGCGCGGAACGTCGACAGCCCCGACACGATGCAGGACATCATCCCCGACAGGATGAAACCGAACAGAATTTGCGAATAGCGGGCAGGGATCATGGGGCAGCGGCCTTTCGGAACTATGGCCCCTGCAATAGACCGCCATTTTCCCCGCGCCAAGCGCCCATTCGCCCCTTGATTTCCCCCCGCCCATGCCGTAACCCCCCGTTCAGGCCTAGGAGTTTAGCTCAGTTGGTAGAGCATCGGTCTCCAAAACCGAGGGTCGTGGGTTCGAGTCCCCCAACTCCTGCCAGCCTGTCCTGACGTCCGTTGCCCCGCGCCATGGCGCCGGGCCGGACCTGCCCGAAAAATACCCCGAAATCGCCCATGCCTCGCCGTACCACGGCCGCGCTTTCATGCTTTCTAAGCAGTGTAACGTTTGCCCTGTGTGCGAGTCATAACATGTCGCAGTTTCGGTATGCCCTCGGGCGGCTCATGGGCGGGCTGCTGGCCATGGGTCTTTTTGCCCTGCTCCTGAACGCCCTGATCCTGTCGCAGCAGCATTTTTCGCAAAGCGCGCAGGCCCTGTCCGGACCGCAGCCGCCCCGTATTCCGCTTGGGCAGATGTCGCCTGCGGGGCAGGGGGCCGAGGTGCATGTCACCGCCCGCATCGATGCTGCAATCGATGTCGCCGTGCCGGGCGGAACCGCGCGCCTTGTCCTGTTGTCCGACCCGTCAGGCCGCGCGGGCAGTCCCGCACGTGCCGCCGTCTTCGTGTCGCCCGCCGATCTTGACGCTTTTGAGCAGTCCGTCGCCGCCAATACGCTGTCGGCGTCCGAAAGCGGGCCGGTCATCGCGCTGAACGGGGCCGTCACGCTGCCCTACTGGATCGACCGCGCCGAGTCCGCTGCAGCCGAGGCAAAGCGACCGCTCGCGTCGGGCGTGGTCTTCATCCGGCCCTTCCTTGCGGGGCGTGCGGCCGGTCTGGCCCCGCCGCTCTTGTCCTATGTCGTTCCGGCCGCGCTGGCGGCACTTCTGGTCGCGCTGCTATGGTCCGAACTCGGCCGCATGCTGGCGCGGCGTCGCGCGATGCAGGCCTACGCCCAACTGCAACACCTCGATCACGAGACGGGGGCCGCGGCAGCTCTGTCGACCAGCCTTGCCCCCGGTGACGCGCAATGGGCGGCGCTGGCCGTCCGCCGCGATGCGCTGCGCCGCAAGCGGGCGCAACTCGACCGCCTTTTCGAACGCGGTCTGGCCGCGCAAGGCGGGCGCTGGGTCTGGCTGGCAGCGGCGGCGGCAGGCGGTTTGGCGGGTATCGTGCCGCGCCGCCCGCTGGCCCAGGCCGTCGGGTCGCACCTTCTGGGGGCCGATCCGGCACAGGCTTTCGCCCTTTCGCTGCCTGCGGGATGGGCGGTGTCGATGGACCATCTGCTCGACTATCCGGGCGATATTCTGGCGCGATCCGTCATCGCACTGTTCGGGCCGCAATCCATCGGCATCGCATCGGGCATCCGCAACCTGCCGGTGACGGTGTGGGTGGCCTTGGCCGTCGTCGCCTTGCTCGTCACGCTGCGCCGTGCCGAAACCCGCCGCAGCCTGCGCGGCACCCTGCGTTGAACCGCGATGCGCAGGGGGGCCAAGCCACACCCGCCCGCCCTGCGCGTCTGCCTGCTTGAATTCCCGCCCCGCAGCGCGTATCTGGGGCGCTGATTTCCCTTTGCCGCACCGGACCCGGAACACATGGCCAGCAAGACCTCTCCCTTCCAGTTCATCCAGCAGGTCCGCACCGAGGTGGGCAAGGTCGTCTGGCCGTCGCGCCGCGAAGTGGTGCTGACCACGATCATGGTCTTCATCATGGCCGCGCTGACTGCGACCTTTTTCAGCATCGTCGATCTGGCGATCCGCACGGGCTTGCACCTGATCCTTGGCTAAGACCGGGCTTTTGGCCGTTTCTCCTTGAATTTCGGGGTGGGGACGGGTATTCGCGCCTCAAGTTCGGGATGATCGGCGCGCAGCGATTCGTGTTGCGCGCTGTTTTTTGTTCCGGAAACACAAGAATTACAGGGGGTCCGCCCCCGAAACGCAGGATGGACGAAGGCATGGCGAAGCGCTGGTATTCGGTGAGCGTTCTCTCGAACTTCGAGAAGAAGGTTGCCGAGCAGATCAAGACCGCCGTTGCCGAAGCCGGTCTTCAGGAAGAGATCGACGAGGTTCTGGTCCCGACCGAAGAAGTGCTCGAAGTGCGGCGCGGCAAAAAGGTAACCTCCGAACGGCGCTTCATGCCCGGCTATGTGCTGGTGCGGATGGAGATGTCCAACAAGGGCTACCACCTGATTTCGTCGATCAATCGCGTCACGGGCTTTCTTGGCCCGCAGGGCAAGCCCATGCCGATGCGCGACGCCGAGGTGAACGCCATCCTCAACCGCGTCGAAGAGGGCGAGGTTGCGCCGCGCAACCTGATCCGCTTCGAGATCGGCGAAAAGGTCAAAGTGACCGACGGCCCGTTCGAGGGCTTCGACGGCATGGTCGAAGAGGTCGACGAAGGCCACAGCCGCCTCAAGGTGTCTGTCTCGATCTTCGGTCGCGCCACGCCGGTCGAACTGGAATTCACGCAGGTGACCAAAGGTCTCTGACGTGCATCGCGTGGGAGGCGAGCACCCTGTGACGGGGTGACGGACCGGACCACTAAACCGCCACACCCTGTGGCTGTGACAAAGGAGATGGCCAATGGCCAAGAAGATTATCGGCAGCCTCAAGCTGCAAGTCAAAGCGGGCCAAGCCAACCCGTCCCCGCCGGTCGGTCCGGCACTGGGCCAGCGCGGCCTGAACATCATGGCTTTCGTCAAGGAATTCAACGCGAAAACCGCCGACGTGACGCCGGGCACGCCTACGCCCGTCATCATCACTTACTATCAGGACAAGTCGTTCAGCCTTGAATTCAAGACGGCTCCGGCATCCTTCCTGCTGAAAACCGCCGCTGGCCTGCCGCAAGTCGGCAAGCGCAACCGCGCCAAGGGCTCGTCCAAGCCCGGCCGCGAAGTTGCCGGCACCGTGACGGTCGCGCAGGTTCGCAAGATCGCCGAAACGAAGATGAAAGACTTGAACGCCAACTCGATCGAAGCTGCGATGAGCATCATCCTCGGGTCGGCCAAGTCCTGCGGCATCGAAGTGAAGGGCTGATCACCATGGCAAAGCTCGGCAAGCGCACCAAAGCTGCGCAAGACGTCTTCGGCACAGCGACCAACGTGTCGCTCGAAGATGCACTCGCCCTCATCAAAAAGGGCGCAACCGCGAAATTCGACGAGACTGTCGAAATCGCGATGAACCTCGGCGTTGACCCGCGCCACGCAGACCAGATGGTCCGCGGTGTGGTCCAACTGCCCAACGGCACCGGCAAGACCGTCCGCGTCGCCGTCTTCGCCCGTGGCGCCAAGGCTGACGAAGCTAAGGCCGCTGGCGCAGACATCGTTGGCGCCGAAGACCTGATGGAAACCATCATGTCCGGCAAGATCGAGTTCGACCGTTGCATCGCGACGCCGGACCTGATGCCGCTCGTCGGTCGTCTGGGCAAGATCCTCGGCCCGCGCAACCTGATGCCCAACCCCAAGGTCGGCACCGTGACGATGGACGTGAAAACGGCCGTCGAAGCTGCCAAGGGCGGCGAAGTGCAGTTCAAGGTCGAAAAAGCAGGCGTGATTCACGCTGGCGTCGGCAAAGTGTCCTTCGACACTGCCAAGCTGGCCGAAAACATCCGCGCTTTCGTTGACGCCGTGACCCGTGCGCGCCCGTCGGGTGCCAAGGGCGCTTACCTCAAGAAAGTCTCGCTTTCGTCCACCATGGGCCCGGGCGTTTCGGTCGAACTGTCGTCGGCTGCGGCCAAGTAAACCCCGTTCGCGGGACAAAAGCCGCCGGTCCCATCGGGTCCGGCGGTTTTTTATTGATCGGCGGCGCTTTGGCTGCAATTCTGCCGCCACAGGCGCAAAGCGCGGTGAAAGCCGCGTTACAGTTGGAATTCCGCGACGGTCGGGCTTCCAATGCGCCGCGTTAGTCTTTATAGCCACAATCTGCGCTGCCCACCCGATTCGTCGGGGGGTTGCGTATTTCGTCCGAGACGGTGGGTGTCAGGCAATCGCCTGACTTAATTTCCCTCCCGAGATGAGAGAACGAGAACAAATTTCCGGGGGAACTCCCTCGGGCGATTCTGGCCTCGGGACATCATTCGGACCCGAACGCCCCGGCAACGGGGCAAACATGAGCCGGGGGGAAACCCCCACACTTGGAGTGAAACTGTGGATAGAGCCCAGAAAGAGAAAGTGGTCGAGGAACTCGGCCAGATCTTCGAAAGCTCTGGCGTTGTGGTGATCGCTCACTACACGGGTATGACGGTTAAACAGATGCAGGACCTGCGCGCCAAAATGCGCGAAGTTGGCGGGTCCGTACGCGTTGCCAAGAACAAGCTCGCCAAAATCGCCCTTGAAGGGAAACCCGGCGTCAAGATGGGTGACCTGCTCACGGGCATGACCGTGCTCGCCTATTCGGAAGATCCTGTCGCAGCTGCGAAGGTGACCGAAGCCTATGCCAAGGGGAACGACAAGTTCGTTATCCTCGGCGGCGCAATGGGTGACACTGTCCTGGACCTGGCTGGTGTGAAAGCCGTGGCAGCCCTGCCGTCGCGTGAAGAGCTTATCGCTCAGATCGTGGCTGCAATCGGTTCGCCCGCCTCGAACATCGCCGGTGCGATTGGCGCGCCTGCTTCGAACATCGCAAGCATCCTGTCGACCATCGAGGAAAAGGCCGCAGCGTAAGCCGCGGTCTGGAACCATACCCGCGCGGGCGTGTCCCGCTGCGTTGGACCCCATCTTTATAAACGGAATGAGCAAATGGCTGATCTGAACAAACTCGCCGAAGACATCGTTGGTCTGACCCTCCTGCAGGCGCAGGAACTCAAGACCATCCTGAAAGACAAGTACGGCATCGAGCCGGCAGCCGGTGGCGCCGTGATGATGGCCGCTGGTCCCGCCGCTGCGGCCGCTCCGGTCGAAGAGCAGACCGAATTCGACGTCGTCCTGACCGACGCTGGTCCGAACAAGATCAACGTCATCAAAGAAGTCCGCACCATCACCGGTCTGGGCCTGAAAGAAGCCAAGGACCTCGTGGAAGCTGGCGGCAAAGTCAAAGAAGCCGTGACCAAAGCCGACGCCGAAGGGTTCAAGAAAACCCTCGAAGCCGCTGGCGCCAAGGTCGAGCTGAAGTAATCGCGCAAGTGCGCCTCGCGCACTAGCCTGACGATCTAGGCTGGGTCCGGCATAGTCCGGGCCCAGCCGAACCTGTCTTGAAAGGGGCATCCCGCACGGGTGCATCTTTCAAGGCGTGGTTCAAGGTTCGGGAGCTTTCCGGTGGGACGGAAAGCATGAATGGAACCTGGCACCCCTTTCGCCAAGCGGCGCGACCGTGACCCCGACGGATGCGCCCCTGCGACACGAGAAAAAGGTGACGACGAGCATGGCGCAAGCTTACGTTGGTCAGAAACGCATCCGCCGCTACTATGGCAAGATCCGTGAAGTCCTCGAGATGCCGAACCTCATCGAGGTTCAGAAATCTTCATACGACCTGTTCCTGAAATCGGGCGATGGCCCGAAGCCCGCCGATGGCGAGGGCATTCAGGGCACGTTCCAGTCGGTATTCCCGATCAAGGACTTCAACGAGACCGCGGTGCTCGAGTTCGTGAAATACGAGCTTGAAAAGCCGAAGTATGACGTTGACGAATGCCAAAGCCGCGACATGACCTTTGCAGCACCGCTCAAGGTGACGCTGCGCCTGATCGTGTTCGATGTCGACGAAACCACCGGCGCGCGGTCGGTCAAGGACATCAAGGAGCAGGATGTCTACATGGGCGACATGCCCCTGATGACGTCGAACGGCACCTTCATCGTGAACGGCACCGAACGCGTGATCGTGTCCCAGATGCACCGCTCGCCCGGCGTGTTCTTCGACCATGACAAGGGCAAGACCCATTCCTCGGGCAAGCTGTTGTTCGCCTGCCGGATCATCCCCTACCGCGGTTCGTGGCTCGATTTCGAATTCGACGCCAAGGATGTCGTCTTTGCCCGCATCGACCGCCGCCGCAAACTGCCCGTGACCACGCTGCTCTATGCCCTCGGCATGGGGCAAGAGCAGATCATGGACGCCTATTACGAGACGGTCGATTACAAATACGTCAAGAACAAGGGCTGGGTGACCAAGTTCTTCCCGACCCGCGTTTCGGGCACCCGCCCGACCTATGATCTCGTCGACGCCGCAACCGGCGAAGTGATCCTCAAGGCAGGCGAAAAAGCCACGCCGCGCATGGTCAAGAAATGGCGCGACGAAGGCGCCGTCACCGAACTGCTGGTCCCTTACGAATATATCCTCGGCCGCTATGTCGCCAAGGATATCATCAACGAGGAAACCGGCGAGATCTGGGTCGAAGCCGGCGACGAGCTGACGATGGAATACGACCGTGACGGCTCTCCCAAGGGCGGCTCGGTCAAGGTGCTGCTCGATCAGGGCATCACCACGATTCCGGTGCTCGACATCGACAACGTCAACGTCGGTCCCTACATCCGCAACACGATGGCAGTCGACAAGAACATGGGCCGCGACACCGCGCTCATGGACATCTACCGCGTCATGCGTCCGGGCGAACCGCCGACCGTCGAAGCGGCCAGCCAACTGTTCGAAACCCTGTTCTTCGATAGCGAACGCTACGACCTTTCGGCCGTCGGTCGCGTCAAGATGAACATGCGCCTCGACCTAGGCCGCCCCGACACGCAGCGCACGCTCGACCGTGACGACATCATCGCCTGCATCAAGGCGCTGACCGAACTGCGCGATGGCAAGGGCGAAATCGACGACATCGACCACCTCGGCAACCGCCGTGTGCGGTCGGTCGGCGAGTTGATGGAGAACCAGTACCGCGTCGGCCTCTTGCGTATGGAGCGGGCGATCAAGGAACGCATGTCCTCGGTCGAAATCGACACGATCATGCCGCAAGACCTGATCAACGCCAAACCCGCCGCCGCTGCGGTGCGTGAATTCTTCGGCTCGTCGCAGCTGTCGCAGTTCATGGACCAAACCAACCCGCTGTCCGAAGTCACCCACAAGCGCCGCCTTTCGGCGCTCGGGCCGGGCGGTCTGACCCGCGAACGCGCAGGCTTCGAAGTGCGCGACGTTCACCCGACCCACTATGGCCGGATGTGCCCGATCGAGACGCCCGAAGGCCAGAACATCGGCCTCATCAACTCGCTGGCCACCTTTGCCCGCGTGAACAAATACGGCTTCATCGAAACACCCTACCGCAAGGTGATCGACAACAAGGTGACCGACGAAGTCATCTACATGTCGGCGACCGAAGAAATGCGTCACACCGTGGCGCAGGCCAACGCCGCGCAAGATGCCGAAGGGCGCTTTACCGACGACCTGATCTCCAGCCGGAAATCGGGCGAATTCATGCTGAACCCGCCGGACGCGATCGACCTGATCGACGTGTCCCCGAAACAGCTTGTCTCGGTCGCGGCATCCTTGATCCCCTTCCTTGAAAACGACGACGCTAACCGCGCCCTCATGGGTTCGAACATGCAACGTCAGGCGGTTCCCTTGCTGCAATCGGACGCGCCTTTCGTCGGAACCGGCATCGAAGCCGTGGTCGCACGCGATAGCGGCGCCGCCATCATGGCCCGCCGCGCCGGTGTGATCGATCAGGTCGACGCCACCCGTATCGTCGTGCGCGCCACGGAAATGCTCGAACCTGGCGAACCGGGCGTCGACATCTACCGCCTGCGCAAGTTCAAGCGCTCCAACCAGTCGTCCTGCATCAACCAGCGTCCGCTTGTCAAAGTGGGCGATGTGGTGGTGCGCGGCGAAGTGGTGGCCGACGGTCCCTGCACCGACATGGGCGAACTCGCCCTTGGCCGGAACGTGGTCGTCGCCTTCATGCCGTGGAACGGCTACAACTACGAAGACTCGATCCTGATCTCGGAACGCATCCTGCGCGACGACGTGTTCACCTCGATCCACATCGAGGAATACGAAGTCGCCGCCCGCGACACGAAACTGGGGCCGGAAGAGATCACGCGCGACATCCCGAACGTGGGCGAAGAAGCCCTGCGCAATCTGGACGAAGCCGGTATCGTCTACATCGGTGCCGAAGTGCAGCCCGGCGACATCCTTGTGGGCAAGATCACCCCCAAGGGCGAAAGCCCGATGACGCCGGAAGAAAAACTCCTCCGCGCCATCTTCGGTGAAAAGGCGTCCGACGTCCGCGATACCTCGCTGCGTCTGCCGCCCGGGGCTTATGGTACCATCGTCGAAGTGCGGGTCTTTAACCGTCACGGCGTCGATAAAGACGAACGCGCCCTGCAGATCGAGCGTGAAGAAGTCGAACGCCTCGCCCGCGACCGTGACGACGAATTGGTGATCCTTGAACGGAACATCTATTCGCGTCTCAAAACGCTGATCATGGGCAAAACCGCAGTCAAGGGGCCGAAAGGCATCCGCTCCGGCTCGACCATCGACGACGAACTGCTGGGCACGCTGTCGCGTGGCCAGTGGTGGCAACTGGCGCTGGCCGAAGAGGCCGAAGCCAAGGACGTCGAAGCCCTGCACGACCAGTTCGAAGCGCAAAAACGCGCCTTGGACCTGCGGTTCGAAGACAAGGTCGAAAAAGTCCGTCGCGGCGACGATCTGCCCCCGGGCGTGATGAAGATGGTCAAGGTCTTCGTCGCGGTAAAGCGCAAGCTGCAACCCGGCGACAAGATGGCCGGCCGTCACGGCAACAAGGGCGTCATCTCCAAGGTCGTCCCGATCGAGGATATGCCCTTCCTTGCCGATGGCACCGCCGTCGACCTCGTTCTCAACCCGCTCGGCGTGCCGTCGCGTATGAACGTAGGACAAATCCTCGAAACCCACATGGGCTGGGCCGCACGCGGCTTGGGCCTGCGGATCGACGAGGCGCTGAAGGAATATCGCCGCTCGGGCGACATGACTCCGGTGCGCGAAGCGATGCGTCTGGCTTACGGCGACGAGACTTATGAAGACGCTTTCGGTGACGTGACCGAAGACCAGTTCCTTGAAATGGCAGGCAACGTCACCCGTGGCGTTCCGATTGCCTCGCCCGTCTTCGACGGTGCCAAGGAAATGGACGTGAACGATGCGCTGACGCGTGCGGGCTTCGATACCTCGGGTCAATCCGTGGTGTTCGATGGCCGCTCGGGCGAGCAATTCGCGCGCAAGGTCACCGTGGGCGTCAAGTACATGCTCAAGCTGCACCACCTTGTCGACGACAAGCTGCACGCCCGGTCTACCGGCCCGTACAGCCTTGTCACGCAGCAGCCGTTGGGCGGTAAAGCCCAGTTCGGCGGCCAGCGTCTTGGTGAAATGGAAGTCTGGGCGCTCGAAGCCTATGGCGCGGCTTACACCTTGCAGGAAATGCTCACCGTCAAGTCCGACGATGTGGCAGGCCGGACCAAGGTGTACGAGTCGATCGTCAAGGGCGAGGACAACTTCGAGGCCGGCGTGCCGGAATCCTTCAACGTCCTCGTCAAGGAAGTGCGCGGCCTCGGCCTCAACATGGAACTCCTGGATGCGGAGGATGAGTGACGCGGGAGGTGCGCCGTAAGGCCACCGAAAGGGTGCGCGGCAACGCGCACCTTACCCGCCGACAGTCCCCCGCCGCCCCCATTCATAAGGTTATGAAATGAACCAGGAAATCTCGACCAACCCGTTCAACCCGGTTGCGCCGATCAAGACCTTCGACGAGATCAAGATCAGCTTGGCCTCGCCCGAGCGGATTCTCTCGTGGTCCTTCGGCGAGATCAAAAAGCCGGAAACCATCAACTACCGCACGTTCAAACCCGAACGTGACGGTCTGTTCTGCGCCCGTATCTTTGGCCCGATCAAAGATTACGAATGCCTCTGCGGCAAATACAAGCGCATGAAATATCGCGGCGTCGTCTGCGAAAAATGCGGCGTGGAAGTCACCTTGCAAAAGGTGCGCCGCGAACGCATGGGCCATATCGAACTGGCCGCCCCCGTCGCGCACATCTGGTTCCTGAAATCGCTGCCCAGCCGGATCGGCCTCATGCTCGACATGACGCTGCGCGATCTGGAACGCATCCTCTACTTCGAAAACTACGTCGTCATCGAACCGGGTCTGACCGACCTGACCTATGGCCAGTTGATGACCGAGGAAGAATTCCTCGACGCGCAAGACCAGTATGGCGCTGACGCCTTCACCGCCAATATCGGCGCCGAAGCGATCCGCGAAATGCTGGCCGCGATCGATCTTGAATCAACCGCCGACCAGCTGCGCGAAGACCTCAAGGAAGCAACGGGTGAGCTGAAGCCAAAGAAGATCATCAAGCGTCTGAAGATCGTCGAAAGCTTCCTCGAATCCGGCAACCGGCCGGAATGGATGGTGCTGACCGTGCTTCCGGTGATCCCGCCGGAACTGCGCCCGCTCGTCCCGCTCGATGGTGGCCGTTTCGCCACGTCTGACCTGAACGACCTGTATCGTCGCGTCATCAACCGCAACAACCGCCTCAAGCGGCTTATCGAACTGCGTGCGCCCGATATCATCGTGCGTAACGAAAAGCGGATGCTGCAAGAAGCCGTCGACGCGCTGTTCGACAACGGCCGCCGCGGCCGCGTCATCACGGGCACCAACAAGCGCCCGCTGAAATCGCTGTCCGACATGCTCAAGGGCAAGCAGGGCCGCTTCCGCCAGAACCTTCTGGGCAAGCGCGTCGACTTCTCGGGTCGTTCGGTCATCGTGACCGGACCCGAGTTGAAACTGCACCAGTGCGGCCTGCCGAAAAAGATGGCGCTCGAACTGTTCAAGCCCTTCATCTATTCGCGGCTTGAAGCCAAAGGGCTTTCGTCCACCGTCAAGCAGGCCAAGAAACTGGTCGAAAAGGAACGCCCCGAGGTCTGGGATATCCTTGACGAAGTCATCCGTGAACACCCGGTTCTTCTGAACCGTGCGCCCACGCTGCACCGTCTGGGCATTCAGGCGTTCGAGCCGATCCTGATCGAAGGCAAGGCGATCCAGCTTCACCCGCTCGTCTGCTCGGCCTTCAACGCCGACTTCGACGGTGACCAGATGGCCGTCCACGTGCCGCTTTCGCTGGAAGCCCAGCTCGAAGCGCGCGTGCTGATGATGTCGACGAACAACGTCCTGTCGCCCGCCAACGGCGCGCCTATCATCGTGCCGTCGCAGGACATGGTGCTTGGCCTTTACTACACCACCATGAACCGCAAGGGCATGGTTGGCGAAGGTATGGCATTCTCCGACATCGACGAAGTCGAACACGCGCTCGCTTCGGGGGCCGTGCACCTGCACGCCTCGATCAAGGCGCGGATCCGCCAGATCGACGAAGAAGGCAACGAAGTGTGGAAACGCTTCGACACCACGCCCGGCCGTCTGCGTCTTGGCAACCTGCTGCCCCTGAACGCCAAGGCACCGTTTGACCTCGTCAACCGCCTGCTGCGGAAAAAGGACGTGCAAGCCGTCATCGACACCGTCTACCGCTACTGCGGCCAGAAAGAGTCGGTGATCTTCTGCGACCAGATCATGGGCCTCGGCTTCCGCGAGGCGTTCAAGGCCGGCATCTCCTTCGGCAAGGACGACATGCTGATCCCCGATTCCAAATGGACCATCGTGAACGAAGTTCGCGATCAGGTTAAGGAATTCGAACAGCAGTACATGGACGGCCTGATCACGCAGGGCGAAAAGTACAACAAGGTGGTCGATGCCTGGTCCAAGTGTTCCGACAAGGTGGCGGGCGAGATGATGGCCGAAATCTCGGCCGTGCGTTACGACGACGCCGGTGCCGAGAAAGAGCCGAACTCGGTCTACATGATGTCGCACTCGGGCGCGCGGGGTTCGCCGGCCCAGATGAAGCAGCTTGGCGGTATGCGCGGCCTTATGGCCAAGCCGTCGGGCGAGATCATCGAAACGCCGATCATCTCGAACTTCAAGGAAGGTCTGACCGTTCTTGAATACTTCAACTCGACCCACGGCGCCCGTAAGGGTCTTGCCGACACGGCACTGAAAACGGCGAACTCGGGCTACCTGACCCGCCGTCTGGTCGACGTGGCGCAAGATTGCATCGTGCGTTCGCATGATTGCGGCACCGACCGTGCGATCACGGCGGCAACGGCGGTCAACGATGGCGAAGTGGTGCAAACCCTTGCCGACCGCGTTCTGGGCCGTGTGGCTGCCGACGACGTGCTGGTTCCGGGTTCGGACGAGGTGATCGTGGCCGCGGGCGAACTGATCGACGAGCGTCGCGCCGACCTGATCGACCAGGCCGGCGTGCAGATCATGCGCATCCGTTCGCCGCTGACCTGCGAAGCCGAAGAGGGCGTCTGCGCCATGTGCTACGGGCGCGACCTTGCCCGCGGCACCATGGTGAACGAAGGCGAGGCTGTCGGCATCATCGCCGCCCAGTCCATCGGTGAACCCGGCACGCAGCTGACGATGCGGACCTTCCACATCGGCGGCATCGCGCAGGGCGGCCAGCAGTCGTTCCTCGAGGCCAGCCAAGAGGGCAAGATCGAATTCCGCAACGCCACGCTTCTGTCCAACGCCAATGGCGAACAGATCGTGATGGGCCGGAACATGTCGATCGCCATCGTGGACGACTCGCCCTTGACGGGGTCGGTTGACCGTGCGGTGCACAAGGTGACCTACGGCGCCAAGATCCACGTCATGGACGGCGCGACCGTCAAGCGTGGCGCAAAGCTGTTCGAATGGGACCCCTACACCCTGCCGATCATCGCCGAAAAGGGCGGTGTCGCGCGCTTCGTCGACCTGATCTCGGGGATTTCGATCCGCGAAGACACCGACGATGCAACCGGCATGACCCAGCGCATCGTGTCCGACTGGCGTTCCGCGCCCAAGGGCAACGAGCTGAAGCCCGAAGTGATCGTGATGGACCCGGCCACGGGCGAACCGGTGCGGGCCGACAATGGCAACCCGATCAGCTACCAGATGTCGGTGGATGCGGTTCTCTCGGTCGAAGACGGCCAGGAAATCCGCCCCGGCGACGTGGTGGCGCGTATCCCGCGCGAAGGTGCACGGACCAAGGACATCACCGGCGGTCTGCCGCGTGTGGCCGAACTGTTCGAAGCCCGCCGCCCGAAAGATCACGCGATCATCGCGGAAATGGACGGCTACGTCCGCTTCGGCAAAGACTACAAGAACAAGCGCCGCATCACGGTAGAACCCGTCGATGAAACGCTTCAGGCCGTCGAATACATGATCCCCAAGGGCAAGCACATTCCTGTTCAGGAAGGCGACTTCGTCCAGAAGGGCGACTACATCATGGACGGCAACCCGGCCCCGCACGACATCCTGCGTATTCTGGGTGTCGAGGCTCTGGCGAACTACATGATCGACGAAGTGCAGGACGTGTACCGACTGCAAGGCGTGAAGATCAACGACAAGCACATCGAAGTGATTGTCCGCCAGATGCTGCAAAAGCTGGAAATCCTCGACGGTGGCGACACCACCCTGCTCAAGGGCGAACAGGTCGAGAAAATCGAGCTGGACGAAGAGAACCTGAAAGCCCGCAACCGTGGCGGCCGCGAGGCCAAGGCGGAACCGGTCCTTCTGGGCATCACCAAGGCGTCCTTGCAGACCCGTTCGTTCATCTCGGCGGCGTCGTTCCAGGAAACCACGCGTGTGCTGACCGAAGCTTCGGTTCAGGGCAAGCGCGACAAACTGGTCGGCCTGAAAGAGAACGTGATCGTCGGTCGTCTGATCCCGGCAGGGACGGGCGGTGCCACCTCCAAGGTCAAGAAGATCGCAACCGACCGCGACCAGACCGTGATCGAGGCGCGTCGTTCCGAAGCCGAAACCGCAGCGGCGCTTGCCGCTCCGGTGCCGATGACCGAAGTCGAACAGGTGTTCGGCATGGCCGACACGACCGAAAGCCGCGATTGATCGCAGCCAAAACCTGAAAAGGGGCCGTCGCAGCGATGCGGCGGCCCTTTTCCTTTGGGCGCGTGCTGCTAGGCTGGCGCAAACTGCGGGGCAGGTGTCATGGCGTTCAGAAACCGGATCGTCGGTCTTGTGCGGTTCTCGTATCCCGCGCTGTCGGGCTTCACCTCCACCCCCTCCGACCCCGCCGCCCTGCAAGCGATGCTTTACGACCGCCGCAGGCTGGAACACCGCTTCGCCCTGTTCGAGGCGCTGGCCCTTCCCACGCTGAAATCGCAAAGCGACAGCGGTTTCGAAACGATCTTCCTCATCGGCACCGATCTGCCCGCTTGGGCCAAAGACCGCCTGCGCGACGGGCTGGCAGGGCTGAACGCGCGGCTTGTCGAGCTACCCCCCATGCACCATTACCCCGCCATCCAGCGCGCCTTTGCCACGCTGCCCGACACTGGCGAAACCCATCTCACCAGCTTCCGGCTCGACGATGACGATGCGCTCGATCTGGCCCACATCGCCCGCCTGCGCCGCATGGCCGAAGCGGTGGCCCGCGTCACGCAAAGCCCCTTTGCCGTCACCCAGAACCGCGGGCTTTTCGTCGACCTGACAGGCAAGACCCCGAAGTTCACCGAAACGGTCGAAAAGATGCCGCTCAGCCTGGGCGTGGCGCTGTGCGCTCCGGCGGGCTATCCCGACACCATCTACCGCCGCAACCACCGCCTGTTGCCGCAATTCTTCACCACCCTGTCCGAGGCCGATACCATCGCCTACCTGCGCAGCGTCCACGCCACCAACGACAGCAACACCCACACCACCGGCACCGTCACCGACTGCACCGCCGAACAGGCCGCAGCCTTTCTGGCGCAGCATTTCGCCACCACCCCCGCCATGTTGAACCATCTGGCCCTTGCCCTGCGCGCCTGATAGCGGTGCGTTCAGGGAGAGCCTGATGCCGATATCCGATAACCTGCGCGGTGCGCTTTACATGAACGTGGCCATGGCCGCCTTCACCCTCAACGACAGCTGCATGAAGGCCGTGACGCAAACCATGCCACTATGGCAGGCCATCGCGCTGCGTGGCCTTTTGACGCTTGGCCCGCTTCTGGTCATCGCCACCACGACCGGCGGCCTGCGGCTGCGCCTGCCGCGCCGCGACGGCGTGGTCATCACCATCCGCTCGCTGGCCGAGGTGGGCGGAACGCTGCTGTTTCTTGCCGCCCTCGTGCACATGCCCTTGGCCAACCTGTCGGCCATCCTGCAATCGCTGCCGCTCGCCGTGGCGCTGGCCGCTTGGGCGGTGTTCGGCGAAAAGATCGGCTGGCGCAGGCTCACCGCCATTCTCATAGGCTTCGTCGGCGTGCTCATCATCATCCGCCCCGGCCCGCACGGCTTTGACTTCTGGTCGCTGATGGGGCTTGCCTCGGTCGCCTGCGTCGTGGTGCGCGACCTGTCCACGCGCGAGTTGTCGCGCGCCGTGCCATCGGCCACGGTCGCCGTGCTCGCCTCGCTGTCGGTCACGGCCACGGGGCTGGCGCTGTCCGTGCCTGCGGGCTGGCAGCCGATCACGCCGCATGAATGGCTGGTGGTGATCGGGGCCGCGTCAGCGCTGGTCGTGGGCTATATGTTCGTCGTCATGGTGATGCGGGTGGGCGACATCGGCTTTGTCGCCCCTTTCCGCTATACCGCGCTTCTGTGGGCGATATTCCTCGGCTGGGCCGCTTTCGGAACGCTGCCGGATGCGTTAACGCTGCTCGGTGCCGCGCTGGTCGTCGGGTCGGGCATCTTCACCCTGTGGCGCGAGCGCAAAGTCAAAGCCAAGGTGTCCCCATGACCGCCCTTTCTATCGTCATCCCCGCCAAGAACGAGGCCGGGAACCTGCCCGCCCTGATCGACGAGATCGTGGCCGCCCTGTCGGCAGAATCCGATTACGAGGTGATCGTGGTCGATGACGGCTCGACCGACGGCACCGCGCAGGCCCTGCTTGCCGCCCGCGCCCGCTTTCCGATGCTGCGCGTGCTGCGGCATGAAACCTCCGGCGGGCAAAGCGCCGCCGTCCATTCCGGCGTGCGCGCGGCGCGCGGCGCGATCATCGCCACGCTCGACGGCGACGGGCAGAACCCGCCCGCGAACCTGCCCGCTCTGATAGCTCCCTTGCGCGGCCAAGGGGCCGATGGCATCGGCATCGTCGCGGGCCAACGCGTCGCGCGTCAGGATACGTGGTCAAAGAAAGCCGCCTCGCGCTTTGCCAATGCCCTGCGCGGCGCGATGCTGAACGATGGCACGCGCGATACAGGCTGCGGGCTGAAAGCCTTTCGCCGCGATGCCTTTCTGGCGCTGCCCTTCTTCAACCACATGCACCGCTACCTTCCCGCCCTGTTCAAGCGCGACGGCTGGCAGGTCGCCCATGTCGATGTCACCCATCGCGGACGCGGGGCAGGGCGATCAAATTACAGCAATTTCCAGCGCGCCATGGTCGGGATTGTTGACCTTTTCGGCGTGATGTGGCTGATCCGGCGTCGCAAGACAGCCGCACCCCGCGACCTGACCCAGTAAGGACCACCCACGTGCAAACATTGATGAGCCTTTTCGGCGCGCAAACCGCAGCCGACACCGCATGGCTTGTCATCGGCCTTCTGGGCCAGTTGATGTTCACCGCCCGCTTCGTGGTGCAATGGATCGCCTCGGAAAAAGCGGGGGCTTCCGTCATGCCGGTCGCATTCTGGTATTTCTCGCTGGTCGGCGGGACGATCGTTCTGGTCTACGGGCTGCACAAGCTCGAACCCGTCATCATCCTTGGCCAGTTGCCGGGCGTGGTGATCTACAGCCGCAACCTGTGGCTCATCCACAAGGGCCGCAAGGCCGATGTCTGATACCGCCTCGCCGGACGACTGGCGCAAGACCGCGCTGCGCATCGTCGCGGCGGTCACGCTGGCGCGTCTGGTGCTGCTGGCCTTCAACCGCACCGACCTGTTTGTCGACGAAAGCCAGTATTGGCTGTGGGGACAAAGCTTCGCCTTCGGCTATTACTCGAAACCGCCGCTGATCGCATGGGTGATCGGCCTGTCCACATGGGCGGGCGGCGACACGGCCTATTTCGTCCGTGCCCCCTTTGCGCTGTTCCACGCAGTCGCAGCGCTGGTGCTGGCAGCCCTTGCCAACCGCATGGCAGGCCCCCGCGTCGCGGTGCTGGTGGCGGCAAGCTACGTCACCCTGCCGATGGCGGCGGTGGGCAGCCTGCTCGCCTCGACCGATACGATCATGGCCCCCTTCTTTGCGGCCGCGCTTTATTTCCACCACCGCCTGTCGACCGAACGTCGCGCAACCCTCGCCCTCGCCACGGGCCTCTGCCTCGGCCTCGCCTTCCTCGCCAAATACGCAGCCGTCTATTTCCTGATCGGGGCAGGGGCAGGGGCGGCTCTGGTTCCCGCCTTGCGGATCGGCTGGCGCAATGCGGCGATCCTGCTGGCCGCCTTTGCCGCCGTGGCCGCGCCCAACATGGCGTGGAACGCGCTGCACGGCTTTTCCACCGTGGCCCATACCGCCGACAACATCGACTGGGTGCGCCATGACAGCCCGCTGTCGTCGCTGTCGCCCGCCAGCCTGCTGCAATTCCTTGCCGCGCAATTCGCCGTTGCTGGCCCCCTCGTCTTTGCCGCCCTGCTCTACGCCCTGACGCGGCGCGACACCGCCCGCCTGACCGCCTTTGCCCTGCCGCCCCTCTTGATCGTCAGCGCGCAGGCCCTGCTGGACAAGGCCTATGCCAACTGGGCCGCCTCGGCCTATTTCGCCGGAACCATCGCCGCCGTGATCGTGCTGCAACGCCGCCCCCGCCTGATGACAGCCTCGCTTGCCGTGAACGGTGCCATCTGCGCGATCTTGCCGCTGCTCACACTGTTTCCCGCCGTCACCATCGGCAATTCAAATCCGCTGCTCGACCGCTGGACCGGACAGGCCGCCATGAGCCGCCAGATCATCGATATGTCGATCGACAACGATGGCCTGCCCATCGTGGCCGACCGGCGCGATATTCTGGCCGACCTGTTCTTCACCGGCGCTGAAAGCAACCTTCAGATATTCGCTGTTCCGCCCAAGGGCCGCCCGATGAACCATTACGAACAAACCTACCCGCTGCCGCCCGCCATCACCGGCAAGGTGCTGTTCATCGGCCAACGCCTGCAATGCCCGTCCGAGCGGTTGGACCTCGACGCCGGAACCGGCGCCTATGCCAAGGCCGGATTGAAAGCCTTCATCGTCGATGCAGCGTGTTTCCATGCGTCTTGACCTTCCCGCCCCGCTGACCGTCGCGCTGGCCTCGGTTGTGGCGATGCTGCCCTTCGTCATCGCGCCCTCCATCGACACGGGCGTGGCGGCGCTGTTCTTCGACGGCAAGCACTGGCTGGGCGGGGCAGGCTCGGAAACCCTGCGCTTCGTCCTGTGGCGTTTTTCGGGGCTGGTCCTGCTCGCGGCATTCGTCCTGTGGATCGTGGCGCTGGTCCGCAAAAGCCCGGCCTTTGGCGGATCGGCCCGCCTCTGGGCCATGATCGTGCTGACCTATGCCTTGGGCCCCGGGCTGATGGCCGACACCCTGCTCAAACGCTTCTGGGGCCGCGCCCGCCCTGCCGATGTCACCGCATTCGGCGGCACCCGGCACTTCACCCCGCCGTGGCTGCCAACCGACCAATGCCTGTCCAACTGCTCCTTCGTGTCGGGCGAGGTGTCGGGGGCCACCGCCACGGCGATAGCCCTTGTGCTGCTCCTTGGCCTGTGGCGCGCGCGCCTCTCGTCCTTGGCCTATCGCCTGCTTGCCGGAGCGGCCATCGCGCTGCCAGTGGTTTCGGCGCTGCAACGCATGACGTCGGGGCGACATTTCCTGTCGGACGCGATCTTTGCCGCCCTCTTCACCCTGCTGGTCGCCTGCCTGCTCCGCACGGCGCTGTTCGGGCGCAAAGCCCCTGTGGCATAAGGCGCTGGCGGTCCCCCGCGCCCAAGAGCGCCCGTTGACATCCCCCGCGACTCCCCCTATACGCCCGCTACCTCGTCCTGCGACCTTAACGGTTTTGCTGATGGGGTGCCTAAAAATAAGTGGTCATGATCCGGGCCCCGCGCTCCGATCCTCTGGAATTCCACCGCGTCGTCCCCGCGTCGGGGGCGTATGCGGTTTTGGTGTTTTGCGATCTGCGCAAGGCACCGTCGAGAAGCAGCGCACCGGGTCCGGTGCGAGTATTGACAGCGCAACACGGGGAACGTGAATGCCAACTATCCAACAGCTGATCCGCAAGCCGCGGGAAGCAAAAGTACGGCGATCCAAGTCGCAGCACTTGGAATCCTGCCCGCAGAAGCGTGGTGTTTGCACCCGCGTCTACACCACCACTCCGAAGAAGCCGAACTCGGCCATGCGTAAGGTTGCCAAAGTGCGCCTGACCAATGGCTTCGAAGTCATCAGCTACATTCCCGGCGAAAAGCACAACCTTCAGGAACACTCGGTTGTCCTGATCCGTGGCGGCCGCGTGAAAGACCTTCCCGGTGTGCGTTACCACATCCTGCGCGGCGTTCTGGACACCCAGGGCGTCAAAGAACGTCGCCAGCGTCGTTCGAAGTACGGCGCCAAGCGTCCGAAGTGAGGAATTAGAACATGTCACGTCGTCACGCCGCTGAAAAACGCGATATCCTTCCCGATGCCAAGTATGGCGACCGGGTTCTGACCAAATTCATGAACAACCTGATGCTCGACGGTAAGAAATCCGTCGCGGAATCGATTGTTTACGGTGCCCTGAGCCGCGTCGAACAGCGCCTCAAGCGTCAACCGATCGAGTGCTTCCACGAAGCGCTGGAAAACGTGAAACCCTCCGTCGAAGTGCGCTCGCGCCGCGTCGGTGGTGCGACCTATCAGGTCCCCGTCGAAGTCCGTATCGAGCGCCGCGAAGCGCTTGCCATCCGTTGGCTGATCATCGCCGCGCGCAAGCGCAACGAGAACACCATGGAAGAACGTCTTGCTGCCGAGCTGGCCGATGCGGTGAACAACCGCGGGACGGCCGTGAAGAAGCGTGAAGACACCCACAAGATGGCCGACGCAAACAAAGCGTTCAGCCACTACCGCTGGTAAGGGGTCACCATGGCACGCGAATATCCGCTGGAACGCTACCGCAACTTCGGGATCATTGCGCACATCGACGCAGGGAAAACCACGACGACCGAGCGTATCCTTTACTACACCGGCAAGTCCCACAAGATCGGCGAAGTCCATGACGGCGCCGCCACGATGGACTGGATGGAGCAAGAGCAAGAGCGTGGCATCACGATCACCTCTGCTGCCACCACCACCTTCTGGGAACGCACCATCGATCCGGGCCTCGAGCACGCACGTGCCGACAAGTTCCGTTTCAACATCATCGACACCCCCGGCCACGTTGACTTCACGATCGAAGTCGAACGTTCGCTGGCCGTGCTCGACGGTGCCGTGGTGCTGCTCGACGGCAACGCCGGGGTCGAACCGCAAACCGAAACCGTGTGGCGTCAGGCTGACCGCTACAAGGTTCCGCGTATTGTCTTCGTCAACAAGATGGACAAGACCGGCGCCGACTTCTTCAACTGCGTCAAGATGATCAAAGACCGTACCGGCGCCAACGCCGTTCCGGTCGCGCTGCCGATCGGTGCCGAAGACAAGCTCGAAGG
Organism: Gemmobacter sp.; assembly: GCA_040398445.1. Lineage (GTDB taxonomy): Bacteria > Pseudomonadota > Alphaproteobacteria > Rhodobacterales > Rhodobacteraceae > Paragemmobacter. The sequence goes on along the minus strand of JBBAUB010000006.1, from coordinate 43,076 downwards.
CATCATCGACCTCGTCACGATGGAAGAGTGGGTTTATCAGGGTGAAGACCTTGGTGCCTCGTGGGTCCGTCAGGCAATCCGCGCCGACCTCAAAGACAGCGCCGACGAATGGCGTCTGAACCTGCTGGAAAACGCAGTCGGCCAGGACGACGCGGCGATGGAAGCCTATCTCGAAGGCAACGAGCCCGACGCCGAAACGCTGCGCGCGCTGATCCGCAAGGGCACGCTCGCGATCGACTTCGTGCCCGTGTTCGCCGGTTCGGCCTTCAAGAACAAGGGCGTCCAGCCCCTTTTGAACGCCGTCATCGACTATCTGCCCTCGCCGCTCGACGTGCCCGCCTACGAAGGCTTCGCACCGGGCGACGAGACGGAAACCCGCAACATCCAGCGGTCTGCCGATGACAACCAGCCCTTCTCGGCGCTGGCGTTCAAGATCATGAACGACCCCTTCGTCGGTTCCTTGACCTTTACCCGCATCTACTCGGGCAAACTGGCCAAGGGCGACGGCATGCTGAACGCGACCAAGCAGCGCAAAGAGCGCGTTGGCCGTATGATGATGATGCACGCCATCGAGCGTGAGGAAATCACCGAAGCTTTCGCCGGCGACATCATCGCGCTTGGCGGCCTCAAGGAAACGACCACCGGCGATACGCTGTGTGATCCGGCCCAGCCCGTCGTTCTCGAAACCATGACCTTCCCGGTCCCGGTCATCGAAATCGCCGTGGAACCCAAGACCAAGGCCGACCAGGAAAAGATGGGCATCGCACTCGCCCGTCTGGCTGCCGAAGACCCGTCCTTCCGCGTCGAAACCGATATCGAGTCGGGCCAGACCATCATGAAGGGCATGGGCGAACTTCACCTCGACATCCTCGTCGACCGTATGCGTCGCGAATTCAAGGTCGAGGCGAACATCGGCGCGCCGCAGGTGGCCTACCGCGAGACCATCTCGCGCGAACACGAGATCGACTACACGCACAAGAAGCAGACCGGTGGTACCGGCCAGTTCGCGCGCGTGAAACTGGTGATCTCGCCCACGGAACCGGGCGAAGGCTATTCGTTCGAAGCCAAGGTCGTCGGCGGTTCGGTGCCCAAGGAATACATCCCGGGCGTCGAAAAAGGCATCAAGTCCGTCATGGACTCGGGCCCGCTTGCCGGCTTCCCCGTGATCGACTTCAAGGTTGCGCTGATCGACGGCGCCTACCATGACGTCGACTCCTCGGTTCTCGCCTTCGAAATCGCCTCGCGCGCTGCAATGCGCGAAGGTCTCAAGAAGGCTGGCGCGAAACTGCTCGAACCGATCATGACCGTCGAGGTCGTCACCCCGGAAGAATACACCGGCGGCGTCATCGGCGACCTGACCTCGCGTCGGGGCATGGTCACGGGGCAGGACAGCCGCGGCAACGCGAACGTCATCTCGGCCATGGTTCCGCTGGCGAACATGTTCGGCTACATCAACACGCTGCGCTCGATGACCTCGGGCCGTGCGGTGTTCTCGATGTCCTTCGACCATTACGACGCGGTTCCGCAGAACATCTCGGACGAGATCCAGAAGAAATACGCTTGACGGTGCGGCGGGGTGAACCCCGCCCTACCAACCCCGTAGGGCGGGGATCACCCCGCCGCAACCGAACAAAAACGAGGAGTCCCTCCCATGGGCAAGGCAAAGTTTGAACGGAATAAACCGCACGTCAACATCGGCACCATCGGCCACGTTGACCACGGCAAGACCACGCTGACCGCGGCGATCACGAAATACTTCGGCGAATTCCGCGCCTATGACCAGATCGACGGCGCGCCGGAAGAGCGGGCACGCGGCATCACCATCTCGACCGCGCACGTGGAATACGAGACCGAAGCCCGCCACTACGCCCACGTCGACTGCCCCGGCCACGCCGACTACGTCAAGAACATGATCACCGGCGCTGCCCAGATGGACGGCGCGATCCTCGTTTGCGCCGCGTCCGACGGCCCGATGCCGCAAACGCGCGAGCATATCCTGCTCGGCCGTCAGGTCGGTATCCCCTACATGGTCTGCTACATGAACAAGGTCGATCTTGTTGATGACGCCGAACTGATCGAACTGGTGGAAATGGAACTGCGCGAGCTGTTCTCGTCCTACGAATACCCCGGCGACGACATTCCGATCGTCAAAGGCTCGGCCCACCAGGCCATGATCGGCGAGCGCAAAGACATCGGCGAAGACTCGATCCGCGAGCTGATGGCGGCTGTCGATTCGTATATCCCGACGCCCGCCCGCGCCATCGACCAGCCCTTCCTGATGCCGATCGAAGACGTGTTCTCGATCTCGGGCCGCGGCACGGTTGTGACCGGCCGGATCGAGCGTGGCGTGATCAACGTCGGCGACGAAGTTGAAATCGTCGGCATCCGCGACACCAAAAAGTCGACCTGCACGGGCGTGGAAATGTTCCGCAAACTGCTCGACCGTGGTGAAGCTGGCGACAACGTCGGCGTCCTCTTGCGCGGTATCGACCGTGAAGGCGTGGAACGTGGCCAGGTGCTGTGCAAGCCGAAGTCGGTGAACCCGCACACCCAGTTCGAAGCCGAAGCCTATATCCTGACCAAGGAAGAAGGCGGCCGTCACACGCCGTTCTTCGCGAACTACCGTCCGCAGTTCTATTTCCGCACGACCGACGTGACGGGAACGGTCCAGCTGCCGGAAGGCACCGAAATGGTGATGCCGGGCGATAACCTCAAGTTCAACGTCGAACTGATCGCCCCCATCGCCATGGAAGAAAAACTGCGCTTCGCCATCCGCGAAGGCGGCCGCACCGTCGGTGCAGGCGTCGTGTCGAAGATTCTGAAGTGATCTCTGCCGGTGGCGCTTTCGGGCGCTGCCGGACCTTAAGTAACCAGAACCTCTTGGGTGGGCGCAGGCCCACCCTACGTTCTAAGAAGGACTGAAAGATGCAAGGTCAGACCATCCGCATCCGGCTGAAAGCCTTCGATTACCGCGTTCTGGATGCCAGCACGCAGGAAATCGTAAACACGGCCAAGCGGACCGGCGCGCAAGTGCGCGGCCCGATCCCGCTGCCGAACAAGATCGAGAAGTTCACGGTTCTCCGTGGTCCGCACATCGACAAGAAGTCGCGCGACCAGTGGGAAATCCGCACGCACAAGCGTCTTCTCGATATCGTCGATCCGACCCCCCAGACCGTGGACGCGCTGATGAAGCTCGACCTCGCCGCTGGCGTGGATGTCGAGATCAAGGTTTAAGGGGGTAATGACCATGCGTTCTGGTGTTATCGCCAAGAAGCTGGGCATGACCCGGCTGTTCATGGAAAACGGCGCACAGGTTCCTGTGACCGTTCTCCAGCTCGACAATCTGCAAGTGGTCGCACAGCGCACCGCCGACCGTGACGGCTACACCGCCGTCCAGCTTGGCGCGGGCACTGCCAAGGCCAAGCGGACCACGGCTGCCATGCGCGGCCACTTCGCCAAGGCGAACGTGGCCCCCAAGCGCAAGATCGCGGAATTCCGCGTCTCGCCCGACAACCTGATCGAAATCGGCGCCGAAATCACGGCTGACCACTATCTTGCTGGCCAGTTCGTCGACATCGCCGGAACCTCGATCGGCAAGGGCTTTGCCGGTGCGATGAAGCGTCACAACTTCGGCGGTCTTCGCGCCTCGCACGGTGTGTCCGTGTCGCACCGTTCGCACGGTTCGACCGGCCAGTGCCAGGATCCGGGCAAGGTGTTCAAGGGCAAGAAGATGGCTGGCCATCTCGGTTCCGTCCGCACCACGACCCAGAACCTGCAAGTCGTCCGTACCGACGCCGACCGTGGCCTGATCATGGTCAAGGGCGCCGTCCCGGGCTCGCGCGGTGGCTGGGTCACCATCAAGGATGCGGTCAAGAAGGCACCGTTCGCCGACGCACCGCGTCCGGCAGCGATCCGCGCCGCAACCGCTGCTGCTCCGGCTGCCGAAGTGGCTGTCGAAGGGGGTGAAGCATGAAACTTGACGTAATCAAGCTCGACGGCGGTGCCGCCGGTTCCATCGATCTGGATGAAGCGCTGTTCGGCCTCGAGCCGCGCGCCGACATCCTGCACCGTGTGGTCCGTTGGCAGCGTGCCAAGTCGCAGGCAGGCACCCACTCGACGCTGACGCGCGCCGAAGTGTCCTACTCGACCAAGAAGATCTATCGCCAGAAAGGCACCGGCGGCGCACGCCACGGTTCCAAGAAGGCCCCGATCTTCCGTCACGGTGGTGTCGTCAAGGGCCCGACCCCGCGGTCGCACGCCCATGATCTGCCGAAAAAGTTCCGTGCGCTTGGCCTTCGCCATGCGCTCTCGGCCAAGGCGAAAGCCGGCGAACTGGTGATCCTCGACAGCATCGCGCTGGCCGACGCCAAGACCGGTATCCTTGCCAAGACCCTGCAGGAACGTGGCTGGAAGCGCGTGCTGATCATCGATGGCGCTGATGTCGACGCGAATTTCGCGCTCGCCGCCCGCAACATCGAAGGCATCGACGTGCTGCCGACCATCGGCGCTAACGTCTATGACATCCTCAAGCGTGACACGCTCGTGATCACCAAGGCGGGTGTCGAAGCCTTGGAGGCTCGCCTGAAATGAGCGCGAAACCCGAACACTACGATCTGATCAAGAAGCCGATCATCACCGAAAAGGCCACCATGGTGTCCGAAAACGGCGCGGTCGTCTTTCAGGTGGCGATGAATGCCAGCAAGCCCATGATCAAGGAAGCCGTCGAAGCGGTTTTCGGCGTCAAGGTCAAAGCGGTCAACACCGTCGTCACCAAGGGCAAGGCCAAAAAGTTCCGCGGTCGCGCAGGCGAACGCTCGGACAAGAAAAAGGCCTATGTCACGCTCGAGGAAGGCAACACTATCGACGTTGCTACGGGCCTCTGATAGAAGCCCAGCGAATCTGGCGGCCCCGGTTTTCCGGGGCCCCTGATTTTTTGATGAATTGGCTTGTTTTGCTGGGGTTTCCAGCGCGGGCCGGGACAGACTGACCGGGGATCTTCGGAGCCCTATAACTTGGGTCGCAACGCGACCCCTTAGCTGACGGAAGACAGAGAGCATGGCACTCAAGTCGTATAAACCGACGACGCCTGGCCAGCGTGGGCTGGTTCTGATCGACCGTTCGGAGCTGTGGAAAGGACGCCCCGTCAAAGCCCTTACTGAAGGCTTGACGAAGACGGGTGGCCGGAACAACACCGGACGTATCACGATGTGGCACAAGGGTGGGGGCGCCAAGCGTCTCTATCGCATCGTGGACTTCAAACGCCGCAAATTCGATATCGCGGCGACCGTGGAACGGATCGAATATGACCCGAACCGCACCGCGTTCATCGCGCTGATCAAATACAACGATGGCGAGCTGGCCTATATCCTGGCTCCGCAGCGTCTGGCCATTGGCGACCAAGTGATCGCCGGCGCCAAGACCGACGTCAAACCCGGCAACGCGATGCCCTTCTCGGGCATGCCGATCGGGACGATCGTGCACAACGTCGAACTGAAGCCCGGCAAGGGTGGCCAGTTGGCCCGCGCTGCCGGAACCTACGCCCAGTTCGTCGGCCGTGACGGTGGCTACGCCCAGATCCGCCTGTCGTCGGGCGAATTGCGCATGGTCCGTCAGGAATGCATGGCGACCATCGGTGCCGTGTCGAACCCCGACAACTCGAACCAGAACCTCGGCAAGGCAGGGCGCAAGCGTCACATGGGCGTCCGCCCGACCGTTCGCGGCGTGGCCATGAACCCGATCGACCACCCGCATGGTGGTGGTGAAGGCCGGACTTCGGGCGGCCGTCACCCGGTCACCCCGTGGGGCAAGGGCACCAAGGGCAACAAGACCCGGTCGAACAAGCAGACGGACAAATACATTGTCCGCTCGCGTCACGCCAAGAAAAAGGGCCGCTAATCCATGGCACGTTCTATCTGGAAAGGCCCGTTCGTCGACGCTTACGTCCTGAAAAAGGCCGAAAAGTCGCGCGAGTCGGGCAAGAACGAAGTGATCAAGATCTGGTCGCGTCGTTCCACGATCCTGCCGCAGTTTGTCGGTCTGACCTTCGGGGTCTACAACGGCAAGAAGCACATTCCCGTCGCCGTCACCGAAGAGATGATCGGTCAGAAGTTCGGTGAATATTCGCCGACCCGGACCTATTACGGTCACGCTGCCGACAAGAAAGCGAAACGGAAGTAAGCCATGGCAAACGAAAAGAATCCGCGCCGCGTGGCCGACAACGAAGCAATGGCGATCAGCCGCATGCTTCGCACCTCTCCGCAGAAGCTGAACCTTGTCGCGGCGATGATCCGTGGCAAGAAGGTGGACAAGGCGCTTGCCGACCTCACCTTCTCGAAGCGCCGCATTGCCGGTGACGTGAAGAAATGCCTTCAGTCGGCCATCGCCAACGCTGAAAACAACCACGGCCTCGACGTCGACAGCCTTGTCGTCGCGGAAGCCTGGGTCGGCAAGAACCTCGTCATGAAGCGTGGCCGTCCGCGTGCACGTGGCCGGTTCGGCAAGATCATGAAGCCGTTCAGCGAAATCACCATCAAGGTCCGTCAAACCGGGGAGACTGCATAATGGGTCAGAAGGTCAACCCGATCGGGATGCGTCTTCAGGTCAACCGGACCTGGGACAGCCGCTGGTTCGCTGAATCGAAAGATTACGGCAACCTTCTGCTTGAAGACCTCAAGATGCGTGAATTCATCCACGAGGAATGCAAGCAGGCCGGCATCAGCCGTGTGATCATCGAACGTCCGCACAAAAAGTGCCGCGTCACGATCCACACCGCGCGTCCGGGCGTCATCATCGGCAAAAAAGGCGCCGACATCGAAACGCTGCGCAAGAAACTCGCAGCCTTCACGAAGTCGGACCTCCACCTGAACATCGTCGAAATCCGCAAGCCGGAAGCCGACGCCCAGTTGGTCGCCGAATCGATCGCCCAGCAGATGGAGCGTCGCGTGTCCTTCCGTCGCGCCATGAAGCGTGGCGTTCAGGGTGCGATGCGCATGGGGGCCTTGGGCATCCGTGTGAACGTTGCAGGTCGTCTGGGTGGCGCTGAAATCGCACGTACCGAATGGTACCGCGAAGGCCGCGTTCCGCTGCACACCCTGCGCGCCGACATCGACTATGCGCTGTCCGAAGCCGCGACCCCCTACGGGATCATCGGCGTCAAAGTGTGGATCTTCAAAGGAGAAATCCTCGAGCACGATCCGCAGGCTCATGATCGCCGTCACGCCGAAGCGCAAGAGGGCGCTGTTCCTCGCGCTCCGCGCCGCGACCGCGAACGCGCGTAAGGGAGAAGAAAGATGCTGCAACCGAAACGGACCAAGTTCCGCAAACAGCACAAAGGCCGTATCCACGGCGAAGCGAAGGGCGGCTTCTTGCTGAACTTCGGCTCCTTTGCGCTCAAAGCCACCGAGCCCGAGCGTGTGACCGCGCGGCAGATCGAAGCGGCCCGCCGCGCGATCACCCGCCACATGAAACGTCAGGGCCGCGTCTGGATCCGGATTTTCCCGGATGTCCCGGTCTCGTCCAAGCCTACCGAAGTCCGCATGGGTAAAGGTAAAGGCTCGATCGACTACTGGGCAGCCAAGGTAAAACCCGGCCGCATCATGTTCGAGATCGACGGCGTGTCCGAAGTGATCGCACGTGAAGCCCTGCGTCTGGGCGCCATGAAACTTCCGGTGACGACCCGCGTCGTTGCCCGCGAAGACTGGTAAGCGTGGCGGTGGGTGCACAGCACCCACCCTACGAAGACCAAAAGACCCCTGCCGGAAACGGCGGGGGTTTTTTCCGTTTCAGTCACCCGCGCCACGGCAGGGTTGGCCCGTGGCCCAAAGCCACGGGCCGCGCACGACCCGCCCCACGGGGCGTGCGCAAAGCGCCCACCCCACGGGTCGCGCGCGGCCCTAGCGGCGCAGTGGCGAAACGCTCCACTGGAGCCTTTCGCCACTGCTCGGTTCTTCCGAAAATCATTCCTTGCGCCCCCAAGCCCCACCCCGTATAGGAGCGCATCCAGCGGTTCCGGGGCGACTCGGAATCGTTGGTCTATCATTGATCCACCGGGTTCAGGGTCACCCTTCCACAAAAAGGGGCTCTCTGGTGATTGAGAAAAAGGAAAAGGCGATGCTCGCCAGCGAACTGAAAACCAAGACGCCCGACCAGCTGCGCGAGCAGCTTGTCGCGTTGAAAAAGGAAGCGTTCAACCTGCGCTTCCAGCAGGCCACCGGCCAGCTCGAAAACACCGCCCGTATGCGCAACATCCGCAAGGACGTTGCCCGCATCCACACGGTGTTGACCCAAAAAGCCGCTGAAGCCGCGAAATAAGAGGATCACATTATGCCCAAGCGTATCCTGCAAGGTGTCGTGACCTCGGACAAGAACGAGCAGACGATCACCGTCCTCGTCGAGCGCCGCTTCAAGCACCCGTTGCTGCAAAAGACCGTCCGTAAGTCCAAGAAGTATCGGGCCCACGACGAGCATAACAAGTTCAAGGTCGGCGACTCGGTCCGCATCGAAGAATGCGCGCCGATCTCGAAAACGAAACGCTGGACGGTGGTGCTCGAGGCGTAAGCCTCGACCCTCCGTTCGGCTCGAACGAAACCCTGGGACCGTAAGATCATGACGGTTCCCAAAGGTCGGGAGTAATCCAATGATCCAGATGCAGACCAATCTGGATGTGGCTGACAACTCTGGCGCTCGCCGGGTTCAGTGCATCAAGGTTCTGGGCGGTTCACACCGCCGCTACGCATCCGTGGGCGACATCATCGTGGTGTCGGTCAAGGAAGCGATTCCGAAAGGCCGTGTCAAAAAGGGCGACGTGCGTAAAGCCGTCGTCGTTCGCACCGCCAAGGAAGTCCGCCGTGAAGACGGCACGACGATCCGCTTCGACCGTAACGCCGCCGTCATCCTGAACAACCAGGGCGAACCGGTCGGCACCCGTATCTTCGGGCCGGTCGTGCGCGAGCTGCGTGCAAAGAACTTCATGAAGATCATCTCGCTGGCTCCGGAGGTGCTCTGATGGCTGCGAAACTCAAAAAAGGTGACACCGTCATCGTGCTGACCGGCCGCGACAAGGGTAAAAAGGGCGAAATCGCCTCGGTAAACCCCGCCGCGAACAAGGCAGTGGTCGAAGGCGTCAACGTCGCGATCCGTCACACCAAGCAGACCCCTTCGTCGCAAGGTGGCCGCATCCCCAAGGCAATGCCGATCGACCTGTCGAACCTGGCAATCCTTGACAAGGACGGCAAACCGACCCGCGTCGGCTTCCGCATGGAAGGCGACAAGAAGGTGCGTTACGCCAAATCCAACGGGGAGGCGATCTGATGCTCGATACCGCAACCTACACCCCCCGCGCCAAGGCTGACTACATGACCCGCATCCGTGCGGCCATGAAGGAAGAATTCGGCTACAGGAACGACATGCAGATCCCGCGTCTGGACAAGATCGTCCTGAACATGGGCGTCGGCGAAGCCGTGAAAGACACCAAAAAGGTCAAGCAAGCCGCCGAAGAGCTGTCGCTCATCGCCGGTCAAAAAGCAGTCATCACCCACGCCAAGAAGTCGATCGCCGGCTTCCGCGTCCGTGAGGAAATGCCGCTCGGCTGCAAGGTGACCCTGCGCGGGGACCGTATGTACGAATTCCTCGACCGCCTCATCACGATCGCACTTCCCCGCGTCCGCGACTTCCGCGGCGTCAAGGGCAGCAGCTTCGACGGCCGCGGCAACTATGCCATGGGCCTGAAAGAGCACATCGTGTTCCCGGAAATCAACTTCGACAAGGTCGATGAAGTGTTGGGGATGGATATCATCATCTGCACCAATTCGAAGACCGACGCCGAAGCCAAGGCACTGTTGAAGCACTTCAACATGCCCTTCAATTCCTGAGCGCGAGGATCCTAGATATGGCAAAGAAATCCATGGTGAACCGCGAAGTGAAGCGCGCCAAGCTGGTGAAGCAACATGCTTCCAAGCGCGCGGCTCTCAAGGCGGTGATCAACGACCAGACCAAACCGGTGGAAGATCGCTTCAAGGCGACGCTGAAACTGGCGGAACTGCCCCGCAACTCGTCGGCGACCCGGCTGCACAACCGGTGCCAGCTTACGGGCCGTCCCCATGCTTACTACCGTAAGCTCAAACTCTCGCGGATCATGTTGCGTGAACTGGCCTCCTTCGGCCAGATTCCCGGCATGGTGAAGTCGAGCTGGTAAGGAGAGGAGGGGAAAATGACTATGAACGATCCTCTCGGCGATATGCTGACCCGTATCCGCAACGCGCAATTGCGCGGCAAGTCGACCGTGTCCACCCCGGCTTCCAAGCTGCGGGTCTGGGTGCTCGACGTACTGGCGGGCGAAGGCTACATCCGTGGCTACGAGAAGAACACGACCGAGAATGGCCAGGGTGAACTGGTGATCTCGCTCAAGTACTTCGAAGGCACCCCTGTCATCCGTGAAATCAAGCGCGTGTCCAAACCGGGCCGTCGCGTGTACATGGGCGTCAAGGATATCCCGACCGTGCGTAACGGTCTTGGCGTCTCCATCGTCTCCACGCCCAAGGGCGTGATGTCGGATGCAGCGGCTCGCTCTGCCAATGTTGGCGGCGAAGTCCTCTGCACCGTATTCTAAGGGGGGGATGGAAATGTCTCGTATTGGCAAAAAACCGGTCGAACTGCCTTCGGGCGTTACGGCCTCGACCAGCGGCCAGACCATCGAAGTCAAGGGGCCGAAAGGCACCCGCAGCTTCACCGCAGGTGACGACGTGTCCTTGGTGATCGAAGGTTCGACCGTTTCGGTCAAACCGCGCGGCACCTCCAAGCGCGCCCGTCAGCAGTGGGGCATGGTCCGTTCCATGGTTGCAAACCTCGTTGCGGGTGTGACGACGGGCTTCAAGAAAGAGCTTGAAATTCAAGGCGTGGGTTACCGCGCTGCGATGGCTGGCAATGTCTTGAAACTGTCGCTCGGCTATTCGCACGAAGTGAACTTCGAGGTTCCGGCAGGCGTGACCGTCACGTCGCCGAAACAGACCGAAATCGTTGTGGAAGGCATCGACCAGCAGCAAGTTGGTCAAGTTGCTGCGAACATCCGCGAGTGGAAACGCCCCGAGCCGTACAAAGGCAAGGGCATCCGCTACAAGGGTGAATTCGTCTTCCGCAAGGAAGGCAAGAAGAAGTAAGGGGCGCAATCATGGCGAACACCAAAAGAGAGCTGTTCCTCAAGCGCCGCCTGCGCGTCCGGAACAAAATCAAGGCGATGTCCAACGGGCGCTTGCGTCTGTCGGTCCACCGCTCGAACAAGAACATCAGCGCCCAGCTGATCGACGACGTAAAAGGCGTGACCGTTGCGTCCGCCTCGTCGCTCGAAAAGGATCTGGGTCTGATCGGCAAGAACAACGTCGAGGCTGCGGCCAAGATCGGCGCTGCGATTGCAGAGCGGGCAAAGAAAGCCGGCGTGGAAGAATGCTACTTCGACCGCGGCGGCTACATCTTCCACGGCAAGATCAAGGCTTTGGCCGATGCTGCCCGTGAAGGTGGCCTGAAGTTCTAATCAAAGCGGGCGGCGTTTCCCGAAAAGGAACGCGCCGCCCCGATGATCCGGGGATTGCCCTGCGGCTCCACCGGGATCGGCTGATAACGGCGCTTTGCCGCGCCTCGATGTAAGGAATGCCTCATGGCAGAACGTGATAACCGCCGGGATGGCCGTGGCAACGACCGCCGCGACAACCGCCCGGAAGAAACCCCGGAATTCGCCGACCGTCTGGTCGCGATCAACCGCGTCTCGAAAACCGTCAAGGGCGGCAAGCGCTTCGGCTTTGCGGCACTCGTCGTTGTCGGTGACCAGCGCGGTCGCGTCGGCTTCGGCAAGGGCAAGGCCAAGGAAGTGCCCGAAGCGATCCGCAAGGCCACCGAACAGGCCAAGCGCAGCCTCGTGCGCGTGCCGCTGAAAGACAGCCGCACCCTGCACCACGATATCGAAGGCCGTCACGGCGCCGGTAAGGTGGTCATGCGTACCGCCGTTGCCGGTACCGGCATCATCGCCGGCGGCCCGATGCGCGCTGTTTTCGAAATGCTCGGCATCCAGGACGTTGTCGCCAAGTCGATCGGCTCGGCCAACCCCTACAACATGATCCGCGCCACCATCGACGGCCTCAAGCAGGAAGCCTCGCCCCGCCATGTCGCGAACCGTCGCGGCAAGAAAGTGGCCGAGATCCTGAAGAAGCCCGAAGCCGAAGTCGTGGAGGCTTGATCATGGCAGACAAGAAAACCATCGTCGTCAAGCAGGTGGCGTCCGCCGCCCGCCGTCCGGCCGTCCAGACCGCGACCCTGAAAGGTCTTGGCCTGAACAAAATGAACCGCACCCGCGAATTGGAAGACACGCCTTCCATCCGTGGCATGGTCCGCAAGATCCAGCATCTCGTGACCATCATCGAAGAGCGCGGCTGAAACGCTGCTGCGCCTGACGGTGCGGCAGATCATATCAAGAACGCCCTGCCGCAAGGCGGGGCGTTTTTTTGTTCAGTCTATCAACGCCCGGGGTTGCACCGTGGCCCAAAGCCACGGTGCGCGCCCGACCCGCCCCATCGGGGCGGGCGCATGAAGCGCCCACCCCGCGTGTCGGGCGCGCCCCTAACGGCGTCGGTGCGAAACGCTCCACTGGAGCCTTTCGCGCCGCCTTGCGTTCTTGGCCCGGTTTGCCGCAAGCACGCGCCTTTGCCGTTTCCCGCTTCGGAATCCACCTTGCCGCAGCCCCCCCGTCCCGCTATACGCCCGCAGTGGCCCCGCGCCACAGAATCAAAAAGAAACGCCGCGTTGCCCTTCATCCGTCGCAGGATGGGCATTCCGGCTTAGGAGTATGCGACATGAAATTGAACGAACTGCACGACAATCCCGGTGCGGCCAAGAAGCAAAAGCGCGTTGCGCGTGGTCCGGGTTCGGGCAAGGGCAAGACCGCAGGCCGTGGTATCAAGGGCCAGAAATCGCGTTCGGGCGTCGCCATCGGCGGCTACGAAGGCGGCCAGATGCCGCTGTACCGCCGCCTGCCCAAGCGCGGCTTCACCAAGCCGAACCGTCTGGAATTCGCAGTCGTGAACCTCGGCCTGATCGAAAAGTTCATCGCTCTGGGCAAGCTCGATGCGAAAGCCGACATCACCGAAGACATGATCGTGGCCGCTGGCCTGACCAAGTCCAAGCATGACGGCATCCGTATCCTCGCCAAGGGCGAGATCAAGACCGCCATCAAACTGCACGTGACCGGCGCTTCCGCATCGGCCATCGAAGCCGTCGCCGCCGCTGGTGGCACCCTGACGGTGAAACCGGCACGCGTCGCCGCTGAATAAGGTGTTGTGAGCGGCCCCTAGACCGCTTACATCACAAGGCGAAGTTTTCCCGCGCCGCCGACCGGAAAACGGTTGGCGGCGTCTTCTTATGAAAGAGATCTGGGCATGGCATCTGCTGCAGAGCAAATGGCGGCGAACCTGAGTTGGGCCGCCCTGGGCAAGGCGACCGACCTTCGCCAACGCATTTTCTTTACCCTCGGCTTGCTGATGGTCTACCGGCTGGGAACCTATATTCCCGTTCCGGGCATCGACGGCACCGCGCTGCGCAATTTCATGGATCAGGCGGGGCAGGGCATCGGCGGCATGCTCAACATGTTCACCGGCGGCGCGATCAAGCGGATGGGCATCTTTGCCCTCGGGATCATGCCCTACATCTCGGCGTCGATCATCGTCCAGCTTCTGTCCTCAATGGTCCCCCAGCTCGAACAGCTCAAGAAAGAGGGCGAGCAGGGTCGCAAGAAGATCAACCAGTACACCCGCTACGCCACCGTCTTTCTGGCCACCTTCCAGGCCTGGGGCATCGCCGCGTCGATCGAGGCGGGCAACCTCGCCCATGATCCGGGTCTGTTCTTCAAACTCTCCTGCGTCGTCACGCTGGTCGGCGGCACCATGTTCCTGATGTGGCTTGGCGAACAGATCACCGCGCGCGGCATCGGCAACGGCACCTCGCTTATCATCTTCGTCGGCATCGTGGCCGAAATCCCGCGCGCCATGGCGCAATTCCTTGAAAGCGGCCGCTCGGGTGCTGTGCATCCGGCGGTCATCATCGGCGTCTTCGTCATGGTGGTCGTGGTCATCGCCTTCGTCGTCTTCCTCGAACGGGCGCTGCGGAAAATCCACATCCAGTATCCCCGCCGTCAGGTCGGCATGAAAATCTACGACGGCGGCTCGTCGCACCTGCCGATCAAGGTCAACCCCGCAGGCGTGATCCCCGCGATCTTCGCCTCGTCGCTGCTGCTCTTGCCCACCACGATCTCGACCTTTTCGGGCCAGTCCACCGGCCCCGTGATGTCGACCATCCTCGCCTATTTCGGCCCGGGCCAGCCGCTGCACCTGATCTTCTTCGTCGCGATGATCGTGTTCTTCAGCTACTTCTACACCGCCAACGTCGCCTTCAAGGTCGATGATGTGGCCGAGAACCTCAAGAACCAGAACGGCTTCATCGCCGGCATCCGCCCCGGCAAGAAGACCGAGGAATATCTGGAATACGTGGTCAACCGCATCCTCGTGCTCGGCTCGGGCTATCTGGCGCTCATCTGCCTGCTGCCGGAAATCCTGCGTAACGAATTCTCGATTCCCTTCTACTTCGGCGGCACCTCGGTGCTGATCGTCGTGTCGGTGACGATGGATACGATCAACCAGATCCAGTCGCACCTTCTCGCGCACCAGTACGAAGGCCTGATCGAAAAGTCGAACCTGCGCGGTAAAAAGCGCACCGGCCCGCGCGCTCCGGCGCGTCGCTGAAAAAGGGGGCGGCATGGTCAACCTGATTCTCCTCGGCCCTCCCGGCGCAGGCAAGGGCACCCAGGCCAAGCGGTTGGTCGACGAACGCGGCATGGTCCAGCTTTCCACCGGCGACATGCTGCGCGAGGCAAAGACCAGCGGCACCGAAATGGGCAACCGCGTGGCCGAGGTCATGGCCAAAGGCCAGCTTGTCACCGATGACATCGTGATCGGCCTGATCGAGGAAAAGATCACCGGCAACGCGGGCGGCGGCTTCATCTTCGACGGCTTCCCCCGCACCCTTCCGCAGGCCGATGCGCTTGGCGCCCTGCTCACCCGCACCGGCCAGACGCTCGACGCCGTGATCGAGATGCAGGTCGACGATGCCGCCCTCGTGGCCCGCATCACCGGCCGCTTCACCTGCGGCAACTGCGGCGCGGTCTACCACGACCAGACCCGCCCCACCGCCACACCCGGCGTCTGCGATGTCTGCGGCTCGACCGCGATGGTCCGCCGCGCCGACGACAACGAAGACGCGCTGCGCCAGCGGTTGATGGAATACTACAAGAAAACCTCGCCCCTGATCGGCTATTACTACGCCAAGCACCAGTTGCACGCCGTAGACGGTCTGGCCGAGATGGACGCGGTGGCCGCTGCCATCGCCAAGGTGCTTGAAAAGCATTAACGAATACCGTGGCCTCGGCGCCCTCTGCCCTTGACGGGCAGGGGAAAAGCCCCTAAGCCACGGCGTCCCGCAAGGGAATCGTTTGGCCTATCTGATGCTTGGCCGAACAGATTGAATCGGTGGTCGCGCTGATCGTGGCCATCAAGTTGTGAAAAAAGGTTCTGGCATCACGGAACCGCAACGAAAAGGAAGACACGCTTTGGCACGTATTGCTGGCGTCAACATCCCGACCGCGAAACGGGTTCCGATCGCGCTGACCTACATCACCGGCATTGGCCCGCACAACGCGGACACCATCTGCACCGCGCTGAACATCGACCAGTCGCGCCGCGTCAACCAGCTGTCCGACGCCGAAGTGCTCGCCATCCGCGAATACATCGACGCGAACTTCACGGTTGAAGGCGACCTTCGCCGCGAAGTCTCGATGAACATCAAGCGCCTGATGGACCTTGGTTGCTACCGTGGGCTGCGTCACCGCAAGAACCTTCCGGTTCGCGGCCAGCGCACGCACACGAACGCGCGGACCCGCAAGGGACCGGCCAAAGCCATCGCCGGCAAGAAGAAATAAGAGGGGCATAGATCATGGCACGCGATACCAAGAAAGACGCCCGTCTGAAGAAAAAAGAGCGCAAGAACATCGCCGCTGGCGTTGCTCACGTGAACTCTTCCTTCAACAACACCAAAATCCTGATCTCCGACGTGCAGGGCAACGCCATTTCGTGGTCGTCCTCGGGCACGATGGGTTTCAAGGGTTCGCGCAAATCGACCCCCTATGCCGCGCAGATGGCCGCCGAAGATGCGGGCCGCAAGGCACAGGAACATGGCGTGAAAACGCTGGAAGTCGAAGTGCAAGGCCCCGGTTCGGGCCGTGAGTCGGCTCTGCGCGCCTTGGCCGCAGTGGGTTTCAACATCACCTCGATCCGTGATGTGACCCCGCTCGCGCACAACGGCTGCCGTCCGCCCAAGCGCCGCCGCGTCTAAGCTATTTCCAACCGGTCGGGCCGTGCGTCTTCGCGCGGCCCGATTTACGTATTTCTGATCCTCGGGCGTCCGCTGCTTATGGACATGGGCAATGGACTGGTATGGAGGCGACAGCATGATCCACAAGAACTGGCAAGAACTCATCAAGCCCACGCAATTGGTGGTGCGCCCCGGCGCCGATCCGGTGCGCGTGGCGACCGTGATCGCCGAACCGCTCGAGCGGGGCTTCGGCCTGACGCTGGGCAACGCGCTGCGGCGCGTGCTGATGTCGTCGCTGCAAGGCGGCGCGATCACGAGCGTGCAGATCGACAACGTCCTGCACGAGTTCTCGTCGGTCGCCGGTGTGCGTGAAGACGTCACCGACATCGTGCTGAACCTCAAGGGCGTCGCACTCAAGATGGAAGTCGAAGGGCCGAAACGCCTGTCGATTTCTGCCAAAGGCCCGGGCGTCGTCACCGCTGGCGACATCTCGGAATCCAACGGAATCGAGGTTCTGAACAAGGACCACGTCATCTGCCACCTCGACGACGGCGCCGATGTGTTCATGGAACTGACCGTGAACACCGGCAAAGGCTATGTCGCCGCAGACAAGAACAAGCCCGAAGATGCACCGATCGGCCTTATCGCCATCGACGCCATCTTCTCGCCGGTCAAGAAAGTCAGCTACGAAGTCACCCCGACCCGCGAAGGCCAGGTGCTCGACTACGACAAACTGACCATGAAGATCGAAACCAACGGCTCGCTCACCCCCGAAGACGCCGTGGCCTATGCCGCGCGCATCCTTCAGGACCAATTGTCGATCTTCGTCAACTTCGACGAACCCGAATCGGCCAAACTGGGCGAAGTCGACGCAGGGCTTGAATTCAACCCGCTGCTCCTGAAGAAAGTCGACGAGCTGGAATTGTCGGTCCGTTCGGCCAACTGCCTGAAGAACGACAATATCGTCTACATCGGCGACCTGATCCAGAAAACCGAAGCCGAGATGCTGCGCACCCCGAACTTCGGCCGCAAATCGCTGAACGAGATCAAGGAAGTGCTTTCGGGCATGGGCCTGCACCTCGGGATGGAAGTCGAAGACTGGCCGCCGGAAAACATCGAAGACCTCGCCAAGCGCTTCGAAGACCAGTTCTAAGTTTCGTGGGGCGGGTCAAACCGCCCCACACCAAAATGCCCGGGCTGCCGGGGAAAACATGGGCAATCCTGCCCCAACGAAGCCCGGCCCTACGCAGGCCGTGCAACACAAAGTATAAACGCTAGGAGACTGCCATGCGTCACTCGAACGGCTACCGCAAGCTGAACCGCACCCACGAACACCGCAAGGCGATGTTCGCGAACATGTCCGGCTCGCTCATCGAACACGAACAGATCAAGACCACCTTGCCCAAGGCCAAGGAACTGCGTCCGATCGTCGAAAAGCTCATCACCCTTGCCAAGCGCGGCGACCTGCACGCCCGCCGTCAGGCGCAGGCTGCGCTCAAGGAAGACAAGCACGTCGAACGTCTGTTCGCCATCCTCGGCCCGCGCTACCAGTCGCGTCAGGGCGGCTACATCCGCATCATGAAGGCCGGTTTCCGCTATGGCGACATGGCCCCGATGGCGATCATCGAATTCGTCGACCGTGACACTTCGGCCAAAGGCGCCGCCGACCGCGCCCGCACCGAAGCGGCGGACGCCTCGGAAGAATAAGCGGCGCAACCGTTTGATCGAATCTTGAACAGCCCGCTTCGGCGGGCTTTTCTTTTACCGCGCTTTCGGCACTCGCGGCATCGTAGCGCCTTGTCAGTGAACGCGGAACATGTGCAATCTGAAATTGCAAATATATCTGGTTTGCAATTCAAAGTAATCAGGGAGCCCGGTTCGGGCACGACATGGCAGAACGCAAGGCGCTTTCAGTGCTGCTCGAAAAACTCGATGCCCTCGCACCGATGGGCTATACCATCGGCTTGCACATCCGGTTCGCAACTCCCCTCGTTTACAAAAGCTCGTACCCCGCCGCGTGGGTGGACCAGTATAATTCGCAATCCTACTATCTCCGCGACCCTCTGGTCTTCTGGGGGGTCGGGGTGGAAGGCACCACGCGGTGGAGCGCCATTCCCCTGCCGGACCCCTTCAGCGTGATGAAGAAGGCAGCGGCCCATGGCTTGCAATACGGTGCGGTGTCCTCCTATGGCCCGATCACCTCGCGTTCGATCGTGGGCATCGCCCGCACCGACCGCGAGTTCACCGATGGCGAGCTGGAAAAGTTGCGGGAAACCACGATCCAGCTCCATATCGAGGCAAAGCCGCCAACCGATCTGACACGGGCCCAGATCGAGGCGTTGCGTTGCCTTGCCAACGGGGACAGGCACGCGGCGGCGGCTGAAAAACTGGGAATCACCGAAAGTGCGTTCAAGGCGCGGCTGAAATCCGCGCGAGTCCGGCTTGAAGCCAGAACCACGTCCGAGGCCATCAGGAAGGTGCGTGAATACCGACTTCTCGAGTGACCGAGCCCGTCCCTTCACACGGTAAACCCCGAAGAAGGAGACTGACCATGCAAGTGACGACCCTATCCTTTGACAACCTGCACCACCATGGCACCCTGTTCGCCAACCTGCTGCGCGCCCGCCACCGCACCTTTATCGACGGTGCCGGATGGGACCTGCCGCAGGCCGACGGCATGGAGTTCGACCAGTACGACACCCCCGCCAGCCGTTGGGTTGCCGTGCATGAACGCGGCGAGGTTCTGGCCGGCGTCCGCCTGACCCCGACCACCCATCGCTGCGGCATCTACAGCTACATGATCCGCGACGCCCAGCTTGGGCTTTTGCCGTCGATTCCGCGCGATCTGCTGCATTTCCCCGCCCCCGTCGCCCCCAACGTCTGGGAATCGAGCCGCGTTTTCGTGTCCGATTCGGTTCCGGCGGCCAACCGGATGCGGGTGCAGATGCAGCTTATCCACGAAATGGTCGTCTCGGCCCGCACGCTGGGTGCCACGACCCTGCTCGGGATCATCCCCGAACATTCGTGGCGTCTGGCGCGGCGCGTCGGGCTTGATTGCGTGTCGGCCGGTCCGGTGATGGATACGGGCGGCTCGGCTTCGGTCTGCGTGACCATCTCGATGCAGACCAAACTGCACTGACAGCGCACCGCGTTGTGAACGGCCACCGCTTGCGCGGGCCGCCTCTGGCTTCCATACCAGAGGCGGCTCCGCAACGTCACAGGTGGCCCCATGCTCCGTACAATCTCCCTCGTCGCGCTGGTCGCGCTCGCTCCGGTTTTCGCCGGTGCCCAGACCGTTCCGTCCAGCAGCGCCGACATCGCGCAAAGCTTCTCGCCCGTGGTCAAGGCGACAGCGCCCGCCGTGGTGAACATCTATGCCACCCGCGTCGTCGAACAAAAGGCCAGCCCCTTTGCGGGCGACCCCGTCTTCGAGCAGTTCTTCCAGGGCTTCGGCACCAGCCAGCCCCGCGTGCAAAACTCGCTCGGCTCGGGCGTTGTGCTGACAGCCGACGGCATCGTCGTGTCCAATTACCACGTGGTCGGGCAAGCCACCGAAATCCGTGTCGTGCTGAACGACCGCCGCGAATATGCGGCCACCGTCGTGCTGGGTGACGAAGCGGCCGATCTGGCGGTGCTGAAACTGCAAGGCGCGACAGACCTGCCCTTCGTCCCCCTGCGCAATTCCGACGAGATCGAGGTGGGCGATCTGGTGCTTGCCATCGGCAACCCCTTCGGGGTGGGTCAAACCGTGTCGCAGGGCATCGTTTCGGGTCTGGCGCGGTCGACCCTGCAATTGGGCAACGGATCGGGCTATTTCATCCAGACCGATGCCGCCATCAACCCCGGCAATTCCGGCGGTGCGCTCGTCGATACCAAAGGGCGTCTCGTCGGCATCAACACCGCCATCCTGACGCGCAGCGGCGGGTCGCAAGGCATCGGCTTCGCCATTCCGGCAAATCTGGTCGCCAGCATCGTGAAACAGGCCGAATCGGGCGCGACCGCGTTCCAGCGTCCATGGGCCGGTCTGGCAGGGCAGGCGATGGACGCCAGCCTTGCCGAATCGCTGGGTCTTGCCCACCCCGACGGGGTTCTCGTGTCCGACCTGCACCCCGCCAGCCCCTTTGCCGCAGCGGGCATCCGCAAGGGTGACGTGATCCTGTCCCTGGGTGGCGAGCCGACGAATACCCCGCAGGAAATCATGTTCCGCTTGGCCTCTTTGGGTCTTGGCAGCGAAACGCAGATCGACTGGCTGCGCGACGGCACGCCGATGTCGGCCATGGTCACGCTTGCGGTCGCGCCCGATACGCCAGACCGGCAGGCCACCACGGTTTCGGCCGATGTGGCGCTGAACGGCCTTTCGGTGGCGCTGATCAATCCCGCGGTTACCGCCGAACTCGACCTGCCGTTGAACGCGACCGGAGTCGTCGTCACCGACGCGCAGGCCATCGCCGCGCGTGCGGGCTTGCAACGTGGCGATATCGTCACGTCGATCAACGGAACCGCCATCGCCACCCCGGCCGATGTCGTCACGGCGGCAAACGCGCCCTCGCGAGTCTGGTCGCTCGATCTGGTTCGTGCCGGGCAAGCGATGCGCCTGCGCTTCCGCTTCTGACCTTTCAACCCGTCGGCCCTGCCGCTAATCTCGGCGGCATGGCCGACCTTTTCGACAGCCCGACTGGCACCACCCCCGAAGGCCCGCGCCCGCTGGCCGACCGTTTGCGCCCGCGTGCGCTGGCGCAGGTCATCGGGCAGGGGCACGTGCTGTCGCCCGAAGGGCCGCTGGGCGCGATGCTGGCCGCGAAAAGCCTGTCGTCGCTTGTGCTGTGGGGCCCGCCCGGTGTGGGCAAGACCACGATCGCCCGTCTGCTGGCCGATGAAACCGACCTTTCCTTCGTGCAAATCTCGGCCATCTTCACCGGCGTGCCCGATCTGAAAAAGGTCTTCGAACAGGCCCGCATCCGCCGCCAGAACGGGCAGGGCACGCTGCTGTTCGTCGATGAAATCCACCGTTTCAACAAGGCGCAGCAAGACGGTTTCCTGCCGCATATGGAGGATGGCACCATCCTGCTGGTGGGGGCCACCACCGAAAACCCCAGCTTCGAGCTGAACGCCGCCCTTCTGTCGCGCGCGCAGGTGATCGTGCTGGAACGCCTCTCGCTCACCGATCTGGAACATATGGCGCAGCGGGCCGAGAAAGAGCTGAACCGCAACCTGCCACTGACCGGCGAGGCGCGCGAGGCGCTTTTGGAAATGGCCGATGGCGATGGCCGCGCCCTGCTGAACCTGATCGAACAGGTGACGGCGTGGAAGCTCGACAAACCGCTTGACCGTGGGCAACTCTCTACCCGCCTGATGCGGCGGGCCACGCGTTACGACAAATCGGGTGACGAACATTACAACCTGATCTCGGCGCTGCACAAATCCATCCGCGGCTCTGATCCAGATGCCGCGCTTTACTGGTTCGCCCGCATGCTCGAAGGCGGCGAAGACCCGCGCTTCCTGGCCCGCCGCCTGACGCGCATGGCGGTCGAAGATATCGGTCTGGCCGACCCGCAGGCGCAAGAGGTCTGCCTGCAAGGCTGGCAAACCTACGAACGGCTTGGCAGCCCCGAGGGGGAATTGGCGCTGGCGCAGGCGGTCGTCTACCTTGCCCTCGCGCCCAAATCGAACGCGGTCTACACCGCCTATAAAGCCGCCCGCGTCGCGGCACGCGAAACCGGCAGCCATGCGCCGCCCAAGCACATCCTGAACGCGCCGACCCGCCTGATGAAGGACATCGGCTATGGCTCGGGCTATGCCTATGACCACGATCAGGAAGACGGCTTTTCCGGTCAGGACTACTTCCCCGAGGGCATGAAGCGCCCGGTCTGGTATGCGCCGCCGGAACGGGGCTTTGAACGCGAGTTGAAAAAGCGGATCGAGTATTTTGCCAAACTCCGGGCCAAGCGACAGGGACACGTCTAGTCCGGCAGTCTAGGCGGCCAGGTGCTAAGACTTCGTTAGCGCAGCGTTTCGCGCGTCTGCATCGGTTGTGCATCGGTTGTGCATCGCCGGGTCGCCCTGTAGCGGTTGACAAATCCGCCCCATGGGCCGACAGACGGGGCATGATCTCGACCCTGTCCCAAGTCGCCCTCGGCGGTGCCCTCGGTGCCGTTTTGCGCTACCTCGCCGTGCTCGGCGCGGGCCGCATCATACCGGGCTGGCCCTTGGGAACGCTGGTCGTCAACGTGCTGGGCTGCTTTGCGATGGGGGTGTTCTTCGTGGCCCTCGGCCCGCGCAACCATCCGCTTCTGATGACCGGAATCCTTGGCGGTTTCACCACATTCAGCGCCTTTTCCCTCGATGCCCTCAAGCTGTGGGAGGGCGGAGCAACCGCTCAGGCCCTGCTTTACACGGGGCTATCCGTGGCGCTTTCCCTTCTCGCCTGCGCCCTCGGCGCGGCCCTTGCCCGCGGAGCCCTGACATGAGCGGCGTGAAACTTCTGACCGTATCCGAAGACGAAGGCGAACAACGGCTAGACCGTTGGTTTAAAAGGCGTTTTCCCCAGATCACCCAAGGTGCCGTCGAAAAGATGTGCCGCACAGGGCAGGTCAGGGTCGATGGTGCCCGCGCCAAAGCCGCCGACCGCATCATCCCCGGCCAGACCGTCCGCGTGCCGCCGCTGCCCGATGCCGAAGCCCCCTCGCGCCCCAAAGAGGGCGGCGTAAGTGCTTCAGATACAAAGATGATTCAGGACTGCGTCATCTTCAAGGACGAGCATATGATCGTCATCAACAAGCCCCCCGGCCTGCCCAGCCAAGGCGGCTCGGGTCAGGGCGACCGGCATGTCGACGGCCTGACCGAAGCGCTGAAATTCGGGTACAAGGACCGGCCCAAACTGGTGCACCGGCTCGACAAGGATACCTCCGGCCTGCTGATGCTCGCCCGCACCGACCGCGTGGCGCGCGGCCTGTCCGAAGCGTTGCGCCACCGCAACACCCGCAAGATCTATTGGGCGGTGGTGGCAGGTGTCCCCAACCCGCGCAAAGGGTCGATCAAATACGGCCTGATGAAGGCTCCGGGCCACGGCAAGCGCGGCGAGGGAGAGAAGATGCTTTGCGTCCATCCGGGCAAGATGGACGAATTTCCCGATGCAAAACGGGCACATACCGATTTCTTCACGCTCTGGTTCCTTGGCACGCGCCTGTCGTGGATGGCACTCGAACCCGTCACCGGACGCACCCACCAATTGCGCGCGCACATGGCCGAAATAGGCCATCCCATCCTTGGCGACGGCAAATATGGCGGGGGCGAGTCCGAGAATATGGGCGACGGTTGGGGCGCATCGATCGGCGGCGATCTAAGCCGCAAACTGCACCTGCACGCCCGCATGCTGTCGGTCGAACACCCGATCACCAAGAAGATGATGACCTTTACCGCCCCCTTGCCCGACCACATGGCCCGCACGTGGAAGACCTTGGACTGGAAGGAGAATGACGTACCTGCCGACCCGTTCGAGGTGTTCAAGTGAGCGCATGGAAGGCCAAGCGTTTCTGGAAACAGGCCACGGTCGAGGCCGTCGATGGCGGCTTTACCGTCCGGCTTGACGGGCGTCCGGTCAAAACGCCCGCCAAGACCCCGCTTGTCGTGCCAACGCGGGCGCTGGCCGACGCCATCGCAGCCGAATGGGATGCCCAAGCCGGTTTGATAAAGCCCGATAGCATGCCCGTCACACGCGCGGCCAATTCTGCGCTCGACAAGATCGTCCCGCAATTCGAAGCGGTTGCCGAGATGCTGGCATCCTATGGCGGGACCGACCTGTTGTGTTACCGGGCGGTCAGCCCACACCATCTGGTGGCGCGGCAGGCGGCCGCATGGGACCCGATGCTCGACTGGGCGGCGCAGGAATTGGGTGCCCCGCTTGTGGCGACCGCAGGTGTGATGCACATCGCGCAACCCGCCGCATCGCTGGGGCGACTGCATGCCTTGGTTGCCGCGTTCAGTCCTTTCCAGCTTGCTGCTTTCCACGACCTCGTGGCGATCTCTGGCTCGCTTGTGCTGGCACTTGGCGTGACCCGCGGCAGGCTTTCCGCACCCGAGGCTTGGAGCCTGTCACGCATCGACGAGGCATGGCAAACCGAGCAATGGGGCGAAGACGAAGAGGCCGCTGCATCCGAGTCCGTCCGCGAGGCCGACTTCCTGCAAGCGGGGCGATTCTATGCATTGTGCGGGTAACAATGCTGCTTATTTCTTGTGCGACCCTTGCACGCTTTGCCCGATGACATAGCTAACTGCTTGCCTTCCATGCATAAACGGCGCTTGGAAGGCTTGGGCTTGACCTTTCAAACCGCTTTCGGGGAAACTGCTTGATACTGGTGAGGTCAACGCCACCGGCAACCTCCCTCCGCATGGGCGGGGTAAACAAATCGTCGTCCCGAATGGGGCGGTATAACTCAGGAAGAGGTAAGAATGAAAAAATCCGTATTCCTCGGTGTCGTCGCAGCAACTGCGATGACCGCGGGCTTCGCTTCGGCTTCAACGCTTGATGACGTCAAAGCGCGGGGCGAGCTGCTTTGCGGGTCGAACACCGGGCTGACCGGTTTCGGCGCTCCCGATGCGAACGGCAACTGGGTCGGTTTCGACGTGTCGCTGTGCCGCGCCGTCGCAGCCGCCGTTCTGGGCGATCCGGCCAAGGTCAAGTTCGTCCCGACCACCGGCGAGACCCGCTTTACCGCGCTGGCTTCGGGCGAAGTGGACCTGCTGGTCCGTAACTCGACCTGGACCTTCTCGCGCGATACCGACCTGAAACTCGACTTCGTCGCGGTGAACTACTACGACGGTCAGGGCTTCATGGTCAAAAAAGACCTCGGCGTTTCGTCGGCCAAGGAACTTGATGGCGCCACCGTCTGCATCCAGACCGGCACCACCACCGAATTGAACCTGGCCGACTTCTTCAAGTTCAACAACATCACCTACACGCCCGTGACCGTGCAGGACGATTCGGAAGCACAGCGCCAGTATCTGGCCGGTGCTTGCGATGCCTACACCACCGACGCGTCGGGTCTGGCTGCATCGCGCGCCACCATGGCCGATCCGGAAAACCACATCATCCTTCCGGAAATCATCTCGAAAGAGCCGCTCGGCCCTGTCGTGCGTCATGGTGACAACCAGTGGGGCGATATCGTCCGCTGGACCTATTACGCGCTGCTGATCGCTGAAGAAAAAGGCATCACCAAAGCCAACATCGAAGAAGTCGCGGCTTCGACGACCGACCCCGAAGTGCGCCGTCTGCTCGGCCTCGAAGGCGATACCGGCGTGATGATGGGTCTCGACAACAACTGGGCCAAGAACGCAATCGCCGCCAACGGCAACTATGGCGAGATCTTCGAAGCCAACATCGGCGCTTCGACCCCGATCGGTCTGGCCCGTGGCCTGAACGCGCTGTGGACCCAAGGCGGCCTGCAGTACGCTCCGCCGCTGCGCTAAAATTTTCGGGCGCGCGGGAAGCCGCGCGCCCTTTTTCTGCCTGATGACCACAACCCGATCCGCGCGGATGAACCCGCGACATAACCGGCACGAAGCCGGAACCATGGACCGGAAACAGGGGAAGTTTTGACGATGGCGATGGCCTCCGAGGCGCCGAAAGATGGCTTTCGGCTTTCCATGCTCATTTACGACACGCGGTTCCGGTCGTTCACTATCCAGGTGATCGTCCTGATCCTCGTGTTGCTCGGCATTGCATGGCTTGTGGACAATACGATCCAGAACCTTGCCGCCAAGGACAAGGACATCAACTTCGGCTTCCTGTGGAACCGTGCCGGATACGATATCGAGCAACAGCTTATCCCTTACACCAATGACAGCACGCATGGCCGTGCCGCGATCATCGGGCTTTTGAATACGCTGGTCGTGGCCTTTTGGGGCTGCATCTTCGCCACCATTCTGGGCGTTTTCGCAGGCGTTCTGCGCCTTTCGAAAAACTGGCTCGTGGGGCGGCTGATGACCGTCTATGTCGAAGCCTTCCGCAACGTTCCGCTCTTGTTGTGGATCATCGTGGTGTTCGTGGTGACATCCGAGACCGCGCCGCAGCCCAAGGACTTCAAAGTTACGGCCGAGATGATCCAGACGGGCACCGAACCCGCCGCGCAGAAGGTTTTGTTCAACACCATCGCCATAACAAACCGCGGCTGGAACATTCCCGGGCCGCTGTTCGAGCGTCCACTTGGCACGCTGCACCTCGGGTCGGTGCCGGTAAACCTGTCGCTTCTGGCAGTGCTGGTCGTGGTGATCGCGTCGTTCCTGTCGAACCGCGCCGTACTGCGACATGCTAAGCGGGTACAGGAAGATACCGGCTTTCGGCCCACGACATGGTGGAAAAGCCTGCTGATCCTGATCGTGCCGGTCGTAGCACTGCTGGTGGCGCTTGGCTTCCATCTGGACGTCCCCGCGTTTCCGGCCGATGCCAACGGCGTTTCCAAGGGCTTCAACTTTCAGGGCGGCATCCTTGTGCAGCATTCCTTCACCGCGCTGTTGATCGCCCTGTCGCTGTACACCGGCGCTTTCATCGCCGAGGCGGTGCGCGGCGGTGTCATGGCTATCAGCCGTGGCCAGACCGAGGCTGCCTATGCGCTCGGGCTTCGCCCCGGACGTACGATGAACCTGATCATCCTGCCGCAGGCGCTGCGGGTCATTATCCCGCCGCTGATTTCGCAATATCTGAACCTGACGAAGAACACCTCGCTTGGCATCGCGGTCAGCTACCTCGACCTGCGCGGCACGCTGGGCGGCATCACGCTGAACCAGACGGGGCGTGAGCTTGAGTGCATGTTGCTGATGATGCTGATCTACCTGACCATCAGCCTGATCATCTCGTCGCTGATGAACCTGTTCAATTCCGCCGTCAAACTGAAGGAGCGTTGAGCATGTCCGACACCCATGCCGAAACCGCCTTCGTCCGGACCGAGATGCTGGCACCGGCGCTACCGCCCGTGACCGAGCGCGGCGCGATCAAATGGTTGCGCGAAAACCTGTTCGCGGGCTGGCTGAACACTGCATTGACGCTTGCCAGTCTGCTTGTCGTCGTCATGCTGCTGGCGAAGATCTTGCCATGGTGGCTGAATGGCGTGTGGAACGCCACCTCGCTGGGTGAATGCCGTACCATCGCGGGCCCCGAGGGCGGTGCCTGCTGGGCCGTGATCAAGGCGCGTTGGCACCAGTATATCTTTGGGTTTTACCCGCAGGATGCCTATTGGCGGCCCATTCTCGCCTTTGCGTTGCTTTTCGTCGCGCTGGCGCCGGTGCTTTATTACGGGCTGCGCAGCGGGGCAAAGCTGATCGGTGTGGTTGGCGTGCTGACGGTAATCTCGTTGGCGCTGCTGGACCACGACATCGTGCATGTGATCGTCATTGCCGGTCTGATGGCGGGGCTGTTCGCGATCTCTTGGGTGGCGCCCAAGCGGCTGGTCTATGTAACGATCCTGTACCCGTTCCTTGCCTTTTGGCTGCTCTGGGGCGGGTCGATCTGGAAGCCGGTCGCAACGATGCTTGGTTTTGGCATCATGGTGCTGGTCTACCGCTTGGTACAGCCGCGTCTTGGGGTGGTCATGGCGACTGCCATAGGCTTTGTCGCTGCCTGCATCTATTGGCTGTTCGTGCAGGGCCTTGTCACCAATGCGCTTGCAGGACTGCCACCAAGTCTTTTGCCCGTGAATTCCGACCAGTTCGGCGGCTTCCTGCTGGCCTTTGTGATCGGCGTTACGGCGATCATCTGCTCGTTGCCCATCGGCATCTTGCTCGCCTTGGGGCGGCGGTCGGACATGCTGTTGATCAAGACGCTGTCGGTCGGGTTCATCGAATTCATCCGGGGCGTGCCGCTGATCACGATGCTGTTCACCGCGTCGCTGCTTTTGCAGTATTTCCTGCCGCCGCAGACGAACTTTGACCTGATCCTGCGGGTCGTCATCCTTGTGACGCTTTTCGCTGCCGCCTACATCGCCGAGGTGATCCGCGGGGGCCTTGCCGCCTTGCCGCGCGGGCAATACGAGGCGGCGGATGCGCTGGGGCTGGATTACTGGCAGGCCCAGCGGTTGATCGTCATGCCGCAGGCGCTGAAAATCTCGATCCCCGGCATCGTGTCGACATTTATCGGGCTGTTCAAAGATACTACGCTTGTCAGCTTTGTCGGTCTGCTCGACCCGCTGCGGGGGGTTACGCAGATCGTGCGTGCCGACATCAACTGGAAGGGCATCTACTGGGAGCCCTACATCTTTGTCGGCGTCATCTTCTTTCTCATCTGCTTCAGCATGTCCCGATACTCGATGTATCTGGAACAAAAGCTGAAGACCGACCACCGCTGAGGGATCACGTAAATGGCTGAAGCACAGACGAAAATGCAGGTTTCGGACGAAGTCGCGATCCGCATCAGCAATATGAACAAGTGGTACGGCACGTTCCACGTGCTGCGCGACATCAACATGACCGTCAATCGCGGCGAGCGGATCGTGATTTGCGGACCATCCGGTTCGGGCAAGTCGACATTGATCCGCTGCATCAACCGGCTGGAGGAACACCAGCAGGGCGACATCGTGGTAGACGGAACCGAGTTGACCAGCGACCTGAAAAACATCGACAAGGTTCGGTCGGAAGTCGGCATGGTGTTCCAGCACTTCAACCTGTTTCCGCACCTGACGATCCTCGAGAATTGCACCCTCGCGCCGATCTGGGTGCGTAAAATCCCGAAGCGCGAGGCGGAAGAAATCGCCATGCACTTCCTGACCAAGGTGAAAATCCCCGAGCAGGCGAACAAATACCCCGGTCAGCTTTCAGGTGGGCAGCAGCAGCGCGTGGCGATTGCGCGGTCGCTGTGCATGAAGCCGCGGATCATGCTTTTCGACGAGCCGACCTCGGCGCTCGACCCTGAAATGATCAAGGAAGTTCTCGATACCATGATCGCGCTTGCCGAAGATGGCATGACGATGATCTGCGTGACGCACGAGATGGGGTTTGCCCAAGCTGTTGCGAACAGGGTGATCTTTATGGATCAGGGCCAGATCGTCGAGCAGAACGAGCCGAAGGAATTCTTCAACAATCCCAAGAGTGACCGGACCAAGCTGTTCCTGTCGCAAATTCTCGGGCACTGAAAACTGGCGGGGGCTGCGGCCGCCGCTTTTCAGGCCAGTATCTCGCTAGGGATGATGAAGTCGACGGTTACCGCTTGGCCGAAATCTGCATCGTGCCAGCTTTCCGCTGCAAAGTCGCAGACGAGCGTTGCGCCCGTCGGGTAGCGGGTGAATTCGGGATTGATGGGCGGGTGGGCGACCAGTCGGCGCGCAAATTCGGAAATGCCGGGATTATGGCCGATCATCATGACAGTTTCGGCCGTGGCGTGGCGCAGCACGGCCAGCATCACCTCGGCCCCGGCATGATATAGGGCCGGTTTGAGGTGCAGGATCGGCGTGCCGGGCAAGGCGGGGGCAATTCCGCTCCACGTCTTGCGGGTGCGAAGGGCGTCGGAACACAGCACCTCGTCTGGCACATAGCCGCGCGAGGCGAGCCAGATGCCAAGGTCGGCTGCGGCGGCCTTGCCGCGTTCGTTGAGCGGGCGGTCGTGGTCAGGCGTGAGCGGGTCATCCCAGCTTGATTTTGCGTGGCGCGTCAGGATCAGCCGCTTCATATAGTCTGCCCCCCGGTTGTTTCGGGGCGACTAGGCCACCCCGTGGAATCGGCGCATGTGATAGGCCGACTGTTCTGCAAGTCTTGCATAGCCTTGCGACAGCGGGCAAGCGCGACGGGACCGGCAGCCGCCCGTCAGGCAATCGGCACCTTGGCCGGAGTCGAGAAAGACATGGCAGGCGGGCACGTCATAGCCTGCCGCAGTAAGGGCAGCGGGCGGGCATGCAGTCAGGCAGGGCTTTCCAGCGCAGCTGTCGCAGGGACGCGCGACGGGTGCCGGTATGTCGATATGGTCGCGCAGGGCAAGCGCGCCGCGAAAGCTGACCATCAGGCCCTGCGTGGCGTGCACCAGCAGGCGGACGGGGCTTTCCCAACTGCGGCCCGAGCGCAGCGCCCAGCTTTGGAACGGGTGGTAGGGCGGGCCGCCAAAGGGGAACAGCGCCTTGCCGCCAAGGTCGCAAGCAATGGTCCCGATGATGCGGCGCGACCAGCGGTCTATGGGGTCGGGCCTGCCATCCAGCCATTCTGGCTGTGCTGTCATATGCGCCCAAAAGCCCGGCTCGGCGGGGCCGATCAGCAGCAGGGTTTGCGTGCCGGACGGCAGGGTTGCGTCTGCCTTGGCATGGAAACCGCCCAAGATTTCAAGATGATGGGCGGCGAGGGTTTCGGCCAGGCTCACCGTTTGACGCGCGGTTTCACGCGCGGTTCGGTCGAGCGGATCTGGCTGCCTGCGCCGTGGTCGGTGAAAAGTTCCATCAGGCAGGCGTTCGGCACGCGGCCGTCGAGGATGGTGACGGCGCGCACGCCTTCGTCGAGTGCGGCAAGGGCGGTTTCGGTTTTGGGGATCATGCCGCCGCCGATGGTGCCATCGTCGATCATGGCGCGGACTTCTTCGGGGGTGATGGCGGTCATGATCTCGCCCTTGGCGTTCTTGACGCCCGAGACATCGGTGAGAAGAAGCAGGCGGTCAGCCCTGAGCGCGCCCGCGATGGCGCCTGCCGCCGTGTCGCCGTTGACGTTGAAGGTTTCATTGTCGGCCATGCCGGTGGCGACGGGGGCCACCACGGGGATGATGCCGGCGTTGTAGAGGTCGCGCAGGACCTGAACGTTCATTTCGATGGGACGGCCCACGAAACCGAGTTCGGGATCGTCGGCTTCGCAGACCATCAGGTCGTCGTCCTTGCCCGAAATGCCGACGGCGCGGCCGCCTGCGTCCATGATGGCTTGGACGATGCGCTTGTTCACGAGGCCTGACAGGATCATCTCGACCACCTGCACGGTGGCCTTGTCGGTGACGCGTTTGCCGCGGACGAAGGTGGATTTTATGCCAAGCTTTTCAAGCATTTCATTGATCATCGGCCCGCCGCCGTGGACCACCACGGGGTTGACCCCGACCTGCCGCATCAGCACGATGTCGCGGGCGAATTCGGCCATGGCGGCGTCGTCGCCCATGGCGTTGCCGCCGAATTTCACCACCACCACCGCGCCGGAATAGCGCTGAAGGTAGGGGAGGGCTTCGGAGAGCATCTTGGCGGTGAAGGCGGCGTCGGACATGGAGCTTGTCTGCGGTTTCATGAAGCCTCGCGGAGGGCGTTTGCCCTGACTGCTTAGACGCAAGGGGGCGGTCTGCCAAGCGGTTTGCGGATGGGCGCTTTCCTTTCGGCGGGGGGCGACTTACCATTGCGTTCAAACGGAGATTGACCATGACCGCACAGAAAACACTTGTCTTAACAGGGGCTTCGCGGGGGATCGGCCATGCGACCGTCAAGCGGTTCTCGGCGGAAGGGTGGCGGGTGCTGACCTGTTCGCGCCAGCCGTTCGATCCGCGCTGCCCCTGGCCGGGGGGCGAGGAGAACCATATCCAGATTGACCTTGCCAGCCCCGACAAGACCATCGCCGCCATCGAGACGATCAAGTCGAAGGTGAACGGCAGGGTGGATGCGCTGGTCAACAATGCCGGGATATCACCCAAGGGCGAGGGGGGTAAGCGGTTGAATACATTGGAAACTGACCTGCGGACGTGGGGGCAGGTGTTCCATGTGAACTTCTTTTCATCGGTGATTCTGGCGCGGGGGCTGAAGGACGAGTTGACGGCCGCCAAGGGGGCGATCGTCAACGTCACCTCGATTGCGGGGGTGCGGGTGCATCCTTTTGCGGGGGCGGCCTATGCCACGTCGAAAGCGGCGCTGGCGGCGTTGACGCGGGAAATGGCCCATGATTTCGGGCCGTTAGGGGTTCGGGTCAATGCCATAGCGCCCGGTGAGGTGGAGACGGCGATCCTGTCGCCCGGCACCGACAAGATCGTGGAAAAACTGCCGATGCAGCGGTTGGGGCAACCACGGGAAGTGGCGGATGTGATCTGGTTTTTATGCTCGGACCAGTCGTCCTATATCTCGGGGGCCGAGATCGAGGTGAACGGCGCACAGCACGTCTAGCGCTGTGCAGGACGCATGCACAGGCGATGCAGACGCGGGAGTCGCTGGCTTAACGCTTTCTTCGGATTTGGTGGCAGCGAAAAAGCGGGGGCTGTCTGCCCCCGTCGGGGCATGCGCCCCGACTCCCCCGAGGATATTTGTGCAAGCGTGAAAGCGGGATCGGTGCGAAACGGCATGCACAGTCGATGCACATGGGCGCGCGGCGTTCTTCATCGGTCGTTCAGGCTTGGCGCGGGGCGCAGGTGGGGGCTGTGTGCGCCTGCTCGCCCCAGGATATTTGTGCCGGCGAGACCGGGATGGCGGGGCAAGGCCAAGGGCGCCGCTTCGGGGATGGGCGCGGGGGGGTGCGGGGGGCTGTGGCCCCCCGTCAGATCAGGGTGGCGATGATGGCGCGCAGGGTTTCGATGCCGTCACCCTTTTCGCTGCTGGTCACCACGAGTTCGGGGTAGGCGGCGGGGTGGCGGTTCAGCGCGGTCTTGACCTGTTCGATGGTCGCCTCGCGTTCGGCGGTGCTGACTTTATCGGCCTTGGTGAGCACCGCCTGATAGGGGACGGCCGAGCGGTCGAGCAGGTTGAGGATGTCTTCGTCGACCGATTTGACGCCGTGGCGGGTGTCGATCAGCACAAAGGCGCGGCGCAGGGTCTGGCGACCCTGAAGGTATTGTTTCAGAAGCGCTTGCCATTTGGCGACGATGGCGACGGGCGCTTCGGCGTAGCCGTAACCCGGAAGATCGACGAGGTATTTGTGTTCGGATGGCGCGTGATGCTCGCCGCCCAAGGCGAAGAAGTTGATTTCCTGCGTCCGTCCGGGCGTGTTGGAGGCGCGGGCGAGCGTCTTGCGGCCCGTGAGCGCGTTGATGAGCGAGGATTTGCCCACGTTCGAGCGGCCCGCGAAGCAGACTTCGAGCCGGTCGGCGGGCGGCAGGCCCGACATGGCGACCACGCCTTTGACGAAGGTGACGGGGCCTGCGAACAGCAGGCGGCCCTTTTCGCGGTCGGCCTGTTCGGGTTCGGGGGCGAGGGTGAAGGTGAGTTGGTTCATGTCAGGCTCCAGTCGTCGCCGGTGGCGACGGTGCCGCCTGTGGTGACGGTCGCGTAAAGGCCAAAGTCCTGATGGCCGAAATGGCGCGTCAGGGCGTTCAGCGTGTCGGCGTTGCTGACGCCGGTATCGGGTTCGACCGTGGTGGCCGAGCAGCGGGTGATGCGTTCGCGGATGGTCAGGGTGGCGGTGCCGATGCGGATCGTGCGGCCGATCCAGTCCCATTCGCTCCACGCGGGCGCGCCGTCGAGCCAGAGGTTGCCGCGCCAGCGGTGGATCGACAGGTCATGCCCCATGCGCGATGACAGGTCGGCCAGCGAGGCGCGGTTGAGGATGGCGACCGAGGGGAAATCGCTGTCGGTCATGCCGCGGGCGGCGCTGACGATGCGCGCGGGTTGCGCGCGGTTGGCGGGGTTCAGGGGGGCGACCCATGACAGGAAGCGGGGCAGGTCGGCCGCGTCGTCTGGGCGGAAGGTCAGGCTGCCACGGTCGGGGTGGTGCAAGGTGACGGTGCGCGTTGCCGCATCGAGTTCGGAGGTGATGGCCATCAGGGCGGGGGCCTTGGCGGCGCGGGCGAAGTTGACGCAAGGGCTCCAGCCATCGGGGTTGGTGCCTGGTTTGGCCGCGTCATGGGCGACGGCCCAGTGCCTGTCATAGAGCAGGCAGGCGCCCGCAGAAAGGAGAACGGACGCGAGCATCTCGCGTCCGTGTCCCTTGATCGGGTGGCGACAGATATCTGTCAGCCGCCCGCCTGTCATTTCTTGGCCTTGCCCTTGGGGGGCGTGGGGCTGTTCGCTGCGGCGACGGCGGGCTTTTTGCGGAAGCTCGATTTGATGTTGCCGAAGATGTCGGGCTTGTGGCCGTGGCTGCGCATGATCAGGTATTGCTGGCTGAAGGTGATCAGGTTGTTGGTGATCCAGTAAACCACGAGGCCCGAGGCGAAGCTGCCCAACATGAACATGAAGATCCACGGCATGTAGCTGAAGATCTGCTGTTGCACCGGATCGGCGGGTGCGGGGTTCAGTTTCTGTTGCAGCCACATGGTGATGCCCAGAAGGATGGGCAGCGCGCCGATGAAGATCGTGGCCATCAGCGACGGATGGGGCGGCGGTGCCCAAGGCAACAGGCCGAAGAGGTTGTAGAGCGACGACGGATCGGGGGCAGACAGGTCTTTGAGCCAGCCGAAGAAGGGCGCGTGGCGCAATTCGATGGTGACGAAGATCACCTTGTAGAGCGAGAAGAAGATGGGGATCTGGATCAGGATCGGCAGGCAGCCCGCAGCGGGGTTGACCTTCTTTTCCTTGTAGAGCTGCATCATCTCTTTTTGCATGCGCTGCTTGTCGTCACCCGTGCGTTCCTTGAGCGCTTCGAGTTCGGGTTGCAGTTCCTTCATCTTGGCCATCGAGACGTAGGATTTGTAGGCAAGCGGCAGGACGAGCAGTTTCAGCACGAAGGTCAGGGCGATGATGGCAAGGCCCATGTTGCCGATCAGGCCGTGCAGCCAGTGCAGCACGTGGAAGATCGGCTTGGTGAAGAAGAAGAACCAGCCCCAGTCGATAGAGTCGATGAAGCCCGGCACGTTGAGGTCGGCTTCGTAGGCGCGGATGGTTTCCCATTCTTTCGCGCCTGCAAACAGGTGGGTGGTCGAGGTGATGGTGGCACCGGGGGCCACGGTCTGGACGGGGTGGCGCGTCTCGGTCTGGTAGATGTTGGCCGAGGGGACGAATTTGGTGACGGCGGTGAAGGGCTGGCCCTGCTCGGGGATCAGCGTGGTCATCCAGTATTTGTCGGTGAAGCCGATCCAGCCATCCTTGGTTGCTTCGGTCACTTCGGCCTGTGCGCCTTCGCGTTCGATGACGGGGAGTTTCTCGAGGTCTTTGTACTTCTGTTCGGTCAGCTTGCCGTCGGTGCGCCCGACGATGCCTTCGTGCAGGACGTAATAGCCTTGCAGGCCCGAGGGTTTGCCGTGGCGGGCGACGATGCCGTAGGGGAAAAGCGACGCAGGGGCCGTGCCGGTATTGGCGACCGAGTCGGTGACGGTGAACATGAAGCGGTCGTCGACCGAAATGTCGCGCGTGAAGGTCAGGCCCTTGGTGTTGGCCCATGTCAGCGTGACGGGCTGGCCGGGGGCGAGGGTGCCGCCCTTGGCGATCTGCCATTCGGTCTTGGCACCGGGCAGGTCATCGGCCGACATGCCGCTGCCCGCGCCCCAGCCGAAGACGGCGTAATAGGGATGGTCCTGACCGACCGGCGACAACAGCCGCACCATGGGCGAGGCGGGGTCGAGCGTTTCGCGGTAGGTTTTCAGCGACAAATCGTCGATGCGGCCGCCCAAGAGCGAGATCGAGCCGGCAAGGCGCGGGGTGTCGACCGTGACGCGCGGCGCTTCGGGCAGCGGTTCGGTAGCTGCGGCTGTCGCGGCGGTGGTGGCCGACGGGGTGGCAGAGGGCGCGGCGGTTGCCGGAGCCTGCCCTTCGGTCACCGCCGTCAGGGTGGCGTTCGGGTCCACCTTGGTCTCGGGCGGCGGGAAGAAGAAGAACCAGCCGAGGATCACGAGGAAGCTCAGCACGGTTGCGAGGATTAGGTTCTTGTTCTGATCGTCCATAGGGACCACCGCCATCCGTAAAATTGGGTCTGCGGTGGTTCAACAGAAGGGGGGGCAAAGGTCAAGGGCTTTGGCCGTTTGCCAGGAAGGGGCGAGGGTCACGCTTGGGTTATTCGCGGCTTTGCTTCCGTCAGCGCAAGCGCGGCGGCAGGCCGTCGTCGTCGCCCGCTGGCGTAGCGCCGGGCATCAGGGCCATGAAGTCGAAGAGCGACGGGTCGGCCAGATGCGAGGGGCGCACGTTCATCAGCGCGCGGAACATCACCTGACGGCGGCCGTGGGTGCGGGTTTCCCAGTCGTCGAGCAGCTTCTTGACCTGCACGCGCTGCAACCCTTCTTGGCTGCCGCAAAGATCGCAGGGGATGATCGGATAGTTCAGCGCGCGGGCGAATTTGGCGCAATCATCCTCGGCCACGAAGGCGAGGGGGCGGTAGAGCATCAGATCGCCCTCCTCGTTCAAGAGTTTGGGCGGCATGGCGGCAAGGCGGCCACCGTGGAACAGGTTCATGAAGAAGGTTTCGAGGATATCGTCGCGGTGGTGGCCCAGAACCACGGCGGTGCAGCCCTCTTCCCGGGCGATGCGGTAGAGGTTGCCGCGGCGCAGGCGCGAGCAGAGCGCGCAATAGGTGCGGCCCTGCGGCACCTTGTCCACCACGATGGAATAGGTGTCCTGATACTCGATCCGGTGCGGCACACCCATGCGCGTCAGAAATTCCGGCAGGACGGTGGCGGGAAAGCCGGGTTGGCCCTGATCGAGGTTGCAGGCGAGCAACTCGACCGGCAAGAGGCCGCGCCATTTGAGTTCGTGCAGCACGGCAAGCAGCGTGTAGCTGTCCTTGCCGCCGGACAGGCAGACCAGCCATTTGGCGTCGCGGCTGACCATGCCATAGGTGTCGATCGCCTCGCGCACCTGCCGCACGATGCGCTTCCTGAGCTTGCGAAATTCGGTCGATGAGGGCGCGCCGTGAAACAGCGGGTGGATATCGTCCGAAACATCGGGGGTCTGGTCGTCGTCGTCGAGCATGGCGCGGCCTTTTGGCTTGGGCTGGGCGGGATATGGCACCGAATCGGGGGTTGGGCAATCGGGGCGGAACATCCGGCAGGCGGCGGGCTGCGTATAAGACGCAAAGGGAGTGCACGGCATGCGGATTTTTGCTTTGGGACTGGTGGCGGCGCTGGCGGGGTGCACGGGGAAACCTGCGTTGCAGGACAGGCCGATGACGGGGCAGGATTTCGCGCTGGAGCAGTTCTTCGACGGGCGGCTGGTGGCGCGGGGGCAGTTTCAGGACGTGTTCGGCACGGTGCGGCGGCAGTTCACCGTGCGGATCGCGGGTGACTGGGACGGGGCGCGGCTGCGGCTGGTCGAGGATTTCGTCTATGAGGATGGCGCGACCGAACAGCGGGTCTGGACGTTGAAGAAGGTCGGGCCGGTGGTGGCGGACCAGATGTGGGAAGGCACGGCGCCTGGCGTGATCGGGGTGGCCAAGGGTCAGGAGGCGGGCGACCGCTTCAACTGGCGCTATACCATCGACCTGCCGGTGCCGCAGGCAAGCGGACCGGCCAGCGTGACGCGGGTCAGCTTTGACGACTGGATGTGGGCGCAGGGC
Organism: Gemmobacter sp.; assembly: GCA_040398445.1. Classification (GTDB taxonomy): domain Bacteria; phylum Pseudomonadota; class Alphaproteobacteria; order Rhodobacterales; family Rhodobacteraceae; genus Paragemmobacter. The sequence continues at coordinate 5,342 of JBBAUB010000006.1, read as the reverse complement.
GAGGATCGGCTGTTCAACCGCGCCTATATGAAGAAATTCGGTGTCGACGTGGGGGATGTGTCGATCGGCTTTGAAAAGCTGGACTGACCCTGCCGCTTCTCCTTGTTGCAAATATCCCGGGGCGCGGGGCAGCGCCCCGCAGGGTGCAGCCCGGGGGGCCGGTGCAGGAGGGGCGCGAATTTTCGCAGAAAATTCGGGGTGGGGGAGGGCTTTGTGCCGGGGCGGGCCTGCGGGGAGACGAATTTTCTGCGAAAATTCCCGCCTGTCCTGCAGTCTTGGCGGGCATGTCCGGACCCGGGGCCAGCCCCGGACCCCGGGATATTTGAAACAAGGAGAAGGGGCGGGGTCAGGTTTTGTCGCGGTCGTGGTCGTGGTCGTGCTGCGGGTCGCTACCGGGGACCGGATCGTAGCCGTGGCCGCCCCAGGGGTGGCAGCGGCAGACGCGCGACACCGTGAGCCAGCCGCCGCGCAGGCCGCCGTGACGGTCGAGCGCCTCGAGCGCATAGGCCGAACAGGTGGGCTGGTAGCGGCAGCCGTGGCCGACCCAGGGCGACAGCACCAGACGGTAGCCGCGAATCGGCAGCGCAAGAAGGCGGGCAAGCGGGGTCATGTGGGCGTGTCGGTTCGGGCCGGCTTTGCCTTATTGGCGGTTTTGTCGCGGTGTTCGGGCTTTGGCGGCGATCTGTAATCGGGCCGGTGGACCGAGCGCAGGGCGGTTTCGAGATCGGCCAGAAGGTCGGTGAAATCGCGGCTGACGGTCGCCTGCGGGCGGGCGACGAGCACGTAGTCCCATCCGGCACGGGCAAGTGCGGGCAGCACCGCACGGGCCACTTCGCGCAGGCGGCGTTTGGCGCGGTTGCGAAAGACGGCGTTGCCGATTTTTTTCGACGCGGTGAAGCCCACGCGCACCGAGGCGCTGGCATCGTCGCGCGGGCGGGCTTGCAACAGGAAGCCGCCTGTGCCTTGCCTGCGGGCCGAGGCGGCGCGCAGGAAATCGGGGCGGTTGCGCAGCGTTTCGAGCGTGCAGGCTTTGCCGGTGCCGTTATCGGTGCCAGACTCTGTGCTGGCATCTATGCCGGTATCTGGCACGCAAAGCGAAACCGCCGGGGGAACCCCGGGCGCGGTGGCAGTGCTGCCTTGGCCCGTATCCTCCGGCGGTGTCATGGCGTCATCCGCGTGTTGGCCCTGCCAGATGCGGCGGGGCCGGTTGCGAAATCAGGCGGACAGCTTCTTGCGGCCCTTGGCGCGGCGGGCTGCCAGCACGAGGCGGCCACCCTTGGTCGCCATGCGGGCGCGGAACCCGTGACGGCGGCTGCGGACCAGGTTCGACGGCTGAAAAGTGCGCTTCATGGCGGGTCTCCGGTTTTGGTCAGGCAGCACGTATCCGCACGGATTCGAGCGCCGCTTCAATTCAGATGGTTCCTTTACGGTCGGTCGGTCGGCAAGTCAACGCAAGGAAGGGGGAAAAGCGGGACAAAATGGCGGGCTTGCAAGGTGCGGGTGGCGGGCGGGCGGCGCGGCTGCACCGGCGCGGCCATCAACCCGGCGTGACATGGCTGGCGCAGGCGGGAGGAAAGCCGCATTCTTGCGCCATGGACGACGAGAGCCGCAGCGATGCCCTGCCCGACCGGACCCGCAGATGGCGGGTGATTCCGGCGCTGGTGCTGCTTGCGGTGGCAGTGGCGGGGGCCTTGTGGTTTCGCGAGGCGCTGAGTGTACAGATGTTGCAGCGGCACCGGGCGGAATTGCTGGCGCTGCGCGATGCGAACTATCTGCTGGCGGCGGGGTTGTTCGTGCTGGTCTATGCCGCGCTTGTGGCGTTCAGCCTGCCGGGGGCCACGGTGGCCAGTCTGACCGGCGGGTTCCTGTTCGGGTTGTTTCCGGGGGTGCTGTTCAATCTGGCGGCGGCGAGCCTGGGTGCGATGGCGCTGTTCGTCGCGGTGCGGGCGGGATTTGGCGCGGGGCTGGCGCGGCGGATCGAGGCGCAGGGCGGGCGGGTGGCGCGTCTGCGCGAGGCTTTGGCCAAGAACGAGTGGGAGGTGTTGTTCCTGATGCGGGTCACGCCGGTGGTGCCGTTCTTCGTCGCCAATCTGTTGCCGGCGCTGCTGAACATCTCGTTTTTGAAATTCGCGGTGACGACGGTGCTGGGCATCGTGCCCGGGGCGCTGGTGCTGACGTCGGTCGGGTCGGGGCTGGGCGAGGTGTTCGAGGCGGGCGGCGTGCCGGATCTGGCGGTGTTCCTGCGGCCCGAGGTGGCGGGGCCGGTGGCCGCGTTGGTGGCGCTGGGTGTGATGCCGATGGTGGTGCGCGCATGGCGCGGCAGGTTCACGGGGCGGGACAGGCGTAGGGGGTAGAGATGGAACGGATCGTGACGGATATCTGCGTGATCGGGGCCGGTTCGGGCGGCTTGTCGGTTGCGGCTGGGGCGGTGCAGATGGGCGCGCGGGTCGTGCTGGTCGAGGGCGACCACATGGGTGGCGATTGCCTGAACACCGGCTGCGTGCCGTCGAAGGCGCTGATTGCCAGTGCGGGCGTGGCGCAGGCGGTGCGGGGCGCGGGGGCTTACGGCCTGCGGGCGGGTGCGGCACGGGTGGATTTCGCTGCCGTGATGGCGCGGGTGCAGGCGGTGATCGGGGTGATTGCCGAGGCCGACAGTCAGGTGCGGTTCGAGGGGTTGGGCTGTCGCGTGCTGCGCGGTTGGGCGCGGTTTGCCAGCCCGCGCGAGATCGTCGTGGGCGAGGTGGTGGTGCGGGCGCGGCGCTTCGTAATCGCCACGGGGTCGCGGGCGGTGGTGCCTGCGGTGCCGGGGCTTGAGGCGGTGCCTTTTCTGACGAACGAGACGCTGTTCACTCAGACGGCGCTGCCCGATCATTTGCTGGTGCTGGGTGGCGGGCCGATCGGGATCGAGATGGCGCAGGCGCATTTGCGGCTGGGGGCACAGGTCACGGTGATCGAGGCGGGGCGCTGTCTGGGGCGGGAAGACCCCGAGGCAGCGGCGGTGGTGCTGGCGCGGCTGCGGGCCGAGGGCGTGGCCTTTGCCGAAGGGGCGGGTGCGGTGCGCGTGCGCGACCTTGCGCCGGGGATCGAGGTGGTGCTGGCGGACGGGCGGATGGTGGCGGGGTCGCATCTGCTGGTGGCCGTGGGGCGCAAGGCGGCGGTCGAGCGGCTGGACCTTGGGGCGGGCGGTGTCGCCTGTGGGCCGCAGGGCGTGACGGTGGGGGCGGGGATGCGCTCGACGAGCAACCGCAGGGTCTATGCCATCGGCGATGCGGCGGGGATGGGGCAGTTCACCCATCTGGCCGCCTATCAGGCGGGAATCGTGATCCGGCAGGCGGTGCTGGGCCTGCCCGCGCGGGTGCGGGCCGACCATATTCCGCGCGTCACCTATGCCGAGCCGGAACTGGCGCAGGTGGGACCGACCGAGGAGGAGGCACGCACGGCGCATGGCGCGGCACTGCGCGTGGTGCGGGCGGGGCTGGAGCACAACGACCGCGCCATCGCCACGGGGCAGGCCGAGGGATTTGCCAAGCTGATGGTGGTGAAGGGGCGGGTCATAGGGGCCACGGTCGTGGGCGCAGGGGCGGGCGAGGTGCTGGCGGTGCTGGCGCTGGCGGTTTCGGCGCGGATGCGGGTGGCGGCGCTGGCCTCGATGGTGCTGCCCTATCCGACGCTGGCCGAGGCGGTGAAGCGGGCGGCAGGGTCCTATTACGCGCCCGGCCTGTTCGGGCCGCGCGTGCGGGGCTGGGTGCGTCTGGTGCAGCGCCTGCCCTGAGGCGGTGCGCCGCGCAGGCGGCCGCGGGGATGCTGCGGTGGGCTCTGTCATTTACAGGCCCGCGCCACCCGCAGGAGACGTGCGGGACGGCAAGGGTGCTGCGGAGGTGGGGCTTTTGGGGCGGGCGAGGGCGAGAGGTTTGAGGGGGTGCGGGGGTGGGGAACCCCCGCTGGCTCGGCATGGATGCGTCATGGGCGGCAGTGGGTGCGGCTGGCGAAGCGGCTGCGCTTTGGCGGGGTGCTTGGCGCGACTGGCCGGGGGTTTGCACCCCCGGACCCCCGCATTTGGACTCCACGGACCCCGCAGCAGAGGTGCCGGTCGGTAAAGGCGCTGCGGTGGCGCTTTTGGCGGGGGGAGCGTGGGAGGTTTGCGGGGTGCGGGGTGCGGGGGGGGGCATGCCCGCTGGCTTGGCGGGAGATGTGCCACAGGCGACAGGAGATGCGGCTGGCGAAGCGGCTGCGCTTTGGCGGGGTGCTTGGCACGACTGGCCGTGGGTTTGCACCCTCGGACCCCCGTATTTGGACTCCACGGACCCCGCAGGAGAGGTGCCGGTCGGTGAAGGCGCTGCGGTGGCGGGCTTTTGGCGGGGGGGAGCGTGTGAGGTTTGCGGGGGCGCGGGGGTGGGTAACCCCCGCTGGTTTGGCAGCAATGCGTCATGGGCGGCTGTGGGTGCGGCTGGTGTGGCGGTTGCAGCTTGGGGCGGTGCTTGGCGCAGGTGGCCGGGGGTTTGCACCCCCGTACCCCCGCATCTGGACTCCACGGACCCCGCAGCAGAGGTGCCGGTCGGTAAAGACGCTGCGGCGGCGGGCTTTTGGCGGGGGGGAGCGTGTGAGGTTTGCGGGGGGCGGGGGGGGGCATGCCCGCTTGCTCGGCATGGGTGCGTCATGGGCGGCAGTGGGTGCGGCTGGCGAAGCGGCTGCGCTTTGGCGGGGTGCTTGGCACGACTGGCCGTGGGTTTGCACCCTCGGACCCCCGTATTTGGACTCCGCGGACTCTGCAGGAGAGGTGCCGGTCGCCAAGGGCGCTGCGGTGGCGCTTTTGGCGGGGGGGAGCGTGTGAGGTTTGCGGGGTGCGGGGGGGCATGCCCGCTGACTTGGCAGGGATGCGTCATGGGCGGCTGTGGGTGCGGCTGGTGTGGCGGTTGCAGCTTGGGGCGGTGCTTGGCGCAGGTGGCCGGGGGTTTGCACCCCCGTACCCCCGCATCTGGACTCCACGGACCCCGCAGCAGAGGTGCCGGTCGGTAAAGACGCTGCGGCGGCGGGCTTTTGGCGGGGGGGAGCGTGTGAGGTTTGCGGGGGGCGGGGGGGGGCATGCCCGCTTGCTCGGCATGGGTGCGTCATGGGCGGCAGTGGGTGCGGCTGGCGAAGCGGCTGCGCTTTGGCGGGGTGCTTGGCGCGACTGGCCGGGGGTTTGCACCCCCGGACCCCCGCATTTGGACTCCACGGACCCCGCAGGAGAGTTGTGTCCGGTGCAACCGGTGTATGTTTAAGAAATTGATGGTTCTGCGATGATGGCCTCCTCTGAACACAGGAGGTCCAGATGTCGGTTGGCGAGGCGAGAAGCGGTCAGG
>JBBAUB010000005.1:178640-219612 GCA_040398445.1 Gemmobacter sp. | reverse complement strand
GTTCTCAGTGAAAATTATGCGCCTAACCGGCTCAGTTCTGGGTGAAAATCAACACCCCGCGACAAGGGCAAGGTCGAGGGCGCGGTGCTGATCGTCGAACGCTGGATCCTGGCGCGGTTGCGCAACATGCAGTTCTTCTCGGTCGAAGCGCTGAACGTGGCCATCGCCGAGTTGCCGGCCGAGTTGAACGCCCGCCCGATGCGCCGCATCGGCCGCTACCGCCACGACCTGTTCGAAGAGATCGAGCGGTCCGCCCTGCAGGCGCTGCCCCCGGAACCCTTTGAATATGCCGAATGGAAACAGGCCAAGGTGCATCCCGATTACCATATCGATGTGCTGCACAGCTTCTATTCCGTGCCGCACCGCCTGATCGGCAAGAAGGTCGAAATCCGGCTGACGCACCGGATGGTCGAGATCTTCCATAACCATGACCGCGTCGCCATTCACACCCGCCGCGGCACACGCGGGGGCCATTCCACCACCCGCGAACACATGCCAAAGGCGCACCAGCGCCATGGTGGCATGACCCCGGAATATCTGATCACCCGGGCGGGCCATGTGGGTTATCACGTCGCCGTCTTGGTCGAGCGGCTGATGCGCGACAGGCCCCATCCCGAGCAGGGCTATCTCTCTGCCCTCGGTGTCTGAGCCTCGAGCGCAGGTTTGGCCGCGACCGGCTGGAGGCGGCCTGCGACCGGGCGCTCACGCACAACACCGTCAGCTACGGCTCGGTGCAATCCATCCTGGTCACCGGACTCGACAAGGCCGCCGCCGAACCAGCCCCCATCCTGCCAACGCCGCGCCACGACAACATCCGTGGCCCCGCCTATTACCAATAACCCCATAGAAAGACGGACAATGCTGACACACCCCACCCTCGAACAAATGGCCAGTCTCGGCCTGAACGGCATGGCCACCGCATGGCGCGCCTTGGCCGAGCAGGACCCCGGCGAGGCCCTGAACCGCAATGAATGGCTCGGCCTGATGCTCGACCGCGAGGCCGCGTGGCGCGCAGACAAACGCTTCGCCAACAGGCTCAGGAATGCCAAGATGCGCTTCCCCAACGCCTGCGTCGAAGACATCAACTTCACGGCGCCCCGCGGCCTTGATCGGCGGCAAATCCTGTCGCTTGCCCAGGGCGGCTGGCTCAAGGCCCATGAGCAGATCATCCACACCGGCCAGACCGGCACGGGAAAGACCTGGTTAGCCTGCGCCTTCGCCCATCAGGCCGCACGCATGGACCAATCCGTTGCCTATGCCCGCATGCCACGCCTCTTCGAGGAAATGGCCACAGCCCGTCTTGATGGACGCTTCCCACGCGTGATCGACAAACTCGCCCGCGTCCAACTCCTCGTCCTCGACGGCTGGGGCACACACAGTCTGACCGACCAGCAGCGCCTCGACCTGCTCGAACTCTTCGAGGAACGCTACCAGCGCCGATCCACCATCATCATCACCGCCCAGTTGCCGGTCTCGGGCTGGCACCAGATGATCGGCGAACCTACCATCGCCGACGCCATCCTCGACCGCATCATCCACAATGCCCACCGCATCGACCTGAAAGGAGACAGCATGCGCCGAAAAAGCCCCACACCAAGATTGACCCCGGCTGAAAACTCCGAAATCATCAACGCAGACGTATGACAGCAGCACAACGACCAGCCGCCGCCCGGCTGTCCGGGACTTACTGAAACGGCTGTCCGCGACTTAGCGAAAACGCTGTCCGGTTCTTCCGAAATCCGCAACTAGCAGCCGTGCGCGTACGGCCTCGCGTTCGTTATCGAATGTGGGCAACAGTTTGGCCAAGCTTGCCATGCCCGTGGATGTAGACGCCGTTTCATCAATACCTTGCATGGCCAAACCTTTCGTAGCGCCCGGCACTCGGGCGCTTGGCCAACCATTGGCGAGCGGAAGGCGGAAATCCAGCAAACTTGACCGAATTGCGAACTTCGCAACATAGACGGTCTGAATAGCCCCTAGTTTGCTAGCCCCGATCCTCGACCTGGGCCACGGCATCGCGCTTGAACTCGTCTGTGAATTTAGCTCCGGACATCTCGTCCTCCTTGCTTCCAAAATTACCAAGCAAGCGTCTAAAAATCTAGGGGCTATTCACTCCCACGACGCAAATTTTGAGAAAGCGACTGCGGTGAAGCTCTGAACGGCTTTGCGCGTTTTGGCTAGCTTTCTGAAAGCAATGCTGGAACTCCCTGAAACTTTGTTTGGTGAACTCCGACGACGTGCAGGAAAGAAGAAACTGAAAGTCCCGGCCTAGTCCGGAGCGCGAACTCTAATGCCGGGTCCATCCTCAGGGGAGCCTATGAACTCCATGCCTGCCCGCTCATAGAAGCTTTTGAGTGTAAGAAGGTGGCCTTTTCTTGCCTTCGGGACGCCCTCGGCTGCTTCGTAACGTTTGAGAGTGGCGGTGCCTATGGACGTCACTTCCGCAACATGGGCTACAGAATATCCAAGTACTGCTCGAGCAGCGCGAAGCTGAAGAGCTGCGATGACATCTTGCATTATGATACCAATTGGATCATATTAGTTCGTATGAAGCATGATGTCACCTCGACCTGGCGCACGCATTTCGATAGACTCGAAGGTGCATTCGCGCCATCCACTTTGCGCGCCTACTTTGCCGACGTCCAGCATTTTGAAACTTGGTGCAATGCGGCAGGGGTTTCCGCCTTCACGGTCTCCAACGATGATCTTTGCGACTATCTCAAAGCTGATGGACTTGATTCCGCGCCCGCTACTGTGCGGCGCAGACTCTATGCCATCCGAAAAGTTCATCGTCTGCTGCGCCTTCCAGATCCGACCTTGGACGAGGCGGTAAACATCACGATCCGGCGGATCAAGCGAAGAACGCTGTGCCGACCGAAACAAGCCAAAGGTCTGACATCGGAATACCTCGCGCAGTTTCTAGCGGTGCAGCCAGACACGCCTTGGGGCTGGCGCAACCGTGCCATGCTCTCGCTTGGGTATGACCTGCTCACCCGCCGTTCTTAACTAGTGGCGTTGCAGACCGCCGACCTCCAACTTCGTGGTGATGGGACCTGCGCGTGAGCATCCGTCGGAGCAAGGCGGACCCGTTCGGCATGGGGCGAATCTCGTTCACGTCGCGCCGGACCGCCGATGAAATTGCTTGCTGGCTGGAATGGCGTGGTCCCGATATCGGGCCGCTCTTCTGCGGTATTTACCAAGGTAAAGCCATCGACCGCGCCCTCGAAGCGACCTTCGTCAAACGTCTCACCGAAAATGCCGGGCGGGATGCCGGTCTCGATCCGGATGTCGTCGATGCCTTCAGCGGGCATTCGATGCGCGTCGGCGCGGCGCAAGACCTTTTGGTTATGGGGCATGATGCGTTTGCGATCATGCGGGCCGGGGGGTGGAAGTCAGTGAAGGTTCTGGCGCGGTATTTGGAGCATTCAGAGCATAACGTCTGGGAGGGGACAAAGCGTTCCGATCCGCAGGCTTTCATCTAGAAGACCCGACCGTCAGTTGCGCCATCATGAAAAGGTATAGCATGCGCCAGACAATTAATCCTATTAGATATGGCCATGCGCTAGCACACCTAACCCATCATGATCAGTTGTCACCCTACATACGGTGTGCTTGACGGTGAAATTTGATCGCTCGTGACAATATTGATTTTCAGCCTTATCATGGCGCCATATGCGGTAATCACACTCCAGCGCGTCCGACAAATAGATCAACGAGGCGGCGGTAAAGTGCGCGCGGCAGGAATACCCGAAGCAACTGGCGCAAGGTGATGGAAAAGGGCACCCCACCTTTTAGGTAGCCCAGCAAAATGTATCGGAAGGCGGTCAGGCGGGAACGGTGTGCCGTGTGATAGGCCAGAACCGTGGCGCGGAAACCGTGTACGGCACGGTCGGTTAGCAATGGGGCTGTGCGCTGGAGCCATGCCTCCAACTCGTCTCCCCCGGAGTGACGCGACGTGCGGCCCATCTCGGTCGTGTCCTGCCAGATTGACAGGGGGGTGGGGAGCATCCGGAATTCTGCGCCTGCTGCGGCGAGACGGATGCAGAGGTCCGGGTCTTCACCTATTCTTAGTGCCGGGTCGAACCTGACATGTCTAAGCAGTGGCGCTGGCGCGGCGATGGTTATGGTCGAAATGGTGCAGTTTCTGACGAACAGATATTCGCCCACATCCTCATCCGGCAAGATAGCCCGGTGTGGGCGCACCCAATGCCTGCCGACGCCTCGGTCGACGAGGTTGGGCGAGTAAATGACGGTGCTCCCTTTCGTTCCCAGCGCGGCGCGCTGGTATGCAGCCAGCTTTTCTGGCAAGAAGAAGTCATCACTGTCGAGAAACGCGATCCACTCACCCTTGGCCGCGTCGATGCCTGTATTGCGCGCGGCGCTTGGGCCGCCATTGAGCCGGCGGATGTAGCGGAAGCGCGGGTCATCGAGATCTGCGATAACACGGGCCAAAGCCTCGCCGTCGGCAGAGCCGTCATCGACCACGATGCATTCGAAATCTGTGAAGGATTGGGTCTGTACCGACCGAAGCGTGGCCAGCACGGAATGCGCGCGGTTGTAGCAGGGGATGATGACGGAGAAGCGGGGTGACATGGTGCTAGGCCCGTTCATTCGGAATCTGGCGCAGGGCGCCGTATGCGAGAAGGAAGACGATCCACATGATCCTGTCGCGGTCGAAAAGGCCGCTTTCCAAAAGCCCGTGCAGCCAAGTGAGAAGCAGGAGAACCAGAATTAGTAGCCGCGGGTGCGGCGTGTCGGATGGCAGCCGCAGCAATCGGGCGAAGGGCAGGATGACCAAGCTTGCGACCAAAAGGACCAGTCCGATCCAGCCCATGGTGATCAGCGCTTCCAGATACGCGCTGTGGGCATGGGCGACGGTCAGCAGGAACTGGTCTGAAAACATCGTGGCAAGCGGGCTGTCGAGACCGGTCTGGAATACCGACTGATAGCCCAGACCAAAGGTCAGGTGCCCTTCGGCCAGACGGAGGAGAGAGTTCCAAAGCAAGCCGCGCCCCGTGAAGGAGTCTTCGTCCACCACGGTGGCCGTGCCGCTGAGCGTCATCCACAGGATCACACCCGTCACCGTGACGAGGGCTGCCAGATAGGAGGCGAAGCCGAACAGGGCCAAGGTACCCGAGCGCCGCCCCAATCGATGCATGGTCCAGAGAAGTCCCATCATGAGGATGCCAAGCCCGATCGAGGTTTTCGAGCCCGACATGAAAAGCATGAAGGTCAGGAAAAGCAGCGTTAGGCTAGCCTGCCCCCTTTCGCTACGCGGTCGGATCAGGCGTTCGTAGAACGCTATCAGCACTGCGGGCGCGAGGACGGAGCCAAAGATGTTCTTGTGGTAGAAGACGCCGCGCCAGTCGCCGATTATCGCGCGTTCCGGATCATTCGGTTGGTGGACCGCAAGCTCCGGTGCCACGAAGACCAGCAACAGACTGACCAGCGCCAGCGCTACAGCAACCTGCCGGAACCGGCGCAATAACTCTGCGGGCGATTGGAGGCTGGCAAGGCAGAAGACCGTTGTCGCCGTGACGGCGGTCAGTGCCAGCCGCCTTGCGCCGATATCGGGAACCGGGGACCAGAGAAGGGTGGTCGCTGCCCAGAGGAAGAGCAAGACGAGCGAGGCGGGGAACAGCCGCAGCAGCCCACCGAAGGATAATTGTCGGACCACCAGTCCTGCTGCGCAAATCATGGCCAGCAGATAGGCAATCTGGCGGATGGGGCTGCCGTCACCCGTATCGGCCAAAGACTCGATCGCCACACGCATCTTGAAGGCCCGGTCGACATTGGTGAGCAGCATCAGAAGGACGAGAGATGTCACAAGCGCGACCAGCCTCCCCCGGTCAATGCGGGCAGTTCCGGCGGGCCTTGTGGGGATGCTAACGGCCATGGGTGACCGCATATTCATGGAACCGATAACCGAGCAGGGCGGCGGTCTTGCCGAAGGCGCGCGCGCATTTGCACAGCGCATCGACCTGCGCACTGGTCCTGCCGATGTTGAGGGCAAGAAGGATCGGGGTGAGTCCGAAGGCGCCGATGATCAAGGGCACCTGGCGGCGCAGCGTCGCAGACAGGCCGTTATGGGCAAGCAGGATGCGTGTATCGGACATTCCGATGCGGAATGATCGTTGCAGCGCCCATCGCAGGTTGACGCGGCTGGCTGGATAGACCTCGTGGATCACCGCTTTTTCGGCGATGGCAAAGCTGGCCCCCGCAGTGCGCAGGCGGTGGAACAGTTCGGCATCCCCGCCGCCCGTCAGGCCGAAGGTGAGGTCGAACCAAGGTTGGGGTTCTTTTGCCACCGCTTTTGATGAAACAAGCGTTCCATTCGTTCCGTAGACGATCGGGACGCGCCCGTTGCGATGCGGGTAGTGGTTGCGATAAGCACCACTTTGCAAAGCCCAACCGGGCGGGGGCGCTTCGAAATCGGGGAGCACGTTCGACCCGACGACATCGGCGTCCGTCTCTTGCTGCACAGCCATAAGATTGTCGAGCCAGTCAGGCTCGGCCCATTGATCGTCATCGACGAAAATAATTACTTCTGCACCACCCTTTTCGAATGCCGCCTCGACCAAGGCATTGCGCACCTGCGATATGCCACGTTCGGGCACAAGGATCGCTTGCAGATCGAAACGGTAGCCGTTCTTGCGAAGGGTTTCGGTCAGGGCCAGCCCTTCCTGCCGCTCGGCATCGTTATCGGCCACGCGGACAAAGACATCATGCGCCGTTGACAAGCCTGCGATGGATTGCAGCGCGCGCTCCAACATTCTGGGCCGCTTATGGGTGGCGATTGCGATACAAACTTTGGCCATCATTCCCTCGTTCCTTCACAGGCCGAGGCGGATGCCTTTGCTGCGCGTTTTGGATGACAAAGAGGATCAACCATGCCTGTCATCGGATCGCTTCGGCCTTTGATGTTTTGGTGTAGTTACTTCTGGTCAGGATCAGGCACAGCGTCTCGCCCGCCACGACTGCCCCCAGGACGACAAAGATAGTCTGCCACCCGATGGCAATTGCAAGCATAGTCCCTCCCATCGTCACGAGCGACGCATAGACCGTGGTAAATGCTAGCGGGCGGAACCTTCCTGCGGCCTGCAGGGCGGCGCTTGGCCCGGTCCGCAGGCCGCGCACGACCTGGCCCAGTGCAAGCAGTGCAAGCAGAGGCCAGAGGGTTAGCGCGTCATATCGGCCGCCCCCGATCAGGTCGCTTTCGAAGAATAGGATGGCCGCGATCAGCGCGGAATTGAGCAGGACCGCGCCCGTTATGATGGTCGAGATCATGCGCACCCCTGCGGCTAACTCATCCATCGCACCATCGCGGATATTCCTCGCGAGGCCGGGCCGCTCGAACTGGGTAATGGCCTGCATGAGGATCGGGATCGGGCGTAAGAAAAGAGCAAGAGTTGCCACTGGGGCAAAGGCCGCTGGGCCCAGCCAGAGAGTCAACACGTAGGAATGCAGGTTTGCCGTGATCTCGGTAGTGACCACGCCGAGGCTGGCCCAAGATCCGTGCTGGCGGAACGACCCCAGAAAGGGAGCGAGCGAGGGCTTGCCGCGGGTGAATAACAGGGGAAGCGTGCCCCTGCCGATCACAGCCGTTGAGGCGAGCGTGCCGGACAGCATCGCAAGCAGGGCGTGGAAGACGCCGGTCCCGAACGACAGGAAGAAGAACGCCCCCGTCAGCACGGTAACGATCCCGTACACGATATCGGCCCCCGCTGGCGAGAGCAAGTTATGGCTGGCCAGTTCCACGGCGCGCAGGAACCACCGTAGCCACAGCGCCGCAGCTTGAAGCCCCACCAGCCCCACTAGCCCGGCCGGCATACCTACCGCTAGCAGAACGCTGCACAGGGCTACGGTGCCGGTTGCGATGAAAAGTACATTGGCAAGGGCGAAGCTTTGCACGACCGCGCCGCGCCCGTCATCCTGGTCCACAAGCCGGACTAGGAGGGGCGAGGCAAAGAGCGCATTCGACAGCCCCATGCCGAACTGCACCAGCACCATCGCGAAGGCATAAAGCCCAAACGCGGTGCTTTCAACGGTGGATTGCAGAACGAAGGCAAGACAGAAATTGGCTCCGGAATAGGCAAAGGCCGCAACCACGCCGATATGCCGCCTGAATAACGCAAAGAGGTTCGCCACCTGTATTATCCTGTTCCGTTAGTCGACGCAGTTTCCGAATTTGAGGGCGCGACCATCATTTCATCAGCGCAACCAATAGAGCGTGTGGAGTTGTGGTGAAATAGCGCCATAGCAATCTCGGGGTCGTCATGGCGCGGAATATCCATTCCAGATGATAATTCTGCATCCAAAGCGGGGCGCGGGTATAATAGCCCGTAATGAAGTTATAGCATCCGCCGCAGGTGACTAGCCAACCGCAGGTCAATGCATCGCGCCACCTGACGCTGAAAATCTGCTCAAGCGGTTTCCCAAGGCCGACCCAGAGAACGTCTGGTCTGCAGTGGTTGATTTCCTCAATAATAGCGGTTTCTTCGCTTCGGGTGAAAAATCCGTGGTGGCGGCCAGAGATGAGCAAATCTGGATAGAAGGCTTTCAAACGCCGAGCGCATTCGGCGTTCACTTCCTCGGTTCCGCCCAGAAGATAGAAACTCAATCCATTTTGGGCGGCGGCCTTGGCGCAATCATGGATCATATCCGTCGTTGCGCTGCGCTCGGGGATAGGCGTTTTATTTCGCCAGCGCGACACAACGACTAGAAAGCCACCATCTGCGTGAATGACGTCAGCCTGATCGACCGCCGACCGATAGGATGCATTGCTTTCCCGCAAGGACAATGCCTGACCGTTGACATCAAAAACCAATCGCGGCCCTGCCGCGTTTTTGCGTGCAGCAAGGCAATCAGCCACCATCGCCTCGGCTAGTGAAACCCGCGAAGCAGCCGCAATATTAAACCCTCCAATTCTGCATACGCTAAAGGGAGTCCAAGTGGGATTCTCGCGGATGCTCATCAGCGATACCATAGCTTTCTTTATGACTGCGTTCTCTGGGCTCGGGTAGCTGAAGTCAGACAAACGTCATTGAGCGCAGCTTGATAAGGATACGTCTTAGGGAGCTCCCTTTCCTTGGAAGCCGCCACCCAAACCCCCGATAACGTCCAAAGCTTTGCGCACACCCGACAAGCGCAGTCTATCAAACTACTTTTTCCATAAGCACAACCCGCCAACCGCTACAATGACACAACACTAATGAGCGCAATTGTACGCAGATCGGGGCCGTTTGGACAAGGGTGAACGCGCTTCGGTTCGGTGAGATATCAAGATTTCTTGACGGTTGCCTTGCGTTGGTCGTCCGGCACCGCTCGAACCGGGCGGACGTTTGCGTCTTGACGCTCGCGGGCTTTCGCTGTCGGGCTGATATGTGCGCACCGGTGGGCATTTGCTTTCGTTTGACAGACCTGCATGGTCTCGTTGCTCCGTGCTATGTGAACCGCACCGGGTTTGCCGGAGGCTGATTGACGTTAGTTACGCGGTCATGGCTTACGTTTCCAGAGCTGCATAGAAGTTTGCTTCGGCTTCGGCAGGGGGATTGTTCCCGATTGGCTCGAGCAGGCGACGGTTGTTGAACCAGTCAACCCATTCGAGGGTTGCATATTCCACGGCTTCTAAGCTGCGCCATGGGCCGCGGCGGTGGATGACCTCAGCCTTGAACAGGCCATTGATCGTCTCGGCTAAGGCGTTGTCGTAACTGTCGCCGACGCTGCCCACCGAGGGTTCGATACCGGCCTGCGCCAAGCGCTCAGTGTAGCGTATGGACAAGTATTGTGAGCCCCTGTCGCTGTGATGAACCAGCCCCATGCCCTTTCCGGGGCGGCGATCATGCACCGCCTGCTCCAGGGCATCGAGAACGAACCCCGCATGCGCCGAGCTGCTGACGCGCCAGCCAACGATCTTGCGAGCATAGGCATCGATGACCAAGGCGACATAGACGAAACCCTTCCAAGTGGCGACATATGTGAAATCCGACACCCACAGCATGTTCGGTGCCGGAACACGGAACTGGCGGTTCACCTTGTCCAGCGGGCACGGCGCCTTCTTGTCGGGGATCGTCGTCCGATGCGGCTTGCCCCTGATAATGCCTGAATACCCATGCTCTTCATCAGCCTGGCGACCGTGCAGCGGGCGACATCGAAGCCCTCGCGGCGCAGCTGGTGCCAGATCTTGCGCACGCCGTAGACGCGCCAGTTCTCTTCGAAAACACGGCGGATCTCGGGGCGCAGGGCTTCATCGAGGCGAGCGCGGTCCGACAGGCGGGCTGGATCAGCCCGCTTCGCCAGATGATCATAGTAGGTGGATGGGGCGATCGGCAGCACGTCGCAGATCGGCTCGACCCCGTGCGCATCCCGGTGCGCGTCAATGAAACCCACCATCACTTCGACCGGCGGTCGAGCTCCGCCATCGCAAAATACGCTGACGCCTTGCGAAGGATCTCGTTCGCTTGGCGCAGCTCGCGGTTCTCGCGTTCCAGCGCCTTCATCTTCTCGGCCATATCGCTGGAGACGCCCGGACGTTTGCCGCCATCAACCTCGGCCTTCTTTACCCAGTAATTTAGGGCCTGCGGCGCGCAGCCGATCTTCGCCGAAATCGACATGACCGCCTGCCACCGCGATCCATGCTGACCCTCGTTGTCGAGAACCAAACGTACCGCGCGGTCGCGCACTTCGGGGGAAAACTTGTTCGTTGTCTTGATCATGATGCTCCATCATACTCAGGAGTTGGAGCCTCCGGCAAACCCGGTGCGGTTCAGGGCTCTTGGGCGCCATGGGCTGACCCATTACCCTGCGAGCCGAGATATGGCAGGCATTTTGCGTGGGGAACTGGTCTTCGAGGGGGGAACCCGTGTAGACAAAAGCCGACCACAACGCTGGAAGGACGCAGCGCCCCTTATGACCGCCCACGATTTCCCGATCCGCGTTTACTATGAAGACACCGATCTGGCGGGGATCGTCTACTACGCCAATTACCTGAAATTCATCGAGCGGGCGCGGAGCGAGTGGGTGCGGGGGTTGGGGGTCGATCAGGTCGCCTTGAAGCGCGACCACGGGATCGTCTTTGCGGTGCGGCGGGTCGAGGCTGATTACCTGCGGCCTGCGCGGTTCGACGATCTTTTGCAGGTCCAGACGGCTTTGGTCGAGACGGGCGGGGCGCGGATCGTGCTGGACCAGTCGGTGCTGCGGGCCGGGGAGGTGCTGTTCGTGGCACGCGTGGTATTGGTGTGCCTGTCGGATGCGGGCGCGGCGGTGCGTCTGCCTGCCGAGGTGCGCCGACGTCTTTCGTCGGGCGCGCTTTAGGCGGGTTG
This sequence comes from Gemmobacter sp., assembly GCA_040398445.1. Lineage (GTDB taxonomy): Bacteria > Pseudomonadota > Alphaproteobacteria > Rhodobacterales > Rhodobacteraceae > Paragemmobacter. The sequence goes on along the minus strand of JBBAUB010000005.1, from coordinate 208,291 downwards.
CGGCCAAGCGGAGCGGGGATTGTCGCCATGTCGCGCAGATGTGTTGGCATTCGCGGTGGAACTTGGATAGAATCACCCCTAAAGGCCGCGGCAGGACGGCTATAACAAGAGCAGGCGTAATGGATACCCAGACCCTCGCGGCAGCGCAGGAGATTGATTTCTCTGTGCTGGCCCTTTTTATGAAGGCCACCTTTACCAACAAACTCGTGCTCATGACCCTGATGGGGATGAGCTTTTGGTGCTGGTCGATCATCGTACAGCGGCATCTGACATTCCGGCGGGCGCGGGCCGAGGCGGCGGAGTTCGATCGCGCCTTCTGGTCGGGCGAGCCGCTGGACGAGTTGTTCGAGACCATCGCGCCAGATCCGCAGGGCGCGTCGCAGCGCATCTTTGCCGCTGGCATGCTGGAATGGCGGCGCAGCCACCGGCAGGATGGCGGGTTGATCGCGGGGGCGCAGGCGCGGATCGACCGGGCGATGGATGTCGCCATTGCACGGGAAGCCGAGGTGCTGAACAAGGGGCTGGGGTTTCTGGCAACCACGGGTTCGACCGCGCCCTTTATCGGCCTGTTCGGGACGGTGTGGGGGATCAAGCACAGCTTCGAGCAGATCGCCATCAGCCAGAACACCAACCTTGCCGTCGTGGCCCCCGGCATTGCCGAGGCGTTGCTGGCTACAGCCATCGGTCTGGTCGCGGCTATTCCGGCGGTGGTGGCCTATAACAAGCTTAATAGTGACAGCGAGCAGATTCTGGGCGGCTATGAAAGCTTTGCCGACGAATTCGCCACGATCCTGTCGCGCCAGCTGGACGGTTGAGCCATGGGCGCGGGTGTAGCCAAAAAGGGCGGCGGGGGCGGAAGGCGCGGGCGCAGGCGCGGGCGTGCGGCTCCGATGTCGGATATCAACGTCACGCCGTTCATCGACGTGATGCTGGTGCTGCTGATCATCTTCATGGTCGCGGCACCGATGCTGACCGTGGGCGTTCCGGTCAAGCTGCCCGAGACGGCGGCGAATGCCTTGCCGACCGAGCAGGAAGAGCCGCTGGCGATCACCATGACCGCCGACGGCAAGCTGTTGATCCAGAAGAACGAGATCACCCCCGACGAGTTGATCGTGAAGCTGACGGCGATTGCCGCCGAGCGCACGTCGGACAAGATCTTCCTGCGGGCGGACGGGTCCATTCCCTATGCCCGCGTGGCCGAGGTGATGGGGGCGCTGAACAAGGGCGGGTTCAACAATATCGGTCTGGTGACCGATGCGGGTGGTCCGTCGCTTGATGGCAGCGGCGGCTGACGGCGGCGTGATGCGGTTGCGCGACGACACAGGCATGACCACGGGGCAGATCGTTTCTGCTGCAGGGCATGCATGCCTGCTGCTTTGGGCGGTGCTGGGCGACTGGCTGTTTGCGCCGCAGGACATGCCCGAGGTGACCGTGGCGGAAGTGTCGCTGATGAGTTCGTCGGAGTTCGACGAATTGGTCAAGGCCTCGCCTGCGGCTGCCCCGGCCAAGCCTGCCGAAGTGCCCGCCGAGCCGGTGGCACCGCCCAAGCCTGCCACGCCCGATCCGGTCGAGCCGCCGCCGGTGGTCGAGGATGTTCCCGCCGACGTGCCGGTTTCGGATGCGCCGCAGCCGATCGAGACGCCCGATCCCGTGGCCCCTTTGGCCGATACCGAGCAGCCGGTTCCGGTGGCACCGTCGGATGTTGCACCCAAGCCGCGCCCCGTCGACCGTGTGGCCGCGGTGCCGGTGGACAGCCCGACCGATGCGCCAGACGTGGCCGATGTGCCGACGCCCGAGGCTTCGGATCAGGCCGCCCCCGATGCGCCGGTGGTCGAGGAACAGCCACCTGCCGCACCGCAAGAGGCGACGACGCAGATCGTGACCGAGGCGGTCGATACCGAAGACAACGCGCCGCAACTGCCCAAGATGGCATCCTTGCCGCCGCGGTCGCGGCCCAAGGATCTGGTCAAGCCGGAAAAGCCGCCCGAAGAGCAGGTGGCGGCGGTGCAGCCGAAGCCTGAAGACCCCAAGCCCGAAGAACCTGCGCCCGACGCCCCCGCCGAGGACGCGGTGGCCGATGCCATTGCCGCCGCCGTGGCCGATGCCGCTGCCGAGCCTGCGGATGCAAGCGCCGACACCGGAACTGCGGGGCAGGACAACGCGCCTTCGGGTCCGCCGATGACGGGGGCGGAAACCGACGCGATGCGGGTTTCGGTGCAGGCCTGCTGGAACGTGGGGGCCTTGTCGATGGAGGCGCTGCGGACCACCGTGATCGTCGGGCTGTCGGTCAATCCCGATGGCAAGCCCGATGCGGCGACGATCAGGATGGTGAGCAGTTCGGGCGGCAGCGATGCTGCGACCGGACAGGCGTTCGAGGCGGCGCGGCGGGCGATCATCCGCTGCGGATCGAAGGGCTTTCCGTTGCCCAAAGACAAATACGACCAGTGGAAAGAACTGGAACTGGTCTTCGACCCCAACGGGATGCGGATGCGATGAGCCGCCCTGTGACGATAGCGGCACGGAGTTGCGCCTCGCGCGTTCGTGTTTTCAATTCATGGCCGCTTGCGGCATCAATGACCCTGACCCGAGGAGACTGAGGACCCGATGACCCTGTTTCGCACCCTCGCCCCCGTGCTTGCGCTGGCTGTTGGCCTGTTCGTCGGCGGCACTGTTCCATCCAACGCCCAGCAAGGACCGCTACGGATTACGATCACCGACGGGGTGATCGAGCCGCTGCCCTTTGCGCTGCCGCAATTCATGGCCGAAAACGGCGGGGCGGCGGATTATGCCGCGCAGATCACGCAGGTGATCGCGGCCGACCTGTCGGGAACGGGGCTGTTTCGGGAAATTCCGGCATCGGCCTATATCGGCGGGGTGAGCAGTTTCGATGCGCCTGTCGCCTATGAGGACTGGAAGGCGATCAACGCGCAGGCGTTGATCACCGGCGCGGTAAGCGCGAGCGGCGACCGGATCGTGGTGAAATTCCGCCTGTTCGACGTGTTCAGCGGGGCCGAGATGGGCGACGGGCTGCAATTTGCGGGCACGCCGGCCACGTGGCGGCGCATGGCGCACAAGGTTTCGGACGCGGTTTACAGCCGGATCACGGGCGAAGGCCCCTATTTCGACAGCCGCGTGGTGTTCGTTTCGGAAAGCGGGCCGAAGAACCAGCGGCAAAAGCGGCTGGCCGTGATGGATTATGACGGGGCCAACGTGGCCTATCTGACCGACTCGTCTTCGATCGTGCTGGCTCCGCGCTTTTCGCCCACGGGCAACCAGATCTTGTTCACCAGCTATGAAAGCGGTTTCCCGCGTATCTATCTGATGGATACGGGCAGCATGCAGGTGCAATCGCTGGCGCAGCAGGAAGGCACCATGACCTTTGCGCCGCGCTTTTCGCCCGATGGGCGGACGGTGGTGTTCAGCCTCGAACGGGGCGGGAATACCGACATCTACCAGCTCGACATCGCAAGCGGGCAGACGCGGCAGTTGACCAATGCGCCGAGCATCGAGACGGCACCGAGTTTCAGCCCCGACGGCAGCCAGATCGTGTTCGAAAGCGACCGGTCGGGAACGCAGCAGATTTACGTCATGTCGGCTGGCGGTGGCGATGCGGTCCGCATTTCGGGCGGGCAAGGGCGCTATTCGACGCCCGTTTGGTCGCCGCAGGGCGATTACGTGGCCTTTACCAAGCAGAACGCGGGGCGCTTCCACATCGGCGTGATGCGGTCGGACGGCAGCGAGGAGCGGCTTTTGACGGCCTCGTTCCTTGATGAAGGACCGACTTGGGCGCCGAACGGGCGGGTGATCATGTTCATGCGCGAAAGCGCGGGCGCGGGGGGGCAATCGAGCCTGTTCAGCGTGGATATTTCGGGGCGGAACCTGCGGCAGGTGGCGACGGAAGGTCCGGCCTCGGACCCGGCGTGGTCGCCCATGTTGCCATAAGTGCCGCGCCCGATTCACACGGGCGCGCAAAGCTGATATGATCGCTGCAATCGAGCCAAGAAACCAAAAAACGAGGAACATCAGAATGACCCTTTTCCCCAAAGCCCTGCTGATCGTCGCGGCGCTTGGCCTTGCGGCCTGCAACAATCCTGACCGGTTCGGCGCTGGCGGTGCCGGTGGCGCGGATGGTGCGGGCGGCTTCGGCGCGGGCGGGATCGACCAGAACGGTCTGGGCGACCCGAACAACCCGAAATCCATCGCCTATTTCAACCAGTCGGTCGGTGACCGCGTGCTGTTCCTTGTGGACCAGTCGACCCTGTCGCCCGAGGGCCGCAACATCCTGATCGGTCAGGCGCAATGGCTGAACGCCAACCCCGGCTATGCGATTATCATCGAAGGCCACGCCGACGAGCAGGGGACGCGCGAGTACAACCTTGCGCTGGGTGCGCGCCGTGCCAGTGCGGTGCAGGACTTCCTGATTTCGCAAGGCGTGGCACCGACCCGCATGCAGACCGTGTCTTACGGCAAGGAACGCCCGATCGAGATTTGCTCGGAAGAGGCCTGCTATGCAAAGAACCGCCGCGCCGTGACGGTGCTTTCGGCTGGCGCGGGGGTCTGACGCGATGCTCCGGCTTGGATTGATCCTGATGCTGGCGCTTTTGCCTGCCGCGAGTTTCGCGCAGGACAAGGCGCAGACGCTGGCCGATATCCGGGCCGAGCTTGACCTGCTGATGGCCGATTTCACCGCTTTGAAGTCCGAGCTGGTGCAATCGGCCGGTGCGGCGACGGCGGCGGGGGGCGGCGACGCCCTGCAACGCATGGACGCCATGGAGGCCGAGCTGACGCGGCTGACCGCCAAGACGGAAGAGGTCGAGTTGAAGCTGAACAAGGTGGTGACCGATGGCACCAACCGGATCGGTGACATCGAATTCCGTCTGTGCGAAGCGACTGAAGGCTGCGATCCGGCGACATTGCCGGAAACGCCGGTGCTGGGGGGTGGTGCCGCTGCAGCGGCCGAGCCCGCCGCTCCGGCGGCGGGAGGGGCGGCCGTGGTGCCCGATCCCGCAGCGGGCGGGGCGGCTGCGCCGGAACTGGCGCTGAACGAGCAGGCCGATTTCGACAAGGCCAACGCGCTTTATACCTCGGGCGATTTCAGGGGGGCGGCGGACCAGTTTGCCAGTTTTGCCCAGAACTACCCGGGCGGACCTTTGACGCAGGAAGCGGCCTTTCTGCGGGGCGAGGCTTTGGGGCAACTGGGCGATACGGCGGGGGCGGCGCGGTCCTACCTCGAGGCGTTCAGCGGGCAACCTTCGGGTCCGCGTGCGGGACAGGCGCTTCTGAAGCTGGGTCAGGCACTGGGGGCTTTGGGCCAGACACCCGAAGCCTGCGTCACGTTGCAAGAGGTGGGAACGCGCTTTCCCGGATCGCTGGACGCGGGCAATGCGCAGACGGCGATGCAGGGGCTTGGCTGCTCCTGAGCACCATCGAACACAGGTTTCTGGCGGGCCTGGCGGGGGTGAACCCTACGCTGGGCCTTGCCGTTTCCGGGGGCGGGGACAGCATGGCACTGCTGCATCTGGCGGTGGCGTCGGAGATGCGGGTGGCGGTGGCCACGGTGGACCACGGTTTGCGGGCCGAGGCGGCGGCGGAAGCGGCGGGCGTGGCGCGGGTTTGTGCGGCGTTGGGCGTGCCGCATGTGGTGTTGCGCTGGCAGTGGGACGGTGCGGGCAACCTGCAAGACAGGGCGCGGCGCGGGCGTCTTGCGCTGCTGTCTGACTGGGCGCGCGGGGCGGGACTGGCGGCGGTGGCTTTGGGTCACACGCGCGACGATGTGGCCGAGACGTTCCTGATGCGTCTGGCGCGGGGGGCGGGGGTCGACGGGTTGTCGGCGATGGCGGCGCGGCGCGAGGTGGCGGGGGTGATGTTTGTGCGCCCCTTGCTGGATGTGTCGCGGGAAGAACTGCGCGATTGGCTGCGGGCGCGGGGGCTTCTTTGGGTGGATGATCCATCGAACGAGAACGACCGTTTCGCGCGGGTGCGGGCGCGGCGGGCCTTGGCGGGTTTGGCTGCGGCGGGGGTGACGGGCGAAAGCCTGGCTGCCGTGGCCGCACAGATGGCCGAAGTGCGCGATGCACTTGACGTGCAGGCGCGCGCGGCGGCGGCGCAGGTGGCGCGCATCGAGGCGGGAGACGTGGTGTTCGACGCGGCGGGTTTTGCCGATTTGCGCGCCGAAACGCGGCGGCGGTTGTTGCTGGCTGCGGTGTTGTGGATCGGTTCGGCGGAATATGGCCCACGGGGGGCTGATCTGATCCGCCTGCGCGATGCGGTGGCGCAGGGGCGGTCGGCCACGCTGGCAGGGGTGCGTGCAACCATCGCAAGGGGGGTGGTCCGGCTGGGCCGCGAGGCGCGGGCGGTGCGCGGTTTGGCGGTGGCTGCAGATGCCGTCTGGGACGGGCGCTGGCGCGTTTCAGGGGGTGATCACAAAGGATTGACCTTGCAGGCCTTGGGCGACGAGGGGTTGCGGTGTTGTGTCGACTGGCGCGCTACGGGCCTGCCGCGTGCGACGCTGTTGGCAGCGCCCGCGCTTTGGCGCGATGGGGAATTGGTGGCCGCGCCCTTGGCGGGGCTGGCGCAGGGCTGGCGGCTGGAGTGCGCCGCGCCAACGGGCGTTCTGGCCGCGGCGGCGGGGGTGCGACAGGATAGTTCCGCTTTATCGCATTGAACCCTGTCCGGTTATCTCTATCTTAGAGTGTAAGGGCCGCGCCCTGCTTTTCAGGGTGTGGCGGTTTGAGGAGACTGTTCGTGGGCAATGCACGAAATATCGCGTTCTGGGTCGTTCTGTTCCTGCTGATCTTGGCGCTGTTCAACCTGTTCAGCAACAGCCAGACGACGATGTCGTCGCGCAGCCTGTCCTATTCGGACTTTATCAGCCGCGTCGACACTGGCGCGGTGCAAAGCGTGACGCTGGATGGCGAGCGGGTTCTGGTGCGCGGCAAAGACGGGGCGCAATACGTCACAATCAAGCCCGAGGGCGAAAATCTGGCGGACCGGCTGATCGCCAAGGGCGTCGAGGTCAAGGCCGAGGCGCAGCAACAATCGGGCTTCATGTCGATGCTGGGCATCTGGCTGCCGTTCCTTGTGCTGATCGGCGTGTGGATCTTCTTTATGAACCGCATGCAGGGCGGCGGACGTGGCGGCGCGATGGGGTTCGGTAAATCCCGCGCCAAACTGCTGACCGAAAAGCAGGGCCGCGTGACGTTCGACGATGTTGCAGGCATCGACGAGGCGAAGGAAGAGCTGGAAGAGATCGTCGAATTCCTGCGCAACCCGCAGAAGTTCAGCCGCCTGGGCGGCAAGATTCCCAAGGGGGCGCTGCTGGTCGGCCCTCCGGGCACGGGTAAGACGCTGCTGGCACGCGCGATTGCCGGCGAGGCGGGGGTGCCGTTCTTCACGATCTCGGGTTCCGACTTTGTGGAAATGTTCGTGGGTGTGGGCGCAAGCCGCGTGCGCGATATGTTCGAACAGGCCAAGAAGAATGCGCCCTGCATCGTCTTCATCGACGAGATCGACGCTGTGGGCCGCGCCCGCGGCGTGGGCATCGGCGGCGGCAATGACGAGCGCGAGCAGACGTTGAACCAGTTGCTGGTCGAGATGGACGGGTTCGAGGCCAACGAGGGTGTGATCATCGTCGCCGCCACCAACCGTAAGGACGTGCTTGACCCCGCGCTGCTGCGTCCGGGCCGGTTCGACCGCCAGATCCACGTGCCGAACCCCGATATCAAGGGGCGCGAAAAGATCTTGGGTGTGCATGCGCGCAAGGTGCCTTTGGGGCCGGATGTCGATCTGCGCACCATCGCGCGCGGCACGCCCGGATTTTCGGGGGCTGACCTGATGAACCTTGTGAACGAGGCGGCGTTGATGGCTGCGCGCGTGGGCCGCCGTTTCGTCACCATGGACGATTTCGAGAACGCCAAGGACAAGGTGATGATGGGGGCCGAGCGGCGCAGCATGGTGCTGACCGACGACCAGAAGGAAAAGACCGCCTATCACGAGGCCGGTCACGCCATCGTCGGGATGAACATGCCGAAGTGCGATCCGGTTTATAAGGCGACGATCATTCCGCGCGGCGGTGCGCTTGGCATGGTGGTGAGCCTGCCCGAGATGGACCGGCTGAACATGCACAAGGACGAAGGCAAGCAGAAGATCGCCATGACGATGGCGGGCAAGGCTGCCGAGATCATCAAGTACGGCGAAGAGGGGGTTTCCTCGGGTCCGGCGGGCGATATCCAGCAGGCTTCGTCTTTGGCGCGGGCCATGGTGATGCGCTGGGGCATGTCGGACAAGGTCGGCAACATCGACTATGCCGAAGCGCATGAAGGGTATCAGGGCAACACAGCCGGTTTCTCGGTTTCCGCCGATACCAAGACGCTGATCGAGTCGGAAGTGAAGCGGCTGATCGACGAGGGGTATGATACCGCCTATCGCGTGCTGACCGAAAAGGCCGATGATTTCGAGCGGTTGGCCAAGGGCCTGCTGGAATACGAAACCCTGACCGGCGACGAGATCCGCAAGGTGATTGCGGGCGAGACCTTGGGCGGCGATGACGACAAGGCCGGTCCGGCCAGTGGCGGCGGGTCGATTGCGGCAATACCTAAGACCAAGCCCAAAGCGCCCAAGGCGGGCGGGCTGGAGCCGGAACCTTCGGTGTGATCGACGACACAGGATGACAAAAGCCCCGAAGCGCCGCTTCGGGGCTTTTTGTTTTGCGCGGTTTTCGGGTGGACAGCGCGGCCTGTCCTGCGGTTGATGCGATGGCAACACATGCCGGAGAGTGCCATCATGCCCGCCCTTAAACCCACAGCCTTTGTCGGCCGCATCGTCTGGCTGGGCCGCGTGCCCGACCGTGCGCGGCAGTTGGAGGCCGAGGCGGTGGAGCGGCTGGTGGCGACATTCGGGGGACCGGAGGGCGAGGATCATGGCGGGGTCACGCGGGCGTCATGCAGTCGCGTGATGGGGCAATATCCGCGCGGCACCACCATTCGCAACACGCGGCAGTTTTCGGTGGTGTCTGCCGAGGATCTGGCGCTGATTGCTGCCAAGATGGGGCTAGAGCGGCTGGACCCCGCGCTGCTGGGAGCCACGATGGTGATCGAGGGGATTCCCGATTTCAGCCGCGTGCCGCCATCGAGCCGCCTGCAGGGTTCGGGCGGGGCGACGCTGGTGGTGGATATGGAGAACCGCCCTTGCGTGCTGCCCGCCAAACCCATCGAGGCGGTGCATCCGGGCTTTGGCGCGGTCTTCAAGCCGGCAGCGCAGGGGCGGCGCGGGGTGACGGCATGGGTCGAGCGCGAGGGGGTGTTTGCATTGGGCGAGGCGATCCGCCTGCATGTGCCCGATCAGCCGGTCTGGCCCCATCTGGCCACCGCCCGCCGCGGCTGAGTCGGGGGCTGTGGAATTTGCAGTCCGGAAAGGAAAACATTTCCGCGATCTTTCCATAGTTTCCGATCGGAAACGGAAGCTGGCGAAAATGGCGGGGAACATGTCGTAAAAGCCACCAACATAGCGCGCTATGACCGTTATCAAGTCGCAAACGGGGCATGAGCCCCCAATGGGAGCACGGGACGATGGCCTTCAAGACCGATATCGAGATTGCACGCGAAGCAAAGAAAAAGCCGATCATGGAGATCGGTGCCAAGCTCGGTATCCCTTCGGAGCATCTGCTGCCCTATGGCCATGACAAGGCCAAGGTGAGCCAGGAGTTCATCAAGGGGCTGGCGGGCAACAAGGATGGCAAGCTGATCCTTGTGACCGCGATCAACCCGACCCCTGCGGGCGAAGGCAAGACCACGACGACCGTGGGCCTTGGTGACGGTCTGAACCGCATCGGCAAGAAGGCCGTGATCTGCATCCGCGAAGCGAGCCTTGGCCCGAACTTCGGGATGAAAGGCGGCGCTGCAGGCGGCGGCTACGCACAGGTCGTGCCGATGGAGGAGATGAACCTTCACTTCACCGGCGACTTCCATGCCATCACCTCGGCGCACAACCTGCTGTCGGCCATGATCGACAACCATGTTTATTGGGGCAACGAGCTGGACATCGACGAGCGCCGCGTGATGTGGCGCCGCGTGATGGACATGAACGACCGCGCGCTGCGCGATATCGTGGTGAGCTTGGGCGGCGTGTCGAACGGCTTTCCGCGCCAGACCGGCTTTGACATCACGGTCGCTTCCGAAGTCATGGCGATCCTGTGCCTGTCGAATGATCTGGAAGACCTGCAAAAGCGGCTGGGCGACATCGTCGTTGCCTATACCCGTGCCAAGAAGCCGATCTATTGCCGCGACATCAAGGCGGATGGCGCGATGACCGTTCTGCTGAAAGACGCGATGCAGCCGAACCTTGTGCAGACGCTGGAAAACAACCCCGCCTTTGTGCATGGCGGCCCGTTCGCCAACATCGCGCATGGCTGCAACAGCGTGATCGCCACCAAGACCGCGCTGAAGCTGGGCGAATATGTCGTGACGGAAGCCGGTTTCGGGGCCGATCTGGGTGCCGAGAAGTTCTTTGACATCAAATGCCGCAAGGCCGGTCTGAAACCCGCCGCGGCGGTGATCGTGGCCACGGTGCGCGCCATGAAGATGAACGGCGGCGTGGCCAAGGCCGATCTGGGCACCGAGAATGTCGATGCGGTCAAGAAGGGCTGCCCGAACCTTGGCCGCCATATCGCCAACGTCAAATCCTTTGGCGTGCCGGTGGTCGTGGCGATCAACCACTTCTTCAGCGACACCGATGCCGAAGTGGCGGCGGTAAAGGCCTTTGTTGCCGAGCAGGGTGCAGAAGCGATCCTGTGCAAGCATTGGGCGCTGGGGTCTGCTGGGATCGAAGAGTTGGCGCACAAGGTCGTGGCGCTGGCGGAATCGGGCGCGTCGAACTTTGCCCCGCTGTATCCTGACGATATGCCGCTGTTCCAGAAGATCGAGACCATCGCCAAGCGCATCTATCACGCTGACGAGGTGATTGCCGACAAGTCGATCCGCGACCAGTTGAAGGGCTGGGAAGCGGCGGGTTACGGCCATCTGCCGATCTGCATCGCCAAGACGCAATACAGCTTTACCACCGACCCGACCGTGCGCGGTGCGCCCACGGGCCACACCGTTCCGGTGCGCGAAGTGCGCCTGTCGGCAGGGGCCGGATTCATCGTCGCGATCTGCGGCGAGATCATGACGATGCCGGGCCTGCCCAAGGTTCCGTCGGCCGAGGTGATCCGCCTGAACGACGAAGGCAATGTCGAAGGGCTGTTCTGACGCCTTGTGTCACAGGGCTGGCTGACTTGCGAAACGGGGCGCGAGGGTTTACCTCGCGCCTTGTAAGGCGCGGAGGCGGCGAAATGAAGACAGCGGCAGAGTGCGAGACGATGGCGGATATCCGGGCCGAGATCGACCGGCTGGATGCGGAACTGGTGGCGCTATTCGCGCAGCGGGTTGGCTATATCGACCGTGCGGCCCAGATCAAGGCGGGGATCGGATTGCCTGCGCGGATCACGCCACGTGTCGAAGAGGTCATCGCCAATGTGCGCCGCCATGCGCAGACGCATGGGTTGCCGCCGGACAAGCTGGAAAAGCTGTGGCGCAAGCTGGTCGACTGGTCGATCGAACGGGAAGAAGGCCATCTGGGCAAGGACGACTGAGGGTCGCCTGTGCCCCGATGCATAGCGAAACGGGGCAGGCATGACGGCTACGGTGATCGACGGCAAGGCCATCGCGGCGCGGATGGCGGCGGAGGTGGCGGCCGACGCGGCCGAACTGGCCAAGGCTGGCTGGGCGCCGCGTCTGGTGTCGATCTCGGTCGGGGATGTGGCGGCGGCGGAGCTTTATGTGCGCAACCAGCGCAGGCAGGCCGAAGCGGCGGGCGTGGATTTCGAGGCGCGGAACTATCCCGAAACCATCAGTCTGGAACAATTGACCGGCGTGCTGGCGGGGCTGAATGCCGACCCGCGTGTGAACGGCATCATCATCCAGCGCCCGCTTCCGGCGCATATTCCGGTCAAGGCACTGCAACGGGCAGTGCATCCGTTGAAGGACGTGGAGGGGATGCACCCCTCAAGCATCGGCAACATCGTCTACAACGATCTGGCGCTTGGCCCCTGCACGGCTGTGGCGGCGGTGGAGATCCTCAAGACCCTGCCCTTGCAGGTGGAAGGGCTGGATGTTTGCGTGATCGGACATTCCGAAATCGTCGGCAAGCCCATCGCCTTTCTGATGATGGGGCTGGGGGCGACGGTGACGGTGTGCCACCATATGACGCGGCAGGTGGCGGTGCACAGCCGCGCTGCCGATGCTGTCTTTGTCGCGGTGGGCAAGCCGGGGCTGGTGACGGGCAACATGCTCAAACCCGGGGCGGCGCTGATCGACATCGGGATCAACCGCGTCGACGGGCGCACGGTGGGCGATGCGGATTACGAAAGCTGCGCGCAGGTCGCGGGATGGATCACGCCGGTGCCGGGCGGGGTGGGGCCGGTGACGGTGGCGGTGCTCTTGAAAAACGCGGTGCTGGCGACGCGGATGCAGAAAGACCATTACAGCGCGGCCTTTCAGGCGGCGGGTTGAACAAAGGAACGGGGACATGACGGCGAAGGTAATCGACGGCAAGGCATTTGCGGCCAATGTGCGCGCGCAGGTGGCCGAACACGTGGCGCGGATCAAGGCCGAGAGCGGCATCACCCCCGGTCTGGCCGTGGTGTTGGTGGGCGAAGACCCTGCAAGCAAGGTTTACGTGAAGAACAAGCACGCCTCGACCATCGAGGTGGGGATGGAAAGTTTCGAGCACCGTCTGGATGCGGCTACGTCGGAAGCCGATCTTCTGGCGCTGATCGACCGGCTGAACGCCGATCCGGCGGTGCATGGCATTCTGGTGCAATTGCCGCTGCCGTCGCATCTGGACAGCGAGCTTGTCATCAACCGCATCGATCCGGCCAAGGATGTGGACGGGTTCCACATCTCGAACGTCGGTCTGTTGGGCACGGGGCAGAAATCTATGGTGCCCTGCACGCCGCTGGGGTGCCTGATGATGCTGCGCGACCATCATGGCAGCTTGTCGGGGCTGAACGCGGTCGTGGTGGGGCGGTCCAACATCGTGGGCAAACCGATGGCGCAATTGCTGCTGGGCGACAGCTGCACGGTGACGATTGCGCACAGCCGGACCAAGGACTTGGCCGCGGTTTGCCGGGGTGCCGATATCCTTGTCGCCGCGGTGGGTCGGCCCGAGATGATCACGGGCGATATGGTCAAGCCGGGTGCGACGGTGATCGACGTGGGCATCAACCGGATCGAGCGGGACGGCAAGGCCAAGCTGGTGGGCGATGTGCATTACGACAGCGCGTCTGCCGTGGCAGGGGCGATCACCCCGGTGCCGGGGGGCGTGGGTCCGATGACGATTGCCTGCCTGCTGGCCAATACCCTGACCGCCTGCTGCCGCGCCAACGGGTTGGTCGAGCCCAAGGGACTGACGGCCTGAACATCCAGGGGTGCGCCATGAAGGCGCACCCTACGGCGGTCTTTCGGGCCGCGCTTTCAGCGCCATTCGGGCAGCGGGCAGGGAATGGCGCGGCTGCCGGTCAGGATGGCCATCGCGCCCTTGCCGAACAGGCCGCGCAAGGCCGTATCGTCATGGCGCAGCCCGCCGGTATAGGCCCCGAAGGCGGGCAGGATCAGGCGGTGCGCGTCGTGCAGGAAGCAGCGCCGCGACTGGCCGCGCAGGGTGAATTTGGGGTGGTAATGGCCCGACACCTCGGCCCCCGCATCAGGTCTGGCGATGTGGCGGAAGGTCAGCGGGCCAAGCGTCACCTCGGCCCGGTGGCTGCCGCCGATATCGACGGGTCCGGCATCGTGGTTGCCCTCGATCCAGATCCAGTCGCGGCCAGCCATAAGGCGGGCAAGCCAAAGGCGTTCTGACTCGGGCAGCGAATGCGCGGCGGTCAGGTCGTCGAAGCTGTCGCCTAGGCAGATCACGGTATCGGGTCGGGTCGCGTCGATCACGGCATCGAGGCGGGACAGGGTTTCGCGCGTCTCGTAGGGTGGCAAGAGCGTGCCGCCACGGCGGGCGAGGCGTTCGGATTTGCCCAGATGCAGGTCCGACACGCAGAGCAGGTTGCGGTCGGGCCAGTGGAGGGCGCCCGAAGCGAGGGCCGAAAGGGCTGCTCCGGCGAGGGTGAAGGCATGTGCGGTCATGGTGGTTGGATGGCCGAGGGCGGGGCGGGATGCAAGCCTGCCTATCGGCTTCATCCTTGCCCAAATACTCCCGCCGGAGGCTATTTTGCAGGCCCCCCCCTCACCCCGACCCTCTCCCCATAGGGGAGAGGGGGCGCGGCTTGGGAACCTGTGCGGGAGTGTCGAACGGGCGCGGCGGGGGGGTGGGGTGCATCTCCCTCTCCCCTTTGGGGAGAGGGTCGGGGTGAGGGGGACGGGGCGCAAGCCAGCGCTGCGCGGTCAGGCGAGGCCTGCGGCTTGCATCAGCCGTTGGGCGGCGTCTTGCATCAGGCGTTCTCGGCCTGCGCCCTGCACGGGGATGCGGCCCGGTTCGAGGAACAGGGGGGCTGCGAGCGGGGTGACGCGGGGCAGGCGCAGGGTGTCGATGCGGCCAGCGACGCGTGCGAGCATATCTTCGATGCGAGAGAAATCGACGAGGCCGCGTTCGGCCTCTTCGCGGGTGATTTGCAGCAGCAGGTGGTCGGGGTCGTATTTGCGCAGCGTGTCGTAGAGGATATCGGACGAGAAGGTGGCCTGACGCCCCGTCTTGCGGCGGCCTTGGTTGTTGCGTTCGATCAGGCCGGAAATGATGGCCGAGTTGCGGAAGGTGCGTTTCATCACGGCATTGCCGTGGAGCCACGTTTCCAGCCCTTCGCGCAGGGCTGCGGGGTCGAACAGGGGGGCGGGATCGTGGACCGCTTCCAGCCCCCAGATCAGGGTGGCGTAATCGGTGCAGGTAAACCCCAAGGGGGCAAGTCCCTGTTCTTCCATGCGTTTCGTGACCAGAAGGCCAAGGGTGGCCTGTGCGTTGCGCCCTGCGAAGCCGTAGATCACCAGGTGTTCGCGCCCGTCATGGGGGAAGCTTTCCACCAGCAGACGGTCGGGCTGCGGCAGGCGGCTGACCTCGCGTTGCAGGGACAGCCATTGGGCGGTGTGGGTGGGCAGGTCGGGCCAGCGGTCTTGCCCGAAGATGTCGAGGATGCGTTGGGTGAGCAGGGTCGAGGTGGCGAATTTGGTGCCGTTGAACACGGCAACCTTGGGGTCGCGGCCGGGGGAGCGCGAGACCTCGACCGTGAGTTCCTTGAGGCCTTCGAAGCGGACGACCTGACCGCCGATCAGGAAGGTGTCGCCGGGGGTCAGGGTGGCTGCGAAATCTTCTTCGACCTCGCCCAGGGGCATGCCGCCCATGCGGTTGCGCAGGCGGACTTTCAGCGTTTCGGTGTCGATGATGGTGCCGAGGTTCTGGCGGATGGGCACGGCGGCGCGGGGGTCGCGCAGGTGCCATTTCCCGCCCGTCTGCATCAATCTTTGCCAGCGATCATAAGCCTTTAGCGCGTAGCCGCCGGTGGCTGCGAAGTCGAGGCAGGCGTCGAATTCTGCCCGCGTCAGGGCGGCGTAGGGGCCTGCGTTAACCACTTCTTCATAAAGCGCGTCGGCGTCGAAGGGGCCGGAGGCGGCGGTGAGCAGGATGTGCTGGCACAGCACGTCGCGCGGGCCGCGGCCACGGGGTTCGCCGTCGAGGTCATGGTCGCGGACGGCATCGAGGGCGGCGTGACATTCCACCACCTCGAAGCGGTTGGCGGGGACGAGACGCGCCTTGGAGGGCGCATTGTAGCGGTGGTTCGCCCGCCCGATGCGCTGGACGAGGCGTTTGACGTTCTTTGGCGCGCCGACCTGTATCACCAGATCGACATCGCCCCAATCTATCCCCAGATCGAGCGATCCGGTGCAGACGATGGCGCGCAGGGCGCCTGCGACCATGGCCGCTTCGACTTTTTCGCGTTGTTCGCGCGACAGGCTGCCGTGGTGGATGCCGATGGGCAGGTCGTCGGTGTTTTGTAGCCACAAATCGTGAAAGAAAAGTTCCGCCTGCGCGCGGGTGTTGTGGAAAATCAGCGTGGTGCGGTGGCGGGCCACTTCGGACAGGATCGCGGGGATGGCGTAGCGGCCGCCGCCGCCGCTCCACGGGGGTGGGGCATCAACGTCGAGCATGGCGATATCGGGGTCGGGGCCGGGGTCGGCCTGAAGGATGTCGCAGCCTTGCGGGGCGAGGAATTTCGCCAGTGCGGGGGGGTCTTCCACCGTGGCAGAAAGGCCGATGCGGCGGAGGTTCGGGGCGAGGGTTTGCAGGCGGGCGATGAGCAGCATGAGCTGGTCGCCACGTTTGGATTCAGCCAGCGCGTGGATTTCGTCGACGATAACCCGTTGGAGGGATTGGAAAATCTTGGGCGCATCTTCGTAGCTGAGCAGCAGGGCGAGGCTTTCGGGGGTGGTGAGCAGGATGTGGGGCGGGTCGGCCCGCTGGCGGCGGCGCTGGGTGTAGGAGGTGTCGCCGGTGCGGTCCTCGATGCGGATCGCAAGGCCTGCGCCTTCGACGGGGGTTCGCAGGTTGCGGCGGATGTCGGCGGCGAGCGCCTTGAGCGGCGAGATGTAGATCGTGTGCAGGCCGCTGCGCGGTTTTTCCCCGAGTTCGCAAAGGGTTGGCAGGAAGCCCGCAAGGGTTTTGCCGCCCCCCGTGGGCGCGATGAGCAGGGTGGCGGGGGCACCTGCGCGGTCGAGCATGGCCTGCTGGTGCGGGTGCAGCGACCAGCCTTTGGCGGCGAACCATGCGGAGAGTGGGGCGGGGAAGGTGGTGGTCATGCGGGGGAAGGTAGGGGCGGGGGGCGGGGCGGGAAAGGGGCAAAGCGGATGCACAAGGTATGCACAGGTGATGCAGACGCGCGAAACGGCGGGTTAGGGGTTTGGTAAGGGTTGGTCGGTTTCACGCGCGACACGCGTCGCGCGTGACGCGGGGCAGTTGGCCAAGCCGCGCCCGTGCGCCCGGCGCACGGGCCGCGCCCGCCCTGCTGGGGGCGGGTGCGGGAAGGCGCACCCGCCGGGCGGGCGCGGCCCGTGCCTGATGCGTGGGGGGGCGGATGGCCCTTTGCAGCCGAGTTGCCGCGGTTGCAATCGGACCGGCGCAACGCGCCACTGGCGCGTTGCGCGTCGGTCCTCTGGTCCCGCGCTGTGGTAATGTGGGCCGCTTGCAGCCGTGTTGCTTCTGCGCGATCGGATCTGGGGACGGGGCGGGTGGGGCTGTTCTTTGGTGATTGTCGCGGGTGGTGCGCCGTGAAGGCGCACCCTACGGGGGTGGGTGGCGACCTTGCGGGTCGGTTTCAGGCTTGCGGGGGGCGGGGGGCGGGGCTAGGCACGGGGTTATGAAACTGCTTTTCCTTGGCGATGTGATGGGCAAGACGGGGCGCACGGCGATTGCCGAGCGGCTGCCGGGATTGCGCGGCGAATGGGGGCTCGATTTCGTCGTGGTGAACGGCGAGAACGCATCGAGCGGGGCGGGGCTGACGCCCGAACATGCCAAGGCGCTGCTGGCGGCGGGGGCCGATTGCCTGACGCTGGGCGACCATGCCTTTGACCAGAAGGATATGTTGCAGTTCATCGAGACCGAGCCGCGCATCGTGCGACCGTTGAATTTCTCGAAGGTGGCGCCCGGCAAGGGGTTTCGCATTTTCGAGGCGACGCAGGGGCGCAAGGTGCTGGTGGCGCAGGTCTTGGGGCAGGTGTTCATGAAGCGGCCTTTCGACGATCCGTTTTCGGCGATCGAAGGGGTGCTCAAGACCCATGCGCTGGGCGCTGCGGTGCAGGCGGCGGTGGTCGATGTGCATGCCGAGGCGACATCCGAGAAGATGGCGATGGGCCATTGGTGCGACGGGCAGGCGTCATTGGTGGTGGGAACCCACACCCATGTGCCGACGGGGGATGCGACGATCCTGAAGGGCGGCACCGCCTATATGACCGATGCGGGGATGTGCGGCGATTATGACAGCGTGATCGGGATGGAGAAGCTGGAGCCGATCCGGCGGTTCATCACCGGCATGCCCAAGGCGCGGTTCGAGCCTGCGGCGGGGCCTGCCACGCTGTCGGGCGTCTATGTCGAGACCGACGACCGCACGGGCAAGGCGCTGCGGGTGCGGATGATCCGCGTGGGCGGGCGGCTGGAAGAGGCGCGCCCGTGACCGTGCTTGCCGCGCCGGGACGCCAGCGCAGGCTTTACGTCGGCATGCTGGTGGTGCTGGGCCTTGGCTGGGGATCGACGCAGCCCTTGGGCAAGATGGCGACGATGACGGGGCACGGGCCGTTCGGGTTGATCTTCTGGCAGCTGGTCGTCTGTGTGCTGGTGCTGGGCGGGCTGTCGGCGGTGCGGGGCAAGGGGTTGGTGCTGACCCGCGCCACGTTGAAATTCTATGTGGTGGTGGCGGTGATGGGCACGCTGGTGCCCAATGCGACCTTTTACATCAGCGCGGCGCATCTGCCTTCGGGGATCATGTCGATCATCATTTCGGGCGTGCCGATGCTGGCCTTTCCGCTGGCGCTGCTGCTGCGGATGGAGCGGTTTTCGGGCAAGCGGTTTTTCGGGTTGCTGCTGGGGCTGGTCGCGGTGGGGATCATCGCGGCGCCCGGGGCGGTGCTGCCCGATCCGGCGATGGCGGCGTTTCTGCCGGTGGCGCTGATCGGGCCGCTGTTCTATGCGATGGAGGCCACCTATGTGGCGCGCAACGGCACCGAGGGGATGGATGCGGTGCAGGCGATGTTCGGGGCGTCGCTGACGGGGCTGATCCTGTGCGTGCCGCTGACGATCGGGACGGGGCAGTTCATCGACCCGTTTGCCGGGTTCGGGCGGGCCGAGGCGGCGCTGGTCGCATCGTCGGTGATCCATGCGCTGATGTATGCGGGATATGTCTGGCTGGCATCGCGGGCGGGTTCGGTTTTTGCGGCGCAATGTTCCTATATCGTGACCGGTGCGGGGATTTTCTGGGCGATGGCGCTGCTGGGCGAGCGGTTTTCGCCCTTTGTCTGGGTGTCGGTCGTGCTGCTGCTGTGCGGTGTGGCGCTGGTCAGCCCGCGCGAGACCGGACGGGCAACGTCGGGCTGACGGGGGTGTGGGGTGCTGCTTTGTCACGGGCCGCGGTGCGCGGACTGTCTGGCGGTGTGAAAACCGCTTATGGCTGTCGGGGGAGTGGCCGCCCCGGCGTCGATCTGCCGATCTGGCCGTTTTGAAGGGGTTTGTCATGCGCGTTTTGATGGTGGTTCCGGTTTTGCTGGCGGGATGTGCGGCGCTTGCGGTTCCGGCTGTGCCACAGGCGGCGCGGTTGTCGGCCGACAGGCTGACGGTGACGCTGACGGATGGCACGACCTGCCGCGCCGACTGGGCGGCGGCGGGTGGTGCGGGGCGGCTGGAGGGCTGCGGGGCGGGGTTCGATTACCGCGTGACGCCGGTGGCCAAGCCGAACCTGTTGCGTCAGTTGGCCGAGGGTTTGGCCGGAGCGCTGGGGGCCGAGGGGTCGCTTGCACCGGTGGCCGAGGTCGTCGTGTCGGGTGCGGGGCGCGATTGGCGTTTCGTGTCGCCGCCTGCGCTGGACTGAGGGCGGCGGCGCGCGGGCTTGGCGTTGAACCGGGCGTCGAACTGGGCGAGCCAGTCGCGCACCGCGCCTGCCCGTGTCGAGGCGACGCGCACGAGGGTGCCGTTCGACAGGACGAGTTCGGTTGCACGGCCTTCGCGGCGGGCGCTGGTGACGGCGCGGGTGGCCACCCATTCCGAGCGGTGGACAAGGCAGCCGAGGTGTTCGGGCAATTGGGCGATCAGGCTGGACAAGGGGCCGGGAACCTGTTGGGTGTCGGTGTCGGTCCAGACCTGCACGTGGTTTCCGCGTGCCTGAAGATGCAGGATGCTGCCTGCCGGACGGGTGAACGCGCCCGCGACGACGCGCGGTCCGGTCGGGGTGGTCGCGGCACTGTCGGGCAGGCGTTGCGGCAGGCTGCCTTTGAAGGTGCGGATGTCGTCGAGGATGCGGGCGGCATTCGGGCGCAGCCAGGCGCAGATGATGATTTCGTCGCAGACATAGACAGCCAGCAACGAAAGCGCCAACGCAAGCGGCGACGGCGCGGGCACCCCGAGGATGAGGTTCCACAAAACCGAGGTGGTGGTCTGCACCGCCACGACGCTCAGCGCGATCGGCAGCGATTCATACACGGTCAGCGGATCGGCCGCGGGGCGCAGCAGGGCCGAGAGGAACACCCAGCCCGTAAAGGTGGCGATGCCCACCAGCGTGGCCAGCACGAGGATGGGGATGAGCAGGGCGAAGCTGGGGTCGGACCCTGTGCGGGTCGGCCCGTCGAAGGCGACGGACGCAAGGAAGGACAGGCCCATCGAGGCCAGATAGTAGCACAGAAGGTAGGGGTGACGCAGAAGGGGGGCGACCTCGTCAAGGTACATGTCGATGTGTCCGCCGACCAGAAAGCGCAAACGCAGGGTACGACGGCGGCTTTGGGCTTTGGTTTTAGCCGGACGGGATACGGGCGTGTTGGGCAAAGGACGGGATCACTTGGTAAATGGCAACTGTGTTCGGGTCATGCGGGATGTAGATTGCTAACATATATGAACCAACCTTTTGACGATATGACTCCAAAGGATAGGTTGTAAACGCAGGGGGCTGCACCGATAGGCGGCGGGGCGGGTGGCAAGACCGGCACCGCGCCGTGTCGCGGCGGGCTTGCCGTTGGTGGGCCGCTTTGTATATAGAGCGCCATTACCCAATCAGGGATACCGGAGTACGGGTCATGGCAGGCCATTCTAAATGGGCGAACATCCAGCATCGCAAGGGCAAGCAGGACAAGCTGCGCTCGAAGATGTTTTCCAAGCTGGCGAAGGAAATCACCGTCGCCGCCAAGATGGGCGATCCCGACCCCGACAAGAACCCGCGTCTGCGGCTGGCCGTGAAAGCCGCCAAGGCGGTGTCGATGCCCAAGGACGTGATCGACCGCGCGATCAAGAAATCGGTGGGCGGCGATGCGGCGGATTACACGGAAATCCGTTATGAAGGCTATGGCGCGAACGGTATCGCGATCATCGTCGAGGCGATGACCGACAACCTGAACCGCACCGCCAGCAACGTACGGTCGTATTTCACCAAATGCGGCGGCAACATGGGGCAGACCGGATCGGTCAGCCATTCGTTCGACCGTGTGGGCGAGATTTCCTATCCGGCCAGCGCTGGTGACGCCGACACGGTGATGATGGCCGCATTGGATGCCGGTGCCGACGACGTGAGTTCGGACGAGGACGGGCACTGGATCTATTGCTCGGTCGAGGCGCTGTCGGACGTGTCGGACGCGCTGGAAAAGGTGCTGGGCGAGTCGACGGAATCAAAGCTGGTGTGGCGCGCGCAGACCTTGACCGAGGTTGATCTGGACACGGCGACAAAGCTGATGCGTCTGATCGACATGCTGGAAGAGGATGACGACGTGCAAACCGTCACCCACAACTTCGACATTCCCGAGGATGTCGCGGCGCAGCTGGGCTAAGGCGCGGCGCGGGCCAGAAAAAAGGGGCCCCCCGAAGGGAGCCCCGAGGTATCGGGGATCAGGGGATCACACCGAGGAAAGGGAAACCCGCGTCCGGGCCGGACCTGTGGCAAGGCCGTGCGGTGGGCCTGGGAGGAATGCTTGGCCGTTTGCCGGGGGTTCGGGGTCAGGTCGGGGTTTTTCGGGACGGGTTCGGGTCGGTTCTATCGCCGGAACGCGAGACCGTGATCGTGGCACCCTTGATGGGGCGGAAGGCGGATGCCATGCTTCGGGTCTGGTCGCGTCGGGGAACGCGTGCGCTCCGGCCTGCAAATGTTTGACAGGGCTGCAAAGATTGTCAATATGATAATTGTATCGGTGACAGCGGTGCCGCCGTTGCGCTGCGCCCCGCTTTGCCCTAGGCTGGCTGCGGCGGGATTGCAGGGGGCAGGCCCGGCTTTCACACGGTGTGCTTTGTGAACATCAAAAGCGTATCGCAGCTGCGCGCCTTGCTGCTGGAAATGGAGACCACGCTGGGTCTGGTCGAGCTGAGCCCGAACGAGCGGGACGTGCTTTATGCCATAAACGAGGTGTCGTCGGGCGTGCTGAAGGCGGCGCGGTCGGATGCCATCAGATCGCATCCGCTGGCGGCGGCGATACCGCAGGCGACCTATCATCGTGCGTTGAAAAGCCTTGTGCAGCGCGGGCTGGTGGAACATGCCCCCGATACCAAGGCCGGTTCTTACGTGGTGACACGCGGGTTCGGCGAGGCCGGACAGGGCTGACTGTGCCACTGGAGCTATTGCGAGAGGTTTCATGACCAAGCGTGCCGTCGCGGGTGCCGTGCTTCACTTTCTGATCGGTTCGGCGCTGGTGATCGCGGCCTATGGGCTGAGCGACCTGATCCGCACCTATCTGCATCCGCGCGCGCTGTTCGACGTGTTCGGGGCGTTTACGCTGATCTATCTGCCGCACGGGGTGCTGGTGTTGCTGGCGTGGTTCTATGGCTGGCTGGCGGTGCCTGTCGTGCTGCCCGCAACGCTGTTGTCGGTGTGGTTGCTGCGCGGGCCGGCGATGTTCGAGCCTGCGTTGCTTTTGCTGATCGTCATCAAGGTGGTGGCGGCGCCCTTGACGTTCGATTTGTTCCGGTTGGGCGGGGTCGATGCGCGGGGGGCGGGGCAGGCGCTGAACTGGCGGGTGCTGTTCCTGATCGGGCTGGTGCAATCGGTGTTCAGCAATCAGGCGCGGTTCTGGATGGGATGCTGCGGCGAGTTGACGGCGGACCAGTTGCTGCTGGCCTTTTCGGGCAGTCTCATCGGCGACATGGTCGGGCTGTTGGTGGTCATGCTGGGGGCGATGTTCTTTTTCCGCGCGATGCGGCGCGGCTGAGGGTTTTTCATGGATATGCTTTACCCCGCGATGGCGGGGTTTGTGGTCGGGCTGAGCCTGATCGTCGCCATCGGGGCGCAGAATGCCTTTGTGCTGCGCCAAGGGTTGCGGCGCGAACATGTGGGCGCGGTGGTGGCGACCTGTGCGGGATCGGACGCTGCGCTGATACTGGCGGGCGTGGGCGGGTTTGGCGCGGTGTCGGGGGCGGTGCCGTGGCTGGCCGAGGCGATGCGCTGGCTGGGCGTTGCGTTTTTGCTGGTGTACGGCGGCTTGCGGTTTCGCGCGGCGCTGCGGGGCGGGGCGGCGCTGATGCCTGCGGCGGGCGACAAGGCATCGCTGGGGTCGGTGCTGGCGGCGTGCCTGTTGATGACCTGGGCCAATCCGCATGTCTATCTGGATACGGTGGTGCTGGTCGGGTCGATCTCGGCGCAGCACCGGCCGCAGGAATGGGCGTTCGGGTTTGGCGCGGCGGCGGCGTCGCTGACGTTCTTTGCCGCGCTGGGTTACGGGGCGCGGCTGCTGGCGCCGCTGTTCGCGCGGCCGAAGGCGTGGGTGGTGCTGGAGGTCGTGGTGGGCGTGACGATGTGGGCGATTGCGGCGGGGCTGGTGATCGCTTGAACTTTCCGGCGGGGCGGGGTTTGGTGGGGGCATGAAAATCTTTGCCGCGACAGACCTTGGCCGCCCCGTCGAAGGGGTGGTGTGGATGCTGGCCACGGGGCTGTGCTTTGTCGGGGTGACCGGCGTGGTGCGGCATCTGGGGACCGACCTGCCCGCCGCGCAATCGGCCTTTCTGCGCTTTGGCTGGGGGGTGGTGTTTCTGGCCCCCACGCTGCTGCCGATGCTGCGGGCGGGGTTTCCGGCGGGGTCGCTGCGGCTGTTCGGCTGGCGGGGGGTGTTTCACACCTGCGCGGTGGTGTGCTGGTTTTACGCCATGGCGCGTATACCGGTCGCCGAGGTGACGGCGATCGGCTATCTGAACCCCGTGCTTGTGACGCTGGGCGCGGCGCTGTTCTTTGGCGAAAAGCTGGCGCTGCGGCGCATCCTTGCGGTTTTCGTGGCCCTGCTGGGGGCGGTGATCGTGCTGCGCCCCGGCCTGCGCGAGGTGACGGCGGGGCATCTGTCGCAGCTGGCGGCGGCCACGTTTTTCGCGGGCAGTTACCTGATCGCCAAGCGGTTGAGCCAGATGCTGCCGGCATCGACCATCGTGGCGATGATGTCGCTTTCGGTGACGGTCGCGCTTGCGCCGTTCGCGCTGTGGGTCTGGGTGCCGGTGGATGCGGTGCAATTGGCGTGGCTGGCGCTGGTGGCGGGTTTCGCCACGGGCGGGCATTACTGCATGACGCGGGCCTTTCGTGCCGCGCCGCTGGCGGTGACGCAGCCGGTGACGTTTTTGCAACTGGTCTGGGCCACGCTGCTGGGGGCGGTGGTCTTTGGCGAGGGGGTGGACCCGATGGTGCTGCTGGGCGGCGCGGTCATCATCGGCGCAATCAGCTACATCACATGGCGCGAGGCGGTGCTGAAGCGGGCACCTGTCACGCCGCATGAGGCCGAAACCGTCTGACAGCGTGGCGCAAACGTGGCGGCGCGGCGCGGGGCGATGCAAGGGTCACGATTTGGCCCCTTTCGGGAAATCTGCGATTAACGCTGGCGCTGCACCCTGACCCTGCCTTCGGGCATGGGTGTGGGAAGCAATGGAATTCACGATCGTCGGAGTGCTTGCCGGCGCGCGCTTTGGCGTGCCGTTGTCGCAGGCGTCGCTGTTATCCGAACCGGGCGGCGCGGGGCTGCGGGTGTTCAACCCCGTGGCGGGCGAAACCGTCCGTCTGGGCCTGACGGCGGCGGGAAGTGCCGCGGTTTCGGGCTTTGTCAGCCACGGGACCGCGCGTGTCGGGGTGACGGTGGACGGGGTGGCGGGCAGCCTTGCCACCGATCTGGTCGCCTGCGCCCGCATGGCTGCGGGGGTGGAACTGACCGGATACCTGACGGTGCAGGGCATGGCGGTGCAAGCGGTGGGGGTGATGGCGGTCGCGCTGGGAAGTGCGACCTATCTGGTCGCGGCGCGGCCTGCGGGAAGCGGGATCGAGTGTTTCCGCATCGATGCCGATCAGGGCCTGATGCGGGTATCGGGGCTGGCCGACCGTGCCGACATTGCCGCGGCGGGAATTTCGGCCATGGCCATGGCCGTGGTGCAGGGCAAGGCGGTGATCTATGCCGCGTCGGGCAGCGAGCACGCGATCACCGCCTATGCGCTGGACGAGGCGGGGGGGCTGTCGGTGCTGTCGACCATCGGGTTGGCGCAGGGCGTGCCGGTGCAGGGGCTGACCTGCCTGCGCACGGTCGAGACGGGGGGCGCGACGTGGCTGCTGGCAGGGGCGGCGGGATCGTCGAGCGTGACGGTGTTGCGCATCGACGCGGCGGGGGCGTTGGTGCCGGTGGACCATGTGATCGACGGGCTGGCCACGCGCTTTGGCGGTGTGACGGCGATGGATGCGATCAGCTATGGCGGGCGGGTCTTTGTGGTGGTGGCGGGGGCGGATGACGGCGTGACGTTGATGACGCTGCTGCCGGACGGGACGCTGCTGCATCTGGCGACGCTGGCCGACAGCGCCGCCACCGCGCTTGCCAATGTCACCGAGTTGCGGCTTTCGGTGGTGGGCGGGGTGATGCAGGTCGTGGCCCTGTCGGGGGCCGAGGCGGGGGTGACCCAGCTTTCGGTGGACCTGCGGGGCCTAGGGGCGGTGGGGGCTGCGGGAACGGCGGGGGATGATCTGCTGCGCTGTGCCGGGGGTGGGGCGGCGGTGGCGGGCGGGACCGGACGCGATACCCTGATGGACGGATCGGGGACCGATACCTTGGCGGGCGGGGCGGGGGCGGATGTCTTTGTGCTGGCAGCCGACGGGCAGCGCGACGTGATCGCGGATTTCGACATCACGCAGGACCGGATCGACCTGACGCGCTGGACGTTCTTTCGCAATGCGGGGCAGTTGCAGATTACGCCCACGACCACGGGTGCGATCTTGCGCTTTGGCGGCGAAGAGCTGGAATTGCGCAGCGCGAACGGGCGCAGGCTGACAGAGGCGGCGTTGCGCGGCTTGGACTATGGCGCGATGACGCGGGTTCCGTTTGGCGAGCCTGTGCTGGTCGGGGGGCCTCCGCCGCCTCCGCCACCTCCGCCACCGCCACCGCCTCCGCCGCTGCCGCCCGAGGTGACGGGGACGGCGGGGAACGACACCTTGGCGGGAACGGCGCAGGGCGAGGTGATGGCGGGTCTGGGCGGGGATGATGTGATCCTTGCCAGCGCGGGGGCCGATACGATTTCGGGTGGGGCGGGGCGCGACTGGCTGAGCTTTGCCGGTTTTGCCGCTGGCGTGCGGATCGATCTGGCGCGCTGGGCGCTGGGGTCTGCCGAGGTTGCGCAAGACAGGATCGACGGGATCGAGGGCTTTGCCGGCACCGGCTTTGGCGATGCGATGACGGGCGGCGCTGCGGCGGTGCTGTTTGCCGCAGGGGCGGGCGATGACACGCTGGTTGCCGGAGCGGCGGGCGGCACGATGGACGGCGAGGCGGGCAACGACAGCCTGACCGGCGGGGCGGGGGTGGATGTGCTGCGCGGTGGTGCGGGGGCGGATACGCTGTCTGGCGGCGAGGGTGGCGACAGTTTGGACGGGGGGGCGGGCGACGATCAGCTTTCTGGCGGGGGCGGGGCCGATAGCCTGTGGGGGGGCGATGGCAACGACTGGCTCGAGGGTGGCGACGGCGACGATGCGCTATGGGATGGCGCGGGCAACGACAGGCTGCTGGGGGGGGCAGGCAATGACGCGGTCATCGCGGCCGAGGGCGATGACGACATCGGCGGCGATGCGGGCGACGACCGGCTGGCAGGGGGACTTGGCGACGATGTGCTGCGGGGCGGGGTCGGGGACGACCAGTTGTCGGGCGATGCGGGCAGCGACAGGCTTTCTGGCGATGCGGGCAACGATCTGCTGAACGGCTGGCAGGACGACGATCTTCTATACGGGGGCGACGGGAACGACCGGCTGAATGCCGGAGCGGGCGACGATGCGCTGTGGGGCGGTGCGGGCAACGACCGGCTTTACACCAGCACCGGCAACGACACGCTTTATGGCGATGCGGGCGACGATGTGTTGGCGGGCATGTTCGGGCAGGACCGGCTTTATGGCGGGGAGGGGCGCGACCTGCTTGACGGGGGAGCGGGGGATGACATCTTGGCGGGCGGAAGCGGCGCGGATGTTTTCGTGTTCGGCACGTTCCGGCGGGGCGAGGCCGATGTGATCACCGATTTCGCAGACGGGGCCGACAGGCTGCGGATTGCGGGCCTGTCGGGCAGCACCAATGCCGCGCGGTTCAAGGCGCTGGAAATCCGCGACGTGACAATCGGCGGGGTGGACTATGCCGAGATTTCCCGCTTTGGCCATGTGATCCGGCTGGAGGGGATCGACGCCGCCGAGTTGACGGCGGCGGATTTCCTGTTCCGTTAGCGCCCGACGCCGGTATAGGCGGTGAAGCCTGCGGCAAGCACGTCGGCGCGGGTGTAGATGTTGCGCAGGTCGGCCATGCGGGGGCTTTCCATCTTGTGGGCGAGTTTGGTCAGGTCGAGGGCGCGAAACTCGTTCCACTCGGTCAGGATGACCACGGCATCGGCACCTTGGGCGGCCTGATAGGCGTTTTCGCACCATTTGACGCCGGGAAGCAGGGCTTCGCCTTCGCGCTGGCCTTCGGGGTCGGTGACGCGGACCTTGGCACCGCCGCCGACGAGGGCGGGCACGATGGTGAGCGAGGGTGCGTCGCGCATGTCGTCGGTGTTGGGTTTGAAGGTGACGCCAAGGATGGCCACGGTCTTGCCGTTGACCGATCCGTCGCAGAGGTCGGTGATCTTGTCGATCATGCGGGCCTTGACCTCTTCGTTCACGCGGATGACGGTTTCGGTGATCTGCATGGGAACGGCGTGGTCTTGCCCGATGCGGGCGAGCGCCTTGGTATCTTTGGGGAAGCACGAGCCGCCGTAACCGGGGCCTGCGTGCAGGAATTTGTTGCCGATGCGGCCGTCAAGGCCGATGCCCTTGGACACGGCCTTGATGTCGGCACCGACACGTTCGCACAGGGCGGCGATTTCGTTGATGAAGGTGATCTTGGTCGCAAGAAAGGCGTTGGCGGCGTATTTGATCATCTCGGCCGATTCCAGCCCCGTGAAGACGATGGGGAATTCGCGCAGGAAAAGCGGGCGGTAGATGTCGGACATGACCTTTTGCGCGCGGTCGGATTCGACGCCCACGACAACACGGTCGGGGCGCATGAAATCGTCGATCGCGGCCCCTTCGCGCAGGAATTCGGGGTTCGACGCCACGTCGAAGGTGGCGGAGGGGTTCGCATCGCGCACCGCTTCGGCCACCTTGCGGTTGGTGCCGACGGGGACGGTGGATTTGGTGACGATGACCGTGTAGCCGGTGAGCGCCGCGCCGATCTCGGCGGCGGCGGCCATCACATAGGTCAGGTCGGCATGGCCATCGCCGCGCCGCGTGGGGGTGCCAACGGCGATGAAGACGGCATCGGCGCCGGCCACCGCTTCGGCCAGATCGAGGGTAAAGGACAGGCGGCCTGCGGCGACGTTCTTGGCCATGAGGTCCTGAAGGCCCGGCTCGAAGATCGGCACTTCGCCCGCGCGGAGGCGGTCGATCTTGGTCGGGTCCTTGTCGACGCACGTCACATCATGGCCGAAGTCCGAGAAACAGACGCCCGAGACGAGGCCGACATAGCCCGTGCCGATCATTGCAATTTTCATGGGGAGTATCACCGAGGTCAAAAATCAGACCCGGATGTAAGGGCAAGCCTGCCCCGCTGTCAAACGGCGGAGCAGGCTTCGGCGGCTTTGTGTGCCGCGCTGTGGTGCTGCGGATCAGACCCAGCGGCCGATGGCGGTCAGATAGGCGGTGATCGCGGTGGCCTGACTGGACGCCGCAAGCCCGCGCAGCGCCACGCTGGTGGTGACGGGCGCGGCCGCCGTCAGCCATGCGGTGGTGCTGGAGGTGAGGCCACTGACGACCGGAAGCGCCGAGAACGCTGCCGGAAAGGTCCATGTCACGGCGACCGAGCCTTGGAACAGGCTGCCCACGGCAAGGTTGATCGGGCCGATCGACAGGCTGTGCGTGCAGATTTGCGTGCCATCGGCGAAGCGGACGAATTCGCCCTGCGCGCCGGTGCCGCGCTGGATCACCGATCCGGTGGGGGTGGTGCCCGACATGGCCACGGTCCCGGTGACGGGCAGGCCGCGCGACCATCCGCTCCAGCTGCCCGCAAGGTAGCGGCGGGTCCATTCGGTGGCGCTGTCGGCCTGAAGCCAGCTTTGCAGGACCGTGGTGGCATCGGGGCGCGTGACGGTCAGGGTGCCCAGACGCAGCGCCGCGGTGGTGGCGACGGGTGGCCAAGTGCCGGTGGTGGCGGGATCGACGGTGCGCCACAGGCCCGACAGGGTGTTTGTCGCATCGAGGTTGGCCAGCAAGGGCGCGGTGGCGCTGCCAAGGCCGAAGGCGCCGGTGGTCAGCAGCTTGCCGGTGGTGCCATCGGTTTCCGTGGCTTGCAGGGCGGCTCCGCTGACGGTGCCCGACAGGGTGATCGCGCCTGCGAGCGTGGCAGGACCGTTCAGCGTGGTGGTCCCCGAGACGGTGACCGTGTTGAGCGCGGTGGTGCCGGTGACGGTGGCGCTGCCGAGTGTGGCGCTGCCCGAGA
>JBBAUB010000005.1:178355-178540 GCA_040398445.1 Gemmobacter sp. | reverse complement strand
CGCGGTGGTGCCGGTGACGGTGGCCCCGCCATTGAGCGCGGTGGTGCCGGTGACGGTGGCGCTGCCGAGTGTGGCGCTGCCCGAGACGGTGGCATTGCCGTTGATCGCGGTGGTGCCGGTGACGGTGGCCCCGCCATTGAGCGCGGTGGTGCCGGTGACGATTGCCCGGCTGAGCGTTGCGATGC
>JBBAUB010000005.1:0-178255 GCA_040398445.1 Gemmobacter sp. | reverse complement strand
CCGCCACCGTGGCGTTGCCGTTCAGGGTGGTCACGCCGGTGACTGTCGCGCTGGCAAGCGTGGTGGTGCCCGCCACCGTGGCGTTGCCGTTCAGGGTGGTCACGCCGGTGACTGTCGCGCTGGCGAGCGTGGTCGTGCCCGCCACCGAGGCGTTGCCCGCGACGGAAAGATCCTGCCCCAGCGCAACCGCGCCCGAGGGCTGCATGGTCAGGGCCGTGGCAAAGCCGGTGCCGTCGGCGCTGACCTTGAAGGACAGTGCGTTGGTTCCGGCAAGGCCGATTTCGGCACGCCCCGAAAAGCCGCTTTGCAGCAGGATCGAGGCGGTGTCGGTGGCGGTCGCCTTGTTCAGGAAAAGGCGGTGGTCGGACCCTGCATGGCTGAACAGGCTGGCGGGTGCTGCGACGCAAAAGCGGTTCGTTGCATCGGGCGTGGTGCCCACGCCAAGGCGCGGGGTGGTTTCGGGCAGGGTGTCGGACATTGTCCAAGCGCCGTTCACGCGGGTGACGGTGGCGGATTCGTCGGTGACGCGGGCGGTCCAGCCTTCGCGCGGTTGGACGAAAACCCAGACCCCGCCCCAGAAGGCGGCGATGCGCCCCGATTGGCCCGCCCATGCGCCTGTCGGGTTGGGCGCGACGATGTAACGGTCGCCTTCGGCGGGAAGGGCGGGCGGGGCGGCAAGGTCGCGGTCGAGCACGGTCAGTTGCACGAGGATGTCGATGAGGCGCAGCGCCTCGTTATGGGTGACATGTTTCTGGGCCTGTGCCGGAAGGATCAGGGGCAGGCCAAGGATCGGGGTGTCGTCGGGCATCGCGGCCTCCGCTGGTGTGATTGGCCACGAAGGGTAGGGGCGGGTGGTAAGCAGAAGGTTCAGGCAGCGTGCGCCGGGGTGTTGCGCGGGGTGGCGCGGCCCCCTCACCCCGGCCCTCTCCCCCGTGGGGAGAGGGGGCGACGGGCCGGAAGCGGGGGGGGCGGGGTACGACGGGGGAGGGGGGAAGGGGGAGGGGGGGGCGCAAGGAACCAAAGCGCGGTTCGCGCCCTCTCGTCTTTGCCGCGGGGCGGCGCTAGCATCGGGGCAAAGACGGAGGGGTTCGTGGCGGATCATGTGTTGGTGACGGGCGGGGCGGGCTATATCGGCGCGCATGCCTGCAAGGCGCTGGCGGCGGCGGGTTATGTGCCTGTGGCCTTTGACAACCTGTCGACCGGATGGCGGGATGCGGTGCGCTATGGTCCGCTGGTCGAGGGCGATCTGATGGACCGCGCCAGCATCGACGCGGCGCTGGCTGCGTGGAAACCCGTGGCGGTGATGCATTTCGCGGCGCTGTCGCTGGTGGGCGAGTCGATGCGCGATCCGGGGCTGTACTGGCGGGTGAACGTGGGCGGCGCGCTGAACCTGATCGAGGCCACGATTGCGGCGGGGATCACGGATTTCGTGTTCTCGTCCACCTGTGCCACCTATG
Source organism: Gemmobacter sp. (assembly GCA_040398445.1). Lineage (GTDB taxonomy): Bacteria > Pseudomonadota > Alphaproteobacteria > Rhodobacterales > Rhodobacteraceae > Paragemmobacter. Next base: position 176,798 of record JBBAUB010000005.1, on the reverse strand, counting down.
GCGATCAAGACGGGGTGGTGCTGGACGAGGATACCGCGCAGCGCCCGATCAACGCCTATGGCGCGTCGAAACTGGCCATCGAGCAGATGCTGGGCAATTTCCGCGAAAGCCACGGGCTGCGGTGCGTGATCTTTCGCTATTTCAACGTGGCGGGGGCCGATCCTGCGGGCGAGGTGGGCGAGCATCACGATCCCGAAACCCATCTGATCCCGTTGATGCTGGACGCGGTGACGGGCAAGCGCGGGGCGCTGACGGTGTTCGGTTCGGATTATCCGACGCCGGATGGCACCTGCGTGCGCGATTATGTGCATGTGACCGATCTGGCCGATGCCCATGTGCGCGGATTGCGCTGGCTGCGGGAGGGGCGCGGACCCCGCGTGTTCTGTCTTGGCACCGGCAAGGGCTATTCGGTGCGCGAGGTGCTGGACCATGCGCGGCTGGTGACGAACCGCGCCGTGCCGGTGGTCGAGGGCGGGCGGCGGGCGGGGGATGCGGCTGCGCTGGTCTGCGGGTCGGAGCGGGCGGTGGCGGAACTGGGCTGGCGACCCGAGCGGGGGCTGGGCGACATGATCCGCGATGCGTGGCACTGGTCGCAGAACCCGCGCTACTGAGGTTGGCCCCGGATTTGTGGCCCCGGATTTGTGGCCACGGATTTCTGGCCACGAATTTTCTGCGAAAATTCCGGGCTTTGTTCTGTGGCGTGGCGGGCGGGTGATATGGGACGAGGGGCGCTGCCCCTCGCCCGAAGGCGGGCTCACCCCGGAGTATTTGGGTCAGGGTGAAGGGACGGGGGCAGTCAGCCTGCGCGGTCGAGGATGTTCATCAGTTCGGGCAGCGAGAGGGGGACGGGGTTGCCCTTCATCGAAGACGAGGATTGCGCGGCGCTGGCGACTTCGGCGTGGCGTGCGGCGGGCAGGCCTTGGGCGGTGAGCGGGGGCAGGCCGTGGGCTGCGGCCCAAGCGGACAGGGTTTCGGGGGCGTCTTGCGCGGTGCCGCCGAGGGTGGCGGCGATGGTGGCGCAGATGTCGTCGATGCGGGCGCGGGCGGGGCCGGTGGTGCGCGCGCGGTTCATGGCGAGTGCGGGGCCGAGGAGCACGCCGCAGATCGCGCCATGCGCGGCGGGGGTGATGCCGCCGATCACGCCGGCCAGTCCGTGAACCACGCCCAGACCGGCATTGGCCAGCGCCATGCCGCCGGTCAGGCTTGTCAGCGCCAGCGCATCGCGGGCGTCGGGATCTTCGGCCTGCATCAGGCGCGACAGGGCGGCAAGGCCCGCGGCAATGGCGGGGCGGGTGAGGGCGTCTGTGTAGGGCGTGGCCTTGGACGATATATAGGGTTCGATCACCTGGGTGACCGCGTCGAGGCCGGAGGCGAGGGTGACGGCGCGGGGGCAATGGTCGGTGAGTGCGGGGTCGACGATGGCGAGGGCGGCGAACATCGCATCGTCGCGGAGCGAGACCTTGCGCCCATGGTCGGGCAGGCCGATGACGGCGTTCTTGGTCGCTTCGGCCCCCGTGCCCGCCGTGGTGGGCAGGGCGATGAAAGGCAGGGGCGGGGTGGTCAGCGGCAGAGCACGGCCCACCACTTCGAGATGGTCCAGCGCGCCGCCCGTGGCGGGGATCAGGGCGGCGAGCGCCTTGCCGAGGTCGATGGCGGCACCACCGCCGAGGGCGGCGACCCAGTCGGGGCGGTGCGACCTGGCAGCGGCGGTGGCGGCGTCAAGCATGGCGAGGGTGGGTTCGCCGCCGCAGGGCAGGGCAAGAACCGTGCAGCCGAGAGCGCCGAGCGCATCGGCCAGCCATACCGAACGGCTGGCGCTGGCACCGTGCACAAGCACGCCGCGGGGGCCGAAGGCCGCGATCAAGGCAGGGGCTTTGGCAGCCTCGCCCCGCCCAAAGATGGTGCGGCGCGGGCCGGAAATGGAAAAAGGTGTCATCTTGGGCCTTTGCTAGGTCGCGCCGCCCCGTGCCGGTCAGGACGGGGCCGGTCAGGAGGGGGCCGGTCTTTGGGAACGGTCTTTAAGGCGGGCGTTTTGCGGTTTCACCTTTGCACAAATACTCGTCTTTGCGACGGATGCTACGATTGCACCCTTTGGCGTTTCGGGCGCTTCCCCTCCGCTTTGGGGAGGGGGCGGGGGTGGGGCGGGGCGCGCTATACCGACATGGTAGCTGCGACTGCCCGGCCCCAGCGGGCGTATTTGGCGTCGCGGGTGGCGGCATCCATGGCGGGGGTGAAGCGGCGTTCCAGCGCCCATGACGACTGGAATTCGGACGGGGGCGGGCAAAGACCTGCGTGCAGGCCTGCAAGATAGGCGGCACCCAGCGCCGTGGTTTCGGTGACGACAGGGCGATCCACCGGCGCGCCGAGGATGTCGGACAGGAATTGCATCGCCCAGTCGGACGCCGTCATGCCCCCGTCGACGCGCAAGATACCGTCGGCTGCGGCGCCCCAGTCGGAGCGCATGGCTTCCAGAAGGTCGCGGGTCTGGTAGCCCACGCTTTCAAGCGCCGCCTTGGCCAGTTCGGCGGGGCCGGAGTTGCGGGTCAGGCCGTAGACCGCGCCACGGCAATCGGGCCGCCAATAGGGCGCGCCGAGGCCGGTGAAGGCGGGCACAAGCACCACGTCTTGCGACGGGTCGGCGGCATCGGCCAAGGGTTGGGTTTCGCGCGCCTCGCGGATGATCTTGAGCCCGTCGCGCAGCCATTGCACGACCGCGCCCGCGATGAAGATCGAGCCTTCCAGCGCATAGGTCGTTTCGCCGTTCAGACGGTAGGCGATGGTGGTGAGCAGGCGGTTTTTCGAGGGCACCATATCGGTGCCGGTGTTGAGCAGCGCAAAGCAGCCGGTGCCGTAGGTCGATTTCATCATGCCGGGCGCAAAGCAGGCTTGGCCTACGGTGGCGGCCTGCTGGTCGCCCGCCACGCCGCAGATCGGGATGGCGTGGCCGAAGAGGTCGGGCCGTGTGGTGCCGTAATCGGCGGCGCAATCCTTTACCTCGGGCAGGATTTGCATGGGAATGTCGAGCAGGGCGCAGATGTCGGCGTCCCATTCGTTCGTGGCTATGTTGTAGATCAGGGTGCGGGCGGCGTTGGTGGCGTCGGTCGCGTGGACCTTGCCGCCGGTCAGCTTCCAGATCAGGAAGGTGTCGACGGTGCCGAAGGCGATTTCGCCGCGTTTCGCGCGGTCACGTGCGCCGGGGATGTGGTCCAAGAGCCATTTGATCTTGGTGCCGGAAAAGTAGGGGTCGAGCAGCAGGCCGGTGCGGGCGGTGATCATGCCCTCGTGGCCCGCGTCTTTGAGCGCGGTGCAGATGCCTGCGGTGCGGCGGTCTTGCCAGACCACGGCGTTGTGCAGCGGCTGGCCTGTGGCGCGGTCCCACAGGATGGTGGTTTCGCGCTGGTTGGTGATGCCGATGGCTGCGATGTCGGCTGCGTCGATGCCGGATTTCTCGATCGCGGCGCGGGCGGTTCCGGCGACGGTGGCCCACAGGTCGGACGGGTCGTGTTCGACCCAGCCCGAGGCGGGGTAATGTTGCGGAAACTCTTCCTGTGCCGAGGCGATGACGCGCAGGCCCGCGTCGAAGATGATCGAGCGCGACGAGGTGGTGCCTTGGTCGATGGCAAGTATATGGGGCATTTCATCGGTCCTTTGCGCCGCGCTGCAACGAGGCGGGCAGAACATCACGGGTCGGGGGAAAGGGCAACAGCGGGGCGGGGCCAAGACTTTTGCGGCAAAACTCTTGCCAATTTCTTGCTGCAAGACATTTGGGGGGCGGACGGTTTCCCGTCCGCCCCTTTGGCGTCAGCCCTGCTGCCAGGACTTGATCAGCTCGTCATAGGGGATCGTTTCGCCCTGCGGCTTTTCGTTCTCCAAGGGGCCGACCGGCGAACCGGGCTGGTCGATCCAGTATTGCGGATCTTGCTCTTCGTTCAGCTTGGGGCCGATGTCGCCCTGCACGCCGGACTTTTCGATCCGTGCCATCACCTTTTCCTGCTCGGCGCAGAGGCTGTCGAGCGCTTCCTGCGGGGTTTTGTCACCCGACATGGCATCGCCGATGTTCTGCCACCACAGCTGCGCCATCTTCGGATAATCCGGGATGTTGGTGCCGGTGGGCGACCATGCGACGCGAGCGGGCGAACGGTAGAATTCGACCAGACCGCCCAGCTTGTTCGCGCGTTCGGTGAAGGATTTGTCCTGGATGGTGGATTCGCGGATGAAGGTCAGGCCGACGTGGCTTTTCTTCACGTCCACGGTTTTGGACACGACGAACTGCGCGTAAAGCCATGCGGCCTGCGCGCGGTCGACGGGGGTGGACTTCATCAGCGTCCACGACCCCACGTCCTGATAGCCGACCTTGGTGCCTTCGGACCAGTAAGCGCCGTGCGGCGAGGGGGCCATGCGCCACTTGGGCGTGCCGTCCTCGTTCATCACGGGCGTTCCGGGAACGACCGAGGCTGCGGTAAAGGCGGTGTACCAGAACATCTGCTGGGCAATCGCGCCCTGTGCCGGAACCGGACCTGCCTCGCCGAAGGTCATGCCCTGGGCTTCCGGGGGCGTGTACTTCTTCAGCCAGTCGATTGCCTTGGTGACGGCATAGACGGCAGCCGCGTCGTTGGTGGCACCGCCACGCGCGACGCAAGAGCCTACGGGACGCGAGTTTTCATCGACGCGGACGCCCCATTCATCGACCGGAAGGCCGTTGGGTTCGCCCTTGTCGCCCATGCCGGCCATGGACATCCACGCATCGGTGTAGCGCCAGCCAAGCGACGGGTCTTTCTTGCCGTAGTCCATGTTGCCATAGACGCCGGTGGCAGGCCCGCCCATGTAGGACATATCGCGTCCGGTGAAGAATTCGGCGATATCCTCATAGGCCGACCAGTTCAGCGGAACGCCGAGTTCGTAGCCGTATTTGGCTTTGAAATCTTCCTTGGTCTTGGCGTCGTTGAACCAGTCGTAGCGGAACCAGTAAAGGTTGGCGAATTGCTGGTCGGGAAGCTGGTAAAGCTTGCCGTCCGGTGCGGTGGTGAACTTCGTTCCGATGAAATCGGCCAGATCGAGGTTCGGGTTGGTGACGTCCTTGCCTTCGCCGGCCATCCAGTCGGTCAGGTTGCGGACCTGCTGGTAGCGCCAGTGCGTGCCGATCAGGTCAGAGTCGTTGACATAGGCGTCATAGATGTTTTCGCCCGACTGCATCTGCGTTTGCAGTTTTTCGACGACATCGCCTTCGCCGATCAGATCATGGGTGATCTTGATGCCGGTGATCGCGGTAAAGGCGGGGGCGAGCACCTTGGATTCGTATTCATGGGTGGCGATGGTTTCGGAAACCACCTTGATATCCATGCCGGCATAGGGTTTTGCGGCATCGATGAACCATTGCATCTCGGCTTCCTGATCGGCGCGGCTCAGGGTCGACAGATCGCCGATTTCGGTGTCGAGGAAGGCCTTTGCGGCCTCCATGTCGGCCCAAGCAGGAACCGAACCCATCGCCATCATCGCAAGCGCGAGGGCGGTGGTGGTGTGACGAAGTCTCATGTGGTTGTCTCCTCCCAGAGTTGATTTCGACTTCAGAATTGCCTTGGCGGCGCGGGCCTCCTGTTCCCGCAGGCCAAGGATCGATCCCCGTCTAGACCCAGCGGAACACCGCAAAGGCATAGACGAGGCAGAGGGCCAGCGCCCACCCGAGGGTGGGGCCGACGAAGAAGAGCCAGGCCAGATTGAGGAAGGCCGAGCCCAAGAGCGTGATGAAAAGCCGGTCGCCGCGGGTCGTTTCGATCCGCAAGACGCCCCTGCGCGGGGTTTCGGGGTAGCGGATCGCCAGAAGCGTGAACAAGATCAGCAAGCTGGCGATGACAAAGAAGAACAGCGCGACGGGGAAGGTCCAGGCCATCCAGCCGCCTTGGATCATCGGGTCGAACCACAAAAAGCCCGTGTCGTCGCGCGGCGTGGCATAGACCAAGAGGCCGAGGATCGCGGCCATGGTGGCGGCGGTGGTGGCGTAGACGGTGTTCCAGCGGGTATTGGTCATGGTCACACCCTTCCCAGGGCGAAGCCCTTGGCGATGTAGTTGCGGACGAACCAGATCACCAGCGCGCCGGGGATGATGGTAAGCACGCCAGCCGCGGCCAGCACGCCCCAGTCCATGCCCGAAGCAGAAACGGTGCGGGTCATGGTGGCGACGATGGGCTTGGCGTTCACCGATGTCAGCGTGCGCGACAGCAAGAGTTCCACCCAACTGAACATGAAGCAGAAAAAGGCGGCGACGCCGATGCCCGACGCGATGAGGGGCACGAAGATTTTCAGAAAGAAGCGCGGGAAGCTGTAGCCGTCGATATAGGCGGTTTCGTCGATTTCCTTGGGCACGCCGCGCATGAACCCCTCGAGAATCCACACCGCGAGGGGGACGTTGAACAGGCAATGGGCCAGCGCCACGGCGATGTGCGTGTCGAACAGGCCGATCGAGGAATAGAACTGGAAGAACGGCAGCGCAAAGACCGCGGGCGGCGACATGCGGTTCGTGAGCAGCCAGAAGAACAGGTGCTTGTCGCCCATAAAGCTGTAGCGGCTGAAGGCATAGGCGGCGGGCAGGGCGACAAGGATCGAGATGACGGTGTTCATCACCACGTAGATGATCGAGTTGACGTAGCCCATATACCAGCTTGGGTCGGTCAGGATCACTTCGAAGTTGCGAAAGGTCAGGTTCGCGGGGAAGTAGGTGAAGGTCGACGTGATCTCCATGTTGGTCTTGAGGCTCATGTTCACGAGCCAATAGATCGGGACCAGAAGGAAGATCAGGTAAAGGGCCATGACAAGGCCGTTGCCGCGCAGACGCATGTTATCTCCCCTCGGCTTTGTCTAGGTTGGTCATGACGGTGTAGAACACCCAAGACACCAGCAGGATCACGAGGAAATACATGATCGAAAAGGCGGCGGCGGGGCCGAGGTCGAATTGGCCGATGGCCATTTTGACAAGGTCGATCGACAGGAACGTGGTCGAGTTGCCGGGGCCGCCGCCGGTGAGGACGAAGGGTTCGGTATAGATCATGAAGCTGTCCATGAAGCGCAGCAGCACGGCGATCAGCAGCACGCCCGCCATTTTGGGCAGTTCGATGTAGCGAAACACGCTCCACCGGCTGGCCTGATCGACGCGGGCGGCCTGGTAATAGGCTTGCGGGATGGATTGCAGGCCCGCGTAGCACAGAAGAGCGATGAGGCTGGTCCAGTGCCAGACATCCATCACGATGATCGTCACCCAAGCGTCGATGGGGTCGTTGGTGTAGTTGTAGTCGATGCCGAGCAGCGCGAGCGTGTGGCCCAGAAGGCCGATGTCGACGCGGCCGAAGATTTGCCAGATGGTGCCGACCACGTTGAACGGGATCAAGAGCGGCAAGGACATAAGCACAAGGCAGAGCGAGGCCCAAGCGCCCGATTTGGGCATGTTGAGCGCGATGTAGATGCCCAAGGGCACCTCGATGGCGAGGATGATGGCGGAAAACAGGATCTGGCGGCCAAGGGCGGCGTGGAGGCGGTCGGAGGTCACCATTTCCTCGAACCACGCAAGGCCGTTCCAGAAGAACTGGTTGTCACCGAAGGTGTCGTTGACCGAATAGTTCACCACCGTCATCAGCGGGATGATGGCGGAAAAGGCCACCACCACCAGCACGGGCAGCACAAGGAACCACGCCTTGTTGTTCAGGGTCTTGTCCATGTCAGGCGGCCTTTTGCGGTGAAACGCGCCAGTCGTCGGCGTAGACGTTGATGCGGGCGGGGTCGAAGGTGACGCGGGTCAGGTTCGCGCCGATTTCGGCCCCTTCGGGCGCGATGACGTTGACAATCGCCCCTGCCACATCGCCACGGATGATGCGGTGGCGACCCACATCCTCGACGCGCTTGATGGTGATGGGCAGGCCCGCGCCCGCTGTCAGCGTGGCGTATTCGGGGCGGATGCCGATCTGGGTCTTGCCCGTGACGGGACCGTATTGCGCGCCCAGTGGCACGGTGGTGCCCAGCAGATGCGCGTGGTCGCCGTGGATTTGGGCGGGCAGCAGGTTCATGCCCGGCGAGCCGATGAAATAGCCGACAAATGTGTGCTGCGGCGTTTCGAACAGCTCTTCGGGCGTGCCCATTTGCACCACGCGGCCGTCATACATCACCACCACCTTGTCGGCGAAGGTCAGCGCCTCGGTCTGGTCATGGGTGACGTAGATCATCGTATGGCCGAATTCGCGGTGCAGCTGTTTGAGCTGGGTGCGAAGCTCCCATTTCATATGGGGGTCGATGACGGTGAGGGGTTCGTCGAACAGGATGGCGTTGACATCTTCGCGCACCATGCCGCGCCCGAGCGAGATTTTCTGCTTGGCATCGGCGGTCAGGCCGCGCGCCTTGCGGTCGAGGATGGTTTCCATGCCGATCATCCGGGCGATGTGGTTGACACGCCCCTTGATGTAGCCCGCGTCCATGCCACGGTTGCGAAGGGGAAAGGACAGGTTTTCACGCACGGTCATGGTGTCGTAGACGACCGGAAACTGGAACACCTGCGCGATGTTGCGCTGGGCGGTCTCAGAGTCGGTCACATCGGTGTCACCGAACAGCACGCGGCCTTGGGACGGGCGCAGCAGGCCCGAGATGATGTTGAGCAGCGTGGTCTTGCCGCAGCCCGACGACCCCAGAAGCGCATAGGCGCCGCCGTCATCCCAGACGTGATCCATTTCTTTCAGCGCGAAATCGGCTTCGGATTTGGGTGCGGGATGGTAGCTGTGGGCGAGGTTCTTGAGCGTGATCTTGGCCATCTGCGTTCCCCTTATGCCGCTGTCGCGTAGGATGCGGGGGCGGCGAGGCTTCCGCTTTCGTCGAAAAGATAGACATGGGCGGGGTCGAGCCAGAGGCCGATTTGCCTGCCGCCTGCAAGGTCGTGGACGCCGTGGACGAGGGCGACCCATTTTTCGGTGCCGTGCATCAGGTGAAGGAAGGTTTCCGACCCCGTGATCTCGGTCACGCCAAGCGTGCAGGGGAATTGCACGGCCGCGCCGGATGGGGCGTGCAGGTGCAGGTGGTTGGCGCGGAAGCCTGCGGTGTAGCGGCCATCGGGCAGGGTGGCGAAGATGCCCGTGGCAGCGGTGCTGGCGCTGCCGCCAAAGGACAGGCGGTCGCCCTGTTTGGTGCAGATGGTAAAGTTCATCGGCGGGTCGCTGAACACGCGGGCGGTGGTGGCATCGGCGGGCTGGCGGTAGACGTGGGGCGTGGGGCCGAACTGGGTAACGCGGCCTTCCCACAGGGTGGCGGTGTTGCCGCCGAGCAAAAGCGCCTCTTCGGGTTCGGTGGTGGCATAGACGAAGATCGCGCCCGACTCCTCGAAGATGCGGGGGATTTCGGCGCGCAATTCTTCGCGCAGTTTGTAGTCGAGGTTGGCGAGAGGTTCATCGAGGAGGACGAGGCCCGCGCCTTTCACCAGTGCGCGGGCGAGGGCGCAGCGTTGCTGCTGGCCGCCCGAAAGTTCCAGCGGTTTGCGCCCGAGCATTGGGGTGAGTTTCAGCATCTCGGCGGTGTCGCGCACGGCGCGGTCGACCTCGGCCTTTGACTTGCCCATCAGGCGCATGGGGGAGGCGATGTTGTCGTAGACGGTCATCGCGGGGTAGTTGATGAATTGCTGGTAAACCATGGCGACCTTGCGGTCCTGCACGCGCTGGCCGGTCACATCGGCCCCGTGCCACAGGATGCGGCCTGCGGTCGGCACGTCCAGCCCCGCCATGAGCCGCATGAGCGAGGTCTTGCCCGAAAGGGTCGGGCCAAGAAGCACGTTCATCGTGCCCTTTTCCAGCGTCAGGGTGGTGGGGTGGATATGCACCTGACCCTTGACCGAACGGCTGACGGATTGGAGTTCCAGCGCCATCAAACCCTCATCTTGCTGGGGCTTGATGCCCCGTCATTCGCTTCGCTGCCCTGCGCTTGGCCCATGTAAGCGTCGAGCGCGGCAATCTGTTCCGTTGTCAGGCGCAGGCCGAGTTTCGTGCGACGCCAGACGATATCGGCGGCGGCGCGGGCGAATTCGTGACGCATGAGCCAAAGCACCTCGGCTTCGGTCAGGGTGGCGCCGAAATCGCGGCCAAGATCGGCGGCGGATGTGGCGCTGCCAAGCAGGGTGGTGGCTTCGGTGCCGTAAGCGCGGATCAGGCGGGCGGCGTGATAATCCGACAGGTAGGGGTGGGCGCGCTTCAACGCGGCGGTCAGGCGGGCCACGCCATCGACCGGAAAATCGCCGCCCGGAAGGGCGACGCGGGCGGTCCACGGGGCGCGGGCCTGCGGGAAGAAGGGCGCGAGCTTTTCCAGCGCCGATTCCGCAAGGCGGCGGTAGGTGGTGATCTTGCCGCCGAACACGTTCAGAAGCGGCGCGCCGTTGCCATCGAGCGACAGGACATAATCGCGGGTCGCGGCGGTGGCCGATTTCGCGCCGTCGTTGTATAGCGGTCGCACGCCGGAATAGGTCCAGACCACATCGTCCTGCGTCACGGATCTGGCGAAATACTGGCTGGCGAAAGCCAGCAGATAGTCGCGTTCTTCGGGCGTGCAGACGGCATCTTTGGGCGCGCCCTGATGGTCTTTGTCGGTGGTTCCGATCAGGGTGAAATCCTGCTCGTAGGGGATGGCAAAGATGATGCGCCCGTCGGTGCCCTGAAAGAAGTAGCAACGGTCGTGGTCATAGAGCTTGCGGGTGACGATGTGCGACCCGCGCACGAGGCGGACGCCTTCGGACGAGTTGATGCGGGCGACGTTGCGGATGATGTCTTCGACCCACGGCCCGCCTGCGTTGACCAAGGCGCGGGCGTGGTGGGTCTGGCTGCCCTGCGGGCCGGTCGTGGTGACGGTCCAGTGATCGGCTGTGCGGGTGGCGCTGGTCACGCGGGTCCGCGTCAGGATCGTCGCGCCGCGCAAGGCAGCATCGCGGGCGTTGAGCGAGACGAGTTTGGCATCTTCGATCCAGCAGTCGGAATACTCAAAGGCATGTGCAAAGCGCGGTTGCAGCGGTTTGCCTGCGTCGTCTTTCGACAGGTCGAGCGTGCGGGTGGCGGGCAGGAATTTGCGGCCCCCCAGCGTGTCGTAGAGGAACAAGCCAAGGCGGATCAGCCACGCGGGGCGGCGGCCTTTCATCCATGGCATGACAGTGGACATCAGCCGTCCGGTCGGCGTGTCGCCCTCGAAGCGCATGTCGGGGTGGTAGGGCAGCACGAAGCGCATCGGCCATGATATGTGGGGCATGGCGGTCAGCAGGGTTTCGCGTTCTTCCAGCGCTTCGCGCACCAGACGGAATTCGAAATACTCCAGATAGCGCAAGCCGCCGTGAAACAGCTTGGTCGAAGCCGAGGAAGTGGCCGATGCGAGATCGTTCTGTTCGGCGAGGATGACCGACAGGCCGCGACCCGTGGCGTCGCGGGCGATGCCGCAGCCATTGATGCCGCCCCCGATGATGAACAGGTCCGCCATTGGCGGGGTTGTGGTGGTCACGCCGGTTTCCTCCCTAGCGACAGTAAATTCGTCCGATTCGAACGGTTTGGTCAATGATTTTTTTCGTTTATGCGCGAATCGAAGATAAAGCGAACATTCTCGCACTTGCGGCATCGCTAAGGCGTTGAATTCACGGAAACTTGATGTGCCCCGCACAATCTGGCGCTGCAGTGCGGCAAGGGCGGGCTGGCGGAGTTCGCTCTTGATCGCTTTGGCAGCTTGTCGGAATGTTGCTATCAAGAGGGGACGCGAAAGCGAAAGAAAGGGAACATCCTTGGCGCTCAGTTTTCGGCAAAGCGAAATCCTTGAACTGGCGCGGGCCGAGGGGCGCGTGGTGGTCGAAGAGCTTGCGCAGCGGTTCGACGTGACCTTGCAGACCATCCGGCGCGATCTGACGGAGCTGGCGGATTCGGGGCATCTGGACCGCGTGCATGGCGGGGCGGTGCCGCGGACCGGCGTGTCGAACCTTGGCTATGAACAGCGGCGGCGGATGAACGAAGGGGCCAAGGCCGCGATTGCGCGGGCCTGCGCGGCGGCGTTGCCGGACAATTCGTCGATCATCCTGAACCTTGGCACCACGACGGAAGCCGTGGCGCAGGAATTGCTGCACCATCGCAACATCACCGTGGTGACCAACAACATGAACGTGGCCAACACGCTGGTGGCCAACCCGGGGTGCGAGATCATGGTGGCGGGGGGTGCGCTGCGGCGGTCGGATGGTGGTTTGGTGGGCGAGTTGACGACGCAGTTCTTCGAGCAGTTCAAGGTCGATTACGCGGTGATCGGCGTTTCGGCGCTGGATCGGGACGGCGATCTGCTGGACTACGATCTGGCCGAGGTGCGGGTGTCAAAGGCGATCATCCGGCAGGCGCGGCAGACGTTTCTGGTCTGCGACCATTCGAAACTGGAACGGTCGGCCCCTGCCAAGCTCGCCTCGCTATCCGAGATCACCGCGCTGTTCACCGATGCGCCTTTGCCGGCCGATCTGGCACGCAAATGTGCGGAATGGGGGACGGCGGTGAACGTGGCGGGCTAAGGCGCAATCGCCAAGGCAGGGGGGCTTTGCGCCCCCCTGACCCCCCCCGCCCATTTGACCCTGCCCCCGCTTGGCCCCCCCTATGAGTATTTTCCGCAAGGATGAACGGGGGGATTTCATCCTTGCGGCAAATACTCCGGGGTGAGCCCGCTGGCGGGCGAGGGGCAGGGCCCCTGTTTTCAGAGCCAGTCGAGTTTCGGACCAAGGGGGACGATGCCGTTCGGGTTCAGCGCCTTGATCGAGTAATAGCCGCGCTTGATGTGATCGATGCTGACGGTTTCGGCGATGCCGGGGATGCGGTGGATGCGGGCGAGGTAGGCCGAGAGCGCGGGGTAATCGGCGATGCGGCGCAGGTTGCATTTGAACAGGCCGTGATAGGCGGCGTCGAAGCGGGCCAGCGTCACGAAGGCGCGGATGTCGGTTTCGGTGAAGCGCGTTCCGTGCAGGAAGGGCCGAGCATCGGACAGGCGGGTTTCCAGCATGTCGAGGGTGGCGAAGACCTGCGCGAAGGCGTCTTCGTAGGCGGCTTGTGTGGTGGCAAAGCCCGCGCGGTAGACGCCGTTGTTGAAGCTGTCGTAGATCGCGTCGTTCAGGGCGTCGATCTTGGCCGCGAGGTCGGCGGGGTAAAGCGCAGGGCCCGAGGCGAGGGGGCCGAAGCCCGCGTCGAACATGCGCAGGATATCGGCGCTTTCGTTGTTCACCAGCGTGCCGGTTTCGCGGTCCCACAGCGCGGGGACGGTGGCGCGGCCGGTCACGTGGGGGTCGGCGCGGGTGTAGATTTCGTGCATGAAGGCGGCGTCGTTCACCGGATCGTTGCCCGGGGCGATGGCCCAGCCGTCATCGGTGAGTTCGGGTTCGACGATGGTGAGGGTGATTGCGCTTTCCAGCCCCTTGAGCTTGCGGGCGATCAGCGTGCGGCTGGCCCAAGGGCAGATGAGCGCCACGTAAAGGTGGTAGCGCCCGGCTTCGGCCTTGTAGCCGCCCGTTCCCGTCGGGCCTGCGCTGCCGTCGGGGGTGATCCAGTTGCGGAAGGTCGAGGTCTGGCGCAGGAAGCCGCCCTTGGCGTCCTTGGCTTGCACCGGATCCCATTTGGCGGTCCATTTTCCGTCGATCAGCATGGTATCAGGCCTTTGGTTCGAAGTGGATTTCGATGCCCCACGGGTCGGTCACGCGGGGGGCTGCGGGCATTGTGTCGGCAAGGATGGTAAAGCCCGAAAGTCCGGTGCCATGGGAACGCGGACCTGCGCCACGGCTGTTCCAGATATTGGTGGCGATGTGGTGGTGATAGCCGCCCGATCCGTAGAAGGCGGCTCCGGGGTAATGGGCCATGACGGGGAAACCGAGGTGGTCGCGGTAGAAGGCTTCGGCATCGGTCACGTTGCCGACTTGCAGGTGGATGTGGCCGACGACGGTGCCTGCGGGTGCGCCCTTCCACGACGCGCGGGCCGCGGCGGCGAGGTCGTCGATGTCGAGCGGGTCGGTGGCCATTTTGATCTTGCCGTCGGGTCCGGTCCATTTGGCGCGGGGGCGGTCGGTGTAGATTTCGACGCCGTTGCCTTCGGGATCGGCCAGATACATCGCTTCGGATACCAGATGGTCGGAAGCGCCTTGGACCGGCAGGCGGTTGGCCGAAGCGTGGTGCACCCATGCGCCAAGGTCGGCGCGGGCGGGCAGCAGGAAGGCGGTGTGGAACAGGCCCGCCTCGCGCGGGGAAGATTTGCGCGCGGCGGGGTCGGCGGTGAGGTCGAGGAGCGTCACCTCGCCCGCGCCGAGGCGGGCGTGGGTGGCGTCGCCGCCCAGCTTTTCAAGGCCCAGGGTGCGGGCGTAGAAATCGGCAACCTTGGGCAGGTCGTTGACGGTCAGACGGACGGTGCCGATCTGGAGCGGGGCGGCGGCGGTGGACATGGCGGTTGCCTTTGCGTCAGGGTTAGCGGGTGGATTTGCCCAAAGCGTAGGCGCCGTCACCCAAGAGGGCCAGCGCCCACAGGGTCAGCGCCCAGAAGGCGGGAAATTCCCAGCCGCCGTTCGGGTTCGAGAACAAAAAGCCCGAGGCGAAATGCGGGGTGTAGATGGTGCCGAGCAAGATCACCGACAGCGCCAGCGCGACGATGCGGGTTTTGTATCCGGCGATCAGGGCAAGGCCGCCCAAGACTTCGGCCGCGATCACCAGATAGGCGAGCGGGCCGGGCAGGCCGATGGACGAAAAGAAGGCGGCGGTGCCTGCGGGGGTAAAGACGAAGATCTTGATGCCGGCATGGATAAGAAACCAGACGCCCGAGGTCACGCGCAGCAGCGTGGCGGCAAGGTCGGCAGTGCTGGAGCTTGCGGTGGCGGGGCGGGTCAGGGTGGCGGTCATGGCGAGACTCCTTGAAGGGTTGTTGCGATGACGTGGAGATAGCGTCATTCCGTTGAGGCGATAATCGCCAGATTTGGCAGCATATTGCTTCCATGACGGAAGCTATCAGCCAAGATCGGCCCAGCCGGTGACGCTGCGGAAGCGGTCGGACAGAAAATCGACCAGCACGCGCACCTTGGCGGCGAGGTGCCGCCCCGGTGGATAGAGCACGTAGATGCCGCCGAAATCTTCCGACAGTCCGGCGATGACGGGGCGGGTGCGGCCTGCGGCGAGGCTGGCGGCGGCGACGAAGTCGGGGACGTTGGCGATGCCAAGGCCCATTTCGGCGGCGCGCAGGCAGGCCTCGGCGTTGGAATAGCGCAGGCGAGGGCGCAGCGCGACGGTCACGGGGCCGTCGGGCGTGGCGAAGTGCCATTGCAGCGGATCGCGGAAGTTGGTGTCGACGATGCAATCATGCGCCGACAGGTCGGCGGGACGGGCGGGCGTGCCGTGGCGCGCCAGATAGTCGGGAGAGGCGACCGGAATGATCGACATGCCGCAGAGCTTTTTGGCGACGAGGCTGGAATCGACGGGCTTTCCGGCGCGGATGGCGGCGTCATAGCCTTCGTCCACAAGGTTCACGACGCGGTCGGTGAAGCTTACGTCAAGCTCGATATCGGGAAAGGCGCGGGCGAAATCGTTGAGCGCGGGCACGAGCTGGACGATGCCGAAGGTGAGAGGCGCGGTCAGTTTCAGCCGCCCGCGCGGGCTGGCGCTGCGGCTTTTGACCAGCGCGTCGAGGCTGTCGAATTCGTCGAGGATACCGCGCAGGCGGTCGAAATAGGCTTGCCCCACCTCGGTGGGGGAAAGCGCGCGGGTGGTGCGGTTCAGCAGGCGCACGCCGAGATCGGCTTCGAGCCGCGAGACGAGTTTCGACGCCTGACCCGACGATGTGCCAAGGCGGCGGGCGGCGGTGGCGAAGCTGCCGCTTTCCATCACGGCGACGAACATGCGGTCGCAGTCGAGCCTGTCCATTCGTTCCCCCGATGCGGCAATCGCGCAAACTGTGGCGCGTTTGGTGCCGCAAGGGAAGGGGCGGGCCGGAATGGGGCGGGCCAGAGTGGTTCGGGCCAGAGTGGTTCGGGCCAGGGTGGTTGAGGCCCGCCGCTCGGATCAGGCGTTGCGAAAGACGTTGAGCGTCCAGCACAGGATGCCCGCCAGCACGGTCAGTTCGGCAAAGGGAAAGATGATGCCGATACCTTCGCCGACCGTCCCGCTTATCAGCAAGAACAGGCCGACCAGCAGGACGAGCGCGCCGATCTGGTGCAGCCAGAAATGCGCGGTGGCAAGGATGCCGCCCGCAAGGCCGGGGATCAGGCGATAGGCGAGGCCGAAGACGGTCATCAGCACGAAGCCCAAGAGGTTGATATGGGCATGGACGGGGGCGAGCGTGTGGTCGCCCGATCCGCCCATGTAAGAGCCGAGGCCGATGCCGACGAGCAGATAAAGGCTACCGATGACGATGAAATTGCGCGAGATGTTCATGTGCCAGTGTCCCAGTTGAGGGCGGATCAGCGCCCGACTGACAGGGATGATACTTAGGAATGGCCGTTTGGCGCAAATTCTTGCATGCGCGATCCGAACGTCGGGGGTGGGGCGCGGCCAGGCCTTAGGCGCGGTGGCCCCACAGGTCGTAATCGCCCGCCTCGTCGACGGTGACGGCAAGGATGTCGCCGGGGGCAAGGGTTTCGAAATCTTCGTCGATGAACAGGTTGCCGTCGATTTCGGGCGCGTCGGCCATGGTGCGGCAGGTGGCACCTTCGGCATCGACCTCGTCCACGATCACGTGCAGGGTGCGGCCCACCTTGGCCTGCAGCTTGGCTTGCGAAATGGCTTGGGCCTTTTGCATGAAACGGTCGTAGCGGTCTTGCTTGATGTCGTCCGGCACGTGGTCGGGCAGCGCGTTCGACCGCGCACCGGCGACGTTTTCGTATTTGAAGCAGCCGATCCGGTCGAGTTGGGCTTCATCCATCCAGTCGAGCAGGGTCTGGAATTCGGCTTCCGTCTCGCCGGGGTAGCCGACGATGAAGGTCGATCGCAGCGTGATGTCGGGGCATTGCGCCCGCCATGCGGCGATTTCGTCCAGCGTTCTGGCCGCCGCGGCAGGGCGGGCCATGCGGCGCAGCGTGTCGGGATGGGCGTGCTGGAAGGGGATGTCGAGATAGGGCAGGATCAGGCCCCCCGATTCGGAATGGGCGGCCATGAGCGGGATCAGGTCGCGCACATGGGGGTAGGGATAGACATAGTGCAGGCGGACCCATGCGCCCAAGCGGCCCAACTCGCGCGCAAGATCGGTGATATGGGCGCGCACCTCGCCGCCCTTCCAGGGCGACAGGTCATGGCGGCGGTCAAGGCCGTAGGCCGAGGTGTCCTGGCTGATGACAAGCAGTTCGCGCACGCCCGCTTCGACCAGCTTTTCGGCCTCGCGCAGCACGGCATGGGCGGGGCGGCTGACGAGTTTGCCGCGCATGTCGGGGATGATGCAGAACTTGCAGGCGTGGTTGCAGCCTTCGGAAATCTTGAGATAGCTGTAATGGCGCGGGGTAAGCGAGATACCCGTGGCGGGCAAAAGGTCGATGAACGGGTCAGGTTGCGGCGGCACGGCGCGGTGCACGGCATCGAGCACGGCTTCGTACTGGTGCGGGCCGGTCACGGCCAGAACGCGCGGATGGGCTCCGGTGATGTAATCGGGTTCTGCGCCAAGACAGCCGGTGACGATGACGCGACCGTTTTCCACCAGCGCTTCGCCGATGGCATCGAGGCTTTCGGCCTTGGCGCTGTCGAGAAAACCGCAGGTGTTGACGATCACCGCATCGGCCCCTTTGTAGTCGGGGCTGATGGCGTAGCCTTCGGCGCGCAGGCGGGTAAGGATGCGTTCGCTGTCGACCAGCGCCTTGGGGCAGCCAAGGGACACCATGCCGATCGTCGGCTGACCGGCGCGCCGCATGTCGGGCACCGCAGCACGGGCAAGATCGGGACGAAGGTTCGGCGGGTTCTGGGTCATGTCGGGCATCCTTGAGGCGGGCGCTATAGCGCAAAGCCCGCGCCTGCGAAAGACCGGTGATCTTGCGGAGCGGGCCAAGGCCCGCAAGCCATCTCTCGCCTGCGGCTCGGCGAAGAGGGGGCTTGTGCAGCCCCCCGTCGCGTGCCGCTCCTCACCCCGCAGGATATTTGTGACAAGGAGAAGGGGGAAGGGGCTGTCTTGTCCTTTTCTTCTCGTTGCAAATATCCTCGCGGGGTGAATGGGCCGGCACGGCCCAGAGGGGGCGCGAGCGCCCCCTGAACGCGCGCCGCAAGGCGCTTGTCGCGTGCGGCGGCACGCCGCTCCGCTTGATTGGCGTTGCAGGCGGGGCGGGGGGTTTGTAGCGTTTGGCGCGAAGAGGAGACCTGTCTTGACCGATACCCGCCCGCTGATCCTGTCTTGCCCGCTGCCGCGCAGCCTGCCGTTGATCTTTACGCCCGAGCGTCTGGCCGAATTGCGGGCGCGTTACCGGATCGTCGAGACCACCGACGAGGGGTTGGCCGACCTGCCCGGGGATGTGCTGGCCGGCGCGCGCTATATCATCGGGCAGCCGCCGCTGGATGCGGCGCTGTTGGCGCGGCTGGCCGGATTGCGCTGTATTTTCAACGTGGAATCCAACCTGATCAACAATATGCCTTATGACGAGGTGTTCCGGCGCGGCATTCATGTCGTCACGACCGGCGCGGTCTTTGCGCAGCCGGTGGCCGAGATCGGGTTGGGGTTCGCGTTGTCGCTCTTGCGCAACATCCATGGCGCGGATGCCGATTTCCGCGCAGGGGCCGAGCTTTGGGGCGGGGATGGCAACGCGCAGGCGCGGTTGCTGACGGGGGCCGAGGTCGGGATTATCGGCTTTGGCGATCTGGGGCGGGCGGTGGCGCGGGTGCTGACGGGATTTCAGCCGCGGCTGCGGATATACGATCCGTGGTTGCCTGCGTCGCGGGTGCGCGAGGCGGGGGCGGTTGCCTGCGCGTTGGACGAGGTTCTGGCGCAGTCGGATGTGGTGTTCTGCACCGCCGCCGTGACGAGCGAGAACCGCAGTTTTCTGGGTGCCGAGGCCTTTGCCTCGATGCGGCAGGGGGCGTTGTTCCTGTTGTTGTCGCGGGCGGATGTGGTGGATTTCGCGGCTCTGATGGACGCCGTGCGGTCGGGGCACATCCTTGCCGCGTCGGACGTGTTCCCCCAAGAGCCGTTGCCTGCCGATCATCCGGTGCGGTCGATCGGCGGTTTCCTGTTGTCGGCGCATCGGGCGGGGGCGCTGGACATCGCCTTCAAGCGGATGGGCGAGATGGTGCTGGAGGATCTGGCGCTGCTGGACCGCGATCTGCCGCCGATGGTGTGCAAGCGGGCCGAGCGCGAGACGGTGGCGCGATTCCGGTCAAAGCCCGTCACGCGCAACTAGCGCGCTTGCTGGCCCAATTCGCGCAAGGCTAGGATGCGAACGGGCGCATGGGGCGCCGTGGTCGGGGGGTGCGTGATGGGTTGGGTGTTTCGTCTGGTCGGGGCGGTGGTGGTTGTGGTTGCCGTTGCCTTTGGCGCGCTGTTGCTGGTGCCGGCGGACCGCGTGGCGGCGCTGGCGACCGACAGGTTCGAGGCGATGACGGGGCGCAAGCTGACCATCGAAGGGGCGGTGCGGCCCAGCCTTTGGCCGGTGCTGGGGGTCGAGACCGGGCGGGTCACGCTGTCGAATGCGCCGTGGTCGGATGCCGGGCCGATGGTGGTGGCCGAGGGTCTGTCGATCCGGCTCGATCTGGCGGCGCTGGTCGGGGGCACGGTACGGATCACGGGTTTGGGGTTGACGCGTCCGGCGATCCTGCTGGAGCGGTCGGCGCAAGGCGCGGGGAACTGGGAGTTTGCCGCTGCCGGTGCGGATGCGGGCGGCGGCGCGGGCGGCGATGCTGGCGATGCGGCGGTTGGCACAGCGCCCGCGGGTGGGCCCGGGTCGGCCGCGCGGCGTTATGCGATCGACCTGTTGAGCGTGACGGGCGGTAGCCTGCGCTATGTCGATCACGGGTCGGGGCAGGGTGTCGAATTGGGGGCCGTCGCGGCAACGGCGTCGTTGCCCGATCAGGATGGCGCTTTGGGCTTCGATCTTGAGGGGATGATTGCCGGACAGGCGGTTGCGGCCAAGGGGTCGGTCGGCCTGTTTTCGCAAGCGCTGGCGGGCGGGGTGGTGCCGGTCGACATCGGCGTGACGGTCGGCAGCGCCGGGGCGCGTTTCGCGGGGCGCGGCGGGTTGCAGCCGCTTGCAGCCGAAGGGCAGCTCGACGCGGAGTTGGGCGACCTGTCGGCGGTGGCGGCCCTATCCGGCATGGATGCGCCCGCCTTGCCCGAGGGGCTGGGCGCGCGGTCGGTATCGCTGTCGGGCAAGGTGACGCGCAGCGGCGAAGGCGGGCTTTACCTGCGGGGCGGGCGCATCGCATTGGATGGCACGGTGTTTGAGGGTGACCTCGACCTTGATCTGGCGGGCGACCGGCCGCGCCTGTCGGGCAAGCTGGCGGCGGCTGCGCTGGAAACGGGGCAGGCTGCGGGCGGCAAGACCAAGGGCGGCGGGGCGGGCGGCGGCGGTGGCGCTGCGGTGGTGGCGGCGGCGCGCTGGTCTGACGCGCCCTTGCCGGTGTCGGGCTTGCGCGCGGCGGATGTCGATCTGTCCCTGTCGCTTGGGGCGCTGCGGATCGGCGCGGTCAGGGCAACGGACGTTGCGGCACGGGTCACGGTCGATGCGGGGCGGGCGGTCATCGCCTTGGGGCGGGCTTCGGCCTATGGCGGGGCGGTTTCGGGACAGGTGGTGGTGAATGCCCGAAAGGCGCTGTCGGTCGGGGCGAAGCTGGAGTTCGCGGGGGTCGATTTGCAGCCGCTGCTGACCGACGTGGCAGGCTACGACCGGCTGGTGGCCAAGGGCGATCTGACGGTCGATGCCGTGGCGGGCGGCGCTTCGGTTGCGGCACTGATGCGCGGGCTGGACGGGACGGGGCGGCTTGCACTGGGGGCGGGCGAGATCAGGGGGATCGACGTGGCGGCGATTCTGGCAACGCTCGATCCGTCGCGGACCGGACCGGCAGAGCGGACGGTGTTCGATTCGCTTGGCGCGGGGTTCCGCATCGCGCGGGGCGATCTGTTCAGCGACGATCTGAAGCTGCAATCGCCTTATGTGCGGGCAAGCG
Source organism: Gemmobacter sp. (assembly GCA_040398445.1). Lineage (GTDB taxonomy): Bacteria > Pseudomonadota > Alphaproteobacteria > Rhodobacterales > Rhodobacteraceae > Paragemmobacter. Next base: position 155,688 of record JBBAUB010000005.1, on the reverse strand, counting down.
GCAGCGGGCGGGTCGGGATCGGGGCGCAGGATATCGACTACCGGTTGCGTGCGACGGCCTTGCAGGGCGCGGACGGGGCGGACCGGATCGTGGTTCCCGTCATGATCACCGGAGCTTGGGCCAAGCCCGAGGTGACGATCGACGTGGAGGCGCTGGCCAAGCAAAAGCTGGGCGCGCAGGCCGAGGCGGCGGGCGCAGAGTTGCGGCGCCGCGCGGGCAAGGAACTGGGCCGCAAGAAGGGCGAAAGTCTGGAAGACGCGGCCAAGCGCAGGCTGCAGGAGGAGTTGGACGGGTCGTCGGGCGATCTGTTGCAGCAATTGCTGGGCGGCAACTGAGGGCGCTCGCGGCGGGGCCGTCCGGTGTGGACGGTCCCCGCGCCCGGGCGATGGATCAGCGGCGGCGGTCGCGCCGCGCGCTCATGGGTTGGAAGGCGACGCCGACATGGGCCTCGCAATAGGGTTTGCCTGGCAGGGAGGGCAGGCCGCAGAACCAGAAATCGTCGGTCGCGGGGTCGCCGATCGGCCATTTGCAGGTGCGTTCGGTCAGTTCCATCAGCGTAAGCTTGCGGGCGCGCTTTTCGACCTCGCGCACCGAGGCCAGCGCTTCGGGGCTGATCTCGTTGGCGGAAGGCTGCGGCGGCAGGGGTTGGCCTGCGGGGACGATGGCCTTGCGCAGCGGGATGGGCATCACATTGCCCGAGGGTGCCGCAACCGGTGCTGCGGCAGGGCGTTCGGGCGCCGCCGGGCGCGGGGTTGCGGGTTCGGGCCGGATGGCCGCCGGTTCCGGGCGCGGTTCGACGCGCGGGGCTGCGGCGGGGGCGACTGGAGCTTCGGCAACGTCGGCCTCATCCTCGTCCTTGCCACCGGCGACGCGGTTGGACAGGCCGAGGCGGTGCACCTTGCCGATGACGGCGTTACGGGTCACGCCGCCAAGTTCCTTGGCGATCTGGCTTGCGCTTTGGCCTTCGGCCCACATGCGCTTGAGCGTCTCGACGCGCTCGTCGGTCCAGGACATCGGCATTCCCCGTGGTTTGGTGCTGCGACTCCATTCTAGACGGGTCGTCGCGGGATACAAGCGGGCGGGATACAGGCGGGGGGGCGGAAGATCAAGCGCCGAGCAACGGCTGCGGTCCGGATGGGCGGGATTGCGGGTAGACTTTGGCGGGCCGTTTCGCTATGCGGGCAGGATGACCGCAGGAAACACCCTTTTCGTCTTTCCCCGACGCCGACGCTGACCGCGCCGCGCCTTGCCGTCTTTTGCCCGGTTCGATCGGCAGGATACACTCCCCCACGTTGACTTTGCCCAAGGCCAGCCTTTACGGCTAGGGCTTCGCTTTTAAAGGACATCGCAGATGATCTCCCACGTCCTGCCGACCTATAACCGCGCGCCGATGGCCTTTGTGAAGGGCGAAGGGTCGTGGCTGACTGCCGAAGACGAAAGCCGCTACCTCGACCTTGGCGCGGGCATTGCGGTGAACGCGCTGGGCCACGCGCATCCGGCGCTGGTGGCGGCGCTGACCGATCAGGCGGGCAAGCTGTGGCATGTGTCCAACCTGTACCGCATTCCCGAACAGGAGCGGCTGGCCGATCTGCTGGTAGAGCATACCTTTGCCGATACGGTCTTTTTCACCAATTCGGGGACCGAAGCGGCGGAACTGGCGATCAAGATGGCCCGCAAGTACTGGTATGACAAAGGCCAGCCCGAGCGGGTCGAGATCATCGCCTTTGACGGGGCGTTTCACGGGCGTTCGACCGGGGCCATCGCGGCGGCGGGATCGGAGAAGATGGTCAAGGGGTTCGGGCCGCTGATGCCGGGGTTCACCCACCTGAAATTCGGCGACCACGAGGCATTGCGGGCGGCGGTGACCGGGCGGACGGCGGCGATCATCATCGAACCCGTGCAGGGCGAGGGCGGTATCCGCGTGTTGCCCGATGCCTGTCTGAAAGGGTTGCGCGATCTGGCCGACAGCACGGGGGCGCTGTTGATCTTTGACGAGGTGCAATGCGGCATGGGGCGGACGGGCAAGCTGTTCGCGCATGAATGGGCGGGCGTGGCCCCCGATATCATGATGGTGGCCAAGGGCATCGGCGGCGGTTTCCCGCTGGGGGCGGTGCTGGCCACACAAAACGCGGCGAGCGGCATGGGGACGGGAACGCACGGGTCGACCTATGGCGGCAACCCTCTGGGCTGCGCGGTGGGCGCGGCGGTGGTGGGGATCGTGGCCGACGATGCCTTTCTGGCCGAAGTGGGGCGCAAGGGCGGCCTGTTCCGGCAGGGGCTGGAGGGGCTGGTCGCAGCGCATCCGTCGGTGTTCGAGGCGGTGCGGGGACAGGGGCTGATCCTTGGGCTGAAATGCAAGGTGGCAAATACCGATGTGGTCAAGGCCGCTTACGCCGAGCATCTGCTGACGGTGCCTGCGGCCGATAACGTGCTGCGCCTGCTTCCGGCGCTGAACATTCCCGACGCGGATATCGCCGAGGCGCTGGCGCGGCTCGACCGTGCGGCGGCCGCTTTGGAAAAGGCGGCCTGAGATGCATGCAGGCACGGAACGGACCCACCGCAGCGGCTTGCGATTGGTGTGCTTTTCATCTGTTTCCTAAATATCCTCGGGGGTCCGGGGGTGGAAAACCCCCGGCCCGCTTGCCATCAGAAAGACGTTTGAAATGAAGCACTTCCTTGATATCCATAAGACCGACGCGACCGAGTTGCGCGCCATGATCGACAGCGCCCATGCCATGAAGGCGGCGCGGAACGGGCGGCCCAAGGGATCACCCGATGACGTGCAGCCCCTGAAGGGGCGCATGGTGGCGTTGATCTTCGAAAAGCCCTCGACCCGCACGCGGGTGTCGTTCGACGTGGGCGTGCGCCAGATGGGCGGCGAGACCATGGTGCTGTCGGGCAAGGAAATGCAGCTTGGCCATGGCGAGACGATTGCCGATACCGCCCGCGTGCTGTCGCGCTATGTCGATCTGATCATGATCCGCACCTTCGAAGAGGCGACGCTGCTGGAAATGGCCGAACACGCCACGGTGCCGGTGATCAACGGGCTGACCAACCGCACGCACCCCTGCCAGATCATGGCCGATGTGATGACCTATGAGGAACATCGCGGCCCGATCGGCGGGAAAAAGGTGGTGTGGTGCGGCGACGGCAACAACGTCTGCGGGTCGTTTTTGCATGCGGCGGGGCAGTTCGGCTTCGACTTCACCTTTACGGGGCCGGAAACGCTGGACCCCGAAGAGCGCTTCGTGCAGTTCGCCCGCGACAAGGGGTCGAAGATCACCATCGCGCGCGATCCCTTCGTGGCGGTCGAGGGGGCGGATCTGGTGGTCACCGACACCTGGGTGTCGATGCACGATCCCGAAAGCGCCAAGGAGCGGCGGCACAACCAGCTGCGCCCCTATCAGGTGAACGAGCAGCTGATGAGCCGCGCCAAGCCCGACAGCCTGTTCATGCATTGTCTGCCCGCGCACAGGAACGACGAGGCGACGAGCGCGGTCATGGACGGGCCGCATTCGGTGATCTTCGACGAGGCCGAAAACCGGCTTCACGCGCAAAAGGCGGTGATGCGCTGGTGTCTGGGCGTCTGACCCCTGACCAAATCGAGCGGCCTTGCGGCCGCACGCCATGAGCACGCCTTGCGGCGTGCGGGTTCGGGGGGCTTTCCGCCCCCCTCTTGCCCGTTCCGGGCAATTCACCCCCCGAGGATATTTGCAACGAGGAGAAGGCGGCAGGGGGCTGCCTGCTTCTTGCCGTCGTGAATGTCTTGCCGATGGGGGGGCGCGGCACGCGGTGGGGGGGCTGGATAGCCCCCCCTTTCGGGGTCAGCCGTAGCGGTGTTTGAGGATGACGGGCAGTATCAGGTCTTCCTCGTCGGTCAGGTGGCGGTCCAGCATCTTGGTGAAGGCGGCGAGGTTTGTGTGGAACGGGCCTGCCGCGTCGCGCGGGGCGGGGCTTTGCAAAAGGCTGTTCGCGCCCGTCACGAAGCTGTCGAGCAGCGCGTCGAGCGCGTGGTGGTCGGCATCTAGGATGTCGAAGCCGCGGGCAAGCCGCGGTTCGAGGGCGGCGAGTTCGGGAAAATAGGCATCGTCTTCGATCTGGTGGTGACCGATCAGTTCGTCCACGAGGCGGCGGCCGAGGGGGACGAGGCGCTGCGGGAAGGTGGCGGGGTCGGTGGTGCCGCCGATCAGGGCTTCGGTCTCGCGGCGGATGCGGTCGGTCAGGGTGCGAAAGCCCATGTGCCGGTCGAGCCAGAAGGAGACGAGGCCGTGAAAGCCCGGATGGGCGGGCCAGCCCGCGCGGGGATGGTCGTCGAGCAGGGCCAGAAGTTCGGCGGGAAGGCCGTGGCGGGCGGCCAGCGTGTCGGTTCTGTCGGTCATTGCGACAGTCTGGATGCGTCGTGCGTCGGTTGCAACGGGCATTGACAGTGCGGGGCGGCGGGCAGACGGTGACGCCGAAAACTTTGGGGGAAACCATCATGCATCACCGTTCCATCGCGGTTTACGACCGTTTTCTGGGCAGCCTGTCGGGCATCCTGACCAAGGCCGAGGCGCATTGCGCGGCCAAGAACATCAAGCCCGAGGCGATGCTGACCTTCCGGCTGTTTCCCGACATGTTGCCTTTCGTCAAGCAGGTGCAATTGTCGTGCGATTTCGCGGCGCGGGCTGCGGCGCGGCTGGCGGGCGACGAGCCGAAGAGCTTTCCCGACACCGAAACCACATTCGCAGAATTGCAGGGGCGTATCGCGGCAGCGCGCGGGTACATGGCGTCCTTTGATGCGGCGCGGTATCGGGGGGCCGAGACGCGCGACATCACGATCAAGGTGCGTGGCGCGGATATGGTGATGACGGGCGAGAATTTCCTGAACATCTATTCGCTGCCGCAGTTCTATTTCCACGTGACCACCGCCTATAACATCCTGCGCCACAACGGCGTCGAGATCGGCAAGGGCGATTACATGGGCGCCTGAGGAGGTGTTGCGATGACCGTTGCGCTGCTGTGCATCGACATGCAGATGGGGATGGCCGACCGCATCGCGGCGGGCCGTCCGCAGGCAAACCGTCACGCCGAGGCGCATGTGGCAGGTTTGCTTGCGCTGTTTCGGGCGCGCGGGCTGCCCGTGGTGCATGTGCATCACGACGCGCCCGACACGCCGTTCCAGCGCCATTTGCCCGGCGGTGCGCCGATGCCTTGTGCGCTGCCGCTGGCGGGCGAGGCGGTGCTGTGGAAGTCGCGCTCTTCGGCCTTTGCCGGGACCGGGCTTGACGCGCTGTTGCGCGAGCGGGGGATCGGGCAGATTGTGGTGATCGGGGCGGTGGCGGCGTTTTGCGTCACCTCGACGGTGCGGGCGGCGTCGGACCTCGGGTTTGCGGTGGTGCTGCCCGGCGATGCGCTTCTGGCCTTTGACATACCGGCACATGACGGCGGGCGGATCGGCGCGGCAGAGGTGCTGCGGGTGACGCTGTCGCTGCTGGGCGCGGATTTCGCGCGGCTGGTGACGGCGGATGAGGTGGCAGGGGTTCTAGACGCGGCCTGAGGGGGCCGTGCCGGATGTGGGCCAGCGTGTCGTCGGGGCGGATGGTCAGGCCGGCACGGCGCGCAGCCCGTCGGCGGCGGCGGTGCGGGCGGCAAAGAGCGCCACGACGACCAAGAGAAGCGACAGCGTGGCATAGGTGACGCGGAAGCCGATGTGTTCGGCGACGAAGCCGATGGTCGAGGGCGCGACGAGGATGCCGCAATAGCCCATCATCGTCACGGCGGCGATCCCTGCGCCGGGCGTCAATCCGGGGTGGTTGCCTGCCGCCGAGAACATGATCGGCACCATGTTGGCCACGCCCAGCCCCGCCACGGTGAAGCTGGCGATGGCGATGATGTCGGTGGGGGCAACGGCCCCGCCCATCATCCCCGCCGCCGCCAGAAGGCCCGAGACGCGCAGGGTCTGCACCGCGCCGAAGCGGTTGCGCACCGTGTCGCCCGCAAAGCGCATGACCGCCATCGCGCCCGAGAAAAAGGCGAAGGCGAGGCCCGAGCGGGCAAGATCGGCGCCCAGTTCTTCGGACAGGTACAGCGCCGCCCAGTCGAGTACCGCGCCTTCGGGCACCATGGAGAACAGCGCAAGCAGGCCCAGAAGCCAGATCGCGGGGTCGCGCGGCAAAAGGCCCGCGCGGGGATGGGCGGCGGTTTCGGCTTTTTGCGCGGCGGTTTCGCCCATCAGGAAGGGCATCGCGCCGAGCACCAGCAAGGCGGCGACGCCCGCCGCCCAGAGGGCCTGCGCTTCGGGCCCCCAGTGCTTGATGATCCAGCCGCCGAGCGCGCCGCCGAAAAAGCCGCCAAGGCTCCAGAACCCATGGGACGAGGACATGATGGCGCGGCCGAGGCTGCGTTCCACTTCGACCGCGTTGGCGTTCATGGCCACATCCATGCAGCCGATCAGCGCACCAAGGGTGGCCATGAACACCGCAAGCAGGATCAGGTCTGGGGCGAAGACCACGGCGGGCAGCACCGGCACGATGGCAAGCGCGAAAAGCCGCAGCACGCTGCGGTTGCCGTAGCGGGCGATGAGCTTGCCCGAGAACAACATCGAGCCGACCGCGCCGAGGCCGAGCACGAGGATCAGCAGGCCGAGCGTGAATTCGGTGATGTCGTGGCGCGGCAGCAGAAGCGGAATCTGCGGTGCCCATGCGCCCATGGTAAAGCCGTTGGCAAGGAACATGGCCGCCACGGCCCAGCGGCCGCGCCGCGCTGCCCGAATGTCTTGCATCATCATCTCCGCTGTCAAACCGCGATCTGTCCATAGGCTGTAACCTTTGCACCCGAAAGGGGCAGGCTGCTGACAGAGTGTTTCAGCGCGTTTCGGTTCTGCGGCTATGCGCTTCACCTTTGCGATAAATACTCGGGGGTCCGGGGCTGACCCCGGGGTTGGGCAGGGGTGCCGTCCTGTCAGGTTCCGCGCGGTTTGGCGCGCAGGGTGGGTTCGGCGGCGGTGGGGTCTTCGGGCCACGGGTGGCGCGGATACTGGCCGCGCATGTCCTTGCGCACATCGGCATAGCTGGTGGCCCAGAAGCCGGGCAGGTCCATCGTCACCTGCACGGGGCGCTGGCCGGGCGACAACAGGGTGACGCGCAAGGGCAGGCGGTGCGCGCCGACGGTGGGGTGGCGGGTGGTGCCGAACATCTCTTGCAGGCGGACCTCGATCGACGGGGCGTCGCCGTCGTAGTCGATCGGCACGCGGCGGCCCATCGGGGTTTCGAAATGCGACGGCGCAAGGTGATCGAGAGTCTGGGTCTGGTCCCATGACAGCATCGCGCGAAGCGGTTCGGTCAGGTCGAGCGCGCGCAGGTCGGCTTCGGTTCTGGGGGCCTTGAGGTGGGGCAGCAGCCAGTCTTCGAGGCTGGCAAGCAGGGCATCGTCGCCGACGTCGGGCCAGCCGCCGCCCGCGCCGGTTCCGCTGCCTGCGGCAAGGCGGATGCGGGCACATAGGCGACGGGCGGCGGCGGTCCACGGCAGGCCGATCTGGCGGATGCCGTCGAGTGCGGCGCGGGCCAGAGCCTCGGGCGGGGCGTCGGGCCATGTCTGGTCGTTCAGGACGAGCGCGCCGAAACGTTCCTGCCTGCGGGCCAGCACGCGTCCTTCGCGGCGGGACCATTCGCACAGGTCATGCCAGCGGATGCGGGCGGCGAATATTTCGCGCAGTTCGGAGTCCGACAGGGCGATGGCCTGCCGCACGGTCGCCTCGCGCTGGTCGCCGTCGAGGTCGGTGGCGACGATCAGGCGGGCGGCGGCGAGCGGGGTGCCTGTGGCCATGGCAGCACCCTTGCCGCCCGACAGCACCCAGCGCGGGGCGTCGCCCTTGCGGCGCAGGCCGATGCGGTCGGGATAGGCGAGGGCGGCCATTTGCGCGGTGGAAAGATCGGACGTGACGGCAGGCGCGGCTTTGGCAAGGCGGCGGGCTTCGTCGCGGATGCGTTCGAGGGTGGGGCGATGCGCCTCGGGCGGGGGGCGGTCGATGGCTTTCAGGCGCTGGGTCAGATCGGGCGGTGCGCCGCGCAGGGGGTCGCGTTCGGCCAGCAGGGCGGCGAGGGGGGCGGCCTTTGGTCCGGCCAGCGCCAGCATATGGCCAAGGCGCGGGTGCAAGGGCAGGGCTGCGAGGGTCTTGCCGTGCGGCGTGATGCGGCCCGCATCGTCGAGCGCGCCAAGGTCTGCCAGAAGGGCGCGCGCCTCGGCCAGCACGCCGGGATGGGGGGGCGTGAGGAAGGGCAGGTCGGCCCCGCCCCAGAGTGCCAGTTCGAGGGCGAGACCGGTCAGGTCGGCGGCTTCGATCTCGGCGGGGGGGAAGGGGGCGAGACCGCCTTCCTCGCCCTTGGTCCAGAGCCGGTAGCAGGTGCCGGAAGCCACGCGACCGGCGCGGCCGCGGCGCTGTTCGGCCTCGGCCCGCGTGACCCGTTCGGTGACGAGGCGCGACATGCCGGACGCGGCGTCGAAGCGGGCGCGGCGGGCGCGGCCGCCATCGACCACCACGCGGATGTCGGGCAGGGTCAGCGAGGTCTCCGCGATCGAGGTGGCCAGCACGATCTTGCGTCCCGAAACGGGGGCGAGTGCGGCGCGTTGCGCGGCAAAGTCCATCGCGCCGAAGAGCGGGCGGATGACGGTCCCCGCGGGCAGGCGGCCCGACAGTTGCGATTCGACACGGCGGATTTCGCCTTCGCCGGGAAGAAAGACGAGGATGCCGCCATCGGTCGTTTCCTCGATCGCTTGCAGGATCAGGCCGGTCACGGCGGCTTCAAAGCGCAGCGAGGCGTCGGGGGGGCGGGGCAACCAGCGGGTTTCGACCGGAAAGGCGCGGCCCGCCGATGTGACGAGCGGGGCGTCGCCCATCAGGGCGGCCACGGGGGCGGCGTCGAGCGTGGCGGACATCACGATCAGCGCAAGATCGGGGCGCAGGGCGGCGCGGACCTCGAGACACAGCGCAAGGCCGAGATCGGCGTTGAGCGAGCGTTCGTGGAATTCGTCGAAGATCACCGCGCCGATGCCGTCGAGCGACGGGTCGGATTGCAGCATGCGGGTCAGGATGCCTTCGGTCACCACCTCGATGCGGGTGGCGCGGGTGACTTTCGCCTCGCCCCGGATGCGGTAGCCGACGGTCTGGCCCACAGCTTCGCCATAGGTTTCGGCCATGCGTTCGGCGGCGGCGCGGGCGGCAAGGCGGCGGGGTTCGAGCATGACGATGCGGCCCGCGATCAGCCCCGCGGCCATCAGGTCGAGCGGCACACGCGTGGTCTTGCCCGCGCCGGGGGGCGCTTGCAGCACGGCCATCCCGCGCGAGGCCACGGCGTGGCGCAGGGCGGGCAGGGCATCGTCGATGGGCAGGGGCTTCGGCGATTCGGGCATACTGCGGTTATGGCGGCAGTCGGCTGCCAGGGAAACTCGCTTTACTGTTGCCGCTACGGTGGCGGGTATCGTTGCCAAGCGGAGCGGCGTTCCGCCGCAAGCCTGTGCCCTCGCGCCGGGGCGCGAGGGAAGGGGGGCGTTTGCCGCCCCCCGTCGCGGCAGGGCCGCGCCTCGCCCCTGCAGGATATTTGTGCCAGCGTGAATGGAAGAAGCGCGTCCGTGAAGGCGGGTCTGGCGCAGGGTCGGGTTGGCTGGCACAAAGCGTGGCAAGGGCGGCGGTGTCGTGGCGGAGGGTGCATGGCCGGACGGGCAGATGTGGCGGAACTGGCGGGCGGCGTTGCAGCGGGCGACCGGCGGGCGTTGGCGCGGGCGATCACGCTGGTGGAAAGCGGGCGGGCCGATCACCGGCAGGAGGCGCTGGCGCTCTTGGCCGCGCTAAAGGCCGACGGCATGGCAAGTGCGGGATGCCAAGCGCTGCGGATCGGGCTTTCGGGCACGCCGGGGGTGGGGAAATCGACCTTTATCGAGGCGTTTGGCCTGATGCTGACGGCGCAGGGGCTGCGGGTGGCGGTGCTGGCGGTCGATCCGTCATCGGCGCGGTCGGGCGGGTCGATCCTGGGTGACAAGACGCGGATGGAGCGGTTGAGCCGCGATCCCTTGGCCTTTATCCGCCCGTCGCCCAGTCAGGCGCAGATGGGCGGGGTGGCGCGACGCTCGCGCGAGGCGGTGGCACTGTGCGAGGCGGCGGGCTTTGACGTGGTGCTGATCGAGACGGTGGGGGTGGGGCAATCGGAAACCGTGGTGGCCGAATTGTGCGACATCTTCGTGCTGCTGCTGGCACCGGCGGGGGGCGACGAGTTGCAGGGGGTCAAGCGCGGCATCATGGAGATGGCGGACCTGATCCTTGTGAACAAGGCGGATGGCGCGTTGAAACCGGCCGCCCTGCGCACGATGGCCGATTATGCGGGGGCGTTGCAATTGCTGCGCCGTCGCCCGCAGGATCCGGCGGGCTTTCCCAAGGCGGTCTGTGTTTCGGCAGCGACGGGCGAAGGGCTGGACGGGGCCTTGGCCGATATGCGGTCTTTGGCGGGGTGGCGGCGCGACAATGGCCAGTGGGCGCTGCGGCGGGCCGGTCAGGCGCGGCACTGGTTCGAGGAAGAGGTGCGGCAGGGCCTGTTGGCCGTGCTGCATCGGGGCGAGGCGCGGGCGCGGCTGGCGGCCCTTGGCGATGCGGTGGCGGCGGGGCATCTGACGCCCGAGGCAGCGGCGGCGCAGATGCTGGCCGCCTTGGACTGACCCGAGCCGGTGCCCCGTTTTCTGCGTCCTTGCAGATAGTGCGGGGGAATCGCCTGCAGGGCGGTTGCGGGCTGGCCGCTTGCGCGGGTGGCGCAAGGCGCGGCAGGGGCGGGGCTGGCGGGATTTTTCGCAGAAAAATCGGCGTGGGGGCCACGATATTCGTGCGAAAAATCCCGCGCTGCCCGAAACGGCGCGGCTTGGTCGCTTGACGTTGGCTGCCATTCGCCTTACTAGCCCCCAATCGAATTCTGACGCTTCGGGAATCCCGGGGGCTGTCTTGTTTACACACGAAGGATCACGACCATGTCGCGCGTCTGCGAACTGACGGGCAAGGGCCCGATGTCCGGTAACACGGTCAGCCACGCCAACAACAAATCGCGTCGGCGTTTCCTGCCGAACCTGAACGATGTCACGCTGATCTCGGACGTGCTCGGCCAGTCGTTCAAGCTGCGCGTGTCGGCTGCCGGTCTGCGGACCGTCGACCACCGTGGCGGGCTGGATGCGTTCCTTGCCAAGGCCAAGGACGACGAGCTGTCGACCCGCGCGCTGGCGATCAAGAAAGACATCGCCAAGAAGGCACAGGCAACCGCCTGAACCTTGCGAGCGTTGCTGCTTTTTGATGCCCCGCCCGGCGCTGCCGGGGCGGGGTTTTCGTTTGTGCGGTTTTGGCCCCTTTCGTCGCAGCAGCGGATGCAATAAAGCGCAGGCATGATGCGGGCCGTATTCTCATTTTTGCTTGCCGTAGCGCTGGCGCTGTCTTCGGTCACCATGGCGGTGGCGCGCGGGCAGTCGGCCGGGGCGAGCGTTCTGGTCGTCTGCTCGGGCAGCGGACCTGCGACCGTTACGCTGGATGCGACGGGGCGGCCGATGCGGGCGGGCCACGCGTGCCCCTTGTGCGTTTTGCCGTTCGACGCGGGCCTGCCCTTTGCGCTCAGCCTGCCACGGCCGGTGGCGCGGCAGGCCAATTTGCGCTGCGGGCTTTGGCAGGGGCGCTGCGCGGCGCAGGCGCCGGTCGCCGTGGCGCGGGGACCACCGGACAGGGTGTGACCCCGCCGCAGGCTTATTTCCCTTTCCATTCCAAGGAGCACGCAAGATGCGTCTGTCCACCCTGATCACCGCCGCCGCTTTGGCCTTTTTGCCCTTTGCCGTTTCGGCGCAGGACCACCCCGAAGGCATCCACGTCCACGATGCCTATGCCCGGATCGGCCCGAAATCGGGTGCGGTGTTTTTTACCCTGCACAACAATACCCAAGCCGATGTGCAACTGATCGGCGCGCATAGCGACGTGGCCAAGAAGGCCGAATTGCACACCCATACGCAAAGCGCCGATGGCGTGATGAAGATGACCAAGATCGAGGGTGGCATCGCCATAGCCGCGGGCGAGATGCACGAATTCGCGCGGGGGGGCGATCATGTCATGCTCAAGGGCCTGACGCGGCCGTTGGCGGAAGGTGACACCTTCGATCTGGTGCTCGACTTTGCCGATGGCAGCACGGTGGATGTACAGGTAACGGTCGACAGCAAGCGCGCGCCGGATGCGGGCGGAATGGCCGGAATGAAGCATGGCATGAAGCACGGCACCGATGCCGATCCGGCTGCGACCGATCCGGCGGCCTCTAACTGAGGCGCCGCTGCGGTTGACCCCATGCGGGGCGGCGGGTGCCGCCCTGCACAGGCCGCGTCACCCTGCGCAATAGGCTTCGGCGGTGTCGCCGAAGTTCTTGTACCGCTCCCAGAACGCATCGTCGGATGACCGCTTGGACAGGAACGTATCCTGCGCCTTGTCGGGATTGCGGAAGAACACCGCCGCCTTGCGCTGGTCGGCGTTGCGCAGGGTCATGTCGGCCACTTGCTGGATGCACGAGCAGACCGAGCGGTTCGCCGCATCGCGCCCCGAGGACAGGCACGCGCGCTCGATCGGGCCGGCGGCTGCCATGGTGGACAGCAAGGGAAGGGCCAGCGCGGCGAGGGCCGCGATAAGGGGGGTTCGGGTCATTGACGTCTCTGCCTCTTGCCGGATGCGGGGACGATGCCCGCCCACGGTCGTTTTTCTGCATCCGATTATGCCGATTCGAAGCGGAATTTTCAATGACCCCCGTGCTTTGCGCGACAATCCGCGCAAGGGTGGCGGATGTTGGTGTGCGCGGCGCGGCGGGCTACAAGATATGCCGTGGTTGCGGGCTTGGGTGCGGGGTGGCCCCCATCCCATCCCATCCCATCCCGCTTCTCCGTGGGGGAAGGGGTGATCTGGGCTAATGGCGCAGCGTAACCGTCCCTTGCGAAATCTCGGCTGCGGAGAGGGTGCGCTGGCGGCGCGGCCTGCTCTGGATTTTCGGGTGCAAGGTTGGCAGACTGTCGGAATTGACTGTTCCGGTGTTTTGCATGGTGGACATGGTGTCGTCCGGGCCTGAGGCTTTTGACGGGTATCCAGCGTGGATGGCCGAGGTCTTTGCCTCGAACATGGCCTATCGGGCCAAGAGCAAGCCGAACTTTGCGGGCGATCTGCAGCATGATGTGCGCGATGCGATGCTCGGGGCACGGGTCGAGACGTTGGAGATGTGGACGGGTTGGGTTGCCAGGAAATACCTTTTCGCCGCGCGGATGCTGGGCCTGCGCGATGATCCGATTGCCGACAGTCTTGCCGCCTTTGACGAGTTCGACGTCTGGTCGCTTGCAGTCGCTCATGACCTGCTGGCGGCCTGGTGGCGCTATAGATACATGGCGGAATTCCTTGGGGCGAGAGGGTTCTATATCGACGAGGGCGAGGCCTGTGCAAGGTTCCTGCCCCACCCGCGGATGAGCGGCCTGCGCCGGTCTACGGGGGATGTCTTGCCAGTTTCCGCTGCTGGCTGCACTTCATGGTCGATGATGTCGCCAAGTGTGATCCGCTGGTGATCCGGCTGATTTGCCTCGTGCTGGTGCAGCAGAATACCGCGCAGGGATACATGGCCGAAATCGACCTGTTCGACGCATTGCGCGAACGCTACCCCGTGCCGACGATCCCCCCTTCCTAGGCAGGGCGCGACAGGCTATATGCGCGGCCATGACCCAGCTTGACCTCATCCGCAATTTCTCGATCGTGGCTCATATCGACCACGGGAAATCCACCCTTGCCGACCGTCTGATCCAGATGACGGGGACGGTTGCCGCACGGGACATGAAGGCCCAGATGCTCGACAGTATGGATATCGAGCGCGAGCGCGGTATCACGATCAAGGCCAACACGGTGCGGATCGAATATCCGGCCAAGGATGGCAAGACCTATATCCTGAACCTGATCGACACCCCCGGCCATGTGGATTTCGCCTATGAGGTGAGCCGGTCGATGCGGGCGGTCGAAGGGTCTTTGCTGGTGGTCGACGCCTCGCAGGGCGTGGAAGCGCAGACGCTGGCCAACGTCTATCAGGCGCTGGATGCGGGGCATGAAATTGTGCCGGTCCTGAACAAGATCGACTTGCCCGCCGCCGAACCCGAGCGCGTGAAGCAGCAGATCGAGGACGTGATCGGGCTGGATGCGTCAAATGCCATCAACATCTCGGCCAAGTCGGGGCTTGGGATTCCCGATGTGCTGGAAGCCATCGTCACCCGCCTGCCTGCGCCCAAGGGCGACCGCAACGCGCCCTTGAAGGCGATGCTGGTCGATAGCTGGTACGATGCCTATCTGGGCGTGGTCGTCATGATCCGTGTGATCGACGGCACGATCCGCAAGGGCGACCGTATCAAGATGATGCAGACCAATGCGGTTTACGGCGTCGACAAGCTGGCCGTGCTGAAGCCGCAGATGGTGGATATCGACGAGCTTGGGCCGGGCGAGATAGGGATCTGGACCGGATCGATCAAGCAGGTGCGCGACACCCGCGTTGGCGACACGATCACGTCGGAAAAGAAGGGCTGCGAAACGCCGCTGCCGGGCTTCAAACCCGCGCAGCCGGTGGTGTTTTGCGGGTTGTTCCCGGTGGATGCCGCCGATTTCGAAGACCTGCGCGATGCCATCGAGAAGCTGCAACTGAACGATGCGAGTTTCAGTTCGGAAATGGAGACCAGCGCCGCGCTGGGCTTTGGCTTCCGCTGCGGTTTTCTTGGTCTGTTGCACCTGGAAGTCATCCGTGACCGGCTTGAGCGGGAATACGACCTCGACCTGATCACCACCGCGCCGAGCGTGGTGTTCAAGCTGCATATGAAGGATGGCGAAGTGCGCGATTTGCACAACCCCGCCGACATGCCCGACCTGACCTATATCGACCACATCACCGAGCCGCGCATCAAGGCGACCATCATGGTGCCGGACGATTATCTGGGCGATATCCTCAAGCTCTGTCAGGACCGTCGCGGCATCCAGCTTGACCTGAGCTATGCGGGCAACCGCGCCATGGTGGTTTACGACTTGCCGCTGGCCGAGGTGGTGTTCGACTTTTATGATCGCCTGAAATCGGTGACCAAGGGCTATGCGAGCTTTGACTACCAGATCAGCGAATACCGCGAGGATTTTCTGGTCAAGATGTCGATCCTTGTGAACGAGGAACCCGTCGACGCGCTGTCGATGATGGTCCACCGCGACCGCGCCGAGGCGCGGGGGCGGGCGATGGTGGAAAAGCTGAAAGAGCTGATTCCGCGCCACATGTTCAAGATCCCGATCCAGGCCGCCATCGGCAGCCGCGTGATCGCGCGCGAGACGTTGAGTGCGATGCGCAAGGACGTGACCGCCAAGTGCTACGGCGGGGATGCCACGCGCAAGCGCAAGCTGCTGGACAAGCAAAAGGCCGGCAAGAAGAAGATGCGCCAGTTCGGCAAGGTGGAGATTCCGCAGGAGGCGTTCATCTCGGCGTTGAAGATGGATGGGTGAGGGGTGGTGCAAAAAAGTTCGATGTCTTCCTAACGGATAGTTGACAAGCATCACACCTGACACGATAGGAGTCGGCGTGTAGTTACCAAGTGACTGTTTGCGCGCTCTTTCGATCCTGCGGCCAATCCTTTGGGTTCGCGTGGTTTGAGGTAGCAGGAACTGGTACTCACATTGGGTGGGGACCGAGATGCTGAAAAAAATCATTGCTGCGATTTTCATTTCTACAGCTGCGAGCGCTGACGGCTTCGACTTTGAGGCGGCATTTCCTGATGGTATAGACGTTGCTACCAAACGAGAGCAGCTTCTCAAACAGCTTCCTTTGCTCAGCGACATCAACTCGAGAAAATCGATTTCTGCCTATCGACAGTCTTTGGAGCGCTACAACACGCTGGTTATCCAAGGTTTCTACACTGAAATTAGAGCGATCTGCGAAAAGCTGAACGAACTCGAGGTATTCGTTAATCGGCGGTGGGATGCTGGCGACTTATCTAGGAATGACAGAGATGCATTCCACTCTCGAATTCAAGATGAGCGGAGATTGTGTTCGGACAGATTCGCAACGTCTAGCGCATACTTTGCACTTTATTATGAAATTCTGAAAATCTACCGTGACGAAGAGGAACGATCTGTCGCAATTCTTTCTGACTGCAACACGCGCGATGCTTGTAGGAATAGCTAGATGTTTGATGGAGAAAAGTCACTATCTGTCAAGCTTGAACTAACCTTCGAAAAGGCTGTACTTGCATCTGTTGAAATGCTTCCGCTTTTCGTTACGCCAATTATATGGCTCGTAATAGTCTTATGGTATGGCCGTATTCAAGGCGATAATTTAAAGATAAATAAAGCGGAGATCATATTTTTTGGATTTGTAGGTGCCGTTGCTGCTTATATAAACAAGCTTTCTAGTGGTTCATTTTTAGAGAACAGTGTTCCATCTTTGGTTATTGTTGTGTCGGTCCTGTTTCAAGTCCTAGGGTTGGCGAATTCCAAGTGGACACGACCGTTTGTGGAGCGCCAAGTTTTGATTGCAGGAACCGGCACTGCGCTTTGCTTTATCCTATCAAGCCGATACCTAGTGCTCGCTGTTTGAAAGCGAGAGTAGGGTGCGCCTTCACGGCGCACCGTTTGGGGCGGCTGTGGTGCGCCACAAGGGCGCACCCTACGGGTGGTATCCGCTTACATCTCCTGCTGCGTCTCGACGCTTTTCTGTTGCAGCGTCTCTCTGGTGGTTACCACGTCGTGTCCGGGTTTCCCAGGCGGTTAGGAACATCAGGGCGGCGAGCGTCAAGCGCCCGGAGGTTGCGTCTATATGGCGCACCGTTCGGGGTGGGTGCGGTGCGCCGCGAGGGCGCACCCTACGGGTCGTATCCCTTACATCCCTTGCTGGGTCTGCACGCTTTCCTGTTGCAGCGTCTCGCCGGTGTTTTCGACGTCGCGCCCGAGGCCTTGCATGGTTTCGCAGGCGGTGAGGAGCATCAGGGTGGCGAGGGTCAGGGTCAGGCGGGTCATGGGCGTCTCCGTTGGTTGGGTTCGCATGGCAACGCGGGCGGGGCGGGGTGGTTCCGCCGGTGCGGTTCGGGTGCGGTCTATGCAAAAACGGATGGACGGGCGGGGCGGCTGTGCTTAGGGTCGATGCGGTTCAACTTGCTAAGTGGAGTGTGTGATGGGCAAGACTTTGTTGACCGCAGCGGTGATGGCGCTGGCGTTTTCGGGCGTGGTGCGGGCGCAGACGCTGGATGTGGGCACGGTGACATGCACCGATGTGGCGCAGATGCAGACCGATGCGCTGGTCAAGCTGCTGTTCTGGATCGACGGCTATATGGGCGGGGCCGCACAGGACCAGAATTATGACGAGGCGCGGTTGCAGGGCAACATCGACTCGGCCGTCAGCCTGTGTGCCGAAAGCCCCGATGCGACGCTGATGGACGTGCTTGACAAAGCCGAGAACGGCTGAGCGGCGGGCGAAGGGCTGGCGCGGGTCAGTCGGGCTTCTTGATCAACAGGATATAGCCCGCATAGGCACCCGCGCCGCCGAAGATGGCCGCCCAGCCGGGGTTGCCCCAATAGAGTTCGAGCGCACCCCATCCCAGCGGGAACAGCGTGGTTGCCCAACGCACCCAGGCGCGGCGGAACATCGGGTGGCTGGCGTCGAGAAATTGCTTGGTCATCGTTACCCTTTCAACGGCCGCGCCGTTTGGTGCCGCCGCGCTGTCCGGCGCGGCCTGCGGTGGAGCGGCCCGAGGATTTGACCGCCGCTTCGGCGGCCTCTTCCACCACCGACTGCCGCGCGAGCGGGTCGTCTGCGATGGTCAGTTCGACGGCTTCGAGGCGCTTGACCTCGTCCCGCAGGCGGGCGGCTTCTTCGAATTCGAGGTTTTCGGCGGCTTTGCGCATGGCAAGGCGCATGGCGTCGAGATGGGCGGCAAGGTTCTGGCCGATCATCGGTTTGTCGACGCGTGCCGTGACGCGGGCCATGTCGGTGTCGCCGTTCCACATGCCGGACAGAACGTCTTCGACGTTCTTGCGGATGGTGGTGGGGGTGATGCCGTGCAGCGTGTTGTAGGCGATCTGCTTTTCGCGGCGGCGGTTGGTTTCGGCCATGGCGCGTTCCATGCTGCCGGTGATGCGGTCGGCATACATGATGACGCGGCCTTCGCTGTTGCGGGCGGCGCGGCCGATGGTCTGGATGAGCGAGGTTTCCGAGCGCAGGAAACCTTCCTTGTCGGCGTCGAGGATGGCGACGAGGCCGCATTCGGGGATATCGAGCCCTTCGCGCAGCAAGTTGATCCCGACGAGGACGTCGAAGGCACCGAGGCGCAGGTCGCGCAGGATTTCGATGCGTTCGATGGTGTCGATATCGGAGTGCATGTAGCGGATGCGGATGCCCTGTTCGTGGAAATATTCGGTCAGGTCTTCGGCCATGCGCTTGGTCAGCGTGGTGACGAGGACGCGCAGGCCACGGGCGGCGACGCGGCGGATTTCCTCGAGCAGGTCGTCGACCTGCATGTCGACGGGGCGGATCTCGACCTGCGGGTCGATCAGGCCGGTGGGGCGGATCACCTGTTCGGTGAAGACGCCGCCGGTCTGTTCCAGCTCCCATGCCGCAGGGGTGGCGGATACGAAGACCGATTGCGGGCGCATGGCATCCCATTCCTCGAACTTCAGGGGGCGGTTGTCCATGCAGGAGGGCAGGCGGAAGCCGTGTTCGGCCAGCGTCATCTTGCGCCGGAAGTCGCCCTTGTACATGCCGCCGATCTGCGGGACCGAGACGTGGGATTCGTCGGCAAAGACGATGGCATTGTCGGGGATGAATTCGAAGAGCGTGGGCGGTGGTTCGCCGGGGGCGCGGCCGGTGAGGTAGCGCGAGTAGTTTTCGATGCCGTTGCAGACGCCGGTGGCTTCGAGCATTTCGAGGTCGAATTGCGTGCGCTGTTCGAGGCGCTGGGCTTCGAGCAGTTTGCCTTCGCCGGTGAGTTGCTTCAGGCGGTGGAAAAGCTCGTCTTTGATGCCCTTGATGGCTTGGGCCATCGTCGGGCGGGGGGTGACGTAGTGGCTGTTGGCGTAGATGCGAATCTGTTTGAACGTGTCGGCCTTTGCGCCGGTGAGGGGGTCGAATTCGACGATTGATTCGAGTTCCTCGCCAAAGAAGGAAAAGCGCCATGCGCGGTCTTCGAGGTGGGCGGGCCACACCTCGAGACTGTCGCCGCGCACGCGGAACGAGCCACGGGCAAAGGCGGCGTCGTTGCGGCGGTATTGCTGGGCGACAAGCTCGGCCATCATCTGGCGCTGGTCGTAGTTTTGCCCGACGATCAGGTCTTGCGTCATGGCCGAGTAGGTCTCGACCGAGCCGATGCCGTAGATGCAGGAAACCGAGGCGACGATGATGACGTCGTCGCGTTCCAGAAGCGCCCGGGTGGCCGAGTGGCGCATCCGGTCGATCTGTTCGTTGATCTGCGATTCTTTCTCGATATAGGTGTCCGAGCGCGCGACATAGGCTTCGGGCTGGTAGTAATCGTAGTAGGAAACAAAGTATTCGACGGCGTTTTCGGGGAAGAAGCCCTTGAATTCGCCGTATAATTGCGCGGCCAGCGTCTTGTTGGGGGCAAGGATAATCGCAGGCCGCTGGGTTTGTTCGATGATCTTGGCCATCGTGAAGGTCTTGCCGGTGCCGGTGGCACCCAAGAGCACCTGATCGCGTTCGCCCGACTGCACGCCTGCCGACAGTTCCGCGATTGCGGTGGGCTGGTCGCCCGCCGGTTCGAAGCTGGAGGCCAGCACGAAGCGGCGGCCGCCTTCCAGCTTGGGGCGGGTCAGCACGTCGGGGCGTTCGGTGACGGCGTTGATGTTGTTGTGGGGCATGATTCCCTCCAGTCGCCTAATTTGGGGTGTTTGCGGCCTGCTGCAAGGCGCAACTGCCAAGCGCATAGGGTGGGCGGGGTGGCCGTTCCGGCAAGGATTACAATTTTAGGAAAATCTTTCACGGAATCCTGCATCTTGGGGTTGTGCCTCGCTGCGTCTCGCTGCATGGTGCAGGGGCAAGCAGCAAGCTGCCGGTTGGTCGCACCACACACCCCACCCACACTCCCCGTGGCCAACCGGCAGTCCTTACCCCGGATTAACCTGCCGCTTGCACCTTTCCCCCGTTTTCGGCCATAACGGCGGCAAGATCGAGAGGACTGACCCATGCGCGCACGCATCTTCCAACCTGCCAAGACCGCCATGCAATCGGGTACGGCCAAGGCCAAGGGATGGGTGCTGGAGTTTGCGCCCGCCTCGGGCAAGGGGGTTGACCCGCTGATGGGCTGGACATCGAGCGACGATACGCAGGCGCAGGTGCGGTTGCGCTTTGACACGCGCGAGGCGGCGCAAGCCTATGCCACGGCGCGGGGCATCGAGTTCGAGGTGCAAGAGCCGAAAGCGCGCAAGCCGGTGATCCGGCCGCGCGGCTATGGCGAGAATTTCGCCACCGATCGCAAGGGCGTGTGGACGCATTGATGCTGACGATCACGCAGGAAAGCCCGCTGGGGGCGGACCTTGGCCTGCTGTTCGCCCGCCACACTGCCGACATGCATGCCGATACGCCGCCCGAAAGCATTCATATGATGGATGCGGGCAAGTTGGCGTCGCCGCATATCCGCTTTTACGTGATGCGCGATGGCGGGGTTCCGGTGGGAATGGGCGCGTTCAAACGGATCGACGAGGCCCATGCCGAAATCAAGTCGATGCATGTGCTGGCCGAGAATCGCGGGCGCGGGCTGTCCAAGCGGATGCTCGACCATCTGGTGGCCGAGGCGCGGGTGGACGGGTTCAGACGGCTGAGCCTCGAAACCGGGGTGCAGCCGACATTCGTGGCGGCGCGCGCGCTTTACGCCAAGGCGGGCTTTGTCGAATGCGGGCCGTTCGAGGGATATGTGCTTGACCCCAACAGCGTGTTCCTGACGCTGGCGCTTGGCTGACATCTTGCGCGACGGCGGCATGTGTCGCACAAGACAACAACGGTTCCGTAGCTCAGCTGGATAGAGCAGCCGCCTTCTAAGCGGCGGGTCGGGGGTTCGAGTCCTCCCGGAATCGCCATTCGCTTCAATCTGCCAACGGGGCATCTGTGCGCACAAAACGCGGTTTTGTAATAGCCACCCTGTAAAGCGACTTTTCGAGGGGTGTTGCTGCGTCTGCAAGGGTCAGGAAGTCGCCATTGTTGCGCCACTGGTCCGAACGCCCATGGCGCCGCTGGTTCGGACATTCGGCGCGGAAGGTCGCGGCAGCCGGAAAGGCCGCCGCGTTCGTGGTCTGTGCAGGGCCAACCAGCCCTGCACAGCTTTGGTCGGGTTAGAACGAGCCGCCGCCCATTGCGGTCAGGAACGCCATCGGGTTCCAGTATTCGCGGTAGAGCACCAGTTCGCCGTCGCGGTAGGTGGCGAAGGTGGCATAGCTCATCTCGTAGGGGTTGCCGTTGGTCAGGACCTTGCCCGACACGCTCCATTCAGCCACGGCGACATTCGGATCATCGGTGGCAAAGATGTGCATCGTCGGCATCGCCGTGACGTCGATCACGTCGGGATAGCCCTTGAGGTAATCATAAAGCGCGTCGCGCCCTTCGATCCGGTTCGGCAGGCCCGCAGGGGCAAAGGGGAATTCCGCCACGACATCGGGGGCGCAGAGATCGGCCCAGCCGCGCATGTCTTTTGCTTTGAAACGGTCAAAGCTTCTTTCCAACAACTCAACAGCACTAAGTTTCGTCATATCGTCTCCAGTCAGGGTTAAGAAAAATCAGCCGACGCGGTATTGCCCGCCGTCGACGACAAGCGCCTGGCCTGTCATGAAAGCGGCGTCGTCGGATGTCAGGAACAGCACCGGACCAACCACATCGGCGGGGTCGGCAAAGCGCTGGATGGCTTGCCCCTGCCACGTGGCGCGGCGCTGCGCGTCGTCCATTGCGGCGGTGGCGGGGGTATCGGTCAGGCCGGGCAGCACGGCGTTGCAGGTGATGCCATCGCCCGCAACATCATTGGCCAAGCCGCGCATGAAGCCGATGATGCCCATCTTCGACGCGATGTAGTGGCTCATGCCCGGGATTGCCAAGCCGATGGAATTGGACGAGATGCCGACGAACCGGCCCCATTTCTGCTGACGCATTCCGGGAAGGAACTGTTTGGCCGAAAGGAAATGCGCGTCCATGTTGACCGCCATGGTCCGCCGCCAAGTGTCGAAGTCCAACGTGTCGATCGGGGCGTTGGGATAATAGGCCGCGTTGTTTATGACGATATCCACCGTGCCGGGGGCAGCGGTGGCAATCGTCTTCCAGCCGGCAGGTTCGCTGACATCGGCAGCGACTCCCACTGCGCCCGACCCTATCGCAAGCAAGGTTGCGGCAGGCATATGAAGGTCTGCACAGACGACAGTTGCGCCACGCCGTGCGAGTTCGATGGCAATCTGTGCGCCGATCCCGCGACCTGCGCCCGTCACCACGGCAATGCGCCCTGCATGGGTCATATCTGGCTCCTGTTTTCTTTGGTCCCAAGTGCCACACCGAAAGAAAGCGGAGAAGCCTGTGTTAGATTGTGCTATCCATCGGAAGAACCGATAGAGGGTAGCCCCATGCTGGACGGCGTTTCACTGGATCAGATGCGAATATTCGTCGCCGCGGCAGAAGAGGGCAGCTTTTCCGCCGCCGCACGCAGCCTGAACCGCACGCAATCGGCGGTAAGCGAATCCATCGCCAACCTTGAGGCGAATCTGCACGTAACGATCTTTGACCGCTCGAACCGCTACCCCAAGCTGACGCCTACGGGGGCGATCCTGCTGAACGACGCGCGGGCGATCGTGGCCGGGGTGGATGCGATGAAGGCGCGCGCCAAGGGGATAGCAGACGGGCTCGAGGCGGAACTCGTCGCGGTTTTCGATGTGTTTTTTCCGATTGATGCGCTGTCAGATGCCGCCCATGCATTCTATGCCGAGTTTCCGACAACCCCGCTGCGCATATCGGTCGAGGCGTTGGGTGGTGTCATTCAGCCGGTTCTGGACGGTCGCGCCGGGATTGCGCTTGTGGCGTCGTTTCCGACGCCGCCGCAGGGCTTGATCATGGAACATATCACACGGATCGATCTGATTACGGTGGCAGCCCCCGATCATCCGCTGGCGACCTATCACGGGCCGATTCCGCGCACCGAGCTTGCCCGCTATGTGCAGCTGGTCTTGACCGACCGTTCACCGCTGTCATCCGGCAGCGATTACAATGTGGTTTCCCCTTCGACGTGGCGCTTGGCGGATCTTTTTGCCAAACAGGCCTTTCTTTTGCGCGGTCTTGGTTGGGGCAGCATGCCGTCGCATGCGGTCGACGCCGACATCAAGGCGGGGCGGCTGGTGGTGCTTGACCTGCAAGAGGTGCCGCAGGCTAGAATTACCTTGCCCATGCTGGCGGTCTATAAGGCCGCCACACCGCCCGGACCGGCGGGGCGCTGGTTGATCGATTACCTGAAAAGCTGCACGAGCGCGGTCATGTGATTTTGCCGTTGACGGGGGGAAATATGTGTAATAGTGATATTTACACACAAACGGAATAACGCCATGCCCACCAGCACCCGCTTCGCCGTCGCCTCGCATATCCTGACCGCGCTTGCCATGACCGACGGCAGGCCTGTCCGGTCGGAAGACATTGCTGCGTCGGTGAACACCAGCGCCGTCGTCATTCGCGGGATTATGTCGCGCCTGAACGACGCAGGCCTGACGCGGTCGCAACTGGGCAGCGGTGGCGGGGCTTTGCTGGCAAAGGCGGCGGCAGAGATCAGGCTGCTGGATGTCTACGAGGCGGTCGAGGATACCGAGATTTTTGCCGTCCATCGCACCGCCCCCTGCACAACCTGTCCGGTCGGGGCCAATATCCTCGACGTTATCAATCCGGCCCTTGTCCGTGCGCGGGCTGCACTGGAAGCCGAGCTTGGCAAGACCACAATCGCCGAGCTTGCCGGCACCATTCGCGAACGGGCCGAGACTTGAGGGCGGGCGCGGTTTTCTTTCACTCAAAAATGTAAGTGTGACTGTAACACACACTTATAATCAACCCGAACCGGCGGCAATCAGGGCGCTGTCGGAACGGCCAAGATTGCCCTGCTTTGTGAAAATGGAGAGTAACATGAAAATCGGAATCATCGGTGCAGGCGCACTTGGCGGCAACGTTGCACGGGCCTTTGCCAAGGCCGGCATTGCAGCCACCATCGCCAATAGCAGGGGGCCGGAAACATTGGCGGGTCTGGTTGCCGAAGTGGGGCCGACCCTTACGGCGGGCACGTTGGCCCAAGCGGCAAGCGCGGATATCGTCGTGCTTGGCTTGCGCTGGTCGGATGCCGCGGCGGTCTTGAAGACCTTGCCCGCATGGCAGGGGCGGATCGTGATCGACGCGACGAACCCTGTCGCCTTCCTTGCGCCGGATTCGCCGGAACGGTCGGACCCAAGCAATCCCTTGGCGGCCTATGGCATCAAGCCTGTGCATCATGGCCGCAGCCATTCGAGCGCGGTGATTGCCGATCTGCTGCCCGGTGCGCGGGTGGTCAAGGCGTTCAACCATCTGGACGTCAGCGCCTTGATCGATCCGGAAACGGTTGGCGGACAGCGCGTGCTGTTCTATTCGGGCGACGATGCCGATGCAAAGGCGCAGGTCGGCGGATTGCTGGGGAAGATGGGGTTCTTCGCCGTCGACCTTGGCCCGCTGGATGTAGGTGCGCCGCTTGCCGAGTTGCCTTTTGGCCCGCTGGCGGCTGGGGCTTTCGTCAAGGTCTGAGACAGGACATCTGCGAGCCATCGCCGTAACGCGGTGGTTCGCCTTTCGGAAACGACGGCTTCGGCGCGGAATGGCCGGAGGCAATTGGACAGTGCAGGAACATATCATGGAAATCGGCATCGACAGCTTTGCAGCAACCATCCCCAACCCCGCGACGGGGGAGCTGGTCGCTCCGGCCGACCGTATCGCGGCCTTGCTGGACGAGGTGGAAACGGCGGATCGGGTGGGTCTGGACGTCTTCGGGATCGGCGAGCATCACCGCAAGGAGTTTCTCGATTCGGCCCCCACCGTGTTGCTTGCAGCGGCGGCGGCGCGGACCAAGACGATCCGGCTTGCCAGTGCGGTGACGGTGCTGAGCGCCGCCGATCCCGTGCGGACTTTTCAGGAATTCGCCACCATCGACCTGATCTCGAAGGGGCGCGCCGAAATCGTCGTCGGTCGCGGGTCGTTCGGCGAGGCCTATCCGCTGTTCGGTTTCGCCTTTGAAGATTACGACGCGCTCTTTGCCGAAAAGCTCGACCTGCTTTTGCAACTGCGCGACAGAACGGACATCACATGGAAGGGACGCTTCCGGCCTGCGCTGACGGGCCAAGGCGTCTACCCGCGCCCGCATCAGGCGCAGCTTCCCGTCTGGCTTGGCGTGGGTGGCACCCCGCAAAGCTTTGTGCGGGCTGGCACCTTGGGGTTGCCGCTGATGGTCGCCATCATCGGCGGTAGCTTCGACCGCTTCCGCCCGCTGGTTGACCTGTATCGCGAAGCCGGTCGCGCGGCTGGTCATGCCCCCGAAACCCTGCGCGTCGGTATCCACGCGATGGGTTTCGTCGCCGACACAGATCAGGCGGCGCGAGACGCCTTCTTCCCCGGCTGGGCGCATATGTTCACCGAAATCGGCCGCGAACGCGGCTGGCCCCGCGCCACACGCGCCCAGTTCGACGCCATGACCGGCCCGCAGGGCGCGTTCCTGATCGGCAGCCCGCAAACGGTCCGCGACAAGATACGCGCCGCGAACGAAACCCTTGGCGGCATAGCGCGTCTGACCTTCCAGATGAGCTCGGCCATGTTGGAAACGGGGGCCATGCAGCGGTCGATCGAACTGCTGGGGACCGAGGTGGCTCCGGCGGTCAGGGGATTATAGCAGGGGTGCGCATGGGCGCCGTTAGAAAACCGACGGCTTTCAAGATGCAGAGCGGCCGGTGAAGCGTTAGACAGTTACGCTTTGGTCAAAGCGCCCGGCTGGAACGGCGCGGCGTGGTGTGACCAGATTTTTGCCGATGGCTGCGACACGCTTATGACTTGCTGGCATCGATGCGGGCCAGACCGATCCGGACGAGGCGGGCGGCGAGTTGGTCGGCGGCGCGGTAGGCTAGGGTCTTGCGCGTGGCGCAAAAGCGCGGGCGGACGGTTCCGCCGAAGCCGGTGAAGAACACGCGGTTGCCGCGGGTGAAGAGGCCGTCGAAATCGAAGATCAGGCTGCGGGCGGCGGCGCGGCGGATCGCGTGCCAGACCAGCATGCTGGTTGCGCCATCGTCGCGGCCACGGTCGCGCATCGACAGCAGGTAATAGCAGCAGCTATCGTCCCAGACGCAGAAGATGGCGGCCGACAAGCTGCCATCGGCGGCGCGGGCCGACAGGATGCGGCCACGGTCGCGGGCGGTTGCTGCCGTGGTGATGCGGGCGATGTCGGCGGCGCGGTAGTAGGATGCATTTCCGGTGGCGGCGGCGTTGGCCACGTAGAAGGCCGCGAAGTCGGGGCCGGACAGGGTTTCGTCGATGCTGCAGCGCTCTTCGGCGCGGCGGATGATGTTGCGGGTCTTGTCGCGCATGGCCGACCACAGGCGTTCGGGGCTGTCGGGAGCGATTTCGAAGGTGAATTGCACGGGGGTGTAAAAACCCATTTCGGCAAAGACCAGAACGTCGGGCACGTCGCGGTGCATCCGCTGCGAGAAGAAGCCGGTATCGGGCAATTGTTCGATCAACTCGCGGGTGATCTGGTCGCGGCGCAGGGCCTTGTTGCAGGCGGCGGCATTGCCTGCGTCGATGGCGGGGCCGACGAAATGGCAAAAGGGCGGCATGACGCAGCCCGTCCGGCCCAGCGGCTGGTGGCTGATGGCATAGGGCAGGCGACCCACCGTCTTGCCCGAGGCGGTGACGGTGACTTCGCGCCATGCATCCGGGGCGGCGGCGTCGAGCCACCAAGGTTCGTGAAAGATGGTCGGGTGAAGGGGATCGGGCTTTGGTTGCGCTGCCGGTGGCGTGGCCTTGCGCCGCGGCAGGTGTGCTTGGGGCGGCGGTGAAACGGGATGCGAGGCGCGGGCTTGGGGCATGGGGGTTCCTGCTTTCGGAAGGATCGAAGCAGAAACCGGAAGGGTGCCGCGCTGTTCCGGCCAAGCTGGCGGAACGGCGCGGGGGTTTTTCTGTCAGGCTTTGGCGGGTGTCGACGGAGCGCCACCCTCGAAGCGGTTGCCGTTGGAATAGTCGCAAGGCGCTTCCTGCATTTGCAGGTGCAGCCCGGTGCCGGTGAAGGGATGGGCGCGGGCAAGGTCTTCGTCGAAGTCGATGCCCAGACCGGGGGCATCGGGGGGGAGAATATAGCCGCCCTCCCATTTGATGGAATTGCGGATAAGGGCGAGGTGGAAGGCACCTCCGGTCTCGATGGTTTCCGCGATCAGCAGGTTGGGGATCGAGGCCGAGAGGTGGACGTTGGCCGCCCATTCCACGGGGCCTGCGTAAAGATGCGGGGCCATTTCGGCGTTGTAAATCTCGGCGATGGCGGCGATTTTCTTGGCCTCCCAAATGCCGCCGACGCGACCGAGCGCGGGTTGCAGGATTTTCACGCCACCATGGCGCAGCAGCGCGCCGAATTCGTATTTGGTGGTCAGCCGTTCGCCGGTGGCGAGGGGGACGCGGACGGATTTCGCCACTTCGGCAAATTCCAGAAGGTTGTCTGGCGGGATCGGTTCTTCGTACCAGAGCGGGTTGTAAGGTTCGAGCGCCACGCCCATGCGGATGGCACCGGGTGTGGTGAACTGGCCGTGGGTGCCGAAGAGCAGGTCGACGCGGTCGCCCACAGCCTCGCGGATGGCTTTGCAGAAGGCGACCGAGCGGGTGATGTCGGACATGGCGGGTTCATGGCCGCCACGGATGGTGTAAGGACCGGCGGGGTCGAATTTGACGGCCGTGAAGCCGAGGTCGGCAAAGCGCAGGGCAGCGGCGGCGGCGGCATCCGGATCGACCCAGAATTCGGCCGATTCCTTGCCCGGTTCGGGGTAGAGGTAGGTGTAGCTGCGGATGCGGTCGTTCATCTTGCCGCCCAGAAGCGCCCAGACGGGGCGGTTTCGGGCCTTGCCCAAGATATCCCAGCAGGCGATTTCAAGGCCCGAAAAGGCACCCATCACGGTCGGGTCGGGGCGCTGGGTGAAGCCCGAGGAATAGGCGCGGCGGAACATCCATTCGATGTTTTCGGGTGACTGGCCCTGCATGTGGCGTTCGAAGACATCTTCGATCACCGCCTTCATCGCCTTTGGGCCGACGGTGGACGCATAGCATTCGCCATAGCCCGTGATGCCATTGTCGGTGGTGAGCTTGGTGAAGATCCAGTAGCGCCCGCCCCAGCCCGGATAGGGGGGGGCCACGACGAAGATTTCGAGGTCCTTGAGCTTCATGTCCGGCCCTTTTTTCTGCGGCTGCTGCTGCGGCAAGCGCCGGGGGGCTTTGCGCCCCCCGGACCCCCCGAGGAAATGTGCGACAAGCAGAAGCTAGGGGGCGCTGCGCGGCAGGGCGCGGTGTTTTACGACGCTGTGGTGACGCTTTTGGGCGTGGTGACGTGCAGGATCAGGCAGAGCGCCATGAGCGCCGAGGCAAGAAGGAAGGGTGCTCCGGGGGCAAACACCGGCGCGCCGGGGGCGGTGAAGGCGGAGAAGACCGCGCTCATGACCAAGGGGGCGGAGATCATGGCGATGGCGTTGAGCGATGCGAGCACGCCTTGCAATTCGCCCTGCGCGTCGGCGCTGGCGCTGCGGCTGGCGAGCGCTTGCAGCGCGGGGGTGACGACACCGCCAAGCGCGGTAAAGGGCGTGAGGATCAGCGCGGCGGTGCCGTGCGTGACGAAGCCGAGGGCGGCAAGCGTGGTGATATCGACCCACATGCCATAGTGGGCGGCGCGGTGTTCGCCGAAGCGGCGGATCAGCGGGCCGACGAGCAGGGCTTGGCCCACGGCGAAGGAGATGCCGTAGACCGCGAGCGAGATGCCGATCATGCGGCTGTCCCAGCCGAAGCGGGCCTGTCCGTAATAGGCCCAGATCGTCGGGTAGACGTTCATGGCGATGCCGAGGATCAGGAAGGTGACGAGGATCCGGCTGAGGCCCGGCAGGCGCGAGACGGCACGAAGCGCCCCGAGCGGGTTGGCGCGGGCGAGCGAGAAGCGGCGACGGGTGGCATCGGTCACGGTTTCGGGCAGCACGAAGAAGCCAAGCGCGAGGTTGGCAAAGGCGAGGCCTGCGGCGGCGTAGAAGGGGGCGTGGAGGTGGATCGTCGAAAGAAGCCCGCCGATCAGCGGGCCTGCCACGAAGCCGATGCCGAAGCAGGCGCCGATCATGCCGAAGCGGCGGCCGCGGTCTTCGGGCGGGGTGATGTCGGCGATATAGGCGGTGGCGGTGGCATAGGTTGCGGCGGCGATGCCTGCGACGATACGGCCGAGCAGCAAGAGCCAGATGGTCGGGGCGAGCGCGAGGACGAGGTAATCGAGGCCCATGATGAGCAGCGACAGCAAGAGGACGGGGCGGCGTCCGTAGCGGTCGGAGGCGGCACCGATCACGGGGCCGAACAGGAATTGCATCACCGCAAAGGCTGTCGACAGGATGCCGCCCCAGATCGCGGCCTGTGACAGGTCGCCATGGGTGACGCTTTGGATCAGGTCGGGCATGACGGGGAAGATCAGGCCGATGCCGATGGCATCGAGCGTGACGGTGATCAGGATGAAGGTGAGGGCGAGGCGGTTTTGCATGGGGCTTTCCGGCCCGCTGGTCGGGCTGGAAACAGGCTAGCGGGTCGGTCGGGCGGGCGACAGGGGCAAGGCGGCGATTTCCGACAGGCGTTGCGCGAGGGCTGCGGGGGCCGAGAGGAAGGGGGAATGGCCAGTGGGCAGGTCGGTGACGGGCAGGCCTGCGGCCATGGTGGTCTGGTAGGCGGGCGGGATGGTCCGGTCGGCGGTGCAGCGGATGTAGTGGCGCGGCAGGGTTGCGGCGCGGGCGGTGGAGGGCAGGGCGGTTTCTTGCGGGGCGAGGGGTTGGGGGGTCAGGCGGGCAAGGGCAAGGGCTGCGATGTCGGGCGGGCAGTCGTGGTAGAAACGGTCGGCGGCGATTGCGGGATCGAAGGTAAAGGCGTGGCGGTCGGGGGTGCGGCGGAACGCGCCCCTGAGCGGTTGCGACGGGCCGGCGCGGCGCATGTCGGC
Organism: Gemmobacter sp.; assembly: GCA_040398445.1. GTDB lineage: Bacteria > Pseudomonadota > Alphaproteobacteria > Rhodobacterales > Rhodobacteraceae > Paragemmobacter. Next base: position 125,439 of record JBBAUB010000005.1, on the reverse strand, counting down.
AAGGGTTTGCTCCGCGACGGGGACATAGGCGCAGAGGTAGACGAGGGCGCTGATGTTGGCGCGGTCGCGTTCGGCGGCGGCAGTGATCGGGAAGCCTGCGGCGGAGTGGCCGACGAGGATCGTGGGGCCGGTTATTGCGGTCGTGATTGCCGTGGCGCAGGCGTCGAGGGTGGCAAGGCGGGCGGGGGTGGGATCGGCACCGCATCCCGGCAGGTCGATGGCGCGGGCCTGGTGGCCAAGGGTGGCGAGGGCGTCGATGGTGGCGGCCCAGCACCATGCGCCGTGGGCGGTGCCGTGGATCAGCAGGAACCTAGCCATGGGCGATGTCGGACAGGAACTGGCCGATGAGGGCGGCGTATTCGGCGGGTTTCTCGACGGGCGGGATATGGCCCGTACCGCGCATCAGCGCGAAGCGGTGGCCGGGGATCAGCCCGGCGGTTTCGCGCACGAGGTCGGGCGGGGTCGAGGCGTCGTTGGCCCCTGCGATGCAAAGGGTGGGCAGGCGCAGGGTGGCGGTGGTCTGGTAGAAATCGGTTCCGGCGATGGCGGCGGCGCAGCCGCTCCAACCTTTTGGGTCGGTTCGCAGCAGCAGGGCGCGGAGGCGAGGCGTGGCGGGATGGCTGCGCCAGCTGCGCCCGAGCCAGCGTTCGAGCGTGGCGTCGGCGATGGCGTCCACGCCGCCCGATTGCACCGTGGCGATGCGGTCGGCCCAATGTTCGGGTCGGCCGAGTTTGGCGGCGGTGTTCGACAGGATCAGCGCACGCACGAGGTCGAGGCGTTTGACGGCAAGACCTTGGGCGACAAGGCCGCCGATGGACAGGCCCAAGACGACAGCATCGCGCAGGCCGAAATGGTCGATGGCGCGTTCGGTGTCGCGGATCAGGCTGCCCATGGAATAGGGCGGGGCGGGCGTGTCGGATGCACCGTGGCCGCGCATATCGAGGGTAAGGATTTGCAGCGTTTCGGGCAGCAGGGCAAGCAGGTCGTCCCAGATCGAAAGGTCGGTGCCGAGGGCGTGCAACAGCACGAGGGGAGGCCCGCCAGCGGGGCCAGTCAGGCGGGCATGCAGGCGCAGATCGGGCAGCAAGATGTGGGGCATGGGGCGTGTAATCTGCGTTTTCAGTCGGGGGCAAAGGTTCGTGAAAGGCTAGGCGGCGAAGCGGTCGAGTGCGGTGCGGAAGGTGGCGGGATCGACGTTTCCGCCCGAAGCGGTGACGATGGTGACATCGGGCAGATCGCCGTGGAACAGGGCCGCGGCGAGCGCGACGGCTCCGCCCGGTTCAAGAACGATGCGCAGGTGGGTGAAGGCCAGCGCCATGGCGTGCAGCGCCTGATCGTCGGTGACGGTGAGGCCCGGTCCGGCGAGGCGATGCAGGACGGGTAGGGTAAGCGTGCCGGGGGTAGGGGTGAGGATGGCGTCACAGATCGAGCCGGTGGCGGCGGCGTTGGTCCGGGCCGTGCCGGTGGCGAGCGAGCGGGCCATGTCGTCGAAACCGGCGGGTTCGGCGGTGTGGACGCGATAGCCGCCGTGGGGTTCGAGGGCGAGGGCGATGCCCGTGGCAAGGCCGCCCCCGCCGCAGCAGGCGATGACGGCGGCTGTGTCGATGCCGAGCGCTGCGGCTTGGGCGGCGATTTCGAGGCCGACGGTGCCTTGGCCTGCGATCACCTGCGCGTCGTCATAGGGGCGGATCAGGTGCAGGCCGCGGTCGGCGGTGAGGGACGCGCCGAGCGCATCGCGGTTTTGCGTGGCGCGGTCATAAAGGATCACCTCGGCCCCGTAGGCGCGGGTGTTGTCGATTTTGACGGCGGGGGCGTCGGAGGGCATGAGGATGACGGCGGGGATGCCGTGGCGCTGTGCGGCGAGGGCGACGCCTTGGGCGTGGTTGCCGGACGAGAAGGCGAGCACGCCCTGCGCGCGCTGGGCGGGCGACAGGGCCGAAATGGCGGACCAAGCGCCGCGGAATTTGAACGATCCGGTGAGTTGCAGACACTCGGCTTTCACGAAGATGCGGCGCTGCGCGACGGCATCAAGCAGGGGCGCGTTCAAAAGCGGGGTCAGGCGGGCGTGACCGGCAAGGCGGACCGCGGCGGCGTGGATCAGGGACAGCGAGGTCATGGGGCGCAGGCTTTGAGGAAAGCGTGGATCGCGGTCAGGCTTTCGGCTTCGTCGAGGAAGGGGATGTGGGCGCGGTCGGGAATGGTGGCGGTGATCATGTCGGGGCGGCGGCGCTGCATGTCAGCCATGGTTTCGCCAGAGAGCAGGTCGGAGTTCGCGCCACGGATCAGGGCGAGCGGCAGACCCGCGCAGGCATCGAACAGCGGCCATGCATCGGCGGGTGGTGCGTTGAGGCCCGCGAGGAAGGCATCGCGCAGCGCCGGATCGTAGGTGATGCGCAGGCCTTGGGGTGTTTCGCGGTAGTGCAGGCGTGCTTCGGCCAGCCAGCGCGCCGGGGGGATGCCTGCGAAACCGGCCATGGTGCGGGGGTAGGCTTCGGCAAGGGCTGCGTGGGTTTTCGGTGCGGGGTTGCGGCCGATATAGTCAGCGATGCGGGACAGGCCGTCACGGTCGATCACGGATCCGATGTCGTTGAGGCAGAGGCCGAGCAGGCGCGGTTTTGCGGTGGCGCCGAGGAACATGCCGATCAACCCGCCGCGCGAGGTGCCGAGGATGGCGGCTTGGGCGATGTTCAGGTGGTCGAGAAGGGCCACGGCATCTGCCGCTTCTTGCGGGACGGTGTAGGTGGCGGGGCCGGTCCATTGGCTTTGACCGCGACCGCGATAATCCATGCGGATCAGGCGCAGGGGCGGCAGATGCGGGGCGAGATAGTCAAAATCGCCCATGGTGCGGGTAAGGCCCGAAAGGCAGAGCAGGGGGAGGCCCGCGCCTTCGTCGCGATAGGCGAGTTTCGTGCCGTCGGGGGCGGTGAAACATGCGGTCATTGCAGCAGCCGGGCAAGGTGGGTGAGGTCGGGGATGATATGGGTTGGCCGTTGCGACAGGCGGTCCACCGGATCGTTCGAGCGGTTGACCCATGCGGTCCACAGGCCGAAATGCGCGGCCCCCGCGATATCCCAGCCGTTGGACGAGACAAACAGGGTTTGGGCGGGTTTCGCGCCGAGGTGGCTTTCCACCTGCGCATAGACCTGATGCGCCGGTTTGTAGAGGCGGAGCGGGTCGACCGACAGCACCGCATCGAAGCGGTGGGCGATGCCTGCGGCCAGGGTTGCGCTTGCCAGCATGGCGGGGGTGCCGTTCGACAGGATGACGAGGCGGTATCCAGAGGCGCGCAGGTTGGCCAGCACCTCGGGGACATCGGGAAAGGCGGTCAATTCTTCGTAAAGGGCCAAGAGGCGCAGGCGCAAGGCGGGGTCGGTCAGGTTTTGCGCGTCGAGTGCCCAGTCGAGCGCATCGGCGGTGACGGCGGCAAAATCGGCATAGGTGCCGGTCATCGTGCGCAGCCACGTGTATTCGAGCTGTTTTCGCCGCCAATCGGCAGCCAGACGGGGCCAAGCCTGCGCCAGAGCTTCCCCTTCGGGTTCGGAGGCAGCGCGGCGGGCGGCGGATGCGATGTCGAAAAGCGTGCCATAGGCGTCGAAGACGAGGGTGGTGATCATGGGGGCCTCCACCCGCCATGGTGGCACAGCGGGAAGGTGCGGGGTAGGGGGCGCGACAAAGCCTGCGCTTGCCCGTGCGCGTGGCGGTGCTAAACCCTGCGGGCGCAGTGGACAGGAAACGACATGGCCCGCAACGACACGATCATCGACCGCCCGGCATCGAAACGCGTGGGTGCGCTGCGGGGGCTGATGCCTTTCCTGCGGCCCTATCGCGGCATGACGGTGCTTGCATCGGTCGCACTGGTGGTGACGGCCGGCATGAGCCTGACGCTGCCCTTGGCCGTGCGGCGGGTTATCGACGGGTTCAACAAGGATGTTGCGCTGCTTGACCAATATTTCGGCGCGGCGCTGGTGATCGCGGCGCTTTTGGCGATTGGCACGGGGGTGCGCTATTACTTCGTCACGCGACTGGGCGAGCGGGTGGTGGCCGATATCCGGCGGGCGCTGTTCGACCGTGTGATGGGGATGTCGCCCGCATTTTACGAGCGCTTGCTGACGGGCGAGGTGCTGAGCCGGATCACGACGGACACGACGCTGATCCTGTCGCTGATCGGGTCTTCGGTTTCGGTCGCGCTGCGCAACGTGCTGATGCTGGTGGGGGGGCTTGCGCTTTTGATGCTGACCTCGGCCAAGCTGACGGGGTTGGTTTTGCTGATCGTGCCCGCCATCATCGTGCCGATCGTGGTGCTGGGGCGGCGGTTGCGGACCCTGAGCCGCGAGAATCAGGACTGGATCGCGGCTTCGTCGGGGTCGGCTTCGGAGGCGTTGTCGTCGGTGCAGACGGTGCAGGCCTTCACACATGAAGGGCAGACGCGGGCGGCTTTCGCGCAGGTGACGGAAAAGGCTTACCTTTCGGCGCAGACACGGGTGAAGGTGCGGTCGCTGATGACGGTGATCGTTATTTTCCTGACATTTACCGGTATCGTCGGGGTGCTGTGGATCGGCGCGCGCGATGTGCGGGCGGGGGCCATGACGCCCGGCGAATTGGTGCAGTTCGTGATCTATGCCGTGATGGTGGCCGGAGCCGTGGGCGCGTTGTCGGAAATCTGGGGCGAGGTGCAGCGGGCGGCGGGTGCGACCGAGCGGTTGGTCGAGATGCTGGCGACCGAGGATTCGGTGAACGATCCGGCGGCCCCGACGCGGCTTGCGCGTCCGGTGCGGGGCGAGATCGTGTTCGATGACGTGACGTTCCGCTATCCGGCACGGCCCGAGGTTTCGGCGCTGATGGGCGTTTCGCTGACGGTGCGTCCGGGCGAGACGGTGGCGCTGGTCGGGCCTTCGGGCGCGGGCAAGACCACGATCCTGCAACTGCTGATGCGGTTCTACGATCCGCAGGGCGGAGCGGTGCGGCTGGACGGAATAGACCTGCGCGATATGGAACGGTCGGATTTCCGCCGCGCGATTGCGCTGGTTCCGCAAGATCCGGTGATCTTTGCCGCTTCGGCGCGGGAAAACATCCGCTTCGGGCGGCCAGATGCCACCGATGCCGAGGTCGAGGCGGCGGCGCGGTCGGCGGCGGCGCATGAATTCCTGACCGCCTTGCCGCAGGGCTATGACACCTGGCTTGGCGAGCGCGGGGTGATGCTTTCGGGCGGGCAGAAGCAACGCGTGGCGATTGCGCGGGCGATCTTGCGCGATGCCAAGGTGCTGCTGCTGGACGAGGCGACGAGTGCGCTGGATGCCGAAAGCGAGCGGGCGGTGCAGGCGGCGGTGGAAAGCCTGTCGGAAGGGCGCAGCACGCTGGTGGTGGCGCACCGCTTGGCCACGGTGAAGCGGGCGGACCGTATCGTAGTGTTCGATCACGGTCGTATCGTCGCCACCGGCACGCATGATGCGCTGGTGGCCGAGGGCGGGCTTTACGCGCGGCTGGCACGTTTGCAGTTCACCGACGGGCAGGCGTGACGCTGCGCTTGGCCGGGCTTGTGCCGTCTTGCGGGGGGCGGGGTTTGACCCCATGTTCGGGCAGGCACCTTCGGGAACACGGGGGGCCATGACGGACGGGAGGGGATAACATGGGGTTTTTCGCCAATCAGGCGGACCTGAAGGCCATCGAGGCCGAAATGCCGTGGAAAGACCGCGACATGCCACGGTCGATCCACGCCTTTTTGCGGCGGGCGCGCGATGCCCACGGGGTGCGGCCCGCGATCAGCTATCAGTTGCTGTCCGGCCCCAGCGACAAGGCGTTGACGCTGAGCTGGGACGCGCTGTTCGGGCAGGCCACGCAGGTGGCCAATCTGTTCCGCAGTCTGGGTGTGGGCGAGGGCGACGTGGTCGCCTATGTGCTGCCGAACTGTCTGGAGACGGCGGTGGTGCTGCTGGGCGGGGCGATTGCGGGGATCGTCAACCCGATCAACCCTTTGCTCGAACCCGAACAGATCAGCGCCATCCTGCGCGAGACCAAGGCCAAGGTCGTGGTCACGCTGAAGGCCTTTCCGAAAACCGACGTGGCGCAGAAAGTGGCCGAGGCGGTGCGGCACGCGCATACGGTGCAGGTGGTGCTGGAGGTCGATCTTGCACCCTATCTTGCGCCGCCCAAGGCGTGGATCGTGCCGTTCATCCGGCCCAAGAACCGCCCGTCGCATGCTGCCGTGGTCAAGGATTTCGGGCGCGAGCTGGCGCTGCATCGGGCCGATGCGCTTGATTTCGTTGACGGGCAGGATGACCGCGTGGCCGCCTATTTCCACACAGGCGGCACCACCGGCATGCCCAAGGTGGCGCAGCACAAGGTGTCGGGCATGGTCTATAACGGCTGGCTTGGCGCGCGGCTTCTGTTCCGCGAGACCGATGTGGTGATGTGCCCCTTGCCGCTGTTCCATGTCTTTGCGGCCTATCCGATCTTGATGTCGATGATCGCTTCGGGCGCGCATGTGGTGTTTCCGACCCCTGCGGGCTATCGCGGGGCGGGGGTGATGGACAACCTGTGGAAGCTGGTCGAACGCTGGCGTTGCACCTATCTGATCACGGTGCCGACGGCGCTGGCAGTGCTGGTGCAGCGGCCCATCGACGCCGATATCAGCAGTTTGCGCAACGCCTTTTCAGGGTCGGCGGCGATGCCGGTCGAGGTGTTCTCGCGCTTTCTGAAAGCCACGGGGGTCGAGACGGTCGAGGGGTACGGGCTGACCGAATGCACCTGTCTGGTGGCGGTCAACCCGCCGGGGGGGACCAAGAAGATCGGGTCGGTGGGATTGCCGTTCCCCTATACCCATGTGCGGATCTTGCAAAAGGGGCCGGACGGGTTCCGCGAATGTGCGGTGGACGAGGTGGGCGAGATTTGTGTCGCAAGTCCGGGGGTTTACGAGGGGTCGACCTATACCGAGGTCGACAAGAACCGCGATCTTTTCGCCGAAGGGCGGTTCCTGCGGACCGGCGATCTGGGGCGGCTGGATGCGGACGGCTATCTGTTCATCACGGGACGGGCCAAGGATCTGATCATCCGGGGCGGGCATAACATCGACCCTGCGACGATCGAAGAGGCGCTGGTCAGGCACGAGGCGGTGGCGATGGTCGGCGCGATCGGGCAGCCTGATGCCCATTCGGGCGAATTGCCCTGCGCCTATGTCGAGCTGGTCAAGGGCAAGGTCGTGACGGCGGCCGAGTTGCTGGCCTTTGCCACCGCGCATATCCCCGAGCGGGCGGCGGTGCCGAAACATGTCGAGGTGCTGGACGAATTGCCCAAGACGGCGGTGGGCAAGGTGTTCAAACCCGATCTGCGGCGGCGGGCGATTGCGCGGGTCTATGATGCCGCGCTGGCCGAGGCGGGGATCGCGGGCCATGTGGCCGAGGTGGTCGAGGACAAGAAGCGCGGGCTGGTGGCGCGGGTGGCCTGTGGTCCGGACGTCGAGGCGCGATTGGCCGCCGTGTTGGGCCAATTCGCCGGAAGCTGGGAAGCGGTTCGCGACTAGAGTTCGTGGCGCCAGGGCGGGTTCGCGCCAGCGCGGCTGACGGTGATGGCGGCGGCGCGGGTGCCGAGCGTCAGGGCGGCGTCGAGCGTGGAATCTGGGAGGCTGGCGAGGGCGGCTTTGGTCAGCACGCCGGCCTCGTGCAGGGCGCAAAGGGCGCCTGCGTTGAAGGTGTCGCCTGCGCCGACCGTATCGGCCACGGTCACGCGGGTGGCGGCGACGAAGCGGTTTTGCGTGGCGGTGATGGCGCGGGCACCATCGGCCCCTTCGGTGATGAAGACGATTTTCGGCCCCTTATCAAGGATTTGGCGGGCGAGTGCGGAAACGTCGCCTGCGCCTGCCAGCCAGTGCAGGTCTTCGTCGGACAGTTTCACGATATCGGCGCGGGCGATCATCCGTTCGATGCGGGCGCGGTATTGTGCCTCTTTTCCGGCGATGAAACCGGGGCGGATGTTGGGGTCGATCATCGTGACGCGGGTGGCAGACGCGCGGGTCTGGAGCGCCTCGTAGGTGCTGGCGGCGGGGTCGTTCACAAGGGAAATGCCGCCGAAGAACAGAGTGCCGATGCTGTCGGGAAGGGCGGGAAGCTCGTCTTGCGACAACAGCCTGCCGGCGGTGTTTTCGTCGTAGAAGGCATAGGTGGCTTGGCCGTCGACCAGTTTGACGAAGGCCACGGTGGTGGGGCGGTCGGAGCGTGCCGTTAACGAAGTGTCAACCTTTGAGGCCTGAAGCGTTTCGGTCAGGATTTCGCCCAGCATGTCATTGGAAATGCCCGAGAAAAATGCCGAAGGCGCGCCCAGACGGCCAAGGGCTATGGCGGTGTTGAACACCGCGCCACCGGCATAGGGAGAAAATGCCGGTTCGCCCAGCGTGGTGGTGCGGGGCAACATGTCGATCAGGGCTTCGCCACAGCTGAGAATCATTTTACGGCTCCTTAGGTTGCGATGACCTTAACGGATCGTGCGATGTTAGCGCAAACAGGTCAGCGGCTGAAAAACGGCGCGAGGTTTGTGCGTACACGGTCGAGCGGCGTTGCGCCCGACGTGTCGGGCACGAAGGGCTGGCCGGTGATCGCTTGAAACGCGTCGATGTAGACCTGCGCGGTCTTGGCGATCATGTCGTCGGGAATCTGTGGGATTTCATCGGCATAGGGGTCGCAGCGGGCGGCGACCCACGAGCGGATCACGTCCTTGTCGAAGCTGGGCGGACGGGTGCCTGCGGCGAAGGCCTGCGAGTAGCCCGAGGCAAGCCAGTAGCGGCTGGAATCAGGGGTGTGGATTTCGTCTGCGATCAGGATGTTTCCGGCCTCGTCTGTTCCGAATTCGTATTTGGTATCGACAAGGATCAACCCGCGTTCGGCGGCCATCGCTTGGCCGCGGGCGAAGAGGGCGAGGGATTTCGATGACACCTCGTCCCACTGGCTTTGTGTCAGAAGTCCTTGCGAAACAATCTCTTGCGCGGTCAGGGGTTCGTCGTGGCCGCCGTCGAAGGCCTTGGAGGTGGGGGTGATGATCGGGGCGGGAAGGGCCTGATTGTCGCGCAACCCGTCGGGCAGGATATGGCCGTACATGGCGCGTTGGCCTTGTTTGTACAGCGTCAGGACCGAGGTTCCGGTGGTGCCGGCAAGATAGCCGCGCACGACGATTTCGACGGGCAGGATGGTCAGCCGCTTGCCGATCACCACGTTGGGGTCGGGATAGGAGATCACATGGTTGGCGCAGATGTCGGCGGTGGCCTCGAACCAGAATTTCGCAACTTGCGTAAGGACTTGGCCCTTATAAGGGATGCTGGCGAGGATGCGGTCGAAGGCCGAGATGCGGTCTGACGAGATCAGGATACGGGTGCCGTCGGGCAGGTCGTAGCAGTCGCGCACCTTGCCGAAATAGGGGTTCGGCAGTTCGGGAATACGGGCCTGTGGCAATACGCGGGTCAGGTCGATCATGGGTGTTCCCCTGCGGCTGGCGATAGGGCGTGATGCGGCCCGTGGGGGGCGAAGTCAAGCGCGGCGAGGCAAACGCTGGATGCACAAGCCATGCACACCCCGTGCAGATGCGCGAATCGCAGCCTTAACCTTTTCTTCGGCTTTCATGCTTGCACAAATATCCTCGGGTGCGGAGCGTGGGAAAGGCCCCAGTGGAGCGTTTCCCGCTTGGAGCGGACCGCTTGCGGGCGTGGGGGGCAGACAGCCCCCCTTCCACATCAGCGGTTTTGCGACAGGGCGAAGATTGCGCCCGCGACGATCAGCGCCAGAAGCACGGCGAAGGCGATCTTCCACTTGGACCACGGGCGTTCGCCCTGCACGCGGCCGGTCTGGCCGTTCACCACGAAGCGGTAGCTTTTGCCGCCGTATTTATAGGCGGCCATCCAGACCGGCAGCAGGATGTGCTTGAAGGTTTCGTCGGACCAATCGGTGTCGATGTCGTCGATGCGCTGTTCGTCGCCGCCGATATCGGCGCGGACATCCTGACGGATCACGCCGTCCATCACCTCGCGTCCGATGGCGTGGCCGTCGGCCAAGGGGATGGTGTAGCCTTCGGCGGTGAAACCGGCGAGGTAATCGGCGCTGTAGGGTTCGAGCGCCGACAGGTCCCACGGGGCAAGGTTGTCGGTATAGCTGCGCGGCAGGCTTTGGCTGGCCAGCACGAGCACATCGTCGAAATCGCGCGCGACGCGGCCCGAGGCGGCAGACCAGCGGGTGTGCTGGACTTGCCGTGTCTGGGTCTTGCCATCCGAGACATAGGTTTCGGTGGTGTAGTAGTGGTCACCGCGCGCGCCGCGATAGCGCGAGCGGGTGGCGGCGTCGAAGGTCCAGTAGGGCACGTAGATGCCGTTCAGGGCGCGGCCCTTGCGGGCGTATTCCTGCAGGCCGTTGGGGGCGAACCACAGGCTGCCGAGCCATTTGGTCATGGCGTCGCGCGCCTGCGGTTCCGACAGGACGAAGGGCAGCACGGCCTGCGGTTTGATCTTGCGCTGTTCGTCGGTGGTGGTGACGACGGGGGTGGCGCAGAACGGGCATTCGGTGGCGTGTTCGGCGCCTTTGAATTCGACCAGTGCCCCGCAATTTGGGCAGGGGGTCGATTGCACGGTGACGGTTTGCGACGGGTTCAGGTCGTCCGACAGGCCACGGGCAAGGTCGATTTCGCCCAAGGCGCTGCTGCGGCGTTGGGGTTGGGCGGGGATGGGCTGGACGTGGCCGCAATGGTCACAGCGCAGTTCGGTTGCGCCCGGCACATAGCGCAGGTCTGCGCCACATTCGGCGCAGGGCCAGGTTTGGCGGGCCATGGGTTACGCTCCGGGCGGGGGCGGGGGCGGCATGGCCTTGAACAGGCGGGCGAGGTCGGTATCGGCGGCGGGTTTCCAGCCCTCCATCCCCTCGGCCCAGACCATGCTGGCGCGGGTGAGGGTGCCGCCGCTGACCATGGCGGCAAGGTCGGCTTCGGTGAAGGGGCCAGAGGTCGCGCCATTGGCGGCAAGGTGCCACGCCTTGCCAGCGGGGGGTGGCGGGGGCGGGGCGGCAGCGGCGGGTGCAGCAGGCGCTGCGCCCCACGGGCCGGACATGGATTGCGCCATCTTCATGCCCATGGCGGCACCGATGCCTGCGGTCATGGCGTCGCCGCCACCGCCGCCCTTGCCCATCGCTTCGGCGGCAGAGAATTGCATGTATTTGTCGAGATCACCGGCAAGGCCGACCGAGGTGCGTTTGTCGAGCGCCTTTTCCACCTCTTCGGGGAGCGAGATGTTCTCGATGTAGAATTCCGGCAGGGTCAGGCCGTAGCCCGCGATCAGCGGGGTGATGGCGGTGGTGACGAGTTTGCCAAGGTCGGCGGTGTTGGCGGCCATATCGAGCACGGGGATGCCCGCGCTGGCGATGACGCGGGAAAATTCCTGCACGATGATGTTGCGGATCTGGTCCGACACCTCGTCGGCGGTGAATTCGCCGTCGGTACCGACGATTTCCTTGAGGAACAGCGCGGCATCGGTAACGCGCATGGAATAGGTGCCGAAGGCGCGCAGGCGGACGGGGCCGAATTCGGGGTCGCGGCACATGATGGGGTTTTTGGTGCCCCATTTCAGATCGTTGAAGCGGGTGGTCGAGACGAAGTAGATTTCCGATTTGAACGGCGAGTTGAAGCCGTGGTCCCAGTGCTGCAGCGTGGTCAGCAAGGGCATGTTGTTGGTTTCGAGCATGTACATGCCCGGGGCGAAGGTATCGGCAAGCTGGCCTTCGTGGATGAACACGGCGGCCTGCCCTTCGCGGACGGTCAGTTTCGCGCCATACTTGATCGCATTGCCGCGCCGTTCGAAGCGCCAGACCATCGTGTCGCGGGTGTCATCGGTCCAGTCGATGACATCGATGAATTCGCCGCGCAGAAAATCGAAAACCATGTCACTATCCTTTATCGGGCCTATAATCGGGCCATTATCGGGCCTGTTACGGGCCTATTTTCGGGGCAGCTGGACGGAAGACGTCGTCTTCGGCAGGGGGGCCGAGGAGGGAGGGCCGTTCCGGATGTCTTGGGCCAAAGCTGCCGAGCCTTGTTTTGGCGGGACCTTGCGGATGGGCTGGTACCCTTCGATCAGGACATGCTTATCCATCGTTCGCCTCTTTTAGTTCAAGAAACTCGATCGACCGCGCCCCTGTCAGGCTGAGAAGACCCGAGCGCGGCGGCTTCTGTTCGTACCATTGCCCTTCGTCGTCGATATCATATAGCCGTTCAAGGTAGAGATCGCTACGTCCTGCATCATTCGCGGCCAAGGAATTTTGTCCGTAAAAACCGTGGACGCGCGTTCCGTCGGCATAGGTTACGATGACGAAACGCTCGGTCGCGTTCTGGAGGAAGGCGAAGTCATGGGCGCGCCGGATCGGGTTCTGGATCGGCATTGAAAGCCGCCGCAGGACAGCGCGGTTCCAGCCGCGCATCAGGCTTAATCCGAACGCGGTTCCGAGCAGGGCCGGAAGGACCAGCACTTCGAGCAAAAGCAGCAGGCGGGGCGGTACGGAGGGCAGGGTGAATAAGGAAAATGCAGAGGTCGCCAACAGGAACGCCAGTTGGTTCAGCAGGCTGAGGATCACCGCTTCGACCGCCATTTCGGCAAGACGGGGCCTGTCGCCCATAACAAAGGCGGATCTGACCCAGATGATCATGAAGCCGGACAGGACGAAACGGGCGAAGAACTCGAACGTCGCGGCATCTTTCGGCAAGGGCAACATGCTGGAACTCGTTACGGGCGGCCGCTTTGGCGGGGGCGCTATCAGGGGTCAACTGTTTCCGCCGACCAGCCCGGTTGCAAGCGATTCCACGATGGGGCGGGCCTGATCTTCGGTCATGCCGGGGGTGAGGGCTGGGTTGTAGAGGATGCGGAGCATCAGCTCGTCCTGCTTCGTCAGAAGGGCGAATTCCTCGTCGTCGTTGAAGATCGACGGGCGGGCCGAGGGGCTGTCGTTGGCGAGGCCGAGGCCTTGGGTGATTTCCTCGTGGATGCAGGACAGGCGCAAGAGGTCGGGGTGTTCGGACCGGATCACCGCATAGGCGCGGGTATAGGTGGCACCGGACCCTTCGGACATGGCGTAGACGAGGCAATAGGTGGACCGCTCCATCTGGGTGATGCCTGCAACTTCGGCCGCGGACAGGCCGGGCAGGTTGGCGCGGATGTCGGGGCCAAGGGCCTGGCGTTCGTCTTCCGACACCATCTGCACGATGAAGTTCGGATCCCAGTCGGACAGGCTGATCGGATGGCCGGTGAGCATGGACAGGCGGGCGAGGAACGAGGCGATGCGGGCGGTGTCGGCGGCGCGGCGGTCGGCGGGGACGGAGGCGCCAAAGCGCAGGCCGACGCGGACGGGGGCCTGCCATTTGCGGATGCGGCTGACCGTGGTGCGCTGGACCGGCCCGCCCGAGGTGCGGGCGTATTCGTCGTAAAGTGCCACGCGGATGAAGTTTTCCGCCAGCATCCGGTCGGTGAAGGGCGTGTCGGGGCCACCGCCATCGGTGCGGAGCAGGCCCTGGGCCAGAAGCAGGCTTTGCACGCGGGCGTAATGCGCCCGCGCTTCGGCCGAGGCAGGGCTTTCGGGCAGGGGCGGGGCCGCCGTCATCGGGCGCAGTTCGGGCCGCTGGCCGGTGCCGGACACCGGCACGGGGGCAGAGCTACAGGCGACGAGACCGGCCAAGGCGAGGCCGGTCAGCAAAGTGCGGGGGAGCGTGGGCTTGCGCAGGTCTTTGGTCCTTATGGGCGGATCAGCTGGGTGTGACCGGTTTGGCGCGGGCGGCGGAGAGCGTGTCGCGCAGGTCGGCTTCCAGTTTTTGCAGGTCGGTTTCGGCGGCGGCGCGGCGGGTCTTGCCTTCGTCGGCGATGGTCAGGCTTTCCTCGATCGTGGCAATCAGGGTGGCGTTGGCTGCCTTGACCGCTTCGATGTCGAAGACGCCGCGTTCCATTTCCTGACGCACCACGCGGTTGGCCTGTTGCAGGTTTTCGGCATTGGCTTTCAAAAGTTCGTTCGTCAGGTCGTTCGCGCCGCGCACCGCTTCGGCGGCGTCCTTGCTGCGCTGGATCGTCACGGCCTGCGCGAGTTGGGTTTCCCACAGCGGCACGGTGTTGACGAGGGTGGAGTTGATCTTGGTCACAAGGCTTTTGTCGTTTTCCTGCACGAGCCGGATCGAGGGCAGCGATTGCATGGTGACCTGACGGGTCAGGCGCAGGTCGTGCACGCGGCGGTCGAGGTCGTCGCGGGCCGAGCGCAGGTCGCGCAATTCCTGCGCGATCTTGACCTGATCGGCTTCGGGGGCGGCGGCGACCTGCGCTTCCTTGGCGGGGATGGTGGTGCTGTCGGCCTCGGCGATCTTGGCTTCGCCCGCGGCGATGTAGAGGGCGAGTTCGTCATAGAAGGCCAGCGTCTTGGCATAGAGGATGTCGAGCGATTTGATATCCTTGAGCAGGGTGTGTTCGTGCATCAGCAGGCTTTCGGTGATGCGGTCGATCTGGCCCTGCACCTGTTCGTATTGGGCGACGAATTTCGCCACCGGCTTGGCGCGGCCGACCAGTTTTTCCCACCAGCTTTGGTCGCGGCCAAGGTCGAGTTCGCTGGCCGAAAAGCCGCGGATGGTGGTGACGATCTCGCGCAAGCTGTCGCCTGCGGGGCCGACATCCTTGTTGCGGACGCCTGTCAGCATTTCCTGGCTGATGACCTGCAATTCAGCTTGTGCGGCTGAGCCGAAGGACAGGATCGATTGCGCGTCGGACAGGTCGACCTCGGCCATGCGTTTGCGGATTTCGGCGGCCTGCGGGGCGGGGGCGGCATCAAGCGTGACCAGCGCGTTGGCGGGTTCGGGCAGCAGCGATTGCGTGACGGCTTCGACTTCGGACAGGGCGGTGGCGGCGGCGGCGCGGATGTTTTCGGGCATGACGGGAACCTTTGACTGGTGCGCAAAACGGGCGCGGGTTGCGGTGGGCGGGGGCCTACCCCTCGCGTTGCAATCTTTCGCGCAGGACGCCGATTTCGACATCGAGGTCGCTGCGGTTGTTGGTGAGAAGCGATTTGGTGCGCGATGCGAAATTGGTTTCGAGATCGTCGAGCAGGCCAAGGTAATCGGCGCGGGCCGAGGCATCGCGCGAGGTGGCGTAGAAATCGGCAAATTTCACGGTCGCGTCGCGGGCACCCGACAGGTAGACTGACAGGTATTTGCGCGCGGCGGTCAGATCGCCGGGGTCGCCCTCGACCGTGCGGAACAGGGCGCGGGCGGTGGCGGCAAAGGTATCGACGCGGGTTTCGAGCGTGCGGTCGCGGGCGCGCAGGATGGCATCGCGCATGTCCGACAGGAAGGCTTCGGCTTCGTCAACGGCGCGGGCGACGCGGTCGGTCTGGAACGCGTCCATGCCTGCGGTGCCCTTGTCGCGCAAGGGATCAAGGCCGAATGCGGCAAGGTGCAGTGCTGTGCCTGCGGCGGCGAAGAGCAGGGGGTAAAGGCCGGGCTGGCCGATGCTGGCCCCGAGGCCAAGGCCCGCGCCGGTGAGGAGGGCGGCAAAGATCTTGCGCGGGATGGCGGGGCGGCGGGCAAGGCTGCGGGCATCGAAGGCGTCTTGGGCGATCAGCCCTTCGCGGGTGAGCCATGCGGCGGCGAGCAGAAGCGCGGTTGCGCCAAGGCCTGCAAACAGCGCATCGGGGCCGCCGGTAAAGGCGGGAAACAGGAAGAACAGGCTGGCCACGAAAAAGACGTTGGTGCGCCCCTGCGACGGTTGCGGGCGCTTGCCGTCGAAGCGGTTGGCGGGCGCAGGGGGCGCCGCATCGGGTTGCGCGGGGGCATCGGGGCTGTATTTGCCGCCGTAACGTCGGGCCATGTCAGTGCCCCCCCGATGCGGCGACATAGATCACCAAAGCCAGAAGCAGAAAGAACGCGAGATTGCGAAGACCTTTCGCCGACATGCCGCGTGTGCCCCTGATTGACCCGACCTTTGGACGGACTATAGGCCAAGGGGGACGGGCATGCCAGAGCCGGAGGCAGGGTTGCTATGCAAAAGGCGGTCAGGAAAAACCTAACGCTGCTTGGGTTTGCGCGGCGCGCCCTTTGGGCCGCCGTTGCCGCTGCCTGACGGGCGCGCGGGTGCCGCGCCGGATTTCGCCGCAGGGCGGCCCGCGGGGGCAAAGGCGGCGCGGGGCTGCGATTCGCGCTTTGGTTGCGGACCGGCCGTGCGGGCCGGTTTTGGTGCGGGTTTGCCGCCGGGTTTGGGTGTGGCTGCGCCTGCGCCCTTGGCTGCGGCGGTGCCGAAGCTGCGCGGTTTGTCGCTGCGGTCGGCGCTGCGGTCGGCGGGTTTGACCGAGGCGGTGGCAAAGCGCGGCTTGGCCAAGGCATCGGGGCGGGCATCGGGACGGGACGCCGAGGGTTTGGCGCCCTTGGCATCAGCCGCATGGCTGCGCGGGGCGAATTTGCCGGTGGGGCCGGTGTGGGCCCGTTTGGCCGGATCGCTGGATTCGAAGCTGCGCGGCTTGGGCGGTCCGGGGCGGCGCAGGGCGGGTTTGGCACCCGGTGTCGCGGCAGGTTTGGCGGCGGCGAAATCGTCGGACGCCTCGCCCGTCAGGCCAAGCTGGTCGCGCAGGATGCGGGGGCGGATTTCCTCGACCTGTCCGGGTTGAAGCTCGTTCAGGCGGAAGGGGCCGTAGCTGATGCGGATCAGGCGGTTGACGATCAGGCCGATCTCGTTGATGGCGCGGCGGATTTCGCGGTTGCGGCCTTCGCGCAGGCCGATGGTGAGCCATGCGTTGGCGCCCTGATGGCGGTCGAGCACGACCGACATGGGCTGGAATTTCTCGCCCTCGACGGTGATGCCGCGGCGCAGGGGTTCGAGGTCGGGGTCGGTCGGGTTGCCTTTGACGCGGACGCGGTATTTGCGCAGCCAGCCGGTGGACGGCAGTTCGAGACGGCGTTTCAACTCGCCGTCATTGGTCAGCAAAAGCAGGCCCTCGGAGTTGAGGTCGAGGCGGCCGACGGACATGACGCGGGGCATGTCTTCGGGCAGGTGGTCAAAGACCGTCTCGCGGCCCTTTTCGTCGGAGGCCGAGGTCACGAGGCCTTCGGGTTTGTAGTAAAGCCACAGGCGGGCGGGTTCGGGGCGACCGACGGGTTCGCCGCGCACGGTGACGCGGTCGTTCGGGCCGATGTTGAGCGCGGGGCTGTCGATGGTCTTGCCGTTCACCGCGACCTCGCCCGCTTCGATCATGCGCTCGGCCTCGCGGCGCGAGGCGATGCCGGCGCGGGAGAGCACCTTGGCGATGCGGTCGCCTGCGGGGGGGGGCGTGGGGGTCGGGGCTTTGGTCATGGCGTCCTCGTGGGCAAGGGGTGGTGATAGCCCAACGGGTGCGGGTTTTCCATAGGCGGGATTCGTTGTGGCCCCCCCCACCCCGACCCTCCCCCCGCGGGGGGAGGGAGTGGCCTTTCCTTGCCGCGGTGCGCCGCGTCTGCCTGCTTCTTCTCGTCTCAAATATCCTGCGGGGGTGCGGGGGTGCAAAACCCCCGCTGGCCACGGTCGGGCAAGGCGGCAGTTGCCAGAACCGGCGGGGCGGTGCAGGAAGGCGGGCATGGAGTTTCGCAGTTTCATGGATGTGGCGCTGGACGAGGCGCGGGCGGCGGCGGCACGGGGCGAGGTGCCCGTGGGCGCGGTAATCGTGCGCGGCGGTGTGGTGGTGGCGCGGGCGGGCAACCGGACGCGCGAGCTGTCGGACCCCACGGCCCATGCCGAGGTGCTGGCGATACGGGCGGCCTGTGCGGCGCTCGGGTCCGAGCGGTTGGCGGGGCATGATCTTTACGTGACGCTGGAGCCTTGCCCGATGTGCGCGGCGGCGATTTCGGCGGCGCGGATCGGGCGGCTGTATTATGGCGCGGCGGACCCGAAATCGGGCGGGGTCGCGGTGGGGGCACGGGTGTTTTCGCACCCCCAATGCCATCATGTGCCCGAGGTATATGACGGGATCGCGGCGGGCGAGGCCGAGGCGCTGTTGCGCGGGTTCTTTGCGGGGCGGCGTTAGGGGCTGGCCTTGGCACCGGGGCGCTGCCCCGGACCCCGGGATATTTGGGCGAGCATGAACGTCGACTCAGGTCGTCTCGACGATGATGTCGGGCACGATGCCCGAACGGGCGATGTAGGGGGTGACATCGTGGCCACGGAACAGGCCGTGGCGTGTGACGAGGACCGTGCCGCAGCCTGCCGCAGCGCCGCCGAGCGTGTCGGTGTGCAGCGTATCGCCGACCATCGCAAGGCGGTGGGGGGGCAGGCCTGCGCGGGCGATGGCGTCCGCGAAAGCGTCGGGGAAAGGCTTGCCGAACCAGCGACAGTCCAGCGGCAGCGTATCGAGCAGGGCGTGGGCATGCAGGCCCGGTTCGAGCGACAGCCCGTCTTCGCGCGGGGCGACGAGGTCGGGGTTGGCGATGACGACGGGGCGGGGATTGTTTGCCAGCGCTTCGGCGAGGCGGGTTTGCAGCGCATCGCTCCAGCGGGCGGTGGACAGGAACAGGATGGCATCGGCGCTGTCGAAGGCGGAAGGGTCGGCGATGGCGTCGGTCAGGCGGGCGGGGATGTCGTCGAACGTGTCGCCTGCGGCGGATATGGCGGCCCAGCGGGCGTTCGGTGCGATGGCGTTCAGGCGGGCGACGGTGGTGTCGCG
The DNA here is from genome assembly GCA_040398445.1 of Gemmobacter sp. Classification (GTDB taxonomy): domain Bacteria; phylum Pseudomonadota; class Alphaproteobacteria; order Rhodobacterales; family Rhodobacteraceae; genus Paragemmobacter. The sequence goes on along the minus strand of JBBAUB010000005.1, from coordinate 106,774 downwards.
GGACGAGACGACCTCGGCCGACGTGAAGTCGAAGCCGAGGCGGTGGTATTTGGCAAGGATCTGCGCGCGGGTGTAGCTGGCGGCATTGGTCAGCACGGTCAGGCTTTTGCCACGGGCGCGCAGGTCTGCCATACGGGCGACGGCGCCGGGGATGGCGGTTTCGCCGACATTGAGCACGCCGAAGGCATCGAGGATGAAACCGTCGTAATGATCGGCGGCTTCGGCCAGCGTGGGCAGGTGCAGCGAGGTGGCGGGGAAGGTCGCGGCAGGCAGGCGGGGGCGGATCTGTTCGTAGCGGGCGAAGGCGGTTTCGGTGTCATGGGGGGGCATGGATATGTCCGCGTCAAGGGGGGCTGGCCTTGGATCCCCCGTTCATCTTTGCTCTAAATACTCTGGGTCGTCCTTCGGGTTCGCCATCGGTCCGAGAGCCCGATGGACGGGGGGTGAAACCCCGGCGGGTTCAGGCTGTCAGACGCTGGTAAAGCCGCCCTCGACCATCAGGAGGTCACCGTTCACCATATCCGAGGCCGAGGAGGCAAGGTAGAGCGCGGCATCGGCGATTTCGACCGGTTCGGCAAAGCGGCGGGCGGGGGTGGCGGCGATGAAGGGGCCGGATTTTTCGGGTGGGCCCCAGACGGCGCGGCCCATCGGGGTCAGCACGACGGTGGGGCAGATGGCGTTGACCTGCACGTTGTGGCGGCCCCATTCGGCGCAGAGCGATTTCGTCAGCGCGTTCAGCCCGCCCTTGGAGGCGGCATAGGCGGCATGGTCGTCGATGGCGATGACGCCGGTTTGCGACGAGATGTTGATGATCTTGCCGCGCTGCTGCGCGATCATCGCCGGTGCCAGCGCCTGTGCCAGCAGGAAGGGCGCGCGCAGGTTGACGGCCATGGTTTCGTCCCACCAGTCGGGGGTAAGGTCGGTGGCGGGGGCGATGCGGGCGATGCCTGCGGAGTTCACGAGGATGTCGATGGTGCCCCATTCGGCAAGGGCCTGCCTTGCGGCGGCAAGCGGGCCTTGGCGGGTTGCCATCTCGGCGGTGATCGTCAGGCAGCGGCGGCCTTTGGCGCGGACTTTGGCTGCGATGTCGGCAAGGCCTTCCGCGTCGCGGGCGACGGCGACGATATCGGCGCCTGCATCGGCGAAGACCTCGCATATTTCCGCGCCGATGCCTTTGGAGGCGCCGGTGATCAGGGCCTTGCGGCCGGTCAGGCTGAAGCGGTCGGTCCAGTTTGGCATCGGATCACTCGAGATTGGTGTGGCGGGCGCGCATGGCGGCGGGGTCGGCACCGATTTGGTCGCGCAGGGCGAGGATCAGGAGTTCGAAGGTCAGGTATTGTGCGCCCTCGAACAGCGAGCCCATCGGCAGGACCGAGGCCGCGGCGGGGCCGGTGTCGTTGGCCATGGTCTGGGCGGGGATGGTCAGCACGGTGTCGCAGGCTTGCGGGGCGGTGCCTGCGGGTTGGGCGGTGATGCAGGCGGTGCGGGCCCCGGCTTTGCGGGCGACACCGATGAGGCCGTCGACGGTGGAAAAGCCGCCCGGACCTGCCGAGACGATCAAGAGATCGCCCGCGCCCACGGGCGGGGCGGACATGTCGCCCACCACATGCGCGTCAAGGCCGAGGTGGTAAAGGCGCATGGCGAGGGCGCGCATCATCAGCCCTTCGCGGCCGACGCCATAGGCGACGATGCGTTTGGCCTTGGCCAGTTCGGTGACAAGTGCCGCCAGTTCGGCGGGGTTCACGGCGGCGGTGGCATCGCGGATTTCGGCTGCGGCGCGGGTGGCGAGTGCGGCGAGGTCTTGCATGGGTCTGTCCGGTTCGGGGTTTGCCTGAGGGTGCGGCGGTTGCGGCGGGAAAGGAAGGGGGGTGTGGGGGGGGTGGGGGGGCTGTGGCCCCCCCCTCACCCCGACCCTCTCCCCCGTGGGGGAGAGGGGGTGCGCCGGTCAGGAGGCGGGAGGGAGCGAGGCGGTCACCGCTTGGGCAAGGAGGCCGGTTTCGTCGAGCAGGTCCAAAAGCGTGTAGCGGCTGCGCAGGAAGCGGGCGTTGAGCGTGGTGCGTTCGAGATAGGCGCGGTCGACGCCGATGTCGGCGGCATCGGCGGGGGCACCTGCGGCATGGAGGGCGGCGCGCATGTCGGCGGCGGGCATGAGTTGGGCGCAGAGGCGGCCCTGCAGGGCCGGCCATGTGGCGCGGATCGTTTCGAGCCGCGCGCGGTGGGTGGTGCGGTCGATGTGCTTGGCGCGGGTTTCCTCGGTCGCGCGGGCGGCGATCTCGCCGGGGCCGAAGGCTGTGCGGATGGTGGCGATCTTGTCGTCGAGCGTGGGCGCGTGGTCGGCGATGGCGGGGTCGAGGCGGGTGAGGTCTTGCGCGAGGAGCCAGTCGTAAAGGCGCAGGGTCATGGTGCAGCCGACGGCGACGCAGGCACCGTGCGACACGCGTTCGCCGTTCTGCATCAGGTCGTCCATTTCCCACAGATGCGCGATCTGGTGGTCGGCCCCCGAGGCGGGGCGCGACGAGCCGTGCAGCTCCATCGCGAGGCCGACGAGGGTAAGGCCGGTCATGAGGCCGCTGATGGCGGCGCTGTCACCTGCGGCGATGGCGCGGGGTTGGCCGAGCCATGCGCGCAGGTTGGTTTGCACCAAGGGCCATGCAACATCGTCGACGGGTTCGATGCCGAGGGTGTCTGCGATGATCCAGTCGGCTCCGGCGGGGATTTTTCCGGCAAGGTCGCCGTAGCCCCAGCCGGACATGGCGGGGGGGGCGGCGGCGATGATGTCGAGGTCGCCCAGGACGGCGCGGGCGGGGCGGCACTGGATGGTTTTCTTGAACCCCTTGTCCGAAAGGGGCGCACCGGCCGAGGTATAGCCGTCCATCGACGCCGCCGTGCCGATGCACAGATAGGGGCGGTTCATGTCGAAGGCGGCGTGTTTGGTCACATCGTTGAGCACGCCCGAGCCGATGGCGACGGGGGTTTCGCCGGATTGCAGCATGTCGCGCAGGGCGTTGGCAAGGTCGACGGTGGGTTTGGGGCGCGGTTTGGCGGGCAGGATGTGGCGGCGGGTTTGCACGCCTGCGGCATGAAGGGCGGCTTCGGCCTGCGGGCCTGCGGCGGCCCAGGTGTTTTCATCGGCGATCAGGCAGGCGGGGCCGGTGAAGTGGCGGGTATAAAGCGCGCCCGCCTGCGCGATGGCGCCGCGGGCGATGAGGACTTCGGCCACGGTTTTCGATTGCGCCACGGCGCGGGCGACGGGGTCCTGGGCGGTAGAGGTGCGGGCAGTGTTCGTCATCATCGGGCATCCCCTGACCGCAGGGTGCGGCCATCTGGGCCGAACTGGTGCAGCCTGTGGGCGGGAAGCGCAAGGCCGACCGTTTCGCCATGGGTCAGGGGCGTGTCGCCTTCGGCGCGGACGACGAGCGGCTGGCCTTGGGCGGTCGAGAGATAGAGGTAGGCATCGCCGCCGAGGGTTTCGCGCAAGGTGACGGTGGCGGCGAGGTCGCCCTGGCCTGCGGGCAGCAGGGTGATGTGTTCGGGGCGGATGCCGAGGCGGGTGGCGTTCGGGGCGGCGGGGACGGCAAGCGTGGTGTTGCCAAGTGCGATGCGACCGGCGCTTTCGGTCATGTCGAGGAAGTTCATCGCGGGCGCGCCGATGAAGCCTGCGACGAATTCGGTGGCGGGGCGGTGATAGAGGTCCATGGGCGTTCCGACCTGTTCGATGCGGCCTGCGTTCAGCACGACGATCTTGTCGGCCATGGTCATCGCTTCGACCTGATCGTGGGTGACATAGATCATCGTGGCCCGAAGGTCGCGGTGCAGCGCTTCGAGTTCGACGCGCATCTGCACGCGCAGTTTGGCGTCGAGGTTGGACAGGGGTTCGTCGAACAGGAAGACGGCGGGTTTCTTGACGATGGCGCGCCCGATGGCGACGCGCTGGCGCTGGCCGCCCGACAGGTGGGCGGGTTTGCGGTCGAGATAGGGGTCGAGTTGCAGGATGCGGGCGGCTTCGGCAACGCGGGCGGCGCGGTCGGGGGCGGGGACGTTGTTCACCTTCATCCCGAATTCCATGTTCTCGCGCACGGTCATGTGGGGGTAGAGCGCGTAGGACTGGAACACCATCGCCACGTCGCGGTCGGACGGCGCGAGGGTGGTGACGTTGCGCCTGCCGATGGAGATGCTGCCCGCGCCGATGTCTTCCAGCCCCGCGATGGCGCGCAGCAGGGTGGATTTGCCGCAGCCCGAGGGGCCGACGAACACGGCAAATTCGCCATCGGCGATATCGAGCGTGATGCCATGCAGGGCCTGGACGCCGCCGTAGAATTTCGTGACGCCCGAGAGGCTGACTTCGGCCATCTGCGGCTCCTTCTTTTCCTGCGCTGCGGCAAGCGCCGCGAAGATTTCCGTTGACTCGCTGTTTGAACGATACATTTATATGTGCAGCGTTACAAATGGAAGTCAACCGTGCAACGCTGCCATAAAGGGAGGAATGAAATGAAGCTGAAGACCGAACTCAGCGCTGTTGCGCTGGCCTCTGCCGCCGTGCTGGGCGTTGCGGGTCAGGCGGGGGCGTGGTCGCTGGAGGAAGCGGCCAAGCCCTATGCCGGAACCGAGTTGGAAGTGCTGTTCCTTGACCGTCCCGGTTACAAGGCGGCGATCCAGATGATCCCGGAATTCGAGGCGGCGACGGGGATCAAGATCAACCAGACCACCGTGCCCTATGAAAACGCGCTGGGCGAGCAGGTGCGCGATTTCGTGGCGGGGGGTGATCTGGATATTGCGCTGATCGACCTTGTCTGGATCGGCAACTTTGCCGAAAACGGTTGGATCGTGCCGATCGACCAGTTCACATCGAACCCCGATCTGGCCGATCCCGATCTGGACATGCCCGACTTTTTCCCGCTGGTGGTGAATGCGTTCGGCGGCTGGAACGGGACGACCTATGGCCTGCCGTTCGACAACTATTCGGGCCTGCTGTTTTACAACAGCTGCATGCTGAAGGACGCCGGTTTCGACAAGCCGCCAGAGACATGGGCCGAGTTGAAGGATGTGTACGGGCCTGCGCTGACCAAGGACGGGAAATATGCCTTTGCGCTGCAATCCAAGCGCAACGAGACGCAATCGGCCGACAGTTTCGCGCGGATGCTGTGGCCGTTCGGCGGGTCGTTCCTGAATGCCGAGTTCAAGTCGAACCTGAATTCGCCCGAAAGCCAGGCCGGTTTGCAGTTCCGCCAAGACCTGATGCAATACATGCCCGAAGGCATCGTCGCCTATGACCATTCCGAAGCGGTCAACGCTTTGGCGCAGGGCGATGTGGCGATGCTGACGGAATGGTCGGCGTTCTATTCGACGCTGGCCAGCCCCGAGACGTCGAAACTGGGCGATTGTCTGGCCGTTGCGCCCGAACCGAAGGGTCCGGCGGGGCGCAAGCCTGCGCTGGGCGGGTTCTCGCTCGCCGTTGCTTCGCAGGCGGATGACAATGAAAAGGCGGCGGGATGGCTGTTCATCCAGTGGATCACGTCAAAGGCCAATGCAGGCAAATACCTTGAGATGGGTGGCGTGCCTGCGCGGCAATCGGCCTATGCCGATCCGGCGCTGGCTGAAACCTACAAGTTCATTCCTGCGCTGGTGGAAAGCTGGAAAGAGGGCGTGCCCGAGTTCCGCCCGCGCTTTGCCGAGTGGCCCGCGATCACCGAGATCGTGCAGGAATGGGGCACCAAGATGATGCTGGGCGAAGTGTCGGTTTCGGACGGGGCCAAGACCATCGGCGAGAAGATGGAAGCGGTGCTGGCCGAGGCTGGTTACTATGACGGCAAGAAGCCGCTGGCCCAGTAAGCGGGGTTTTTGACGAAATCGGCCCCGGCGGCGACGCCGGGGCCTGTTTGCCCGCCGCAAGACCGGATTTGCCGAGAGGTTCCCCATGACAACCCGTGTCAGCCGCGCCACGCTGGGGGCGTTTCTTGGCCCTGCGGTCGCGGCGCTTGTGATCGTCGGCATCGCGCCGCTTTTGTTCGCGCTGTGGAAGAGTTTTCACTATTTCAACCTGACCAAGATCGCGCAGCAACGGTTCGTCGGTCTGGAGAATTACATCGCCGTCTTGACCGATACGGTGTTCTGGCAGGCGATGGGGCGGACGGCGCTGTTGTTCGTGATGTCGGTGCCGGTGCAGATTGCCTTTGGCCTGTCGATCGCGCTGGTGCTGCACCGCCCGGGGCTGACGCTGTTCAAGACGCTGGCGCGGCTGTCCTTGGTGCTGCCGATGGCCACGACCTATGCGGTGGTGGGGCTGCTGGCGCAGGTAATGCTGAACCAGAAATACGGGGTGATCAACCAGATGCTGGGCTGGCTGGGAGTCGATCCGATCAATTTCATCGGTGATCCGACAAATGCATTTCTGGCCGTGGTGATGTGGGACATCTGGCAGTGGACGCCGTTCGTGGCGCTGGTGTTGCTGGCCGGACTTTCGACCGTGCCGCCGGAAATCGAGGAGGCGGCGAAGCTGGAGACGAAAAGCAACTGGGTGGTGCTGCGGCATGTGCAATTGCCCTATCTGATCCCGTCGCTGGTGGCGGTGTTGATCTTGCGGACGGCCGATACGCTGAAGCTGTTCGACATGCCGTTCACCATGACGCGGGGCGGGCCGGGGTCGGCCACGGAATTCATCGCGGTGCTGATCGAGCGGGTGGGCAACCGGCAATTCGACATCGGCATGGCGGCGGCGCAATCGATCATCATGCTGGCGCTGACGATTGTGCTGGCGCGGCTTTATATCCGCTTTTTCTACCGTGAGGTGCGCTGATGGCTGCCCCGTTGCAACGACGGTCGCTGATGGCCGAGGCGATCTTGCTGGTGGTGATCTGCGCGTTCTGCGTGTTTCCGTTCTACTGGATGGTCACGACCAGTCTGAAAACGCAGGTGGTGGCGTTGCAAAGCCCGCCTGCATGGATATTCAGCCCCACGCTGGCGAATTACTGGGAGGTGCTGTTTCAGGATAAGGTGGGGGTGTCGCTGGTCAATTCGATCATCGTCGCCACGGCGACCACATCGCTTGCCGTGCTGCTGGGGTGTCCTGCGGCCTATGCGCTGGCGCGGTTCGAGTTTCGCGGCAAGACCGATCTGTGGTTCTGGTTCATCACCAACCGCTTCGTCAGCCCCGTGGTGCTGGCGTTTCCGGTGTTCCTTATCAGCCGCGATCTTGGCATCCGCGACACCCATCTGGCGCTGATCCTGATGTATCTGACATTCACGCTGCCCATCGTGATCTGGATCTGCACCGACCAGTTCCGGTCGATTCCGCATGAGCTGGACGAGGCGGCGATGCTGGAAGGGGCAAGCCAGTGGCGGATCTTCCGGTCGATCTGTCTGCCGCTTGCCATGCCGGGGGTGGCGGTGTCGTCGATCCTGTCGTTCATCTTCAGTTGGAACGAGTTGCTGTTCGCCTATATCCTTGCGCCCAAGGTGGCGAAAACCGCGCCTGCGATGGCGGTGACCTTTATGGAAGGGTATGATGTGCCCTACGGAAAGATCATGGCGACATCGACTTTGATCGTGATCCCGGTCTTGATCTTTGCGCTGCTGGCGTCGAAGCATCTGGTGCGCGGCCTGACGATGGGCGCTGTCAAGTAAAGGTTGCCCATGCCCCGCCCGCCGAAGCTGCCGCAGATCGACACCGAGGAGCGGTTCCTCGCGCAGGTGGCTTGGGCCTATTACGTGGAAGGGCTGACGCAGGAAAAGGTGGCCGACAAGCTGGGGGCAACGCGGCTGCGGGTGAACAAGGCGCTGTCGGACGCGCACAAGCGCGGGTTGGTGCGGATCACCTTTAACACCGCATTTGCGGCCTGTGCCGAGTTGGAGGCGGCGCTGCGGGCGCGGTTCGGGTTGAAGCAGGCCTATGTCGCGCCCGCGCCGATGGAGACGCGCGATGTGCAGATGGTGGTGGGGGCGGCGCTGGGCAATCTGTTGTCCGAGGTGCTGGCCGACCCCAAGGTGCGGCTGTTCGGCATGTCATGGGGCAATACGCTGAACATCGCCACGCGTTTCGTCGCGGCGATGGAGCGGCCCGATCTTGAGGTGATCTCGGTCATGGGGGGGCTGACCACGGGGTCGGACCTGAACAGTTTCGAGATCACCACGCGGCTGGCCGATCTGGTGGGGGCGCAGCACAGCTATTTCACGGCACCACTTTATGCGGGGTCGCGCGAAAGCCGCGACACGATCATGGCGCTGGATGTGTTCCGGTCGGTGGTGGAAAAGCTGAAATCGGTGGATGCGCTGGCGATGGCGGCGGGGGATATCTCGACCCGGTCGCTGCTGATGCGGGACGGGTTGCCTTCGGATATCTCGATGGACGATCTGCTGGCGGCGGGGGCGGTGGGCGATGTGCTGGGCACGGTGATCGATGCCGAGGGGCAGGCGATCGACCATCCGATCAACGAGCGGGTGATCGGGATCGGGCTGGACGATTTGCGCGCGGTGCCCAACGTGATCTTGGCGGCGGGCGGGGCGAACAAGCTGGCGGTGAACCGTGCGGTGCTGCGGCGCGGGGTGGTCAACACCTTCGTGACCGACGAGGCGACGGCGCGGGCGCTGCTGGAGCGGGCATGATGCATATCGGGGTCGATCTGGGCACATCTGGCATCAAGGCGGTGCTGATCGAAGGGCTGGCGCGGGTCGTGGCGGTGGCGTCCGAAAGCGTTGCGGTGTCGCGCCCTGCGGTGGGCCATAGCGAACAGGACGCCGACGCATGGGTGGCGGCGGTGTTCGCCTGCCTCGACCGGCTGGCGGCAGAAGCCCCGCGCGAGATGGCGGCGGTGCGGGGGATCGGGCTGTCGGGGCAGATGCTGGCGGGGCTGTTTCTGGATGGTGACCTGCGCCCCGTGCGGCCTGCGATCCTGTGGAACGACCAGCGGGCGCTGGCGGAATGTGCCGAGTTGCTGATGCGGGTGCCCGATATCGGGCGGCGCACCAACGGCACGCCCGATCCGGGGATCACCGCGCCCAAGATCCTGTGGCTGCGTCAGCACGAACCCGCAGTGCTGGACCGCGCGCGGATGCTGATGCTGACCAAGGATTACGTGCGACTGGCACTGACCGGCGAGGTGGCGACCGAACCTTCGGATGCGGGCGGCACGCAGTTGATGGACTGCCGGACGGGGCGCTGGGACGCGGGGCTATGCGCGGCGGTGGGCTGGGATGTGGCGCACCTGCCGCCCGTGGTGGACAGCTGGGCCGAGGCGGGCGTGCTGAGGCCCGCGCTGGCGGCGCGCTGGGGGATGGGGCGGGTGTCGGTCGCGGCGGGGGCGGGCGACAACATGGGCTCGACCCTTGGCGCGGGGGGCGCAAGGGTCGGGGATGCGGTGCTGACGGTGGGCACGTCGGGCGTGGCCTGCATCGTGGACGGGGCGTTCCATCCGGGACCGGAAAAGGCGATTTTGACATCGGCCCATGTGGTTCCCGGGGCCTTTTTGTCGATGGGGGTGGTGATGAGCGCCACGGCCTCGCTCGACTGGATGGGGGCTGTGACGGGGCAGGGGGCGGCGGCGCTGGCGGGGCTGGCAGAGGGATTCGCGGCAGAAGGGGCGCTGGCGGATGCGCCGGTGTTCCTGCCCTGCCTGACGGGGGTGAGGACGCCACTCAACCGCCCCGATGCGACAGGCCGGATCGAGGGGCTGCATCCGGGCGTGACGCCTGCCATGCTGGGCTATGCGACGCTGGAGGGCGTGGCGCTGCAGATGGCCGATTGCGTGGCGGCGCAACGGTCGGTCGGGGTGGCGGCGGAGCGGTTCACGCTGGTGGGGGGCGGCACGCGCAGCGGGTTGTGGCTGCGTCTGATCGCCTCGGCGTTGGGACAGCCGGTGTCGGTGCTGGCGCGGTCCGATCTGGCGGGGCCTGTCGGGGCGGCGAAGCTGGCGGCGGTGGCTGCGGGCGGGCCGCTGTCGCTGCTGTCCGAGCGGCCCGAGGTGGAGAGGGTGATCGACCCCGACCCGCGCCTGACCGATGCGCTGGCCGCACGGCGCGGGATGTTCGACGCGGCGATGTCACGCCTGTAACCGAATCGAGCGGCGTGCCGCCGCAAGCCTTTTGTCTCGCGCCAAAGGCGCTCGGGCGATAGGGGGGCTTCACCCCCCTCTTGGCCGTTCCGGCCAATTCACCCCCGAGGATATTTCGGACAAGGAGAAGGGGCAGGAAGAGGTCTGCCCCTTCTCCTTGTTTCAAATATCCTGCGGGGGCGTCGCGGAACGCGACGGGGGCTGCATAAGCCCCCTCTTCGCCCGAGCGCAAGCGAGAGGAAAGGCTTGCGCGGGCTTTGCCCGCGCTCCGTTTGGTCAGAGGGTGATCGGGGTCAGGACCTGGGGTTCGATCACCGCGACGCCGGGAAGGGCGTCGCGCATCGTGTCGGCGTTCTGTTCCAGCGCGCCGAAGGTGCGGTAGTGGCAGGGAATCACGGTCTTGAAGTCGAAATAGCGTTTGGCGGCATAGGCGGCGCGGGCCATATCCATGGTGTAATGGCCACCGGCCGACAGGATGCCGATGTCGGGTTTGTGCAGGTCGCCCATCCAGTCCATGTCGGCCATGATGTCGGTATCGCCTGACACATAGACCGTGTGGCCTTCGCCCGCGATCATGAAGCCACATTCGCTGCCCACCGGCACCGCGCCGAGGCTGGAGGAATGGCAGGCGTTGACCAGCGTGACCTTGGCGCCGTTCAGGGTGACGGTGCCGCCCTTGTTGAAGCCGATGATCTTGACGCCGTCGGTTTTCTCGAAATGGGCGGCGAGGTCGTAGATGGCGACGAGGGGGATATCGAGTTCCTTGCAGATGGCGGCGGCATCGGCCGAATGGTCGCCGTGGCCGTGGGTGAGCAGCACGTGGGTCGCATCCGAGATCGCCTCGGCGCGGCGGTCGGCGGGGAACATCGGGTTGCCCGAGAGCCACGGGTCGATCAAGAGGACGGCGGATTCGAGTTCGATGCGAAAGCCGGAATGGCCGAGCCAGATGATCTGCATGGGGGTCTCCTTGGATTGTCTGCCCTTGTTCTAGGCGGGATCGGTGAAAAGGGAATGACGCCACGGCAGGTTTCGGCGGGCGCGGGTCTTGCGGGGTGGCAGGACGGGGGCTAAACGGACGACAGCAAATCCGGAGCATGCCCCATGTCCATCGACATCGAGACTGCGCGGCGGGTGGCCAAGCTGGCCCGCATCCGCGTCGAAGAGCCTGACCTGCCCAAGCTGGCGGGGCAGTTGAACGACATCGTGAGTTTCATGGAGCAGTTGAACGAGGTCGACGTGACCGGCATCGAGCCGATGACATCCGTGACGCCGATGCGGCTGAAGCGGCGGGCCGACGTGGTGGCCGACGGCAACATGCAGGCGCAGGTGCTCAGGAACGCGCCGGATGCGCGCGAGGGGTTCTTTGCCGTGCCGAAGGTGGTGGAATGAGCGCGAACACATGGACCATCGCCGCAGCGCGGGACGCGCTGCGCAAGGGCGAGATTTCGGCGGTCGATCTGACCATGTCGTGCCTGACGGCGATCGACGCGGCCGACGGGTTGGGCGCATTCGTGCACAAGACGCCCGATATCGCGCTGGATCAGGCCCGCGCCGCCGATGCACGGCTCAAGGGCGGGGATGCGCAGGACCTGTGCGGGATTCCGCTGGGGATCAAGGACCTGTTCTGCACCAAGGGTGTGCCGTCACAGGCGGCATCCAACATCCTGCGCGGGTTCAAGCCGGAATACGAATCCACCGTGACCGCCAAGCTGTTCGATGCGGGCGCGGTGATGCTGGGCAAGCTGAACATGGACGAGTTTGCCATGGGGTCGTCCAACGAGACGTCCTGCTATGGCAATGCGGTCAACCCGTGGAAGATCGACGACCGGAAACTGACGCCGGGCGGGTCGAGCGGCGGGTCGGCGGCGGCGGTGGCGGCGGACCTGTGCCTTGGCGCGACCGGCACCGATACGGGCGGGTCGATCCGCCAGCCTGCGGCGTTCACGGGGATCGTGGGGATCAAGCCGACCTACGGGCGGGTGTCGCGCTGGGGGGTGGTGGCGTTTGCATCATCCCTTGACCAAGCGGGGCCGATGACGAAAAGCGTGCGGGACGCGGCGATCTTCCTGAGCGCCATGTCGGGGCATGACCCTAAGGATTCGACCAGTGCCGATCTGGCCGTGCCCGATTTCGAGGCGGCGCTGACCGGCGACATCCGCGGCAAGAAGATCGGGATTCCGGCGGAATACCGCATGGAGGGCATGCCCGCCGAGATCGAGGCGCTGTGGGCCAAGGGTGCCGCGATGCTGCGCGATGCGGGGGCCGAGATCGTGGATATCAGCCTGCCGCACACGAAATATGCGCTGCCGGCCTATTACGTCATCGCGCCTGCCGAGGCGTCCAGCAACCTCGCGCGGTATGACGGTGTGCGCTATGGCCACCGCGCCACGTTGCAGGCGGGCGACGGCATCACCGAGATGTATGAAAAGACCCGCGCCGAGGGGTTCGGCCCCGAGGTGCAGCGCCGGATCATGGTGGGCACCTATGTGCTGTCGGCGGGGTTCTACGACGCCTATTACAACCGCGCGCGCAAGGTGCGGGCGCTGATCAAGCGCGATTTCGATCTGGCCTTTGCCGCCGGGGTCGATGCGATCCTGACGCCTGCCACGCCCTCGTCGGCCTTCGGGCTGGGCGAGATGGCGAGTGCCGATCCGGTCGAGATGTATCTAAACGACGTTTTCACCGTGACGGTGAACCTTGCAGGCTTGCCGGGCGTTTCGGTTCCGGTGGGGCTGGATGCCAAGGGCCTGCCGATGGGCTTGCAGCTGATCGGGCGGCCCTGGGACGAGGGCGGGTTGCTCAATCACGCCTATGTGCTGGAACGGGCGGCGGGCTTTGTGGCAAAGCCGGATAAATGGTGGTAAGGGCGCGGGCCAAAGACGAAACGCACGCCAAACGAATGGACCGGGGCTGAACCATGCGGACCAAAGCTTTTCTTTGCCTGACGCTCGGGCTTGCGGCCTGTTCTCCGGCGGTGCCGGATTCGGCGGCAGGGGTCGGTTTCGGGGATTACAACAGCTACATGCGCGAGCAGGCTGCGGCGGCGTCGCGCCAGCCCGTGGCGCCTGCGGCGCAGGCTCCGGCAGGGTTCACGCCCGAGGCGGCCGCGGCGGCGATCGACCGTGCCTCGGGTGTGGCCGATCCGAACCAACCGGCCTTTGGCACGGCGGCGGGGTCGCTTGATCCGTTGAACACGCCGCTGGCGACCTATCCGCAACCCACCTATCCGCAAGCGGGCGAGGTGCAACCCGCCTATGCCCAGCCCGCGGCGGGTGGCGCGCTTGATCCGAACCGGCCGCGCGGTGATGCGCCGAGCACCATCCAGACGGAATCGGGCGAGATGGTGCATAACAACACCGGCATCTCGGACGAGCAGGATTTCAACGCGGTCTCAAGCCGCGAGACCATCGAAAGCGACAAGGAGCGGCTGGCCCGCAACCGCGCCCAGTATCAGGTGATCCAGCCGACGGCGATTCCGGCGCGCACGGCGACTGGGGCGAATATCGTCGAGTTCGCGCTGTCGACGCAGCACAACCCCGGCACGCAGATGTACAGCCGGTCGGCCCTGCGGCTGACCGATCCGTTGGTGGCTTGCGCCCGCTATGGGTCGCCCGATCTGGCGCAGCAGGCTTTTCTTGAATCCGGCGGGCCGCAGCGTGACCGCAAGGGGCTGGACCCCGACGGCGACGGCTTTGCCTGCGACTGGGACCCGCGTCCGTTCCGGCAGTGAACCTGTTCCCCTCGCCGAATTTTTCGGACCGGCGCGGGGGCGCTATGCCTGACATCATCGTGCTGCATTACACCGCCATGGCAAGCTGCGCCGAGGCGCGGGCGCGGCTGTGCGACCCCGCAGCCGAGGTGTCGGCGCATTGGCTGGTGGACGAGCGTGGCGCCGCCGAGGCGCTGGTGCCCGAGCCGATGCGGGCCTGGCATGCGGGGGCGGGGGCTTGGGGCGGGGTTGGCGATGTCAACTCGCGGTCGATCGGGATCGAGTTGGCCAATGACGGGCGCACCCCCTTTGCCGAGCCGCAGATGGCGGGGCTCGAGCGGTTGCTGGCAGGCATCATGGCGCGTTGGGACATTGCGCCCGAACGGGTGATCGGCCATTCCGACATGGCACCCGAGCGCAAGGCCGATCCGGGTGCGCGGTTCGACTGGCGGCGGCTGGCGCTGCAGGGGCTGGCGGTCTGGCCCGAAGACGGCTTGGCCGATCCGGCAGGCTTTGCGGCGGCGGCGCGGACCTTTGGCTATGCCTGCGAGGACGAGGCGCTTTTGCTGGCGGCGTTCCGGCTGCGGTTCCGCCCCTGGGCGCGGGGGCCGGTCGATGCGGTCGATGCGGGGCTTGCGGGCGATCTGGCGCGGCGGTTCCCTGCTGCGCTTTGGCGTTGACGCAGGCAAGGCGGGGGCGTAAGCCCGCCCTCGCGCGGATGGCTGGATGACCGCGGGGCGCGCAAGCGTTTCGAGGAAAGTCCGGACTCCATGAAGCAAGGGTGCCGGGTAACCCCCGGCGGGGGTAACCCCAGGGAAAGCGCCACAGAGAAGAGACTACCCTGACAAGACAACGAAGGTTCGCCTTTGGCGTCGGCAGGGCAAAGGTGAAACGGCGGGGTAAGAGCCCACCGCGGACTTGGCGACAAGGACGGCACGGCAAGCCCCACCCGGAGCAATGCCGAATAGGGGCCTCGCGCGGAAAGGTCTGCATTTGCAGAGACCTCCGCAGGGACGCTTCAGCCCAGAGGCCCGGGTTGGCAGCTTGACCGCCGTGGCAACACGCGCGGCAGAGGAATGGTCATCCATGGGGGAAGGTCGCAAGACCGGACCCCGGGACAGAATCCGGCTTACAGGCCATCCGCGCAGTTTTCGGCCCGAAGGCAGGGGCGCTGCCCCTCGCCGCGTTGCGGATCAGCCCGGAGTATTTCGGCAAGGGTGAAGGGGGCTGCGTGCTTGCGTTTCATCCTTGGTCAAATACTCCGGGGGGGCGGCGCTTGCGCCGCGGGGGCAGCGCCCCCGTGCGGAGCCAAGCGGGCTTGCCCGCGCAGGCGACTGATGGAATGCGCCGCAAGGCGCCCGATCGGATCGGCGGCCGCAATTAGCGGGAGGGTCGGGCGGTTTGGCTGTTGACTCTGCTTGCCGCGCAAGTAAAAGGCGGGCTTCAAGAGATTTCGCGGGGGCCAAAGCGTTTCCCCGATGCAGGAGAGACGACCATGGCGAAACCGGCGACGATCAAGATCCGTCTGAACTCGACCGCGGGCACGGGCCACTTCTATGTGACCAAGAAGAACGCCCGCACCATGACCGAAAAGATGTCGGTCAAGAAATACGACCCCGTCAAGCGCGAGCATGTCGAATACAAGGAAGGCAAGATCAAGTAAGATCTTGGCCGTCCGCTGCGATGCAGGGCCGTCCTTCGGGGCGGTCTTTTGCTGTTGCGGCGATGCCGGTCCGTGATGGGGCCTGTGGTCCGATATGACAAAGGCCGCCCGTTTCGGGGCGGCCTTGCGCGTTTCGGGGGGGCTGCCGGTCAGACGGTCGCCATCGCCTCGCGTTCGTAGCTGTAGACGGTGACGGCGGCGATGTCTTCGATCATGCAGGGGAACTGCTTTTGCAACAGGCCGATCACATCTGGGCGTTTGGCTTGCACGCGGATGAAATCTTCCTGCGTGTCGAAGCGGGCGATGGCTTGCACCACGCCTTCCTTGCGCAAGAGGACGGTCAGGCCCGAGATGTTCAGCTCGCCCACCAGCCCGCCCATGCCTTCGGAGATATAGGTTGCGGCGTGGCGGGCGTCGTTGAGGTTCTGGAAGCGCAGATTGTAGATTTTGGCCAGCATGTCAGGCTCCTACCAGACCCAGAAGGTCGGCCATGAGGGAATCGGAGTTCAGCACCGTGCGGCGTGCGGCAAAGCCCGTGGGTGCAAGACCCAGCCGCGATTGCAGGTTGCGACCCAGCGGCGAGAGCACGGCTTCGCCCGCGGGACCAGCCTCGACCAGCCCCGAGGGGGCGAGGTCGCGCAGGTCGTCGGCGCTGCCGGGGGTGCCTTCGCACAGGCGCAGGTAGCGCACCGCGGTTTCGGTGCGGTCGAGCGCCGGTTGCACGGCGATCTGCGACAGGGCGCGGGCGAAGCGGCGGGCCGATGCCTCGCGCAGTTCGACCTGCGCTTCGATCACCAGCGCGAGTTCGGCGGCGACGCGGCGCATGATCTCGATCTCGTCCGGGGTCAGGTGGCGGGGGACGTAATCGGTGGCGCACAGCGTGCCGAGGATGTGGCCTTCGGCGGTGACGAGGGGGAAGGCCGCCCACGAGACGAAATGCGGCTCGCCCACCACGAGGGGGTGGACCGACAGTTTGCTATGCGTGCGCATGTCGGGCACGATATAGGGCGTGGGGGCCAGAAGCGCGAACTGGCACAACGTCTGGTCGCGCGGCACTTCGGGGCCTTGCATGCATTCGGGGAAGTTGTGCGACAGGAAATACTGGCGCGCTTCGTCGATAAGCCCGCAATAGGCGACCGGAAATCCGGACAGGCGGCGCATCAGATCGGTATAGACGTCGAAGCGGTCTGAATGCTCGCTGTCCATCAGGCCGGTGCGCTGGACCGAGCGCAGTCGGCTGGTCTCATTTGCGGGGGGTCGGGCGGGGATGAACGTGTTCAATGCGGCACCTATGAGTGGACTGGGCAAGAATGTTGCCAGTGTCACTTACGACCGCGACGCGGGGTTGCTTAGGGTGCGGACGACTGCGCGGGGGCAAATTTTACAAGGTGGAAGCGGCACCGCCGGAATGCAAAAGGGCCGGTCTTGCGACCGGCCCCCGGCTTTGCCACGCTGGCGCGTGGATCAGTTGCGATTGCCGAGGAATTGCAGCAGGAACATGAAGATGTTGATGAAGTTCATGTAGAGGTTCAGCGCGCCGATGACGGCGGATTTGCCGAGCCATTCCTGATCGCCCTGTGCGGCATGGGCGATGTAGTCGGTCTTGATGCGCTGGGTGTCATAGGCGGTGAGGCCTGCAAAGATCAGCAGGCCGATCACCGACACGGCAAAGGCCAGCGCCGAGGAGGCGACGAAGATGTTGATGATCGAGGCCACGACCAGCCCGACCAGACCCATCATCAGGAAGGTGCCGAAACCCGACAGGTCGCGCTTGGTGGTGTAGCCATAGAGCGACAGCGAGGCGAAGGCGATCGAGGTGACAAGGAAGGTCTGCGCGATCGACACGCCGGTAAAGGCCTTGAAGATCCACGCCAGCGACAGGCCCATCACCGCCGAGAAGGCGTAGAAGAACAGTTGTGCGGCGGAATAGGAC
The DNA here is from genome assembly GCA_040398445.1 of Gemmobacter sp. Taxonomy (GTDB): domain Bacteria; phylum Pseudomonadota; class Alphaproteobacteria; order Rhodobacterales; family Rhodobacteraceae; genus Paragemmobacter. The sequence continues at coordinate 89,426 of JBBAUB010000005.1, read as the reverse complement.
ATGCGGCTGACCGCTGCCCCGAAGGCGAACACCATCAGAAGCGGCGCGAACATCACGACCCAGCCGAGGATATTGGGTTGCAGCGTCATCGGGTCGCGGAAGATGCCCAAGAGCGCATCGGACGTGCCGACAGCCCAAGCCACGCCGCCCGTCAGCAGCATGCCCACGGACATCAGCCCGTAGACCTTGTTCATATGGGCGCGAAGCCCTGCGTCGATCCCGGCGGTCCGGGCGCCTGCGCCGACCGTGCGGATCGTTTGGTAGTCAGCCATGTAAGCCTCCGAAATTGACCCCCGGCTGCGGATTGTCCTGCCCCGCAGTCCGTATGGTCGAAATATCGGGATGCGCGACGGGCATTTCAAGACGCATCCGCGCCAAATCTGAACGAAACCTTTGCAAGGCGGCAGCGGTCTGCCGCGGGGCGGGGGTGGGCGCAGTGGCGGGGTCGCAGTGGCGGGGGGCTATTGCGGTCGGGTGCGGATCACCACCTTGCCGGTGGCGGTGCGGTCGCGCAGAAGGTCGAGGCCGCGGGGCAGGTCGTGCATCGGCAGGATATGCGAGATGTGGGGGGAAAGGCGGCCTGCGGCGAACCAGTCGAGCAGGGTTCGCAGGGTGGCGGCGACGGTTTCGGGGGCCGATTGCGTGTAGCCGCCCCACCACATGCCGATGACGGAGAGGTTCTTGACGAGCAACAGGTTGGCCGGAATCTGCGGCACCTGCCCCGAGGCAAAGCCGATGGTCAACAGCCGCCCGCCCGGCCGCGTGGCGCGCAGTGCTGCGTCGAAGGCGTCGCCGCCGACAGGATCATACACGACATCGACGCCGCCAAGCGCCTTGAGCGCCGATTTCAGGTCGGGCGTGTCGCTGTCGAGGGTGTCGGACGCGCCGGCCGCGCGGGCGATGGCCAGCCTTGCCGGCCCGCGCGCGCAGGCGATGACGCGGGCGCCAAGTTCGGCGCCGATTTCGACGGCGGTAAGGCCGACACCGCCGGCTGCGCCAAGGACGAGCAGGGTTTCGCCCCGTTGCAGGCGGGCCAGCTGCGCGAGGGCGAGGTGCGAGGTGCCATAGGCGATCAGAAAGCCTGCCGCCTGTTCGAAGGACATGGTGTCGGGCAGGGCAAGCAGGCTGTCGGCGCGAAAGCAGCCTGCTTCGGCAAGCCCGCCGAGGCCCGCGTTGCAGGCGACGCGGGTGCCCGGCGCGGGGCCTGCCGTTGCGGGGCCAAGGGCCAGGACGGTGCCCGCGCATTCGAGGCCGGGCGTGAAGGGCAGGGGCGGGCGGCGCTGGTAGCGGCCTTCGGCCATGAGCAGGTCTGCGAAGTTGAGGGCGCAGGCTTCGATGGCGACAAGCGCCTCGCCTTGGGCGGGGCGGGGCAGGGGCAGGTCGCGCAGGACGGGTGCCGAGCCGAGGGTTTCGATCTGCCAGGCGCGCATGGTGGTTCCCTTGATGCGTGTCGTTGTGGGGGTGGCTTCGCTTTTGCCGTGAAAGTGGGGTTGGTTTCGTTGCGTTTTGCAAAGATATTTCGCGACAGTTGCAAAATGCGAAGCAAAAAGCGAAACACTTTTAAGATGTGTCACAATTCATTCGAAACCGCACAGGATGATCACTCGCTTTCAGGGGGTGTTACTTGTCCATCTGTATAATTGGACATATCCAAAAAGACAGGTTTCAGCCGCTGGCCCGGAAATTTTCGCGTTCTGCTGCGCTTCGCTTTGTTTGGCATGGATTATGCTTATAGGTTTGTACGGACAGGTATGCAGGAGTTGTGAGACATGAAACACCCGGTCGACGCGCATGTGGGCAAGCGCATCCGCCATCGTCGTTGGATGGTGGGGATGACACAACAACAATTGGCCGACAAGGTCGGGATCAAGTTCCAGCAGATCCAGAAATACGAGACCGGCATGAACCGCGTTTCGGCGTCGCGTCTTTGGGATGTGGCCGATGCGCTGGGCGTGACCATCGGTTTCTTCTTCGAGGGGCTGGACGACGCGCGCGAGGCGGCACGGGCTGCCGAGGGCGATTTCATGGCCGACAAGGAAGCGCTGGAACTGGTGCGGTCGTATTACGCGATCCCCGAGGCACAGCGCCGCCGCCTGTTCGATCTGGCCCGCGTGCTGAGCGACGCCGCCTGAGGCGGCACGAGGACGCGGGGGCCACAGCCCCCGCACCCCCGGGAGTATTTCGGCAAGGGTGAACGGGCGCGGCTTTTGCTGCGCCTTTTCCTTTCGGGCCGTTTGGCCTTTGCGCCGGTGCTTGACCCGTGACTGTAGCAGCCTTAGGCCAAGGGCAGGGTCACAGGAGGCGCGGCATGGAACGGATTTCGGCAGACGAGGCGGAGGATATCTTCGCAACCGCAGCCGAACTGGCAGAGGCCGCGCGCGCGGCGACGCTGCTGCATTTCCGCACGAGCGGTCTGACGGCAGATACCAAGGAAGCCGTGCGCTTCGATCCGGTAACGGTGGCGGACCGTTTGTCGGAAACGCGGATGCGCGAGATTCTGGCGCGGCGGCGTCCTGCGGACGCGATTCTGGGCGAGGAGTTCGGACCCGTGGCCGGGACAAGCGGGCTGACATGGGTGCTGGACCCCATCGACGGGACGCGGGGCTATCTGTCGGGGACGCCGACCTGGGGGGTGCTGATTTCGGTGCGCGATGCTGCGGGTCCGGTCTACGGGGTGATCGACCAGCCCTATATCCGCGAACGCTTTGAGGGGGGCTTGGGGCGGGCGCTGGTGACGGGGCCTTCGGGGGTTGCGCCCTTGCGCTGCCGTGCGGCGCGACCGCTGGGCGAGGCGATCTTGTTTTCCACCTTTCCCGAGGTCGGGACCCAGGAGGAGGGCGCGGCCTTTCGTCGTGTGGCCGGGCGGGCAAAGCTGGTGCGCTATGGCACGGATTGCTACGCCTATGCGCTGGTGGCGGCAGGGATGATCGATCTGGTGATCGAGGCGGGGTTGCAGCCCTATGACGTGCAGGCCCCCATTGCGGTGATCGAGGCGGCGGGGGGCATCATGACCGATTGGCAGGGGCGGCCCTGTGCCGATGGCGGGCGCGTTCTGGCGGCGGCCAATGCGGCGATCCACGCCGAGGCGCTGGCGCTGCTGAACGGCTGACCGAACGGAGCGCGGGCAGGCCCGCAATCGTGACCAAAAGGAGCGCGGGCAGGCCCGCAATCTGGACCAGAAGGAGCGCGGGCAGGCCCGCGCGGGCCACGCCCTCGCGCCGGAGGCGCGAGGCTGAGGGGGCCTGCGCGGCCCCCACGGGACCGCAAGGGCGGTCCCTTCCCCCTGCGGGATATTTGGGACAAGGAGAAACGGGAAGGGGTTTGAGGCTTTTGGCCGGTTGGGTTAGGGTTTTCCGGCTTGCGGCGAGTCCTTTCCCCTTCTGTCGCGCAGGTTTGCCGGTTGCGGCTTTCACCGAAGGGTTGGGGAGAGCGCCATGGGCGAGGTTCTGATCCGCGGGGCTGCGGTTGTCGTCACGATGGACGCAGGCAGGCGCGAGATTGCGGGCGGCGATGTGCTGATCCGTGACGGGGTGATTGCTGCGGTCGGGGCAGGGCTTTTGTCAGCGGGCGAGGTGGTCGAGGCGCGGGGCTGCGTGGTGACGCCGGGCTTGGTGAACACGCATCACCATTTGTACCAGACGCTGACGCGCGCGGTGCCGGGGGGGCAGGATGCGCTGCTGTTCGGCTGGCTCAAGACGCTTTACCCGATCTGGGCGCGGTTCGGACCCGAGGAAATGTTCACATCCGCGCAGGTGGGGTTGGCGGAACTGGCGCTGTCGGGCTGTTCGCTGACATCGGACCATCTGTACCTCTATCCGAACGGGGCGCGGCTGGAGGATACGATCCATGCAGCACGCGAGGTGGGGGTGCGGTTCCATCCCACGCGGGGCGCGATGAGCATCGGCGAGAGCGACGGGGGGCTGCCGCCGGATGCCTTGGTGGAGCGCGAAGCGGATATTCTGGAGGATATGGTGCGGGTGGTGGACGGGTTCCACGATCCGGCCGAAGGGGCGATGGTGCGGGTGGGGCTGGCGCCCTGTTCGCCGTTTTCGGTCAGCCGCGATCTGATGCGGGAAGCGGCGCTGCTGGCGCGGGACAAGGGGGTGATGCTGCACACCCATCTGGCCGAGAATGACGAGGATATCGCCTATTCGCTGGCCAAGTTCGGCTGTCGGCCGGGGCAATATGCCGAAGACCTGGGCTGGACGGGCGACGATGTGTGGCACGCGCATTGCGTCAAGCTGGATGCGGGCGAGATTTCGCTGTTCGCGCGGTCGGGGACGGGGGTGGCGCATTGCCCCTGTTCCAACTGTCGGCTGGGGTCGGGAATAGCGCCGGTGCGGGCCATGCGGGATGCGGGGGTCAAGGTCGGGCTGGGCGTGGACGGATCGGCCAGCAACGACGCGGGGTCGCTGATCGGCGAGGCGCGGCAGGCGATGCTTTTGCAGCGCGTGGCGCTGGGGGCCGATGCGATGGGCGCGCGCGAGGCGCTGGAGATTGCCACGCTGGGCGGGGCGCGGGTGCTGGGGCGGGGCGATTGCGGATCGCTCGAGGTCGGCAAGCGGGCCGATATCGCAATATGGGATGTGTCGGGCGTCGAGGCGGCGGGGTCGTGGGATCCGGTGGCCGCGCTGGTCTTTTGTGGGCCGATGCGGGTGCGCGATCTGTTCGTGGAAGGCAGGCGCGTGGTAAGGGACGGCGCGATGGCGACGATCGACCTAGGCCGTGTCGTCGAGACGCAGAACAGGCTGGCCGCAAGGCTGATGGGATAGACGATGGCGATACAGCACAATTACGAGGCGCAGCGGCGCGAGACCTTCGCCAGCTTCAAGGGCGTGAAGAACCTGCCCGCGACGGCGGTGGTGGAATTCGTCTTCTTTCTGGAAGAGACCGATGCCAACTGGGCGGGGCTGGAAAAGGAGCTGAAAGCCAGGGGGTTCAAAACCACGCGCGAGGATGACGGGATTTCGCTGCTCGCCAGCGTCGGGCCGATTGCGGTGACGCCGGAAGCGATCTGGGAGAAGGAGCGGCTCTCGACCGAGATCGCGCTGCGGTATGACTTTTACCCCGATGGCTGGGATCTGGCAGACTGACCCTGCCTGTTCCATTCACGCTCGCTCAAATATCCTCAGGGGGGAGGACCGCGCGCTTTGCGCGGGCCGGTGGGGGCGGAACGCCCCCTCAGCCTTGCGCCCGCGCGCTTTGCGCGGGGGCAAGGGCAATGGAATGCCGCGGGACGCGGCGCGTTCGGATCACCGTTCGAGCAGGGGTTTGCCGCCGATCCAGACGGCGCGGATGGCGCGGTCGTCGCCCATCATGATCGTGGGGAAAAGCTGCTGCCAGAGGGTTTCGGCGCGGCGGGTGGCCTGTTCGATTGCCGGGGTCGAGGCGAGGTCGAGGATGGTCAGGTCGGCCTCCATTCCCGGCGCGATGTTGCCGATGCGGGATTCGGCGTGCAGGGCACGGGCGCTGCCCACGGTGGCAAGCCAGATGAGCTGTGCGGGGTGCAGCGGGTTGCCGCGCAGCTGCCCGATCTCGTAAGCCGCAGCCATGGTGCGCAGCATGGAAAAGTTCGACCCGCCGCCGGTATCGGTGGCAAGGCCGACGCGAAGCTGCGTGGCGAGGGTCATGTCGAACAGGCCCGAGCCGATGAAGGTGTTGGAGGTCGGGCAATGGACGAGGCTTGCACCGGCCTCGGTCAGGCGGGATTTCTCGCGGTCGGTCAGGTGGATGGCATGGCCGTAGACGGCGCCCTCGCGCAGCAGGCCTTGCGCTTCGTAGGTATCGAGATAGTCGCGCGACTGGGGGAAGAGGTCGCGGACCCATGCGATTTCGTCGGGTTGCTCGGACAGGTGGGTCTGCATCAGGCAGTCGGGGTATTCGCGCCAGAGTTGACTCAAGGCGTGCAGTTGTTCGGGGGTCGAGGTGGGCGAGAAGCGGGGGGTGATGACATAGGACAGCCGGTCCGTCCCGTGCCATTTTTCCAGCAGACGTTTGGAATCGTCATAGGCCGATTGTGCGGTGTCGCGCAGGGCTTCGGGGGCGTTGCGGTCCATGCAGGTCTTGCCTGCATAAAGGCGCATGCCGCGGGTTTGTGCCGCCGTGAAGATGGCGTCGACGCTGGCAGGGTGGATCGTGGTATAGGTGCAGACCGTGGTGGTGCCGTGTGCGGTGACGAGCGACAGGTAGCGTTCGGCCACTTCGGCGGCATAGGCGGGATCGGCAAAGCGCATCTCTTCGGGGAAGGTATAGCTGTTCAGCCAGTCGATCAGCCGCTTGCCCCACGAGGCGATGATGGCGGTTTGCGGGTAATGCACATGGGCGTCGATGAAGCCAGCGGTGATGAGGCTTTGGCCGTAGTCGTGGATGCGGGCCTGCGGGTGCTGGCGGCGCAGCCTTTCGGCGGGGCCGGTGGCGGTGATGCGGCCATCTTCGACCAGAACCGCGCCGTGGGTTTCGTGATGGGCTGCGGCTTGCCCCGCGACGAACGGATCGGCGGTAAAATGCAGAACCTGTCCCAGCAACACATCGGCCATAGCCAACCCCTTCGTTCTTTGTCACCACTTCGTCATGCGCGATTAACGCCTGCTTGCAAAGCTATGCGCTTTTGGCGCATGGGTAAATTTCCCCGCCGCCCGCGTTTGGTTGAAACATCTATGTCAGGGCGGGGGTAATCGGGAAAACTGGCTGGACGGGGTCACATGGCGGAATTCGAGGCAGCCGGGGAAGAGGTCGAGCTGGATGCGGCCCGTGTCGAGGCGATCCGCGATGCGGTGGACCGTCGTGACAGTGGCGAGGTCAGTCGCCTGCTGGAGCCGCTGCACGCCGCAGACATCGCCGACCTGCTGGAGCAGATCAGCGGGGCCGAGCGGCGCGAGTTGCTGGCGCTGTGGTCGGGCGAGATCGACGGCGACGTGTTGTCGGAACTCGACGAGACGATCCGCGAGGAGGTGATCGAAAGCCTGCCGCCCGAGGTGGTGGCGGAAGCCGTGCGCGACCTTGATACCGATGACGTGGTCGACATCCTCGAAGACCTCGAGGCACCCGCGCAGGGCAAGATCCTTGACGCGCTTGAGCTGGTGGACCGTGTCGCGGTCGAACAGGCGATGAGCTTTCCCGAAGGGTCGGCGGGGCGTCTGATGCAGCGCGAGGTGGTGGTGGCCCCCGAGCATTGGACGGTGGGCGATGCCATCGATTACCTGCGCAAGGCGAAATCGCTGCCGGACCAGTTCTACCATGTGATCCTTGTCGATCCGCGCATGCGGCCGCTGGGTTATGTGACGCTGGGGCGGATGCTGTCTTCGCGGCGGGATGTGCGGCTGAAGGAGATTGCCGAAGACAGTTTCCGCACCGTGGTGGCGACCGAGGAAGAAGAGGAGGTCGCCTATATCTTCAACCAGTATCACCTGATTTCCTGCCCCGTGGTCGATGCGAACGACCGGCTGGTCGGCGTGATCACCATCGACGACGCGATGAACGTGCTGGACGAGGAACACGAGGAGGACATGCTGCTGCTGGCCGGTGTGGGCGAGGAGGCGAGCGTGCTGGACGGCCCGATCGCCACGGTGCGGCAGCGTCTGCCGTGGCTGGTGGTGAACCTGTTCACGGCGTCGATCTCGGCCTTTGTGATCTCGCGCTTCGAAGCGACGATTGCGGCTTTGGTGGCGCTGGCGGCGGTGATGCCCATCGTGGCCTCGACCGGCGGGATTGCGGGGACGCAATCGCTGGCAGTGGCGGTGCGGGCGCTGGCGACGCGCGATCTGACGCGGTCGAACGCGCGGCGGGTGGTGTTGCGCGAATTGACGGCGGGGGCGATCAACGGGGTGGCGCTGGCGCTTATTCTGGGGCTGGTCGGCACGCTGGTGCTGGGCGATCCGTGGCTGGGGCTGGTCTTGGCGCTGGCGATGATCACCAACCAGATCGTCGCGGCCTTTGGCGGGGTGATGGTGCCGTTGACGCTGGAACGGATGGGCCTCGATCCGGCTTTGGCTTCGGGGACGTTCGTGACGACCCTGACGGATGTGATGGGCTATCTGGCATTTCTGGGGCTGGCGACGATGGTGCTGCTGTGACGATAGAGGATGTGAAGGCGCAGGCGCGCAAGGAGTGTTTCGCGGCGCGGGCGGCGGCGTTCAGGGCGGGGCAGGGGCAGGCGGCCGAAATTCTGGCCGATTACCTTGCCGCGCATCGGGGCAAGGCGCTGGCGGGCTATATGGCGATGCGGACGGAAGCGGACCCGATGGCGGCGATGGCGGCGCATCAGGGGCCGGTGGGGGTGCCGGTGATCGTGGCCAAGGGCCAGCCCTTGCGGTTTCGCGAATGGTCGCCCGGTTGCGCGCTGGTCGAGGGGGAGTTCAAGGCGATGATCCCCGCCGAAGGGGCGTGGGTCGAGCCCGAGGTGTTGATCGTGCCTTTGGTCGGGTTCGATGCGCGGGGCTACCGGCTGGGCTATGGCGGGGGGTTCTACGACCGGACACTGGCCATGCTGCGCGCAAAGCGGGCGACGGTGGCGGTGGGCTTTGCCTTTGCCGCGCAGGAAATGCCGCAAGTGCCGATCGACGCCTATGACCAGAAGCTGGATGCCATCGTGACCGAACAGGGGTTACGCCTGTTCTGAGCGGTCGCGCGGCGGCGGGCACGATTTTTCTGCGAAAAATCCGGGACCGGTCCTGACCGCGCGGCGCTGTGGCGCGGGCGCGGGGGCCAGCCCCCATCGGCCTTTGGCCGATTCCCCCGGGATATTTGCAGACAAGGAGAAGCGGGGCGGGGCGTTTCAGCTTTGGCCGGATGGAGGGCTGTTGGCTTGACGGATTTTCGGTCTGGTCGGCAGGCGCATCTTGTCGGCCCTGACGCGGGGGTGTTGCACCGGTCGACCGGCTTTTTGCGGCGGTATAAGGCGCTTTGGGGAATGGGTGGGGTGTGGCGGTTGGGACCGTATCTTGTCAGGCGGGGCGTGTCTGTGGGCGGGCGAAGGCTGGCGCGGCGGAGTTCAGCATGGAGCCGCTGCCCTGCCGTGATGCGCGGGCTGTCGCGCGGATGGATTGCGGTTGGGTGGGGTGGATCGGGACGCGAAAGGGAAGGGGTGGCGGGCTGTTCGATGCCGGTCGGTTCCACGGCTGCATCCTGCATTTGCAGCGAGGTGGAGCAGGCGGTGACGGGCCGAAGGTGCGGGTGCGACGTTTGCCGCGGATGGGGCTTGGCAGGGACGGGTATCGGCCTGCGGGAGGGTGCGGGCCGCAGGCACGGGATGGTAGGCGGGCGGAGGTGCTGTCGAGGTCGATTGCGTCGCCTGTCGCGCTGACCGCAGAACGGGCGATGCAATCGAACCAGACCCTGCCGCAGGGTTAGCGCGGCAAGCCCTTTGCGTAGGCTTCGAGTTGCGTCACCACTGTGCCCCAGCCGTCGAAAAAGCCCATGTCGCGGTGCATCTGCGCGGTGTCGGCGTTGCGGTGGCGGGCAATGGCGGTATAGGCCGTGCCGCCATCGGGCGCGTCCGACAGCAACAGGATTGCGGTCATGAAAGGTTCGGGCGCGGGTTTCCAGCCTTCGCTATAGGCGTCGGTGAACACCAGCCGTTCTTGCGGCACCACCTCGAGATAGACGCCGTTGTTTTCCATGGTGGTCCCGTCGACATCGAAGGTGGTGTTGAACCGCCCGCCCACCCGCAGGTCGATGTCGCAGGCGGTCACGCGATGCGGCGCTGGCACGAAGAAATGCGGGATATGTCCGGGTTCGGTCCAGCATTCCCAGACCAGCGCGCGCGGCACGGCGAGGGTGCGGGTAAAGCTGAGGTCGGTTTCGGGATCGAGGTCGAGTTGCGGGGTCATGTGCCGCGCTCCTTTGCCAGTTTTTGTACGTAGTCGTCCATGCGGTCGAGCCGCCCTTCCCACAGGGCGCGCTGGTCATCGAGCCATGATCGCAGCGGCACCAGCGCCTCGGGGCGGATGGCGCAGGTGCGGATGCGCCCGTCCTTGGCGGTGGCGATGAGGCCGGATCGTTCCAGCACCGACAGGTGCCGCAGCACCGTGGGCAGCCGCAGCCCCGTGGGCTGGGCCAGATCGCTGACCGCGGCAGGACCGGCGGCCAGCCGCGCCAGCATTGCCCGCCGCGTCGGGTCGGACAGGGCGTGGAACAGCAGCGACAGGTCGGGTTCATGCTTAGCCATGTGGCTAAGTAAATGCCCCCGATCGGGCTTGGTCAACCGATTCCCGCGCCCGCCGCAAGTGGCGCGGCACAGGTCTGCCGGAATGCCAGACCTTCGGCAGGCAATGGCGTGGCGAACGGCGCGGTCCTGCACCAAGGGCAGACGGCAGCGACGGTCGCGGCGATTGTTCCCGTGCCCCCGCGCTGCAATCTGGGCTTGTATTGGCGGAGGACGACCATGCACCAGACCGGCAAGCGCAGCTATCACCACCGGCACCTCGATTTCGTCTTTTCCGATGCGCCCGACGGCACCCGCCGCCTGTCGGTGCACAGCGCCGAGGTGCTGCGCGGCGTGTTGGGCGGCGATCTTGCCGCTACGGGGTACAAGACCATCGGCACGGCTTGCCTGACGCAGGAGGTTGCCGTGGCTTTGGAGCTTGCGTTGCGTGATTTGCGGACCGACCTGTCCGGCGCTGCGCCCTGCGCCGATGGTGACGCGGACGACGGGGGCGGGGGCGATTGGCGCGATGTGCCGTTGGCCGCTGCCCGCCGCCAGCGCCGCCAGCAACTGGCCGAACGGCTGGAAGCCTTTTTCGCCCGCCATCGCGGCAATCCGCTGGTGGCCAATGGCGTGGTGATCGACCCGCGGTCGGCGCGTGGCCGCCAGTTGGTCGCGCAGATCAGGGCCGGACAGGCCGAACCGCGGCTTCTGGCCGACTGGGTGCGGCTGCGGATCGAATGGCGCCAGATCATCGATGCGGCGTGACGCCTAGGGAGCGGGGGTCACGCGCCAGATACGGTCGCCCACGTCATCGGCCACCAAGAGCCCGCCGCGCCCGTCGACGGCTACCCCGACCGGACGTCCCCGCGCCTCGGCCCCGGGGCCGAGAAAGCCGGTCAGCACGTCGCGCGGTTCGCCCGCGGGCTTGCCGTTTTCGAAGGGGACGAAGATGACCTTGTAGCCCGAGGGCGGCTTGCGGTTCCACGATCCGTGCTGCCCGACGAAGACGCCCTGCCACCCTGCGAAGCCATCGGCAAAGGCCAGCCCCAGCGATGCGGTGTGCGGACCGAGGCCGTAATCGGGTTTGATGGCGCGGGCCACCATGGCGGGGTTCGGCGGCACGCGGTCGTCGACATGGGCGCCCCACCAGCTGTAGGGCCAGCCGTAAAAGCCGCCTTGGCGCAGTGATGTCATGTAATCGGGCACCAGATCGCTGCCGATCTCGTCCCTTTCGTTCACCGCGACCCATAGTTTGCCGGTTACCGGCTCCCATGCCAGGCCGTTGGGGTTGCGTAGACCCGAGGCGAAGATCACGGCCTTGCCGGTGGCAGGGTCGATGCGCCACACCGCCGCGCGGCCGCGTTCTGCCGCCAGCCCGTTTTCGGCGGCGTTGCTGTTGGAGCCTACGGTTGCGTAAAGCGCGCCGTCAGGCCCTGCGACGAGGTCTTTGGTCCAGTGGTGGTTGATCGGCCCTGCGGGCAGGTCGATCACCTTGCGCCCCCGCGCCGTGATTTCGGTCGCGCCGGCGACGTAAGGAAAGGCGAGCACCGCATCGGTGTTGGCCACGTAAAGCGTGTCGCCCGCCAGAGCCATGCCGAAGGGGGAATGCAGCCCCGTCAGGTAGGGCACGCTTAGGTCGGCCACGCCGTCGCCGTCGCGGTCGCGCAGCAGGGTGATGCGGTCGGCGCTTGGGTTCCCCGATCCTGCGACCTTCATCACCAGTTTCATGGCCCGCGCCTTTAACCCTTTTTCGGCAGGTTTCGGGGGGGCGTCCGTCTCGGCCACCAGAACGTCGCCGTTGGGCAGCACATGCAGCCAGCGCGGATGGTCCAGCCCCGCCGCGAATTGCACGACATGCAGGCCACGGGCCGCGACCGGCATCACCCCGTCGGGCCAGCCTTTGGCGGGGGCGATGTCGACCGTGGGCAGCAGCGTCTTTCTGGGGGCGGGAAGGGCGGGGTTCGGGCCGAAACCCTGCGACAGCGACAGGGTCGCCCGCTCGCTGCAACTAAGCAGCAGCAGGACGCCCAGCAGGATGGCTATGGGAATCGCGATAAATCGCATGGAACCTGCGCCCTTTGTTGTTCACGGGGCGAACGGCGCAGGGCTGCGATGGTTCCGGCAGGCGGGCGGGACGCGGCAAAGCGTCCCGCCCGAAGGTGTCAGGCGTCGAAACGGTCGAGGTTCATCACCTTGGTCCATGCTGCCACGAAATCGGCCACGAACTTGGCCTTGGTGTCGTTTTGGGCATAAACCTCGGCCAAGGCGCGCAGTTGCGAGTTCGAGCCGAACACCAGATCGACGCGGCTGGCGGTGTGCTTGACGGCGCCCGTCTTGCGGTCGCGGCCTTCGTAAAGGTTCGCGCCGGTGGGCACCCACTGGATCGACATATCGACGATGGTGTCGAAGAAGTCGGTGGTCAGGGTGCCCGGGCGGGCGGTGAACACGCCGTGGCTGTTGCCGACATTGGTGCCAAGGACGCGCAGACCGCCGACAAGGACCGTCATTTCCGGTGCCGACAGGGTGAGGAGTTGCGCGCGGTCGACCAACAGCTCTTCTGCCGAAATGGTGTAGGCGCTGGCGAGGTAGTTGCGGAAACCGTCAGCAGTCGGCTCCATCGGGGCGAAGCTGTCGGCGTCGGTCTGGTCTTGGGTGGCATCGACACGGCCGGGCGTGAAGGGGACGGCGACCGTATGGCCTGCGGCTTTGGCCGCCTGCTCGACGGCTGCGTTGCCTGCCAGCACGATCAGATCGGCCAGCGAGACGCGCTTTTTGCCACCCTTGGCGTTGAAGGCGGTCTGGATGGCTTCCAGCTTGGCCAGAACCTTGGCCAGTTGGGCGGGCTGGTTCACCGCCCAGTCCTTTTGCGGGGCAAGCCGGATGCGGGCACCGTTGGCCCCGCCGCGCTTGTCGGAGCCGCGGAAGGTCGAGGCCGAGGCCCATGCCGTGCCGACGAGTTCGGAAACCGTCAGGCCCGAGGCCAGCACTTCGGCCTTGAGCGCGTCGATATCCTTGGCGTCGATCAGGTCATGGTCGCGGGCGGGCAGCGGGTCTTGCCAGATCAGGTCTTCGGCAGGCACTTCCGGCCCGAGGTACAGCACCTTTGGCCCCATGTCGCGGTGGGTCAGTTTGAACCATGCGCGGGCATAGGCATCGGCGAAGAGGTCGGGGTTGGCGTGGTAGCGGCGCGAGATCGGTTCGTAGATCGGATCGAAGCGCAGCGACAGATCGGCGGTCGTCATCATCGGGGCATAGGATTTCGACGGGTCATGCGCGTCGGGGATCATGTGTTCCGGTTTGACGTTCATCGCCCGCCATTGCTTGGCCCCTGCGGGGGTTTCCACCAGTTCCCATTCGTAGCCGAACAGCATGTCGAAATAGCCCATGTCCCATGTGGTGGGGTTGGGTTTCCATGCGCCTTCGAAGCCGCTGGTGATGGTATCAAAGCCGTTGCCCTTGCCGTGGCTGGACAGCCAGCCGAAACCCATCGCCTCGATCGGGGCGGCTTCCGGCTCCGGTCCCACGGCGGTGGCGGGGCCGTTGCCATGCGCCTTGCCGAAGGTGTGGCCGCCTGCGACGAGGGCCACGGTTTCTTCGTCGTTCATCGCCATGCGGGCAAAGGTTTCGCGCACGTCACGGCCCGATGCGACCGGATCAGGGTTGCCGTCCGGTCCCTGCGGGTTGACGTAGATCAGGCCCATCTGCACGGCAGCAAGCGGGTTTTCAAGCTCACGCTCGCCGGTGTAGCGGCTGTTTGCCTTGTCACTGGTGGCCAGCCATTCGGTTTCCGCGCCCCAGTAGACATCTTCTTCCGGCTCCCACACATCGGCGCGGCCGCCGCCGAAGCCGAAGGTCTTGAAGCCCATCGTCTCCATCGCGACGTTGCCCGCGAGGATCATCAGGTCGGCCCATGAAATCTGGTTGCCGTATTTCTGCTTGATCGGCCAGAGCAGGCGGCGGGCCTTGTCGAGGTTGCCGTTGTCGGGCCACGAGTTCAGCGGTGCGAAGCGCTGTTGGCCGGTGCCTGCGCCGCCGCGCCCGTCGGCGGTGCGGTAGGTGCCTGCCGAGTGCCATGCCATGCGCACGAACAACCCGCCGTAATGGCCCCAGTCGGCGGGCCACCAATCCTGACTGTCGGTCATCAGCTTGGCGAGATCGGCCTTGAGCGCGGGGTAGTCGATCTTCTTGAATTCTTCGGTGTAGCTGAAGTCCGGCCCCATCGGGTTACCGGCGGGGGCGTTCTGGTGCAGGATTTTCAGGTTCAGCTGGTTCGGCCACCATTCGCGGTTGCTGCGATTCGCGTGGGTCGCATGTTTCGGCGCGCCATGCATCACAGGGCATTTGCCCGCCTTGCCCAGATCGTTGCCATCCATCGCTTGCTCTCCATGTCTGAAAATAGGGGGGAGGCGGGACAAAAAGCCCGCCTCGCTGCGGTGCTGATAGCAGGGAAAGACGATTAGTTTAAGTTGTATTTTCTGATTATTGCGATAAGTTTTGCTTATGAACCTGACGCTGAAGCAGATGCGCTATTTCGATGCCCTTGCCCGACACGGCCATTTCGGCCGCGCCGCCGATGCCTGTGCCATTTCGCAGCCCGCGCTGTCGATGCAGATCAAGGAGATGGAGGAAACGCTTGGATCGGCGCTGTTCGAACGGTCGGCCCGCCCGTTGCGGCTGACGGCATTCGGCGAGCAATGCCTGTCGCGCGTCAGGGCTATTCTGCGGTCGGTCGAGGAGTTGGGCGACCTTGCCCGTGCGTCGCAGGGCAGGCTGGTGGGGCGGTTGCGGATCGGGGTCATTCCCACCATCGCGCCCTACCTGCTGCCCAGCATCATCGGGCGGCTGACATCGGGAAACGGGGCGCTCGACATCCATGTGCGCGAGACGGTCACGCCGAAGCTGCTGGCCGAACTGGCCGAAGGGCGGCTTGACTGTGCCATCGTGGCGCTGCCGGTGTCGGAGCCGTGGCTGACCGAGGTGGCGCTGTTTTCCGAGGATTTCGTGCTGGTGCGCCCCGCGGCCGATGCGGGCAGCCCCGTGCCCAACCGCGAGATGCTGCGCGAGATGCGGCTGCTGCTGCTGGAAGAGGGTCATTGCTTCCGCGATCAGGCGCTGTCGTTTTGCAAGGCCGGATCGGCGCTGCCGCGCGAATTGCTGGACGGAAGCTCGTTGTCCACGCTGGTGCAGATGGTGGGGGCGGGGATCGGGGTGACGCTGATACCGGATATGGCGGTGCCGGTGGAAACGCGGTCGGCGGCGGTATCGGTGGCGCGGTTCGCGGGGGTGCAGCCGTCGCGCCAGATCGGGATGGTGTGGCGCAAGGGGTCGGCACTGGCGGGGCAACTGGGCGCGATTGCCGAAGTGGTGCGGGCCTGTGGTGCGGGGGAGCGGGGGTAGGGGATTTCGGATCGGGGCTAGGGTGGGGTCGTGAGCTGGCCAATTGTGCCGAGCCTGCGCCGCATGACCGGCGCAACGGAAGGGCTGGACCGTGGCCCAAAGCCACGGTCCGCGCACGACCCGCCCCCCGGGTCGTGCGCGGCCCTGATGGCGGAAGGCGGAAACACTCTACCGGAGCCTTTCTGCCTTCCTTGTGACACTTGGCCAATAGTGTGATCGCGGCCATGCCCGTTGAAGCGGAACGCAGCGGCGGCGGGCGGGGTTTCAGGGGTGGCGGTGGCGGCAGAGGGGCTGTTAGCGCAACCAAACTTGCCGCTCTGTGGCCCCTTGGATAAGGGGGCTGCAACCCAACCCAAAGGACAGCACCGATCATGGCCGACAAGCAGGAATTCCAAGACCGTCTTCTTTCGCTGGGCCTTGCCCGCGTGTCCGAAGCGGCGGCGCTGGCGTCGGCACAGTTGATCGGGCGGGGGGATGAGAAGGCGGCCGATCAGGCGGCGGTGAACGCGATGCGCGACCAGTTGAACCTGCTGGAAATCGCCGGTGTCGTGGTGATCGGCGAGGGCGAGCGGGACGAGGCGCCGATGCTGTTCATCGGCGAGGAGGTGGGCACGGGGCAGGGGCCTGCGGTGGACATCGCGCTTGACCCATTGGAGGGGACCACGCTGACGGCCAAGGACATGCCCAACGCGCTGACCGTGATCGCCATGGCCCCGCGCGGCACGCTGTTGCATGCGCCCGATGTCTATATGGAGAAGCTCGCCATCGGACCGGGGTTCAAGACCGGCACCGTGACGCTGGCGATGACGCCCGCCGAACGGGTCAACGCGCTGGCGGCGGCCAAGGGCTGCTCGACCACCGATATCACCGTCTGCGTGCTGGAGCGCCCGCGCCACGAGGCGATGATCGCGGAATTGCGCGCCACGGGGGCGGCGATCCGCCTGATTACCGATGGCGACGTGGCGGGCGTGATGCATTGCGCCGAACCCGAGGTGACGGGGATCGACATGTATATGGGATCGGGCGGCGCGCCCGAGGGGGTGCTGGCGGCGGCGGCGCTGAAATGCATGGGCGGGCAGTTCTACGGCAAGCTGTTGTTCCGCAACGACGATGAACGCGCCCGCGCCCGCAAGGCGGGGATCACCAATTTCGACCGTGTCTATACCCGCGACGATCTGGTGCGCGGCGATGTGATCTTTGCCGCCACGGGGGTGACGGACGGGTCATTGCTGGCCGGGATCAAGCGCGAACCGGGCTGGATCACCACCGAGACGATCCTGATGCGGTCAAAAACCGGATCGGTGCGGCGGATGAGCTATCGCAGCCCCGTCAAGTGACCCCCTGCCCGACCCTCTCGCCCCCTCCGAGACCCTCTCGCCCCCTCCCCGACCCTCCCCCGAGACGGGGGAGGGAGCGGCTGTCCTGCGCCGCAGCGCCTGCGGGTGCCGGTGCAGGAGGGCTGTCTGCCCTCCTCGCCGCAAGCGGCTCACCTCCCGAGGATATTTGGGCAGCGTGAAAGCAGCGAGGTCACGCCTTTTCATGCTGGCTCAAATATCCTCGGGGTGAGGCGCGCTAGCCCGAGGGGGTGAAACCCCCTGATTGCGCGTTCCACCCTTGCGACGCCCGCCGCTTTGCGGCATCCCGTTGCCATGACGGGACGCGCCTTTCTGAATGTCGAAGCTTCGCTGACCGGACGCCGCTGGGTCGGCCCGTCCGAGACAGAGGGGCGTCTGGCCGAGGCGATGGCGCAGCAGACGCGCCTGCCGATGGCGCTGTGTCACACGCTGGTCAAGCGCGGTGTGGCGCCTGCGGATGCGGCGGCCTATCTGGCCCCCGCGCTGCGCGACCTGTTGCCCGATCCGCTTTTGCTGCGCGACATGGGGGTTGCCGCCGCGCGGTTTCTGCTGGCGCTGGAGCGGCGGCAGCGCATTGCGGTCTTTGCCGATTACGATGTGGACGGTGGCACGTCGGCGGCGCTGGTCATTCTGTGGCTGCGGGCGATGGGCCATGATGCCACGCTGTATATTCCCGACCGCATCGACGAAGGTTACGGTCCCAACGTGCCCGCGATGCTGGCGCTGGCGGGAACGCATGATCTGGTGATCTGCGTCGATTGCGGGACGCTGTCGCACGAACCGGTTGCCGCCGCCGTGACGGCGGGGGCGGATGTGGTGATTCTGGACCATCACCTTGGGGCAGATACGCTTCCCCCCGCGCTGGCGGTGGTGAACCCGAACCGGCAGGACGAAGATGGCAGTCTTGGGCATTTATGCGCCGCGTCGGTGGTGTTTTTGATGCTGGTCGAGGCGAACCGGCTGTTGCGCGGGCAGGGGGTTGCGGGGCCGGACCTGATGGCGATGCTGGATCTGGTGGCGCTGGCGACCGTAGCCGATGTGGCCCCGCTGACCGGCGTGAACCGTGCGCTGGTGCGGCAGGGGTTGAAGGTGATGGCGCGGCGCGACCGTGTGGGACTGCGGGCCCTTGCCGATGTCGCGCGGCTTGACACCGCGCCGACCTGCCATTCGCTGGGCTTCCTGCTTGGCCCCCGTGTCAATGCGGGCGGGCGCATCGGGCAGGCCGATCTTGGCGCGCGGCTGTTGTGTTGTGCCGACGCGCACGAGGCCAAGGCGCTGGCCGAGCGATTGGACGCGTTGAACACCGAGCGCCGCGACATCGAGGCGCGCGTGCGCGACGAGGCCATGGCGCAGGCCGAGGCGCGGGGGTTCGATGCGCCGCTGGTCTGGGCCGCCGCGCCGGGATGGCACCCCGGCGTGGTGGGTATCGTGGCCAGCCGGTTGAAAGAGGCGACCAACCGCCCCGCCATCGTCATCGGTTTCGACGGCGGCATCGGCAAGGGGTCGGGCCGGTCGGTCACGGGTGTCGATCTGGGCGCTGCGATCCACCGGCTGGCCGAGGAGGGCTTACTGGTCAAGGGCGGCGGCCACCGCATGGCGGCAGGCCTGACCGTGGCCGAAGACAAGGTCGAGGCCGCGATGGCCCGCCTGTCGGAGTTGCTCGCGCGGCAGGGGGCGGGGGCGGGGGGGCCGGCCGACCTCAGGCTCGACGGGCTTTTGATGCCTGCCGCGGCCGATCTTGCGCTGGTCGAACGGCTGGAAGAGGCCGGACCCTTTGGCGCATCTTCGCCCGCGCCGCGCTTTGCCTTTGCCGATATGGCCGTGACGGCCCGCCGCATCGGGGAAAGCCATTTGCGGCTGACGGTCAAGGATGGCACGGGCGGCAGCCTGGAAGGTGTGGCCTTCGGTGCCTTCGACACGCCGCTTGGCCCTGCCTTGGCCGAAGGCGGGCACACGCGCTTTCATCTGGCCGGACGGCTGGAGTTGAACACGTGGAACGGCAAGACCAAGGTGCAACTGCGCGTGGAAGACGCCGCCCGCACCTGACGGGCGACCCGCCCCGCCACGTCGCCTGCAAGTCTGCAGACGGTATCATTTTTCCTCTTGCGAGTCACCGAGCCGCCGATTAGACACCCCCCACCAACCGCGGCCCGTTCGTCTATCGGTTAGGACACCTGGTTTTCAACCAGGTAAGAGGGGTTCGACTCCCCTACGGGCTGCCACTTCAGTTTTAAAACTGTTGAAAATCAATTCCTTGCAAGCAGGTCGTGACTAACTTTTCGGTTGGGTTGGTCAAACGACGGTCCTGCAATAATCCCGAGCTTTGACGTTCCATTTGTCGCTATCGTCGCCCTGTTTGCCTTTTTCACGTCGGCTGCGGCAGTCTTGGTGGTGCGATGCGCGAGGACGCTTGCGATCTCGCACGCAGACGCGCCCGCCTCGGCAAGGCGTGTTGCGCCAGCCTTACGAAGCCCATGCGCCGAGCCGGTCTTGATGCCTGCCGCCAGGCACTGGTGTTTGAAACGGTCCCCGAGACTTTCGGTCGTATAACCACGACCCTCGGTGTGAGCTAAGAACAAGCCAAAGCGCAGCAGATGCGGGACACGAGGCGGGACGAGGAAGAGGCTGCACAGACGCGCCGCACGGCGCTGCTGTCCGGCATCGGCGCGATGTATAGGTGACGTATGGGTATCTCGGATTTCTTCACGCCCGAAGCGGGCCAGCGCCGGACGCAATGGCTCTACGGCGTCGGCGACCAGATCGGTGAGACGGCCGACTATTATCTCGGCCCGACTGGCATCCCCGAGCGGGTCGGTGCGCTGGCCCAGATCGCGGGCATGTTCTCGCCGGGGGCCGACGTGGTGGACGCGAACGATGCGTCCGGTCGGCTGATGCGGTCGCGTACCCCGCTCGAGGCCGCGACCTCGGCGGCTGATCTGACGGCGACGATCGGGTCGATGTTCGTGCCGGGGAACGTGAGCACGCTGACGCGGCTGCGCTAGAGCCAGCCCGCGACCCACGCCTTGATCGCGTCAAGGTTCGCGAAGACCAGCCAGATCACCGGCACCGAAAACGCTGCGCCGGCCAGCAGACCCTTGCCCACGGCCATCAGCAAATCTAGGCCCGTGATCTCTTCGATGTTCTTTTCCCGCATACCAAGCACTCCTGACCTTCGGCGAGCGTAGCATACCACGCCGCAGAATCCAGTTGCGCCCAAAATGACGCCCAAAAGTGCTGTGTTTGGCGTGTAGGGCGCGGTGTATGTTTCGGCTAAGTGCTTGTTTTGGCGGGGAGATTTATGGTGCTGCAAGAGAGGATTGAACTCTCGACCTCTCCCTTACCAAGGGAGTGCTCTACCACTGAGCTACTGCAGCGCCGGGGTCTGGGCGGGGTTCCGCTTTGACGTGGCGGGTGATTAGACGCATTCGGAAATGGGTGCAAGAGCAAATCGGGGTAAAAGCGGGCAGGCTTGTGCGGTGGCCGACAGGGAGTTGCGGGGTGGGTGGCGTGTCGTGCGGGCCGGGGCGGCCGTCGGGCGTTCGGTACGGCCGGGAGCGCAAGTGGGCGGGTGGCACCGGTCACTGCGGGAAGGTATGGGCGCGGGGTTGCCGCCTTCGCGTCTTGCGCGCATCGATGCGGGCCGCGCAATCTGGACCGTCGCCGCGGCTTGGTATAGACGGGGCCGATGAACCCGAAACCCGAGGATGTCGAGGCCCCGAAACCTTTGCGCAAGGCGGCAAAATCGTCGCGCGCGGAGCGGCTGAAGGCAGCGCTCAAGGCCAATGTCGCGCGGCGCAAGGCGCAGGCGCGGGCCAAGGGGGAGCAGGGCGGGGCCGTCCGTGACGGTGAGGACGAGACCGAGTGAGGCAGGCGGCATGGACCAGATCGTAGTCAAGGGCAACGGGGCGCTGAACGGGGTGATCCCCATCGCGGGGGCCAAGAACGCTTGCCTGACGCTGATGCCCGCCACGCTGTTGAGCGAAGAGCCGCTGACGCTGACCAACGCGCCGCGCCTGTCGGATATCCGGACCATGACGCAGCTTTTGCAATCGCTGGGAGCCGAGGTTGCCAGCCTGCAGGACGGGCAGGTTCTGGCGATGTCATCGCATGCGATTTCGAACCACACCGCCGATTACGACATCGTGCGCAAGATGCGGGCCTCGATCCTGGTCCTCGGGCCGATGCTGGCGCGCGACGGGCATGCCGTGGTGTCGCTGCCGGGGGGCTGTGCCATCGGAGCGCGTCCGGTGGACCTGCATCTGAAAGCACTCGAGGCGATGGGGGCGGAACTGGACCTGCGCGAGGGCTATGTGCATGCCAAGGCACCGGGCGGGCGGCTGCGCGGCGCGGTGGTGGAATTTCCCTTCGTATCGGTCGGGGCGACGGAAAACGCCCTGATGGCGGCAACGCTGGCCAAGGGCACGACCGTGTTGAAGAACGCCGCGCGCGAGCCGGAGATCGTCGATCTCGCACAATGCCTGCGCAAGATGGGCGCGCAGATCGAGGGCGAGGGCACGTCGACCATCACCATCCAGGGCGTCGATCGCCTGAACGGCGCGACCCATCCCGTCGTGACCGACCGCATCGAATTGGGAACCTATATGCTGGTTCCGGCGATCTGCGGGGGCGAGGTGGAACTGTTGGGCGGGCGCATGGAATTGGTCGGTGCATTCGCCGAAAAGCTGGATCAGGCGGGTGTGTCTGTCAGCGAGACGGCACGGGGGTTGAAGGTCAGCCGCAACGGCGGCGACGTGAAAGCGGTCAATGTAACGACCGAGCCTTTCCCCGGTTTTCCGACCGATCTTCAGGCGCAGATGATGGCGCTGCTGTGCACGGCGCAGGGGGTTTCGGTGCTTGAGGAAAAGATCTTCGAAAACCGCTTCATGCATGCGCCGGAACTGATCCGCATGGGGGCGAAAATCGACGTGCATGGCGGGACGGCGACCGTGACGGGCGTGGCCAAGCTCAGGGGTGCGCCGGTGATGGCAACGGACCTGCGGGCCAGCGTCAGCCTGATCCTTGCCGGATTGGCGGCCGAGGGGGAAACCGTGGTCAGCCGGGTCTATCACCTTGACCGTGGCTATGAGCGGGTGGAAGAAAAGCTTTCGGCCTGCGGGGCGCAGATCGAACGGATCACGGGCCACTGATGACAGATGCACGCTTCGAAGATGGCGACGACGCACCGCTGAAACTGCTGGCGCAAGATGCGGCAGATGTGCCGGTGATGTCGGCGCTGGTGCAGGACGCGGTGCTGCAGGCGCAGGATATGACGTGGCAGCGCGGCAAGCGGCGTTTTGCCTGTCTGGTCAACCGCTTCCGCTGGGAAGACCGCGCTGCGGCCGAAGCGGCCAGGCGCCCCTATGAACGCGCGCGCGCTTTGCTGGTGATCGACGGGGTAACGGCGGTGCGGTCCTACGGCTTTGACCGCAGGGACAAGAACCTTGTGCTGTCGATCCTGTCGCTGGATTTTGCGTCGGGGCTAGACGGCGCAGGGCGTTTGACGCTGGTTCTGGCGGGCGACGGCGCGGTCGAGATCGAAGTCGAGTCGATCGACATCGCCCTGCAAGACGTGACGCGCCCCTATGTCGCCCCGTCTGGCAAGGCCCCAGATCACGGCGCATGAAGGCTGCCGCGCAGACTGACCCTTCTGTATCTCGGTTCTGCTAAACTGGCCCCGTCACCGGCCCCGGCCAGGGTCAGTGACGGGGTGGTGCGCGACGTCTGACCCTTGTGGCGAGACCACGTTTTCTAGCCTGTCGGCACCGCCTCTCTTCATCGTCTCGAACAGTTGATTGCGGCCTTTGCAGGACCGCGCACCAGAAGGAAGAGAGCATGGACAATCTATCAGATGGCCGCGTCATCGGCATAAATGTCAGTCGCGATTGGCTGGACCTTCATTGCCTCCCCGATGGGCATCGCTGCAGAGTGGCAAACACCGCGGCGGGTCATGCTGCCGTGGCGTATCTTGCCCGGGACCGAGACGCCGTCGTCTGCTTTGAATCGACTGGCGGTCAGGAATGGCAACTCTGGGCGCTTTTGGAGACGGAAGGCGTTACCGCCCGCCAGGTGCCCCCCGCTCAGGTGAAGGCGTTTGCGCAAAGCCGTGGCACACGCGCCAAGACCGACCGGATTGATGCCGGACTCATCGCCTGCTTCTTCGCCTTCCGGCCCGAAGCAGGCCGCAGCCTTCCTGCGGAAAAGCTGCGCCTTCTCAGAGCCTTGACGTCTAAAAGAGCACAGCTGGTCGAGATGCGCAAACGGCTGCTGGCCCAAATCCGCGCGCATCAGAAACTGGGCACCGCCGCGATGTTCGAGGACGTCGACACCGAGTTGAAGCAACGGATCGACAGCCTGATCAAGGAACTGGAAGATCGGATCACCAAGGCCATCGCCAGTGACGATCGCCTGTCGGAAACCGCCATCGTCCTTCGTTCCATCCCGGGGATCGGCCCGGTTGCCAGCGCGATGCTGATCGCAGAAATGCCCGAGATCGGCACCATCACCGGCGAAAAGGCTGCGGCACTCACCGGATTGGCCCCGGTCGCGCACGACAGCGGAACCCTTCGCGGAAAACGGGCCATCGCCGGGGGTCGCCGCGCCCTGCGGCACGTGATGTTCCAGGCGGCACTGGTCGCGGCACATCACAACCCAAGCCTGAAATCCTTTGCAGACCGACTCCGGAATGCCGGAAAACCGCACAAGGTCATCATCACCGCAGTTGCCAGAAAGCTCGTGACCATCGCGAACGCGCTATGCAAGAACCGTCAGAAATGGACGGCCGCAACGACCTGAGAGATACAGTTGCTAGGCGGCCGGCTTCCATGTCAGCGGGGTCAGGTAGACGATACGTTCGCCCAGGCTGACCATCACCTCGCCATCCTGGATGTTCACCTGCAGCTTCATCGTGCGGTTCGCCAACTGTGCCAACTCGCCCGTGTCCTTTTCGGAAAAGTTGACCACCTCAAGGTTGGCGAAACGGGTGGTGCTGTTCTTGATCTTGTCCCACCAGATTTCGGCGGTCCGTCCGCCGTAAGGATAAACGACGACCCGTTCGGCCTTGCTGCAAGACTGGCGCATCACCTTTTCGCTGGGTAGGCCCAGTGCGACCCAGACATCCAGCGTGCCGCTCAGGCTTTTTTGCCAGATGTCCGGCTCGTCGTCGGTGGAGATGCCCTTTGTCATTTCGAGGCTTTCATGCGCATTCATGGCAAAGGCGATGATGCGCACCATCAAGCGTTCGTCGGTTTCCGACGGATGTTTGGCCACGGTCAGTTTGTGGGTCTCGTAATAATGGCGGTCCATATCCGATACGGACAGCTCGACTTTGTAGATGGTGGCATTCTGTGCCATGATCTTCCCCAACAACCGGACGCGGCGCTGCTTATCCGGTCTTGGGGGTTGGTGTAAGCCCATAAGGCGGGGCAGCGGCGCACACGGCAACCCGTTCCGTCAGACCGACACGCCGAACACCCGTCCCACGCCTGCCGTGATCGCCATGGCCGCGGCGCCCCAGAACAGCACGCGCGCGGTCGCCCTCAGCTTTGGCGCACCGCCTGCGTGGGCACCCAGCGCCCCCAGTCCGGCAAGGCTGACAAGGGTTGCCACCACCACGGCGGGGATGATCTGTCCTGCCGGCGCAAGGGCCGCGACGATCACGGGCACCGCCGCAGCGGCGGTAAAGGTCAGGCCCGACGCAAAGGCCGCCTGCAACGGATTGGCGGAATGCACCTCGGACAGGCCCAACTCATCGCGCACGTGTGCGCCAAGCGCGTCCTTTTGCGACAACTCGTGCGCCACGAGCGCAGCCGTCTGCGGCGACAGCCCGCGAGATTCGTAGATAGAGGCCAGTTCGCGTTCCTCGGCCTTGGGCGTGTCGCGCAGCGCCTGGCGTTCGCGCGCGATATCGGCGCGTTCCACATCCGCTTGCGAGCTGACCGAGACATATTCCCCCGCCGCCATCGACATGGCCCCCGCCGCCAGGCCCGCCGCCCCCGCAATCAGGATCGCCGCGCGGGTCGGATCGGCGGCGGCAACGCCCACGATCAACGAAGCGACCGATACGATGCCGTCATTGGCCCCCAGCACGGCAGCCCGCAGCCAACCGGCACGGTCGAGGTAATGCAGTTCTTCATGGGCGGATTGATAGGCGAGGGGCATGGGATGCGTCCGTTTGCGGCTTGGTCCGGTTCCGGCCCGCTTATCACAAGGCATCTGTCCGCGACAGGCCCACACGGGGTGGATGCGTCACGGATCGCCAAAACCCTCGGTCCAAGGTCGCGCCGAGTTGGGCGATTACTGCTTGTTTGCCACGGGCGCGCAGGATCATCGGCACGATCAGCGCAAGCGCCGCCGCGAACAGGATCGCAGCCGGGACCGGGGTAGATACCCCGCGTTATCCAGTCCCCTGCGAAACCGACTAGGCGCGGTCGTCACCCTACCCTGTGAAGCAGTTCGGGAACGCCAAGGGTCAGTCGCGCGATAAGGCCTGCTGCGACGGCTGTTCCGCATGGCTGGTCTTGCGGATTCATCCACCTCGGGGAGGGTTTTGCGCTGCCGGGGCGCGGGATTTGGGCAACGCTTCACCTGCGTTAAGGCCGTGGCGGGACAAGACTTGGCCTCGCCCCTTGTGACGGGGCGGGCTTGGGGGGTAATCTGGCAACGGAATTTGTGTCAGGATGCCTTCCGTGCCCAAGCCTGTCTTCGTCCTCAACGGACCGAACCTTAACCTGCTGGGGCTGCGCCAGCCCGAAATCTATGGGCGCGAGACGCTGGAGGATGTGGCGGATGCCTGTTCGGCACTGGCCGAGGAGTTGGGGCTGACCGTGCGCTTCCACCAGTCGAACCACGAAGGGGCGCTGGTCGACTGGATCCATCAGGCGCGGGCCGAGGCGTCGGGGATCATCATCAACCCCGCCGCCTATACGCATACGTCGGTTGCCATCCTTGACGCCTTGAACGCCTTTGAAGGGCCGGTGCTCGAGGTTCATATTTCGAACGTGCACCGGCGCGAGGCGTTCCGGCACCATTCCTATGTGTCGCTGCGGGCCGAAGGGGTGATCGCGGGTTTCGGCACCGAGGGCTATGCCCTTGCGCTGCGGCGGATGAAGACACTGGTTTCGAAATGATGTTGCCCAAGAACCGTTTCAAACAGGCGCTGAAAGCCGGTCGTCAACAGATCGGGCTGTGGAATTCGATCCCCGGGTCGCTGACCGCCGAGATGCTGGCCACCTGCGGTTTCGACTGGGTGGTGATCGACACGGAACATGCGCTGACCGATATTCCCGACACGCTGCCGATGCTGCAGGCGATGGCGCCCTATCGCACCCATGCCGTCGTACGCCCTGCCGATAACGACAAGGTGCTGATCAAGCGCCTGCTCGATTTCGGCGTGCAGACGTTGCTGATTCCCTATGTGCAGAACGCCTTCGAGGCCAAGGCGGCGGTCGATGCGATCCGCTATGCACCCCGCGGCGTGCGGGGCGTGGCGGGGATGATGCGGGCTTCGGTCTTCCAGACGGTGCCCGATTATCACCGGCGCGCGGAAGAGGAATTGTGCCTGCTGTTGCAGATCGAGACAGCCGAAGCGGTCGACCGCATTTCCGAAATCGCGCGGGTCGACGGGGTGGACGGGTTGTTCATCGGTCCGGCCGATCTTGCCGCGTCGATGGGCCATGTGGGCGACATGGGGCATCCCGATGTGGTGGCGATGGTCGAGCGGGCGATCCATGCGATCCGCGACGCGGGCCTGCCTGCGGGCATATTGACCACCGACCTGGATTTCGCGCGGCGGTGCATGGAATGGGGCACGACCTTTACCGCCGTCGGTATCGACATGGTGCTGCTGGCACAGGCGGCGCGGGCGCTGTCGACGCGGTTCCGCGAAGACTGACCCCGCCGCCGCAGCGACAGGGCGCAGGGCCGCAGGCAACAAGACATTAGACCGTGCAAACGGCGGAGGGGGGCGAATGGGTATCGGAAATCGCTTCCGTCGGCATGTGCTGGCCGAAGTGCACGATGCGGCGGGATTGGTCTTGCCGGATGCGTGCAGCGCAGCCGTGGCCGAGGGCGAGGGGGCGATTGCGGACGCGATTGCCGATCAGCCTGCCGGTCTTGCGCTGGAGCGCGCGCTGGCGCTGGCCGGTGCGGGACGGGCGTTCCGCATCGGTCTGGACGATGCGCCCGCACCGAAGAACGCCGTGCCGCCGGTGTTCGAGACGTTGACATCGGGATCGTCGGGGCAGCCGCGGCGCATCTTGCGGACGCAACGGTCATGGGTCGCGGGCTTTGCCGTGAATGCGGAGCTGTTCGCATTGGGGCCGGGGGTCGGGGTTGCCGTGCTGGGGCGGCTGGTTCATTCGCTGGCGCTTTATGGCGCGTTGGAAGGGGCCTGTCTGGGGTGCCGCGTCTGGCTTCTGGGCGGGGTGCGGCCCGACCGGCAGCGGGCGATGCTGGCCGAGGCGGGGGTCGCGGTGATCTATGCCACGCCGTCGCAACTGCGCCTGCTGGCCGAGGCGGCGGGGCCGGTGCTGGCAGGGCTGCGGGTGGTGCTGGTGGGTGGCTCGAAGCTGGACCCGCGGCTACGGGCGGCCTTGGCCGCGGTGGCCCCGTCGGCGGAAGTGCGCGAGTTCTATGGCGCGGCGGAAGCGAGTTTCATCACGCTGGCCGATGCGGGGGCATCGGTCGATTCGGTGGGCAAGGCCTATCCGGGGGTGAAGATCGCCATCCGCAACCGCGAGGGTGCGGGGCTGGCCGACGGGGCGGTGGGCGAGGTCTGGGT
Source organism: Gemmobacter sp. (assembly GCA_040398445.1). Taxonomy (GTDB): domain Bacteria; phylum Pseudomonadota; class Alphaproteobacteria; order Rhodobacterales; family Rhodobacteraceae; genus Paragemmobacter. The sequence goes on along the minus strand of JBBAUB010000005.1, from coordinate 61,753 downwards.
GCAATCGCCCTATGTGTTTCGCGGCTATGCCGGTGACGACCCCGGATCGGCGCGGCGCGACGGGCGCTGGCTGTCGGTGGGAGAACTCGGCTGGATGCAGAAGGGCGAGTTGCATCTGGCCGGGCGTGCCGGGCGGATGGTCACGGTGGCGGACGAGAATGTCTTTCCCGAAGAGATCGAAAGCTGGCTGGCCGGCCTGCCCGGCGTGGTGCAGGCGGCTGTGCTGCCGCGCCGCGATGCGCTGCGCGGGGTGGTGATGGTGGCGGTGCTGCAGGGCGATCGGGCACAGGAGACGGCGGTGTTGCAAGCGGGGCGGGTGCGCTTTGGCCCGCTGAAGGCGCCGCGGGCGGTGGTCTGGCGCGAGGATTGGCCGGTGTTGCCGTCGGGCAAGACCGATCTGGTGCGCCTTGCCGCCGAGGCGGGGCTGTGAGGCGGGCTTTCGTCATCGCCGCGCGGCGGACGGCGGTGGTGCCACGCGGCGGGGCCTTTGCGGGCGTGTCGGTCGATGCGCTGGGGGCGGCGGTGCTGCGGGCGGTGCTGGCGGATGCGGGGCTTGGTGCGGCGGCGGTGGACGAGGTGATCGTCGCCAATGCCATCGGCGAGGGGGGCAATCCGGCGCGGCGGATCGCGTTGCTGGCGGGATTGCCCGAGCGGGTGGCGGGGCTGACGATCGACCGGCAATGCGCGGGGGGACTCGACGCGCTGCTGTTGGCGCGGGCGCTGGTGGGGGCGGGGGCGGATGTGGTGGTGGCGGGCGGGGCCGAGAGCTATTCGCGCCGTCCGGTGCGGCGGATGCCTTGGGCCGATGCGCCCTATGAGCAGGCGCCGTTCACGCCCTGGCCAGACCGCGACCCCGACATGGCGCAAGCGGCGGATGCGATGGCGCGGCGGCTGGGCATTGCGCGCGGGCGGATGGACGTTTGGGCGGTGGCGAGCCATGCGCGGGCCATGGCAGCGCGCGAGCGGATGCGGGCCGAGATCGTGCCCTTGGCGGGTGTGGGGGACGATGCCTTTGCGCGGGTCCTGACGCCCGCGCTGGCAGCCCGCGCGCCGGTGGTCTGTGGCGCGATCACTGCGGCCAATGCGGCTGTGGCGGCAGACGGGGCGGCGCTGTGCGTGGTCGTGTCCGAGCGGGTTGCGGCGCAGGCGGCGCGGGCGGTGGAAATCGTGGCGGGTGCGACACTGGGCGGCGATCCGGTGGAACCTGCGACGGCCCCGGTCGCTGCCATCGCCGCGGCGCTGGCAGGCGCGGGGCTGGTCCCCGCGTCGCTGGAGCGGTGCGAGGTGATGGAGGCCTATGCTGCGCAGGCGATGGCATGTGTCGAGGGGGCCGGGCTGGACCCCGCAACGGTGAACACGGGGGGAGGGGCGCTGGCGCGGGGGCATCCGGTGGGGGCATCGGGCGCCGTGCTGGCGGTGCGGCTGTTCCACGACCTGCGCGGCGGCCATGGTCTGGCGGCCATCGCGGCGGCGGGCGGGATCGGGTCGGCGTTGGTGCTGCGCGGCTGAGTCTGCGGTAAATGCCGGGGGGCTTTGCGCCCCCCGGACCCCCCGCAGGATATTTGGGACAAGGAGAAGGGGGGCGCTGTCGTCCCCGTCAGCCGCGCGAGAGCAGTGCGCCGGGGCGCATCTGGGCGATGCCTCGCGTCACGAGGGCGGCCAGGACGCATTTGACCAGATCGCCCGGCAGGAAGGGTGTGGCAAGCAGCGCCGCTTCGGGCAGGGATTTGCCCAAGCTGACGGCCATGCCCGGAATGCCGAAGGCGTAGAGCACGAGGATGCCGCCCGTGACGCTGCCCGCGAAAGCGGCGAGCGGCAGCGGGGCGGACCAGCGTTCGACGATCAGGCCCGCGACGAAGGCGGCAGCCACGAAGCCGATCAGGAAGCCCGCCGAGGGGCCGACGAAGACACCCAACCCGCCACGGCCGCCCGACAGAAGCGGCAGGCCGATGGCGACGAGGACGAGGAACAGCACAACCGCCAGCGCGCCGCGCCTGGCACCCAGAACGGTGCCGCAGAGCATGACGCCGAGGCTTTGGGCGGTGATCGGAACGCCGAAGGGCAAGGTGAGGGCGGGCACGAAGCCGAGGACCGCGATCAGCGCGGCAAACAGGGCGATGTGGGCGAGGTTGCGTTCCATGGTCGTCTCCTTTTTCGTGACCAGCCGTAGCCTGTGCGACCCTTGCGAGCAAGACCTTGGCGCGGCGGTCGGGGAGGTGCGGGGGGCGGGGCGGGAGGTGCGGGGGCAAGGCTGCGCGGAGCAGCTTGGGGCGCAATGAGCCGGACGCACTGGGACGGATAGCAGGCGACGTGGCAGTGGTGCCTGACCGTTTGGAAAATTGTCGGGTCAAGGTGTCCTGTCGGCGGCGGTCGGGCGGAATGGTTCCTCGTTTGCGCAGGCAGACTTGGATCGGTAGCGCCCGTTCGCCGCGCAGGGGTGCGTGCGCGGCGAAGGCAAGCTTGTCGTCAGCCGGCGCGACAGTCGGACGTGTCTCACACCGCGGCAAAGGGAGACCCCGCCATCGGATGAGCGCCCTAACCGTGGGGGCGGATGAACCGATGTGCGACCGCGCAAGGCCGGGCTTGTGGACGAGCTTTGCTTCGGTCAGGCGCATCTGTCGGGCCACAGCCAGCGCCAGCGCGACCTGACGGGCCGCCACACGGGCGGGGCGCTAGCACGGAGCGAGAGGGCCCGCGCCCGTGTAAATCGGCGCCAGCCACGTTTGGACGGTGCGCAGGGTACACCGAAGGCAAGCCACCCCTGCCGCCTTCTGCCACGTATCGACGCGGGCGGCGATCTGCTCTCGGCTTGGATCGTAAGGCAGGCGATTGGGTGCGGATTGGTCATCTTGCGCCATCTGCTGCCGGACTTTGGCGATTGCAGCCTGACCCCGTTTGGAGTGAACGACCCTTCGGGAACGCTTTGCTAACGGGTTCCGCCCCTTGCGCGCAGGGCATCGGCGACGTGGTCGGCGTCGTCGAGGGCGGCGAGGGCGGCGGGGACGAGCAGGCGGTGGCCGGGGCGGCGCGGCGAGCGGGCGCGGAATGCCTCGGTGATCTGGGAGATGCGGGCCGACAGGACGGGGATGAAGCGGATCACCAGTGCGATGGCGAGGGCAAGGGTGCGGGGTGACAGGCCAAGGTGTCGCAAGGGAGCGGCGAGACGTTCCAGCGTGGCGATCATGTCCGACAGGCGGGTCGTCATGGTCACGAGGTTCGCGGTGGCAACGGCCGTGACGAGGCGCAGCAGGATGGACGCCCCGCCGGCCGCTGCGCCTGTCCAGAGGTGCCACAGGGCCACGACGAGAAGGAAGGGCCAAAGCGGATAAAGCAGGCGCAGCGCGTGGCGGGCAAAGCCTGCGCCGAGCGCGATGTGCAATGCCGCGACGAGGACCGCTGCGACTGCGAGCGGTGCCGGATCGCGGAGGGCAAAGAGCGCCAGCGTGAACAGGCTGAGGGCTGCCAGTTTCGCAGCCGCTGGCAGGCGGTGGAGCGGGGTGTCAACCGGCGAGGTCAGTGTCAGCATCGACCTCTCCCACACGGGCCATTTCGGCGGTGAAGGCGGGCAGCACTTTGGCCGGTGGGCCATCGGCGCGGATGCGCCCCGCATCAAGCCACAGGATACGGTCGGCCGCTGCTACGGCGGCGGGATCGTGGCTGATGGTGACCAGCCGCTGCGGCAGTGCTTGCAGACGGCGCGACAGGCGCGATTGGGTCGGCAGGTCGAGACCGGCGAAGGGTTCGTCGAGCAGGATCGTGGCGGGTTGCATCAGCAGCACCGACAACAGGCACAGGTAATGGCGCTGCCCTTGGCTGAGCGTGGCTGTCGGGGCCGTGGCCCAATGGGTGCGACCCTCGGCCCGCAGGCAGGCAAGCGCGCGGGCTTGCGCTTCGGCCTTTGTCACGCCCATCTGGATCAGCCCGAAGGCGAGTTCTTCGGCCACGGTGGGAAACAGGATCATATGGTCGGGGTTCTGGAACAGGATGCCGAGGCGGGGCAGCATCGCCTTGCGGTCGGCGGGCGCGATCCCGTCGACGGTCACGGTGCCCGAGGTCGGCGCGATCAGCCCTGCCATCAGGCGCAGCAGGGTGGTCTTGCCCGATCCGTTCCGCCCCAATATGCCGATGCGACGATCGGTCAGCGACAGGCTCAGCCCCGACAGGATAGCGCGCCCTGCCACGGCGTAGGACACGCCGGAGAGGGTGATGCCGCTTGGCTCTGTCGTGATCTGTCCTGCCATGCTGCGCGATTACCCCAATGGAAAGGGCCGTTCCAGAAGAAACGGCCCTGTTCATCTGTTCGGTAGCTATCCCCCGGCACCGGCCATCGGTTCACGAACCGATGGATCGGGGAGCGGTGCCCCCCGCTTCGATACCGGCCCCGCGATCAGCCCTGACGCGCGGCTGCGACCGATGCTTCGAGGATGTCCATCGCTTCGGCGAAATGGGCGTCGGGGATGGTGATGGGCGCAAGGAAGCGGATCACGTTGCCGTAGACCCCGCAGGTGAGCAGGATCAGGCCACGCTTGAGGGCCTCCATCCGCACGCGGCCGGTAAAGCCCGCGTCGGGTTCGTGGTTGGACGGGTTGGCGAATTCGACGGCGACCATGAAGCCCGGGCCGCGGATGTCGATGATTTCGGGCGCGGTCGAGCGGATCTGTTCGAGGCGCTGTTTCAGGCGCGAGCCGAGTTCGTTGGCGCGGGCGCAGAGGTCTTCTTCCTCGATCACGTCGAGCACGGCGTGGCTGGCGGCGATGCCCAAGGGGTTGCCGGCATAGGTGCCGCCCAGACCGCCGGGGTTGGCGGCGTCCATCAGCTCGGCCTTGCCGGTCACGGCGGCAAGCGGCAGGCCGCCTGCCAAACCTTTGGCCATGGTGGTCAGGTCGGCGGCGACGCCGTGCATCTCCATGGCGAACAGGTTGCCGGTGCGGGCAAAGCCGGTCTGCACCTCGTCGGCGATCATGACGATGCCGTGCTTGTCGCACAGCGCGCGCAGGGCGCGGATCAGGTCGGTGGGCGCTTCGTAAAAGCCGCCCTCGCCCTGCACGGGTTCGAAGATGATGGCGGCGACGCGGTTCGGGTCGAGATCGGCCTTGAACAGCTTTTCGATGCCCTTCATCGAGTCTTCGGTGGAAATGCCGTGCGGACCCATCGGGAAGGGCACGTGGAAGACATCGGGCATCATCGCGCCGAAGCCCTTTTTGTAGGGTTCGACCTTGCCGGTCAGCGACATGCCCATGAAGGTACGCCCGTGGAAGCCGCCGCCGAAGGCGATGACGGCGTTGCGGCCCGTGGCAATGCGGGCGATCTTGATCGCATTCTCGCAGGCTTCGGCGCCGGTGGTGACGAAGATGGTCTTCTTGGCAAAGTCGCCCGGCACGATGTTATTGAGGCGTTCGGCAAGGCGGATGTAGTTTTCGTAAGGCAGCACCTGATGGCAGGTGTGGGTGAATTTCGCCATTTGTGCGGTGACGGCGGCCATGACCTTGGGGTGGCAATGGCCGGTGTTCACCACGGCGATGCCTGCGGCAAAGTCGATGTAGCGGTTGCCCTCGATATCCCAGATTTCCGAGTTCAGCGCGCGATCGGCGTAGATCTGGGTCATCATGCCGACGCCACGGGAGATGGCATCATCGCGGCGGCGGGCTACTTCGGCGTTCAGCATGTTCCAAGGCTCCATCGGCAGACCCGGGGGTCGGGTCGTTTGCGGGTATTTGATCAAACTTTGCAGGCGGCTTCAATCACGAAGGCGGCGCGACGTCTGGCGCATTTTGTCGCCTGTCAGGGTCGGTTTGCGACAGATGCGGCAGGTGGGTCGGGGCAGCGGTGCGGATTCACCGCTTGTTAACCCTGCGCCGTCACGATGCGAGTCGCAAGGATGCAATGGCGGACGGGATCGGGGGCAGCGCGATGGGGATCGATCGGCAAGAGGCGCTGGACCGGCTGCGGCTGATCCGGTCACGGCGGGTGGGGGCGGTGACCTATCACCGGCTGGTCGAGGAACACGGTTCGGCGGCGGCGGCGCTGGCCGCTTTGCCGGGGGTAGCGCGGGCGGCAGGGGTCGAGGGATATTCGGTCTGTCCGGTCGAGGTGGCGGAATACGAAATGGCGCAGGCGCGGCTGGCGGGTGCGGTGATGCTGGTGCCCGATGGCGCCGCCTATCCGCCGCTTCTTGCCCAATTGCCGGATGCGCCGCCCGTGTTGTGGGCGCGGGGCGACGTGGCATTGCTGGCGCGGCCGATGGTGGCGATGGTGGGCGCGCGCAACGCGTCTTCGCTGGGGCTGCGGATGGCGCGGCGGCTGGCGCTGACACTGGGCGAGGGCGGGCAGGTCGTGGTGTCGGGGCTGGCGCGGGGCATCGACGCCGAGGCGCATCTGGCGGCGCTGGAGGGCGGAACGGTGGCCGTGATGGCAGGCGGGGTAGACGTGGTCTATCCCGAGGAAAACGCCAAACTGGCGGCGGCGATTGCCGAGCGGGGCTGTCTGCTTTCCGAGCAGCCGATGGGCTTGCAACCTCAGGCACGGCATTTTCCACAAAGGAACCGGATCGTGGCGGGGCTGGCGCGGGCGGTCGTGGTGGTCGAGGCGGCTGCGCGGTCGGGGTCGTTGATCACGGCCAAGGAGGGCTTGGACATGGGGCGCGAGGTGATGGCGGTGCCTGGCCATCCCTTCGATGCCCGCGCCTCGGGGTGCAACATGCTGATCCGCGACGGGGCGGTGCTGGTGCGCGGGGCGGCCGATGTGCTGGCGGCGCTGGGCGTGGCGCAGGTGCGGATCGGGGGGGATGAGGCGTATGCGCGGCCGCCCTTGCCCGGACCGGTGCCTGCAGCGCGCCCCCTGTCGCAGATCGCGGACCTGCACAGCCAGATTTTGCAACGGCTGGGACCAAGCCCGATGGCCGAAGACCAGTTGATCCGCGACCTTGCGCTGCCTGCGGCCAAGGTGGCACCCGAGCTGGTTGCGCTGGAACTGGAAGGCGCGATCTTGCGGCAGGCAGGCGGGTTGTTGTCACGGGCGGTGTGAGGGGGCTGCACAAGGCGCGGTTGCGCTTTGGTCGGTGCAGGCAGGTGACGCAGCCGGGGCCCGTCGCAGCATCGGGCAGGCCGAAGCCATGAGCACAGGCGCCTCAGCGGGCGGCTGTGTGGCCGGCGAACGAATTTTCTGCGAAAAATCTGGCCTTTTCTGGCTTGACCGCATTTTTAGCGGGCTCCGTTGGCCAGATGCAGGCCCTATGTTGCGAGCGATCGAAGATGCCCAAGGATGCAGTCGTCCTGCGCGGTCGGAACGGGGGGCTGTCTGCCCCCCCGCGCCGCCCTTGGGGCGGCTTCCCCCCGAGGATATTTGCACGATCGTGAACGGCAATCGGTTTCACGCTGGTCCAAATATCCGCAGGGGTGAGGGCCGGAACGGCCCGAGGGGGCGGCAGCCCCCTGTCGCGGCAGGATGCGGGGCGCAAGTTGTCAAGACGGGCCAGATTTTTCGCAGAAAAATCGTCGTTGCGCACAGGGCGCGCGGTGGCAGGCTTCGGGATTTGATGGCGCGCATTGACAAGGCGCATCCTTCACCCACATGTTGCCGCGCTATTCGGACAGGTCACAGGACAGGGAATTTCATGGCAGTCGTCGTCGTCGAGTCTCCCGCCAAGGCCAAGACAATCAACAAATATCTCGGGCCCGACTATGTCGTTCTGGCATCCTATGGCCATGTGCGCGATTTGCCGGCCAAGGACGGGTCGGTCGATACCGATCATGATTTCGCGATGCTTTGGGAGGTTGCGCCCGAATCGAAAAAGCACATCCGCGCCATCACCGAGGCTTTGAAGACCGACGATACGCTGATCCTTGCGACCGACCCCGACCGCGAGGGCGAGGCGATTTCGTGGCACCTGCAAGAGGCGCTGGCGTCATCGATCAAGAAGGGCAAGACGGTGCGGCGGGTGACGTTCAACGCCATCACCAAGGATGCCGTGACCAAGGCGATGCAAGAGCCGCGCGACGTGGACCTGCCGCTGGTGGAAGCCTATCTAGCGCGGCGTGCGCTGGATTATCTGGTGGGGTTCAACCTGTCGCCGGTGCTGTGGCGCAAGCTGCCGGGGGCAAAATCGGCGGGGCGTGTGCAGTCGGTCTGCCTGCGGCTGATCGTCGAGCGCGAGATGGAGATCGAGGCTTTCCGCGCGCAGGAATACTGGACGGTCAAGGCCGTGCTGGTGACACCGCGCGGGCAGGAATTCGAGGCGACGCTGACCGTGCTGGGCGGCAAGAAGTTGTCGAAATTCGACATTCCGACCGGCACGGCTGCGGAATTGGCCGTGCAGGCTGTCACATCGCGGACATTGAAGGTGCAAAGCGTCGAGGCAAAGCCTGCCACGCGCAACCCCTATCCGCCCTTTATGACGTCGACCCTGCAGCAAGAGGCCAGCCGCAAATACGGCTTTGGCGCCAAGGCCACGATGAACGCGGCGCAGCGGCTGTATGAGGCGGGGCATATCACCTATATGCGGACCGATGGCATCGACATGGCCCCTGAAGCCGTGGCCGAGGCGCGGGCCGAGATCAAGCGGCGCTTTGGCGCAGCTTACGTCCCCGACAGCCCGCGACTGTACAAGAACAAGGCCAAGAACGCGCAGGAAGCGCATGAATGTATCCGCCCCACCGATATGTCGGCCAGCGCCGAGACGTTGCGGCTGGCCGAGGCTGACCAGCGCAAGCTGTACGACCTGATCTGGAAGCGGACGATTGCCTGCCAGATGGCCTCGGCCCGTCTGGAGCGAACGGTGGTCGAGATCGCCAGCCCCGATGGCGAGGTGGGCCTGCGGGCCAACGGGCAGGTGGTGACATTCGACGGGTTCCTTGCCGTTTATGACGAAAGCCGCGACGAGCAGGTGATCGATGGCGAGGATGACGAGGGCCGTCTGCCGCAGATCATGCAAGGCGAGGGCGTCGAGAAGCGCAAGGTTGCCCCCGAGCAGCATTTCACCCAGCCCCCGCCGCGCTATACCGAAGCCACGCTGGTCAAGCGGATGGAAGAGTTGGGGATCGGGCGGCCTTCGACCTATGCCAGCATCATCACGACCATTCAGGACCGCGAATATGTCAAGAAAGACAAGAACCGGCTGATCCCCGAAGACAAGGGGCGGCTGGTGACGGCGTTCCTGACCAACTACTTCCGCCGCTATGTCGAATACGATTTCACCGCCGATCTGGAAGCGCAGCTTGACGATGTTTCGGCAGGCGAGCGCGACTACAAGGAAGTGCTGGCGCGGTTCTGGCGCGACTTTTCCGCTGCCATCGCGGAAACAGCCGATCTGCGGATCGGCGAGGTGCTGGACAAGATCGACGAATTCCTTGCGCCACATCTTTACCCCGCGCGGGCGGATGGGTCGGACCCGCGGATTTGTCCGACTTGCGGCAGTGGCAAGCTGCATCTGAAGACGGCGCGGTCGGGCGGGGCGTTCATCGGTTGCGGCAATTATCCCGAGTGCCGCTATACGCGGCCCATCGGCGGGACCGATGAAAACGGCGGCATGGCGGGCGATAGCGTGCTGGGGATGGATGCGAACGGGCTGCCGATCAGCCTGAAATCGGGGCGGTTCGGCCCTTATGTGCAGCGGGGCGAGCCGACTGAGGCAGCGCCCAAGCCGCCACGGGCGAGCTTGCCCAAAGGCTGGGCGCCGGAAAGCATCACGCTGGAGCGGGCGTTGCAATTGCTCGACCTGCCGCGCCCCATCGGGCCGCATCCTGAAACGGGCGATCTGGTCGAGGCGGGGATCGGGCGGTTCGGGCCTTATGTCAAGCACGGGGCGACCTATGCCAACATCGCGGATGTCGAGGAGGTGTTCACCATCGGCATGAACCGCGCGGTCGAGGTGCTGGCCAACAAGGCCACGCGCGGGCGCGGGGCTGCGGCTCCGGCAGGGCCGCTGCGGGTGTTGGGCGAACATCCGGACGGCGGCGAGGTGCAGGTGATGCCGGGGCGGTACGGGCCTTATGTGAAATGGGGCAAGGTGAATGCGACCCTGCCCAAGGAGCTGACGCCCGAGGCGGTGACGCTGGAAGAAGCCTTGGTGCTGGTGGCCGAGAAGGCGGGCAAGGGCAAGCCTGCCAAGGCCAAGGCCGCGCCAAAACCCAAAGCTGCGGCGAAACCGAAGGCGGCGGTCAAGGCAAAGGCGGATGAAAAGCCCAAGGCGGCGGCAAAGCCGAAAGCGGCGGCAAAGCCCAAGGTTGCCAAGGTTTAGTGTGTTTTAGGGGGGTGCGCCATGAAGGCGCGCCATACGCAATGGTGGTCGGTATGCGAGTTTGGGCGGGTTTTGCGGGGGCGGTGCTTTGGGCGACGTCAGCGGCGGCTTTCGAGGCGGGGTCGTTGGGCAGTGCCTACCGCGATACAGGCTACGTCCAAGGCTGCACCGATGCGGGCGAATTGCCCGGCTGCACCATCGTGGCGGGCGGGTCGCAATTCGTGGTGACGGCGGACGGGCCGAGCGATTCCGCGATGCTGGCCAAGTTGCGCGGGATGGCCAAGCTGTCATGGGTCGAGTTCCGGGGCGATATCCTCGATGTCTATGATTCTTATGCCACGCTGGCGCTGGGGGCGATTGCCGATGCGCCCGCGCCGGACCCTTATGCCGATCTGGTAAAAGCCGTGCAGGGGCGCTGGGTTTCGACAGAAGACCCCTTGGCCGCGGTCGAGGTGGACGGGCTGGTCTGGACCGATGTTTACGACGGACAGGAAATCGGGCGATCGGTCGTCAATTTCTGGGAGGCCTGTTCGGACGGGACCGGCGGCGCGCCGGTTCTGGAACTGTTTACGGTGGGGTCGGCCGACGCTGGCAGCCTGTGCTATTCGGTCGTTGGTGTCGATGCGGACCGGATGGAACTGGTCTATACCGCGCGCGGCAATATGTTGGTTTACGGGCGGCCCTAGGCCGCGCCGCGCGGGTTGATAAGTTTGGCCATGACGACTTCGGCGCGGATCAGGCCGATGGCCTTGCCTGCTTCGGTGACGGCAAGTTCGGTGACGCCGCCCACCAGAAGGGCCATGACTTGCTTTACCGGCGTGTCGACATCGACCGATTGCGCGGCGGTGCTGCTGCCCGCCTGCATCACGTCACGCGCGGTCAGGACGCCGAGCGGGTTCATGTGGGCGACGAATTCGGCCACGTAGTCGCTGACGGGGTTGGCGATGATCTCGCGCGCGGTGCCGCATTGCACGATGCGGCCGCCCTCCATCAGGGCGATGCGGTTGCCGATCTTGAAGGCTTCGTCAAGGTCGTGGCTGACGAAGATGATGGTGCGTTTGAGCTTGGCTTGCAGGTCGAGCAGTTCGTCTTGCAGGCGGGCGCGTATCAGCGGGTCGAGCGCCGAAAAGGGTTCGTCCATCAACAGGATCGGCGCTTGGGTGACGAAGGCGCGGGCAAGGCCGACGCGTTGCTGCATGCCGCCCGACAACTCGCCCACCTTGCGGTCGGCCCATTGCGACAGGTTGACGAGGGTAAGTTGTTCGTCGACGAGGCCGCGCCGTTCGGCAGGGGTCATGCCTGCGAGTTCGAGGCCAAGGCCCACGTTTTCGCGCACCGTGCGCCATGGCAGCAGGCCGAATTGCTGGAACACCATGGCGATGCGCGACAGGCGCAGCTTGCGCAGGGTCTCGGGGTCGGCTTTCGTAACCGAGACCATCTTGCTGCCGTCATTGACGCGGACTTCGCCGCGCACCACGGGGTTGAGCGCGTTGACGCCGCGCAGAAGGGTGGATTTGCCCGAACCGGACAGTCCCATCAGCACGAGGATTTCGCCTGTCGCGACGGTGAGGGAACAGTCGTGCACGCCCAGCACCTGACCGGTCTTGTCCTGCACCTCGGCGCGGGTCATGCCCTTGTCCATCAGGGGAAGGGCGCGGTCGGGGTTGTCGCCGAAGACGATGGAGACGCGGTCGAATTCGACAGCGGTATGGGGGGCGGCAGTCATCGGGTCACCCGCAGCATACGGTCAAGAAGGATGGCCACCACCACGATGATGAAGCCCGATTCGAAGCCGAGCGCGGTGTTGACCGAGTTGAGCGCCCGCACCACCGGCACCCCAAGGCCGTTCGCACCGACAAGGGCGGCGATGACGACCATGGACAGCGACAGCATGATGGTCTGGTTCAGGCCTGCCATGATTTGGGGGAACGCGTAGGGAAGTTCGACCTTCCACAGGCGCTGGCTTGGGGTGGCACCAAAGGCGGTTGCGGCTTCGAGCAGCGGTTGCGGAGTGGTCGAGATGCCCAGATGGGTCAGGCGGATCGGGGCGGGCAGCACGAAGATCACGGTGGCGATCAGGCCGGGCACCATGCCGAGGCCGAAGAAGACGATGGCGGGGATCAGATAGACGAAGGTGGGCAGGGTCTGCATCAGGTCAAGCACCGGCACCATGGCGCGGTAAAGCCGCGGGCGGTGCGCGGCGGCGATGCCGATGGGCACGCCCACGCCCATGCAGACCACGCAGGCCGACAGGATCAGGGTGAGGCTTTGGGTCGTTTCCTCCCAATAGCCCTGATTGAGGATGAACAGGAACCCGAGGAAGATGCCGAGGCAGGTTTTCCACGATCGTTGCAGATACCACGTCAGCGCGATGAACACCGCGATCACCACAAGGGGCGGCGGGGTTTGCAGCACCCACAGGATGCCTGCGATCATGCCGTCGAGCACGGTCGAGAGGAAGTCGAAGAACGGTCCGGCATGGGTCTTGAACCAGTCGAAGATGTGCTTCGCGGTCTTGCCTACGGGTATCTTGTAATCGGTAAGCCAATCCATGCCGGGTCACTTTTGCAGGAGATGTGAGAAGGCCCCGTCGCTGACGGGGCCTTTCGCCGGTTACTGGAGGACGGCCAGAACGGCGGCCTTGGCGTCGCCGCCGTCTTTCGTGGTGACGCCTTCGAGCCACGGGTCGATGGCGGTGGGGTTGGCGGTCAGCCATTCCTTGGCAGCATCGGCCGGATCGGCACCGTCGTTGAGGATCTTGCCCATGATCTCGTTCTCCATCGCCAGCGTGAACGACAGGTTGTTGAGCAGTTTCCCTACGTTCGGGCATTCGGCCACGTAACCCTTGCGGGTGTTGGTGTAGATGGTGGCGCCGCCGTAATTCGGGCCGAAGTAATCGTCGCCGCCAGTCAGGTAGGTCATCTTGAAGTTGGCGTTCATCGGGTGGGGTTCCCAGCCGAGGAAGACGATGGGTTTGCCTGCGCCGTCGTGTTTGGCAACCTCGCCGAGCATGCCCTGTTCGGAGCTTTCGACAAGGTTGAAGCCCTGCAGGCCGAAGGGGCCTTTGTCGATCATGTCGAGAATCAGGCGGTTGCCGTCATTGCCAGGTTCGATGCCGTAGATTTCGCCACCAAGTTCATCCTTGTGGGCGGCGATATCCTTGAAATCCTTGATGCCGAGGGCGGCTGCGGCTTCGTTCACGGCAAGCGTGTACTTTGCACCTTCGAGGTTGGCGCGGACCGTATCGACGGTGCCCGCATCGCGGAAGGGGGCGATGTCACCCTCCATCGAGGGCATCCAGTTGCCGAGGAAGACATCGATGTCGTTCTGGGCAAGGCCGGTGTAAGTGACGGGAACGGAAAGCAGTTTCGTTTCCGTCTCGTATCCCAGCGCTTCGACGATCAGCGAGGTGACGGCGGTGGTCGAGGTGATGTCGGTCCAGCCCACATCCGAGAACGTTACCTTGTCACAGCCTTCGGCATGCGACGCACCTGCAAGGGCGAGGGAGGACAAGCCAGCGAGAAGTGCGGTCCGTAGAGTAGTCATGGCGATCCCTGTCGGTTTTTGTTGATTGACGAGTCAATAGACTTCACGCTTATTCGGTTTGGCAAGGATTTTCTTGAGGCCGCCGAAATGCCGAAGCTGGGAATGGAGCCTATCCGAAAGGCCGCGCTGGTCAAAGCCACGATCACCGAGATCGGGCGCGTGGGGTCTTTGGATGTGACGGTGAGCCAGATCGCCAAGCGGGCGGGCATGTCGAGTGCGCTGGCGCACCATTATTTCGGGTCGAAGGACGACATCTTCCTTGCCGCGATGCGCCATGTGCTGACGCTGTATGGGGCCGAGGTGCGCGGGGCGCTGGCGGTGGCGCGGGGACCAGAGCAGCGGCTGCGGGCGATTCTGGCGGCGTCTTTCACGCCAGGGAATTTCCGGCGCGAAGTGGTCGGGGCGTGGCTGAACTTTTACGTGCTGGCGCAGACGGTGCCGGACGCCAAGCGGTTGCTGGCGGTTTATCAGGGGCGGCTGCGGTCTAACCTGCTGGCCTGCCTGCGGCCGCTGTGCGCGGCGCGGGCCGACGAGATTGCCGAAGGGTTGGGCGCGTTGATCGACGGGCTTTACCTGCGCGAAGTGTTGAAATCGGGCGCGCCCGACGGGCCTGCGGCGGTTGCGACCGCGCTGGCCTATCTGGATGCCCAGTTGAAGGAAAAGACCCCATGAAGGCGCAACCCATGGCGAGCCATTTCGTGAATGGCGCTTACGTCGAGGACAAGGCCGGAGCGCCGATCGAGGTGATCTATCCTGCCACGGGCCAGGTGATCGCCGTGGTGCACGAGGCGACGGCGGGGATCGTCGAGGCGGCTTTGGCGGGGGCCACGGCGGCGCAGGGGGCATGGGCTGCGCTAAAGCCGGTCGAGCGGGCGCGGGTGCTGCGGCGGGCGGCGGATCTTATCCGCGAGAGGAACCCCGAATTGGCGCGGCTCGAGACGCTGGATACCGGCAAGCCGCTGCAGGAAACGCTGGTGGCCGACTGGCCGAGCGGTGCGGATGCGTTGGAGTGGTTCGCGGGTCTGGCCCCCACGGTGACGGGCCAGACGATTCCGCTGGGGCGGGATTTCGTTTACACGCTGCGCGAGCCTTTGGGTGTCTGTGTCGGGATCGGCGCGTGGAATTATCCTAGCCAGATCGCCTGTTGGAAGGCGGCACCAGCGCTGGCGATGGGCAATGCGATGGTGTTCAAGCCAAGCGAGGTGACGCCGCTTGGCGCGTTGAAGCTGGCCGAGATTTTCGTCGAAGCGGGGTTGCCTGCAGGCTTGTTCAACGTGGTGCAGGGGCGCGGGGCGGTGGGCGGGGCGCTGGTGAGCGATCCGCGCGTGGCCAAGGTGTCGCTGACGGGGTCGGTGCCGACGGGGCAGAAGGTTTACGCCGCCGCCGCTGCGGGTGTGCGGCATGTGACCATGGAGTTGGGCGGCAAATCTCCGCTGGTGGTGTTTGACGATGCGAGCGTCGAGGATGCGGTGGGGGCTGCGATGCTGGGCAATTTCTATTCGGCCGGGCAGGTCTGTTCCAACGGGACGCGGGTGTTCGTGCAGCGGGGGATCAAAGAGCGGTTCCTGAAGCGGTTGGCCGAGCGGACGGCAGGGATCGTGCTGGGCGATCCGTTGGACGAGGCGACGCAGATGGGGCCGCTGGTTTCGGCCACGCAGATGGACAAGGTGCTGGGCTATATCGAAACGGCCAAGCGCGAAGGGGCGCGGCTGGTGTGCGGCGGCGCGCGGGCGGCACTGAATACGGGGTTTTACGTGCAGCCGACGGTGTTTGCCGATGTAACCGACGCCATGACGCTGGCGCGGGAAGAGGTGTTCGGGCCGGTGATGGCGGTGCTGGATTTCGACACCGAGAACGAGGTGATCGCGCGGGCGAACGACACCGAGTTCGGGTTGGCGGCGGGGGTGTTCACCGCCGATCTTTCGCGGGGACACCGCGTTGTCGGCCAATTGCAGGCGGGAACGACATGGATCAACGCCTATAACCTGACGCCGGTGGAGTCTCCGTTCGGCGGGTCGAAGCGGTCGGGTGTGGGGCGCGAGAACGGGCACGCGGCCATCGAGCATTACAGCCAGATCAAGTCTGTCTATGTCGGCATGGGTCCGGTCGACGCGCCGTATTGATCGCATAAGGGTTTGAACATGAACGCGGAATTTGTCATCATCGGGGCCGGTTCGGCGGGTTCTGCCATGGCGTACCGGCTGGGCGAGGCGGGGGCGAAGGTCATCGTGATCGAACACGGCGGCACCGATGCGGGGCCGTTCATCCAGATGCCGGCGGCGCTGTCTTACCCGATGAACATGGCGCGGTATGACTGGGGTTTTTCGACAGAGCCCGAGCCGCATCTGGGCGGGCGGGTGCTGGCCACGCCGCGCGGCAAGGTGATCGGCGGGTCGTCGAGCATCAACGGTATGGTCTATGTGCGCGGCCATGCGCGGGATTTCGATACCTGGGCCGAGATGGGGGCGAGCGGCTGGGGCTATGCCGATGTGCTGCCCTATTTCCAGCGGATGGAGCAGTGGCACGGGCATTCCGACGGGGGCGACCGTGCTTTTCGCGGGGCGAACGGGCCGTTGCATGTGACGCGGGGGCCGAGGGCGAACCCGCTGTTTGACGCGTTCATCAAGGCGGGCGCGCAGGCGGGCTATCCGGTGACCGCCGATTACAACGGCCAGCAGCAGGAAGGCTTTGGCCCGATGGAGGCCACGATCTACAAAGGGCAGCGCTGGTCGGCGGCCAATGCCTATCTGAAACCCGCGATGAAGGCGGGGAATGTGACCACGATCCGCGCCTTTGCGCGGCGGGTGGTGATCGAGGGGGGGCGGGCTGTCGGGGTCGAGGTCGAGCGGGGGGGGCGGATCGAGGTGATCGCGGCGAACCGCGAGGTGGTGGTGGCGGCGTCGTCGATCAACACGCCGAAAATCCTGATGCTATCGGGAATCGGCGATGCGGCGCAGTTGCGCCAGCATGGGGTTGCGGTGGTGGCAGATCGTCCCGGGGTGGGGGCGAATTTGCAGGACCATCTGGAAATCTACATGCAGTTCGCCGCCAGCCAGCCGATCACGCTGTTCAAGCACTGGAACCTGTGGGGCAAGGCGCGGATCGGGGCGCAGTGGCTGTTGACCGGCAAGGGGTTGGGGGCAAGCAACCAGTTCGAGGCCTGCGCTTTCATTCGCTCAAAGGCGGGGGTGGAGTACCCCGATATCCAGTATCATTTCCTGCCCATCGCGGTGCGCTATGACGGCAAGGCGGCGGCCGAAGGGCACGGGTTTCAGGCGCATGTCGGGCCGATGCGGTCGAAATCGCGCGGCGCGGTCACGTTGCGGTCGGGCGATCCGGCGGACGCGCCGCGCATCCGGTTCAACTATATGTCGCATCCCGAGGATTGGGAGGATTTTCGCCGTTGCATCCGCCTGACGCGCGAGATTTTCGGGCAGGCGGCGTTCGGGCCTTATATGAAGCACGAAATCCAGCCCGGCGCGGCGGTGAAGACCGATGCGCAACTGGATGCGTTCATCAAGGACCATGTCGAAAGCGCCTATCACCCCTGCGGCACGGCGCGGATGGGGCGGCGGGATGACAAGATGGCGGTGGTCGATCCCGAGTGCCGCGTGATCGGGGTCGAGGGGCTGCGGGTGGCGGACAGCTCGATCTTTCCGCAGGTGACGAACGGCAACCTGAACGCGCCGTCGATCATGGTGGGCGAAAAGGCGGCGGACCATCTGCTGGGCCGCACGCCCCTTCCTGCATCGAACCTTGCGCCGTGGATCAACCCCGAATGGCGGGTGGCGCAGCGCTAGAAGCGCAGGGCGTAAGCGGCGCTAAGTCCGGTGGCGCGCAGATTGGCAGAGGTTGCGCCCGTCAGGGCGATGGTCGCCGTGCCGCCCGCAAACTGGCCGGACAGGCCGATCGTCAGATCGGCCACCGCAGTGCGGTTACGGCCTGTCAGATCGGAACGGGTGACGACCGAACCGGCCGATAGGGTGGCGAAGGGGACCAGTCCGGTCTGCCAGAGCGGTCTGAGCGCGGTCGCCCCGAGCGAGAATTCGGCGCGGGTCTGGTGCAGCCTGTCGGGCAGAAAGGTGACCGAAGGGCCGATCTTGCCGGGGATGGTTTCCGAAAAGCCCGACAGGGTGACGCCGGTCGTCAAGAGTGCGCCGCCTGTCACAAAGTTGCCCGACAGCCCCACGGCGGCCAAGTGGCGCAGGCTTTGCATGCTGGTGTCTGCCTGACTGTAGCGGGCCTTGGCCATGCCGACTTGTGCCGCAACCGTCCAGTTGCCGCCGATGCCGAAGCCGCCGTAAAGGCCAAGCGCGCGGCTGGAGCTGTCGGTCAGGCCAAGCTCCATTCCGCTATGGGCGACATAGGCTCCGATCAAGCTGCCCGGGGCGGGTGCGATATCTGCGCCGATCACAAGGTCGTGCGATGCGCCGGTGGCAAGGCCGGACAGCGCAAGGATGCCGCCGGTGGACCACAGGCCGACGGGGCTGTCGGGGCCGCCCATGCTCGAGAGCGTTGCACCCGATCCGGCGGAACCTGGTCCGGCCGACAGGGCCGCCTGACCCATGACACGGCCCAGCGTGGCATGGGCAATTGCGCCGCTGCTTTGGCTGCCGAAGGGGGATGTGAAGGCGACGATGGCCTGCACCCCCGGTTCGTCACCATCGACAAGCACCGGCACATCGCCGCCGCTGTTGCCGACGCTGGCGACGCGTTCGGCAAGGTAAAGCTTCGATCCCGACCGGACACCGTATTCGGTGAGCAGGCGGGGGTCTTGCATGTCTTGTCCGGCGAAGATGAGTTTCTGGTTGTCGAAGGGAATGCCCGAGGGGCCGACCAGACGCCATTTCACGTCTTGCACGTAGTCGCCCGTGCTGATTTCGAGCGGCACGGTCGTCTTGGTCTTCATCACCTGAACGAGGATTTGGAACGCCGAGGCCGTGCCGCCCGAAGCAGCGACCAGAAGAAAGATAGTCAAGCCAAAGACGAGGCGCGCGAGGTGCGGGCCGATGGCGAAACGGGGATGGTGAAGCGACATGACGGCGACCACTCTTTACAACCGAAAACAGGTGTCGGCTGTTGCCCGAGGACTGTGGCGAATTTCGGGCGCCGATGGTGCCGGGGCGGAGTATTTCATGCGGACTGTTTGACCTTCGGTTGCGAATTCGGGCGGCAGGCGTTGGGCCGGCATTTTTCTGCCGATTGCGGCATGCTTTAACCTTTTCTTCATCATTGGCTTGAGCGGGGGCGCTTTTCCGGCGAGGAGGGGGAATGTCCCTGCTTGTCCGATGCCTTATCCTTGTGTTGCTTTCGTCGGCCCCTGTCGCCGCCGAGACGATCTTTGGCGCAGCACGGGTCGTGGATGGTGACACATTGGCGATCGGCGACGAGCGGATCAGGCTGTTCGGCATCGATGCGCCCGAGCATGACCAAAGCTGCGACCGGGGCGGGCAGTCTTGGGCCTGCGGGCAGGCGGCGGCGCGGGTGCTGGCAGCCGTGGTCGGGCAGATACGGCTGGTTTGCGAGGTGCAGGACCGTGACCGATACGGGCGTGCGGTTTCGGTCTGCCATGCCGGACAGACGGATGTGGGCGAGGCGATGGTGGTGCAGGGGGCTGCGACTGCCTATCGACGCTATTCGATGCGCTACGTGGTCGCGGAAACCGAGGCGCGGGCCAAGGGGCGCGGTATCTGGGGCGGGGCCATGCAGTCGCCCGAAGCGTTTCGCCACAAGGGCGGCGTGGCTGGTGCGGCCGGTGGGTCTGCTGCGGTGCGCGGCTGCGCGATCAAGGGAAACATCGGCACGCACGGGCGCATCTATCACATGCCGGGACAGGCTGATTACGCCGCGACCCGCATCTCGCCGGCACAGGGCGAACGGTGGTTCTGTTCGCAAGCCGAGGCGCGGGCGGCGGGCTTTCGCAAGGCGAAGCGGTAGCTTGACCGAAATCAAGGCGCGGCGCGGTGTTGCCCGACAGACTGCGGGGGTAGCTGCAAGGAGAGTTTTGCGATGTCGAACACCCCCCATGATCTTTCCGAGGAATTTCCCGAAAAGAAGGACGCGATCCATGCGCTGAAGGCGACGGACGCGCATTTCGCGCGAATGGTCGACGCCTATCACGAGGTGAACCGTGCCGTGCATCGGGCCGAAACATTGGTGGAACCGGTCACGCCCGACCACGAAAACGCTTTGCGGCACAAGCGGATGCGGCTGAAGGACGACATATCGCGGGCGTTGTCGGCGGTTTGATCCGTGGCGCGACAGGGACGGCCATCCCCGTTGCGGCGGGGATGGCCTGTTTGCTTATGCCGGTTCGGCCGTGCGTCCGGCCCACATCGCCTGAAAGGCGGGGCGCGACTGGCAGGTGCCAAGCCAAGCCTTGAGCGCCGGAAACTCGGCCATCAGCGCAGCATGACCTTGGGCGTAGCGCACGCATTCGGCCACGACGATATCGCCGGCGGTGAAGCGGTCGCCCAGTATGAATGCATGGGCCGACAGATGCGCTTGCAACCGCGCGAAGGGGCGACGCAGCTTTTCCGCCGAGACGTCGACGGTGGCCTGCTGTTCGGGCGTCAGCGGCGTGCCTGCGGCGAGGGGATAGAACATCTCGAGCGCCGGACCCTCGACAGCGGTGGCGGCAAAGAGCGCCCATTGCTCCATCAGCGCGGTTTCGGCATCGGAGCGCGGGCCGAGGTCGCCGCCGTGGCGGCGGGCAATGTAAAGAGTGATGGCAAGGCTTTCGGTCAGCACCAGATCACCGTCCTGCATCGCCGGGATCTGCGCCTGCGGGTTGACGGCGGTAAAGGCGGGCGAGGCGGTGTTGATCGGCGCATCGGCGGCCTTGGCATCGGGCAGGCGATAGGCCTGGATCACCGGAACATGGGTAAAGGGGGTTTGCGTCTCGTGCAGCAGCCAGAGCGGGCGCGAGGCGCGCGAGCGGTAGACGCCGTATAGGGTGAGCATGGGGAATCCTCTGTTTGCGCGGATGTGATACACCGGCAGGGCGGGGTGTGGCGAGGGCTGGTTGCACAAGGCGGCGCGGCAGGTCATGGCTTGCCTGCCCGAAAAAGCGGCGATAGGTCTGGAGCATGACAAAATCCATGACCTTTCCGGCCCATGCGCGGGCGACGCTTGCGCTGGGGTTGCCCCTGATCGGCAGCCATCTGGCGCAGATGGCGCTGCATGTCGTCGATACGGTGATGCTGGGCTGGTACGGGGTGACGGCACTTGCCGCCGTGGTGATCGGATCGTCGTCGTTCTTCGTAGTCTTTATTCTGGGGTCGGGGTTCGCGCAGGCGGTCATGCCGATGGTGGCGGCGAGCCTTGGCGAGGGCGACGAGGCGCAGGTGCGGCGCGACACGCGGATGGGGCTGTGGCTGTCCTTGGCCTATGGGGCGCTGACCTATCCGCTGTTCTGGAACGCGGGCGCGGTGCTGACGGCGCTGGGCCAGAGGCCCGAGGTGGCGGGGCTGGCGCAGGATTTCCTGCGGGTGGCGGGGCTGGGCATGGTGCCTGCGCTGCTGATCATGGTGCTGAAAAGCTATCTTGCCGCGCTGAACCGGACGCAGGTGGTGCTGTGGGTCACGCTGGGCGCGGTGGTGGTGAACGGCGCGATCAACTGGTTTTTGATCTTCGGCAATGGCGGCGCGCCCGAGTTGGGGGTGGTCGGGTCGGCCATCGCGTCGCTGGTGGTGCAGGTGATGACCTTTGCGGTGCTGGCGGTCTATGCCGGATGGCTGCCCGAGTTACGGCGGTTCCGGCTGTGGCAGCGGTTCTGGCGGGCAGATGGCGCGGCGCTGGCGCGTGTCTTCCGCCTTGGCTGGCCGATCGGGGTGACGGGGCTGGCGGAAAGCGGGATGTTTCAGGCCAGTGCGCTGATGATGGGCTGGATCGGCACGGTGGAACTGGCGGCGCATGGCATCGCGATGCAGGTCGCTTCGCTTGCCTTCATGGTGCATCTGGGCCTGTCGAACGCCATCACCGTACGGGTGGGCTATGCCGACGGGGCGGGCGACCTTGGCGATCTGCGGGCCGGTGCGGCGGTGGGAACCGTGCTGTCGCTGGGCTTCGGGCTGGTGACGGTGGCGCTGTTCGTGGTGTTTCCGGTGCCGATCCTGTCGCTGTTTCTGGACATGACCAAACCCGAAGCGGCCAAGATCGTATCCTATGGCACCGTGCTTCTGGCGCTGGCTGCGCTGTTCCAGATCATGGATGCGATGCAGGTGATTGCGCTGGGCATGTTGCGCGGGGTGCGCGACACGCGGGTTCCGATGGCGCTGGCCGCGCTGAGCTATTGGGTGGTGGGAATTCCGGCGAGCTACGGTCTGGCTTTCGGGTTGGGGCTGGGCGGTGTCGGGCTGTGGCTGGGTCTGGTCGCGGGGCTGACGGTTGCGGCATCAAGCCTGATGTGGCGGTTCTGGTCGCGGCAGGCAGGGCGCGGCTAGGCCTTGGCCGAAAAAGGGGGGGCTTTCCGCCCCCCTCGGCGCAGGCGCGTTACCCCCCGAAGATATTCGCGACAAGGGGAATGGGACGGGTTCGCGCTGCTTCTCCTTGTTTCAAAAATCCTCGGGGGGAGGCGAGGCTTGCCGAGCCGCGGGGGCAGACAGCCCCCCGCCGGATTTTGCAGAAATCCGGATTACTCGGCAGCTTTTTGGCCTTTGATCAAGCGATCTGCCTTTTTGCGCACTAGCACCGAGCGCAGGTCGTGCATGGCTAGAAGCAGCGTATCGGTGACGGCTTCGAGCTGGTCGTCGGTCGCCTTGGACTGCGCCCATTGCGTGGTGAGGTTCATGTGGTCGATGGCGCGGTGGATATCGTCGATGTCGCGTTGTGACAAAAGCGCGAGACGCTCGGCCATCCATGCGGCGATGGCGGTCTGTTCGGCATCGGTCAGGGGGCGGTCGCCATGGGGTTTGACGTTACCGTTCCTGACGTTGACCACGGCGATCTCTTCCATCTCGATCCGGCGCTGGCGGTTTTCGGTATCGACCCGAAACACCGTCGCGCCATTCTCGCGGATGCGGAAGTAAAACTCCGGCAGATCGCCCGACATCACCCGAACCTTTCAGACGAGGCTGGCGCAGAACCGCTGGATGCGGGCGCAGGCCTCTGCCAACAACACGTCAGAGGTAGCGTAGCTGACGCGGAAGTTCGGGGAAAGCCCGAAGGCTGCGCCGAACACGACCGCCACGCCGGTGTCTTCCAGCAGGGCCGAGGCAAAGACCTCGTCATTGGTGATGGTCACACCCGAAGGTGTGGATTTGCCGATGCAACCCGAAATATCGGGGTAGACGTAAAAGGCACCTTCGGGGGTGGGGCAGGTGACGCCTTCGGCCTTGTTCAGCATGCCGACCACCAGATCGCGGCGGCGCTGGAACAGGGTGCGGTTCTCGGCCAGAAAATCTTGCGGGCCGGTCAGCGCCTCGAGTGCGGCGTATTGCGAGACGGAGGAGGGGTTAGAGGTGGATTGCGACTGGATCGTGCCCATCGCCTTGATCAGCGCCACGGGGCCTGCGGCATAGCCGATGCGCCAGCCGGTCATGGCGTAGGATTTCGACACGCCGTTGCAGGTGAGGGTGCGGTCGTAAAGGCCCGGTTCGACCTCGGCCGGGGTGCAGAATTCGAAATCGTCGAAGACAAGGTGTTCGTACATGTCGTCGGACATGATCCAGACCTGCGGGTGGCGCATCAGTACATCGCAGAGCGCGCGCAGCTCGGCCCGCGTGTAGCCCGCGCCCGTGGGGTTGGAGGGCGAGTTGAAGATGAACCACTTGGTTTTCGGTGTGATCGCTGCTTCGAGCTGTGTGGGGGTGAGTTTGAACTGCGTCTCGATCCCTGCCACCACGGGCACGGGCGTGCCGCCCGCCAGAAGCACCATGTCGGGGTAGCTGACCCAGTATGGCGCGGGGATGATCACCTCGTCGCCCGGATTGCAGGTGGCCATCAGCGCGTTGTAGAGGATCTGCTTGCCGCCGGTTCCGACGGTGACTTGGGCGGGGGTATAGGTCAGGCCGTTCTCGCGCAGGAATTTTGTGCAGATCGCGGCTTTTAGCTCGGGGATGCCGTCGACGGCGGTGTATTTGGTGCGGCCTGCGTCGATGGCGCGTTTGGCGGCGTCTTTGATGTTCTGGGGCGTGTCGAAATCCGGCTCGCCCGCGCCCAGACCTATGATGTCGCGCCCGCTGGCTGCGAGTTCGCGGGCCTTGTTCGTCACGGCGATGGTGGGCGACGGTTTGACGCGGGCAAGCGTGTCGGACAGGAAGGCCATGGGAACCTCGGGCAAAATGGGGCAAGGGTGGAAAGCGGTTGGCGCATCTTCTAGGGTGCGGCCTGCACGGGTTCAAGCAAGTTGAGGCAAGGCGATGATCGAGACGGCGGAGGCACGCTTGAAGCGGATGTCGATGCGCAGCTGGCGGCGCGGCACAAAGGAGATGGACCTGATCCTTGGCCCGTGGTCGGATGTGCATCTGGCGGGGCTGGATGCGGCGCGGCTGGAAACCTACGAGGCGCTTCTGGCCGAGAACGACCAGGACCTGATGGCGTGGGTATTCGGGCAGGCCGTGCCTCCGGCGGCGCTGGCCGGTTTGCTGGACGAGATCGCCAATTACGCGCGGGCGCGGCTGGTGCCGAAAGTCTGATCGCGTTTACCCGATCTTGGGATTTTGCACCGATTCTGCCGCAAGGTGGCAGGACAGGAGGTGCGAATGACGGTTCAGGGTGCGATCCGCGACGGGTCGGAAACGCTGGTATTGCAGGGCTATCTGGACAGCATGGCGATGATCGAGCGGTTGCACCGCTTGCTTCTCGACGTGATCAAGGATGAATTCGAGCGGTTGGGGGTGGACGAGATCAACCCCGTGCAGGCGCTGCTTTTGTTCAACGTGGCCGAACACGAGGTGACGGCGGGCGAGTTGAAGTCGCGCGGGTATTATCAGGGGTCGAACGTCAGTTATAACCTCAAGAAACTGGTCGAGATGGGCTATATGCACCATCAGCGGTCGGACGTTGACCGCCGGTCGGTGCGGGTGAAGCTGACCGACAAGGGGCGGGGCCTGCGGGGCCAGATCGCCGAACTGTTCCGCCGCCATGCGGGCCTTTTGGCCGGAAAGGCCGGGGTGTCGGTGTCGGGGCTGGAGGATGTGAACCTGTACCTGCGGCGGCTTGAACGGTTCTGGGGCGAGCAGATCCGCTATATCTATTGACGCCACAGCCACGGGTAACGGGCAAACGCGCCCTGCGCCTTGGCCAAGGCGCGGTTGAGGGGGCCGGGTTTGGGCAAGGTTCCGGTGGCGAGGCGGTCGATGACAACCTCGGGCGGGCAGGGGCGGCGCGACACGGGGTCGTAGTAGCGCGGATAGGCGACAAGCGCCGCATGGGCGAGGTGCAGCAGCGGCACCGGCGGGCGGCGCGACCCGTCGGGCAGGCGCAAGCGGCGGGCGGGAATGTCGCCTAGGTCGCGGGTCAGGCCCCAGCCCGCATAAAACGGAGTACCAAGGGTGGTGACGGGTTTGCCGCGCAGCAGGGCATCAAACCCGAGAAGCGAGGTCATGGTCCAGACCTCGTCGCAGGCATCGATCAGGGCAAGCGGGTCGGCGTGCCGCGCAACGATGTCGGCAGCGGCATCGGGCGGCAGGCGGCCGGGTCGCAGGCCGCTTTCGACATCGGGATGGGGCTTGTAGATCAGAAGTGCGGCGGGGTGCGCGGCGCGGGTGGCCTGCATCAAGGCGAGGTTGGTTGAAACGGTCGTCGTGCCGAGGCGGATGGAGGCGTCATCTTCGACCTGACCGACGACAAGGATACGGCGGCGGGTGTCACGGGGTGGCAGGTCGGGCAGGCTGCCGCCGAGGTTGTATTTGGTCAGGTTGCGGGCGGTGATGGCGGCCAACAACGCTTCGCCACGGGCAAGGCTGCCTGCCGGCGGGGGGGCGGCGATCAGACGTTCGAGGCGGCTTTCGCGCGTCGGATCGTAATAGATGCCGAGGTCGTCGGTGACGAGGCTGAGCGGGGCTATCAGGTCCGCTCCCAACCCGCGCGAGCGCAGGAAGCCGTCTTCGACGCGCAGAGCAGGCTGGTCGGGCGGCAGTGCGGCGTCTTTGCTGGCCCAGACGAGGATCGGGCGGCCGGTCTTGCGGGATTTGTCGACGGCGGCGGCAGGGGTGGCGGCGAAGACCAGCGGTTTTTCGCGGCCGAACACCTGTTGCAGACGCTGGCGTTTCCATAGGCGCATGCCGAGCGCGATGTGGCCTTGACGGTCTTGACGGAAGGCGCGGGTTTCGGCTTCCAACTGGTCGACAGTTTCTTCGAAGCTGCACAGCCGGTCGCGGCAGGGGTCGTACCATAAGGGAGCAAGGATCATCGCCACGGCGAAAAGCTGCGCGCGGGTGAGGCTGCGCTTGCGGCGGGGAAAGACGTGGCGGTCATGCGTGAGGCCCCAACCGGCATAGAAAGGTTGGCCGAAGATATGGGGGCGGTGGCCGGACAAGATCGCCTCGAACCCGAGTTGCGACGATACGGTATAGACGGCGATGGCCCCTGCAAGCATCGCCCAGGGCGAGACGGGATCGGAAAACAGCGTCACATTGGCGGGCAGGGTTGCGGTGTGGTAATGGCCCCGCCGCAGACCGAGGGCGGTTTCGGGATGGGTTTTCACCACGATGCGGGCGGCGGGGTGATCGTCACGCGCGGCGGCGAGCATGTCGGCGAAGGTTTGCGCGGATGCGCCGGAATGGCGGATGGAGGCGTCGTCGCGGGTCTGGTCGATCACCAGCACATATCCCGGTGCGGGCGGTGCAAGGGCGGGGTCGTGCAGGTTGTATTTCGACAGGTCCGAGCCTTGCAGGCGGGCGATGCCGTCTCGGGCGCGGGTCAGCAGCACCGTGTCGTCAAGCGGATGGGTCGCGGCGAGGCGCTCGATCAGTGACGGGGCCTGCGCGTCGAAATGTACGCCGAAAGGGTCGATCAGCAGGCCGAGCGGGGCATCGCCCATTCGGCCGGGGCGGAGCGAGCGCAGGAAAGCATCTTCGATGCGGATCAAGGGCGCCTTGCACCGGGCGGCGATAGCCTCGCCGCGGTGGGCCGTGGGCGATTTGCCCCAGACGGCGACACCATCACCCCTGCGCGGCAGGCCCAGGTGCAGGTCGTGACCGGCAAGGGCGAGCATCCGGCGCAGGCGCGGATTCAGAAAGCCGCCGTTGAAGAAGAACAGCCGTCGGGGAATATCCCCGGCGGCGGCGGTCGCAAGGGTGGTCACGCTTACTGGCCGGTCAGCGTGTTCGCGGCACCCGCCGTGCCGGTGATCGCGCCGATCGCCTTTTGCCATTGAACGTAGGGCGCTTCGGTCACATAGACCGTGTCGCCGTCGCGCACGAGGAAATCGCGTGCTTCGAACATGCCGGTCGGTTCGGTCAGGTCGAGCACGTAGACCATGCGCTGCGCTCCGACGAGGTCGTTGCGACCCAGGACGGCATTGGCAATTTCGGAGGGTTCGTTACGGAAAACGAAGACGCCGGTGGGGTCGGCGAGGTTGGTGGTCAGGCCGCCGACGATGGCGATGGCCTCGATTGCCGAAAGGGTTTGCGTCTCGAACGGCACGCGGCTTTGCGAGCCGGTGGCGCCGAGGGCGGTGAAAGAGCGGCTGTCTTTTTCCACGACGATCTGGTCACCGGGGCGCAGCGCGATGTCGAGCGACGGGTTTTCGTACAGGTCTTGCAGCCAGACCTTGCCGGTTTGCCCGTTGCGGGTCACGCGGATGATGGCCTGTCCGGGTTCGATCTTGACCCCGCCGGCACGGGCCAGCATGGCCGATAGCGTGCGGGTGGGCCGTTCGATGGCGAAGATGCCTTGCGACCCTGCCTCGCCCGAGATCGTCACGGTCGAGCCGTCGCCCGCGACGCGCTGAACGATCACTTGCGGATCGGGGGTCTGGGCGTCGAGCTTTCCGGCGATTTCGTTGCGGAGCTCTTCGGGCGATTTGCCCGAGGCTTTGATGCGACCGGCGTAGGGGATGAAGATGAAACCCTGACCGTCGACCTGCAATTCGTTCAACTGCGACAGGCGTTGGCCCGAGTTGCCCAAGAGCGGGTCGTCCTTGACGTTTTCGTAGACAGTGAGCGAAAGCTTGTCGCCCGCCGCGATCATGTCCGACCCGATCAGACCCGCGTTCATGAAGCCGTTGGAAAAGCCGTAAGAGGGCATGACCGATGTGGCGCGGGTGACGCGGCTGTTGACCTGTACGATGAAGGCGTCGCCTTCTTTCAGCACCGAGCCCTTGAAGATTTCGGCCTTGTTGGGGCCGCTGCGCGGCAACCCGCAACCCGCGACACCTGCGCAAAGCAGAGAGAGGGCCACGACCTTGGCCCCGTAAGATACCGACATTGCCACTGCTCGGGCTCCTTGACTGGAGTTTGCCTCAAGTTTTGCCTGTAAGGTTACAGGAAGACGGGGTTATTTGCCAAGCGGCTTGATCGGGCGCGGCCAAATGGTCAGCCGACGGCGTGCAACTGTTGCCGGGGGGACGCGCTGTCGGACAAAAGGCCGTCATAGGGGTCATGCGGGGCGAGCATCAGGTCGACCACTTGCCGCAACAGCGCGCGGCGCCCGTTGGCCGAGTAGAAGCCGCCCGGAATTTGAGACGTTTCAAGGAGATAGCGCCGGAAATCGCGGTAGGCGCGGCTGTCGGGGCGGGTGGGGGCGGCGAAGAAATCTTCGGGCGTTTGGGTCGAGACGAATTCAGGTTTGGCATAGACCGCCTGACCGAAGGCCTTGAGCGGAAGTCCGCGCCAGAGGGCCTGTTGCGCGGCGGTGGAGTTTACAGTGACGGCGCTGCGGGCCTGACCGAGAAGATGGGCGAGTTTGCCGCCGGGAATGAAATGGCTGCGGTCGGACAGGCCGTAGCGGGTGGCGGCTTGGCGGATGGCGGGGCGCAGCGGTGTGCGGCCGTCCTCGAGCGGGTGGGCCTTGAAGACAAGATGGTGATGCGGCGGCGCGCCCTTGGCGAAGGCGGCGGTGACCTCGTCGATGAAGTCGGCCATGGTGGCAAAGGGCGAATGGGCGCGGAAGCTGGCGTCATGTTCGAGTTGCAAAAGCACGATGTGATAGGGAAAGCCCGCACGGCGGATGCGGGCGGTGGCGAAGATGCGTTGCCAGCGGTGCAACGGCTGCAAGGCGAGGCGCTTGAGGTGGAGCTGTGCTTCCTGCCAGACGGTGATGGCACGGTGCGGGCGGTAGGCGCGGTAATCCCAAAAACCGGCAAAGACGAACCAGTGATACAGCGCGCCCCAGAACATGTGCTGGCGCATGTCGCCCCAATGGGCGGGGGCGTCGGGCTGGCTGCCGTCGCTGCGGGCAAGGGCAGCCTGCATTTCGGCAACCGACATGCGCATGAGGCGGGAATGGCCGTTGGCACCGTCGCGTTCATAGGTGATCCAGTAGGGGCGCAGATAGCCTTCCTCGTAGACATGCACCGTTAGTCCGGCGGCGCGCGCGGCGACGATGGCGGCAGCATGCAGCGGGCGGGTATCGCCATAAAGCACGAGGTCGGTGACGGCATGGTCGCGCAGCAGGGCGGTGACGGTGGCGGGCCATGCGTCGGCGTCGCCGCGATAGGGGATGTAGCTGGCACTATCGGGCCAGAAGGCGCGGTCGCCGCGGTTGAAACCCACGCGCAGCACCGACGCACCCGAAGCTTGCAGCATCGCGCCGAGGCGGGCGAAGAACGGGCCGTGCGGGCCTTGGAGAAGCAGGAACTTTCGGCCTGTGCCGGACACTCGCATCTTCGGAAAACCTGTCATTGACCCGTGCATGATAGGGCCAAGCGGGGCGCGGGGGAAGCGCCGAGCCGCGACGCTGCCGGACGGGCGAATTTTCTGCGAAAATTCTGCGGCGGGCGCCGTGCGTGGAGCAGGTCGCGGGGGGCTGTCTGCCCCCCGACCCCCGAGGATATTTTTCCAGCGTGAAAGCGGGGGGCGGTTTGCGTGATGGCTTGTCTTCGGAAGGCGGGGGGCGGATGATAGGGCCAGATTGGGCGGGGGATCAGGCCAGATGGCGATACCGGTCGAAAGTTTCTTTCTGCCGCAGGGGGCGGCGGGCACCTTGCAGCAGCGCATCAGGCAGATGGTGTCGGAAGGCATCTTGTCGGGCCGGTTCCGTGCGGGGGACCGGATGCCTTCGAGCCGGGGGTTGGCGCTGCATCTGGGGGTCAGCCGGATCACGGTGACGCTGGCCTATACCGAGTTGGTGTCGTCGGATTATCTGACGGCGCGGGGACGGTCGGGCTATTACGTAAGCGAGGGCGTGCCGGTGCAGCCCGCGTTCCGCCCCGTGGCGCGGCGCGAGGAGCGGGTGGATTGGGCGGCGGTGACGGGGGGGCGTTTTTCGCGTCAGCCAAAGCTGGAGCGGCCCGAGGATTGGCGGGCCTTTCCCTATCCGTTCATCTACGGGCAGGCGGATGCCACGCTGTTTGACCATCAGAATTGGCGGCTTTGCGCGGTGCAGGCGCTGGGGCGGCGGGATTTCGAGACGTTGACGGCCGATTACTACGAGCAGGACGATCCGATGCTGATCGAATATATCCTGCGCAACATCCTGCCACGGCGGGGCATTTCGGCGCGGCCTTCGGAGGTGCTGGTCACCATGGGGGCGCAGAACGCGCTGTGGCTGGCGGCGCAGGTATTGCTGCGGCCGGGGCAGGCCGTGGCATTGGAGAACCCCTGTTATCCGGCGTTTCGCGGCATGGTGGCGCAGACGGGCGCGCGGATCATGGCGGTGGATGTCGATGCCGACGGGTTGCCGCCCGAGGCGCTGCCTGCGGGTGTGGATGTGGTGTTCCTGACGGCAAGCCATCATTGCCCGACCAATGCCACCATGCCGCTTGCGCGGCGCAACGCGCTGTTGCAGGCCGCATCGGAACGCGGGTTCATCGTGGTCGAGGACGATTACGAGTTCGAGATGAGTTTTCTGCGCCCGGTGTCGCCGTCGCTGAAGTCGCTCGATGCCGAGGGGCGGGTGGTGCATGCGGGATCGTTCTCGAAGTCGATCTTTCCGGGGTTGCGCCTGGGCTGGTTGGTGGGATCGGAGGGGTTCATCCGCGAGGCGCGGGCGCTGCGCGGGCAGGTGCTACGGCATCCGCCGGGACATATGCAGCGGACGGCGGCCTATTTCCTGTCGCTTGGCCATTACGACGCTTTGGTGAACCGGATGAAGGCGGCGTTCCGCAAGCGCCGGACGGCGATGGACGAGGCGATTGCCGAGCAGGGGCTGACCGTTGCGGGGCAGGGCGGGTTCGGCGGGTCGTCGTTCTGGATGCAGGCGCCCGAGGGGGTGGATACCGAGGCGTTGGCGCTGCGGTTGCGGGGCGAGGGCGTGCTGATCGAGCCGGGGCGGGTGTTCTTTGCGCCCGAGGCAGAGCGGCGGAATTTCTATCGGCTGGCCTATTCGTCGATTGCGCCTGCCAAGATCGGCGAGGGGATCGCGCGGATCGCCCGGGCGATGCGTTAGGACGACACGACGCGCCGTCTGGTCGGCGGTCATGCTTGCGGTTGACGCCATGCGGGCGGGTTGCGCTGGCCGTCAGGCGCGGGGATGGGCGTTCTGATAAGCCTGCATCAGGCGGGCGGCGTCGACGCCTGTGTAGGCTTGGGTCGTCGAGAGCGAGGCGTGCCCCAAAAGTTCCTGAATGGCGCGCAGGTCGCCTCCGGCAGACAAAAGGTGCGTGGCGAAGCTGTGGCGCATGGCGTGGGGCGTGGCGGTGGCGGGCAGGCCAAGCTGCATACGGGCGCGTTCCATCGCCGATTGCAGCAGCCGCGGCGAGAGCGGGCCGCCGCGCACGCCACGAAAAAGCGGTTCGGGTGCTGCAAGGTCGAAGGGGCAGAGGCGGGCGTATTCGGCCACGGCCGCGCGCGCGACGGGCAGGACGGGGACGAGTCGGGTCTTGCCGCCCTTGCCGGTGATGCGCAGGGTTTCGGGCAGGGGCTGGTCGGCCCCCGTCAGGCCGAGAGCTTCCGATATCCGTAGCCCGCAGCCGTAAAGCAGCGTGATGACCGCGCGGTCGCGGGCGGCGATCCATGGTTCGGCCGCAAGGTCGGCCACGGTTTCGATCATGGCGGCAGCACCGTCGATGCTAAGCGGGCGCGGCAGTTTGCGGCGGAATTTCGGTCCGCGGGCCGAGAGGACGGCGGTGGCATCGGTACCGGTGGTGCGGTCGGCCAGATAGGCGGTGAAACCCTTGACCGCCGACAGCGCGCGGGCGAGCGAGCGGGCACCCACCCCGCGCCCGCGTTCATGGGCCATCCATGCGCGCAGGTCCGACAGCGGCACCGAGGCGAGGGCGGCGGTGCCTTCGCTACCGTCACGATGCGCGGCCAGAAAGGACAGGTAACCCGACACGTCGCGGGCGTAAGCTTCGAGTGTCTTGGGGGCCGCGCCGTCGAGCGCCCGCAGATGGGCGAGCCAGTTGTGCAGCGCATCCCTCGCCTGAGGCGAGATGAACGCCGCGTCGGTCATGACAGCCAGCGGCGCATGGTGCGTTCGAAGACGCCCGCGAAGAACGCCAGAAGGTCGGTGCCATGGGTCGGTTTGAACTGGTGCGGGTCTTCGGCCCCCAGAACCAGCATTCCGGGCAGGCGGCCTGCGCCAAAGTCGAGCCGCATCAGCGCTTCGGACCTGATCCACGCGGCGCGGTCGCCATAAATGCCGGGGGTTTCGGCGGGCATGACCTGCCGCAGCACGACGGGGCGCAGGGGTATGTTGCGCCCGCCTGAGAGATATTCGCCGATGAAGCCTGGTTCGGCGACGTAAAGGACATCACCGAGTTTGCGCAGCAGGGCGGGACTGTCTTCGGGTTGCACCGATTCAAGCACAAGGCGGACGCAATCGACACGCAGGGTTCCGGCAACCTCGGTGGCGAGGATCTTCAGGAAATCCTCGAACTCCAAGGGGTCGAGCATTTGCAGGATGGCGCGGTGGACCTGATTGGTGCCTGCAAGGTTTTCGTAGGCGGCGGCGATCACCGAGCGATGGGTGTCTTCCAGCCGGTCGAGGCGGTTTTCCAGCCGCTCCATCGCGATGCCGCGCAGGTCGACGATGTTGGCCCCCATCGCGCGTTCGTTCGCTGCGATCAGGGCGGCCATCACGTCGCGGTCTTCGAGCAGAAGCTCGGGTTCCGCCAGAAGCCGGTCGCGCAAATCCTGTTCGATCATAAAGGCACTGCCCGTTTGTTCTTGTGATTTGCGCGACCTTAGCAGGGTTTCAGATGATTTTCTGCCCCGTTTTTGCCCAGTCTGCCGTGAACTGTTCCAGCCCTTTGTCGGTCAGCACGTGGTTGGCCATCGCCTTGATGACGGCGGGGGGCGCGGTCATCACATCGGCGCCGATCAGGGCGCAATCCTTGGCGTGGTTCAGGGTGCGGATCGAGGCGGCGAGGATCTGTGTCTGGAAGTCGTAGTTGTCATAGATGGTGCGGATGTCGCCGATCAGGTCCATGCCGTCGAGGTTGATGTCGTCCAGACGCCCGATGAAGGGCGAGATGAAGGTTGCACCGGCCTTGGCGGCAAGAAGCGCCTGATTTGCGCTGAAGCAGAGGGTTACGTTGACCATCTTGCCTTCGCCGGTCAGCACCTTGCAGGCCTTGAGCCCGTCCCACGTCAGCGGCACCTTGACCGCGATGTTCGGGGCGATTTCGGCCAGCTTGCGGCCTTCGGCGATCATGTCTTCGGCTTTGGTCGCGACGACTTCGGCCGAGACGGGGCCAGAGACGATCGAGCAGATTTCGCGCGTGACTTCGATGATGTCGCGGCCCGATTTCAGGATGATCGACGGGTTGGTGGTGACGCCGTCGACCATGCCGAGGTCGTTCAGCTCGGAGATGGCGGCGACATCGGCGGTGTCCACAAAGAATTTCATCGGCGCGGTCCTTATGGGTTGCGAGGGTTCGGGGCGGGGTTTACCCCAAAGGGGCGGCAGGGGAAAGATAAGAAGGCGGTGGCGCGTGTCGGACCGGACCTATGAACAGGGAGATCTTGTCGGGGTTTTGACGACCGAGCCTTTGGGGCGGGTGCTGGATTACAAGGCACCCGAAGGCGGCTGCGGAGACGGCGATTTCGTCGAGGTGCCCTTGGGGCCGCGCCGCGTGCTGGGCGTGGTCTGGGGGCGTGGGCGTGGCGATTGGGATCCGGCCAAGGTGCGACCTGTGGGGCGTGTGCTGGATGCGGTGCCGATGCGGGCCGAATTGCGGACCTTCCTCGCGCGGGCGGCGGATTACACGCTGACGCCGCTGCCCGCCATGCTGCGGCTGGCGACCCGTGCGCCGGGGTTGGGGGAAAGCCCCATGAGCCGGCGGGTTTATCGGCTGGGCGCTGTGATGCCGAACCAATTGACCGAGGCGCGGCATCGGGTGGTCGAGGCGCTGCGGGCCTTTGGCGGCGCGCCGATGACGATCGGCGAATTGACCGACGAGGCGGGCTGCGGCGCTTCGGTTGTCAAGGGGCTGGTCAAGCTGGGGGTGGTCGTCGAGGAGGACGCGCCGCGCGATCTGCCCTTTGCGCTGCTGAATCCTTCGGGGGCGGCCAACCTTGCGGGCGATCAGGTGGCGGCGGGGGATGCGCTGGTCGCGGCGGTGCATGCGGGGGAGTATTCGACAACGCTTTTGAAGGGCGTGACGGGGTCGGGCAAGACCGAAGTGTACCTTGAGGCGGTGGCGGAATGTATCCGGCTAGGACGGCAGGCTTTGGTGTTGCTGCCGGAAATTGCGTTGACGGCTGAATTCCTGACGCGGGTTCAGGCACGGTTCGGCGCGCGACCTGCGGAGTGGCATTCCGGTGTTACGCAAACCGAACGCAGGCGGGTCTGGCGCATGGTGGCCGAGGGACGCGCCGAGTTTGTCGTGGGCGCGCGGTCGGCGCTGTTCCTGCCGTTCCAGCGGCTGGGGCTGGTGGTGGTCGATGAAGAGCACGACACGAGCTACAAGCAGGAAGAAGGCGTTTTATACAACGCCCGCGACATGGCGGTGTTGCGGGCCTCGGTCGTTGGCTGCCCTGTCGTGTTGGCCTCTGCCACGCCGTCGCTCGAAACTTGGGCCAATGTCGAAGCGGGCAAATACGGGCGGTTGGACCTGTCGGCACGCTATGGCGTGGCCGAGATGCCGACGATGGGTGTGATCGACATGCGCGAGGCGAACCTGCCCGCGAACAGCTGGATTTCGGCCAAGCTGGCCGCCGAGATTGCGGCGCGGATCGCGTTGGGCGAGCAGTCGTTGGTGTTCCTGAACCGGCGGGGCTATGCGCCCGTCACGCTGTGCCGCGCCTGTGGCGCGCAGGTGGGCTGCGACCACTGCGACGCTCGGATGGTGGAGCACCGGTTTCTGAAGCGGCTGGTCTGTCACCAATGCGGGGCGACCAAGCCGATGCCCGAGGCCTGTCCGAGTTGCAAGGTCGAGGGCAAGATGGCGGCCGTGGGGCCGGGGGTCGAGCGGATGGCAGAAGAGGTGCAGGCGCGGTTTCCGCAGGCGCGGGTGGCGGTGCTGTCGTCGGACCTGTTCAGATCGGCGCGCGAGTTGAAGGCGCAGATCGAGACCATCGCCGCGGGCGGGGCCGATATCATCATCGGCACGCAGATCGTGGCCAAGGGGCACAACTTTCCCTTGCTGACACTGGTGGGGGTGATCGACGCCGATCTTGGCCTGCAGGGGTCTGACCTGCGGGCGGCGGAGCGGACGTTCCAACTGATGCGGCAGGTGGCCGGGCGGGCAGGGCGGGCCGAAAAGCGCGGGGCGGCGTGGTTGCAGACGCACCAGCCCGAGCATCCGGTGATACGGGCGATACTCGGCGGCGACGAAGAGGCGTTCTGGCGGGCCGAAGCCGCCGAGCGACGGGCGGCGGGGGTGCCGCCTTACGGGCGGATGGCGGGGATCATCCTGTCGTCGCCCGATGTGGCGCAGGTGTTCGACTTCGGCGCAGAGCTCGCGCGGCGGGACGGGCCTTTGCGCCGGATCGGGGCGCAGGTGTTCGGGCCAGCACCTGCGCCGATTTCGCGGGTGCGCGGGCGGCATCGGGTGCGGCTGCTGGTCAAGGCGGGCAAGCAGGTCGCCCTGCAGGCCGCAGTGGCGGAATGGGTGGCGCAGTTGAAACTGCCCGCAAACGTGCGGCTGGCGATCGATATCGATCCGCAGAGCTTCTTGTAATCGGGGCGGCAGCGTACCCCTACTGAGGGCTATGGCCAAGTCACAGCCTGCAGCGTTCGGCTTTCACGTGGTGTCCGGCAATTCGCGGGATGCGAGATGCGCGGGGGATGGCCCTAGCATCAGCGGGGCGCGGCTTCTGGACTTAAGCCGCTTTTCGCACTGGCCCTATAGCGGCGGGGCGGGGCGGGGATAGAAGGCTGCAAAGCGCGGCCGGTTCGGGCCGCCGGATATGGAGCGACGATCATGCGGATGACGACCGAGGAAGCCTTTGTCAAAGTGTTGCAGATGCATGGCATCGAACATGCGTTCGGGATCATCGGGTCGGCCTTCATGCCGATTTCGGACCTGTTTCCCAAGGCGGGCATCCAGTTCTGGGACTGCGCGCACGAAGGGTCGGGCGGGATGATGGCGGATGGCTATACCCGCGCCTCTGGCAAGATGAGCATGATGATCGCGCAGAACGGGCCGGGGATCACAAACTTCGTCACGCCGGTCAAGACGGCCTACTGGAACCACACGCCCTTGTTGCTGGTCACGCCGCAAGCGGCGAACAAGACCATCGGGATGGGCGGCTTTCAGGAAGTCGAGCAGATGGCGCTGTTTAAGGACATGGTCGCCTATCAGGAAGAGGTGCGCGATCCGGCGCGGGTGGCGGAGGTGCTGAACCGCGTGATCCTGCAGGCCAAGCGCCATTCGGCGCCGGCCCAGATCAACATGCCGCGCGATTACTGGACGCAGGTGATCGATATCGACCTGCCCGCGATGGTGGAGTTCGAGCGGCCTGCGGGCGGCGAGACGGCGATTGCCGAGGCGGCCGCTTTGCTGTCGGCGGCGAAGTTTCCGGTCATCCTGAACGGTGCGGGCGTGGTTCTGGCGGGGGCCATTCCTGCCAGCATGGCCTTGGCCGAACGCCTGACCGCGCCGGTTTGCGTGGGCTATCAGCACAATGATGCATTTCCCGGGTCGCATCCGCTGTTCGCCGGGCCGCTTGGCTATAACGGCAGCAAGGCCGGGATGGAGTTGATCGCGCAGGCGGATGTCGTGCTGTGTCTGGGGACGCGGCTCAACCCGTTCTCGACCCTGCCGGGATACGGGATGGAGTATTGGCCGAAGGAGGCCAAGGTTATTCAGGTCGATATCAACCCCAACCGGATCGGGCTGACCAAAAAGGTCGCGGTCGGCATCGTGGGGGATGCCAAGAAGGTGGCCGAGGCGATCCTGGCCAAGCTTTCGGGCAATGCCGGCGATGCGGGGCGCGATGCGCGGCGCGATGTTATCGGCACGACGAAAAGCCGCTGGGCGCAGCAACTGGCGTCGATGGACCACGAGGAAGATGATGTCGGCACCACGTGGAACCAGCGGGCGCGGGCGGACAAACCCGAATGGATGAGCCCGCGCATGGCGTGGCGGGCGATCCAGTCGGCTTTGCCGAAAGAGGCGATCATTTCGTCCGACATCGGCAACAACTGCGCTATCGGCAACGCCTATCCGACATTCGAGGCGGGGCGGAAATATCTGGCACCGGGGTTGTTCGGGCCGTGCGGTTACGGATTGCCGAGCATCATCGGGGCCAAGATCGGCTGCCCCGACACTCCGGTCGTCGGCTTTGCCGGTGACGGGGCGTTCGGTATTGCAGTGACCGAGTTGACGGCCATCGGGCGACCTGAATGGCCTGCGATCACCATGGTCGTTTTCCGGAATTACCAGTGGGGTGCGGAAAAGCGCAACTCGACCCTGTGGTATGACGACAACTTCGTCGGCACCGAGCTGGACGAGCAGGTGTCTTACGCCGGTATCGCCAAGGCCTGCGGGTTGCAGGGCGTGCAGGCGCGCACGATGGACGAGTTGCGCGAGGCGCTGGCCAAGGCTGTCGACGACCAGATGAAGCACGGCAAAACCACGCTGATCGAGGCGATGATCAATCAGGAGTTGGGCGAGCCGTTCCGCCGCGATGCAATGAAAAAGCCGGTGGCAGTGGCGGGGATTTCAGCGGCGGATATGCGCCCGCAGGTGGTTTGATGCCCTTTGACCTTGGGCTGGGCGGGGCGGTCTGGATGGCGGTTGCCGTTCTGATTGCAGCACTGGTTCGGGGCTATTCGGGGTTCGGCTATTCGGCGCTGGTGATTGCGGCGTCATCGCTGGTGATGAATCCGCTGCAAATGGTAGCGGTGGTGGTGATCCTCGAGACCGCAATGTCCTTGCAGGCGTGGCGGGGCGTGGGGCGCGATGTGGATTGGCGGCGCGTCGGGTTCCTGCTGGCGGGGGCGGCGGTTGGTCTGCCGCTTGGCCTGTGGGCGCTGACGGGGATATCGGAGGATGCCGCGCGGGCGGTGATCTCGGCCTATGTGCTGGTGATGTGTCTTGTCTTGCTGGCGGGCTGGCAGTTGCGGGGCGAGTGGCGGGGGGGCAGCAATTTCGCCGCTGGCATCGTTTCGGGGCTGGCCAATGCGCCCGGCATGGGGGGGCTGCCGATTGCGGCTTTCTTTGCGGCGCAGGCGATACCGGCGAATGTGTTTCGGGCCACGTTGATTGCCTATTTCCCCTTGCTGGATATCTATTCCGCGCCGCTTTACTGGTATCACGGGCTGGTATCGTGGGACACGATCTATGCCTCGGTGATCGCCTTGCCGCTGACGTTTCTTGGCAACTGGCTGGGGGGGCGGCATTTCTTTGCCAGCGATCCGCAGGAGTTCCGGCGCTTTGCAATCGTGCTTCTGGCGCTGCTGGCAAGCCTTGGCCTGTTGAAAGCGGTATTGTGACATGGGCGTGCTGGTCGTCAACGCGGGGTCGTCGTCGATCAAGATCGCGGTGTTCGATGAAGGCTTGGCCGAGGTGGCATCGGGGCGGGTGACCGAGATCGGCGGGGCTGCCCGTGTCGAGGTGGGAAATTTGCGCGGGGCGCGCGTGGTGCCCGACTACGCGGCGGCTTTGGGCCTGTGTCTTGAGGCGCTGGCCGAGCAGGGCTGGGGGCTGGAGCGGTTGACGGCTGCGGCGCACCGCGTGGTGCATGGCGGGGCGGCGTTGGTGCGGCCGTGTCGGGTGACGCCCAAGGTGCTGGCGGGGATCGAAGCGGTGGTGCCGCTGGCGCCGCTGCACAATCCGGCGAACCTGACGGCGATGCGGGCGCTGGGGCGGCTGGCGCCGGACCTGCCGCAATATGCGAGTTTCGACACGGCGTTTCATGCGACGAATCCGCCGGTTGCGGTGCGCTATGCGCTGCCTGCAGAGGCCGAGGCGATGGGGCTGCGGCGTTATGGCTTCCACGGGATCAGCTATGCGGGGCTGGTGCGGGCGCTGGGAGATCGGCTGCCGGAACGGTTGCTGGCGCTGCATCTGGGGAACGGGGCTTCGCTTTGCGCGATCAGGGGCGGCAAGTCGGTTGCGACGACGATGGGATATTCTCCGCTCGACGGGTTGACGATGGGCACGCGGACGGGGGGCATCGACGGCAACGCGGTGCTGCGGCTGGCCGAGGTGCACGGGCTGGCGCGGGCGGCGGCGATATTGAACCGCGAGAGCGGGTTGTTGGGCCTTGGCGGTGCGTCCGACATGCGCGCCTTGCAAAAGATGGGCACGGAGCGGGCTGGGTTTGCGCGGGCGCATTTCATCTATTGGGCGGTGCGCCATGCGGGCAGCATGATCGCGGCGATGGGCGGGCTTGACGGGATCGCCTTTACCGGCGGGATCGGCGAGAATGATGCCGAGGTGCGGGCGGGTATTCTGGACGGGCTGGATTGGGCGGGTGCGCGATATGATGCCACTGCGAATACGGCGGGGGCTGCGGAGTTGACGGCGGCGGGTGGCAATGTCGCTATCTGGACAGTGCCAGCACAGGAAGAGCGCCAGATTGCGCGCGAGACTATGGCTGTGATGGCCGCCGAAAGCTCTGGGGAGGGCGTGTGATGGGGCAACCGAAGGTCAACACGCAAAGGCCGGTTTCGGACGAAATCCGTAAGACAACCTGCTACATGTGTGCCTGCCGCTGCGGGATCAACGTGCATCTGAACAGCGGCAAGGTCACCTATATCGAGGGCAACCGCGACCATCCGGTGAACAAGGGTGTGCTTTGTGCCAAGGGGGCGTCGGGGATCATGCAAGTGACCGCGCCGTCGCGGCTGCGGGCACCGTTGCGCCGCGTGGGGCCGCGTGGGTCGGGTGCGTTCGAGGAGATAAGTTGGGACGAGGCGGTG
This sequence comes from Gemmobacter sp., assembly GCA_040398445.1. Classification (GTDB taxonomy): domain Bacteria; phylum Pseudomonadota; class Alphaproteobacteria; order Rhodobacterales; family Rhodobacteraceae; genus Paragemmobacter. The sequence goes on along the minus strand of JBBAUB010000005.1, from coordinate 21,612 downwards.
GCGTTGGCGGTTTCGTGGATGAAGCCGCTGCGCGAGGAAGCGCCCGAGAAACTGGCGTTTTTCACGGGGCGCGACCAGAGCCAGAGCTTCACGGGGTGGTGGGCGCAACAGTTCGGGACGCCTAACTATGCAGCACACGGCGGGTTCTGTTCGGTGAACATGGCGGCGGCGGGGATTTACACCATCGGCGGTGCGTTCTGGGAGTTCGGCCAACCCGACTGGGCGCATACCAAACTGTTCGTTATGTTCGGCGTGGCCGAGGACCATGACAGCAACCCGATCAAGATCGGGCTTGGCAAGCTGAAGGCGCGGGGCGCGCGGGTGATCGGGGTCAATCCGATCCGCACGGGATACAATGCCGTGGCCGACGACTGGCTGGGGATCACGCCGGGGACGGACGGGCTGCTGATCCTGTCCTTGATCCACTGCCTGCTGGCGGCGGGGAAGATAGATCTGGATTATCTGGCGCGCTGGACCAACGCGCCCTTGCTGGTGAACGAGGCAGAGGGGGCCGAGAAGGGGCTGATCCTCAAGAACGCCGAAAGCCAGCCTTTCGTGATTGACAAGCGCACGGGCATGCCTGCGCCGTGGGACGGGGCGGGGGTGCAGCCTGACCTTGGCGCCGTGTGGCAGGGGCACCGGACGGTGTTCCAGCATATGGCCGAGCGGTATCTGTCGGAGGAATATGCGCCAGAGTCGGTGGCGGGGCGTGTGGGGATACCGGCGGAGCGTATTCGCGGGCTGGCGGCGGAACTGGCGCGGGTGGCGTTCGACGAGGCCTTCGAGTTGCCCGTGGCATGGACGGATTTTCGCGGCGACAAGCACGACAGCATGACGGGGCGGCCCGTGTCGTTCCATGCGATGCGGGGCATCTCGGCCCATTCCAACGGGTTCCAGACCGCGCGGGCACTGCATCTGTTGCAGATCATCTTAGGCACGGTCGAGGTGCCGGGGGGATACCGGCTGAAGCCGCCTTACCCCAAGCCCGTCGAGGCGCATCCCACGCCGCATTTCGTGGCGGCGGCAGGTAAACCGCTCAGCGGGCCGCACTTGGGCTATGTGCGGGGGCCGGAGAACCTGGCGCTGAAAGAGGATGGCAGCCCTTGGCGGATCGACAAGGCGTTCACGTGGGAGAATCCGTTTTCGGCGCATGGGCTGATGCATATGGTGATCCCGAACGCCCATGCGGGTGACCCCTACAAGGTCGATACGCTGTTTCTATACATGGCGAACATGTCGTGGAATTCGTCGATGAATTCGGGCCGCGTCATGGAGATGCTGACCGACAAGGGCGAGGACGGGGAATATGTGATCCCGCGGATCATCTATTCCGACGCCTATGCTTCGGAAATGGTGGCCTATGCCGACCTGATCTTGCCGGATACGACCTATCTGGAACGGCATGACTGTATCAGCCTGCTCGACCGCCCGATTTCCGAACCGGATGCCGCGGGCGATGCGATCCGTTGGCCGGTGGCCGAGGTGGACCGCGATGTGCGACCGTTCCAGTCTGTGCTGCTCGATCTGGGGGTGCGGTTGGGGCTGCCGGGGATGACGAACCCGGACGGGACGGCGAAGTTCAAGGATTACGCCGATTACATCGTGAACCACCAGCGCAGGCCCGGAGTGGGGCCGCTGATCGGCTTTCGCGGCGATGGGATGGCGCAAGGGCGGGGCGAGCCGAACCCCGACCAGATGCAGCGATATATCGACAATGGCGGGTTCTATCAGGCGCATGTGCCCGACGGGGCGCAGTATTACAAACCATGGAACGCGGCCTATCAGAATTGGGCGGTGGCGACGTCGTTCTACGAATCTCCACAGCCTTACCTGTTTTCGATCTGGTCCGAGCCGATGCGGAAATTCCAGTTGGCAGCAGAAGGGCACGGGTTCATCCAGCCGCCCGACCATCTGCGCGACCAGTTGAAGCTGGCGATGGACCCCTTGCCGCTGTGGTATCCGCCGTTCGGGGATGATGCGGCGGCGGGCTATCCGGTCCATGCGCTGACGCAGCGACCGATGGCGATGTATCATTCGTGGGGCAGTCAGAATGCGTGGCTGCGGCAGATTCACGGCAAGAATTTCCTCTATGTGCCGACGAAGATCTGGGCAGGCGAGGGCTTTGCCGAAGGCGATTATGCCCGCGTGACTTCGCCCAATGGCGAGATCGTGGTGCCGGTGGCCCATATGGCGGCGCTGAACGAGAACACGGTCTGGACGTGGAATGCGATCGGCAAGCGCAAGGGGGCCTGGGCGCTGGACGAGGGCGCGCCGGAAGCGACCGAGGGGTTCTTGCTGAACCATCTGATTTCTGAACTGCTGCCGGAAAAGGGCGACGGGCATCGGTGGACCAACAGCGATCCGGTGACGGGGCAGGCGGCGTGGTTCGATCTGCGGGTGAAGATCGAACGGGTCGGACCGAGGGATCATTCGGAGCCCGCCTTTGCGGCGGTGCCGAGGGTCGTGCCGCAAGGGGGGGAACGGGCGTGACAGCGCATCGCGGGCAAGGGGCGATTTCTGACGCAGAAATCGCGACGAATTCTGACGCAGAATTCGGGGTGCGACGGTGGGGCGATCCGGAATTTGCGTCAAATTCCGGCGCGTTTTCTGCGTCAGAAAACGGGGACGTAGAATGACCGCTTTGCCAGCACATACCGAAAAGAAGCTCGGCCTTGTCGTCGACCTCGACACCTGCGTGGGCTGTCATGCCTGTGTGACTGCCTGCAAGGGGTGGAACGATCAGGGTTACGGCGTGCCCTTGTCGGACCAGAACCCGTATGGCGCCGATCCTTCGGGGACATTTTTGAACCGCGTTCACAGTTACGCCGTGCAGCCCGAGGCGGGGCCGGCGCAGACCATCAATTTCCCGCGGTCCTGCCTGCATTGCGAGGATGCGCCCTGCGTCACCGTCTGCCCCACGGGGGCCAGCTACAAGCGGGTCGAAGACGGCATCGTACTGGTGAACGAAGATGCCTGCATCGGCTGCGGGTTGTGTTCCTGGGCCTGCCCCTATGGCGCGCGGGAAATGGATGCGGCGGCGGGGGTGATGAAGAAATGCACGCTCTGCGTCGACCGCATCTACAACGAGACCCTGCCCGAGGAGGACCGCGAACCCGCCTGCGTGCGGACCTGCCCCACCGGTGCGCGGCATTTCGGGGATTTCGCAGATCCCGACAGCAAGGTCAGCCGCTTGACGGCTGAACGTGGTGGTTATGCGCTGATGCCGGAAATGGGCACCAAGCCGGTTAACCGCTACCTTCCACCGCGCAAGAAGGACGTCCGGCAAGAGGCGAGCCTTCTTGCGCCATTGCTGGACATTCAGGCCACGGGAATTGCCGGTTGGCTTGACCGCGTTTTGGGAAAGATCGGATGAATCCTGCTCCGTCTGTGATCGTTTTTACCGTGCTGTCGGGGATGGGGTTCGGTTATCTCGCGATGCTGGGCTTTGGTGTCGTGCAGCCCGATGGGCTGATGGCGCTGATGCTTTGGGCGCTGGGCTATGCGCTTGCTGTGGGGGGGCTTTTGGCCTCGACGCTGCATCTGGGCAATCCGCAGCGGGCACTTTTGGCCTTTACGCAGTGGCGGACGAGTTGGCTAAGCCGCGAGGCATGGGCTTCGGTGATCACGCTGGGGCTTTTGACACCGCAGGCGCTGTCGGACTGGCTGGGGCTTGGCTTGTCTCGGGGTTTTGGCATTGTCGGCGGGGTGATGTGCTTGGTGACTGTCGGCTGCACGTCGATGATCTATGTGCAGATCAAGGCGGTGCCGCGCTGGAATCACTGGATCGTGCCGGTACAGTTTCTGTGGGCGTCGCTGACCGGCGGGCTGGTGCTGGCGGGCGCGGGGGTGGTGCCTGCATTGGCTTCGGCGCTGATGGCGGGCTTGCTGGTGATTGGCTGGAAGATCGGCGACGGGCGCTTTGCCGAAGTTGGCGCGACGATGGAGACGGCGACGGGGCTAGGGGCCATCGGTAAGGTATCGGTCTTCGAACAGCCGCACACCGGCGGGAATTATCTGATGCGCGAGATGATCCATGTGGTCGGGCGTAAGCACGGGCAACGCTTGCGCCAGATCGTCCTTGTCGCGGTGGGACTGGTGCCTGTCATGGCGGCGATGGTTTTGCCCGTGCCGTTGGCTGTGCCTGTGGCCGCCCTGTTCCATCTGGGCGGCATGCTTGCGGTGCGCTGGCTGTTCTTTGCACAGGCAGAGCATGTGGTAGGCCTGTATTACGGTGCGCGGTGAACCGTTTCGCGTGTCGCGGCAGTTTGGCCAAGAGACGGCGACTGACGGGGCAGGTGCCAGCCTGAGTCGGCGAGGGTCTGCCGCGGCTTGACCGCATCTTTTGCGTTTTCCGCCCGGTTCGGCTGGCTTGGCTATACTTTAGGCGAACGCAAATGCGGCATGTATGGCGGATCAGGCCCGATGGCAGTCTGGACCACCCAACCCACAGATGGGCATAAACTAATCTTAAGGTGCCCGCCGCGCGGGTTGCAGACCAAGTTTGGACAAGATTGTGAAAGACCACGCCGAAATGACGATCTCGCTTCTACTCGCGGATGACCACACGTTGCTGGCTGAATCCTTGGAACTTTACCTAAAGGCGGATGGCGGATTCGCGCCGCAGCGGGCCGAGACATTGGAGCGGGCGTTGGACAAGATCGCCGAGAACGGGTCTTTCGACGTGGTGCTGCTTGACCTGGACATGCCCGGAATGGGCGGGTTGCAGGGGTTGGAAAAAGCCATTGCCGCAAATGGCGAGGGCAGGGTGGTACTGTTTTCGGGGCAGGCGCGGCAGGACGCGGCGCTGCGGGCCATCGAGATGGGCGCGGCAGGGTTCATCCCCAAGACGCTGACACCAAAATCCTTGGCAACGGCGGTGCGCTTCATCGCAGCTGGCGAGATTTACTTCCCTACCACGATGAGCCGGACCAAACGCCCCGATGCGCAATCGGAGGTGCAGCTGTCGCAGCGCGAATTCCAGGTGCTGCGCGGTATTTGCGAGGGTGCGACGAACAAGGACATCGCGCAGGATCTGCAACTGACCGAAGTGACGGTCAAGATGTATGTGCGGTCGGTCTGCACCAAGCTCAAGGCGAACAACCGGACGCAGGCGGCGATCATCGCGCTGTCGTCGGGTATGGTCTGAGACCGCGACCAAACGGTTCGGGCAATGGCAGCGCGCTCCTTCGGGGGCGCGTTTTGCTATCTGGCGGTTGTCGGAGTCGTGGCGGCACCGTAAGTCTGGTCAGTGCGGCGCAAGCGGGGGGATGGCATGGCTTTGGCGGTGGTAACGGCGGGAACTTCGGCGATCGGCCGTCATCTGGTCACGGCGCTTGCCGGGGCGGGCTATGACGTGGCGCTGACCCATATCGGCAGCGCGGCGCAGGCCGCCGAGACCTGCGCGGCGGTCGAGGCGTTGGGGCGGCGGGCCATGGCGACCGAGGTGGATGCAGGCTGCGAAGTGGCCGTGCCTGCCTTTCACGCGCAGGCCGCGGAATGGGCGGGCGAGGCCGCGACGGTTCTGGTGAACAACGCGGGCATCCAGACATGGTCGTCGCTGCTCGATCTGCGGGCCGAGGATTGGGACGCGGTGATGCGCACAAACCTGCGCGGCACTTTTCTGAATACGCAGGCTGCGGGGCGGCTGATGGCGCAGGCGGGCAAGGGCGGGTCGATCGTCAATCTGGGGTCGGGCTGCAACAAGTTGGCCTTCCCCAATCTGGTCGATTACACCGCGTCCAAGGGCGGGATCGAGCAATTCACCAAATCGGCGGCAAGCGAGTTGGGGCGATACGGGATAAGGGTGAACTGCGTTGCCCCCGGCGCCGTGGCGACCGAGCGGACGGCAGCGGAAGCGGGCGATTATGCCGGGACGTGGAGCAAGGTCACGCCCTTGGGCCGCGTGGGCACGCCTGCCGATATCGCAGGGCCGGTGCTGTTTTTCTGTTCTGCCGCGGCGGATTTCGTCACGGGGCAGACGCTGTGGGTGGATGGCGGTGTCTTTGCGCGGGCACCTTGGCCTTACGACGCTTAGGCAGACTGGCGGGTGCAGAGCACCCACCCTAAGGCACGTGTGGCACAACAGGACGGGAAAACAGGTAGGGTGGGTGCCGTGCACGCCACCCCTGTTATGCGTCAGTCGGCGGGTTTGACCACGATCTGCTGGTTGGCCAGCGCGTCGGGATCGGTGAGAAGCGGTTGTTCGCCCGGCTCTGCACCGTTGACGCGCAGGATATAAGCTGTGATCGCCGCATAGGTTTCGTCGGGCAGGGAATGGGGCCGCGACGGGGGCATGTGGTCGCGGCTATAGGTGAACAGGTCGGCGACGGTCTTGTCCTTCCATTTCGTCTCGAACACCTGACCGGCAAGGTGGGGGCCCATGGTGCCATTCGCCAGCGTGTTGCCGTGGCAGGTCGCACAGGCGCTGTTGTAGCTGCGCTTGCCGTCGTTGACCTGCGTTTGGGTGAAGGTGGCCGGAATGAACTGGCCTGTCGGGATTTGCTTGGCTTCGGACAGGGCCGGATCGGACGACTGGTCGGTCGCGGTTTGCGTGCCGCTTTGGTCTGTATCGACGGTGCCTTGGGTCGTGGTTCCGGTCGCATCGTCCGTCATGCCGCTGCCCGGCTTGGCCAAGGGGTCGTAGGTGAAGGCGAGGATTTCTCCGGGGTTTTGCATCTCGGTCGTGGTGCCGCCTGACATCGATTCCGCCAGACCGCCCGGGTCGGTGGCGACGAAGATGGTGGTGCCGTCGGGCGAAAGCGCGGTGTCGCGGAAGCGGTTTTCCGACTGGAAGAACCGCTCGAAGGTGCCGGTCACGGCCTGACCGTCGGCTGTCAGCTGGATGTGGTAGAGTGAGCCGCGCTTGAGGGTGGTCACGATCAGCGAATTGCCCCAGCCCGGTATGCCGCCAGTGGGCGGATAATAGTCGATGCTGCTGGCGGCCACGGTGGGCCAGCAGATGAAATCCATGCCGCCACAAGCCGGGTCTTGGAAGTTCCAGTCGTTGGGCACGGTGAACATGGTGGCAAGCGGCGGGGTCATCGTCTTTGCCCCCTCCCAGTCGGTTTCGCGGTCGAAGGGAACCGAGGCCGGGATTTCGATATCGGAAAAGGTGAGGTCGGCGCAGGAAGGATTTTCGCTTTCGGCCCAGCGCGCATAGACATAAGCCATGTCGTCGGCATAGCCCGCCACGTTTGGCCAGCCGTAATTGCCGCCCGCTTTTAGGATGTTGATTTCGTCATCGGTCTTGGGCCCCTGTTCCGAGGCATAAAGCGTGCCGTCGGGTCCGAAGACGATGCCTTGCATGTTGCGGTGGCCGTAGGTCCAGATGTGGCTGCGCACACCATCGATCGAAGGGTTGTCGGCAGGCACCGATCCGTCGGGTGCGAGGCGCAGGGATTTGCCGACATAGGCCACGTAATCCTTGGCCTGAAGTTCCGCTTCGGTGGGCAGGCGCTGGGCTTCGGTGGGGATGCACCAGTTGCCGAGCTGGTTGTTGCCCTGATCGCCGATGGTGTAATAGACCATCCCGTCCGGACCGACCTTGAGCCTGCCGGAATTGTGGTCGTTGCTGGCGGGCAGGCCCGAAATCACCTCGGTCGGGCTGTCGAGGCGGTTGCCTTCGGGCGAATAGGTGAAGCGGACGATCTTTGTGAACAGGTGGCGGTAGGGGCTGGCCTCGTCTTGCACGGTGTCGTCGGCGGGGCGGTTCGTGTCGATGTAGGTATAGGCGGCATAGACGAAATCCTGCCCCGTTCCCTTGAGAAGGCCGGGGTCGAGAGCGAGGCCGAGCAGGCCGTCTTGGCCGCCGGGCGCTTCGACTTCATCTATCGTGGCCAGAACGGTCTTTTCGCCGCTGTCGGGGTCGATCTGCACGATGCGCTTGCCGGTGCGTTCGGTGACCCAAAGCTTGTCGTCGGGGCCCCATGTCACCTCCCACGGGCCCTCAAGACCCTTGGCGACCACGCGCATGGCAAAGGGCAGGTCGCCCTGTCGCACGCTTTCGGGCGTGTCTTGCCCGTGGGCCGGCGCCACCAGCCATAGCGCCGCCGGAAGGGCGGCAGCAAGGGCGAAGACGGCGACTGCGGGACGGTGGGCCGCGGTGGTGGTGGCGGCACGGGTACGGAATGGGGTAGGCATGGCTCCTCCGGTCTTGCAGGGCGAGCGGTCTTGCAGGGCGGTCCTGCGGCGCGCGCCAGAGCGATGCGGGCGCGCGTGCGCCGCATCGGGGGCAAAACCGGCAGGTCGGGGAGCGGTTGCCTGAACAGGGAGCCGAATGGCCGGAACTTGCCCCAGCGCAAAGGCCGCGGCGTTTGCCTGACGGGCAGCGCCGGACCGGTGCCGCACCGACGCTAGGGAAAGGGTCAGTCGGTGCCGGACACTTGGTCGAGTGCGAGCCAGCGGCGCAGCACGGCTTGCAGGGCCGCCGAGGAGACAGGCTTGACGATATAATCGCTCATGCCCGCTTCCAGCCCGTCGCGGTGGTCGGCATCGTCGCTACGCCCTGTCAGGCCGATGATCGGGATGCGCCCCTTGGCCGTGGGCAGGGCGCGGATCCGGCGGGTTGCTTCCAGCCCGCCCATCACGGGCATCTGGTTGTCCATGAAGATCACGTCGAAATGACCGTCGAGCAGACGCTCGAGGCCGTCTGCGCCGTTTTCGGCGGTATCGACTTGCAATCCCTGCTTACCCAGCATGGCAGCCGTGAGTTCGCGGTTGATCGGGTTGTCGTCGATCACCAAGGCGCGTTTGCCCGACGCTGCGGGATGGTCGCCCTGCGCGTCCGGGGCGGCCTTGCCCTTGCGCGCGCGGTTGCGGATGCCGGGCCGCCGGGGTTTGTCGGACTGCAGAAGCTGTTCGAGCCGCGCGGTCAGGATTTCGGGATCGACAGGTTTGATCACCAGATCGTCGATGCCTTCGGCGAAGGTCAGGTCGACCATTTCCTGACCGCCGTGTTTGGTCATCAAAATCGTCGGGGGCATCCGTTTGCCCAGTCGGGCGCGCAAGGCGCGGATGGTCTTGACCCCGTCCATCTGCGGCATCCTGAGATCGACGAGCAATGCGTCGGGCAGGGCGGCGGGATCGTCGCCCAGCATGTCGAGCGTGTCGAGCGCATGCGGGCCGGATTCGGTGCTGATGACGGTTGCACCGCTGCGGCCAAGATCGGCGGCAATCTGTGCCCTTGCGCCGGGGTGATCGTCTATCAGCAGGATGCGGCTGCCCGAAACGCGGGTGTCGGTGGCTGACGGCTGCGGGTCTGCTGCAGGGCGCAGCGGCAGAGTTGCCCAGAACGTCGTGCCGCCGCTCTGGCTGCTGTTGACGCCTACGTCGCCCTCCATCAGGGTGGCAAGCTGGCGGCAGATCGACAGCCCGAGTCCGGTGCCGCCATACAGGCGGGCGGTGGAATCTTCGGCCTGACTGAAACTTTGGAACATGCGCGCGACCTGTTCGGGCGACATGCCGATCCCGCTGTCCGCGACGGAAAAGCGAAGGCGCAGGCGTTCATCGGCTGCGGTGGCTTGGTTGGAAGAGGCGGGCGCTTCGGGTGCGACCGACAGGTGGACCGTGCCGGTGGGCGTGAATTTAACCGCGTTCGAAAGGTAGTTCACCAGAATCTGGCTGATGCGCAGCGGATCGCCCGTCAGACGGCGTGGCGTGGCGGGGTCGATTTCGACGAGCAGTTCAAGGTTTTTGTCGGCCACCCCTTTCGAGACGGTATCGACGGCGCTCCGCAGCACCGAGGGCAGCGAGAATTCGGACTGCTCGATCCGCAGCTTGCCTGCCTCGACCTTTGACAGGTCGAGCACGTCGTTGATGATCAACAACAGGTGGCGGCCCGAGGATTGCACCTTTTGCAGAAATTCCTGCTGATGCTCCGACAGGGCGGTTCCCATCAAGAGTTCGGTGAAACCCAGCACCGCATTGATCGGTGAGCGCAACTCGTGGCTCATATGAGCGAGGAATTCGGATTTGAGCCGCGCGGCCTGAAGGGCGATGTCGCGCGCTTCGGCAAGCTGGGTCTGTGCGGCGATTTCGTTTGAGATGTCTTGAACCACCCAGACCGTGCCTTTGTCGGGGTCGCTCGGATCGACGTTCGTGGCCCGCAGCCGTGCCCAGACGGTCGAGCCGTCGAGGCGCACGAGTTCCACGTTCTGTTCGAACAGGCCGCCACTGGCGAGGATGGCTTTGGCCTGATCCAGGCTGGCCTGCCAAGCTGCGGGGTCTTTGAAGATGTTTTGCGTGGTCAGATCGATCGGTTCACCCTGCGGCCAAAGCAGGATCGAGCCGAGCGACGGGTTATAGGTGACCATGCGCCCGTCGCGCACCAAGGCGATACCTGCCGTCGCAGTAAGGAAGATCGCGTGCAATTCATCATAGAGATTGGTCAGTTGCTGCGTGCGCTTCGCGACCTGTGCTTCGAGCGTTTGCTGATAGGCCGCAAGGGCAGCTTCGGCCTGACGTTTCACCGTGATGTCGTTCCACAGCACGAAAATATCGGTGCGGTTGTCTTCGACCACGCTGGTGAGCAGCACTTCGAGCAGGACCGGGGTGCCGTTGCTTCTAAGGTGTTCCCATTCAAAGCGCAGCGCGCCCTTTTCCAGCGCCTGTTCGATCACGTCGCGCGCTTTGGTGTCTGATGGTTCGCCATCGGGCTGGAAGCGGGGTGACAGGTCGGCCGGTGTGCGGCCAAGAAAGGTGTGGTCGCCGCTATAGCCCAGCAGGTCAAGCGCGGCGCGGTTGGCGTTGACGAAGCGGCCTTCCTGAATGACGGCGGTGGCCTGTGCCGAGTGCTGGAAGGTGCGGCGGAAGCGTTCCTCGCTTTTTTGCAGCATAGCCAGCGTCGTGGCCCCCAGTGTTCGGCCCGCGATGCGTGAGGCGGCGAGGCCCAGAAGCAGAGTTCCGCCTGCATCGGGTTTGGGGGGCGGGTCGGCCAGAAGCGTTATGCGGCCACGCGCTTTGCCCTCGATCAGGATCGGCGTCGTCAATGCGCCCGATGCATCGCGCGCGCCGATTTCGTCGTGTAGATGGCCGAGTAATTCGATGCGGACGAGCGGTGGTGTAGTGCCGGGAAACGCCTTTTGCAGCGCCTCGGCGATATCGTGCAGCACGGCGGGCATGGGGCGCTGCATGTCATCGGTGGCGAGAAATATCTGATGCAGGCAGGTCTGTTCGCGGATGCGGTGGCGCAACTGGTCCTCGACCACGCCACGTGCGCGCAGGGCACGCCCCAGTTGCCAGCGCAGCACGGCAGCGGTGAGCAGGGCGGCAAGGACCACCGCCGAGAGTACCTCGAGCAGACGCAAGACCTGGTCGGTGCGGAAGGTGCCCAAAAGCGGGGTGGTCACATCGGTCCAGCGTGCCGCGATGGCGGCAGATTCAGACGGCGGGATCAGGCGGAAGCCTTCGTCGATGCGCTGGAACAGGGCGGTGTCGCCCCTGCGCACCGCCCAGTGCAGGCTGTTGGTGAAGATGGTGTCGGACTGGCGGTAATCATCGCGGATACCGGCCTGCGTCAGCAAATAGGCGGCGGGAACGGATTGCAGGCAGAATACGGGCATCTGCCCGACCACGACACTATATATCAGATCGTGCATCGAGCCGAATTGGCGGGTGAAGATGCCAGCCTTTTGCAGGTTGTCCTGACATTGCGACCGCGCCAGAACGCCGACCACATGGTCTTTGGCACCGGCAAGATCGCGGATGGGAAGGGAGTCTTTGTTGTAGAACAGCGCGACATCGGCGCCGTCGTAAGACGGGCCGAAGTCGAGCCATGCGCGCCGTTCGGGCGTGATGGCGACCATGTCGACAACATCAGCCTTTCCGGTCTGGAGGGTGTCGAGCACTTCGGGCCATGGCCGCGTGAGCAGGGTAACGGGTATTCCGGTTCGGGCGGACCACAGGTGCCACATGTCGATCCGCTCGCCTTCGGGCGTGCCGGATGAGCCGGACGAGACATAGGGCGGGAACTCGTCGGTCATGACGACCGTAATGCCCCCCGCGCGGGACTGCACATCTTGTGCCGCGGCCTTGACCGCCTGCCCGGACAGGGCCAGACCTGCCAGCAGGATAGGCCAGACGTGACGGAACTTTGGTAAAATGGATGTCACGCGCCCTCACCACAAATGGTCGTACTGCCGGCAAAGATGGCGAACTGGTACAGGGAGCGGCTTTGCTATGACCGCAAGGTCGACGATCCTAGGTCAACCTGTCGCGAGCGTAACTTCTTTGTTCTAAATCAATTAAGTTCTTTTAACATCGCTTCGTCTTTAATGGGTATCGCTAAACCTTAGGGTGAACAAGACCTTTTCTATCTACGCGATGCACGAAAGTCTGCACCACAAAGGCCGGGTTCCTCATCCATTCGGATGTATCATATTCCAAGTGCGGTCTCGCCGGCGGCTGGCCTGCGGTATGCTTGCGGGCATCGGCGGCGCAGGCTGGTCGGTGCGAGCCAGTTGGCGGGGATGGCATGGCTGACGAAACGGGTGCACGCTTCGCAGTGACAACCGGTGACCAGCCTGCCGAAACCGCGCGGGACCGCGCGAAAGTATCGGCATTTGTTTCGAACAAGCGGTGCTAGATCGGTATGCGCGGCCGTTGGCGGCGCGTGCAAAGACGCTTTTGGTGAACGAGGATCTGATCCGTCTGGGGGTTGCTTTCGATCCTGCGACAGGTCTTGCGATTGTGCGCTGCGCGTGAATGCAAAAAAGTCCCGCCGCAGGCGGGACTTTTTTATCGAGATATCAGGCGATTACAGCGAACTGCGGGACCGTTCGGCGGGTGTGTCTGTCATCTTCCGCTGGTCGTGCGGATGGACGGTCGGTGCTCCGGCGTGGCGCGATGCGTTGTTCATGCGGGCCTGACGGTTCGATATGGCAAGCCCCACCAATGCGATGGCGAGCAGCGCCCCGAATACGACGACGGCAACGGTGATTTCCATGTCAGCCTCCCTTTGTGAACCGGTCCAACGCAATGGTTGCTTGGCGGTTCCGGGCGGGAGATGCGGTCTTGTCAGCCGATGCCGAGGGCGGTGCCACGCAGGTTGGCGAGGGCGCGTGCGACGGTTTCAACCAGATCCTGGCCGGAATATGGTTTGGGAAGCCAGTCGAGCGGGGCGGCCGGAATCGCGCGGCGGCGGTTTTCGTCGTCCATGCTGCCGGTGGCGATGATCGAAGGGATGCCGAGTTCGGATCGCAATGTCAGCGCGGCCTCGATCCCGTCACGGCCCGGGCCGAGGCGGACATCCATCAACACCAGATCGGGACGTGTGGCGCGGGCAAGGTCTATCGCCTTGTCATAGCTTGCAGCCTTGCCCACCACGACGAACCCCGCCGCGACAAGTTCAGCTTCCGCCGTCAAGGCGATGAGGAATTCGTCTTCGACGATCATGACGCGGACGGGAAGGGCGGGGTCGGGCATCACCCGGGCGGATGTGGTCGCTTCGGAGGCGGACAAGCTATGCTCCATCGGGTTTTTGTGTCGGGAAAACTCTGACCACGGCCAGCGGTTCCCTGCGTTTCGTTTCATCGGGAAAATAAATGCACGAAGAAACAAAGGGAATCATGACGCTACTGGTATTGAGCCTAGGGGTGCGGCATATTTTTGCAAGCGGTTGCAAGGGCTGGACATGGTGTCGCTGAAAGATGTTGCCCAACGGGCGGGCGTGTCGCGGTCGGCGGTGTCGCGGACCTTTACCGAAGGGGCGTCGGTCGCGCCTGCGACGCGGGCGCGGGTTGTCGAGGCGGCCGAGGCGCTGGGATACCGGCCGAACCTATTGGCGCGCAGCCTGACGACGCGGACGACGGGGTTGATCGGGCTGGTGTCGAACAACTTTCGCAATCCAGCCTTCCTCGAGATTTTCGACCTGTTCACGCGGGGGTTGCAAGAGCGTGGGCTGCGGCCCTTGCTGGTGAACCTGACGGACGAGGTCGATCCGGCGCGGTCGGTGGGGCTGCTGCGGCAGTATTCGGTGGACGGGGTGATCGTGGCATCCTCGACCTTGCCCACGGCATTCGCTCGCGCCTTCCGCGAGGCGGGGTTGCCCACGGTGCTGGCGTTCGGCCGTGTGGCGGGAGAGGCGGGAGTCGACGTTGCCGCCATCGACAACGTGGCGGCAGGGCGACTTGCCGCCGAAACGCTGCTGGCGCGGGGATACCGGCGGCTGGGGTTTCTGGGCGGGCCGGAGGGGGCGACGACGACAATAGACCGTCTGGCCGGATTCCGCGCGGTGGCAGGTGATGTGCGGCACCGTTTTGCCGCAGCCTATAGTTTCGAAGCAGGGCGCGATGCGATGCGGGCGGAACTGGACGGGTTGGCCGAGGCCTATTTCTGCGGCGACGATGTGCTGTCGATCGGCGCGCTGTCGGCACTGCGGGACGCGGGGCGTTCGGTGCCCGAGGATGTGGGGCTGATCGGGTTGAACGACATGGCGATGGCGGGGTGGGACAACATCCGGCTGACCACGATACGCCAGCCCTTTGCCGAAATCGTGGGCGGTGCGCTGGACCTGTTGGGCGACTTGTTGCGCACCCCCGACAAAGCGCCGGAGGTGCGGGTTTATCCCTGCGCGCTGGTCGAGCGCGACACGTTGCGCCGCCCGAGCTAGCGGAACATCGGCGGGCGGGCATCGGTCCATGCGCCATCGGCTTTTGCCGATGCCACGGCGGCGTGGATCGCGGCGATAGAGCGCAGGCCGTCTTCGGCCTTGGGGAACAGGTTTGCTGCCGGATCGGGGGTTTTGCCTGCGTTGAGCGCGGTGATGGTGTCGGCCAAGTCGCGGTAGATGTTGGCAAAAGCCTCGGGCATGCCTTCGGCGTGGCCGACGGTGACACGAGAGGCGCGGTCGGCTTCGGGCGACAGGTTCCCTTCGCCGCGTTCGATGATTTGCAGCCGCTTGCCCAGCGGCATGTAGTGCAACTGGTTGGGCTGTTCCTGCGCCCAGCGGAGCCCGCCGGTTTCGCCAAAGACCTGAATCGTCAGGCCATGCTGGCGGCCGATGGCGACCGACGAGGTCCAGAGCCGGCCCACGGTGCCGCCCGAGAAGCGAAGGTTGACCATCGCGTCATCTTCCAGCGTGCGCACGGGCAGGCAGGAGGCGAAGTCGGCTTGCAGTTTCACCGCCTCTTGCCCCAGAACGAAGCTGGCCATGTGCAGGGCGTGGATGCCGCAATCGGCGAATTGGGCGGATACGCCCGCCTGTGCGGGGTCATAGCGCCAGCGGACGCGCGGGTTGTCGGCGTCGGCAGCATCGGCGTGGTGGCCGTGGGCGAATTCGGCCACGACGAGCCGGACCTTGCCGATATCGCCGCGTGCGACCATGGCTTTCATATGCCGCACAAGGGCATAGCCGGTGTAGCCGTAGTTGACGGCACACATGCGGTTGGCCGCTTTGGCGGTGCGGACGAGGTCTTCGGCCTGATCGACGGTCACGGTCATCGGCTTTTCGACGAGGACGTGGAAGCCTGCTTCAAGGAAAGCCTTGGCGATCGGGTAATGCGTAGCGTTCGGCGTGGCTACGGTGACGAGTTCGACGCGGTCGGGGCGGTTACGCTCGCCTTCCAGCATGTCCTTCCAGTCGCCATAGGCGCGGTCGGGGGCGACGCCGAGGCGTTGGGCGAAATCGCGGCCCCGTGCCGGATCGGCGTCGAGCGCGCCTGCGGCAAAGGTAAACAGGCCGTCCATTCCGGCGGCGATGCGGTGGGCGGGGCCGATCTGGCTGCCCTCGCCCCCGCCGATCATTCCCCAGTTGAGGCGCATGAGATGTCCTTTCAGAAGCCGATGGAGGCGAGGTATTCGCGGTTGGCGCGGGCGTCATCGACCGGAGAGGTGGTGCCCGCTGGGTCGCAATCTTGCTCGACGGTGCACCATCCCTGATAGCCCGCGTCAAGCAGGGTCTGGCGGACGGCGGGAAAATCGACGTCGCCCTGGCCGAGGTTGCAGAAGATGCCTTGGCCGCAGGCGTCGTAGAATCCGGTGCGGTTGGCGACGGCGGTGGCTTTGACATCGGGGTCGATGTCTTTGAAATGCATGTAGGAAATGCGGGACATGTGGCGGCGCATGAAGGCCACGGGGTCGAAACCGGCATAGGAATGGTGGCCGGTGTCGAAGCAGATTTTCAGCAAGTCTTCGTCAATTTCGTCAAGCAGGCGTTCGAGTTCGGGTTCGAAATCCACGAAGCCTGCGGCATGGGCATGGATGGAAACGGTCAGGCCGTGGTCGGTTCCCATCTTTGCGATCTCGCGGAAGCGGGCGACGAAGGCGTGCCAGTCGGCGGCGTCCATCTGCACCGCCTCGGCCGCGCGTCCGGCGGTGGGGGCGCGGGCGGGGGCGATGCTGTCGATCAGCACGAGGTGTTTGGCCCCGTGTGCGGTGAGCGAGGCGCAGGTGCGGCGGGCGGCGTCTTGCACCTCGGGCCATTTGGCGGGGTCGTGGAAGGGGCGGAAAACCACGCCGCCGATCAGCGTGAGGTCATGCTGCGCCAAGCCGTCGGCAAGGGTGGCAGGGTCTTCGGGCATGAAGCCGATGGGGCCAAGCTCGATCCCTTTGTAGCCTGCGGTGGCGCAATCGGAGAGCACCTTTTGCCACGTGGGGTTGCGCGGGTCGTCTGCGAATTCCACACCCCACGAGCAGGGGGCGTTTCCGATCTGGATCATAGGGTTACCCATTGTTTTGAAGCATGCGAGCGGTGCGCGGCGTCGATCACCTGCATCACCGAAAGGCCGTCGCGGAAGGTGGGCCAGACCGCTTTGCCGGTTTCGATGGCGGTCAGGAAATCGCGCGCTTCGATGATGATCTGGTCTTGATAGCCGGTGCCGTGACCGGGGCCTTGGCAGAAGGGCAGGTAATCGGGGTGGTCGGGTCCGGTCAGGATTTTGCGAAAGCCGCGTTCGGCTGTGGGGCCTTCGGCTTTGTAAAGCCAGAGGGCGTTCTGGTCTTCCTGGTCGAAGCGGATGGCGCCGGTCGTGCCTGTGATTTCATAGGCATAGCCCATCTTGCGCCCTGTGGCGACGCGGCTGAAAGACAGGTGCCCCATCGCGCCGTTTGCGAAGCGGCAGAGGAATTGGGCCTGATCGTCGTTGGTGACGGTGACGGGGCCGGTCGGGCCGGGTCGGGTTTTGTGGACGGTATCGATGTCGGCCACGAGGCTGGCGATAGGGCCGATCAGGGCCAAGGCGGCGTTGACCATGTGGGGCGCGAGGTCACCCATGGTGCCGTTGGCGAGGCCTTGATTGCGCCATGCGGCAGGTTTGGTGGCGTCGGCGTCGAAATCCTCGGTATGTTCGCCGCGGAACCAGACGACTTGGCCGATGGCGCTTGATGCGACCAGATGGCGGGCGAACTGGCTGGCGGGCGTGCGGATGTAGTTGAAGCCCACCATGTTGGGAAGATTGGCCTTTTCGGCGGCTTCGGTCATGGCGATGGCGTCGGAGAGGCTTGCCCCGAGCGGCTTTTCGCACAGCACCGGCTTGCCTGCGGCAAAGGCTGCGAGGGCGATATCGCGGTGCATCTCTTGCGGGGCGGCGATGACGACGGCTTCGATTAACGGATCGTTAACCAATTCGCGCCAATCGGCAGTGCAGCGTGCGAAGCCATAGGTCGCGCGATATTTTTCGGCACTTTCGGCTGTGGTTGCCGCTATCATTTCGAGTTTCGGGCGCAGCGTGGTTCCCATCACCGCGCCGACCGAAGCCATGGCGACGGAATGTGCCTTGCCCATGTAGCCGCCGCCGATGATGCCGATGCCGATGCTGCGCATTGAATGCCCCGAGAGTAATTGCAACCGGTTGCAATCTGGTTAATCCTCCGCGCCATGGAAGGCAACGGGGTTGCGATGCTGGATGGGAGAATTGCCACGCGGCTGCGGCAGAACCGCTTTGTCGTGCTGGGGCGGGCGGGGATGGACCTTTATGCCGATCCGCCGGGGGCTGCGGTGGAAACAGCGGGGCGGTTCGTGGCGGCCTTGGGCGGATCGGCCGGAAATATCGCGGCGGGGCTGGCGCGGCTGGGCGCGGCGGTCGACTTGGTGACATGCGTTTCGGACGATGCGGTGGGGCGCTTCGTCTTGGCGCAACTGGCCGCTTACGGGATTGGTGCGAGACATGTTTCGGTGGTGGGCGAGGGGCGGCGCACATCGCTTGCCGTGACCGAAAGCCGTGTCGAAGGGTTGCAAGGGGTGCTGTACCGCAACCATGCAGCCGATTTCGCGCTGTCGGTAGAAGATGTAGAAGCTGTTGATTTCCATAGGGTTGGGGCCTTGGTCGTGACGGGAACCGCGCTTGCCGCCAGCCCGTCGCGGGAGGCTGCCTTTGCGGCCTTGCGTCTGGCGCGGGCGGCGGGGGCGGTTTGCGTGCTGGATGTGGATTGGCGGGCCTATAGCTGGCAAAGCGGGGCCGAGGCGCGGGCGGTCTGTGCCGAGGCGGTTGCGCTGTGCGATCTGGTCGTGGGCAATGACGAGGAATTCGGGTTGCTGGCAGGTGGGGTCGCGCAGGGGCGGGCCTTTGCGGCGGGCTTGCCGTGGGCGGTGTACAAGATGGGGGCCGAAGGGTCCGAAACCTTTGTGGCGGGGCAGTCATTTGCCTGCGGAATCTTTGCGGTCAAGGTGTTGAAACCCTTGGGATCCGGCGACGGGTTCATGGCCGGACTGCTGGCCGGCCTGGCGCGGGGCGCGGGGGTTCGGGCGGCGGTCAGGCAGGGGTCGGCGGTGGCGGCGATGGTGGTGGCGGGTGTCGGATGTGCGCCCGCTATGCCCAAGTTGGAAGAAATGCTGAATTTTATCAAGGAGTTCGAAGATGCACATAGCGCCCCATGACAACGCGAATGCGCCAATCGTGGGGGTGGATCACCCTTTGGTGCCGCTGTGCTACTTTAACATTGTCAAATTGAGGGCGGGCGAGGCTTTTGTGTCGGACGTTCCTGGCTATGAGACCTGCATCGTTCCGGCCACGGGAACGGTGGGTGTGACGGTCGGCGATGCGGTGTTTGCGGGCATCGGCAAGCGGCGCGCGAATGTCTGGGATGGCGAGCCTGAAGGGGTGTACGTGCCCACGGGTGCCGTGGCGCGAATCGTCGCCGAGGTCGAGACCGAGTGTTTCATCGCCGGCGCGCGGTGCGATCAGGTCTTTGCGCCCTTTGCGGTGCGCGAGGGTGACATCGACCCCGTGCAATACGGGTCGGACGAGACCAAGACGCACAGGAAGATCAAGCATATCCTTGGCCAGAAATACCACGGGCGGGTCGGGCGGTTGCTGGTGTCGGAGCTTTACACGGTAGGCGCGGGGGGCTGGTCTGGCTTTCCGTCGCACAAGCACGACACCGAGCGTTTGCCGGTCGAGACGCGGCATGACGAGGTGTATAATTTCCGCTTCAACCCCGCGCATGGATCGGGATTGCAGATGATGCAGCGCGAGGAGGGCAAGGCAGGGGACGCCTATCATATCGTAGACGGATCAACGGTTTGCGTGGACAAGGGGTATCATCCCTGTGCGGTGCTGCCGGGCTACGAGATGTATTATTTCACCATTCTGGGCGGGCTGACGCAACGGCCTTTGGTGCAGTATTTCCAGCCGTCGCATGCGCATCAGATCGAGACGATCCCGGGGATCAAGGACATGATCGCGAAGTTCAAATGACCATTGCGACGCTTGCCGAGGTCTTGGGCGGGCCCCGCGCCGTGGCGGGGTTGGTGGTGCTTGGCTGGGAGGATGCGCGGGCCTATGTGGCGGCGGCCGAGGCCGAGGGGCGGGCGGTGATCTTGCAGGCAGGGCCGGGGGCGCGGGCCTATACGCCCTTGCCGGTGCTGGGCGCGATGTTGCGGCATCTGGCCGAGGGGGCAAGCGTGCCGGTGGTCTGCCATCTGGACCATGGCGAGGGCTTGCAGGTGTGCCGCCACGCGGTCGATGCCGGTTTCTCGTCGGTGATGTATGACGGGTCGGCGCTGCCCTTGGCCGAAAATATCGAAGTGACGCAACGGGTTGTCGACATGGCCCGTGCGGCGGGCGTGTCGGTCGAGGCGGAATTGGGCGTGGTGGGCTATGCCGGTGGCAAGGGGTCGGTCGCGACCGATCCGGCGCAAGCGGCGGCGATGGCGGCGACGGGGATCGATGCCTTGGCGGTATCGGTCGGGAACGTGCATCTGATGACGGATAGGCTGGCGGCAATCGACATTGCCGCCTTGCAGGCCATTGGTGCGGCGGTGCCGGACCTGCCTTTGGTGCTGCATGGCGGGTCGGGGATCGCGCCGGATATGCGGCGGCGGATCGTGGCCGAAACGGCGGTGCGCAAGTTCAACATCGGCACCGAGTTGCGGCAGGTCTGGGGGGCTTGCTTGCGCGATGCGGTGGCGCGTGACCCGAACCGATATGATCGTATTGCGATTCTTTCCGAGACGATCACCCCCTTGGCCGAGGCGGCGCGGGCGGTAATCCGGGGGTTGTGACGCGCGATTGTGCGATGCACAAAGGATGCACAGGCGATGCACGCAAGTTGCGCGCCGGGGTTACGATCTGTTCATCAAATCGCGGGGGGCGGGCGGTGAAGGCGTCAGGAAGTTTCGTCCCGAAAGGTGTGGCCCATGTGCCGGTGGCGCAGGTGGCCGAACCGTTGCGGCTGGTCTTTGTGCTGCTGCCCGATTTCAGCCTGATTGCCTTTTCATCGGCTATCGAGCCGCTCAGGATTGCCAACCAGCTTTCGGGGCAGGCGCTGTTCGAATGGGAGGTGATGTCGGAAAGCGGCGGGCCGCTGCGCTGTTCGAACGGGCTGGAGGTGAACGTGGATCGCGCCCTGGGCGAGCCGAAAGCGCGGTCGATGGTGTTTGTCTGCGCGGGGGTCGAGCCGGAGAAGAGCGCGTCGAAACGGGTGGCCGATTTCCTGCGGGCCGAGTGGCGCAAGGGGGCGGTGGTGGGCGGGCTGTGCACGGGGGCCTATGCGCTGGCGCGGGCGGGGATACTGGAGGGGCGGCAGTTCACGCTGCATTGGGAGAACCTGCCGCCCTTTGTCGAGACGTTCCCCAAGCTGAAACCGGTCGAACAGCTGTATTGCATCGACGACCGCATCCTGACCTGTGCGGGCGGGGCGGCGGCGACCGATCTGTTCATCGAGATCATCGCGCGGAATTTCGGGGCCAAGCTGGCCGATGCCGTGTTGCGGATGTGCCTGCACGGGCAGCAACGGCCCGCGCATCTGCGGCAGCGGATGTCGGTGTCGTCGACCATCGGCATCCGCAATCCGGTGCTGGTGGCGGTGATCGAGGCTTTCGAGGCGAATATCACCGGCGAGGTCGATCTGGTGGCGCTGTCGGCGGAACTGGGCGTGTCGCGGCGGCAGGTGGAGCGGTTGTTCGAAAAGCATGTGGGGGTGAGCCCCAAGCAATACCTGAACGGCTTGCGGCTGGAGCGGGCGCGGGGGCTGCTGTCGGAGACGGATATGGCGGTGGCGGCGGTGGCCTATGCCTGCGGGTTCCAGACGGTGAACACGTTTTCCAAGGCGTTCCGTCTGCGCTACGGGCACGCGCCCGTGGTAACGCGGCGCAAGGCGGGGTCGTAAGGCTTGGGGGGGAGGAGGGGGGGGCCGTAATGGCCCCCCCCCGCCGCGCCAAGGCGCGGCCCCAGATCGGAA
>JBBAUB010000004.1:378897-403414 GCA_040398445.1 Gemmobacter sp. | reverse complement strand
AACACAACAGCGAGGCGGGTTGGCGGAGAGGTTACGCAGCGGATTGCAAATCCGTGAAGACCGGTTCGATTCCGGTACCCGCCTCCAATTTTCTCATTAAGCACATGATTTAGTTATGATTTTTTGCGCTTAATCTGAGCGACCCGCCATAAAGCCCGCCATAAAAATTGCGCTTGATTGCGACGGCTTGCACGGGCCGGATCGCTGGAAGGTTTGAGCGACGCTGTTCGACGCCGATCGTCGCCGTGAAAATTGTGGGGTCAGGAAACCTCCGACCCCACAAGCAAGACTTGTCACACGTGATTTCAGTTGCCGGTGATCAGGCCTTCGGCCAGTTCGAGTGCATCATCGGCCCAATAGTCCATTGGTCGCGGGTGCTGCACGCCGCGCATAGCCACAGCCCGGCAGCCCAGCACCTGCTGCCGCCAGCGCAGCGGGATGGCATCGCGCCCTTGGGCTGCCCCCAGCAGCGCACCGCAGATGGCTGCATTGGTGTCGGTGTCACCGCCAGCCATCACTGTCTCCACCAAGGCCTGTTCGAACCTCTGCCCCACCCAAAGCCGGTGGAAGGCGTTGCCGAAGGCGATCAGCACCCAGCCCTGTTTGACAGTGAAGGATGGGGGCAGCGCGTCCCTTGCCTCGCTCAGGCACAGCCGGATTTCCGCCCCTGCCGCGTCCTCGCCCGCATGGGCATAGGCGGCAGACCACATCGCCCGGTTATCCGCCCCGCCCACGCCCGCCGCGATGGCCGCAGCGAAGGCGGCAGAGGCCGCTTGGCAGATGGGGTGCGGATGGGTCAGGGACGCATCCTCACGCGCCCACGCCGCCGCTTTGGCGGGGTCTGTGGCGCAGGCGATGCCGATGGGGGCCACACGCATCAGCGCACCGTTTGCCTGACTGCCTGCATTGGCCCGGCCACGGCCCTGCAAGGCATCCAGACCCGCCCGCGTCGTGCCGCCCATGTCGAAGGGCTTGGACGCGCCCCACGCCACATAGGCCGCAGCCACGCGGTCCCGGTCGAAACCGCCGGTCGCCACCAAGGACCGCGCCAATGCCAAGGCCATTTCACCATCATCCGTCGGTTGCCCCGCCAGCAGGTTCCACGTCCCGCCCGGCAGCAATTCGTTCAAGCCCCCCGGATGGCGCTGCCAGATCGTGGCGGGGTTTAGGAATTCGACCTGACTGCCCAGCGCATCGCCCGCCAGCAGCCCCAACAGCGCGCCCTGTGCCCAGCGCAGCGTGCCAGCCCCGACGACACGACGTTTCACCTTCACCCCGTCACGCGGCACCCTACGCCCCGCAGACGGGCCACGCACCTGCACTTCGGCCACGATTTCCGGACGCCCGCCAATGCAACCATTGAAGCCATCCGCCCCATGCACGACCGGACGCCCATCGACCTGCACCAGCACCCCGCCCACTGCCGCCAGCAGCGCGTGCCCGCCTGCAATGTCATGGCTGCCCAATCCCTGCGTGAGGCTCAGCGCCGCATCGACGTCACTCGCCGCCGCCAGCGCCAGACGGTAAGCAATGCTCGGCACCGCCAGCACGCCCGCCGGAGCGAACAGGGCGTGATTGTGCGCCGCGTAATCGCCCGCCTGTTCGTTCAGCGCCAACAGCGTGGCGTGACTGTAGCGCCGAGGCTCGGCAGGCATCGGTGGCCATGGCGCGCCCTCGACAGCCTCGTAGGGCGCGGGACGCGGCCCGATGGGGGCCATCGGGTGGCCGTTGCGGACCGGCACCAAGCCCTCGGCCCAAGCGAACATGTCGCCGCCGTCATCGGGGGCCAGAGGCGCATAGACCACCCCAAGCACAGGCTGCCCCTGCCGCAGCAGTGCCACCGATACTGATGACCCACGCAACCCCCGCTGGAAGGCAGACGTGCCGTCCTGCGGATCGACCACCCACGTATCGACATGCCCAACCGACCGGCGCGGCAATTCCTCACCGTGCCAGTTGCAGGGGTGCAGCGACAGCAAGCGCTCCATCAGCAGTGCCTCGACTTGCGTATCGACCGGGCATTTGCCCATCGGACCACGCGGCCCGCCGGGGCGATGAAATTCGGCACGGATCAGCGCGCCAGCAGCAAGCACCGCCTCGACCACGGCCAGCGACAGAGTGGCAGGGGCCGGAGCATTGATTTCGTTTGACATGAAGGTCACCTCGCAGTTTCTGGAAGGCCACCTCCTTGCGCTTTTCCTGCCCTTGCATCCCGCCCTGTCGGAGTTTTCCGGATTTCCATGAATTACATCGGCTTCTACTGGACGCTGCCCGTCAAATGGGCGGGCTTCACCACCCTTCCCCCCGACGCTGACGAGGCTGCCAAGGTCAGCCGCACCATCCGCTATCAGGTCGAGCGTGTGCGGCATTGGGTAAAGCACGAAGGCGGCACCTTGCTGCGCGAGGTGGTCTACCTCGAAACCCGACCGGATCGCGGAACCGACGACATCGGGAACGACCTGCGCAAACTGGTGGCCCAAGCCCGCAAACTGGACGCACAGGTGGTGCTAGTCGAGTTCGCTCAAGCCTTCGGCTGGCGACCCCACGGGCCGCTGCAAGCCGTCTTGTCCGACCCCGACCTGTGCGTCGCGCTGACGCCTGACAAGCGGCTGATCGACGGCAAGACATTCGACCCCGTGAACCATTTCCGAAAATGGCGCGAAGTGGACGAGGCCTACCAATCCGCCAAGCCCCAGCTTAAGGCGGCAGCCCAGCAAGCCATCAGCGGGCTGAAAGACGCCGGGGCCAGCTACGCCGCCATCGCTGACGAGTTGAACGGCATGGGCATGAAAACCGTCAACGGGAGGGTCTGGACCGCCGAGAACGTGCGCAAGTTCTTAGCGCAGGGGTAGGCTCGTATGGACGGGCTTCGTTTCAACTATTGATTGAACCCAGCTGTATGCGTAACGTCCCCCCCTGACATTTTCACGTTTGGTAAGCATGACCGCAGTTTCTCTAGTTCGCATCCTGCAAGGTGCAGTGCCCTTTAGGGTCGGAAACGTGAACGATACTTTCAGCGGGATGTTTCTGCTACCGGACGGGTCTCGGCGTCACGGTGTGATCAAGGACCTCAACGTCCAGCAACTAGCCAACGAGCTACTGGCAGCTGTCCTCGGCCAAAACCTTGGTTTACCTGTACCAAACGCTTACTTAGGTTTCGCGCCCGTCGGAACACTAAACGCGAAACATTTGCCGCATGCCAACGGCAGCGGGCATCTACTCTTCGTGAGTGAAGATGTGGGCACGCCGAACTTGGCTCAGCAGGTGGTGGCGGGAGGTACATTCACTGAAGCGCTGTTGATCAACGCGCTGCGCAGCTGGCTCAAACTGGGTCACCTATACGCGTTTGATGCTTGGATTGCGAATATCGACCGACACCCGGGCAATCTGCTCATTGACGGCCCGACAAATATTTGGCTGATCGACCACGGACATGCCTTCACAGGCCCCCAGTGGCAGGCGCACCACCTCGATCCGATCATAGCGTACCAGCATCGCCTGTCGGAGTGGCTCACAGGGCACCTCAGTCCCTTACAGAAGAGCAACAAGGGTCACGACGCTGCCGTTTTCTCTACACAGATTGCAACAGTACCCGTAGAACAGGCGTTGTCTGAAGGCGGGGTAGACAAGCTGCTATCCCCACCTTCCGTTAAGGCGCTTAAGGATTTCTTGATGAAACGTGTCCAGCATGTGCCACAACACGCAAAGGACGCCCTCGGCGTACCGGCATTAGTGATATGATAGCCCTTGATCTCGATCCCAGTTCGTTTCCTTCGTTCGCTGAACATGTGTTTGCGAAGTGGCGTCCCGTTTTGCTTGAGCCGATCTCTGGGTCGTACGAGCGACTTGTGATCGGCTGCGCCGTAGCAAATCAGTCTGGCTTCCACCTTGAGATGGCGAACGCGCTCGATCGGTTGAATTGTCTTTATGCCGTTAAGGCTGACGCCGTTCTTTTCGCTGTGGAACTAGCTGGCAACGCGCTGAAACAAGACCTTGCGGAACGTGGTATAGAGGCGTTGCTTCATCCCAAAGGTCTACTGAGCGGAATTGCGTTAGGTGAAATGCGCGAGGCAGAAGGCGCGGGTTTAGCCGAAATTGGCCAGGATTGGATGGCAGTGCTTTCATCGCTGTATGATCCTGGTGTTGGACAGAGCGCATCGGAACAGCCCAAAGTTGCCAAGGATACAGAGAAAAAGACTGGCAGCGAAAGCGATCGTTTGCCGCAGCTTGTGCTTAAGCTCGTTTCGAGCCGGAATATCGAGATCGCTCGTTACTTTAGTTCGCGGATAGTGGATGGCCGCGTCAGGCGCAGTCGCTCTTCGGCTCATGAGGTGGACATTGACTATCGGGGGCGTCGGCTTGTCGCCAATTTTGCGACACTTAAGGCTGGCAATCTGGCACCCGCAGTTGGGAACATCAAACAAAGGCTTTATGATCTGAAAGTGGATCGGGAAAGAGACCCGGCACATGATGGGCGCATCCACGAACTAATTCTCCAGATGCCCAGCCAGAACGATCCGCAGGTGTCCGATAAGCAATATTTGCGGGTAGAAACTGCCTATAATGGGCTCATGGAACAGGCCGACGATCTGCAACTTCGCCTGAGGCCGTTCACCACCGCCGAGGAAATTGGCAACCACATTGTAGAAAAGGAAGCGGCGTAGAAGTCATTCACAGGTGGGTGTCGCCGCCATCTCATCGTCGGCTATGGTTTTTCTGGTACGACTAGTGGTCCGTCGGAGTGGTTTTAAGAAAGCTTTCGCCTAGTGCGTCTGTTGGTTCGCGGAATTAAGCAAGGTGATCGGTAGCCGATGGCGCTAATGCTAATGCGTAACTTTCAACTTCATCCGCAAGATTTTGCCAAGACGAGCACAAACAAAGTCCAATCTTATATGGGTTACGCCTCGTTCAAATTCGTGCACGACAAAGCTGGGCGCATCTTGAAAGTCAGCTAAGCGCACGTCGCTTCGCTTGAGCCAAGTTTTGGACGCTTCGAGCCGAATTCTGTAACCATTCAATTGGTTTCGCAGGACAAGAACAAAGCAGTCACCGCGTTGTTCAATGTCATCGAGATCGTAAATCTTCAGCCGAGCGCCTGATTTATCCCGGAATACAGAATTTCGGTTCGTACTTTGAGGTGATCGAGCTGAGTTTTGGCGGGTGTCTGTGCACCCATGTTTTGGCCATGGCCAACCAACATCGTCGAAGAACACGCGCCCGCCATGTGGGCTTTGGTAGAAGAAGACGGCTTCACCGCAGACCGGACAAGAGGCGTTGGGAACCAAGTAGCTGTCGTGCGTCCATCCACGGGACCGAGGCCTGTCCTGCTGGGTTCGACCTTCACAGAAGCCACCACTGAGATGGATGGGGCGCAGCACACCGTCGATGTGCCGGAACTCGATTTCGCCACCGCAATGATAACAGGTTGCCATATAAAGTGCCCGCCGAGAGGCTTTCAATCAGTACATGCTAGGGCAGTCTGCGGCGTAGGGCGACAAAAATTGTTCGCACGGTCACGGCGCGTGTATAGACGCAGGAGAAGTTCGACTTAGTCTTCCGGGGCCAGGTATTCCAAGACCTCTATTTCATGGAAGGGTATCACGGCTTCCACTCGAAACGACCATTGGGGCAGGATAGCGTCGATGTGATCGGGATCGGTGATGAAGTCAAAATCGACGCTACCGCCGTCCTCCTCTTCCAGCACGGATTTCGGCAAAAGCGGCAGCTTCAAAACGATGGGCGATTGTGGCTTTCCGATGAATTCCCCGATTTCCGGAAAGTCTTCCAATGCCCTTCGAACATCTGAAACACCGTACCCATCGGCGACTTCAACGCTCTTTCTTACGAAGTCGATCAGTTCAGGTCCGTAACCAGCATATCTGGCCGCCCTGTCGTACCCTCCGGTCGCATAAAGATCGCCATATTCGAAGTTCATGCCTGCCGCCCCACCTTCGAGCGTTTTCCGTATCATACCCTTGTCGAGGTAATGCGGGTCGCTCGGATTGTACGGGTCGTATCGCAGAGCAGGAAATGTTAGCCGCAGGAAATCCATCACCCGCCATTCGCCCATGAGGTTACGCCCGCCGAGGCCGTGCTCCTCGATGAAGGGCAACAGATGCGCAGAGGTTCCATGGTAGAGGTGGTGTGGAAATAGCGTCATGCGGTTGCCTTGCGTCGCCCGCGAGCGCTTTTCCCGGCACCTGCCCGCGCTTCGCGGATGCGTTCCAGCAGGGCTTCGGCGGGTTCGTCGGTGGGGTCTTGGGGGACGAGGTCGCCTGCGAAGGCTTTGGCCAGAATGCGCTTGTCGAGGTGGCCCAGCAGTTTCTGGGCCTTTGCGGCCTCGGCGGCGAGGCGGTCGATCTTGACGAACTGCCGCTTAATCTCTGCAACCACTTCAACTTGCGTAGGCCGCTCCCACAGAGAGATCTCAAGGCTTTTCAACCGATCTTGGGTCAGGTTCAGGCCGCTTTCGCTGCCACCTGATTTGATTACATCCAATGCTCGCACCATTTCCGGAGCGTTCATCACCATAACAAAAAATTCGGGTTCGACGGACTGATCCAAGTGAATGCGATAAACCTTATCCGAGAAAATCCGACGCGGGGCGGTTTCAGCCACATAGCAGCAGACCGCGCAGCGAACGCGAGGACCGGCTCGGGTCATCAGGACATCGCCCACTTCAACTTCAAGATTGGGCCTCGGCGACAGGTCTTGGGGAAGCCGCTTATTCTCGGTGCAGTCGAAGTCGATTGCTTGAACTGCGGTAGTAGTCAAAACTGCCCACTTTGTCGGATCGCGTTCAGGCTCGTTGTCGCACTTTGGGCTCCAGCCTTGTTCGATGCCAGTGATGAACTCGCTCAGCTCCGTCGGCTCACCGCAGTCAAGCTGCGAGGCCACAAGCCGTCCGTTCAAGGCTTGGGAAAGAACCGCGCCCTTCATCCGCTCCACCAGCTTTTCGATGGCGGTGAGGAGGGTGCGGGCGGTGGTGCTGCGGGCGCTGAGGGTGTCGAGCTTGCGCACAATCCGCCGCTGCTCGGGGAGTGGCGGGAGGGGGATTTCGAGCGCGCCAAGGATTGATGCATTCGCCCCCGGTTGTGCAGTTCCTTTTGAAACGGTCGTAATTTGTGCCCAATAGGCTGGCGATTGCATGAAGCGAGAAAGAAAGAGCGGATCAATACAGGCATCAGCGCGAACGCGAATAAGATAGGATGCGAATACTGTTCGTTCCGGCACTTCTGAAATCAGGTAGCTTTTGCCTGTGGTGGCACCTGTCCGCGCGATGACGATATCGCCCGAAGCCAGATTGAATTTGTCTGGCGGTTCATCCTGGCAGTACGGGACGCTGGCCCAATCTACTGAATAATCTTGAACGTCCGTAATTCGAAGGAACTTCGGACACCCTTGCTGCGATGTTGCCGATGTCGTGAAGCCATACGAGATGTCTTTACAGGCCTCACTTAACGTCGTTTCCGCCCACCCTCGCGGCAGCGCGGTCATTCCGCCGCCTCCACCATCGGCGCGGCTTCCAGTTCCTCGGCCAGCCCTTCGATCTCTTCCAGTGCGGCGCGCAGGTGGCCCATGATCGCGGCGGCGATTTCGTCCGGTTCGGTCATCTCGTCTTCAGGATCGCCGCTTTCATCGCGCAGCCATGTCCAATCAAGGTTGTCGCCCCGCGCGGCGATCTGATCGCGCGTCAGCTTGCGCCAGCGGCTGGCCTCGCCGCCTTCCTCGCGTTCCGATCCGCCCTTGGGGTCGGGGCCGAACAGCCGCTCGAACTCCTCAAAATGCCCCGCCGTCAGGGCGTTCGTCTTGCCAAAGGACGGCATGTTGGTGCGCAGGTCATAGAACCAGACGGCCTCGGTCGCCTGCACCTTGTGGCCGACGGGATAGACCTTGTCCGTCACACGGGTGAAGAACATGACGTTGGTTTTCACGCCTTGGGCATAGAAGATGCCCGTGGGCAGGCGCAGGACGGTGTGCAGGTTGCAGTTCACCATCAGAAAGCGGCGCAGGTCAGCCCCCGTGCCATCGCCGAACAGGATGTTGTCAGGCATGACGATGGCGCAGCGCCCGCCCGGTTTCAGCATGCGGATGGCGTGTTCAAGGAAGGGCATAGGGCCGACACGTTCGCCCGCCGTAAGGGTGAAGTCTGGCCGGTTGACGCCCCCCGGCATCTTGTTGAAGGGTGGGTTGGTCAGGATCACATCGGCCCGTCCCAATGCCTCGCCCTGCGGAGCGCAGCTGTCTTCGCAGCCGACAAGGCTTTCGATGCCATGCAGCAGCATGTTCATGACGCAAAGGCGGCGGGTATCCGGCACCCATTCGTGTCCCCGGAACGCTTGGCGGCGCTGGAAGCGGCCCTGATCCTCGGACAGTTTGAACAGGTCGTCGGTCGCGTCCTTGATGTAGCGGTCAGCAGCGATGAGGAAGCCGCCCGTGCCGGTGGCCGGGTCTTGGATCACCTCGCCCGGTGCGGGCTGGATCAGGCGGATGATGCTGTCGATCAGGGCGCGGGGGGTAAAGTACTGCCCTGCCTTGGACTTGGTGTCTGACATGACCTTTTGCATCAGGCCTTCGTACATGTCGCCAAGGCCGTCCTCGCGGGCGGTGAACCAGTCGATCTTGTCGATGTTGGTGGTCAGCGTTTTCAGGTCTTTGGGTTCGCGCAGGTGGGTGATGGCATCGGTGAAGATGGCAAGCACCATGGGGTTATGCACGACTTCCGGGTCGCCCAGGTCAAGCAGCAGTTTCTTGTAATAGCGCAGCTGGTCGCCACCTTCGGCCTTGGACAGTTCGGACCAGCTGTAGGCGGGCGGGATCAAGGCTGTCTGGCCCGTTTCCTCAAGCATCTTGAGAAACAGCAAGTAGGTCAGTTCGTTGACATAGTGCATGATCGAGATGCCAGCGCCTTGCAGCGTCTTGGCCTCGCGCCAGAGTTTGGCAACGATGTCAGCGGTATTCGGGTTCATGCGCTCACTTTCCAGAGTTCTTCATTGAAGTCGTGCAGGATGGTTTCCAGCTGACCGTTAAACACCTTGTTCAGCCGGTTGAAGCCCCCATGCGCCGCGAAGTTGCCGCTGTCGATGCTGTTGCGGTCGAGCACGATTTCCTTGACGATCTGCTGGGCGATGCGCCGCAGCCATTCCTTCTGCGGTGCAGTCCATTGACCCTTGGCGAGAATGGCCTTGGTGGCCTGCTGGACGCGGGTTTCAAAGGGGATCAGGGGATCGCCAAGCGCGGCCTGACGGACAAAGCCGATGATAGAGGCTGCGATGTCCTCATTGGACGCATCGTTCCAAGCACGGCGAAGACTGGTTTCCGAAAAGCCCATCTTGTCTAGTTCCAGCCGCAAGGACCTGAGTTCCGCCCGCGTCAAGTCGCGCGGGCGCTGTACGACGACTGTGAGCGCGGCGATCTGGTTCTGGTTGTTTTTCACAAAGGACCTGAAGGTATCAAGGAAGTCCTCGGGCTTGTCATACTCGCCATACCCGGTCGTCACGGCATGCATGCTGTCTGGATGGTGCGAGATCGGGATAAGGATGGGGCCTGAGCCGTCAGGGTTCCAGTCGAGGATTTTGCCCAAGCCCAAGAATTTCTTGGCATATGCTGCTGCTTGCTCTGGCGTGCTTTTGCCAAGCCGGTCGCGCAGTTCTTCGACGGTTTCACCGGTCAGGTCTTGCACCATCTGCGCGATCTTGCTCGGAAGCTTGCGCAGTTTGCGGTGCAATTTGGCCAGAACCTGATCGCGCACCAGTGTGCGCTGTTCCTCCTCGGTGACGGTCGCCAGTTCGTCGAAAAGCTGTTCGAACGTCAGCTTGGGATTGCTGGCGACCGGCTTCATCTGGGTCAGGTCTTGCAGCGTCGCGTAAAGGTCAACGGCGTCGAAGATGCGGAAAACCTCTTTGCCGATGTCATCGCACCGACGGGTCGCTCGTCCGAGCATCTGTTCGTAAAGGATGCGGCTGTTTACCCGGCGGATGAAGACGAGGTTGGTGATCTTGGGCACGTCGATGCCCGTCGTCAGCAGGTCCACCGTTACGGCTATCTGCGGGAAGGCATCGTTGCGGAAAGAGCGGATCAGGGTTCCGACCTTGTCTACACTGCCTGTGATCTTGCGGATCGCGGCGTCATCAATCGAGCCATATTGCGCGGCAAAGGCCTTTTTGAGTTCGTGGACGACAATGTCGGCATGAGCATCTGTCGCGGCGAAAACCAGTGTCTTGCCTTCCAGGCTAGGGTCAATGTGCTTGGCGATTTCTTCCGCAATGACCTGATTGAACGGCTGCGTAATGACCTTGCGGTTAAAGGCTTCGACCTGAAAGCTTAGCTCGTCCGGTGCTGTAGCGTTCTGAACTTCGCCGGTCTGGCTATCCAGCAACTCCACGTCCTCACCGGCATCAAAGATGATGCCAGCCTTGGCCAGCGCCGTTTGGAAGCGGATCGGCGGTTCGTGGTCAATTAGCCAGCCATCGACCACAGCTTCGCGGTAGGTGTAGGTGTAGATTGGGTCACCGAAAATTTGTGCAGTATGCAGCGCTGGGGTGGCTGTCAGACCTATCTTTACGGCGTCAAAGTGTTCCAGAACGCGGCGGTATTTCGAAACGTAGTCTTCTTGGCCCCGAAAGCTCAGTTCCGCATCCGACATCTCTCGATCAAGCAGATACCCACGATGGCACTCGTCGATGACCATCAGGTCGTATTGACCGATCGGCGGTACGTCTGCGGGTTCGGCATTGTAGAGAACACGCTTAACAAGCCCTTGGATCGTGCAGATGTGAACGCGCGTTTCTGGGTCTGGCTTGATGTCGTCCAAGCCTTTTAAACCAAACAGTTGGCCAAATGTCTTAGGCCCTTCAATGGCCGTGCTCATGAACTCGTCGGTGGTCTGTGTCCCCAAGGCGGAACGGTCAACGACGAAGCAGATGCGTCGGAAGCGCTTCGTTGCAAGCAAGCGGTACAGCATGGCTATGGCGAGCTTCGTCTTGCCTGTGCCAGTTGCCATGGCCACAAGCATCTCGCGCTTTTCTGTGCCTAAGGTCTTTTCGACTGCGCGAATGGCAGCCTCTTGGTAAGGCCGCAGTTCGAAGCCGAAGTCGAAGGAACGCGCAACCAATGCCGCTTGCGCTTTGTCTTTCTCGACTTCCAGCATTGAACTGAGTTCTTCCGGTCGGAACCATCCCGCCAATGCACGGCGGTGGTTGCTGCCAAGCCGCACGTCACGGAACCAGATGCCACTCTCTGTCTCAACCTGCTTGAGATATGGCCTCCCGTTGGTCGAAAAGACGAAGGGAACTGAGAACCCATCGCCCCATTGATGGATGTTTTGCGGCCACGAAAAGTCCTTCGAGTACCGCTCGGCCTGGTCAACTGCCGCCGAAATATTCTTTTTGTAGCGCTTCGCTTCAACAATGCCGACGCAGACCTCACCAACGAACAAAGCATAATCGGCTGGTCCAGACTGCGTCGGCCACTCGGCAATGGCCATGTTTACGCCCTTGGCTGGACGTGAACCTTTGCCGAACCGCAGTTCGATGGTGTTGGCTTGCCATCCCCGGTCCCTCAACTGCTGGTCGATCAGCGCGCGGGTGGCTTGCTCGTCGAGGTCAATGCCCACCGCCGCTTCATTCGCAGCGATCAAGAACAGCGATTTGGTTGCGGGCGGCTGTACCTGCGCTGTCTGGACAAATTCACGCAGCTGCCTGTCAGCGTCCTGCGCTAATGCTTCCCAAACCTGCCGCTCGTCAACCTCACGTTGGTGTCGCGCCGCAGCACTTTCAGCGGCAACTAAGGCCTCGCGGCGGGCTTCTTCCGCCAGCTGCGCCGCACTCAGAGCTTCGTTGCGCTCATTGCGAAGGCGCTCAAGTTCTTGGCGCAGTTCGGTGTTAGCGGTGCTCGATGCTTCTGGTGGCAGAAACGGTCCTGGCGTGAAGGTCCGATCCGAAGTACTTGTTCGCACATGCCAGACGGCGATTTGTACAGCCATCTTGAGGCAGGCGAGCGCTTCCCTGTGGCTGCCTGAGCCATCATGAACCGCACCGTTCCCGAGTTTTCGAATGTGATGAAGCAGATCAAGCACCTTTTCCGGTGC
Organism: Gemmobacter sp.; assembly: GCA_040398445.1. GTDB lineage: Bacteria > Pseudomonadota > Alphaproteobacteria > Rhodobacterales > Rhodobacteraceae > Paragemmobacter. Next base: position 391,326 of record JBBAUB010000004.1, on the reverse strand, counting down.
TGCACGTTCAAATTGCAGTCGCCGCAGGATGTCAGCCTGAGTATCGCTCGCTTCGAACGCGACGCCGACCAAGGCCGCATGCCGTTTGGTCAAACGTTCGCCAAACTGGCGAAGCTTTATCAAGCTGGTGCTTGGATCATCAGAAAAATAGCTCTCTGCTAGCCGACCCAAGTTGGCTAGTTGGTCGTCCAAAGCGCCAAGAAACTCGAAATTGCTAGCGAACCGGTCCATAGCGCAACTATGCCGTGAGCGGTCCGAAGAAATCAATCGCCGTCCAGTACCGTTCGAAAACTTAGCTTTACCGAATAAAAGCGGAAGGACGCGCGCAAGCGCTTTCGAGCAGCATGCAGAGTAAAGGCGGGGCTTGACTTGATCGAGGCGGCTGAGGACGCCGCTAACAAGCAGAGTGGCTGCCTGCACGGAGCGACGGCGATGTTTTGGTCGTATTCATCGCAACCCATCGCCACCCGAACATGAAGCCCAGCAAAGCGCGCTCAACTTTATGTGGGTTGGTTCCAACTACCTGTTCTCGCTAGCGCGCTGCAAAGCCGCCCCACCACCACCCCACACCCCTATACAAGGTGGGGGTGGGGGTGAAGTTGGTCGTCCTGTGCAATGTGGGGGTGAGGTGGGGGAAGGTGGGGGAAAGTGGGGTATGTCATCGTCAAGCAACACTCAGGTCGTTCGCGCCAGCGACGACGAAGGGCACGTCTTTGCCTTTATCATTTTTGACACGCTCCACGGCGAGGACGTCCGTTTCGATCCACTTACGTAGCATCGCCTTGACGCGGGCTTTATCGGAGTGTTTCGCCATGTTGAGACCCAGAACCTCGGCAATCACGTATCCGGCCCAATTCGCGGCTTGCACGTTTTCCCGCGCGGGTTCGCCATCTTCGGCACGTTTGGCTATTGCAGCACGCACCCTGCGGGCGTCGTTGTCGGTCATGCCTGCGAAGGCATCAGGCCAAGCCCAAGTGCGGATCGTAGGGTACTGACCACCGTTTCCAATCTCAACTCCGACCTTCTGAAACCAGCGGTTACGGTCAGACGAAGGAGGGGCCAAGTTGCTTTCCATCTCGCCGATGCGGAAGAAATAGCGGAAATCAACGCCAGCATTCGAGCCTTCAGTCTCGGTCATGGGCACCAGCAGGCGGTTGAAGCGGGCCACACCGCGCAGGGCGCTTCCTCCTCGGCCATCGTCCAGGGTGGGCGGCATACCAGTCGAAGATTTGCGGGTGTGGTGAACAATTCCGATGGAAGTTTTTCCGTCATTGGCAAGCTTGCGAAGCCGTTTTCCAAGGGCGCGAAACGCTTCATTGGTTTCGGGGCTTTCGGACAGGTCTTGCAACGGGTCGAAGATCACCAATTCAATGCCGTGCAAGGCAATCGTCTTGGTCAGAAAGGCGAAAGCGGGTTCGTTGATCTCGTACTTTTCGCCCTTGATCAGCACCAATTCGCGGCCATAACCGATGCCCGACACCGAAAAGAAGCGCCCCACAAGTTCATCCTGCGAAATTCCATATTCTGCGAGGACGGCCATCACGCGTGCGTTCAGAACGTCTTGGTCATCCTCTGCGTTGTAATAGAGCACAACTTTCGGCTCGGCGGGCGTGCCAGTCAAAAAACCACGTCCTGTAGTTGCGTCTATGGCCTCGGCGATGCCAAGCAAGCTCTTGCCCGTCTTAGGCGCAGAGAAGGTGACGGTCACATAACCGGCTGCGTAACTGTCGCCATAGACGAAGGGAACGCGCGGGATCGTCGTTGGGTCGAGCTTGGTCCAAGCCTCAAAAGGGTGAAGGCTGGCGGGCGTTTTATAAGGAACGGGCTGGGTGATGTTCATTCATCCACCCCGGCCCGCAGAGCGTCATTCCAATCCATGCCAATCGGCGCGGGCCAGAGCGAAACACGCCACCCAAGTCCGTGCGCCTTTTGGGCCAGAGTTTCGGCAGCACATCGTCCCGCCCCTGCGTCATCATTGTCTGAGGCGATGATAAGCTCACCCGGGATAGCAGGCAGCCGAAGCGCCTTCATTCCCGACGTGGAGAGAGCCGCCCACACGGACGCAGGCCCTGTCAGAAGCCCGCTGAGCAAGCTCAGGCCTGTTTCGATGCCTTCGCATACGACCAACGGCCCCTGCTGTGCAGCGAGCGTTACAGCGCCACCAGCGCAAGGCCCCTGCATGAGCTTAGCGTTGCGGCTAAGCCGTGCCCCCCCTTTCTCGAAAAAGGTCCGGTGCACCCCGCCTGTGCTAACGTCAGCCACCATCGCCGAAAGCCAGCGCGAGCTGGGCGCGTGATAAGTATCGCTCACCCAACGAAGCGAAGGCGGCAGAACGGACGTGATGCCACGGCTGCGCAGGTAGGCTTCCGCTTTGGTTCCGCAAATCGGTTTGCCGATGTCCCAAAGCCGACGAGCCTTTGCCAGCTGCTCCGCTTCGTAGGCCTTCCTCTTTGCGTCGGTTGCCTTTGCTTCACCCGCGTCGGTTCCGGCCACGCTCGGCGGCAGTCCCAGTGCGTCAAGAATAGCGCGAAATTTGCATCCCGTTTTGTGGCAGTAAACAAGGAGCTGCCCACCGTCGTCGCGCAAGGACAGCGCCCGTTGATCGAAACGGCGTTCGGTCTGGCAAACCGGGCAGGGCGCTGCGCCACGGTTGCCGCGCCAAGTACCACCGAGGTTGCGCGTAATGGCTTCAGCAGTGGTCATTGCGCGACCCCGCCTGTTCCGGGATGGCGTTCTTTTTATAGCTATCAGCGCCGTTCAGCGGGCATGCGGCGACGATATCACGGATGTGACACGCCGCCCGGTCCAACAGGATCAGGTGGATCATGAATTTGATACTCGGGTGTGGTTTGTTCAGCGGATCGGCGATGGCCATATCCGGCGGCAGATGAGTGCAGGCGAAAGCTAGCCGCGCTTCATTTCCCAGCCTTCAATCGCAGAGAGCTTCCAGCGGGTGCAGCCGCGCGACAGCGAAACCGGCTTCGGGAACGCGGGATCAGTCTTGGTCCAACGCCACAGCGTCGTGCGATGGACGCCGTAACGTGCTGCGAGCTGAGTATCGGAGAGGTAGGTTTCGTTCATTTCCTGGTCCAATCTGTTGTGATTGGTCCCATTACGCCGCTACCTGATTTCATCGCATGGAGCAGTAAATTCTGAATAACTGCTCCACGGTCTCAGGGATCAGTTGGTTCAGCACGTCGCGCCAGTTCGACCTCAAGTTCGTCTTGCTGCTTGTTCCAACTTAAGTAAACGCGCTTCACACCTTCAAAGGTTGCTGGTTGCAGCCCAGCCTGCCCAAGTGCTTCAGCAAGCACGTCACACGCGCTGCGCCGCTCTGTTGCGTCATTTCTCACGCCGACCATGCCTCCAGCGACCAGCAAATCAATGCATTCGCCGATCAAGTGATGCAGCCCCCCTTTAGGCAGTGCGCCCCGGGGACGGGGCGGCGGAACAAGCTTGCCCTCTAAGTAATCTGAAAGCCAATGTCTGGCCCACGTAGGAAGGTCGGGAAAGTTCCGTATGTTTTGAGCACATGCAAGCTCAAGCGCCCTATGTGCCCGCCAATCGACGCGAGCCCGTGCAAGCATGGAAACTCCCTCGCCCATCAGTGCCTGCAACCCAGCTTCCAAGTCTTCAATTTTTTCGAGCCCGTCGGGTTCGAAGAGTTCGGGCGCTACATTCTTGGCGTACAGAAGCTGCGATGCGGCCCACGCCACTGCCGCCTGAAATGCCGCTTCTTCGATATCTATTGGCGTCTCACTCATTTTGCGCTGACGGCAAAGGGTATCACTTGTCCCTCGCTTAGAGCCCCCCGTACAAATCGCCCCCAGTCTTCCATCATGTGGCGACGACGCTCGATCATGTCGGTTCGGGCATATGACGTCTCGACCTTTCCGCCGAGCCGATGCCACAGAGCGGCCTCGGAAAGCTGCCACTCATAAGATGTCTTTTCGACCGACCAATTCTTGAACGTGCTGCGCGTCCCGTGCGGAACAACGATCTGCTTGGATTTGGCATCAAGGAAGCCTTTGTTCCCTGCCATGAGGTCAGCTTCGTGGATCGTACGCATCAGCTTGCCCATCACGGCATCGGACAAAGCGCCGCCGCGCGGTGCCCAGAAAACCAGATTGCCGCTGGCCTGTTTCGGCAATGCTTTCAGCAATGCGATCATTTCATCGGTCAGCGGAACCCGCCCGGGGGCATCTTTGGCCTTGATCTTCGACGACTGACGCCCCGGCTGTACGGTCCAGACCTTCGCTTCCAAATCGACTTCGTCCCACGTCATGAGCCGAACTGCACCCGCGCGTGTGGCGGTGAGGGTCTGGAACCGCAACGCTGCCGCACCCATCCCATTACGCCCGTTCAGGGCGGCCCAGAACCGGGGCAGGTCTTGCAGTTGCAGGGCAGGAAAATGCTCGTCACTGGCGTTAGCTGATTTGGTCCCGAGTACATGCGACAGGTTTCCTTCCCAGCGTGCCGGGTTTGGACCGCTCCGGTGCCCTTTGACTGTGCAGTAATCAAGCACTTCATTAATTTTCCGCCGCAACTTGTCTGCGGTGGTGTGCTTTGTTGACCATAGGGGCTGAAGGATCAGAAGAATGTCCTGCAAAGTGATGTCTTGCACCAACATTTGACCGAGAACCGGAACCGCGTACTTATCTAAGCTGTCGCGCCAATGGTCACGATACTTGCCTTCGGACAGCTCGATAGCCTTGACGGGTTCAAAGAGGTCCACCGCCGCTGAAAACAAAAGGCCGCGCCTCTGTTCGACGATCAGCTCGGTGCGGGCTGCTTTACGCTTCTGAACGGGGTCGATCCCTTGACGGATCAGGTCACGCATTTCCGAAGCGGCTGATCTTGCCGCCCCGAGGCCTACTGTGGGATAGCTGCCCAGTCCGATCTCGCGGCGCTTCATGCCGACAACCGTCCGCAGCACCCATGATTTTCCCGAACCGGCATTGACTTGAAGATACAACCCCGGGACGCCGCCTACCGCATGCACCCCTTCACCCAGTCGCTTAACATCCAGTGCGCCCAGTTCTTCCGCACGCCTCGGCATCCCGTACTCCAACCCGCCATGCTACCCGCCATCAGGCATAGTGCTGGATGCTATGCGATGCAACGAAATGCTGCTCTGGTTTAGTGCTATCTGACTATTTTTTATGGGGAATATTCGATCATGCTACAGGCTGCTTCGGCTTGCACTCCGATTGCGGGTCTGGTACCCGCCTCCAATACTTTCCGGCAAGTCGCTGATTTGTAACGCTATATGCGCTGGAAGTATTGTTGGCCCACCAAAACACCGCTATTTGGACGCGATCGGGGGCATCAGGGTGCTATAGCGATGGTAGCGGGGGGCATGGGCCGGGGTGTCACGAAATGTGCAGCCCGCCATGTGGGGCACGGCGGGCGCGTTGGAGGACCGATGGGAAGGCCGAATCTCAGACGCGGGTGTTACAGCTTTGGCGGCACATCGACTCCGTTTGAACGATCCGTTCCGCCCATCGCCCGGTAGATCAGCCAAGCCTGCGTTTATGGGCGCGCCAAAGCGCGTGGCACTTTGCGCCATGCGTTGCGGGTGGCGGCAATCGGCCGCCGATGGATCAGTCTTGCATCGTCGCACGCGAGGCTGATCGGCCCGCAGGTCCGGGCTTTGACCGAGCCGTCCATTTGCCAGCCCCGATCCTTGACGGGTTTGCCCTGATGGGGTGCGAGGGTTTGGATCCGGTCTGCCGCAGTGACCATGGTGGCGTTGCGAACCGCGTGGTGGGTTTCGGTGTCGGAGTTCATGTTCGCGCCGATGGAGGTGCCCGGATGCCGGGGCGTATTGCCTGCGCTGCGCGGCTTGTCTGCCGTTGCCCCTGCCGTCACGCCGCGCGGCTGATTTTCAGGCCGAGGTCGATGGTGTCGATGGCCTGTTCGAGCCGCCGAGCAAGTGTCGGGTTGCGGTTCAGGAAATCGATCACTGCAATTGCGGGCAGGGCGAGGGTCGTCGTTTCGGTGCTGGCGAGCAGTTCGACGGTGGCAGGCGCGCCGGTCAGAAGGAAGCGGCTGACGAACACTTCGCCGGGGCCGAAGGATTGCAGGGCGCGGTCGATCTGGTCGCGCGGGGTGACGGTCAGTGTGCCTTCGACGATCAGATAGAGCGTGCGCGACGGCAACCCCGCCGTGACCAGCCTTTCGCCTTCGTCGAACAGGCAGACTCGCGCTGTGGCCTGCAATTCGGCAAAGCCTTCGGCATCGGGCAGGAAGATGCCGGTCGCCGCCAGAACCGCCGCGATGTCGGCAGGGCCGAGGGGGGCGGCCTCGCCCAGCCGGTAGCGGGTGTTCAGCGAACCGGCCAGTGCCAGTTGGTCGCGCTGGCAGCGATACCACAGGCGGCGCAGGAAATCGGTCGTCGCGGCTTCGCCGTCTTCGCGGGTCTGGGTGTGGATCGTCACCTCGTAGGCGATGCCGTCGGGGGCCATTTCCATCAGGTCGATGTCATGCGCGGGGTCTTTCAGGATCAGCCCCACGCTGCGCACGGTTTCGTCGATGGCCTGCATTGCGCGGGCGGGCGGCACGCCATAGCCGAATTTGACATAGAGGTTCTGGCCGAACACCCGCGTGGCCGTGGACAGGACGGTAAAGACGCCCTGCGACAGCTGCGAGTTGGGGATGACCATCAGCCGTTCGTCATCGAGCGTTTCGATGGTGACGCTGCGCCAGTCCATCCGCACGATCTTGCCCGAGGCATCGCCGAATTCGATCCAGTCGCCTTCGCGGAAGAACCGCCCCGACATCAGCGACACGCCGGAAAACAGGCCCGAGAGCGTATCTTGCAAGGCAAGCCCGATGACGACCGACCCCACCCCAAGCGCCGCCAGCAGCGAGCCGAGATCGACCGACCAGATTTCCGAGGCGACGAAGGCCGAGGCGACAAGCACCAGCACCAGACGCATCAGGTCGAGCATCAGCCCCGGCGTGCGCTGCATCGCCTCGCTTGCCATGGGTCCGGCGCGCACGATCAGGTTGAGGCCCATCAGCAGCGCGTTGATGGCCGAGATGGACAGCGCGGTGAGCACCAGTTTGGCCGAAGGGCTGCCCGCGTCCAACCCCATCACCCGCGACAGCAGCAGATGCACCGCCACCAGCGGCAGCACCGTCACCTGCACCAGTTGCACGAGGCGGGCGATTTGCGGCTGCGGTTCGCGCAGGTGGCGGTGGATTTCCACCAGCACGATCGCCCCGACGGGATAGCCGAGACTGACCGCCGCCGTCCAAAGCGCCATATCGCCTGCGAATGTGTCACCCATGGCTGGCACCCTGACCCAGCAGGGCTGCGCCCATCGCATCGCTCATGCGGATGTCGCCGCCTTCGGGGGCCAGTGCCAGTCGGCGCGCTTCGGAGACACATTCGCCAAGGATTTCGTAGACAAAGCGTTTGCGCCCGATGATGCCTGCGTCGACCTCGCCATTGGTCAGGCCGATCGACAGCGACAGGGTCAGCTCTTTGGCCTGATTGAAGCGGATCAGGATATTCTGGATCTCGCGCGCGAAGGCGGCAGCCCTTTGGCGGTGGTCGAGCCGTGGCGTCGACAGGCCGCAGGCGGCAAGATAGGCGTCACCGATGGTTTTGACCTTTTCGACGCCGTGGCGTTCGGCGGCTTCGTCGATCAGGTCTATCAGCTCGTTCAGCAGGCGGATCATGTCGGTGGCCGACAGTCTGCGCTGCATGTCCTCTAGCCCGCCGATCACGGCATAGATGATGCTGACGTTTTCGAACGTGTCGGCCACCACCAGATCGCCGCCGGTGAAGCGGTCGGCGGCGGCATCGGGCATGACGTTGCGCAGCAGCTTTTCGTATTCGGTCGTCTTGGCTTCGATGATGCCGTTGCGGCGCACGATTTCGGACACCATGCCGTTGAAGGCCGAAGCCAGCGTGGCGAATTCGTCGTTGCCCTTGACCGGCACCTGAAACTGCGTCTCGCCCGCCTTCAGCCGTTCGACGCCCAGTTGCAACCGCATCAACGGCGCGACGAAGGCGCGGGCGGATATCAGGGCAAAGAGGGTGATGATGATCGAGATGCCGCCCGTGGCGATCAGGATCACGCGGCGCAGGTCGTGCAGGGGGCCAAGCGCTTCGTCCACGTCCTTTTCGGCGATGATGGCCCAGCGGTTGCCGCCGAAATCGAGCGGTGCATAGGCCGACAGCACCTGCACCCCGCGATAGTCGCGGATCGTATCTTCGCCGGCATTGCCGCTTTGGGCGCGTTCCACCGCCAGCGTGTCGAAGTGCTGGTTGAGCACCGAATGGCCCGTGCGTTCGATGGCGGCGGTTTCGGCGGGGTCGGCCCCGAGCGCGGCAAGCTGCGCCAGATAGCCTGTCTTGTCTTCGATCAGGAAGCGGCTGTCGGACCGTGCGAAGCCGTCGGCACCCACCAGATAGACCTCGCCCGATGCGCCGAGGCCTTCGTCTTTCCAGTGGCCCGAGGAGGTGAGCGTTGCATTCAGCGCGTCGATCGAGAACTGGCCGACAAGGATGCCGACGCGGTCGCCGTTGCGGTAGACGGGTGCCGCAAGGAAGGCTGCGGGTGCCCCGAAGGAGGGCGCGTAATGTTCGAAATCGACAAAGGCGATGCCGTGCTGGTCGTCGGGGCGGTCGCGCACGATCTGGAAGGCCCGCGCAAGGCTGGATGCGCGATAGGGGCCATGTGCGAGATCGGTGGCGAAATCGACCTCTTTCTCGGCGGTGTAAAGCACCTGGCCGGTCTGGTCGTCGATCAGGAACACGTCGTAAAGGTTCAGCAGTTGCATCATCTGGCGCAGGTGGCTGTGATAGGTCTTGTGGACCGTGTCATAGGCCGTGGGCGCGGTATCTGCGGGCGCGTCGAGCACGTCGCGGTCGCCCGAGGCGGCGGGATTTTGCGCGATGTAGCGCTGTTGCAGGCGCAGCGAGGCTACGCTGGCGGGCAGCAGCGCATCGGGCGACAGCGGGCGTTCGGCTTCGGGCAGGTGCGGCAGGATTTCGGTGGTGTAGAAACGCGCAAGGTCGGCACGGGCCGTGCCTGCGTCGAGTGCGCCTTCGGCCCCGTAGGCGCTGCGGAAGGCGACGATGGCATCGGCCACCTGATCTTGTGCGGCAAAGGCGGCAAAGGCGCGTTCTTGCGCGTCGAGATAGCGGACGATGTCGGATTTCTTGGTTTCGCGGATCGAGACGAGCTGGTCCCAGACCGCAGCCCGCAGCGCGCTGTCCGAGCGCATGTAGCCGATGGTGCTGATGGCAAGCGCGGCAGACAGGCCGCTGATCATCAAAAGGACGAGAAGTTTCGAACGGATGGAAAGCAGGCTGGCCATGAACACCTTTCCGGTCGCACCGACATGGGCGACCGCGCGGGGGCAGTGCTATCACCTCGCACGGCGGCGCATGGCTGCGCGAAAGCCTGTCGTTTGGCTCTATACGTATCTGTAACCCCCTCTTTTTCGCGCCAGGTGCCGGTTGCCCGATGGTGGGGGCGGGTGGCCGCGCAGGCCGGATCGGCGCGGGGCGGGCGCGGCGGGATGGGGCCTTTTGCCTGACGGTCGTTCTGACCTGTGGACGGGTTGCGGGTGGGGGGGCGGCTGATAGGGCGATGCGAAACCGCACCAACCGTCACGGGCGGCGGGCGGATCACAGTTCGGTTGGCACGGTTCGCAGGCCGACGTCCGGCGCGATGCAGGACGCGACGAGCATGGACGACTTCGGAATACGGCGCGAGCGGATGGCGGTGGTGCGCCGGTTGCAGGCGGTCTTGCTGGCCGCCGATCCGATGCTGGATGCGATGTGCGAGACGCTGGCGGACCGGCTGGCGGCGGATGCGGCGGTGGTCACGCTGCTGCTATAGCGCGATCAGGTCTTTGTCGGGTCATATGGTTTGGCGGCAAACCCCGCTGCCATGGCGCGACAGTTCGGGGACGATATCCTGCGCGTCGCGTTGTTCGAGGAATTGCGGATGGAGACCCATCCGGCGATGGCGGCCAACCCGATGGTGCATGGGCCGCATGACCGTTTCCGGTCGGTGGCCACGATGCCGGTGACGGTGGACGGGGTGGTCGTGGGCGGGTTGAACGTGCTGACGCGGCAACACCGGAGCGCCCCCTATGACGCGGCGGCGCTGGCGATGCTGCGTCAGGGTTGCGACGCGGTGCAGGCCCATCTGGCCTTTGGCGTGCTGGTCAGGGCGGGCTGACGCGGATCAGACCTGCCTGCTGCGGCACCGCGTGCCGCGTGCGGGGCTGTGGCGGGTTTACTGGCCCCAGTCGCGCAGGCGGGCGACGTAGCGGGCCATGGTGTCGATCTCGAGGTTGACAAGATCGCCCAGGCGCACATCGCCCCATGTCGTCGCGGTCTGGGTGTGCGGGATGAAGTTGATGCCGAAATCGGTGCCGTCGACTTCGTTCACGGTCAGTGAGGTGCCGTTCAGCGCGACCGAGCCTTTGGGCGCGATGAAGCCCGCCAGATGGTGCGGCGCGCGGAAGGTCACGCGCAGGCTGTCGCCTTCGGGACGCAGGGCCACCACCTCGGCCAAGCCATCGACATGGCCCGACACGATATGCCCGCCGAGTTCGTCGCCCACTTTCAGCGCGCGTTCCAGATTGAGCCGCTTGCCCGATGTCCAGCCCGACAGGTTGGTCTTTGACACGGTTTCGGCGCTGATCTGCACGTCGAACCAGTTTTGCGGGCTGCTGCCCAGCGCGATCACGGTCAGGCAGACGCCGTCGCAGGCGATCGAGGCCCCGATGTCGATGCGGCCGACATCATATCCGGTGCCGATGCGCGCGCGCAGGTCGCCCCGTTGTTCGGTTTCAAGAACGCGCCCGATATCGGTGACGATGCCCGTGAACATGCTGGTCTCCCTGACTGACGGTGCAGACCTAGCCTTGCCGCTGCCGTGCTGCAAGGGGGCCATGGCGTTGTCATGCGGGGGGCTGGCGTGAAAGCGGGTGGGTGGCCCCCTCACCCCGGCCCTCTCCCCGAGGGGGAGAGGGGGCAGCCTGCGTGCTTTGCGCGGCGGGACGGGTTCGCCGGGCGCAGGGGGTTGGGTGGTCTGGCGGGAGGGGTTGGGGGTGGCGCCGACCTTGAGACGGGCGCCGCGTCTGGATTTGCGGGATGCGCTGGGTGGGGGGCCGTAGGTCGGGGCGAGGTTTGCGGGCGGGCGAGCCGAGGCGGGGCGCGGGCGCTTTGCGGGGGGGGTGTGCAGGCGCGAGGCAGGGGCCGCCGATCTGCCCGCCGGCAGGCCGGATGCGTTCGCGGTGAACGTGGCGCGTCTTGCCAGAGTTGCGGGACCGATGGCGTGATCGTCGGGCACCGCCATGGGCCTAACGCGGGCCGCAGGGGGGGGCGGTTCCTGCGCCGCCCTTGCGCCCGAGCGCCGCCTTTGCACGATAGGGGCGGCGTTTTTCGAAGGTGAACCCGCGCCCGATTTGCTGGAAATGCAGGCCTTTCGACGGAGGATGCAGCTTGAAGACGGCAATGAAGATCATCGTTGCCGCAATACCTATCCAACCCGAAGCGATCAGGATCACAGCCAGACGCGGAACATCTGCAGGATTTGAATTGCCGGGCGAACCCTGTTGCAGGGATCGAAACTTGCGACCAAAGCCGGCGGCAGCGATCAGGGCAAAGAGTTCAGGGACGTGATTTGCCAAGCGCGACAGTCGCATAGACCTTGGCAGGCGGTGGTCATCCGGTGCCCCTAGCGCATCGACCCCGAAGGGCGATGGCCGCGCACTTGGCGGCGGGCGCTGGGAGGTGCGCGCCCCGCGCAGGGGTTTGGCATCGGGGCGGCACCTGCAACCGGGAGAAGGATGGGCAGCTTGCTTGGGTCGCGAGATGGCGGTTTGCGGTAAGGGACAGGGCAAAAGGTGGTTCGCGTCGTCGCCCGGAACTTTGACGGTCTGGTGATCCGGGGGCGGTCATGCGGCGCGGTGTTTTTGCAGGCTGCCGTCACGCTTTCGTCGTTCTATGGCGGGGAGATGAGGTGCTGTCATACCGGATCGCGCCGGGCGGGGCAGGGCGGAGCGTGTTCGGTTTTCGCAGCGGGGCGGGGGTGTGGGGAATCGTTGTTCGGGCGGGGGTGGTTCGCGTCGAAGCTTGGAACGCCGACAGTGCGGTTAAGCTGCGGCGGTCATGCGGCGAGGTGCTTTTGCAGGCTGCCGTCACGCTGACGGATTTCGGGGTTTTTCCGGTGGGGTGGGGTACTCGGGCCGCTCGGGACAGGGCGGTGCGTATTCGGTTTTCGCGGCGGGGCGGGGGGTGCGGGGCGGATCGTTGTTCGGGCGGTGGGCGTCGGTTCGCGTCGTCGCCCGAAGCGTTGACGGTGCGGTTATGCGGCGGCGGTCATGCGGCGTGGTGTTTTTGCAGGCTGCCGATGATCTGGTTTTGCGTCACGCTGATGGACTTCGGGGTTC
>JBBAUB010000004.1:202324-378797 GCA_040398445.1 Gemmobacter sp. | reverse complement strand
TGATCTGGTTTTGCGTCACGCTGATGGACTTCGGGGTTCTTCCGGTGGGGTGGGGTGCTCGGGCCGCTCGGGGCAGGTCGGCGCGTGTTCGGTCTTCGCGGCGCGGCGGGGGGTGCGGGCGGATCGTTGTTCGGGCGGGGGGCGTCGGTTCGCGTCGTCGCCCGAAGCGCTGACGGTGCGGTTATGCGGCGCGGTGCTTTTGCAGGCTGCCGATGATCTGGTTTTGCGTCACGCTGAAGAATTCCGGGGTTCTTCCGGTGGGGTGGGGGTCTCGGGTCTGGAGAGGCAGATCGGTGCGTGTTCGGTTTTCGCGGCGGGGCGGGTGAGGGGCGGATCGTTGTTCGGGCGGGGGGCGGTGCTTCGCGTCGTCGCCCGAAGCGCTGACGGTGCGGTTGCGCGGCGCGGTGTTTTTGCAGGCTGCCGATGATCTGGTTTTGCGTCACGCTGAAGAATTCCGGGGTTCTTCCGGTGGGGAGGGGGTCTCGGGCCGAGAGGGGCAGGTCGGTGCGTGTTCGGTTTTCGCGGCGGGGCGGGGGGTGAGGGGGGGGCGTTGTTCGGGCGGGGGGCGGTGTTCGCGTCGTCGCCCGAAGCGCTGACGGTGCGGTTCTGCGGCGGCGGTCATGCGGCGCGGTGCTTTTGCAGGCTGCCGATGATCTGGTTTTGCGTCACGCTGATGGACTTCGGGGTTCTTCCGGTGGGGTGGGGTGCTCGGGCCGCTCGGGGCAGGTCGGCGCGTGTTCGGTCTTCGCGGCGCGGCGGGTACGGGCAGGCTGTTTGTCGGGGTTTCCCGGTTGGCTCGGCTTGGGTTTCTTTTTTGCGCGGGTGCGGGGGAGGTTTGCGGGCGGGGGGCGGGGAGGCCGACTCGTCCGTGTTTCGGGCGGATGGGGGTGCGCTGTTTGCGGTGATGTCAGGATCGGTGCTGCGCCCTCTCCCCTGTGGGGAGTGGGGCGGGGTGAGGGGCTTGGCAAAAGGCGCGCCCCTTGCGGAGCGCGCCTTGCGCCCTTGCGGGCGGGGGGGTGCGATGCGTCAGGCGAAGACGCGGCCGAGCGCCCCGTCCATCGCGTCGATGATGTGGTCGATGTCGTCCTTGGTCGCGATCAGCGCAGGGCTTAGGCACAGCGTGTTGTTCAGGCCCGGCAGGCTGCGGTTGGTCGCGCCGATGATCACGCCTTGCGCCATACAGTCGGCCACTACCGCCATCACCTTCTTTTCATCCGCGGCTTCCTTGGTGGCGCGATCCGCCACCAGTTCGGCACCAAGGAACAGGCCCTTGCCGCGCACGTCGCCGATCACCTTGTGCTTTTCCATCAGCCCTTGCAGGCTTTGCAGGCAGTAGTCGCCCATTTTGATGGTGTTTTCCAGCAGGCCTTCGCGTTCGATGATGGCCATGTTCTCGAGTGCTGCGGCAGGGCCTGCGGTGCAGCCGCCGAAGGTCGAGATATCGCGGAAATAGCTCATGGTGTCGGTCGGGTCGTCCTTGAACAGGGCAAAGACCTTTTCGGTCGTCACCGTGCAGGAGATCGCGGCGTAGCCACTGGCGACACCCTTGGCCATGGTCACGAAATCGGGCTGGATGCCGTAGTGCTGGTAGCCGAACCACGTGCCCGTGCGGCCCAGACCGCAGACCACTTCGTCGATATGCAGCAAGATATCGTATTTGCGGCAGATTTCCTGCACCTTTTCCCAATAGCCCTTGGGCGGCACGATCACGCCGCCGCCTGCGGTCACGGGTTCGAGCACGAGGCAGCCCACCGTATCCGGCCCCTCGCGCAGGATCACCTCTTCGATGGCTTCGGCGGCGCGTTCGCCGTAGTTTTCAACGTCCCACTGCTTGCGGTATTCGAGGCAATGGGGCACCCGCACGAAGCCGTCGGGGTAGGGGCCGTATTGCATCGCCCGCTGGTCCTGCCCGCTGGTCGCCAGCGTGCCGATGGTGGTGCCGTGATAGTCACGGTCGCGGTAGAGGATCTTCCACTTCTTGCCGCCATGATGCTTGTGCGCGATCTGGCGCACCATCTTGTAGACCTTCTCGTTGGCTTCCGAGCCCGAGTTGGAATAATAGACCCGCGCCATGCCCGGCATCTTTTCGATCAGCCGCTGGGCGAAGATCGATCCGGGGATCGAGCCTGCGGCACCGGCGAAATAGTTCATCTTGATCAGCTGGTCGCGCACGGCATTGGCGATGCTTTCGCGCCCGTAGCCGACGTTGACGGTCCACACACCGCCGGACACGGCATCGAGATGCTCTTTGCCCTTGGCATCCCAGACCTTCATGCCCTTGCCCTCGACGATCACGCGGGGGTCGATGCCGGTTTCGTATTGCTTGTGCTGGCTCAGGTGATGCCAGACATGGGCGCGGTCGGCCTCGACCACTTCGCTGATGTCGTTGAAACGGTCCAACCCTTCCATGGGGCGCGTCCTTTCGGTGAAATGCGGGGCACCCCGCGCGACGCAGGGCCTTGGCGCATATCATCCCTTATGGGCGGTCTTGGCTATAGGGCCAACAGTCGCATGCCTGTAAGTCCAGCGCGGGCCGGGGCGGCAGGAGCGGGGGCCGGCCCCCGCACCCCCGGAGTATTTGGGCAAGGGTGAATGGCAGGGAATTCCCGGCTGGCCTGTCGCGTCGCGCTTCACCCTTGTTCAAATACTCTGCAAGAGCTTCGGGCAAGAAGGGGGGTGCGGGGGGCTGTGAAGCCCCCCGCCGCAGCGCAGGTTGTGACAGCGGCTTTACAGGCGGGGGCTATGGCCGCACAGTTTGCGCATGACACATGCAAAACCCCGCGCGCGCGACCTTGGGCTGCCCTTTGCCGGAACGCCCGGCCCTTTGAACGCCATCACCGACGTGGCGGGGGTCACGGTCGGTTTCACCACGCTGACCGACCCCGCGATCGGGCTGCGGACGGGGGTGACGGCGATCCGGCCGCGGCAGGATGCGGGGGTTCCGCGCCCGATGATGGCGGGGCATTTCGCGCTGAACGGCAATGGCGAGATGACGGGGACGCATTGGATCGACGATGCGGGCTATTTCTGCGGGCCGGTGCTGGTAAGCAACACCCATGCGGTGGGGGCCTGCCATACGGGGGCGACGGCCTGGATGATCGGCCAGTACGCCGCGCATTTCGCCGGTCATGCCTGGGCGATGCCCGTGGTGGCCGAGACCTATGACGGGCGGCTGAACGATATCAACGCGATGCGTGTCACCCCCGCGCATGCCATCGCGGCGCTTGAGGCCGCGACCGGCGGGCCGGTGGCCGAGGGCAACACCGGCGGCGGCAACGGCATGGTGGCCTATGGCTTCAAGGCGGGGACCGGCACCGCTTCGCGCCGCGTGACCATCGGGGCCGAGTACACGCTGGGGGTGCTGGTGCAGGCCAATCACGGTTTGCGCGACTGGTTGACCATCCTTGGCAAGCCCTTGGGCAGGTTGATGCCCGACGGGGACGCGCCGGCGCGCGAGACGGGGTCGATCATCGTGATCCTTGCCACCGACGCGCCGCTGTCGGCGCTGTCGCTGCGGGCGCTGGCCAAGCGCGCGGCGCTGGGGCTTGCGCGGTCGGGCAGTGCGGGCGGCAACAGTTCGGGCGACATCTTCCTTGCCTTTTCCACCGCCGATATCGGCCCGATGCCGGACCGCGCCGGATACCTGACCGCGACCGGAACGCTGAACCCGCATCACATCGACCCGCTTTACGTCGCGGCGGTCGAGGCCACGGACGAGGCGATCGTCAACGCCCTTGTCGCCGCCGATCCGGTGCCGACCTTCAAGCCTGCCGGGGGCATCATGCCCGCCATAGACACCGCCGCGCTTGCGGCGTTGTTCCGGACCTAGGGACCACCTGCAACCGGCTTGCCTTTTGCCGCCGATGCGCCATTGTCGCGTCACGCCCCGAGGACGGGGCAAAACCCTGGTGACCGGGCCCCTCTGGCGGATGTTTGCGACGCATCCGTGATGTCGGCACCGTGGAAATGGACGTCGCACGGACCCTTTCGCATGGCAAAGCCCCGACGCATCGCGCGCCGACCTTTCCGTTGCGCAAGGGTCGCAGGATCATTCGAACATGACCGGAACCCCGTTTTCTGACGCCAAGCCGACGCTGTCCTATTTCACATGGGCCTTCATCGTCACGGCGCTTGGCCTTATCCTTGGCGCGTGGCTGGGCTGGCTGAGCACCGGCACCGTCGGCGGCATGGCGGCCGTCTTTTTCATCTGCGCGGTGCTGGCGGTGCTGGAAATCTCGCTGTCGTTCGACAATGCCATTGTGAATGCCAACAAGCTGAAGGACATGCGCCCCGAATGGCAGCGCGCCTTTCTGACATGGGGCATCCTGATCGCGGTCTTTGGCATGCGGATCGTCTTTCCGCTGCTGATCGTGGTGATCGCGGCAGGCATCGGGCCGTGGCAGGCGGTGGTGCTGGCCTCGACCCAGCCGGACGAATATGCGCGCATCATGCATGACGCCCATCTGCCCATCGCGGCCTTTGGCGGGGCGTTTTTGATGATGGTGGGGCTGACCTATTTCTTCGATGCCGAAAAGGATGTGCATTGGGTGCAATGGCTGGAAAGCCGCGTGGCGCGGACTGCCACCATCCGCGGGGTCGAAGTGGGGGTGGTGCTGATCTTCATCCTGATCTTTGCCAAGCTGCTGGCAGGGGCGGAAAGCACCGCCTTTACCACCTCGGCCATCTACGGGCTTTTGACCTTTCTGGTGGTCGAGTTCATCGGCGGATTGCTGGACCAGAGCCAGCAAACCCTGTCGGCGGCTGCCAAGGGCGGGGTCGGGGCGTTCTTGTACCTCGAAGTGCTTGACGCCTCGTTCTCGTTCGACGGGGTGATCGGGGCCTTTGCGCTGACCGACAACCTGTTCGTCATCGCCATCGGTCTGGGGATCGGGGCGATGTATGTGCGGTCGATGACCATCATGCTGGTCGAACGCGGCACGCTGCAGCAATACCGCTATCTCGAGCACGGGGCCTTTTACGCCATCCTGATCCTGTCGGTGATCATGTTCTGCCAGACGCTGATGCATATCCCCGAGGTCATCACCGGCCTGGGCGGGGCGGCGCTGATCGGGCTGTCGCTGTGGTCGTCGATCCGCTGGAACCGCAGGCAGGGCTAAAGCAGCAAGAGCAGCGGCAGCAGGGCAAAGACCAACCCGCCCATGCCGAAGTCATGGCCCTGGTCGAGTGCCGGATCGTCGGACCCGTCGTGCCCCATCGCTGCGGCGTGGTGCGGGTTGTCGTGCGGGTCGTCGTGCGGGTCGTCATGCGGGGCGAGGTCGTGGGCGGCATGTGCGGGCGAAAACAGGTCTTGCGGCGCGGCAGAGTGCGGCGTGGCGGCGGGCGCAGTTGCGGGATGGTGCGGGCCTGCGTCCTGCCGGGGTGGCGTGTGGCCTGCTGCGCCGTGGCCTGTTGCGCCGTGGCCTGCCGCGCCGTGGCCTGCTGCGCCATGCGATTGCGGGTCGGCAAGCGCGGCCAGATGGGCGGCCGCCGCCCCGGCGTGTTGGGGTTGGTGATGCGGCGCGGCACCGTTGCGCACCACATCGGGACCGTCGAGTTCAAGGCCCCGGTCGTCGGAGAACCCCTCGATCTCGGTCAGTCCGGCATCGGTTTTGGCAAAGCTCAGGCGCACCACCTCGTAGGGGGTGTCCAGATCGACGGTCACGCCTTTTTCGCCCAGCGTCGGGGTGACACCCTGCCGGATACCGATGGCGTAGGTGTTTGCTTCGTTCGTCTCGTCCACGCCGGCCGTGTCGGGCACCCCGAACCGCGTCATCCAGTCGTCGGGCACCTGTGCTGTCAGGCTGTCGCCATAGACCGCTTTGTAGGTCGTGCCCAACCCCTTGATCGCCACGGTCACCTTGCCCGGCGGCACATCGTCTGCCGAAAGAAACACCACCAGCTTGTCGGCGCTTTCGTAGGCATAGGTCCAGACATCGTCGCCGCGGTCATTGGTGAGGCTGATCTTCAAAAGCCGCGTGCCCGTGGTCGATTCGCCCAGCATGTCGAGCATGTCTTGCCCGACGAAGTCTTGCGCGTGGCCCTGCGCGTCCTGCGTCGACAGGCGGCCTGCGTGTTCCATGTCGGAGCCGTAGGTAGACGCGGCCCCCATGCCTTCGCCACCGTATTCGGCAAAGGCCTCGAGCAGCAGGCGCGGGTGTTCGGCGCCGTAGTCGCGCTTGCCGAGTGCGGCTTGCCAGAAGGTTTCGAAACCCTGATCGGTGCGGTGTTCCATGTCGATATCGGCGGGGTTCACGCTGTGACCCAAGGCCGCTTCGGACTTGATGTAATCGTGCAGCGCCTCGTCGCGGGTCAGCGAGGCGACGTTGTAGGCCCCGAGGAACAATTCGGGCCTGTCGCCGCCCACAGCTTGCGAATCCGCCTCCCAGGCGTCGAGGATGCGGCCCACCTCGTCGACCGACTTGTCGATACCGGCGGCGGTAAAGGCGAAGCGGTGATGGATCACCATGTCCACCTCGGCCAGATGGTCGTCGTGGAATTCGGACCGGACCAGCGCGTCTTCGGACAGGCTGCGTCCGGCCTGAACGGCGATGCCGATGTCGGCCCCGATGCGGTTGACGGAAGGGTCGTTCAGCGCGGCGGAAATCTCGTCGACATAGATGTCGGCCACGTGGCCATAGGCATGGGCATCTTCGGAGGTGCCGCCAAAGGCGAAATACCATTCGTTGCCGATCTCGAATTGCAGATGCGCGGGCAGGGTACCGTAGTGGCCTGACAGCACCTTGCCCATGAAGGCGCGGATATCGCTGCGCAGCGCGTCGTCGTTGCCTTCGTAGCGCGCGGTCGGCAAAACCACCGACAGGCCGGCATCGTGATCGCGGGCGATGGAGAACATGTCGGCCAGACCGGGCTTTTTCAGCGCGGGGTTGAACAGGCCATCGAAGTTCAAGCCATAGCGATCGGGGTTCTTTTCAGAGAGCGTGCCGCCGGGCCAAGTGATCAGGCCAACATGGTCATCGCCGATCTGGTCAACAAAACGGTCCACCGACCGGAACGCGCCATATTTGTAACCGAAGTCGAAATCCGTGATCTCGAGGCTCTTCTGAACCATAGCGAGACGTCCTGTCTCGATCGCCAAGGCACCCATGGGCAACCCCCCTGTCGACAGGCCCCCACGGCCCGCCTTCGGGTGTTGCTTTGCGAGGATCGTGCCCGCTTGGGTTGTCCGCTCCATCGGTCGGGGGGAGGCCAAGACCTATGGCTTGGACGGATGGGTGACGGATGGCTGGCCGCAGGGGGACATGCCGTCGAAAGGATGGGTAAGACATCCGAGGTCGCTTTCGGAACAGACGGCGCGGTGGATCGGCGTTTCCTTCCGGTCGTCGACAGGCAGTCCGGATTGCAAGCGGGGGCAGGACATGAAGATCACGCGGCTCGAAACCTTCGGCACGCCCGACCTTGCCTTCGTGCGCGTCACGACCGAGACGGGCGCGCAGGGCTGGGGGCAGGTGTCGTCCTATCTGGCCGATATCACGGTCGAGGTGTTCCACCGCCAGATCGCCCCGCATGCGCTGGGCACGGATGCGACCGACTTTGCCGATACGCTGAACCTGATACAGGAACGCGAACACAAATTCCCCGGGTCCTACCTGCGCCGCGCGATGGCGGGGCTGGATACCGCGCTGTGGGATCTGAACGGCAAGCTGCAAGGCAAGCCGGTGGTCGAACTGCTGGGCGGCACGCCGGGCAAGCTGCGGGCCTATGCCTCGTCGATGAAGCGCGACATCTCGCCCGAGGACGAGGCCGCGCGTTTCGTCAAGCTGCGCGACACGCAGGGCTTTACCGCCTTCAAATGGCGCGTGGGCCGCGAATGC
The DNA here is from genome assembly GCA_040398445.1 of Gemmobacter sp. Taxonomy (GTDB): domain Bacteria; phylum Pseudomonadota; class Alphaproteobacteria; order Rhodobacterales; family Rhodobacteraceae; genus Paragemmobacter. The sequence continues at coordinate 370,965 of JBBAUB010000004.1, read as the reverse complement.
GGGCGCGACGCCGACGAATGGCCGGGCCGCACCGAAGCGGTGATCCCGGTGGTCGCCAAGGCGCTGGGCGACGGTATCGACAAGCTGGTGGATGCCAATTCCTGCTATTCGCCCACCCGCGCCATCAAGGTGGGGCGGATGCTGGAAGACAACGGCATCGGCCATTTCGAAGAGCCCTGTCCCTATTGGGACTATGACGCCACGGCCGAGGTGCGCGATGCGCTGGCGCTCGACGTGACGGGGGGCGAGCAGGACTGCGAATATTCCAGCTGGCAATTGATGCTCGACCGGGGCGCGGTCGATATCGTGCAGCCTGACGTGATGTATATGGGCGGCATCCACCGCAGCCTGCACGTGGCGCGCATGGCACAACGGGCGGGTCTGCCGGTCACGCCGCATGCCGCCAATCTGGGGCTTGTGACCATCTGCACGATGCATCTGCTCAGGGCGCTGCCCAATGCGGGCAAATATCTCGAATTCTCGATCGAGGGGGCCGATTACTATCCGTGGCAGCAGGGGCTGTTCCGCAACGACCCTTACCGGATCGAGGACGGCCACGCGACCGTGACCGACGAACCGGGCTGGGGGGTCGACATCGACGCGGGCTGGCTGGCCCGCGCCAGCTACCGCATGAGCGAGAGCGCCTGACCGCAACGCCGCGTCGGCTGTTTCACGCTTGCGCAAATATCCTCGGGGGGCAGGGGGCAGACAGCCCCCTGTGCGCGCGCGGTGCGGGGGGCGGCGGTGCAAGGCGGCGGCGGCGTGAATTTTCGCAGAAAATTCGTGCGCCCGGGGGGGCGGTCGCTGTTTGTCGCACAGCGGCTGTGCGGTGCCCTTGCACTGGCATTCGGCGGCCGGATTGGCTAGGACGGGGCAAGAGCGGCAGGCCACGAGCGGCAGGCCAACAGCGCCGGGAGCGTGACGATGGGCGAGATGAAGACGGATTACTCGGGCGCGATTTCCTCGGTCGAGGAAATCATCGAAGATGCGCGCAACGGGCGCATGTTCATTCTGGTGGATCACGAGGACCGCGAGAACGAGGGCGATCTGGTGATCCCCGCGCAGATGTGCACGCCCAATGCGGTGAACTTCATGGCGACGCACGGGCGCGGGCTGATCTGTCTGGCACTGACCGCCGAGCGTTGCGACCAGTTGGGGCTGCAACTGATGGACCGCAAAAACGCCTCGCGCCTGTCGTCGGCCTTTACGCTGTCGATCGAGGCGGTGGACGGCATCGATACCGGCATTTCCGCCGCCGACCGTGCGCGCACGGTTTCGGTGGCGACCGATCCGACCAAGGGCGCTGCCGACATCGCCTCGCCCGGCCATATCTTTCCGCTGCGGGCGCGCGATGGTGGCGTGCTGGTGCGGGCGGGCCATACCGAAGCGGCGGTGGATGTAAGCCGTCTGGCGGGGTTGAACCCGTCGGGCGTGATCTGCGAGGTGATGAACGACGACGGGACGATGGCGCGTCTGCCCGACCTGATTTTGTTCGCCAGGAAGCACGGGCTGAAGATCGGCACGATTTCCGACCTGATCGCCTATCGCCGCCGCCACGACAACCTTGTGACCGAGCGGGCGGTCAGGCCCGTCACCTCGGTCCATGGCGGTGACTGGCTGATGCGCATTTACAGCGACGAGACGCAGGGTGCCGAGCATGTGGTGCTGACCAAGGGCGACCTGACCGGTGATGCGCCGGTTCTGGTGCGGGTCCATTCGCTCAACCCGCTGGAAGACGTGATGGGCATCGGCGGGGCGGGCGACCTGCCTGCCGCGATGCGGCTGATCGCGGCCGAGGGGCGGGGTGCCGTGGTCTTGCTGCGCGATACGGCCATGAAGATGGTCGAGGGCAGCGAGCACGGCGCACAGACCTTGCGCCAATACGGGCTGGGGGCGCAAATCCTGTCGGCGCTGGGCCTGTCGCAGATCACGCTGGTGACGAATTCGCAGGCCCCCCGCGTGGTGGGGCTGGAAGCTTACGGCCTGTCCATCGCGGGCACGCGCCCGATCACGGAGTAAGACCCATGGCAACTGCCGAGACGCATTACACCCTGCCGCTGCCGGTCTTTGACAAGCCGGTGAAGCTGCTGGTCGTGGTGGCCCCCTATTACAAGGACATCACCGACAATCTGGTGGCCGGTGCCATTGCCACGGCGCGGGCCTGCGGGGCCGAGGTCGAGGTGATCGAGGTTCCCGGCGCGCTCGAGGTGCCGACCGCCATCGCGCTGGCCGAGCGGCAGGCGAAATTCGACGGTTACGTGGCGCTGGGCTGCGTGATCCGCGGCGAGACCACGCATTACGATACGGTGTGCAACGATAGCAGCCGCGCGATCAGCCTTTTGGGGTTGCAGGGGGCCTGCATCGGCAATGGCATCCTGACGGTCGAGACCCGCGCGCAGGCCGAGGTGCGGGCCGATCCGGCAGGGCAGAACAAGGGCGGCGGGGCCGCCGCTGCCGCCTTGCATCTGGTGGCGCTTTCCCGCAAATGGGCGACCCAGACCAAGGGGATCGGATTTCGGGCATGACCACCCAGACGGACAAGAAACAGATGCGCTCGGCCGCACGGCTTTATGCGGTGCAGGCGTTGTTCCAGATGGAGGTTTCCGGCCAGACGGTCGAGACGATCCAACGCGAGTTCGAGACGCACAGGTTCGGCGAGGTCTTCGACGGTGTCGAGATGGCCGAAGGCGACCCGAAGCATTTTCGCGCCGTGGTGGACGGGGCCGTCAACTGGCAGGCCAAGATCGACCAGATGACCGACCGCGCTCTTGTGGCGAAATGGCCGATCGACCGGATCGACCCCGTGCTGCGGGCGCTGTTCCGCGCGGCGGGGGCCGAGATGGTGGATATGGATACCCCGCCCAAGGTGGTGATCAACGAATTCGTCGATGTTGCAAAGGCCTTCTTTCCGGAAGGAAAGGAATCGAAATTCGTCAATGCCGTGCTTGACCATATGGCACGCGAGGCGAAGCCGTCGGCTTTCTAGGCGGTTTTCCGCGCTTTTGGTCATTTTGCCGCATATCTTTGCGCCAATCGCCGCCCCGTGTTTCCGTTCGGGACGATATTTGGGCTGGAACGCGGCAAAAATGGGTCTAGGCTGTCTTTTGTCACAAGAAGGATACGCAGATGCCCAAGCTCGTCCGCCTGTACATCAAAAGCTGCGCCATCGGCTTTGCGCTTGCCGTGGGTTTCGTGGTGGCGCTGGTCGTGATGGACGTGGCGGGATTGCAGCGGCTGATCCTGTGGAGCGATATGGGCTGGGTCGCCGCGCTGATGATGATCGTGTTCAACGGCGTGGTGTTTTCGGGCATCCAGTTTGCCGTGGCGATCATGCTGATGGCCGACGATGACGATGACCGCGGGCCGCGCGGGGGCCGGATGATCCCGATCAGGGTCGAAGCCGTGGCACGGTCGCGTCAGGTGACGCGCCGCCGCTGAGGGGCTTTGCGTGAGAGCCCGACCGACAGCCCCGCGAAAGCGGGGCTTTTTCATGCGTTGCCTTGCGCGGCAAAGTGGTGGGCGCGGGGTAGGGTGGCGGGCCCGCAGCGACCGTGGATGGCATGGTTTCCCGAGAGCCAGAGGTCTCAGGTGGGCGCCAGGTAACAGGACCAGGATCCTGTCAGAGCCAGCATCCATTCGTTTGCTTATCGGCCACTGGAAAAGAGCCTCGCACGCGAAGAGCAGCACCCGCCGTTGCAAGAGATAGGACGCGGGGCGGGGGATTGCAAGGCGGCGTTGGCGCGCGCGGCCAGATGGGCTTGCGGGACGTTCACTTTCCGTTCATGTTCGGGCGCATGGATCAGCCTGCCGAACATCTGCCCGTCATGCCCGGCCAGCGCCTTGCGCGGGGGGTGTGCCGCGCGTTGCGGTCGCTCGACTTTGTGACGGTAGAGGAGCTGGTGCCCGCGCCTGGGCTGCGGGTGGATGTGATGGCGCTGGGGCCCAAGGGCGAGGTCTGGGTGATCGAATGCAAGTCGGGGCGCGCCGATTATGCGGCCGATCGCAAGTGGCAGGGCTATCTGGCGTGGTGCGACCGGTTCTTCTGGGCGGTGGATGCGGATTTTCCGGCAGCGCTTTTGCCCGAGGGGACGGGGTTGATCCTTGCCGATGCGTATGATGCCGAAATCGTGCGGATGGGCCCTGCCGCCCCGCTTGCGCCTGCGCGGCGCAAGGCGTTGGTGCAGACATTCGCCCGCCATGCCGCGCTGCGCCTGCAGTCCTTGCGCGATCCGGGCGCGGGGGTGTGGCTTTAGCGGCGCTTGGGCTTGCCGCCGTCGCCGATGAGGCGGGCGGCTTCGGCGGCGGCACGCAGTTCTTCGGCGATTTCCTCGGCCTCTTCGGGGTCGAAGTCGAGCGGGAGTTCGATCCCGCCCTCGGCCTCGATATAGATGCGCACCATGCCAAGATCGGTCGGTCCGATCTGGATGTTGGCGGCGATGTCGCTTTGCTTGTCGATGCCCATGGTGCTGTCGCCCCCGTCGGTGTTGCGGTGGTTTTGCCCTAGCGCGGGACGGCGGGCGAGGCAAGGTGATCCGGTGCCGGAAGGGCACATCTGCCTCTTGCAATCGGCGGATGGGGGCGGTAAATCGCCCGCAGTGCAGCTTTAGCTCAGTTGGTTAGAGCACCAGATTGTGGATCTGGGGGTCCCCCGTTCGAGCCGGGGAAGCTGTACCACTTTCCTTTGATCGTCGGTTTGACAGATTTGCGTGCGATTTGGCATGGCACCGGCTTTTGCGCGCCGCCGCGCTTCGCTGCGGACTAAGGCCAGCGACCCTTCGTCAATCTGGTGCTCTTACCAACACAGCCGCCACCGTTGCGCGGGATAGCCCCCCTCGGCCATCGGACAGTTGCCGGAGCGGAGCGGGCAGACCGGCAACCTCTCGCCCTTAGGGCCGTCAGCGGCAAGGGTGCCACGCCATGCCTCAAATGCGAAAAGCGGCCCGAGCGGGGCCGCTTTTTCGTGTGTTTTCAAAGATTTATAAAATCTTTGGCTCCGGCGGTAGGGATCGAACCTACGACCAATTGATTAACAGTCAACTGCTCTACCGCTGAGCTACGCCGGAACACGGGGGGTCTATAGCAACGGTGGTGGGGGGCGTAAAGGGGGAAAGCGCAGAAAAGTGCGGGGTGGGTCAGGTCGCGTGGAACAGGGTGGCGGGATGGGTCGGGCGTGCGGGTTCGACAAGGCCTTTTTGCGCCAAATCAACGAGATGGGCGAGGGTGTTGGCGGTTGCTGCCGGCAGCAGGGCGGCAGGCAGGCCGGTGTAGATGCGGGTGGCGAGGGTGGGCGCATCGGCGGGAGCGGCGTGCAGGGCTGCGAGGATCTGGGCGGTGCGGTCCTGCCGGTGGCGGATCAGCCCTGACAGGCGGGCGGCGGGGTCGTCCACCGCCGCGCCATGGCCGGGGTAGAAGCGCGCCCATGGCCGGGTTGCCAGTCGCGACAGCGACGCCATGTAATCGGTCATGTCGCCATCGGGCGGGGCGATCACGCTGGTGGACCAACCCATCACATGGTCGCCGCTGAACAGGATGTCACCGGCAGCAAAGCACAGGTGCGAACCGAGATGTCCGGGCGTGTGGATGGCCTGCACGCTTAAGCCGCCCGCGGCGAGGCTGTCACCATCGGCCAGACGGATATCGGGGCGGAAGCTGCGGTCGAGCCCTTCGCCGCCGTCGGGAAATCCGGCTTGCGACAGGGCGGACATGGCCGCGCTGCGGCCTTCGGTGGCGGTGCCGAAGGCCGCGACCGGTGCCGATACCGCCTGCGACAGGCGCAAGGCCAGGGCGGAATGGTCGCGGTGCGGGTGGGTGACGAGGATATGGGTGATCCGCTCGTGCGGACCAAGGGCTTGGAGGATGGCCGCGAGGTGGCTGTCGTCGGCGGGGCCGGGGTCGATCACCGCCACCTCGCCCGTGCCGAGTATGTAGGTGTTGGTGCCCGTTCCCGTCAGCGCCGAGGGGTTCGGGGCGCGGATCGTCCTGACCTGTGGCGCGGTGCGGGGGGATGGGCCTTGTGTCATCGGGGTGCCTTTCCTTGGGCCGGCGCTGCGGCTAATATGATGGGCGATGACGCTGAAATCCATCATGCCACGTGGTTTGTACGGCAGGGCCGCGTTGATCCTGATCGTGCCCATCGTCACGATCCAGCTTGTCGTGTCTATCACCTTCATCCAGCGGCATTTCGAAAAGGTCACGCGGCAGTTGACGGTGGGGGCCATCGCCGAGCTGCGCCTGTTGCAGAACGAGATCGACCAGCAGCCGACCCGTGCCGACGCGCAGGCGCGTCTGACGGGTCTGGCAAAGGCCTTGCAAATGCAGGCGGTGCTGCCAGCGCCGGCATCGGCGCTGCTTACCGACAGGCGCGAGTTCTATGATCTGTCGGGGCGCGTGGTGATCGCCACGCTGCGCGAAGGCATCGCGTGGCTTGGGCCGGTCGACCTGATCACCGGCGGGGATGTGAACCTGCAACTGCCGACGCGCTGGGGCATGCTGGGCTTGCAGATCGATCGCAGCCGCTTTTCGGCCAGCAACCCGCATCAGCTTCTGGTGCTGATGATTGTCGCGTCGGTGCTGTTGACCATCATCGCCTTTCTGTTTTTGTCCAACCAGTTGCGCCCGATCAAGCTGTTGGCCGAAGCGGCGGATGCCTTTGGCAAGGGGCAGGTTACGCCCTATCGTCCGCGGGGTGCCGCCGAGGTGCGGGCGGCGGGGAATGCCTTTCTGGAAATGCGCTCGCGTATCGAGCGGCAGATCGACCAGCGCACGTCGATGCTGTCGGGGGTGAGCCACGATCTTCGCACGCCGCTGACGCGGTTGCGGCTGGGCCTGTCGATGCTGCCCGAAGATGACGAGACGGCGGCGCTGCTGCGAGACGTGGCCGATATGGAGCGGCTGGTCGACGAATTCCTGTCCTTTGCGCGGGGCGATGCGACCGAGGACAGCATCGAGGCCGACCCCGGACAGATCGCGCTGCGGGTGGCGGAGAATGCCATCAGAACCGGCGAGCATGTGGTGGTGCAGGACGACAGCGGCGGGGTGCCGGTGCGGCTGCGCCCGCAGGCGGTGACGCGGGCGCTGGAAAACCTTGTCGGCAATGCGTTGCGCTACGGGTCGCAGGCGGTGGTCACGGTGGCGCTGACCGACCGGACGCTGCGCTATACGGTCGAGGATGACGGGCCGGGCATACCCGAGCATTTGCGCGACGAGGCGCTGGCACCGTTCACGCGGCTGGACCGGGCGCGCGATCCCAACAGGGGGGGCGGTGTCGGGCTGGGTCTGTCGATCGCATCGGACATCGCGCGCAGCCATGGCGGCACGCTGCGGCTTGGCACGAGCGAGGCGCATGGCGGGCTGCGGGCAGAGCTGGTGATCGCCCGTTAGCGCGGGGTGTCAATCGCGCCCGAGGTTCATGGTCCAGTACAGCTGGCCATCCTTGCCCTTGGCCACGCCGATGCCGATGTCGGTTGCGCCACGTGACAGGATGTTGCGGCGGTGGCCGGTCGATCCCATCCAGCCCGACATGACCGAGGGCGCGTCGCGAAAGCCTGCGGCGACGTTTTCGGCAGCCTCGCGGTAGGCATATCCCGCGCGGCGCAGGCGGGTGGGAAGGTCCGAGCCGTCCGATCCGACATGCGACATTTGCAGGTGTTCGGCATTGTCGCAGGCATGGGCCTGCGCGGCTTTGGCCAGTTTGGCGTCAAGCGCGACGGGCGGCAGGCGCTTGGCCTTGCGGTTCTGGTTGGTGAGGGCGATCACCTCGGCCCGCAGGGTTGCGGCGTTGGCGGGTATCTGGCAGGCCGTGGCGGCCGAAGCGGAAAGGGCGACGAGGCAGGCGAGGGGGAACAGGGGGAACAGGGCACGCATCGGAACAGTCCTTACTGGGCAAAAGCGGGTGGCGCGGGCGATTCGGGCGCGCCGAGCGGCGACAGCACGCGGCCACCGGCGGCCTGTGCATCCTGCGCGTCATGCGTCACCAGAACAACGGGCAGGCCGAGGGTGCGGGCGCGGTCGAAGACAAAGCGACGGGTCTGGTCGCGCAGGCCCGCGTCGAGCCGCGAGAAGGGTTCGTCAAGCAGCAGGGCGCGGGGTTCGGCCAGCAGGCAGCGCATCAGGGCCACCCGCGCGCGTTGGCCGCCCGACAGCGTGGCGGGGTCGCGTGCGGCAAAGCCGGTCAGCCCCGCTTGGGCCAGCGCGTCGTCGATCCGCGCCTTGCGGTCGGGGGTGCGGGCAGGAAGCGCGAAGCCGAGGTTGCCGCCCACGTCGAGATGCGGGAAGAGCACGTCATCTTGAAACAGCAGCCCGATCCGGCGCAGGCGGGTCGGCAGGGCGGTGACATCCTGCCCGTTCAGCAGCACGCGGCCCGACAGGGTGAATTCGGGGCCAAGCGTGCCGATGATCGCCCCCAGCGCCGAGGATTTCCCCGCGCCGGAGGGGGCCATCAGGGTCAGCACCTCGCCCGCCGCGACGGTCACGTCCAGCGCGACGAGCCTGCGCCCGCCCAGATCGACGGTGAGACGGTCGAGCACCAGCGTCACGGGCGCACCCCGCGCCGGTTGCGCCAGAAAAGACGGGGCAGCGCCAGTGCCAGACCGAAGGCCAGCGCGGGCAGCAGCGTTTGCAGCAGCGCGAAGGCCCCGATGATGCGGCGGTTGCCGCCCGAGGACAGGGCGACCGCTTCGGTCGTCAGGGTGGTGACGCGGCCGCCGCCGATCAGCAGGGTGGGCAGGTATTGCCCGATCGATACCGCCATGCCGATGGCCAGCGCGGTCAGGATCGGGGCCAGCAACAGCGGCAGGCGCAGGCGGGCGAAGATGCGGTTCTCGGTCAGGCCGAGGGCGCGGGCGGTCACGGTCAGGCGCGGGTCCAGGCTGCGGTAGGGCTGCGACAGCGACAAAAAGACGTAAGGCAGCACGAAGGTCAGATGCACCAGCGCCACGGCGGGCCATGTGCCTTCGGCGCCGATGGCCAGGGCAAGGGTTTGCAGCCCCGGCAGGAAGGCCACCTGCGGGATGAGGAGCGGCAGGTAGAGCAGCGTCATGGCGCGGGGTGTGGCCGAAAGCCCGTGGCGGGTTTCGGCCTCGAGACAGCCGAGCACCAGCCCGAGTGCGGGCAGGGTGGCGGCAAGGGCGATGGCCAGCGTGGTGGCGGTGGCAGGCAGCACATCGGGCAGCGCCACGCGCCAGCCGCGCAGGTCGAGCGTGGCGGGCAAGAGCGCCGGAAAGCGCCAGTCGGCGGCGACGGACCAAAGCGCCAATGCGCCAAGCCCCAGCCCCAGCGCCAGCGCAAGGCCGCTGGCCGTAACGTTGGCGATCCAGCGCACCGGCGCGTCGAGCGCTGCGGCGCGGTGTCCTGCCGTGGCCCAAAGGCGCAACGCGTGACGCGACAGCCGTTCCACACCGCGCCACAGGGCCAGCGCGGCCAGCACCAGCGCCAGTTGCAGCACCGCCCCCGCGGCGGCGGTGGTCTGCTGTGTCAGGTCGGGCACCATGCGCCACAGCACCACCTGTTGCGACAGGGTGGGGGGCAGGGTCGGGCCAAGGATCATCGCCATATCGACCGACGTCATGGCATAGGCCAGCACGGCATAGACGGGCAGGCGCAGCTGGCGGTAAAGATCGGGCAGGACGGTAAGAAGAAAGCCGCTGACCCGCCCGTAGCCGAATGTGGCGGCGGTGGTCATGCGCCGTTGCGCCTGCGCCGTGTTGATCGACGAGAGGGCGACGAGCAGCAGGAAGGGGAGTTCCTTGGCCAGCAGTCCCAGCGTCAGGGACACTCCGAAAGGGTCGTTCAGGATCAGCAGGTCGGGCGGCGCGGTCCAGCCGGTCGCCCAAGGCGACAGCGCCCGCGCGATCCAGCCCGAGGGCGCGATCAGGAAGGCAAGGCCGAGTGCCGCCGCCGCATGGGGCACCGACAGAAGCGGCGCAAGGCGGCGGCGCAGGCGGTCGAAGGCGGGCGTGCCGTGCAGGGCCGCAAGGATGGTCACGCAAAGCAACAGCGCAAGCGCGGTCGAGGCCAGCCCCGTGCCCAGCGACAGCGCCGCCGCGCGGGGCAGGCCGGGCCATGCGGCAAGTGTCCGAAAGCCCGCGCCGCCCCCTGCCAGCGCGGGAAACAGCGTCCCGCCAACCCCTGCCAGCACCGGCGCCGCCATCAGGCACAGCGTCAGGCGCGGCAGAAGCGCCACGATCACTTGGCGACCCCGTAGCGGGCGGTCCAGTCGGCTGCGATGCGGGTGGCCCAGCTTGCATGTGGTTCCAGAAGCGCGGGGCCAAGGTCGGCGGGCGACAGCGTGGCGATGCCAAGGTCGAGCGCGTCGAAGCGGGCCTTGTCGGCAAAAGGCAGTTTTGCCACGTCGAGCACGGTCTGGAAGCCCAGCACGGCGGGGTCTTGGGCGCGGGCCTGCACTTCGGGGTCGAGCAGCAGGTTGGCGATGACCTGCGCCCCCGCTTGATGCGCCGCGTTGAAGGGAATGGCGACGAACGAGGCGTTGCCGATGGTGCCGCCCGTCAGGGTAAAGGTGCGGATCGTATCGTGCAGGTTGCCCGCCGCGATCTCGGCGCTGGCGCGTCCGGGGTTGAAGGCGAAGGACAGCACGATTTCGCCATCGGCAAGCAACTGGCCAAGGGCGGGTTCGCTGGCCGGAAAGGCCCGCCCGCCACGCCAGAGCGCGGGGTGCAGCCGGTCGAGAAAGGCCCAGAGCGGCACGGTGAGCGCGGCGTAGGTGGCGTCGTCGACCGGCGCTTGCAGCAAAGCGGGGTCGGGCAGCGTGGCGTAGAGCACCTGCTTGAGGAAGGTCACGCCCAGATAGTCGGGCGGCTGCGGATAGGTGAAGCGGCCGGGGTTGGCGATGGCCCATTCGGCAATGGCATCAAGCGTTTGCGGCGGTTCCTTCATCTGTTCTGTGTCGTATTCGAACACCATCTGCGCCATGGCCCATGGCGATTCGAAGCCCTGCGTGGGCAAGGTGAAATCGGTCACGGTGGCGGGCTTTCCGGTCACGTCGACCAGCGGCCAGTTCGGCAGCGCGGTGGCAAAGGGGCCGTAAAGCAGGCCCGCCGTCTTCATCGCCGCGAAATTCTCGCCGTTGATCCAGATCAGGTCGACCGCGCCGCCGGTGGCGACGCCCGCCGCCTGTTCCGCCTGCACGCGGGCCACGGCATCGGCGGTGGCGGCGAGTTTGACCTGTTCGAGCGTCACGCCGTGCCGCGCCTGCGCCTGTTCGCCCACCCATGCGATGAAGGCGTTGATCTTGGGATCGCCCCCCCATGCGTGCCAATAGACGGTCTGGCCACGGGCTTGGACAAGCAGGCCGTCCCATCCGGCAGCGAGCGATTGTCCGGCCAGAACCGGCGAAAGGGCAAGGCCCGCGACAAGGCGGCCGAAGTCTCGTCTGTGCATGGTTATCCGGTGTTATAAAAGATACTGGCGACTTCGATACGGAAGGCTTCGGGACGGGGCAACAAGAACCTGCCCGCATGGCGCAAAGGTGAAGCGATGCTTGACGGGGTGATGCGGCGATTGATCGATCCGGCGCTAGACGCGGCGGGGCGCTGGTGCGCCGCGCGCGGGATCGAGGCCAATGGCGTGACGCTGGCGGGGCTGGCGGTGGGGCTGGCGGGGGCGGCGGTGATCGCCCTTGGCGGTGCGGGGTGGGCCGCGCTGGGGCTGGTTCTGGCCAGTCGCGTGCTGGACGGGATGGACGGGGCGGTGGCGCGGGCGACGGCAAAGACCGATTTCGGCGGATTTCTGGATATCGTCTGCGATTTCACCTTTTACGCCGCCGTGCCGCTGGCTTTTGTGCTGCGCGATCCGGCGGCGAACGGTCTGGCGGGGGCGTTCCTGCTGGCGAGTTTCTATATCAACGGTGCCAGTTTTCTGGGCTATGCGGTGCTGGCGGAAAAGCGCGGGATGCAGACGCGCGCGCGGGGGGACAAATCGCTGTATTTCACCGCAGGCTTGCTGGAAGGCACGGAAACCATTGTTTTCTTTGCCGCGCTTTGTCTGTGGCCGGCGATGTTCGTCTGGGCGGCGGCGCTGTTCGGGGGGCTGTGCCTTGCCACGGCGCTTGCCCGTGTCGCGCTTGCGGCGCGCAGCTTTCGGGCGCGATGAGGCGGTGCGCGGTCGCATCGCGTGCGCGGGCGGTGTTGCGCCGGGTCGCGCGGGCCATGCGTTTCGTGCGGGGCGGTCAGGGTTTATTCACCGCTTGGGCCTTAATCTGCGACCGGTCCGGTCGTCTTGCAGCTTGAAGCGGGCCGGATGCGGCCCAGAATAGAACGGGGGGTGCCCTTGCAGCCCCCCGCGACCACTACTAAGACTCAGGGGTAACTGAGTTCACATCTGATGAAGAGGCCCGGACGAGATGCGCGATCCCGTTGATCACTACATGAATACCCTCGTCCCGATGGTCGTCGAACAGACCAGCCGTGGCGAACGTGCCTATGACATTTTCAGCCGCATGCTGAAGGAGCGGATCATTTTCATGTCCGGTCCCGTGCATGACGGGATGTCGTCGCTGATCTGTGCGCAGCTTTTGTTCCTCGAGGCGGAAAACCCGTCCAAGGAAATCAGCATGTACATCAACTCGCCCGGTGGCGTGGTGACGAGCGGGCTGTCGATCTATGACACGATGCAATATATCAAGCCCAAGGTTTCCACGCTTGTGATCGGGCAGGCGGCGTCGATGGGGTCGCTGCTGCTGACGGCGGGGCACAAGGGGATGCGCTTCAGCCTGCCCAACAGCCGCGTGATGGTGCACCAGCCCTCGGGCGGGTATCAGGGTCAGGCGACGGACATCATGATCCATGCGCGCGAGACCGAAAAGCTCAAGCGTCGCCTGAACGAAATCTACGTCAAGCACACCGGCAACGACCTTGCGACGGTAGAGCAGGCGCTGGAGCGGGACAACTTCATGTCGGCGGAAGACGCCAAGGCCTGGGGTCTGATCGACGAAATCGTGGAAAGCCGCGGCAAGGCCGACGATACGTCGAAGTGAGAGTGCCGCCCCCCTTCCGGTAGGGCCGGAGGGGGGGCGATTTGGCATTGTGGGGGGGATGGGCTTGGCCTAGACTTTCGACAAGTGGATCGGGAAAGCGGCCCCCCGCGGGCTGCGGACGCAGAGGAAAACGATGGCGAACAACTCTGGCAGCGACAGCAAGAACACACTCTACTGCTCGTTCTGCGGCAAGAGCCAGCACGAGGTGCGCAAGCTGATTGCGGGGCCGACCGTGTTCATCTGCGACGAATGCGTCGAGCTTTGCATGGATATCATCCGCGAAGAGACGAAGTCGACGGGGCTGAAGTCGTCGGATGGCGTGCCCACACCGCGCGATATCTGCAAGGTGCTGGACGATTACGTGATCGGCCAGATCCATGCCAAGCGCGTGCTGTCGGTCGCGGTGCACAACCATTACAAGCGGTTGAACCATTCGTCCAAGACCGACATCGAACTGTCGAAGTCGAACATCCTGCTGATCGGCCCGACCGGCTGCGGCAAGACGCTGCTGGCGCAGACACTGGCGCGGATTCTGGACGTGCCCTTTACCATGGCCGATGCGACCACGCTGACCGAAGCGGGCTATGTGGGCGAAGATGTGGAAAACATCATCCTCAAGCTGTTGCAGGCGAGCGAATATAACGTCGAACGGGCGCAGCGCGGCATCGTCTATATCGACGAGGTCGACAAGATCACGCGCAAGTCGGACAATCCGTCGATCACCCGCGACGTGTCGGGCGAGGGCGTGCAGCAGGCGCTTTTGAAGATCATGGAAGGCACGGTCGCATCCGTTCCGCCGCAGGGGGGCCGCAAGCATCCGCAGCAGGAATTCCTGCAGGTGGATACGACCAACATCCTGTTCATCTGCGGCGGCGCTTTCGCAGGTCTGGAAAAGATCATCGCGCAGCGCAACAAAGGGTCGGGCATCGGCTTTGGTGCCGATGTGAAAGACCCCGATGCGCGCGGCGTGGGCGAATTGTTCAAGGAACTGGAGCCGGAAGACCTGCTGAAATTCGGCCTGATCCCCGAATTCGTCGGGCGTCTGCCGGTGATCGCCACCCTGACCGATCTGGACGAGGCGGCGCTGGTGACGATCTTGACCGAGCCGAAGAACGCATTGGTCAAACAATACCAGCGGCTGTTCGACATCGAAGGCGTCAAGCTGACCTTTGCGCCCGATGCGCTGACCGCCATTGCCAAGCGCGCGATCAAGCGCAAGACAGGTGCGCGCGGCTTGCGGTCGATCATGGAGGATATCCTGCTCGACACCATGTTCGAATTGCCCGGTCTGGACGGTGTGGAAGAGGTCGTGGTGAACGAAGAGGCGGTGAATGCCGCAGATGCCAAGCCGATGCTGGTCTATACCGAGACGAAGAAAAAAGAACCGGCAACCGCGGGCTGACCTGCGGCACCGGATCACGAACGGGGGCGGGCCGAAGGGTCCGCCCTTTTGCTTTGGGCGCACGATTTTTCTGCGAAAAATCACGCCCCTGTCCGCTGCGCAGGACAGGCTAAAGGAAGGAGGGGGGCCTTCCGCCCCCCTCGGCTTCGCCTCACCCCCCGAGGATATTTGCGCAAGCGTGAAAGCATGGCCGCGGTGCTGTTTCACCCTTGCTGAAATACGCGCGGGTGAGGTCCGGAGAGGGCAGGCAGCCCTTTGCGCGGGGTGCGGGACGCGAAATATTTGGACATCACGGCTGGCGCTGCAATTGTCCGGTTGAAGGTGTTGCCCCAGGTGTCAGGATGGGGGCGATTTTTCGCAGAAAAATCGGGGTCGGGCAGGGATCGGGGCAGGGGCGATGTTCACGCGGGCGGCGGTGTTGGGCGAGGGGGGGCCGGTCGGGGCAGAATGTCTGGCCGAGGGGCGCGCCTTGGCACGTGACTGGCAGGGCGGGGCTTCGGCGTTTCTGGTGCATTACGGGGTCGCCAGCGAGATCGCCCACAAGCAGGCCGCGATGGCGGCGGGCCGCGTGATGCAGCACGCCCAGATCGGCTGGCGCGACCCCGACCTGTCGGTGCGCGGCTATCACGACATCTGGCAGGCCTGCGACAGGGGGGGGTATCGGCTGGACCGTTACGGGCTATGCCTCGACTGGTCGATGGCGGTGCCGCGCGCCGAGCGGGCGCGGGCGCAGCGCGGGACGGGGATGATCCTGGCAGGGGACGAGGATTTCGTGCGCCTTGCGAATGCCGCGCCGGTGGCTGCGCATTTCGGCGATTTTGTGCTGGGCTTTCCGGCGGCGGTTGAAAACACCAAGGCCGCGCTTGCGGCTGGAGCTGGGGCGATCGGCAATCTGGGGCAGTATTTTACTTTTCGCGTTCCCGGATTCGGCGACGATGTGGCGGCAACACGGGCAACCGTGGTCGCTCTGGGGTTGATTGCGGGGCAAGATCGGCCGGTTCTGGTGCATTCCAACATCGACGACGGGTTTGCCGCGCAGTTTACCGATGTGGCTGACGCGCTGGGGATGATCCTGGTCGAGCGCGACATCGCCGCGTTGTGTGGTGTCACGCTTGGCCATGCCTACGGGCACCATTTCAGCGATCCGCTGGTGCGGATGGCGATGCAGCGGGCGCTGGCACTGGCAGGTGCGACGCCCGGGACGATGGTCTATGGCAACACGACCAGCTATCGCGGTGGCACGGCGGAAAACGGGGCAAGCCTTGCGTCATATCTGCTGGTCGACGCGCTGGCACAGCGGCGGCACCCGACCGGCCATGCGATCAACGCGGTGCCGGTGACCGAGAACGAGCGCATCCCCGATATCGACGAGGTGATCGGGGCGCAGCTTTTCGCGGGGCGTTTGATCGAACAGTCCGCGGGCTGGACGGGGATGGTCGATGCGGCGGCGGTCGAGGCTGTGGCTTTGCGGCTGCTCGACGGCGCCCATCGGTTCCGTGCCGCGCTTTGGGAGGGGCTAGCCGCAGGCGGCTTTGACACCGGCGATCCCTACGAGGTGCTCTTGGCTTTGCGCCGGATCGGAGGGCGGCGGCTGGAAGCGGCTTATGGCGCGGGCACGCCCGATGCGCGGGTTGCGGGCGGGCGCGTGCCCGTGGTGGCCGCCACGATCCTGTCGGAAATTGCCGAGATGGCCCATGCGGCGCTGTCGGGCGAGGTGGTGCCTGATGGCGTGCGCGGGCTGCGCGTGCTGGTCGCCACGTCGGACGTGCATGAACATGGCAAGATGCTGGTGGACGAGGTGTTGCGCCGGATCGGGGCGGTGGCGCTGGATGGCGGCGTGTCGGTCGAACCCGCCGCTCTGGTGGCGCAAGCCGTGGCGCTGCGCCCCGATGCATTGGCGATATCGACCTATAACGGGGTGGCGCTGGCTTACATACGCGCCTTGCGGGCCGGATTGGCGGCGGCGGGGTTGGATATTCCGGTTCTGGTGGGCGGGCGCTTGAACCAGATCCCCGAAGGGTCGAACACCAGCTTGCCGCAGGATGTGGGTGACCTGCTGGCAGGAGAGGGCGCGATCGTCTGTCGCACGGCGGCGGCCATGCTGCCCGCTTTGGCCGCGATCGCGGCACATCCGCGCGCACGCGGAGCTTAAGCCCCGCACTGCTGCCTTCACTCTGGACCTCGGCACGCCTTTCGGCCATATGGGGGCAAGGGTTTTCGGAGGGCGTTATGGATTTCCTCAAACGGCTTGTGACGTGGTGGAACGGGCAGACCTTGGGCACGCAGCTGTTCACGGCACGCAAGGGCGTGAAGGTCGGCGAGGATGCGCAGGGCAACATCTATTACGAGACCCGCGATGCCAAGCGCCGCTGGGTGATCTTTAACGGCGAGGCCGAGGCGAGCCGCGTGTCGCCCGACTGGCATGGCTGGCTGCACCACACCTGGGATCAGCCGCCGACAAAGGTGCCCTTGGTGCACAAGGCCTGGGAAAAGCCGCATCAGGAGAACCTGACCGGCACGATGGCGGCCTATGCGCCTTCGGGATCGATCCGCCGCGCCGAACCGGTGGCGCGCAAGGATTACGAGGCGTGGCAGCCGGAATGAGGCGCTGACGATGGCGGGAAGCAAGGCAGAGGTAGCGGCGGGTGCTGCGGTTTTGGCCGCGGCAATCGCTTTTCTGGTCTATGCAGGGCAGGTTACCGGCCTGTCCGATGCCTCGACGGGCAGCTATCAGTTGCGCGCGTCGTTCCGGTCGGTCGAGGGGGTGACGGTCGGCACAGATGTGCGGCTGGCGGGGGTCAAGGTCGGCACGGTCAGTGCGCTTGCGCTGAACCCGCAGACCTTTTTCGCCGATGCGGTGCTGACGGTCGCGGATGCGGTGCAGTTGCCCGACGACTCGGCGGCGCTGGTGTCGTCCGAAGGGCTGCTCGGCGGCAATTTCATCGAACTGGTGCCGGGCGGGTCGCCGGAGAACTATGCCGCGGGGGCCGAGATCGAGGATACCCAAGGTGCTGTGTCGGTGATCTCGCTGATGATGAAATTCGCGGGTGGCGGGTCGGATGCGCCTGCCAAGGCGGACGCTTCAGCGCCGGCGGGGACCACGCCGTGAGGAGGCTGGCTGCGGTGCTGGTGGCGGTGCTGCCGCTGCAGGCAGCCGCCCAGACCTTTGCCGATTCCGATGCCGGGGTGTTGCGCTGGCTGGACAAGCTGACCGGAGAGACGGCGGATATCGAACTTGCCTTGGGGCAAGAGGCGCAGAGCGGGCGGTTGTCGATCCGGCTGGACAGTTGCCGTTACCCTGCCGATAACCCTGCCTCGGACGCCGAAGCGCATCTGACGATCATGGATCAGGGGGTCGCCAAGCCGGTGTTCGATGGCTGGATGGTGGCATCATCGCCTGCGCTGTCGGCGCTGGATCATCCGCGTTATGACGTCTGGGTGTTGCGCTGTGTGACGCCGGATTTGCCGCCACCTGTCGCAGCCGACCCCAACGCCACGTCGACGGGCGAGGGGCAGTAACCTTCGGGGTCGAAACGGGCGCTGTGCGATAGCGCCTGCGCCAGACGGTGGCGATAGTCGGCCCTGCGGATTTCGATGCCACCGAGGCTTGCCAGATGCGGCGTCAGGAATTGCGTGTCAAACAGCATGAAACCGCCCGCGCGCAGCCGGTGCACGGCATAGGCCAGCGCCAGTTTCGAGGCGTCGGTGCGGCGCGAGAACATCGACTCGCCGAAGAACGCCGCGCCCAACGTGACGCCGTAGACACCGCCGATCAGCTCGTCGCCGTCGCGCACTTCGATGGAGTGGGCGAATCCTTCTTCGAAGAGGGTCTGGTACAGGGCGAAGATCGGGGCGTTGATCCATGTTTCGGGCCGGTCGGCGCAGCCCTGCACGGTGGCGGCAAAATCGGTATCGGTGGTGACGGTCCAGCCGCAGGTCAGGATGGTGCGGCGCAAGCTGCGCGAGATGTGAAAGCCATCGAGCGGCAGGACGCCGCGCAGGCGCGGGTCGATCCAGTGCATCCCCGGATCATCGCGCGATTGCGCCATGGGAAAGATACCCGCCGCATAGCCGCGCAAAAGCAGTTCGGGCGTGATGGTCTGGTCGGGCATGTGCAAGGCGCGCCGGTTCGGGGTTCGCGGGAATTTTCGCAGAAAATTCGGGGCGGGGGCAGGTCGATTTTTCTGCGAAAAATCGGGGGGGCCAGCCCCCCGTCGGGCGATGCCCGACGCCCCCCGGGATATTTGGGACAAGGCGAAGGGGGCAGGCGGGTGCCCCCTTTACGTAGTCAGGCGCCGAATTGGCGTTCGAGCCATTTTTCCAGCCAGTGGATGTTATATTCGCCCGATTGCACATCGGGTTCGGCCAGAAGGGCGTGGAACAGCGGCACCGTCGTATCGATGCCGTCCACGATCAGCTCACCCAGCGCGCGTTTCAGGCGGGCCAGCGCTTCGGGGCGGTCGCGTCCATGCACGATCAGCTTGCCGATCAGGCTGTCGTAATAGGGCGGGATCGAATAGCCGCCGTAAAGGGCCGAGTCCATGCGAACGCCAAGCCCACCGGGGGCGTGGAACACGCGCACCTTGCCCGGGCAGGGGGCGAAGTTCGGCAGTTTCTCGGCGTTGATCCGCACCTCGATGGCGTGGCCGTTGATTTCGAGATCGGATTGTTCGAACGACATCGGCAGGCCGGCCGCGACGCGGATCTGTTCGCGCACGAGGTCGACGCCGAAGATGGCTTCGGTCACGGGGTGTTCGACCTGAAGGCGGGTGTTCATCTCGATGAAGTAGAACTTGCCGTCTTCGTAGAGGAATTCGACCGTACCCGCGCCGATGTAATTGATCTTGGCCACGGCTTCGGCGCAGACCTTGCCGATTTCGGCGCGCATCTTGGGGGTGATTGCGGGGCCGGGGGCTTCTTCGAACACTTTCTGGTGGCGGCGTTGCAAAGAGCAATCGCGTTCGCCCAGATGCACTGCCTTGCCCTTGCCGTCGCCAAACACCTGAATTTCGATGTGGCGGGGCTTTTGCAGGTATTTCTCGATATAGACCTCGTCGTTGCCGAAGGCGTTCTTGGCTTCGGACCGCGCGGTGCGGAAGGCGACTTCGAGTTCTTCGGCGTTTCTGGCGACCTTCATGCCGCGCCCGCCGCCGCCTGCGGTGGCCTTGATGATGACGGGAAAGCCGATGTCGGCTGCGGTGCCGATGGCGGTTTCGAAATCGGGCACGCCGCTGGGCGAGCCGGGGACCACCGGAATGCCAAGGGCGGCGGCGGTTTCCTTGGCGGTGATCTTGTCGCCCATGATGCGGATATGTTCCGCCGAGGGGCCGATGAAGGTGATGCCGTGGTCTTCGAGCGCCTGTGCGAAGGCGGCGTTTTCCGACAGAAAGCCGTAGCCCGGGTGGACGGCCTGTGCGCCTGTGATCTCGCAGGCCGAGATGATGGCGGCCTTGTTGAGGTAGGAATGGGTCGAGGACGCGGGGCCGATGCAGACCGATTCATCGGCCATGCGGACATGCATCGCGTCGGCGTCGGCGGTGGAATGCACGGCGACCGATTTGATCCCCATTTCCCGGCAGGCGCGGATCACGCGCAGGGCGATTTCGCCGCGGTTGGCGATCAGGATCTTTTCGAACATGGCCAGCGCCCCTTATTCGATGATCAGAAGCGGTGCGCCGTATTCGACGGGGGCACCATCGTCGACGAGGATGCGCTTTACGGTGCCGGATTTCGGGGCGGGGATGTGGTTCATCGTCTTCATCGCTTCGATGATGAGGACGGTCTGGCCTTCGGTCACGGTCGCGCCGAGGGTGATGAAGGGCGTCGCGCCCGGTTCGGCGGCCATGTAGACGGTGCCCACCATCGGCGAGGTGACGGCACCCGGATGCTGGGCCGGATCTTCGATGGCGGCAGGTGCGGCGGCGGCGGCGGGCGCTGCGGCCGGGGCGGGCGCGTAATGCTGGACCGGAGCGGGGGCCGCGACCGAGGTGGTCACGATGTTGGCCTGTTTGACCACACGCACTTCGAGGCTGTCGTCTTCGCCGTATTCGCGTTTGACGGAGAGTTCCGTCAGGTCGTTCTTGTTCAGAAGCTCGGCCAGTGCCGAGATGAAGGCCACGTCCGCGTCGGGGGTATGTTTGCTCATGCCGTCCTCTGTTGGCGTTTTCGCCATTTGGTTCTCTGTGCAGGGTCGCGGTGGCCGGGGGCCGCCGAGGTTCGGGCGCTTATACGCCACCCCGCCATTGGTGAAAAGCGCCGATCTTTGCCCGAATTTTCGGCATCCAAACCGTGTTGGGACAGAAGCAGGGCAAAAACTGCGGTGCAGTTTATTTTACCATTTGATAAAAAACAAAGCCTGTGCCAGTTTTTTTGCAAAGAAGAAAACCACAGGGAGCCTTGCCTTGCCCAACAGCCCGCTGACGCCCGGAGTCGTGCCGAACCGCTTGCCCGATGCCGTCTTGGCCGAGAATTTTGCCGACCATGCGCCGCCCCTTGACCGGCACGAGGCGCGGGTGGCGGCGGATCGCTGTTATTTCTGCCATGATGCGCCCTGCATGACGGCCTGTCCGACCAGCATCGATATTCCGCTGTTCATCCGCCAGATCGCCACCGGCACGCCCGAGGCGGCGGCGCGGACGATTCTGGGCCAGAACATCATGGGCGGCATGTGCGCCCGCGTCTGCCCGACCGAGACGCTGTGCGAAGAGGTTTGCGTGCGCGAGGTGGCCGAGGGCAAGCCGGTCGAGATTGGCCGGTTGCAGCGGTTTGCGACCGATACGCTGATGGCCAAGGGGGTACATCCGTTCACCCGCGCCGCCGCCACGGGCAAGCGGGTTGCGGTGGTGGGGGCGGGGCCTGCGGGTCTGTCTTGCGCGCACCGGCTGGCGATGAAGGGGCATGACGTCGCAGTGTTCGATGCGCGGGCCAAGGCGGGCGGGCTGAACGAATACGGCATCGCCACCTATAAGGCGGTGGATGATTTCGCGCAGGCCGAGGTGGAATGGCTGCTGATGATCGGCGGGATCACCGTTCATCACGGGCAGATGCTAGGGCGCGACATGCAGCTTGGCGATTTGCAGCGCGATTTCGACGCGGTCTTTCTTGGCTTCGGGCTGGCGGGTGTGAACGGCTTGCGTGCGCCGGGCGAGGACCGGGGCAATGTGCTGGATGCGGTCGATTTCATCGCCGGTTTGCGGCAAGCGGGCGACAAGGCGGCGATTGCTGTCGGGCGCGATGTCGTGGTGATCGGCGGCGGGATGACGGCGGTGGATGCGGCGGTGCAGTCGAAGCTGCTGGGGGCCGAGAACGTGACGATCGTGTATCGGCGCGGGCAGGAGAGGATGAGCGCGTCGGGCTACGAGCAGGACCATGCCACGGCGGCGGGGGTGCGGATCATCCACAATGCGGCCCCTGTGGCGCTGCATGGCAATGGCGCGGTGGCCGAGGTTGAGTTCGCCTATACCGAGGAAACCGCCGAAGGGCTGAAGCTGAAGCCCGAGACGTTCCGGCTGAAGGCCGATCAGGTGTTCAAGGCCATTGGCCAGACGCTGGCGGGGACGCCCGAGGGGTTGATGCTGCAAGGGGGCAAGATCGCCACCAGCGGCGCGGGGCGCAGCAGTGTGGCGGGTGTCTGGGCGGGGGGCGATTGCGCGACGGGGGGCGACGATCTGACCGTCACCGCCGTGGCCCAAGGGCGCGATGCCGCCGAGGATATTCACGCGGCACTGGCGGCAAAGGGCTGACGATGCGGAGCCGGACTTCACAGCGGCGCGTTTCGCCCCCATCTGGGGACGGGGCAAGCTTTGCGAGGGATGATGTCGGTCGAAGCGGTGGTCGGGTTTATCGAACGGCATCAGGAATGGTCGTTCTGGGTGGCGCTGGTCTTTGCCAGCGCCGAGACGCTGGCCTTTCTGTCGCTGCTGGTGCCGTCGACCGCGATCCTTGTCGCCGTCGGGGCCACGGTGTCGACCGGGGCGCTTGCGATGTTTCCGATCTGGGCCGGAGCGGCGACGGGCGCGGTGATCGGGTCGACCGCCAGCTGGTGGCTGGGGCAGCGTTACGGGGCGCGGATACTGGCAAGCTGGCCGATGAATCGCGAGCCGCAGTTGGTCGAGCGGGCGACCGATGCCTTTCGGCGCTGGGGGTTGCCTGCGGTCTTTGTCGGGCATTTCTTCGGGCCGCTGCGGTCGGTCGTCTTTCTGTTCGCGGGCATGACGCGGGTGGGGTTCTGGCGCTTCCAGATGGTGAACCTGCCCGGATGCCTGCTGTGGGCCTATGCCGTGCCGAAATCGGGAGAGATCGGCGGCGACCTTTTCGCGTGGCTGTGGAAGCTGTTCGGCTTCTGACGCCCGCATCTTTCACACAGGATAAAGACCGGAGGGGATGCCCTGATCCGGTGCTGCAACATGGAGGCTTTCATGGCTGACCTGACGTCGAATTTCATCGGAATCAAATCCCCCAATCCGTTCTGGCTGGCATCCGCCCCGCCGACCGACAAGGAATACAACGTGCGCCGCGCCTTTGATGCGGGCTGGGGCGGGGTGGTGTGGAAGACGCTGGGCAGCGAGGGGCCGCCCATCGTGAACGTGTCGGGGCCACGCTATGGCGCGATCTGGGGGGCTGACCGCCGCCTGCTGGGGCTGAACAACATCGAGCTGATCACCGACCGCCCGTTGCAGGTGAACCTTGAAGAAATCCGCCGCGTGAAGCGCGATTATCCCGACCGCGCCATGATCATCAGCCTGATGGTGCCTTGCGACGAGGAAAGCTGGAAAGACATTCTGCACCGCATCGAAGACACGGGGGCGGACGGGGTCGAGCTGAACTTCGGCTGTCCGCATGGCATGGCCGAGCGTGGCATGGGGTCTGCCGTGGGGCAGGTGCCGGAATATATCGAGATGGTCACGGCATGGGTGAAGCATTATTCGAAAATGCCCTGCATCGTGAAGCTGACGCCCAATGTCACCTCGATCCTGCCGCCTGCAGTGGCGGCCAAGCGGGGCGGGGCGGATGCGGTTTCGCTGATCAACACGGTCAAATCTGTCACCAACGTGGACCTCGACCACTTTTCGCCCTTTCCTATGATCGACGGGCAGGGGTCGCACGGCGGCTATTGCGGGCCTGCGGTGAAGCCCATCGCGCTGAACATGGTGGGCGAGATTGCCCGCCATGGCGAGACGCGGGGGCTGCCGATTTCGGGAATCGGCGGGGTGACGACGTGGCGCGACGCGGCCGAGTTCATGGCGATGGGGGCGGGCAATGTGCAGGTCTGCACGGCGGTCATGACCTATGGGTTCAAGATCGTGGAAGAGATGATCTCGGGCCTGTCGCAATACCTCGATGAAAAGGCGATGACGCTGGATGCGCTGGTCGGTCGTGCCGTGCCGAATTTCGTGGAATGGCAGGACCTGAACCTGAACTACGTCACCAAGGCGGTGATCGATCAGGAGGCCTGCATTTCTTGCGGGCGCTGCTATGCAGCCTGCGAGGATACCAGCCATCAGGCCATCGCCATGAGCCCCGAACGGGTGTTCACCGTGAAAGACGACGAATGCGTCGCCTGCAACCTGTGCGTCAACGTCTGTCCCGTGGAAGATTGCATCACCATGGTCGAGATGCCGAAAGGTGCCGTCGATCCGCGCACGGGGCGCAAGGTGGGCGACTATGCCAATTGGACGACGCATCCGAACAACCCCGGCGCGGTCGCGGCCGAGTGACGGTTGCGGCCAGCTTGGCGGTCAGCTTGGCGGGGCTGCGATCTTGGTCGCGGCCTTGCCCTGCGCGCGGCGTTTGAAAAAGGCGATGCAGGGCCGTTCGACCAAGCGGTTCAGGATAAGGGCGGCAAGGATGCAGGCGGCGAGATAAAGCGCCATCGCCCAAGGCGTGCCCGTGAGGCGGAAAACGCTGGCGAAAAGGACGATGAACAGCGGGTGTATCAGGTAAAGCGGGTAGGAGATGTCGCCCATCCCCGCGGCCAGCTTGCCATCGGTCAGCCGGTAGATCACCCCGCTTTGGCTGGCCAGTGATCCGATGAAGGCCGCGAACAACGGCGGGGCCGCGTCGTCGAGCTGCCGGTCATAGCCAAGCGGCACATAGGCGGCGAGGGCAAAGGCGATGCAGCCGGTCTGCACCATACTTTGCGCCGTTTCGGACAGGGGCCGCAGGCGCAGGACGGCGTAAAAGGCCAGAACGCCAAGCGCGTAATCCATGACGCAGCGCAGGATGCCCAAGCGCAGGCCATGCGCGAGCACCGCGTAATGCACGTCCAGAAAGCTAGGCGAATAGGTGGCGAGGGTGGCAAGGCTGCCAACCGCAAGCGCGGCCAGACCCGTCAGTGCCGCAACCGGTGCCCGACGCAGCAGGGCGATGGCCGCGGGCAGCAGCACCAGCCCCACCCACAGCTCGGCCGACAGCGACCACGCGATGTAGACCGGCTCGATCGTGGTGAAGGGCGAGGTCGGGCCGGTCAGCATCTGGCCGAAGGTCAGGATATGCAGGATGTCGCGCAAGGTCGGCCCGGTCAGGTCAAGCCACCACACGACGAATGGCAGGGTCAGCAGGATCGTCACCAGATAGACCGGCAACAGCCGTTGATACCGCGCCCTCAGGAAATCGCCCGCGCCGGTCGCGGGGCGGTGCCAGATCGAGGCGGCAAGGACGAAACCGCTGAGCACCAGAAAGAAATCGACCGCCAGCACGAAGGACAGCGGAATTTGCATCCGGCCGGTCCAGTGGTCGTAATGGCCCAGACAGACCAGAAGCGCCATGAGACCACGGAAGAAATCGAAGCCGAGGTTGCGCGGCACGGGGCGACCTTTGCCAAAACATTGACCGGGTACAAAACACTGACACGGAAAAGGTTAAACGGATGCGACCCGCCGGTAAAGCGCCGCCGCGCGGGGCGAACCGGTGCTTGCGGCTTGAGGTGGTGGCGGCGAATGACTATCTTTGCGGAATGCAACATTATTCCCTTCTCGACCTTTGTCCGGTGCCCGAGGGCACCACCGCCGCGCAGGCCCTGGCGCAGACCGCCGATCTGGCCCGCCATGCCGAGGGCTGGGGCTATCATCGCTATTGGCTGGCCGAGCATCACAACATGCCCGGCATCGCCAGTGCCGCCACAGCCGTGGTGATCGGGCATGTGGCGGCGGCGACCAAGACCATCCGTGTCGGGGCGGGCGGGATCATGTTGCCAAACCACGCGCCCTTGGTGATTGCCGAACAGTTCGGCACGCTGGCCACGCTGTTTCCGGACCGTATCGACCTTGGGCTGGGCCGTGCGCCGGGCACCGACATGGCGACGGCCCGCGCCTTGCGGCGACATATGGAGGCGAGCGACGAGTTTCCGCAGGATGTGGTCGAGTTGATCGGCTATTTCGCGCAAGGGGCGGAAGCGCAGCATGTGCGCGCCGTGCCGGGGGCCGGGACGCAGGTTCCGGTTTGGATTCTCGGCTCGTCGCTGTATGGCGCGCAGCTTGCGGCCTATCTGGGCTTGCCCTACGCCTTTGCCAGCCATTTCGCCCCCGCCCAACTGGGCGAGGCGCTGGCGACCTATCGCGCCACCTTCCGCCCGTCGGTCTGGCTGGAACGGCCGCATGCGATGATGGCGGTAGGGGTCTGTGCCGCCGATAGCGATGCCGAGGCTGAATTGCTGCGATCGTCGCAAATCCTTGCCTTTGCGCGGCTGCGCACCGGACGGCCGGGCAAGTTGCCGCGCCCGACCGCCGACCTGTCTGAGGTGCCGCCCGAGGTGATGGCGGGCGTGCGGCAGGCGCTGTCGGTTTCGGCGGTGGGAAGCCCTGCCACGGTCCGGCGGCAGATGGCCGCATTGCTGGCCGAATATCGCCCCGACGAGGTGATCCTGACCGGCATGATCCACGACCATGCCGCGCGTCTGCGGTCCTTCGAACTTGTCGCGGGGGTGATGGCCGGAATGGTAGACGCGGCGCGCGCGGCCTGAAGGCGAAAGCCGGGGGGCCAGCCCCCCGGACCCCCGGAATATTTGGGACAAGAGGAAGCCGGGCGCGAGCGGTTGGTGCCTGCCATCGCGCCATGGTCAACGGCAATGAACGTCTTGCGCGATGTCTGCCCCGTCATGCCGCCGCAGGTGCAATGCATGCAAAGGACACCGCTTGCCGGTTTGCACGCGACCGCGCCAGCCATTTGGGGAAGCGTGCGGCGGCAAGAACCGGGGCCGCAGCCATTTTGGCGGTGGTTTGTGCCGCGACCATTGGGCGACGGTCGGCGTGCACATTCTGCGCCGTAGAAGGCTGGAGTTTCCGAAGTCGCGCAATCAGGGCGCGAGCAGCTTTCGAAACAGCGTGTCGAGGTAATCGCCCGCCTCGGTGAAAGGGTCGTGGCCTTCGCCGAGAACGGCGCGGACCTGTACGTCGAAATCGGCGTAATGCTGGGTCAGCGCCCAGATAGAGAAGATCAGATGCACGGGCGGCATGCGGGCGATGCGGCCTTGATCCATCCAGCCTTGCATCAGGGCTGCCTTTTCATCGACGAGCCTTTTCAACTCGCCCTCGATGGCGCCCTGCATGCGCGGCGCGCCTTGCAGGATTTCATTGGCGAAAAGACGGCTTTCGCGCGGGTAGTCGCGGCTGAGTTCCACCTTGCGCCGCACATAGGCGAGGATTTCGGTCAGCGGGTCGCCACCCGCCTTCATCTCGCGCAGCGGGTCGAGCCATGTCGTCAAGAGGCGGGTGAGCAAGGCCTGATGCATCGCCTCTTTGGACGGGAAGTAATAGAGCAGGTTGGGTTTTGACAGGCCCGCCACCTCGGCGATCTGGTCGAGCGTGGCACCACGGAAGCCGTATGCGGAAAACACCTCGAGTGCGGCTTCGAGGATGGTTTCGGAATTGCGCGCCTGAATGCGGGTGCGCGGTCTTGGCTTGGCGCCGGTGGTCATCGGGGGCCTTTTGTTCGTCGGGTCGCCGGGCGGAGTGATTGAGTTTGTGGCGCAAGTCGCGTCAGGATGCAAACACTGGCTGCAGGCAGGGGGCGGGCGTTGGGGAAAACGGTCAAGGACGGGCACGCGATGGTGGCAGGCATGTCGCCACGGCTGGCGACGGGGCGCTTTGCCTTTGTGGCCGGCGATGCGGCGCTGTTGCCGCAGGCGCTGGCCATGTTCCGCGAGGCCGAGGGCATGTCTTTGGTGGTGCCTGCCGCGCTGGCACCCGATGCGCTGGCGATGGCGTGCATCACGCTGGAGGTCCATTCCGCGTTGGACGGCGTTGGGTTGACGGCGGCGGTGTCGGGTGCCTTGGCAGGCGCAGGCATTCCTTGCAACATGGTCGCGGCGCTGCGCCACGACCATGTTTTCGTACCCGAGGCGCAGGCCGCCGAGGCGATGGCGGTCTTGCGCGCGCTTCAGGCGGCGGCGGTCACTCGATAAGTGCCATCATGCCGAAGGGAATGGCGGTGAGCAGGGCGGTGATCACGATCATTGCGGTGGTCAGGCCTTTGAACATGGGGTTTTCCTTTGCCGGTTGCGTTGCGTCTGCCTTACCCAGATAGGCGGGCGCGGCGCGAAAGGAAGGGGTGTCAGGTATCGCCACGCACGCGGGCCAGCACCACGTCGAGCGCGGGGTGCCATGCGGTCAGGGCGTTTTGGGCCTGCAGCGATGTCACCAGGGCTTCGGTGATGCCGCCCGGTGTGGCGATGCCGGGGGTAATGTCGGCCAGCGTGGCGGTTTCATTCAGGACGACCTTGGCATTGCCGGACAGGGTTTCGGCAATCAGGCGGCGCGCTTGCGGTTCGGGCAGGCCGTTTGCCGCGAACCATTGCACCATCGTATCCATCAGGAAGAAACTTGCCCCCGACAGCGCGCCGAAGGCGGTGGCGGTGACGAAGGCGGATTCGTCCGTGAAGGGATGGACGGGGCCGAGCGTTTGCAGGAACTGCTGCCACGCCGGATCTTGCGGGTAGAGCAGGCATGGCCCCGCGCTATAGGCGTTGGCATGGCCGGGCATCATGGTGCAAAAGGCCGTGGCGGGGTCAACGGCGGCGGCCAGTGGCGCGTGGCGGGTGCCTGCCATGGCAGACAGCACCGATTGGCCGGGCCGGAAGGTCAGGCCTTGCAGGATCGCCAGACCTTCGCGGGCGGGCAGGCAGACGAGGACGAGGTCGGCTTGGTCCACCACGTGCTGATTTGAGGCGGCGAGGGTGACATCGGGGCGCTGTGCCAAGGCGGTTGCGCGCCGCGAGGGGGCGACGAGAAAGGCGTAGCCCTTGCCCGCTGCGCCGCGGATGAGGAATTCGGCCAGATGGCCTGTCCCCAATATGCCGATGGTCGTGGTCACGGCATTTCGTCCAGCACTTCGGCGACGGCCTTGGCGGTGGCGGCGATATCGGCTTGGGTATGGACGATGGCCGACAGCGAATGCAGCGTGGCCGAGGGGTTCATGTAGATGCCCTTGTCGAACAGCCTGAGCACGAAGTTGCGGAATTTCACGCGGTCGACATGGGTGCAGAAATCGCGGAAATCGGTGATCTCGGGCTGGTCGGTAAAGAAGATCTGGAACATCGAGTTGACGCCCTGCACCACCATG
Organism: Gemmobacter sp.; assembly: GCA_040398445.1. GTDB lineage: Bacteria > Pseudomonadota > Alphaproteobacteria > Rhodobacterales > Rhodobacteraceae > Paragemmobacter. The sequence goes on along the minus strand of JBBAUB010000004.1, from coordinate 342,019 downwards.
TTGTGCCGGTTCGAGCCTTTGGCGACGCGGGAAAGTTCGGCCGCCATGGTCAGGCCCAGATGCTGTATGCGTTTGAAGCCTGCCTGATCGTCGGCGAGCATGGTTTCCAGCATGGTCTTGGTGACATGCAGCGCAAGGCGTCCGGCGTTGTGGGTGCCGAAATGCAGCACCTTGCCCCATTCGAGACCCGCCATGACATCGGCCCGCCCGCCGATGAAGGCCATGGGCAGGCCGCCGCCGATGGCCTTGCCATAGGTGGTGATATCGGGGGTCAGGCCGTAGAGCTCGGCGCAGCCGCCGGCGGCGAGGCGGAAGCCGGTCACGGTTTCATCAAGGTAGAAGAGCGCGCCGTAGTCGCGGCAAAGTTCCTGCATGCGCATCAGGTAGCCCGGTTTCGGGGGAATGACGCCCATGTTGGACATCACGCCTTCGGTCACCACGCAGGCCGCTTCCGCCCCGTGCAGTTTCATCGCGCGTTCCAGCGCCTCGATGTCGTTCCAGCGGACGACGATGGTATCCTTCCACGCCTCTTCGGGGATGCCCGAGCTGTCGGGGATGCGGATCGGGTCGTTGGGGTGGCCCAGAAGGGTGGGGGGATAGGGGTTGGTGTTGAGAAGGACCGCGTCCCACCAGCCGTGGTAATGCCCCTCGAACTTGATGATTTTCCGCCGTCCGGTATGGCCACGGCAAAGGCGGAAGGCGGCCATGCAGGCCTCGGTTCCGGTGTTGGCGAAGCGGACCTTGTCGACATGGGGAAGGAGGTTCACCAGCATCTCGGCCACCTCGACCTCGATTTCCAGGGCGGTCGCGAAATGGGTGCCGCGGGCGGCTTCGCGGGTGATGGTATCCACGATTGCGGGGTGGGCATGGCCGAGCGGCAGGGCGCCGAAGGCCATCATCCAGTCGATGTATTCGCGCCCGTCGACGTCATAGAGGCGCGATCCCTGACCGTGGCTCATATAGCGCGGCGCGCCGCCAAAGGTGGCAGGCCCGCGCGAGGCCGAGGAGACGCCTTCGACCAGCACCTTTATGCCGCGGTCGAACAGGGATTGCGAGGTGTTGGTCATGGGCGGGCTCCGGTCTTGTGCGGGCGAAAGGTGGGCTGCGGCGGCGGGGCGGTCAAATCCGCAACCGACAGGGCATGTCGGAACGCAGGGATTTTTCTGCGAAAAATCCGGCCGCAACGATTTTTCTGCGAAAAATCAGCGGCGGGCGCAGGTGAACGCCGGATGGGCCGGCCCTGAATTTTCGCAGAAAATTCGTGGGGCCGGAACGCGGCCTGCGTTAGCCGAGCAGCAGCGTTTCGATGGCCCGCACCGCCAGTGCATGGTCTTCGGCTTGCGGCAGGCCGGAAACGGTAATGCAGGCGACCATGCCCGCGCCCTTGACCACGATGGGAACCGCACCGCCCTGCGGGGCATAATCCACGCTGGAAAGCCCGTGTTTCGACAGGTCTTCGTCCTTGGCCTTCATGATGTGCTGGGCGTGGAAACTGGCCTTGTGAAAGGCGAATGCCGTATTCGATTTACGCCGCGCCCAATTGTCGTTGAGCGGGGTCGCACCTGTCAACGAGGCGTGAAACAGCGTGCGGTCGGGTGTACGGATATTCACCACGATGGGCAGCTTTTCCAATTTGGCCATGTTCACCACGGTCAGGCCCAGCCGCAGGGCGGTTTCCTCGGTGAATTCGGGCAGGATCAGGCGGGCGGCTTCGGCTTCGAATTCTGCAAGTGTCATGATGGTCCTTTGGGTCAAAGCGCGCCGATGCCGCGCAGGAGGATGGTTTTGACCGATGCCTTGGCATCGCGCCACTGCCGGTCGGACAAGGGCTGCGCGCCGTTCAGCGTTTCGATCTGGTGGCCGAAGTCGGCGTAATGCTGCGTCGTGGCCCAGAGCATGTAAAGCAGATGGCGCGGGTTTATCGGGGCCATCTTGCCCTGATCGATCCAGCGCTGGATGACCGAGATGCGACCGTCGGTCCAGTCTTTCAGCGTGGTTTCCAGATAATCCTGTATGACGGGCGCGCCCTGCATCACTTCGGCGGCCCAGACCTTGGAGCCGTGCGGATGACGGCGCGAAATTTCCATCTTGGCGTCGATATAGCCGCCGATGCCGGTGGCGGGGTCTTCGGCACCGTCGAAGGTGGACGCCGCATCGAGCCAGATTTCGAAGATGTTCTGCACTACGCGGCGGTAGAGTGCCTCTTTGGTGGGAAAGTAGTAATGCAGGTTCGCCTTTGGCAAACCGGCCATGTCGGCGATCAGTTGCATCGTGGCCCCGCCGAAGCCCGCCTCGGCAAAGACCCGTTCGGCGGCGTCGAGGATCACGCGCTCGTTCTCGCGCCGGATTTCTGTGCGGCGGGCGGTTTTGATGGGCGTTACTTGGGCAAGTGGGGGCATGGGCCTTCGGACATTTTCGTTGACCATGTGGTCAGGTTGTGGTGCGCTGTGATTTGACCATACGGTCAGGAAACGAGTCGTTCAATCAAGCTTCAACGGCGTGGAGAGGGGTGCACCAGATGCCCCGCCACAGGGAGACGAGCCATGTCGGCACCGGGGGAAAACCTGCGGATCAATTCTGGCCGTCTTTGGGACAGCCTGATGGAAATGGCGCTTGTCGGTCCAGGTATCGCGGGTGGCTGCAATCGCCAGACCCTGACCGATGCCGACAACGAGGGGCGGCACCTTTTCAAAAGCTGGTGCGAGGCGGCGGGCATGACCATGGGCGTCGACACCATGGGCAATATGTTCGCCACCCGTGCCGGCACCGATGCGGACGCGCTGCCGGTTTACATGGGCAGCCATCTGGACACCCAACCGACGGGCGGGAAATATGACGGCGTGCTGGGCGTTCTGGGGGCGCTGGAAGTGGTGCGGTCGCTGAACGATCTGGGGATCAAGACCAAGCACCCGATCGTGGTGACGAACTGGACCAACGAGGAAGGCGCGCGTTTCGCCCCTGCCATGCTGGCGAGCGGTGTCTTTGCGGGCATCCATACCGAGGACTATGCCAAGGGCCGCACCGACCCCGAGGGCAAGCGGTTCGGGGACGAGTTGGCGCGGATCGGCTGGGTGGGTGACGAGGCGGTGGGCGCGCGCAAGATGCATGCGATGCTGGAGCTGCACATCGAGCAGGGGCCGATATTGGAGGCCGAGGGCAAGACCATCGGCGTGGTCACGCACGGGCAGGGCCTGTGGTGGCTTGAGATGACCCTGACCGGCAAGGATGCCCACACCGGCAGCACGCCGATGGCCATGCGCGTCAACGCGGGCCTTGGCATGGCGCGGATCACCGAACGGGTGCACCAGATCGCGATGAGCCACCAGCCGAACGCGGTGGGCGCTGTGGGGCAGGTCTTCGTGCATCCCAACAGCCGCAACGTCATTCCGGGCAAGGTGGTGTTCACGGTCGACATCCGCTCGCCCGAGCAGGGCAAGCTCGACGCGATGAAGGCCGAGGTGATGCGGGCCGCCCATGCGGTGGCGGCCGAGTTGGGCCTTGGCTGCGCGATCGAGGAAGTGGGGCATTTCGACCCCGTGACCTTTGACGCAAGGCTTGTGAAGATCGTCCGGCAATCGGCTGAAAAGCTTGGGCATTCCCATATGGATATCGTGTCTGGCGCGGGGCATGACGCGTGCTGGATCAACCGCGTGGCGCCCACGGTGATGATCATGTGCCCTTGCGTGGACGGTTTGAGCCATAACGAGGCGGAGGAGATTTCGCCGGAGTGGGCGGCGGCGGGCACGGATGTGCTGCTGCATGCGGTGCTGGAAGTGGCGGGGGTTGTGTCCTGAGGACGGGGAGCCTTCTGCCCCCCGGACCCCCCGAGAGTACTTGAGCAAGGATGAAGCCACGAAGGCTTTGCAGGGAGAGACGAGATGGCAACGACGATCATCAAGAACGGCACCGTCGTCACGGCGGACCTGAGCTACAAGGCCGATGTGCGTGTCGAGGGCGGGATCATCACCGAGATCGGGCAGGGCCTGACGGGCGGCGAGGTGCTGGATGCCACGGGCTGCTATGTGATGCCCGGCGGGATCGATCCGCATACGCATCTGGAGATGCCGTTCATGGGCACCTATAGCGCGGACGATTTCGAAAGCGGCACGCGGGCGGCGCTGTCGGGCGGCACCACGATGGTGGTCGATTTCGTGCTGCCGGGGCAAGGGCAGGGGCTGATGGATGCCGCCCAGATGTGGCACAACAAGTCGGGCCGCGCGCATTGCGATTACAGCTACCACATGGCGGTGACCTGGTGGGGCCAGAAGGTCTGGGACGATATGGAGGACGCGGTAAAGTCCGGTATCACCAGTTTCAAGCACTTCATGGCCTATAAGGGCGCCTTGATGGTGAACGACGATGAAATGTTCCACTCGTTCCGCCGCGTGGGCGATCTGGGGGGCGTGGCGCTGGTCCATGCCGAGAATGGCGATGTGGTGGCCGAGTTGACGGCCAAGCTGCTGGCCGAGGGGAATACGGGGCCAGAGGCGCATGCCTATTCGCGTCCGCCGGCCGTCGAGGGCGAGGCGACGAACCGCGCGATCATGATTGCGGATATGGCGGGGGTGCCTTTGTATGTCGTGCATACGTCCTGCGAGGAGGCGCACGAGGCGATCCGCCGCGCGCGTCAGGCGGGCAAGCGGGTTTGGGGCGAGCCGCTGATCCAGCATCTGACGCTGGACGAAACGGAATATTTCCACCCCGACTGGGACCATGCCGCGCGGCGTGTGATGTCGCCTCCGTTCAGGAACAAGCAGCATCAGGACAGCCTGTGGGCGGGCCTGCAATCGGGCAGCCTGTCCTGCGTGGCGACGGACCATTGCGCGTTCACCACCGAGCAGAAGCGGTTCGGGGTGGGCAATTTCGCCAAGATCCCCAACGGGACGGGGGGGCTGGAGGACCGGTTGCCGATGCTGTGGACGCATGGTGTGGCGACGGGGCGACTGACGCCCGAGGAATTCGTGGCCGTCACCTCGACCAATATCGCCAAGATATTGAATATGTATCCCAAGAAGGGCGCGGTGCTGGTGGGGGCGGATGCCGACCTTGTTGTGCTCGACCCCAAGGCCGAGAAGGTGGTTTCGGCCAAGACCCAGCAATCGGCCATCGATTACAACGTGTTCGAAGGGCAAAAGGTTTGCGGCCTGCCGCGCTTTACCCTGACGCGGGGGCATGTGGCGGTGACCGAAGGCAAGGTGACGGGGCGCGAGGGGCATGGCAAGTTCGTCGCCCGCGAGGCGCGGCCAAGCGTGAACCGTGCGCTGGCCAAGTGGAAAGACCTGACCGCGCCGCGCCCTGTGGTGCGGACGGGTGTTCCGGCGACAGGGGTGTGACCAATTGGAAGGAATTTTTAAGATGTTTGTTCGGACTTTAGGTGCGTTGTCGTTATTCGCTGTTGCGGGGTGTTCAATGACCTTGCCTGTCAACGGTCAAATGCAAAGCGGAGAAGAAACGTTTACCGGAACAGCTACCGGATACATGGACGGAGGGGGCAACCTGAAGATCGTTTCAAATAAAGGTAGGTCGTGTTCGGGTAACTTCGTTTATGTAACTGGCCGGAATGGAGAAGGTGTCTTTACTTGTTCGGACGGAAAATCTGGCCCTTTCAACTTTGTTTCTACCGGAACGCGCGGAACCGGAACCGGAGCAATAGGGGGCATACCTTTCACTTTTACTTTCGGTTAGAAAATTGAAGGACAATGTGACCATGGCACCTGTGATCGAGGCCAAGGCGCTCGATCTGGTGTTCCAGACCGCCGACGGGCCGGTGCATGCCTTAAAGGACGTGAACCTGTCCATCGGCAAGGGCGAGTTCGTCAGTTTCATCGGGCCGTCAGGCTGTGGCAAGACAACGCTGCTGCGTTGCATCGCGGCATTGGAGCATCCCACGGGCGGCACGCTGACCGTGAACGGGATGACGCCGGACGCGGCGCGGATGAAGCGCGCTTACGGCTATGTATTCCAGGCGGCGGGGCTTTATCCTTGGCGCACGATTGCCGGCAATATCCGGCTGCCCCTTGAGATCATGGGGTTTTCGCGCGCCGAGCAGGACGAGCGGATCGAGCGGGTCTTGGGGCTGGTCGAACTGGCGGGGTTCGGCAAGAAATTCCCTTGGCAGTTGTCGGGCGGTATGCAGCAGCGGGCAAGCATCGCGCGGGCGCTGGCGTTTGATGCGGACATCCTGTTGATGGACGAGCCGTTCGGAGCGCTGGACGAGATCGTGCGTGACCGGCTGAACGAGGAGTTGTTGAAGCTGTGGGCACGGACGCAAAAGACCATCGGCTTCGTCACCCATTCCATCCCCGAGGCGGTCTATCTGTCGACCAAGATCGTGGTGATGAGCCCGCGTCCGGGGCGGATCACCGACATCATCGATTCGCCCTTGCCGAAGGAGCGGCCCTTGGACATTCGCGACAGTGCCGCATTCATCGAGATCGCGCATCGCGTGCGCGAAGGCCTGCGGGCGGGGCATGGCGATGAGGTGTGAGGTCGTGACACGCCCCCTCACCCCGGCCCTCTCCCCCGCGGGGAGAGGGGGGCGTTTGTCTTGGGCCGTAGCGCGGGTGGCGCGGGCTGAAGATGAGTATTTGGGCAAGGGTGAAGCGGCATGAGCGGGGGCGGTTTGCTTTGGCTGGCGGCGGCGATGATGGCCTTTGTGGCGGCCAATTCGGTGCTGCGCAGCTATTCGGCCTCGGGGGCTGCGATGATGCTGGCGGGGGCGCTGGCGCTGTTTCTGGTCGGCAACCTCATTATGGTGCGGGTGATGCGCGAGGGGGGGCTGGCGCTGGCGGTGGCGATATCGTCGGTGGTGCAGCTGGTGCTTCTGGCGCTTATCGGGGTCTTGTGGTTCGGCGAGCGGCTGAGCCCTGTGCAGGTTGCGGGGGTGGCGCTGGGGATCGTTTCGGTCGCGCTGATTGCCTGGCCGCAGGGGGGGCGGGTATGAACCGCGTGCTTCCGGTGCTGAGCGTGGTGGGCGTGATCGTGGTGCTGTGGTATGCCGCCGCCGTCTGGATGAACGCGCCTTGGGTACGCGATCAGGCGGCGCGGGCGGGGGCGACGGTGAGCTTTGCCGAGTTGGTGCCCGAGACGATGGCGCTGGAACGCCCTGTTCTGCCCGCGCCGCATCAGGTGGTGGTGGAACTGGTCAAATCGACCTTTGGCATCAAGGTGACCTCGAAGAAATCGCTGGTCTATCATGGCTGGATCACGCTGTCGGCCACGCTTTTGGGCTTTGCCATCGGCACGGGGGCGGGGGTGTTGCTGGCGGTGGGGATCATCCATAACCGCGCGATGGACCTGTCGGTGATGCCTTGGGCGATTGCCAGCCAGACCATTCCGATTCTGGCCATCGCGCCGATGATCATCGTGGTCTTGAATTCTGTCGGCGTGCAGGGCCTGGTGCCAAAGGCGATCATCTCGGCCTATCTGTCGTTCTTTCCGGTCGTCGTGGGCATGGTCAAGGGATTGCGCAGCCCTGATGCGATGCAGCTTGACCTGTTGCGCACTTATAGCGCGACGGGGACCGAGACATTGGCCAAGCTGCGGCTGCCGTCGTCGATGCCTTATCTGTTTGCCAGCCTGAAAGTGGGCATTGCCGCTTCGCTGGTGGGGGCCATCGTTGGGGAATTGCCGACGGGGGCGGTTGCGGGACTGGGGGCGCGGCTGTTGTCGGGCAGCTATTACGGGCAGACCGTACAAATCTGGGCGGCGCTGTTCGCGGCGGCACTGGTGGCAGCGGCGCTGGTGGCCATCGTCGGGGTGATCGAGCGGCAGGTGCTGGCGCGGATGGGGATGGCGCGATGATCTGGGTGATGTTCGCGATTGCCTTCTGGGCGGCGGCTTGGGCGGTGAACCTGCGGCTGGCACGCTCGGGCTTGATGGCGCGGCGCGGCTGGCGGCTGGTGGTGCCCGCGCTGTTCGGGGTGACGCTTCTGGTGCTGTGGGAGGGGATCGTGCGCGGCTTGCAGGTTCCGGGCGTGATCTTGCCCCCGCCAAGCGCCATTGCGTTGCGGATTGCGTCGGAAGGGCCGACGCTTTGGGCCGACTTTCGCCAGACGTTCCTGAAGGGCGCGCTATCGGGCTATGCCATCGGCTGCGGTGCTGCGGTGCTGACCGCCATCGCCATCGACCGCTCTCCCTTTTTGCAGCGCGGACTGCTGCCGGTGGGCAATTTCGTCGCCGCCTTGCCCATCGTCGGCATCGCGCCGATCCTTGTGATGTGGTTCGGCTTCGACTGGCAGTCGAAAGCGGCTGTCGTGGTGGTGATGGTGTTCTTTCCGGTGCTGGTGAATACGGTTGCGGGGCTGGCTGCCGCCGAGCGGATGCAGCGCGACCTGATGGCGACATGGGGGGCGGGCTATTGGCAATCCTTGGTCAAGCTGCGCTTGCCTGCCGCGATGCCCTTCATCTTCAACGGGCTGAAAATCGCCACCACGCTGGCGCTGATCGGGGCCATCGTGGCCGAGTTCTTCGGCAGCCCCATCGTGGGCATGGGCTTTCGCATCACCGCCGAGGTGGGGCGGCTGGGTCTGGACATGGTCTGGGCCGAAATTGCCGTTGCGGCAGTGGCGGGATCGGCCTTTTATGGGCTGGTCGCGCTGATCGAACGGCGGGTGACCTTTTGGCATCCGTCGCAAAGGGTTTGACGTAAACGACGGCTCCGGACCAACCGGGCCGCACAACACGGAGGTTGAGATGAAGAGATTGTTGACGGCGGCGCTTTTGGCGCTGGGTGCGAATGCGGCGCAGGCCGAGGATGTGACACTTCAGTTGAAATGGGTCACGCAGGCCCAGTTCGCGGGCTATTACGTCGCCAAGGACAAGGGCTTTTACGACGAGGAAGGGTTGAACGTCACCATCCTTCCCGGCGGGCCGGATGTTGCGCCGACGCAGGTGCTGGCCGGTGGCGGAGCGGATGTGACGGTCGACTGGATGCCTTCGGCGCTTGCCGCGCGCGAAAAGGGTCTGCCGCTGGTCAACATCGCCCAGCCGTTCAAATCGTCGGGCATGATGCTGACCTGCCTGAAGGAATCGGGCATCACCACGCCCGCCGACTTCAAGGGCAAGACTCTGGGCGTGTGGTTCGGCGGCAACGAATATCCGTTCCTGAACTGGATGAACAAGCTGGGCTTCAAGACCGACGGCACCGATGTGACCGTGCTCAAGCAAGGGTTCAACGTCGATCCGCTGTTGCAAAAGCAGGCGGCCTGCGTGTCGACCATGACATATAACGAATACTGGCAAATCCTCGATGCGGGCGTGAAGCCTGAAGACCTGATCACCTTCAAATACGAGGACGAAGGTGTCGCCACGCTTGAAGACGGCCTTTACGTGCTGGAGGACAAGCTGGCCGATCCGGCCTTTGCCGATAAGATGGTCAAGTTCGTCCGCGCCTCGATGAAGGGCTGGAAATACGCCGAGGCCAATCCCGACGAAGCCGCGATGATCGTGCTGGAAAACGACGAGACCGGCGCGCAGACCGAAATCGCCCAGAAGCGGATGATGGGCGAGATCGCCAAGCTGACCGCAGGATCGAACGGCACGCTGGACGAGGCGGATTACAAGCGCACAGTCGCCGCGCTGATGTCGGGCGGGTCGGACCCGGTCATCACCAAAGAGCCGGAAGGTGCCTGGACCCACGCCATCACCGACAAGGCGTTGAACTGACGTTCCGAGGTCGTGAACAACCGGAAAGGGTGCGGCGCAGGTCGCACCCTTTTCCTTTGGCGCGGAGGGCTTCATTGGCCGCGTGCCATGCGCGGGGATATGCGGGCTAGCTTTGCGCGGGGTGGGGGTGAGTGCTGTGGAGAGCGTCCGGTCTAAGTTCGGTCGCCCGTTTGTCGCGTTTCCGGTTTCACACTCTTCCAAAAATCGTTCTGTTTGGCGACTGCGCGGGGTGGGGCAGACAGGGGCTTTTGTCCTGTACGTGCTTGCCTTTCGTGCGGAAGCGATGCGTCCTGCTTTGTTGGCCGCTTTGCACCGCAAGGTTTCAGCGGCAACTCCCTCTCCCCTTTGGGGAGAGGGTCGGGGTGAGGGGTTTACGGGTCGTTGTAAATTCGGTGCCGGATTGTAAAGATCGGGCGGCAACGAGGAGGCTTGCCCCATGCCGATGTCGGCCCTGACCGGAACGCGGTTGCGCGAGCGGCGCTTGGCGCTGGGGCTGCGTCAGGCGGCCATTGCGCAGGCGGCGGGGATTTCGGCGTCCTACCTCAACCTGATCGAGCATAACCGGCGGCGCGTAGGGGCCGATGTGCTGGCGGCGCTGGCGCAGGCGCTGGGGGTGCCGGTGGCGCAACTGGCCGAAGGGGCCGAGGGCGGGCTGGTCGACGACCTGCGCGCTGCTGCGGCGGCGGTCGAGGCGCTGGGTGGCGCGCGGGCCGAGGTAGAGCGTGTCGACGAATTCGCCGGACGCTTTCCCGGCTGGGCCGCCGTGGTCGCTGCGCTGAACCGTCGCGCGGCGGGGCTTGAGCGGTCGGTCGAGGCGCTGAACGACCGCATGAGCCACGATCCGCATCTGTCGGCGGCAATTCACGAGGTGTTGTCGGCGCTGTCTTCGGTGCGGTCCACGGCGGCTATTCTGGCCGAGAGCGAGGATATCGACGCCGCTTGGCGCGCGCGTTTCCACCGCAACCTGCATGCCGACAGCGAGCGGATGGCAGTCGGGGCCGAGGCGCTGGTGGCCTTTCTCGACGGGTCGGGAGATGCGGCCGAAGCGGGGGTCGGGGCACCGCTGGACGAGATGGAAGCGTGGCTTGCAGGGCGCGGCTGGACCTTGCCGGAGCTCGACTCGGGCGGCGAGGCGGTGTTGCGGGCCGAGGTGGCGGGCCTTGCCTCGGGTGCGGCGCGGGCCTTGGCTTCGGGTTGGCTCGACCGGGCGGCTGCGGATGCTGTGGTGTTGCCGATGGCGCGGCTGTTGGCGCAGGGGCTGGACGGGGCGGGCGGCGTGCCCGATCCGCTGCGCCTTGCGGCCGGGTTGGGCGTGCCGGTCGATCTGGTGTTCCGCAGGCTGGCGCTGGTGCCGGGGGGTGGTTTCGGGCTGGTCATCTGCGATGCGTCGGGGACGCTGCTGTTCCGCCGCCCCGCCGATGGCTTTGCGCTGCCGCGTTTCGGGGCGGCCTGTCCGTTGTGGCCGCTTTACGCGGCTTTGGCGCGACCCGGGCGCGCGGTGGTCGCCGATGTTGCCGTGGCGGGCCGTTCGGCGCGGCGCTTTCGCATGCTTGCCCATGCGGTCACGCGCCACCCCGAGGGTTTTGGCGGGGTCGAGCTGTGCGAAAGCTATATGCTGGTCGCACCTGCGCCGGTGAGGGCCGAGGCCGGCGCATCGGGCGGCGGGGTGCTGACAGTCGGATCGACCTGTCGCATCTGCCCCAAGCCCGCCTGCCCCGCGCGGCGCGAGCTGTCGATCGTCAGTGCCTGAGGATGCCGCAGGGTGGGCTTTCGGGCCTTAATCCTTGCACGCCCTGTCCGAAGGCGCTTTTGACAGCATGGGGATGAATGGGGCATCGTGGCGCAAGGCAGGGCGATTAGACCCTGCAGGCACCGATGGCGGCGGGGGCACACCGCGCATCGGCCCGGTGTGCAAATGGATCGGGGGAGGGGACGGATGGCACGCGTCGTGCTGATCGAGGACGAGCCGAACATCGCCGAGGCGATCCGCTTCCTGCTGGTGCGCGACGGCTGGGAGGTATCGGCCCTTGCCGACGGGTTGGGCGGGGTGGAGGCGATCCGCGCGCTGGCGCCCGATCTGGTGATCCTAGACCTGATGCTGCCGGGCGTTTCGGGGTTGGACCTGCTGGTTGCGATCCGCGCCGACCGGCGGCTGGCTGCGGTGCCCGTGTTGATGCTGACGGCCAAGGGACAGGGCCGCGACCGCGAGGCCGCGCTGCGGGCCGGTGTAAGCCGCTTCATGACCAAGCCGTTCGCCAATGCCGAGATGCGCGAAGCGGCGCGGGCGTTGGCCGGTCGCGCGGCACCGCGCGCGGTGGGGGCAACGGGCGATGGCGGGCGGGTGGGGCCTGCATGATGGCGCGCCACAGGCCGCTTTTTCTGGAACGGCGCAGCTACCGGCGGCGGCGGTTGCGCGATGCGGCGCGCCTGTTGCCGCTGCTGGGGGCATTCCTTTTGCTGTTGCCGCTGCTGTGGTCGGGTGACGGCGGGGGCGATGGGGCGGGCACGGCGCGGGACGGGCTGTATCTGTTCGCTGTCTGGTGCGGGTTGGTGCTGGTCTGCGCCGTGCTGTCGGTCGGGCTGTCGCGCGATGGTGACGATGCCGAAAGCGGGGGCGAGACGCGCTGATGCCCTTTAACCTGCTGGTCCTGATCTGCCTTGCCTATGTCGCCATGCTGTTCACCGTGGCCTTTCTGGCCGAGCGGCGCGCGGCGGTGGGGCGGATCGGCTGGCTGCGCGCGCCGGTCGTGTATACGCTGTCGCTGTCGATCTATTGCACGGCATGGACCTTTTACGGCGCGGTCGGCTATGCGGCGCGGTCGGGGCTGGAATTCGTCACCATCTACCTTGGTCCCACGCTGGTGTTCGTGGGCTGGTGGTGGGTGCTGCGCAAGCTGGTACGGATCGGGCGGCAACAACGCGTCACCAGTATCGCGGACCTGATTTCCAGCCGCTTTGGCAAGTCGAACATCCTGGGCGTGGTGGTCACGCTGATCGCGGTGATCGCAGCCACGCCCTATATCGCGCTGCAATTGCAATCGGTCACGCTGTCCTTTGCGGTCTTTGCCAGCGGCACGCCCGAAGGCTGGGCGCTGCCCAACCGCGATGCGACCGCGATCTGGGTGGCGGGGGGGCTTGCGCTGTTCACCATTCTGTTCGGCACGCGCAATCTGGATGCCAAGGAACAGCATCACGGCGTCGTTCTGGCCATCGCGGTCGAGGCAGTGGTCAAGCTGGTGGCGCTGCTGGCGGTGGGAGCTTTCGTCGTCTGGGGTGTGGCGGGCGGGGTGCAGGATGTGTTCGCCCGCATCGAAGCCTCGCCCGCCGCCGGATGGGCGCTGCGGCCCGACCGTTGGGTGGGGATGATCGCGGTGTCGGGGGCTGCCGTGATCTGTCTGCCGCGCATGTTTCAGGTGATGGTGGTCGAGGGCGGCGAAGACCGGCATCTGGCTTTGGCAAGCTGGGCCTTTCCTGCCTATCTGATGGGGATGAGCCTGTTCATCCTGCCCATCGCGGTGATCGGGCTAGAGCGGATGCCCGCAGGGTCGAACCCCGACATGTTCGTTCTGACGCTGCCCTTGGCCGAAGGGCAGGGGGGGCTGGCCATGCTGGCCTTTCTGGGCGGGTTCTCGTCGGCGACCTCGATGGTGATCGTGGAATCGATAGCACTGGCAACGATGGTGTCGAACCACATCGTCATGCCCTTGTGGCTGCGGCTTGCGCCCAAGGCCGCGATGACCGGCGACGTGCGGCGCATCGTGCTTTTGGCGCGGCGGCTGTCGATCATCGGCGTGTTGGGCCTGGGTTATTTCTACTATCGCCTGTCGGGTGGATCGGCGGCCTTGGCGGCGATGGGGCTGATTGCCTTTGCAGGCGTGGCGCAGGTGCTGCCGGTGCTGCTGGGCGGCATCTTCTGGCGCGGTGCGACCAAAGCGGGGGCGGTGGCGGGGCTGGTCACCGGCTTTGCCGTCTGGGCCTATACGCTGCTGTTGCCGTTCTTCGGGCCGGGGGCGGCGCTGCCGCAGGCGGTTTACGACCACGGGCTGTTCGGGTTGCACTGGCTGCGACCGCTGGCGCTGTTCGGGATCGTAGGGATGGACCCGCTGGTGCATGCGATCTTCTGGTCGGTCGCGCTGAATACCGCCGCCTTCTGCCTTGGGTCGTTGCTGACCTTTCCCGGTCCGGTGGAACGGATGCAGGGTGCGGCCTTTGTCAACGTTTTCGACGCCGATGCCGCCGGTCCGCAGGGCTGGGCGCGGGGGCGGGCGGAACCCGAGGCGCTTTTGATGATGGCGCAGCGCATTCTGGGCGAGGAAGCGGCGCTTGCCCTGTTCGAGACCGAGGCGCGGGCGCAGGGCAAGGCGGGCTATCTGCCCGATGCCACGCCCGATTTCGTGGCAGGGCTAGAACGGCGGCTGGCCGGATCGGTGGGGGCGGCCACGTCGCATGCGATGATCAGCCAGATCGTCGGGCGGGCCACCGTATCGGTCGAAGACCTGATGGCGGTCGCCAACGAGACCGCGCAGATCATGGAGTATTCCGCGCAACTGGAAGCGCAGCGCGAGGAATTGTCGCGCACGGCGGGCGCCCTGCGCGAGGCAAATGAAAAGCTGACGCAGCTTTCGGTTCAGAAAGACGCCTTTCTGAGCCAGATCAGCCACGAGCTGCGCACGCCCATGACCTCGATCCGCGCCTTTTCCGAGATCTTGACCGAAGGCGACCTGCCGCCGGAACAGGTGGCGCAGTACGGGCGGATCATCCATGACGAGGCGATCCGCCTGACGCGGCTGCTTGACGACCTTCTGGACCTGAGCGTGCTTGAAAACGGGTCGGTGCAGTTGAACCTGTCGCTGGTCAACCTGCAAAGCCTGATCGACCGCGCCTTGGCCGCTGCGCAGCACACGCGGCCCGAGCGCGGCTTTACCGTACAGCGTGATCTTGCCGCCGAAACTCTTTTCCTGCGCACCGATGGCGACCGGCTGGTTCAGGTTTTCATCAACCTGATTTCGAACGCCCGCAAATATTGCGATGCAGCCGAGCCGTCGCTGACCATCACGGTGCGGCAGCGGGCGGGGCGGGTGCATGTCGATTTCACCGACAACGGATCGGGCATCGCCAAGCAGAATCAGGCGATCATCTTCGAGAAGTTCGCCCGCCTGACCGACGAAAGCCGCGCCGGAGGGGCGGGGCTGGGGCTGGCGATCTGCCGCGAGGTGATGGCCAATCTGGGCGGGCAGGTTGTGTATCTGCCGGGGCGGGGCGGGGCGGCGTTTCGCGTGACGTTGCCGCTGCGGATGGGGCAGAAGGTGGCTTAACCGCTTGTCAACCAAGCCCGCGCTACAGTCTTGTGGCAGGAGGTGGGCATGGATGTGTTGCGACGCAAGGCCGGTCGGGTCGAGGCGGGAACGGCGGGCGGGCTGGACCGCGCCTTTCGTCTGGCGCTGGCGCGGGCCGCGCGGGACGAACTGGCGCTGCCGCTCGACATTGGCGCGTTGCAAGACATGCGGGTATCGCTGGCGGAATTGATCGAAGGCTTGGCGGAACGGTCGTTGATCGTCGTGCTAGACCTGCCCGATGGCGAGGGGTTGGGGCTGTTCGCGATGGAGCCTGCGGTGCTGTCGGGGCTGATCGCCATGGTGACGACAGGGCGGGCCGCGGCCGCAACCGCGCCGTCGCGCCGCCCGACACGGACCGATGCAGCGATGGTTGCGCCGCTGGTCGATGCGATGCTGACCCGCCTGGCCAGCGAACTATCGGGGCAGGACGATGCCGATTGGGCGGCGGGCTGGCGCTATGCCAGTTTTCTCGAAGACGCCCGCCCGCTTGCCTTGTTGCTGGACGATGCGCCCTTTCGCTTGCTGCGCGCCGATGTGGTGCTTGCAGGCGGGGCGGGCGGCGGGCAGGTGCGGCTTGCGCTGCCCGCCGTAGCCGCTGTGCGCCGCGCCGCGCCACCGCCGCGCGATGACGCACAGACCGATGCCGAGGGGGCTGCCTTTGCCGCTGCGCTGACCCGCCAGATCGAGGCGGTGCCCTGCCGGATCGAGGCGGAACTGGTGCGGCTGACCCTGCCGCTGGCCCGCGCCATGGCGCTTGCCCCCGGCGATGTGCTGCCGCTGGGCGATGCGACCGTGGCCCGCATGACATTGCGCGGGATCGACGGGGCGCTGTTGGCCGAGGGAAGGTTGGGCCAGACGCGGGGCCAACGGGCAGTGCGGCTGACCCTGCCCGTAGCCGAAGACCTGCGGCTCGAGGGTTGAGGGGCGGGGTGTGCCCCCGACCGCCGATTAGCCGCCCAGCAGCGGGCGCAGGTGTTCGAGCTGATAGCCGAAACGGGCGGGAATCCCGATCAGCTCGTCAGCGGGGCGGGTGCCTGCATGGGCCAAGGCCCAGACCACCGACGAACGGTTGCCCGAGGCGCAATAGGCAAAGACGGGGCCGGACGCTGCCTCGATCGCGGCGCGTTGCAGGGCGATGTTTTCGGGCGTCATCGCGCCGCCGATCACCGGATTGACGACAAAGGTCAGGCCGAGCGCCGCCGCTGCGGCCTGCATCGTTTCGGCGTGCAGATGGGGCGGGATTTCCCCGTCGGGGCGGTTGTCGATCACGGTGGTATAGCCTGCGGCCTTGATGGCGGGCAAATCGCCGGGTTCGATCTGGGGCGAGACGGCATAGGCAGGGGTCAGGGCGCGGATGTCCATGGCGGTTCCTTTGGGCGCGGTCATTCTGTCGAGCCAACGGTTGGCGCGGGGTGCAGCCAGCATAGCGGCCAGCATGGCGATAAGGAAGATGGCACCGCCGCTGCCGCCAAACCCCAGCGAGGCGAGCGCAGGGCCGGGACATAGCCCCGCCAAGGCCCAGCCAGCACCGAAAAGCACCGATCCCGCGACCAGCCGCGTGTCGATGCCGCTGCGGTTTTGTGCCGGTATGGCGGTACCCAGCACTGAAAGGGGGCGGCGCGCGGCGATGCGCCATGCCATCGCCATCGGCACGATCGCCCCGCCCAGCACGAAGGCGAGTGTCGGATCCCAGTTTCCGAACACGTCAAGCCAGCCCTGCACGCGCGTCGTATCGGTCATGCCCGACAACAGCAGACCCGCGCCGAACAGCCCGCCTGCAAGGGCCGCGAACAGGTTGCGCATCAGATCACCCCCAGCGCATGCCGCGCTGCCGCCATGACCAGCGCGCCCGCCAGCAGATAGACCAGCGTGGCTGCGATACCGCGCAAAGACAGGCGCGAAATACCGCAGACGCCATGCCCCGAAGTGCAGCCGTTGGCCATGCGCGTGCCCAGGCCCACCAACAGGCCCGCGACCACGATCACAAGCGGATTGCCGGTCAGGTTGGTTTGCGCGCCGCCGCCTGCATAGGCCAGAATGGCGGGCACGGTCACCAGCGCGGCCAGAAAGCTGGCCCGTTCGCCCCCCGTGTCGCGGCCGCTGCCATCGACCAGACCGCCCAGAATGCCTGAAGCGCCCATCACACGCCCGTTCACCAACAGGTAAAGCGCCGCTGCCGTGCCGATGCACAGACCGCCGAGCAGGCCGTAAATCCATTCCGTCGGCATGACATCCCCTTGTTGCCCGCGCCTATTGGCGTGGCATGGGCCTGTCTGCCCCATGCGTCAAGCGATCAAAGCCCGTTGATCGGGGTTTTGAGGTAAGAGATGCCGTTGGACTCGGGTTCTGGCATGTGGCCTGCGCGCATGTTGACCTGAAGCGCAGGAATGATCAGACGCGGCATCGACAGGGTTTTGTCGCGTGCCTCGCGCAGGGCGACGAAGGCGTCGCGGCTTTGGCCCGTGCCGACGTGCACGTTGCGGGCCTTTTGTTCGGCGACGGTGCTTTCCCAGGCAAAGACATCGCGTCCCGGGGCTTTGTAATCATGGCCGACGAAAATGCGGGTGGCATCGGGCAAGGACAGGATGCGCTGCACCGAATCGAACATCACGGCCGCCGAACCACCCGGAAAATCGCAGCGGGCGGTGCCGAAATCAGGCATGAAGAGCGTGTCGCCCACAAAGGCCGCGTCACCGATCACATAGGTCAGGCAGGCTGGGGTGTGCCCGGGCGTGTGCAGCACGTCGCCGCGCAACTGGCCCACACTGAAACTGTCGCCATCGCGGAACAGCCTGTCAAACTGGGATCCGTCACGTTGGAAACGGGTGCCTTCGTTGAAGATCTTGCCAAAGGTTTCCTGCACCTGCGTGATGCGGTCGCCGATGCCGATCTTGCCGCCCAGCCGTTCTTGCAGGTAGGGCGCGGCGGACAGATGGTCGGCATGGACATGGGTTTCCAGCAGCCATTCGACCACCAGACCTTCGGTGCGGACATAGTCGACAACGGCATCGGCAGAGCGCGTGTCGGTGCGCCCCGAGGCATGGTCGAAGTCGAGCACCGAATCGATCACCGCACAGGCGCTGCCCTGCGGATCGCGCAGAACATAGGTCAGGGTGTTGGTCGCTTCGTCGAAGAAGGCCCGGACAAGCGGGGATGCGACGGTCATGGGGCGATCCTTGCGGCTGGGATACCTTAGCATAGGGGCAAAAGCGCCGCGTTCAAAGGCGGTCGCATGTCGCGTGCGGCTTTTGATGCATATCAAGGCGGGCCAGCGCTGCCGACCCTAGCTTGGGCTGACCGAACGGAGGACGAGGCGATGACACAGACCGACACCCGCAAGGCCGCATTGCAGGCGCGGCTTGCCCTGTTGCAAGGACGGCTTGCCGCCATCGAGGCCGAGCTTGACAGCCACGACAGCAAGGACTGGGACGACCTTGCCACCCAGCGCGAGGATGACGAGGTTCTGGAACGTCTCGGGCAGGGCGGACAGGCGGAAATCCGCATGATCGAGGCAGCCTTGGCGCGCTTGGCGGCGGACGATTACGGCACATGCGCGCGCTGCGGGGCCGAGATCGGCGCGGCGCGGCTGGATGCTTTGCCCTATACGCCGTTGTGCCGGGATTGTGCGGCATGAGCGGGCAGGTATGTCGAGCAGAGGGTCGCGACCCGCAGGCGGGCGTTGCGGCCGAGAGCGCGTCGCATGGCGTCCTGTCGCGCCTGCGGGCCGAGATGGAGGCGCTTGCCCTCCTGCTGCCCGGCGTGTCGAGCCCGCTGTGCGGGGAAGGCGCAGCCAACCTGTCGGCACCGCGACGGTGACGGGCCGACCGGCGCCGTTCCCCTGATTTTGCAGGACGGCATTGCCAAGTCTGCAACCTCTGGCCTTAATGGTGCTACGGTGACGGGGTAAGGCGATTGCAGGGCAGAGCGGGCAAGACCTGATGCGCGGCGGATGCGACAAGATTGGGTTGGTGGTATGGCGCTGCTGACCGAGATCGAGGTGACGGGCCCGCTGACGGCAGCGGTGCGGGCGGCGCTTGCCGACACGCTGGCGCAGGTGCGGGGCGGGTTGCTGCTGGTCGTGGCTTCGGACGGGTTGGCGGTGGATGATCTGGGCGATCCGGTCGCATCGCGCGACATGGCTGCGCTGACCGCCACGCTTGCGGCATATGGGGCCGAGCGCGGGCCGACGGGCGCCGTGCTTGACGGTGCGGTGCGCGGGGTGGCGCTGGAACTGGCGCTGGCGGCAGGGTGCCGCGTGGCGACGGGCCGTGCGGTGATGGGCTTTTCCGACATCGGCCTTGGGCTGGTTCCGGCGGCGGGGGGCACGCAGCGGCTGCCGCGCCTGATCGGAGCGGAAGCCGCGCTGCGCCTGCTTCTGACAGGGGGCGAAGTGACGGCGGACGAGGCGCTGGGGCTTGGTCTGGTTGACCGTGTGGCGGGCGAGGGTGCACAGCCGGAGGCGCGGGCTGCGGCGCGGGCTGCGGCGCGCGGATTGCTGGGTGCGACGCCGCCGCACCCCGCGGGACTGCGCGACGGGCGGGCCTATCTGGCATCGGTCGCGGCAGCGCGGCGCGGCGCGCGCGGGGCTGCGGCGCGGCTGGTCGATTGTGTCGAGATGGCGCTGCTGTTGCCGTTCGAGCAGGGCCTTGCCCATGAACGCGTCTGCTTTGACGACCTGTGCCGCGACGAGGCGACGTTGGGCCTGTTGCATGCGGCTGCGGTGTTTGGGCACGCAGGCGGCGGCACGGACGAGCCGCCGCGCAAGCTGGGCCTGTGGGGTGGCGGTGCCGCGGCTGCGGGACTTGTGCTGGGCGCTCTGGGGACGGGCTGCGTGGTGCAGGTCGCGGCAGCACAGCGCGAGACGGTGGTGCAGCTTTTGGCCGATGTGGCCGAGCGGCAAGAGGCTGACGTGCAAGCGGGACGGTTGACACCCGATCGGCGCGAGGAGGACTGGTCGCGCCTTTTGCCGCAGATCGGCACGGCGGGGCTGGACGGCGTCGACCTGACGGTGATGACCGAGGCGGGGCCTGAGCTTGCCGGTCCGCGCGTGACCTTTGGCTGCGCGCCCGAGGCGGGGGCGGCGGCGTTGGTGCGCTTTGACCGGCTGGCCGAGATCAAGGCCATGGATGCGTCACCGGCTGTGGTGGCGCGGGTGGCCGGTTTTGCCCGCGCGATGGGCTGGGAGCCGGTGGTGACGGCGCGGGGCGGATCGGTGGCGCAGCGTCTGGCAGGGGCGCTGGCGGGTGCGCTGGTCTGGGCCGAGGGCCAAGGGCTGACGCAGGCCACGATTTCCGCATCCCTGACGGCGGCGGGGATTGCCGGTGACGGAGCGGGCGAGATGGTGGCGGATGGCACGGCGCTGCGCTGTCTGGCCGCTTTGGCCAATGCCGGGGCGCAGGCCATCGCGGCGGGCGAGGCGGCTTCGGCTGCCGAAGTGGACGCTGTGGCGATTGCCGCCGGTCTGATGGCACGGCGCAGCGGCGGGCCGATGCATCAGGCCAACCGGCGCGGGCTGTTGGTGCTGCGCCGCGATCTTGCGCTGTGGCAGGCCGATGATCCTGCGCTTTGGACGATCGATCCGCTGCTTGATGCGTTGGCCGCGACGGGGCGCGGCTTTAGCTGAGGATCACGCCCACCAGCACCAGCATCAGCCCCAGAAAGGACAGCGCCAATGCCGCAAGGTTGATCGTCACGACCTTTTGCAAGCGTTGGCGCATCTGGTCATCGGGCAAGCCAGATTTGCGAACGCGCAGCGCAAGCAGGATGCACCAGATCAGCCCTGCAACGCCGAGCAGCGACAAGAGGGCCCCGCCCCAGATCAGAATTTCGATGGCCATGTGCCTGTCTCCTGTGTCGTGCCGTCCCCTAGCCCGCCGTGACGCGCCAGACAAGACCGAGCGCAGGGCCGCGCCTTGTGCAGAGCCGGATGGCAGGCCGAGAGCGGCGGCTTGAAACCGGCAGGGCAGGCGGGGTAGGGAGGATGCGACAGGTTCCATTGCACGAGGCCAAGATGAGCGATCCAAACGACGCCTACAACGTCACCGCCGACGAGCTGCGCCAGTTCATCGAAAGGTTCGAGCAGCTCGAGTCGGAAAAGAAGGACGTGGCCGAGCAGCAAAAAGAGCTGATGGCCGAGGCCAAGGGTCGTGGCTACGACACCAAGGTGCTCAAAAAGGTCGTGGCCCTGCGCAAGCGCAAGCCCGACGACATCGCCGAGGAAGAGGCGGTGCTGGAACTGTACAAACAGGCGCTGGGCATGACCTGACCGCCGCAGCGCGCGGACGGCGGTTGTCGTTCGGGTTGTGACTGGCTTTCACGACGAATTTTCTGCGAAAATTCCCGCGTGCCTTGTCTGTGCCGCGCCCTGCACATGCGGCGGAGGGGGGCTGTCTGCCCCCCGTCGGGCTGCGCCCGACCGCCCCCGAGGATATTTGGAACGAGGGGAAGGCCAAGGGCCGGGGTCGGACCCGTTCGGTCGGACAGCAGAACAGGGTGTTGCCGGGCAAGGGCTGACGTGCACCGTTGTGTGCGGGGGCGCGGTCTTTGCAGCCATGTCGCAGGTCGGCAGCGGGGAGCGGTTTGAATGGTTTCCACGGCGGTCGTCGGGGTTGACCAAAAGGCAGGCGCGTGCCGCTGCCATGGGTATTTACTATCTGGGCTGCGCTGGTTTTTCGGTACGGCGGGGTCGGGTGACCAAGTGCACAGATCGGTGCGACTGCGCAAGCGCAGCTAGCAGCACAGTGCCGTTCAAACGGCGGCAAGGTTGGCGATTGGGTGCGGTTTTGTGCAGCGCAGGATTTTGGGTAGGGCTTTTGGCGTTTTTCCGTCTGCCGTGTGCGGATGGGGGCGTATTGCCATTCGGGGAGCAAGGCAAGGCGGACCCTGTTGAGCGAACATAGCTTTGTTGTGGCCAGAATGGCTGTGGCCAGACGAGGCTGACGCGCCATGCAACAGGTCGGGATGATCGTCGCGCCGGAGCAGGCTGACGGACGTGTTGCGCGACACGGGCCGGTTCTTTGCATAGCGTGCAAACCCCAGCCGCGGTGCGACGCAGGGCTTTTGCTTTCCGCCAGTCCCCGTGATGCGCGGAATGCGGGCAGCGGGGATGTTCAGGCCGACAGGAAGGTGACGCCCTCCATCGAGCGGATGCGCGAGATGTCGCGGGCATAGGCGTCGTCGAGGTCGTCTATCAAATCTTCGTCCCAGCCGGGCAGGTCGATTTCCGTCTCGATCTGATCGGGCAGGGCGAATTTGTCGAGAAAGGCCGATACGACCCGGCGGCGCTGCGTGATCGAGGCGGGCGGGTTGGCGGCAAGATAGCTGTTCATCCGTGTCAGACCGTCAGGCGGCATCAGGCTGGCCAGAAGCTCGTCGGTTTCCACCAGCAGCGTGTCGGGCGCATGGCCGGACACGCTGCGCAGGACTTCGGGCCAGATCAGCGGCGTATCCTCGTCGCACCAGATGGTAAGCGGCGCGTCGGGGTTAAGGGTGCGGATTTCCTCGACCATCGCGCTCCAGCTGAGGGTGCGCGGGTCGGCATTGCCGATGAATTCCTCATAGGGGCGGCCGCGCTGCTTGGCGAACAGCGCGGGCAGGAAGCTGGCGGGATTGCGGATGGACAGGTGAAATTCGGCCTCGATCTCGGGGAAGATCTGGGTGAAGGCGCGGATGCGTTCGCCCGCCGCCGGATATAGGCGGCGGTCGCGGATCACCCATTGCGGATAGGACAGGAAGTTGTCCCACGACAGGATCAGCCGGTCGGCGCGGTCTTCGTCCATGATCTGGTCGAGCACCAGGGCCTGCGTATCGCGCGAGGCAGGCCGCCCCTTGAGCGTGATTGCCGTGTCGCGCAACAAGGCGCGGTAGCGGGTGGGGCCGGGCACCACGATGCCCTGATGACCGAGGGGGACGCGGTTCTTCCACAGGCAGCGGATGAGGCGCTCTTCATCCGTGCAATGGGCGCCGAGGTGATACACAATACGCATGAATGACTTGTCTGCCGTCTTACCCTGTTACACGCAGGACTATACGAGGTTTTCTGGACAGGGAAACGGCTTTCGGTTATGGCCATCGCCATGATGCCTTACCAAAAGACTCGGACTAACCCGATCCTGCCGCACCTGCGCCTTGACGGCTGGTCGATCGGTGCCGCGTTGATCGCTGTGGTGGTGATCGCGCCGATGCTGGCGGTGGTATGGATCGCCTTTCACCCGACCGAGAACATCTGGCCCCATCTGCTTGCGACTGTGTTGCCGCGTTATTTCACCACCACGGTGACGATGATGCTGGGCGTGGGCGCGCTGACGGCAGCGATGGGCACGGGGGCGGCCTGGCTGGTGGTGATGTACCGCTTTCCGGGGCGGGGGTGGCTGGATTACGCGCTGCTGTTTCCGCTGGCGATTCCCGCCTATGTCGGCGCCTTTGCGCTGGTGGATTTCCTGCAATATTCCGGCCCCGTGCAAACCGGCATGCGGGTCGCGATGGGCTGGCAGAGTGCGCGGGATTACTGGTTCCCCGAGGTGCGGTCGCAATGGTTCGCCATTCTGGTGCTGTCATTTGCGCTTTATCCATATGTCTATCTGCTGGCGCGGGCCGCGTTTCGCGAACAGTCAGGCTGTTCCTACGAGGTGGCGCGCGCACTGGGCGCTGGGCCTTGGGCGCTTTTCCTGCGCGTGGGCCTGCCGCTCGCGCGGCCTGCGGTGGCGACGGGCGTGGCGCTGGCTCTGATGGAGACGGTGGCCGATTACGGCACGGTCACCTATTTCGGGGTGCAGACGCTGACCACGGGCATCTTTTCCACATGGCTGAACGGCAATAACGCAGGCGGCGCGGCGCAGATCGCTGGGGTGGTTCTGGTTCTGGTGCTGGTCTTGGTCGCGGCCGAGCGGATCAGCCGTCGCCGTGCGCGGTTCCATCGCCAAAGCCGTGCCTCGCGCCCGGTCGAGCCTTTCGCGCTGTCGCGGTCGCGCGGGTGGATCGCTACGGCGCTGTGCGTGTTTCCCTTTGCGATGGGTTTCGTGCTGCCGGTCGCGGTGATGCTGGTGCATGCCTTTGCCAGCCCGTCGGTCTGGCTGGCGCCGGGTCTTGCGCGGGCCTTGGGCAATACGCTGGTCGTGGGCGGCATCGCATCGGTGCTGACGGTCGGGGCGGCGGTGTTTCTGGTCTATGGTGTGCGGCTGGCGGGGCGGGGCGTGGCGCGGGTGGTGCTTCCCCTGACCACGCTGGGTTATGCAGCCCCCGGTGCGGTGTTGGCCGTGGGAATTTTGATCCCGCTTGCCGCGCTGGACAACCGGGTGGCCGATGCGGTGTTGGCGGTGACGGGGCATGATCCCGGGCTGATCATGACCGGCACGGCGGGGGCGCTGGTGCTGGCCTATGCGGTGCGCTTTTTCGGCATCGCGCAAGGCGCGGTGGACGCCGCATTTGGCCGCGTGTCGCCTTCGCTTCCGATGGCGGCGCGGTCGCTGGGGCGCACGGCAGGCGGGGCATTGCAGGCGGTCTACATGCCATTGATGCGCGGATCGGTGGCAACGGCGCTGCTGGTCGTCTTTGTCGATTGCGTCAAGGAATTGCCCGCGACGCTGTTGCTGCGGCCCTTCAACTTCGACACGCTTGCCACGCGGGTCTTCGAACTCGCCAGTCTGGAAAAACTGTCCGAGGCGTCTCCCGCCGCGCTGATGGTGATGGCCGTGGGCCTGTGTGCGGTGGGTTTGCTGGCGCGGGCGAACCGCTAGAGCGCGGCCAAGGCACCCAGTCGCGGCATCACCTTCCCAAGGAAGGCCTTGATCCGCAAGGGTTCGGGCCGCAGCATCCGCCCGCTGCCCAAGGGCGTGACGAGCCCCAGCCGGATGCAGGCGTTGCGGGTACGGAAATACGTGCCGCGCGAGAAGGGGGCCAGCCGTTCGTAATGGATCGAGGCACGCTCGCCCTGGGCAAGCATCCGTTCCAGCAGCCAGATCATCCGCCCGATGGTGGCGCTGTCGGGCAGTCGGGGCGAAAGCGAGGGTTCATGCAGCATGTATCGACCTTTCCTTGCATTGGTCGAGGTACGAAACCGAAACGACAAAGTTTCAGCCGTTTCGACAGCCGCAGGAATTTTTCCACACCGCTTGCAAGACCGCCGTCACGCAGCTATTTGAAGATCGTCGCCTCTATAGCTCAGCTGGTAGAGCACCTGATTTGTAATCAGGGGGTCACGGGTTCAAGTCCTGTTGGGGGCACCAACAAATTCAATGGGTTAGATGGTGTTTCGGTCCCTCCGCCGCATGGCGAGAGGGGCCGTACTTGCAAAAAACTTGCACACGTTTCTTTTGGTGCCGATTTTCCTGTCAGAAGGCAGCCAAGATGTCGTGCACTTCGACAGGGTTGTATGCGACGGCCCATGACCAACTTCCGAAGCGACCATCATCATTTAGGGCCGCGATCCATTCTGCCATTGCTGCATGCTTGGCGTCGTTCTGTGGCGTCTTCTGCCCCTTCAGTTCCACGACCAGCGTTCTGCCGCTGTGATCGCTGACGAGGAAGTCGGGCAAGTAGCGCCTGCGTGAGCCGTTCCAAAGGTATGAAATTTCGAAGCCCAAATGGTCGTTCTTGGCGTAAGCTTTGACCTTGCTTGAACCTTCGAAGACGTTTGCCGCGTAGCCTTCCCAAGTGCTGTCCCCGACGACGTGGCTAATGTGGGACTTCTGGGCAACCATCGTCGGCTTGGTTGTGTACCATGTCCGCATGTCTCCAGTGCGCCCCAAGGGCCGAGCATCGTCAAAGATGATTTCGGAGGCCTGCTTATTCGTCTGCTTGAGGTGCTGCACGACAAACTGGACGATCTGGTCCATGTTCAGGCCAACCAAGATGCGCTTGCGCAACGGCTCTTGGTGGAAAAGCGACGGCACTTCCAGCCGGTCTGACTTCAGAAAGTCTTCGACCAACTTCACAAGTTGCCGCAGCAGGTGGCCTTCAGTCCCTATGAAGTTTCCAGCCATGGCTTCATAGCATTTCCGCGCTGCCACGAAAGTCAGACGCTGAAGGCGGAAACCTTCGGGCACCATTTCCAGATTGATGGGCACAATCTGGCTCATGTCAGACGCGTCGTTCATCGCGGGGGCCAATTCGGCAGTGATGGTGGTCTTTGTCGGGTCTAGGGTCAGCACCGGCACCACTGACCAATCCACGGTCAGATGGTTTTTCATCACCGTGTCCACACGCAGGATGTTGGGCCACTGAATTTCCAGTTCGCCCCGTTCGGGCACGACTTCGATCTGCACACTGGGTTTTGGCGGCGGCGGAGGTTCGCCGCCACCCCCAGTGTCATCTTCGAAGATCGACAGAGGCACGCCAAAGACGTTCACATACTCTGGCAAAAACAAACCGGCACGCTCGCCTTCGGTTTCCTTGTCATAGGTGACGCGACGCAACCCGCGCCCGATGACCTGTTCGCAGAGAAGCTGTGACGTAAAAGCGCGCAGGCCCATGATGTGGGTGACGTTCTTTGCGTCCCAGCCTTCCGAAAGCATGGCCACGGAAATCACGTTTTGCAGGTCTTGCCCCGCTTCGTTCCGTTTGCCGACGTTGTCGATGATTTCCCGGAGCAGTTCTTCTTTCTTCAGGTCCTTCAGCGCTGCCTTCTTTGTCGGTGACAAATGGGCAGCGTTCACGATGGAGCGCAGACGTTCTTCGTAGGGCTTGTTCGCTGTGGCGGTATCCCCGATCTCGGCCTTGTCCAGCACTTTGCTGTCCACCCGCAGCGTCCGGTTGGGCGCTTGCAATTCCAGCCAATGGGCACCGCCCGTGTTGAAGTAATGCTCGATACGCGCCGCCGTCTCAGTACGGTTGCATACGGTCAGCAAGACAGGGGGCGAGTGGTGGCCATTCTGTTGCCATTCCTGCTGATAGGCACGCCAATCCGCCCCAAGCAGGGTGTAGGCTTGCTGGACCAAGGTGGGCAGCGGTTCGTGCGGTTCGGCCTTGCGGTTCAGGTCCTCTGACACCGCTGGGTCCTTGTAGATGTGGTACAGCTTCGGTTTCAGGTCCGCCGCTGGCAGGGCGTCGTCTCTGACCACGATGCGTGGCGTCTTCACCAGCCCGGCCTCGATTGCGTCGTTCAAGCCGAAGTCCGACACGATCCATGTGAAAAGCGCGCTATCGGAACTGGCCATGCCAGACGGCGAGAATGGCGTGGCCGACAGGTCGAAGCAGCGCGAAATCCGGCGGGTCTTGTGCAGGCGGTCCAGCCCTTCCACCCAGCGGGTTGCTTCATCCGGGTCCAGTCCCAGTTCCTCTGCCTTCTTCTTGCCGACCTTGTCCTTGGGGTTCTGGCGATAGGCGTGGTGTGCTTCGTCGTTCAGGACGATGATGTCCTTGTAGCCCGCCAGATTGCCCAGAACGCGGCGGGTGAAGGCTTCGTCGCTTTCCGCCCCCTTCTTGACGACCGAGCGGTCCTGATCCTTGGCAGGCATCAGGCTATGCCAGTTCTCGATCATGATGGCGGCGTCGTTCAGCTTCTGCCGCATCGTCTGGTCGGGGCAGAGGTTGAACTGGTCGTAGTAGCTGCCGTCGGTGGGATACAGCACCTGCAACCGCCCCTTCACCGTCAGGCCCGGCGTGACGATGAAGATGGCGCGGCTGAAATCCTTGTTCCGCTTGGGGTAGGTCTGGGCGTTCAGCACCTGCCATGTGATGATCATGGCCATCACGGTGGTCTTGCCCGCGCCCGTGGCCATCTTGTTGCACAGCCGCTCCCAAGGCCCGCCATCGCCTTGCAGGACGATGCCCTGCTTGAACTCTGCCGCGCCCTCGACCCACCAGATCAGCGTTTCAATGGCTTCGATCTGGCAGAAGTAGAAGGGGTACTCCCGTGCCGAGTGGTCGTTCCAGTGGTCCAGCAGCTTGCGCGTGACGATGGTGACGCCGGGATACCCCGCCGCCCGCCATTCCGACACCCGGCCCCGGATGGTGTTCACCAGCGCGATTTCCTGCACCCGCCGGGTCTGGTCCACCGTGTTGATGATTTCGTAGCTGGCAGGGCGGCGCTCCAGCTTCAGTTCCAGCTTGCCGTCGTTCAGCCGCTGCCAATGCTTCTGCGGTTCGTCCACCGGGTTGTTGATGATCAGCGACATGTCAGGCGTCCAGTTCGATGATCTTCAGGCTTTCGATGCCCCGGTCGTCCACGATCTTGACTGCCACGCGCTTGTGGTCGCCTGCCTCGAACGGCAGCGATACGGTGCCACGGAACCGGCCCAAGGCATCCTCGTCCAACTGCGCCCGCAGCGTGGCCTTAAGGCGCATCCAGCCTTCCTTGTCGCCCGCCATCGGGAAGAACACCTGCCGGGGGAACAGGGACCGCTGGTTATAGTCGGTGTCCAGCGACCACATGGCGATCTTGTTCTTGCCGCCGCTGTCCAACTCGCCGGTCTTGGGGTTGAAGTAGTCGAAGCCGTTCACCTCGACCTCCCACTTGCCGTCCGGGCGCTTGCGCAAGTCAACGTCGGGCTGACCCATCAGCCAGAAGCTTTGGTTGCGGGTCTGCTTCTTCTTCAGGTCCTCGGTCAGCATGTCGGTGTTCATCTGCACCTTCAGCAGCGTGACGCCGGGCCATTCGATTTCGTCGATGTCCTTCGCCGCTTCCGGGTCGAAGGTGAAGGCGCAGAAGACGACCATCTTCACCTTGGGCACTAGCTTGTCGGCCTCTTGCACCGCCAGTTCGACCTGCCGCTGTTCCAGTGCCGCGTGTTCGGGGCCGAAGCTGACCACGACACGTTCGCCGGTATCGGCCAGCGACCCGCTGGCGTGCAGCACCTTGGTGCCGGGAATGACCTCAAAGTCGGCCAGACGCAGAATGGCACCGCCCTTGCCGCGAATGCCGGTCTTGATCAATTCGTCGCGCCACATGGCCTGTTTCGACGTACCGCCCGAGCGGGCGATGGAGGCATCGGGTTCTGTCCCCGGCAGATCGTCGTCCAGCCCCATCACCACGGGGGCGGGGACAGCCTCGACCGTGAACTTGCCGGTCACGCGCAGCTTGGTCGGGTCGATCTTGGGCTGGTCATACAGGGTTTCGGGTTCGGCATTGTCGGCAATGCTTTGGTCCATCCGCCGCTGCATGACGCGGCGGGCCGAGTGGAAGGCATCGAAGGGCGCTTTCAGGGCTTCGGGCCAGTCGGTGGGCAGGTCAAAGGGGACCTCCCATTCATGCAGCGTCTCGCCCTTCTTGAAGTCGATCTTCTTGCCCTTGCGCACCCCTTGGGTGGCGGGCAGGGCATTGGGCTTGGCGGCCAGCAGTGCAGCGTTCAGGGCCGACAGGGCGGCTGCGATCTTGGGGTGTTCCTCGTCATAGATCGTATCAATGTCGGGGTTCACAGCAATCTTCCCCAGCTTTACATGGGGTATGGTTTTATAATCAAAGCCACCTTTGACCCCTTCATGCGGGAAGCGCAAAGCGTAGTAATCAAAGCTGGCGGTCATTAAACGTTGTTTTGCCAGCGTTACTGCTACGCGGGAGGTGTCGCAGGTGATCCAGCGTCGCCCCCATTTTTCGGCCACGAATGCAGTCGTACCCGACCCGCAAGTTGGGTCAAGGACAAGGTCGCCCGGATCGGTCGTCATCAGTAGGCAACGCTCAACCACTGAAACGCTTGTCTGCACAACGTAGACTAAGCCAGCAGCACCAGCCACATCGCCCCAGATATTAGAAATCGGGAACGCGGTGAAATCGTCAATCCGGCGCACATAGGCAACGGTAGATTTTCTAGCTTCAATCCGGTTGGCCCGGCGAAGCCGCTCAAGGCCTTCGTAGCTTGTTTTCCAGTTCGATGTTTCACCCGAATGGTATGTCTTTCCCTGGAACTGCCAAGGTCCAGTTGTGAAGCTGCGCACGCCGCTGGAAATTAGGCTAGTTAGCTGAAAAACTTTGCCGGGCGGAACGTCTTCTTCGCCGCGTTTCTGTGACGATGTCAGTGAAGTTCGTCGCCCAAAGTCGTCCTCATGCCGGTCATAACGCATCCCCGAGCCATGCCCTTGGCCGACTTCCTTTGCTTTGTATATCTGCCTGTACTTTAGCTTGCTCTTGTCTTTTGCGTACCACACCAAGTAGTCGGCAACGTTCGGTATAAGGTCAGTCTCTTGCCCGCCAGTTTTCTGTATGGTGATCACTGATACACGGTTGTCTGGGCCAAACACTTCGTCCAGAAGGTCCATACACAAACCGAGGTTCTCATCGCCAATTTGCAGGAAGATCGAGCCAGTTTCATTCAGCAGTTCATGGGAAAGCTTTAGACGGTCCCGCAAGTATGTAAGGTACGAGTGTATGCCTAACTCCCAAGTGTCCCGGAATGCCTTAATCATTTCCGGTTCTTGAGTTAAATCGTCGTCGGACCGATCCTTTACTTCACGCTTATTCGTAAAAGGCTGGAAGTTCGACCCGTATTTGATGCCATACGGGGGGTCGATGTAGACCATCTGAACCTTGCCCCGCATGCTCTCCTTTTGCAGCAGGGAGTTCATGACTAGCAGGCTGTCGCCGCTGATCAGACGGTTCGACCAGTCCTTGTCGTGCTTGTAAAAGCCCAGCGCGTCGCGCAGGGGCTTTTCCTCGAATTTCGGGGCAAAGAAGTCCAACTGTTCGTCGGCCATGCCTGACCCGTCTGCCAGCCGCTTCTTGACCGCCTCAAGGATGGTGGCGGGGTCGATCCGCTCATGCACATGCAGGGAAACGGTATCCACCTCGAACGCGGTGCGCTCCGCCTTGCCCGACCAATTCAGGTAGGGGGCTTGCATCTGCCGCAGTTCCGCCAGCGCGTCCCGCATCGTGTCAGCGTCGCCACTGTCCAGCGCGCTATCAATCAACGCCTCAATCTGCGCCCGCCCCATGTCGAATTGTAGCGTCGGGTCCATATGCGGGTCGTAGGCCCACTTGGTCTTGGGGGTTTCCGGATCGTTCGAAGGTTTGACCAACCCCACCTCGGGGTTCAGCACACGGCGGTCATCATGGACATAGGGTTGGACGATGGGCGTCGAAGCAGGTGCCTTGGCCATGACAGAACTCGTTAATTTCACAAACCGATACAGGATGGCCAACGAAGCCATGCAGGCAATAGATCAAGTTGAACAACTTGGCGCAAGCGCTGACATGCCGAAGCTCAATCTTCGGTGGTGCCGTTCGGCGGGCGAATGCGGGCCGCATCACCGTGGTCTTGCTGCCGCATAGGTCTTGTATTGCGGGCCGTTATACGGGCCGCAATGCGGTTCATGCCGTGGCATAGCCGTGGCATACGCTTTAGCGCCAACGGAAGTCGCAGGTGCGATCGTGGATAGATCAAGCGACGCTTGAAGTTCCGCTTGGGCTATGCTTGGGCTACGCTTGAAGCGCACCTTGCCGTTACACCTGCGCCATGAACTTCCGCACATTCTCGGCGGTCCAGACGCGCCCGTTGACGGTCTTCACGCCCATGCCGTTCAACTCGGCGGCGATAGCGGCATAACTGGCCCCGGCGTCTTTAAGCCCGCTGATGGTTTGCTGGGCTGCCGCCTTTAGCTGGGGCTTGGTGGACTGGTAGGCCTCGTCCACTTCGCGCCATTGGCGGAAATGGTTCACAGGGTCGAATGACTTGCCGTCGATCAGCCACGATCTAGGCTCCAACGCGATGCACAAGTCGGGGTCGGACAAGATGGCTTGCAGCGGCCCGTGGGGTCGCCAGCCGAAGGCTTGGGAGAACTCGACCAGCACCACTTGTGCGTCCAGTTTGCGGGCTTGGGCCACCAGTTTTCGCAGGTCGTCCCCGATGTTCTCGGTTCCGCGATCCGGGCGGCTTTCAAGGTAGACCACCTCGCGCAGCAAGGTTCCGTGTTCGTGCTTTACCCAGTGCCGCACATGCTCGACTTGGTAGCGTATGGTGCGGCTGACCTTTGCAGCCTCGTCCGCGTCGGGGGGAAGGGTGATGAAGCCAGCCCATTTGACGGGCAGCGTCCAGTAGAAGCCGATGTAATTCATGGAAATCCGGAAAACTCCGACAGGGCGGGATGCAGGGTCGGGAAAAGCGCAAAGAGGTTGTCCTACACAAATTGCGAGGTGACCTTCATGTCAAACGAAATCAATGTTCCGGCCCCTGCCACACTGGCGCTGGCCGTGGTCGAGGCGGTGCTTGCCGCAGGCGCGCTGATCCGTGCCGAATTTCATCGCCCCGGCGGGCCGCGTGGTCCGGTGGGCAAGTGCCCGGTCGATACGCAAGTCGAGGCGCTGCTGATGGAGCGCCTGCTGTCGCTGCACCCCTGCAACTGGCACGGCGAGGAATTGCCGCGCCGGTCGGTCGGCCATGTGGATACGTGGGTGGTCGATCCGCAGGACGGCACGTCTGCTTTCCAGCGGGGGTTGCGCGGGTCGGCGGTATCGGTGGCGCTGCTGCGGCAGGGGCAGCCTGTGCTGGGGGTGGTCTACGCTCCCGTGGCTCCCGATGACTGCGGCGACATGTTCGCATGGGCCGAAGGCTTGGTGCCGGTGCACAACGGTCGTCTCATGGCCCCCATCGGCCCGCGCCCTGCGCCCTATGATCCGGTCGAGGGTGCGCCGTGGCCGCCGATGCCCACCGAGCCTCGCCGCTACGGCCACGCCACGCTGTTGGCGCTGAACGAACAGGCGGGCGATTACGCGGCGCACAATCACGCCCTGTTCGCTCCGGCGGGCGTGGTGGCGGTGCCGAGCATCGCATACCGTCTGGCCTTGACGGCGGCAGGTGAAGTGGACGCTGTGGTCAGCTTGACGCAGGGCTTAGGCAGCCATGACGTAGCTGGCGGGCACGCGCTGCTGGCGGCAGTGGGCGGGGCGCTGGTGCAGGTCGATGGGCGTCCGGTCGTGCATGGTGCGGACGGTTTCAATGGCTGCATTGGCGGGCGTCCGGAAATCGTGACCGAGGTGCAGGCGCGTGGCCCGTCTGCGGGGCGTAGGGTGCCGCGTGACGGGGTTAAGGTGAAACGTCGTGTCGTCGGGGCTGGCACGCTGCGCTGGGCACAGGGCGCGCTGTTGGGGCTGCTGGCGGGCGATGCGCTGGGCAGTCAGGTCGAATTCCTAAACCCCGCCACGATCTGGCAGCGCCATCCGGGGGGCTTGAACGAATTGCTGCCGGGCGGGACGTGGAACCTGCTGGCGGGGCAACCGACGGATGATGGTGAAATGGCCTTGGCATTGGCGCGGTCCTTGGTGGCGACCGGCGGTTTCGACCGGGACCGCGTGGCTGCGGCCTATGTGGCGTGGGGCGCGTCCAAGCCCTTCGACATGGGCGGCACGACGCGGGCGGGTCTGGATGCCTTGCAGGGCCGTGGCCGGGCCAATGCAGGCAGTCAGGCAAACGGTGCGCTGATGCGTGTGGCCCCCATCGGCATCGCCTGCGCCACAGACCCCGCCAAAGCGGCGGCGTGGGCGCGTGAGGACGCGTGCCTGACCCATCCCCATCCGATCTGCCAAGCGGCCTCTGCCGCCTTCGCTGCGGCCATTGCGGCGGGCGTGGGCGGGGCGGATAACCGGGCGATGTGGTCCGCCGCCTATGCCCATGCGGGCGACGATGCAGCAGGGGCAGAAATCCGGCTGTGCCTGAGCGAGGCGCGGGACGCGCTGCCGCCATCCTTCACGGTCAAACAGGGCTGGGTGCTGATCGCATTCGGTAATGCCTTCCACCGCCTCTGGGTGGGGCAGGGGTTCGAACAGGCCTTGGTCGAGACGGTCATGGCAGGCGGTGACACCGACACCAACGCAGCCATCTGCGGTGCGCTGCTGGGGGCAGCCCAAGGGCGCGACGCCATCCCGCTGCGCTGGCGGCAGCAGGTGCTGGGCTGCCGGGCTGTGGCCATGCGCGGAGTGCAGCATCCGCGACCGATGGCCTATTGGGCGGATGATGCGATGGAACTGGCAGAGGCGTTGATCGCTGGTTAGGCACGAAGCCAAAGCCCTCTTTTTATAGCTATCAAAAAGAAGTAGCCCGCGTTGTCTGACAGCGCGGGCTTTTTATGTTTAAATCCGCTGATGCCGTTCCAAGGCGTTTGACAAAGTAGCTGTTACTATTGGTGCGCATAGCTGGGGAGGAAGGTGTTGTTTATATATTGATGGTCATATTCGGCCACCCTAAGGCCAACTATACAGGGCAGGCTCATGACGAGTGGCGGGTTTCACCAAAACGATCAGTCCGGCTTCCTCCAGAACTTTTCGTGCCGCTGTGAAACGCTTTCTAGCCCATTCACCGTCAGGCATGTGAAGGCATAGGCCGTTCGCGATCAAGAAAGGGTCGTGATCTGCATTCATCCGCTGAATGTAGCTGTGCAGGAACATGGCATCGGGGCCGAGTTCGTGAAGGATGTCCCTTGTCGCATTTAGCATAATTGTGTGCGGCTTCCCGCCAAACCTGTTGCGGCCTTCCATGGTGATTTTCTTGACGCTGTCAATCGTGGCGCGGACCTCGGCGTCGGTGAAGCTGTGACCGGCATTCCGGTCAGTCTGGTTTATTACGAAGTCCCAAGCTATCTGGTCCAGATCGTTGAGGTTATCGAGGTGCGCCGCATGCCGCATGAGAAACCGGAACAGCCTGCTGTTCCGACCTTCGCGGGCTTTTGATTGGTTGACTGCGATCAGGCCCCGATGCGCTTCGAGACCGACCGCCATCGCCGGCCAGTTTACGTTTGCAGCAGGCTTCAGCTTCTGCAAGTCGTCGAGGCCGCCTTGCAAAAACTGGTACGTGCCCTTCGAACTGATCGAAGGAGGTGCGACGACAACCCCGTTGCCGAGCAAGTCAATGGGTAGGTCGCTGTCTTCCCTGATCTTTCGCGGTTCCCCCGCGTTCAAGTACCAAAGGTGCAAGCCACCTGATGGCGTGCCCACTTTGATCGGAGTGTCACCGTGACGGTCGATTGTATCGGTCCAAATCGCTTGGTCCGCGCTGTCGATGTCGATGACCGTTATCTTGCTTGAAGGACCTGCTAGGAAGGCCATCGCATTAGCGTCACTGAACTTCGCGACATAGCAGGCTGAAGCAGACGCCGTCACCTTCTGGTAGCCCTTAACAGCCGGTCTCTTGTCGTTCATCGGGAACGTCAGGATGCCCTTTGCTGCGTAGATGGGTTGGTATTCTGAATATATGCCCATTTGCCACCGAGCGGATAAAAGTGGGAGAGCACCCCGCCGCATGCGGGATGTTGCTGGATCGCGACTGCCAGTGCTGGCTGTTGTGAAAAGTGAGTTGCGGTGGTCGGCCCCCTAAGGTTTCCGGGGACGACCTAGCGCCCTAGTGAATGGAAAGGGCTTCGCGACAGGTAATCAGCCACTGCTCGACGTCAGCATCGACCCAACCGACAGCGCGCTTGCTCAGTTTGACCGGTTTCGGAAATTTGCCTTCACTGATCATCGAGTAGGTTGTCGAACGCGACAGCCCGGTCTTGGCAAGCACCTGTGGCAGGCGAAGGACGTTCATGATGTTCTCCTTTTGTTTATGTTGTCTAAAGCAGGCTTAGGGCTGCCGTTGCGGTCTGTACAGCAATAAAAACACTCATAACCCATTGAAACCGTTGTTGTATCACGCCTGTGATACTTGCGATCTGGCGCGTATCACAGGCGTGATATTTCACCGGAAGTGGCCCTTCGGAGACTGCTCAAAAATTAAGCAATCGCCTTTAAGTCCGCGACCGCCACTGCTTGAACGAAGCAACCTTCGACAACGACTGTGCGCTATCCGACCACCATTTCAGCCCAGAGGTCGAGCGCCTTGGCGCGTTCGGGCAGCTTGTGGGCACGGTTGTAGACCGCTGCCACGGCGCTGGCCCTGCTGCCGCCTGCGACGTGGTTCTGAATGCGGTCCACCACGCCTTCATCGACCCCCGCCTCGGCCAAGGCCGTGGCCTGTGCGCGGCGCAGGTCATGCATGCGCCATGCGGGCATGGGTGGCCTTCCGTCCTTGGCCCGACTGACGTTGATCGTATCGTCGAGGCGGTCCTTGGGTTTGACGAAGCCTGACATCGGGGTGGTGCCCGAGGTGGTCAGCACCGGACCTTCGTTGGGGGTGATGCCGTCAGGACGAAGCGCAAGGATTTCAGCGACTGCCGGGGCGCTCAGGTGGACGACATGGGGGTGGCCATTCTTCGGGTCGGGGATGCAATAGCGGGACTTGTCCCACTCAATCCATTCCCAGAGCATCGCCATCACGTCCGACCGGGACCGCTGGCCAGTGAGGATGCAAAGGCGGAAATATGCCCCCCACAGCGGCCCCTGCGCAAAGGTCGCGGTCCAGATTTCGCGGACTTCCTCGATGCTGGGCGTCCGGGTGCGGGGCTTCTCCTTGCCCGCCTTCTGAACGCGCTCCGCCGGGTTGGTGTCGATGTGATCACGTTTCTCTGCCCATCCAAAAAAGGCCGTCATGGCTGCACGGATGCGGTTCGCCATCGTGACCTTGCCCTCAGCGGCCTTGGCATCAACGATGCTTTGAAGTTGGGCGCGTGTGACAGAAGAAATGCGCTGTGTCGCCACGCTGCCCAAGTGTCGACGAAGTTGGGCAATGCGGTCTTCACGCGCCTTGCCGGGCTTCAGGTTCTGTTGGATGTGGGTGGCTATGTAGACGTCCAGCAATTCCGAAACGCTGCGTGCGGCCAGAGCGTCCTCCTTCTCATCCGCTTCTGCCTGCTTGGCTGCATCGATGCGGTCAATCCCCGCCTCGGCTTCTGCCTGAAGGCTGTGAGCAAGTTCACGGGCAGCCTTAAGGGAGACAGCGGGGTAACTGCCTAGGGTGAAGTAGCGACGCTTGCCACCCTTTATCTTTATGTGAACGGTCCAGACCGTCGCCCCTGTAAAACTGATCTTCAGAGTAAGCCCGGCCTGTTTGGCGTCTTGGTAGAAATCATAATGCGCCTTCGGTGGCTTGATCTCTTTAATGAAGGTATCGGTCAGCTTCGTTTTCATGGTTCCTCGCGCTTGCAGAATACTTGCACGGCGTGGGTGGCTTTCCCGACATTTCCTCGGATCGCCCAAGACGTGCAGCGCACGCAGCTCCGCGTGCACTGCGCTGTTTTAATTATAGTTTTGTGCTTCTACGGTTCCTGTTGGACTTTTCCGCATCACCTCGGAAAGTCGCCAGACTGTGTTTTGTAATCAGGGGGTCGCGGGTTCAAGTCCTGCTGGGGGCACCAATAAATTCAATGATTAAGACTGGCGACCGACGGCATCTTGGCTGGCGTAGGCCTTGGCCATGCCTTTCACGGCTTTGACACGCCGTTCGGTTTTGGCGACGTCATCGAACAGATGTTCGAGCAGAGCCCGCATAGTGGGAGCCAGATTGTCCTCGGCAGTGGCGAGATGCCGCCGGATGTTGGCATGGAAACCTCCAGCACCGACCCGCATTACCACGCATTATTCGGTGCAAAAGCACAGACCTGGTTCATCAGCGCCGTGCGTTGTCCTCTGAGTTTGCCGCGGATGCGGTGAAGCCGTTGCAGATCGACCTGCTCGGGTGTCCGAATCTTGACGAAGCGCATCGTCGGTCGGGTGACAGTTCAGGCAATCACTGCGGCATCCACGGTGTCGATCTTGCTCGATTTGACATTTGGTTTCACAAAGCGCGCCGGAATGACCCGCGCATCATGGCTCGTTATGGCCAGCCGCGGCGAGCCCAAGCAGGCCGCGATGCCGATCAGCACCTTCGGCGCGGCGTCAAAGACGGCGATCAACGTCTCGCGCGAGAATAACGTATCGCGCGACAGTGTTGCGCGCTTGGTCATCGCTCCGGCCGGATCCGCTTGGCCGCGGCAGACCGATCGGTGCGGAAGGATTGGTAGCAAAAATCGGGCGGGCAAACTCGATGGCATTGAGGCGGTGGCGGCGGTCCTGCAGGCCCGCCGTCAGCCAGACAGCGCGACAAGGTCTTGCGATGCGACCGACAGTCCGATCGTGCCGCCGTTGCCTTTGGGCACATGGTCGCGGGCGACGCAGTCGACCAGCAGAACCGCCCCGCCGCAGGCCACGTGCAGGCGGGTGAAAGCGCCCAGAAATTCGACGTTTCGGACCGTTCCGGTCATCTGCGCGGCGTCCACGGGGCAGGGGCGCAGCGATTGCGGGCGGATGCCGATGGTGGCGCTGCCGTGCGGTCCGGCTGCGATTCCTTCGGGCAAAGCGATCTGCCCGCCCGCCCATGTCAGAACCCTTGGTGCCGCGCCGATCTGTGCCCCGATCCGACCCTCGATCACGTTCAGGCTGCCGATGAAATTGGCCACGAAGCGCGTGGCGGGGGCGTTGTAGATGGTTTCCGGTGTGCCGATCTGTTCTGCCCTGCCGCCGTTCATCACCACGATACGGTCCGACAGGGCCATCGCTTCTTCTTGGTCGTGGGTGACGAAGACGGTGGTGATGCCGAGTTGCCGCTGGATGGCGCGGATTTCCTCGCGCAGCGATACGCGGATTTTGGCATCGAGCGCCGAAAGCGGTTCGTCGAGCAACAGGACTTGGGGTTTGGGGGCCAAAGCGCGGGCCAGTGCCACGCGCTGTTGCTGACCGCCCGACAATTCGTAAGGATAGCGTTCGGCCAGTTTGGCAAGCCCGATCAGGGTAAGCATCTCGTTCACGCGGGCCGCTGCTTCGGTCTTTGCCAGTCCGGCGATCTTTAGACCGAAACCGATATTGCCCGCCACGGTCATATTGGGAAACAGCGCGTAAGACTGGAACACCATCCCGATCTGACGCCTGTTCGGCGCAAGGTCCGTCACATTGCGCCCGCCGATGGTGATGTGGCCTTCGGTCGGGCGTTCGAAACCTGCGATCATGCGCAACACGGTGGTCTTGCCGCA
Organism: Gemmobacter sp.; assembly: GCA_040398445.1. Lineage (GTDB taxonomy): Bacteria > Pseudomonadota > Alphaproteobacteria > Rhodobacterales > Rhodobacteraceae > Paragemmobacter. The sequence goes on along the minus strand of JBBAUB010000004.1, from coordinate 303,221 downwards.
GCCCGACGGGCCGAGGAAGGAGACGAACTCGCCCGGCTCGACCGATAGGTCGAAGCCCTTGACCACGAGATTTGCACCGAAGGATTTCGAGATGGCAGTCAGGTTCAGAAAACTCATGGGTCAGGTCCTTGGGGCAGAGCGCGAGGTAAAGGCCGGCAGCCAGCCTTGGCCCGGCTTGCAGATGGCGAACATCTGCATCAGGGCCATGCAGCCCCAAGTGAAGGCAAAGGACATGATCGCCAGCGCCGCCGGTTCATAGGCGCGGTCTTGTTCCAGTTGCACGAGGTATGGGCCAAAGGCCGGACGGTTGAGCAGGCTGGCCAGCACGAATTCGCCCAGCGATATGGAAAACGTCAGGAAGGCGCCCGACAGGATTGCCGCGCGGACGTTGGGAAAGATCACATGCACGATGGTGTGCAGGCGCGAGGCGCCAAGGCTTTCGGCGGCTTCGGTCAGGGTGGCGATGTCGATGGCGGCGGTCGTATTTCGTGACGACGACCACGTCCCGTGGGCGGAGTTTTTTTCAATAGTCGGTCGAGTTCGGGACGTGCACGAGCAGTTCCAGAGATTGTATCCGCGAAAATGCGTTCCGCATCCGCTGCGGCTAAGGCGTCTCGCTGGCCATCGAGGTTCTGGTCTTTGGTTGAGACCCGTGCGTATCCCAAAATCATGGCCAAAAACCTCTCAAAACTTAAAAGATTTTGACATAGGTTTTTTGTATCGGTCAACTCATTGAAATACGGCTGGGCAGGGGCTCGTGCCAAAAAAGACCGTTTTCTTCAGTCTTCCGCAATAGTCTTACTACCCCTTATCATGAAGCAGCCTTACGCGCGCACCTTTACTTGAGCACTCACCTAAAGTATGTTATCCTTATTTTTTATCGCTTACCTCGGTGACACGTCTAGCCCAAGGAGCAAAGAACCTGATGGTATCTGCAAAAAAACCTTGGTATGCGCCATTTAAAAGACGACACGGCGCTATCTTTGCAATAACCATGTTATTAGTACCTCCAATTCTCATAAAACCATCATCCGCAGAAAGCCTTGCGGACATCGATTTTACTCCGAAAATTAAATGTGGCCTTATTCCAAAGGGAAAAATGATATTCCGAGGGAAAATTCATCGGGAGTTGGCCGGTGACAGATTTGCCATACCATTTCACAATTCACAGCCCGGAATTGTCGAAGAACGGCATGCCATCATATCCAACACAAAGTGCTAGGTAGAATTTTACGCAAACATTTCTGATTTTAGTCCAAAAGAGTTTACCGGCACCTTCATAAACACATATAAAACGGATTTCTCACTGGGCAGAAATCCACCTAATGGCAATTTCCTTGCCTTTGTCAGCGAATACTCGGATTTTCTGTCCAAAAACTCCTCCGTCTATCAGTGTAAAACAGTCTATCTGATGTTTTTGAAGTTCAAGTCGCCAATGGCGCATCGCGAATAAATGCAGAAAAAAATACCTTCGAGATGTCGTCAAATGCGAGACCAATGCCTACAACGACCTCGACAAGTCAGGTTTTGTTGGATCATATATAAGTCCAGACATCTCAAAGACCGAGTATCATGAAAATTTAAACGGATTTGTATACTTCAACGGCTCACTTATTTTGCTGAAAAGGGACAAGTAAAAGACTGGTTTTCTTCAAAGCCAGCCCAGTTGGCCTTCGTCGGAAAATAAGGTATTCCATCCACAGTTTCGCGGCATTCGGGTGTGGCGCATAGGCCGAGATGGCCTGCACGTAAACACCGGCGATCACGCCGTCGGACGGGATCACGATCTCCATCGGCGGGTTGCCCGCCAGTTTGTCGCGCATGGCAAGGACGTTGTAATCCCAGTCCATCATCACAGGCGTGGTGCCTTGGGCGAAGTTTTGCGCCGAGCCGCCGACATCGACGAAATTGCCGGTCGACTTGAGGTCTTTCAGAAAGGCGATGCCGGCCGTCGCTGCATCGGCGCCGCCCTTGGCTCCGGCGGCCAGACCCATCGCATAGACCGACATGATCGACGAGTTACCGGTGCGCGGATCGCCGGGGCTGGCGACCATGTTGGCGTATTTCGGGTCTTTCAGATCGGCAAAGCTGGCGGGCGTGGCGTCGGTGACGACGTCCTTGTTCACCGCCATGGCGAGCACGCCATAGTAGTCGCCGTACCAGTAGCCTTCGGCATCCTTGGCCGAGTCTGGGATCGAATCCCAGGTCGAGAGTTTGTAGGGCTGGATCAGGCCTTCCGCCTTGGCGGCGGGGCCGAAGGACAGGCTGACGTCGATCACATCGGGGGCCTGCGGGCCGGTGTTGTCCTTGTTGGCCTTGATCGCCTCGATCTCGTCGCCCGAACCGGCGTTCGGGTTCAACTCGTTGACCGCGATGCCGTATTTGGCCTTGAAGCCTTAGATCACGGCGCCGTAATTGCACCAGTCGTGCGGCAGGGTGATTGTGGTCAGCGTGCCTTCCTTCTTGGCGGCGGCTTCGAGGTCGGCCATCGTGTCGGCCGAAGCGGCGCCTGCCGAGATCATGGCAAGCAGGCTTGCGCCCGAAACAAGGGCGTTGAGGGCCTTAATGGCGGTCTTCGTCATTTTCATCGGTCGGGCGGTTCGCCGTGACCATGCCGCTTGGCTAAGCGCCGTGGGACACAGCAGGCTGACGGTCCGGTGAAGGTTTTTCAATGGACGCGCCCGCCAGTCAGATTGGGATGTGGGGAGCCTGAGACAGGGCCTTGTGCGCGCCTTGGGCCGTTGGTCCCTTGGCACCGACAGCCGCCGCTCACCGAAAGCGCAGGCCCCGGCCGCGAGGTGTGGCGGGTTCAGACGTGTTCGCGCATTTTGGGCAAGGCTGTCCACAGCCGCCCGGCAAAGCCCGCGGCGCGCAATTGCGCCACCACCTCGGGCGCTATGTTCCATGGCAGGATCACGATGTCGTCCGGTTCCATGGCAAGCATGGCCTTCGGACTGACCACGGGGATGTGGCTGCCCGGAAGCAGCTGTCCCTGCTTGGCGGGCGACAGGTCGGCCACGGCGCAGATATCTTTGGCAGTCACCCCGGCGGAATTCAGAAAGGTGTTGCCCTTGGCCGCTGCGCCATAGGCCGCGACCCGTCGTCCCGCAGCGCCGCATCCGGAAAGCCAGTCGCGGAAACCGGACAGCACCGCATGCGTCCGGGCCTCGAATCCTGCATAAAAGGCATCGCCGTCCAGCCCTCGCACCGCCTCTTCGTCACGCAGCGCGATCAGACGGTCGCTTTCGGCCCGCGGCGTGGCTGACGCATAGACCCGCAGCGATCCGCCATGCGTGGGCAGGCGTTCGACATCGAACAGCGCCAACCCGTGGCGGGTGAACAACCGCTCGAGCGCCAGCAGCGACCAATAGGCGTAATGTTCGTGATAGATCGTATCGAACTGCACGCCATCGACCTGCGCCAGAAGATGCGGTGCCTCGACCGTCAGAACGCCGTTCGGGGCAAGAAGTCCCGCCAGTCCGTGGGTAAAACCGTTGATGTCAGGCACATGCGCCAGCACGTTGTTGGCGGCCACCAGATCCGCGCCGCGCCCTAGGGCCGCCACGATCCGCGCGGCGCTGTCGGGTGTCAGGAAACACACCTCGGTCGGCACGTCTGCCGCCTGCGCCACGGCGGCGATATTGGCTGCGGGTTCGATGCCAAGGCAGGGAATTCCCGCAGCGACGAAATTTTGCAGCAGATAGCCGTCGTTCGACGCCACTTCGATCACCAGCGACCCCGGTCCCAGCCCGAAGCGCGCCACCATGTCATCGCAATAGTTCCGCGCATGGTTCAGCCACGAGGATGAGGCCGACGAGAAATAGGCATAGTCGCGAAAGATGCCGGTCGCATCGACCACATGGTCAAGCTGCACCATCCGGCAGGCTGAGCAGACCACGGCTCGCAGTGGAAACCGCGGTTCGAACGTCGGGTCGGCATCTGGCGGAAGATAGGAATTCGCAACCGCCGTCTCACCTAGGTCGCAAAACACCGGCCCGAAAGCGGCCCCGCAGGACCGGCAGGCTGTCAGGCGTATCACATCGACCTGTTTACGGTTTTCGAAAGGTTGGGTGACCTGTGCCGTGCCTTGTGTCGCCATCTTGTGATCTGTCCATCAAATCCTATTGCACCGCGCGTTCTTTACGCGCGTGCCGGTCACGTATTGCCTTCGGGTCAAACGGTCCGGCATGCCCGACCCATTCCGTGCATCACAAGTGCATCAGTAGCGCGGTAGTTCCCTGCACCGGAACGACCGCCCACAACATCGGCGTCACCAAGCCCGGCAGGATTTCAGGCCACAGGACGGTCATGGACGATTGCCCCCTTTACCTTTAGAACGCACAGATGCGGTTCTTTCCGCTGACCCGACATTGCGAAGCCCAGCCGAATGCACCAAAACACCCGAAAGCTGCAAGACGCGCACGCCCACCGGCTGAGCGTTGCGCCCATGATGGATTGCCGCCGGATATCGTGAAAAAGAAAAGCGGGCCATCGACTTAGCGAGGCCCGCATTTTTTTGTAGCGCGGCGGTAGCACATCTGCGGATTGGATGCGTCAAAAATCCCTTAAATTTTGAGCGAAACGCCCGTTGGGTGCGACAGGCCGTCGCATCTGTTCCGCTCCCGATCTCGATACCGGCCCGGATGTTGGATGCCATCCAACCCATGTTGGACCAAATCCGATACGCCCACGCGTCCACTCCCGCTTTTCCTCAAGTTTCAGGCCCTGCGGTTAAACTTTGGCCAACCTCAGGAGACCAGAAAGTTGGATATAAACAAACAAAAACAATTACTTGACAGATTTTAGGTCGCCGCCGATGCTTTGCGGACGGTGAAAGTAGGAGGTGAAGACTATGCACGATGCGAACAGAACGAGCGCGGTTTTGGTACCGGAGGCGTTTTCCGCCTTCCTCACCGAGAAGAGAATTTTTGACGGCTCGGTTGAGGGTGAGAATATCGATCAGGTATTTGCCACATTTCAAGACCTCATGGCGATCCCCAGCACTTGAGTTGAAGACCTAAGCCTTAAGGCTAAAGCGGTCCTCGCCATAAGACATGAACCTGATTGGTCCACGGATACCTTCCCTGAGAATGAGTTTTCGCTCCTCAGGCAATTCGTTGTCGAGGTCGCGCTTTGGGCGGATCGTGCTGTAACTGCTATCCACGAGGCTGGACATGCGGTTGCTGCGGCCCTTCTCTTCGGACCTGAAAATGTGCGATCGATTAGCCTTTCCCAAGACGTCGGAGACGAAAGCGAGGCGGGGGCAGTCTGGATTGACCTTGATACCAAGGACGACCTCGCGCGTCATGCAAGCTTTTGCGCATCAGGCTACGCTGCGGTGCGGCTTTTCGGGTATGATGATGGTGTCGCGCTCATGGGCTGCGACTCCGACGAATTGGACGCCGGGGAGCATTGGGAGGCCGGAAAGGCCGCAGCAATGGCGATGTTGTCCAGACCTGAGGTTCTCAATGCCGTGGGCCTTACGTCCCGTGTCCTGCACCGAGATGGGCGCGTTGATCCCCAACTGTTGCCTGTCTTTATCGATTTTGCAAAAGGCGAGATCAGCGATGACGATTTGCGCGAAACCCTTGAGCTGTTCGGCATCGACGAACTCGACACACGCATCTGAGCCGAGGTTAGCGGGCCGGATCGACCGGCCCGCCCCTTGGTCTGCCCGGGGGGATTCGAACCCCCAATCCTAAGTCTATCGACCACATGGCTTCACCAGTTCGCCCACGGGCAGGACGACGAAGCACTTCCACCATGAAGTCAGTGGGCGGCTTGGGTGTGACCCGGAGGAACGGCATTTCCTCTCGTCTCGGAGGACGGCTGTCTGGTTGGCTCGGGTCTGCCTTCAGATACGACAGGCGGCGCTCAGTTCAAAACGGAAACCGCCCTTTAACGGCACCGCGAACAGATTTGCTGCGCCTATGCCGCGACGATCAGCGGTACCCCGTCGCGGGCCAGTCACACGCTCACCAGCGACAGCCCCCTGTCCCGGAGCCTGTAGGCCACCGATCGGTGCATGGTTGCCCGCGCCTTGAGCGCCCCGTCGAAGGACCGGCTGGTGGCCTTGCAGGCCGCCCATAGGCCAAGGGCGCGGGCGCTGCCAACATGGGCGGGGCAGAGGTAGGTTGCGGGCCATTCCAGCGCCGCCCGATGACGCGAGACGACTGCCGGGGGAAGCATGAGGCGAAGCGGCCGGTCCTCGGGCGGGTCGTCCTGACCGGCCACCTCGGGCAGGCCCCAGCCTTCGTCCAGATGGTCGTCCAGAGAGGCGGAGAAGGCGAACCTGACATGGATGTAACCCCGAGGCCCCACCGGCCCCTGAGAGGCGGCCCAGCGCATCGCGGCGACCAGTGCGTCACCGACAAGCTCGGGCGTCCATTGCGGCGCTGGCAGGGCCGCGACGGGCGCGAGGCGGGGCTTTGGCGTGCGGACAGTCACAGAAGCCCGCGCCCGCTCGTGACGGGGTCGGGCGCGTCTTCCAGTGCGCTTTGCTTCCAGCACCCCATGCCGAAGGCCGCAGAGTATAGCACGCTCCGCGCCTTGGGGTCGTTCATCGATGCGGCCTCGGCATGAAGCCAAGCGATGCAGCGACGCAGCGCCCAACGTGCGCCGTCACGGTAGGCTCGGCTGCGAGACGGCAGGAAGTTTGACAGATCACGCGCGTGGGCGGCATCCTGAGCAGCAATGGTTTTGACGAGGCCGAGAAGGTCGTTGCCGATCCCTTTGCCGTCGACCAATTCAGCCTTGCCACAATACGCAATGGCCTCGGCGATGGACAGGAGCATCGCTATGGCATCTTCGCCTCGGGCCATGCGGTCCCGCGCCTGCGCCAGAGCGGCGGCGGCCTCGGTGGCGTCGGTGAAGGTGAAGACGACCTCGCGCCCCCGGATGGTCGCCTGACGGTCGGGAAGGGGCAGGAACGGCTCGGGCATGGCGGCACTCGCAAGCAGGGGGAACGGGGCAGGCCGAATTCTCGCCTTCCTCGCGTTCCGACGCAACCGCCGGTTATGCGCGGGTCTTTGCGGCGATGCCCTCGCCGATCCGGGCGACCAGTTCGCGGAACTTCGGTTCCGCTGCGGCCCGCCGGAACAGGGCATTATGATCTTCGACCCCGTCGCGGGCAATTTCATGGATCAGGGGCCGAAGGTCCAAGATCAGGTCTCGGGCATCGACCTGGGGGAACATGCGGGCCAGACGGTCCCGCAAGCGGCCTTCGATCCGGCGGACGCGCTTGTCTACGGCTGCGCCTTTGCGGGCCATTACCAGCCCCGCCAATGGCCGCCGCGTGCGGCCATGGCCTCTCATTCCAGCCATTCCAGAGTGGATGCCAGAGCGGCGGCGATTTCCGCCATGAGCGACTCGTCATCCTCGGAAAGGAGGAGGGCGGGGCCATCGACCCCGCCCTCCGTTCCGGCTTTCGAAATGCGCCGGGCCATGAGTCAGCCCTGACGCACGCCGTGCATGAGCAGGCGCGGGCGGGTGGCATAGCTCAGGGCATTTTTCTGCGCCGCAAGGTGCGTGCCCTTGCCATTTTCGAAGGCCCATTGCTTCGCGTAGAGCGGCTGGCCGAGGGTGTTGACCGTCTCGGTGAAATCGGCCGGCGCATATGCTGTTTTGAACAACCCGGGCACGCCAATCGGGAAAAGATGGACGTCGTCGGTTTCGATGAAACTGTTCGATTCCACGGCGCCGCGGTAGTTTTCCCAGACGATTCCGCCGAATTCGAAGATCCCGTAAGTTCCGCGGTCGTCGCCGACATACGAGTCCCGCAAGATGCGACTTTCGTTCCACCCTTTGAAGGTCTCGCGGACCTCGGGATGGCTGAGAAAGTCGTCGAAAAACGTGTCGCCGCAGAAGGCGCTGTCAATCGGCGCGCAAAACTGACCCCCTATCGGCGTCCAAAATTGACCCCCCTTGCGACATAGAGATCAGGGCCTGAGCCGACGGAACTGATCACAGAGTGGAGACGGGTCAGGCCCTGATCTGGGTCAGGCGCGGTTTTTGAAGCGCCAAGACTCGTTGCCGGTCTCAACGATCTCGCAGTGATGGGTCAGGCGGTCGAGGAGCGCCGTGGTCATCTTTGCGTCGCCGAAGACGGTCGGCCATTCGCCGAAGGCGAGGTTGGTGGTGACGATGATCGAGGTGCGTTCGTAGAGGCGGCTGATGAGGTGGAAGAGCAACTGTCCGCCGGACTGCGCGAAGGGCAGATAGCCGAGTTCATCGAGGATCGACGAGGATAAGGAAATGATCCGGGGGATCATTTCCCCGAGGAGGGAAGTCGAGGCGGGTCATGTAATCGGCCAGCCGTCCTTGCTTGCCGCCGCGGGTCTCGGTCTCGAGCCGGTTCACCAGATCGACGACGTTGTAGAAGCGGCCGCGGGTGCCGCTGCGGATGAGCGCACGTGCGATGGCGATGGCGAGGTGGGTCTTGCCGGTTCCGGTGCCGCCGATGAGGACCACGTTGCGCTGGTCGGCGACGAAGCTGCCATTGGCCAGCTCCCGAACCAGCCCCTCGTTGATCGGCGTGCCGGTGAAGTCGAACTCTTCGATGTCCTTGGCCAGAGGCAGCTTGGCGACCGTCATCTGGTAGCGGATGGATCTGGCTTGCTTCTCCGCGATCTCCGTCTGCAGTAGGTCTCCGACGATCCTTGGCGGTTCGTGCTGGCGTTTGATGCCTGCGGCCATGACCTCGTCATAGGCGCTGCGCATCCCGTAGAGTTTGAGGCTGCTCATCAGGTCTAAGATTTGGGTGCGTTCCATGTCGGCTGGTCCTCCTGAGGCTGTCGTAGCGGGCGCAGTCGGCCACGGGTTCGTGGGTCAAGCGCAGCGCGGTGGGGGTGAGTAGAAGTGGCGGCGGGGTTGGGTCGCGTCGTCGGGCAAGGATGTTGATGACGACCGGCGCGGAATGGACGCCCTGATCCACGGCCTCGCGGCAGGCGGCTTCGACGGCCTGCAGCCCGTCATCGGGCACGCAGCTCAGGATCTGGACCATCTGCCGGTCTCCATCATCGTTGCCCTTGAGCTTGCGCCGGATCGCAGCCATGGCGGGCGGCAGCACCCAGTCCTTGAACGGAGCTCCATTGCGCAGCGCGCCGGGTTTGCGTGCCAGAACAGGCACATAGTGCCACGGGTCATAGACCGTCTGGCCCCGCCCGAAGGCGCGGGCATGTTCACCGACCACAACGCCATCCTGTCGGATCACGATGCGCTCGGCATAGGCATGCACATCGACCGGACGGCCGACCGCAGTCGCCAAGACCGAGTATTTGTTGTTGTCGAACCTAACGGTGCAGGTCTTCGAGATGCGAGACCTTGTTCGCCATTGGTTCAAGAACAATGGTCGAGCGGGCTGGCACGCTGTGGAAGCCATCGAAGCGGCCGACGTAAGGGACGAGGTGGGCGCGCTCGGCCTCGAACATCTCCCAGATCGTCTTGTCGGTCTCTTCCACATGGCGGTGCGCCTTGGCGTAGGCCACGCATTTGTCCATCAGCCAGGCGTTCAGCTCGTCCAGACTTTTGACCCGCAGCCGCGGCGTGAAGAACCGCTCCCGCACCAGCCCGACCTGGTTCTCGACCTGACCCTTCTCCCAGCCCGATGCGGGTGTGCAGGCGACGGGTTGAACAAGGTAATGGCTGCACATCTGCAAGAAGCGGCGGTTGTAATGCCGTTCCTTGCCCGTGAAGACTGCCTCTACCGCCGTCTTCATGTTGTCGTAGATGCCGCGCGTGCAGGTGCCCTTGAAGAAGGCAAAGGTCCGGTCATGCGCGTCGAACATCGAAGCCATCGTGGCGCCATCGGTCCGAGCCCGATGGCTGAGGCTCCTGGCTCTCGCGCATGTAGGCCCGGGCGAACATCATCCGGCTGTGGCAAAGCCGGACATGGGCCACCTTCACCGTCACCGTGACGCCCGAGACCACCACCACCTCATGGCTCCAGTCGAACTGGTAAGCCTCGCCCGGCGCATAGTAGAGCGGCACATAGGCTTCCGCCGTCACCGCGCCCCGGTTCTGGGACCAACCCTTCGCGAACCGGCGCACAGCATCATAGCCACCCTCGTAACCCAGACCGCGCCGTCGGGGCGTCCCTCGGACCAGTGGCGGAACGCCCCTCCACCTCGAAGATGCGGATCAGCGTCAGCCGTTCCCGCGACGGCTTACCCGCGTTGGACGACAGGAACTGTTCGAGCTGCCCTTGCCACGGCCCGATCCGCGGCATCGGCTGCCGCTCGCGCTCGTAGCTGAAGTCCGTCTCGTCCGTCCGCAAGATCTTGCGCACGGTATTCCGCGACACGTGCAGTTCCCGCACGATCCTCTTCACCGACCAGCCCTGAACATAGAAGGCCCGCCGCACCCGCGCGATCGTATCCACCCGCTTCATCCCTCCCTCCGTCCGCTGCCTCGCAACGAACGGTCTGACAGAACGTCAGGGGGGTCAAAATTGGACGCCGATACCCCGCCTTAGGGGGTCAAAATTGCATGCCGAAACACACACAGTAGGCGGACAGGTGTCTTTCGCAGCAGTTTTACCGCAGCCCGATCACTATCTTGAGACATAGGGAACCCCTGAAAATGCGTGTCAGGGTTATTCAGTTAGGATCACTTTGCACCAAAAGATACAAGAGAATGCACCGTGGCGAGAATGCAACGGAATAAGCGCCGATAGTCGAAAACCCGCAAAATCAGGCGTCGGTCGCAGGCGCAGTGTTTGGCCCGTCATCGACTTCCTTGGCCGGAGCAATCTGGTCCAGCCCCGCCCACCCCACCCACCTGTCGCCGATGGCTCGCATGTGCGAATATCGCTGCAACGACTGCCAACTGCGGTGCCCGGAGACGCAGGCGACCTGCGGGATGGTCCAGCCCATCTCGAAAAGGCGGGAGACGCCCTCGTGCCTGAGGTCGTGGAAGCGGAGATCCTCGATCCCGAGAACCTTGCAGGCCCGCGTGAAGGAAGCCGACACGGCGTCGGTCGTGAAGGGGAAAATTTCGGGGGCGCGGCGGGGCATCTGCGCGATGATCCGCTCGGCCTCGGGGGGCAGGTCGCACCAGACGTGATTGCCCATCTTCTCGCCGGGGTTCTTCATGTCGCGGACCAGCACCCGTCCGGGCTGTAGATCATCCCACCGGATGCGAATGATCTCCTCCTGTCGCCGGGTCGAGAACATGGCGAAGACGGTGACCAAGTGCATGGGTAGGGCGTTCCTGCGGCGCGACCTGTCCACGAAATGGGCGACGAGATCGTTCATTTCGTCGATCGTGGGGCGGCGGTCGCGGCGGGCCGACTTTTGGACCGCGCCAAGCGATTTCAGCGCGACCATGGCCCTGTCCATTTCGGCGGGGTCCAGACGCATGCCCCACGCGCCGTGGGCGATGCGGAATACCGCGGAGAGGTGGGAGAGGTAATTGAGGACGGTCTGCGGCTGCCTGCCCACGCCGAGGCGCTCGGCGAAGGCGACAATGTCGCGGCTGCGGATGTCCTCGCAGTCCATGCCCGCGATGCTGTCACGCTTGATGGCCTCAAGCACCTGGGCCTTGGTCTTGCCGATCTCCTTTCGGCTTGCCTCGACATACCGATTGATCGCCTGTTCCAACGTGCCGGAAGGGTGCAGCGCGGCGTCCAGAGCGCCGGGCAGGGCAAGCTCCTTCTCCTTGCGGGCCGCCCACGTCTTGGCGTCCTTTTCATTGTCGAATGTCTGCGAGGTGGTGTAGACCACCTTTCCACCGCGCTTGATCCTGATCTGTGCGGTAAAGCCAACCGACCCGTCATGCCGGGGCCGCGCGGTTATGGTCGCCATCGGTGCTACAATCCTCAATCCAAGTGCTACGGTGTAGCACCGAGGGGGCGGGAACAGTTAAGAACCGATCGAAACCGATTGAAACGCACAGGCTGATGGGGCTACAGAATGTCAACGAGCGTGAAAAAATACAGCAAAAACAATGCTCACCGCCTATCCGTGGCCCCGATGATGGATTGGACGGATCGCCATTGTCGCTATTTCCACCGCCTGATGACGCGGCGGGCGATGCTTTATACCGAGATGGTGACGGCGCCTGCAGTGGTGCATGGGCCGAAGGACCGGCTGCTGGGTTACAGCGGTGCCGAACATCCGGTCGCCTTGCAACTGGGCGGGTCGGACCCTGCCGAACTTGCGGCGGCGGTGCGGATTGCGGTGCCGTTCGGTTATGACGAAATCAACCTCAACGTCGGCTGCCCGTCGGACCGCGTGCAATCGGGCTGTTTCGGCGCGGTGCTGATGGAGCGGCCCGCGCTGGTGGCCGACTGCGTGGCGGCGATGCTTGCGGCTTCGAACGTGCCGGTGACGGTGAAATGCCGGATCGGGGTTGACGACCAGAACCCCGACGAGGTTCTGCCCGACTTTCTGCAAAAGGTCAGTGCGGCAGGGGTCACGCATTTCGTCATCCACGCCCGCAAGGCGTGGTTGCAAGGGCTGTCGCCCAAGGAAAATCGTGAAGTTCCGCCTTTGGATTATGCTTTGGTGCAGCGGATGAAGGCAGAGTTTCCGCATTTGACGATCTGTATCAACGGCGGGATCACCTCGCTCGTTCAGGCGCGGGACTTGCTGGCTGCGGGGCTGGACGGGGTGATGCTGGGGCGCGCGGCCTATCATGATCCTGGCTCGGTGCTGGTGGGGGCCGATGCGCTGTGGGGAGACACGGGCGGGTTGGACGCTTTTGGCGCGGTCGAGGCGATGAAGCCCTATATCGCTGACCATCTGGCGTCGGGGGGGCGCATGCACCAGATCACGCGGCACATGCTGGGTCTGTTCTATGGTCGCCCCGGCGCGAGGGGCTGGCGACGGGTGCTGTCGGAAGGTGTCGCCAGACCCGGGGCGGGGCTAGAGCTTCTCGACCTTGCGCTGGACGAGGTAAGCCGCGCGGCAGCTTAACGACGGGCCAGCGCCAGCCGCCCCATCGCAAAGGACAACACGCCGCACAGGGCGATGGCGGCAAGCATGGGCGTGACGCTGCCGTCGAAGAACAGGCCCGTGGCCGCAATCATGGCACCACCTGCCAGCATTTGCAGTGTACCGCCTAGCGACGAGGCAAGGCCCGCGATATCGCCGTGCTCTTCCAGTGCCATAACCATCGTGGTGGGGATCACGAGGCCAAGGAAGGCGTTGGCGACGGACAGACCCGCGATGCAGACGGCAAGCGGTGCGAGGCCCAGCAGCGCAAGCCCGAACAGCACCAGAGTCGTGAGCGCAAAGCCCGCGCTTGCCACGGTCATCACGCTGCGGGCCCCGAAGCGCAGGCCCAGCGTGCCGGCAGCCTGGCTTGCGGCGAAGAAGCCGATGGCATTGACCGCAAAGGCCAGCGAAAAGCCGGTGGGAGACAGGCCGAAATCCTGCGTGTAGACAAAGCTGGCGCTGGCGATGAAGACAAAGAAACTCGCCATGCCGAACCCGCCGAGAAAGGTGAGGCCCATGAAGCTGCGGTTGGTGAGCAGCCGCCGTGCGCCACGCAGCGTATCGGCGGCGTCGAAGGGCTGGCGTAGGTCGCGGGGCAGCGTCTCGGGCTGCACGAAAGTCAGGATGGCAAGGCTGACGAGGCTGGCAACCAGCAGCACGCCGAAGATGCCGCGCCAGCCAACCATGGCCATTATTCCAGATCCGGCCAGTGGCGCAAGCATCGGCGAGACCGAGATCACCAGCATCACGGCGGCCATCAGGCGCGTGGCGGCGTGACCGGTATACATATCGCGGATGATGGCGCGGGGCACCACCATCAGCGCAGCCCCGCCAAGCCCCTGCACGGCACGACCCGCGATCAGCGTTTCAACCGAAGGGGCGAAGGTGCACAGGATCGAGCCGAGGATGAAGATCGCTATTCCGGCGTAAAGCGGCGGTTTTCGGCCGGACCTGTCTGCCCAGGGGCCGTAGACCAGTTGGGCAAGGCCGAAGGCGATGAAATAGGCGGTGATCGTGGTCTGCATATCCTGAACGCTGGCATTCAGGCCCTGTCCTATGGCCGGCATCGCAGGCAGATACATATCGATTGCGAATGGTCCGATGCAGGACAGTAGGCCAAGCACAAGGGCGGGGCGGGCGATGCGGTCGGACATGAAACAGCCTTTGGAAAATTTAGGTGGCAGGGATACGCCTTTTGCAAGGGTACGGCCAGAGGGGATGACGATGACCGGGGCAAGCGGCTGGCGGCGGGTTGCGGGGGATGGGATTGCCGCGTGGGCGCAGGCGGCGGGGCCGGTTGCCACGGCTGCCGTGCAAGAGAGCCGCGAGGACTGGCGCTGTGGCGGGACGTGGTTCGTGGGGCTGGATGCCTTGGCGAACGATGCATCGGGGCAGGTGGGACGTGCTGCCTTTCCGTGGGAGGAACTGGGGCTGAAGCGGGTCGATCTGCACAGGGGGCAGCTGTCGGTGGTGCGGGCGGGCTATCCGCAGCCTTCGCCCGCCGAGACCGACGCCGCCTTGCGTTTCCGCCTGAACCGCGATGCGGCGCATCTGGACGGGCTGATCGCCGAGGGGGCCGACAAGCGCAGGAGGGTGGCCGAGCCGCATCGCTGGATCGTCGGGCTGCCGCTGAACGCCGCCGATGCCGTTGCCTCGCCCTTGGTGGTCTGGGAGGGGAGCCACGAGATCATGCGGCAGGGGCTTTTGGCGGCGTTGCGCGATGTTCCAAAAGAGGATTGGGGAAAGGTCGATATCACAGAAGCTTATCAGGCGGCCCGCAAACGCGTGTTCGCCGAATGTACGCGGATCGTTCTGCCCGGACGGGTTGGCGAGGCGGTCGTGCTGCACCGATTGGTCGTGCATGGCGTGGCCCCGTGGGTGGCCGGAGCGGATGCCGAAGCGCCGGGCAGGATGGTGGCCTATTTCCGGCCCCTGATGCCTTCGGTCGCGGAATGGCTGCTGGCCCCCTGAGCGGTGCGGTGGGTGCAGAGCACCCACCCTACGGTGTCTTGTCATTTGCTCTTGCGCGGAAGCAAAAGGGGGGGCTGTCTGCCCCCCACGGCCTGCGGCCTCCCCCCGAGGATATTTGCGACAAGGAGAAGGGGAAGGGTTCGGCGTTGCGGCTAGGGTGCTTTCTCAAAGCGCAAAGTTCCGGCCTGTCGGGCGGATTGGCCCGTATCGGCGGGATGGTTCTCGCCGTCCAGCACCGGGACTTCGGCGAAGTCGAAGGGGCTGATAGGCAACGTTGACGCCGAAGAGATCGAGGGACGAGCGGCACCGGTGGTGGGTGTAGATGCCGCAGGTGCTGCAAAAGACGTGCTGTGCCGTGCGGGTGTTGAAGCGCTAGCGCGATAGGGTGTCTTCGCCTGCAAGGAACCGCAGGTCCGACATGCGGACCGAAATCGCTATGGCCCCGCGCATCCGGCAATAAGAGCAGGTGCAACGCCGGATGCTGCCGAAGCCATCCCTCAGACGCAATCCGAAGCGCACGGAACCGCAGTGGCAGGCGGCCTTGGCAAAGGGATCGGGAGAAGGGGTGGACGCTTTATCCATGATCGGGTCCGGCCACGTCAGGCTTGCCTGTCAGCCCAAGCGACCCATGCGTCCGCCGCGTCGTTTTTGCAGGCGGGGCGCGCGCGAAGGCAGTTCGGCCATGATCGCCGTGCGCTCGGCGGGGGTCATGCGCGACCAGGCGCTGATTTCGTCGATGCTGCGCAGGCATCCGACGCACAGACGCTCGGCCGGATGGATGGTGCAAAGCTTGACGCAGGGCGATTGCACTTCGTCCCTGTGCCAGACGTCGTCCTTCACGCACGCTCTCCTTCGGGGCCATCGTCGACATCAGATAAACGGGCGGAAACGCGGGCCATATGACCCATGCGGTCAAGTGCTCCTTGAAGGATATAGCCTGCGGCGACCTGATCGATCACCTCTTTGCGACGCTTTCGCGATGTATCCGCCTCGATCAGTGATCTTTCTGCCGCAACGGTGGACAGCCGTTCGTCCCAATAGGTGATCGGCAGATCGGTCAGGCGCGACAGGTTGCGCGCAAAGGCGCGGGTCGCCTGCACGCGCGGGCCTTCGGAACCGTCCATGTTCAGGGGCAGCCCGAGGATCAGACCGTGGATGCCACGACGGGTGCAGAGCGCCAGCAGGGCGGCGGCATCCATCGTGAATTTGACGCGGCGGATCACTTCGATGGGCGTGGCAACCGAGCGGCGCGTGTCGGAGATGGCGATGCCGATGGTCTTGTCACCGAAATCCAGCCCCGCGATGGCGCGATTGGCAGGCAACAGGGCGGCGAAGGTGGCGATATCCTCGGCGATCACGGCGTCAGTCCCGCGTTCAGCGCCGCTTCCTTGAGGAAGCTTTGCTCGCTGGCGCGACCATCGAATTTGGCAAGCGCCTCGGTGTAGATCTTCTGGGCCTCGTCCTTGCGGCCGAGCACGCCGAGCGAGGTGATCAGCTTGGCCCAGTCTTCGACTGGCCCGCCCTCGGTGGCCAGCCGGTCCGATAACTGCGCGACCATGGCGCCGATCATCTGTTGGCGCGCTTCGGGTGTCATGTCCTGCGCCGCGGCCAAGGCACCGGCATCGGGGCCCTTGGAATCGGGAAGGGTGAATTCGATTCCCGCCCGCATCGCCACGTCTTCGATCTGCGCCCGCACGGGGGCCATCCACGGCGCATCGGCGGGGCCGTCGAGCAGCGGTTGCCACAGCGCGAAGGTGCGGTCGAAGCGGCCGACTTGCGCGGCCATCAGGCCGTAGTAATAGCGGGCGGTCGGGTTCGCAGGGTCGAGTTTCAGCGCGCGGGACAATTCCGCCTCGGCCTCGGGCGACACCAGCCCTCCGGCGGCCATCACCATCAGCTCGGCAAGTCCTGCGTGGTCTTCGGCGCGCGCGCCGTCGCCTTTCAACGCGATCAGCCGCTCTAGCGCCGCGCGGGCAGCGGCAAGGTTGCCGATCCGCGCCTCGTTCGCGGCGAGAAGCTCAAGCCCGCGCTGGTCGTCGGGGCGGGCCTTCATCGCGGCGCGCAACTCGTCCATCAACTTGGCAAAGGCGGGATCGATAGCTGCAACTTCGGGCTTGGGTGCGGCAGCCTCCATCTGCGCCTGGGACGGGCGCTTGGCGTGCATCTCTTCCGACACGGCGAGCCGTTCCGCCAGAGGCAGGTCAGGATAGCCCGGAGCGCCGAGCCGGTCATAAAGCAGATAAGCACCAAGAATCACTGGCAAGACAAGCGCCAGCGCGGGCAGGGCGGCGTTGCGGGCGGGTGCAACCTCGGTGCGGCGGGCGGAGCGGTCGGCGTCGAGCAGTCGGCGGGCGATTTCGGCGCGCAGACGTTCGGCCTCGGCCGGGGCAAGCGTGCCACGCGCAAGGTCGGCGTCGATGGCGGCAAGTTGGTCACGGTAGACCTGCAGGTCATAAGTAGCGGCCGGGGCGATGGCAGGCGCTGCCCGCAGCGCGGCGCGGACCATGGCTGCAGCGACCGCCAGACCCATGGCGGCTGCGGCCACCCAGAAGTGCCAATTCTCCATAACGACCCGATCCTGTCCTGCCCGCCCCAACGCGTTGCCAGTGCCATGTAAACCTATCGCGGCGGCGGAAAAAGGCTGCGAAACGGGAAAGTGACGCTTTTGGCGGCACCGCTGCGCTTTGTCGCGCATCCTGTCGCAATTTTCCCGATTGCGCCGCTTGCGGCGGTGGCTAATTGGCGGCATTGGGGCCAAAAGAGCGGCCACACGACCGGCGCCACGGGGGATGAACCATGAAACGCTATTCCGTCTTTGCCATCGCCCGCGAAGCGATGCGTCACCACAGCGGATGGGAACGCGCCTGGCGCAGCCCCGAGCCGAAATCGCACTACGATGTCGTCATCGTCGGTGCGGGCGGGCATGGCTTGGCCACGGCATATTACCTTGGCAAGAACTTCGGCATCACCAATGTCGCGGTGATTGAAAAGGGCTGGCTTGGTGGTGGCAACACGGGGCGAAACACCACGATCATCCGGTCGAATTATCTGCAAGACCCTTCCGCCGCGATCTATGAAAAGGCCCGCAGCCTTTACGAGACTTTGAGCCAGGACCTGAACTACAACGTCATGTTCTCGCCGCGCGGCCTGCTGATGCTGGCGCAGACGCATCACGAGGTGCGAGGCTATCTGCGTACCGTACATGCGAATGCGCTGCAGGGGGTTGAAACCCAGTGGATAGAACCCGCCCGCGTCAAGGAACTGGTCCCGATCATCAACATCGACGGGCCGCGCTATCCGGTGCTTGGCGCGCTTTATCAGGCACGCGGCGGCACGGCGCGGCATGATGCGGTGGCCTGGGGCTATGCGCGGGCCTGTTCGGCCATGGGGATGGACATCATCCAGCAATGCGAGGTCAAGGGCGTGCGGTCCGAGGGCGGCACCGTCACCGGCGTCGACACCACCAAGGGCTTCATCGGCTGCAAGAAGATGGGCATCGTGGTTGCGGGCCATTCGGGGCAGGTAGCCGATATGGCGGGCTTCCGTCTGCCGGTCGAGGCTGTAGCGTTACAAGCGCTCGTGTCGGAACCGATCAAGCCCTGCATGGATGTGGTCGTGATGGCCAACACCGTGCACGGCTATATGAGCCAGTCCGACAAGGGCGAGATGGTGATCGGCGGCGGCACCGACGGGTTCAACAACTTTACCCAGCGCGGGTCGTTCCACCATATCGAGGAAACGCTGCGCGCGTTGATCGAAACCTTCCCGATGATCAGCCGCCTGAAGATGCTGCGCCAGTGGGGCGGGATCGTCGATATGACGGGCGACCGTTCGCCCATCATCTCGAAAACCCCGCTGGGAAATTGCTTCATCAACTGCGGCTGGGGCACCGGCGGGTTCAAGGCCATTCCGGGGTCGGGCTGGGCGATGGCCGAGTTGATGGCCAAGGGCGAGCCGGGGGCCTTGGCAAAAGATTTCAGCATGTGGCGCTTCAAGGAAGGCCAGTTCATCGACGAGTCGGTGGCGGCAGGGGTGGCGCATTGATGGTCACGGGTTCTTCCATTTATTGCGGAGGTCTCGAGACCGATCGTATTCCTGCTTTAGAATTTGCAGGGCTTCTTGGTCATGCAGGTCAAATGCTCGCCGCTCGAGCATCTTCAGCCACTCTACGTCAGCAGCATCTGCCCATTCTTCTACATCCCGCACAGTGTTTCCTTATGCGTAACGGCCCTAGGAAAACGTGCTTAACAAATCGTTCGTTACCAAATGGCTACACCCCGTCAATTCCCGCCGGCGCTGATGTTGGAGCAAGCAAATGCTAATCCTTGAATGTCCCTATTGCGGCGTGAAGGCCGAAGAGACCGAGCTTAGCCCCGGCTACGAGGCGCATCTGAAACGCTTCGGTCCCGGTGCGTCGGACGAAGAGTTCGAAAGCTACATGTTCGCCCGCAAGAACCCCAAGGGCGTGCATTTCGAACGTTGGCGCCACGCTTACGGTTGCGGCAAGTGGTTTCTTGCCGCCCGCTGCACAGCCACGCTGGAGGTGTTCGGCACCTATCCTGCGCAATCATCAGAACCGCCCGCCGATCTGGTGGCGAAGATCAAGGCCAAACGGCCTGACTGGAAGGGTTACAAATGAGCACCCGTCTTGCAAAGGGCGGCCGGTTGATCGACCGCTCCGCCGCTCAGGAATTCTCGTTCAACGGCAAGCGCCTGCGGGGCTACAAGGGTGACACGGTCGCCGCAGCCCTGTTGGCCAATGACCAGATGCTGGTGGGCCGGTCGTTCAAATACCACCGCCCGCGCGGCATCGTCGCGGCGGGGCCGGAAGAGCCGAACGCGCTGGTGAACCTTGGTCGCGGCGGCCGGTTCGAACCGAACCAGCGCGTCACCACGACCGAGTTGTTCGACGGGCTGGAAGCCACGAGCCAGAACCACTGGCCCAGCCTCGAATTCGATGTGGGCGTCGTGAACAACTACGTTGCCCGCTTCCTGCCCGCTGGCTTTTACTACAAGACTTTCATCCATCCGCGCCCCTTCTGGAAACATGTGTTCGAGCCGATCATCCGCCAGTCGGCGGGTCTTGGCAAAGCACCCAAAGACCGTGACGCCGACCGGTACGAGCAGGCCTATGCCTTTTGCGACCTGCTGGTCGTGGGCGGCGGGATCGCCGGATTGCAGGCGGCCTTGGTTGCAGGCCGTGCCGGAGCGCGCGTGATCATACTGGAACAGACCGCCCATTGGGGTGGCCGCGCGCCGGTCGATGGCGAGGCGATAGACGGGAAACCTGCCGCGGATTGGGTGGCCGACTCCGTCGCCGCATTGTCCGCGATGGAGAACGTCACGATCAAGGCCCGCACCACCGGCGCAGGCGTCTACGACCACGGCTATGTGCTGGCCGAGGAAAAGGTCGCCGACCACACCCCCGGCGATGGTCGCCCGAAACACCGGTTGTGGCGCATCCGTGCGGGCAAGATCCTGACCGCGACGGGGGCCATCGAACGTCCGCTATCCTTTGCCGGAAACGATATTCCGGGGGTGATGCTGGCAGCCTCGGTGCGTGACTATGTGGTGAACTTTGCCGTCTCGCCGGGTGATCGCACGGTCGTCGTGACGAATAACGACGATGCCTACCGCACCGCCATTGCACTGGTCGAGGCGGGGCTTTCGGTGCCTGCCATCCTCGACGCCCGTGCCAATGTGACAGGCGAGTTGCCCGCACGGGCGCGTGCGCTTGGCATCCGCATAGAGGCTGGGCGTGGCGTGGCAAAGGTTCTGGGGGGCAAGCGCGTCACCGGCGTGTCGATCTGCCTGCAAGCAGGCGAGGGCGCGGTGATTGACGAGATCGCCTGTGACGCTGTCGCCATGTCGGGCGGCTGGTCGCCGGTCGTCCACCTTTACAGCCATTGCGGCGGTAAGCTGGTCTGGGACACTACCCACGCCCATTTCCGCCCCGATGCGGCGAAGCCCCCGATCAACCATGACGGCGGCGCGATGGTCTATGCCGCAGGTATTGCCAATGGCGCGATGACGTCGGCGGCGGCCTTGGCCGATGCGGATGCTCAGGCGAGGGCGGCGCTTAAGGCGCTGGGGATCGAGGCGAAAACGGGCAAGCTTCCCGACGCCGCGCCGGTGGTCGAGGCCGCGATGGAGCCTGTCTGGATCATGCCGCAGGGTGCGACGCCTGCGCTCAAGGCCAAGATGTGGCTCGACTACCAGAACGATGTGAAGGTGTCGGACGTCCAGCTTGCCGCCCGCGAGGGGTATGAATCGGTCGAACACACCAAGCGGTACACCACGCTGGGCATGGCGACAGATCAGGGAAAATTGTCCAATATCAATGGCTTGGCGGTACTTGCCGATGCGCTGAATGAAGATATCCCGCAGGTTGGCACCACCACCTTCCGCCCGCCCTATACGCCCGTCACCCTTGGCGCGCTGGCAGGCGAGGCGCGGGGCGAGATCTTCCAGCCGCTGCGCCGCACCCCGATGCACGAATGGCACGAAAGGCATAACGCCTATTTCGAACCCGTGGGCCTGTGGCGCCGCCCCTACACCTTTGCGCGCAGCGGCGAGACGCATGCACAGGCTGTGCACCGCGAAGTGCTCAATACGCGCGAAAAGGTCGGTCTTCTGGATGCTTCGACCCTTGGCAAGATCATCGTCAAGGGGCCGGATGCGGGACGCTTCCTCGACATGCTTTACACTGGCGTGATGAGCACGCTGCCCATCGGCAAGTGCCGCTACGGTCTGATGTGCAGCGAACAGGGCTTCCTGTCCGATGACGGAGTGGTTGCCCGCATCGACGAAGAGACGTGGCTGTGCCACACGACATCGGGCGGGGCCGACCGCATCCATGCGTGGATGGAAGACTGGCTGCAGTGCGAATGGTGGGACTGGAAGGTCTATACCGCCAACGTGACCGAACAATACGCCCAGATCGCCGTCGTCGGACCGAACGCGCGCAAGCTGCTGGAAAAACTCGGCGGGATGGATGTGTCGAAAGAGGCGCTTCCTTTCATGCAATGGGCGGATGGCACGCTTGGCGGGTTCCCCGTCCGCGCCTATCGCATCTCGTTCTCGGGCGAATTGTCGTACGAAATCGCGGTTCCGGCATCGCACGGCCTTGCCTTCTGGGAGGCCTGCCACACGGCGGGGGCCGAGCTTGGCGCCATGCCATATGGCACCGAGGCCTTGCATATCATGCGGGCCGAAAAGGGCTTCATCATGATCGGCGACGAAACCGATGGCACGGTGATTCCGCAGGACCTGAACCTCGATTGGGCGATTTCCAAGAAGAAGGACGATTTCCTTGGCAAGCGGGGGCAGCAACGCACCTACCTTGCGTCGCCCGACCGCTGGAAACTGGTGGGCTTCGAGGCGCTGGATGGTTCGGTCATTCCCGATGGCGCCTATGTGGTCGATGCAGGTGTGAACGGAAACGGTCAGAGGAATGTGCAAGGGCGCATCACCTCGACCTATTTCTCGCCCACGCTGAAGAAGGGCATCGCGATGGGCCTGCTGCGGCATGGCCCCAAACGGATGGGCGAGGTTGTCGAATTCGGCACGTTCAAGGACGGTGTCAAAGGCACGCTGAAGGCGCGGGTGGTCGATCCGGTGTTCTTCGACAAGGACGGAGAGAAGCAGAATGTCTGACCCGATCAGCGCACTGGGTGGCGCATCCTTCACCGGCTTTGCAAACCTGCGCGAGATCGGCCCCTTGGGGATGATCACCTTGCGCGCCAAGGATGTGGCAGGGCTGGCCGAGGCGGTGAAGGCCGTGACCGGCACCCCGCTTCCGGCTGTGCGCCGGATCGAGGTGTCAGGTGATTGTGCCTGCGGCTGGATGAGCCCGGACGAATACCTGCTGGTGCTGCCCTATGCGGGCGTCACGGCGGCCATCGCCGCATTGAACGCGGCGCTGAAAGGCCAGCATTTCCTTGCCGCCGACGTGTCGGATGCCCGCGCGGTGTTCCGTGTCGAAGGCGACAAGGCCGCACAGGCATTGGCCAAGCTGTCGCCGGTCGATTTCGCCACGCTCGGGGCGGGCGAGTTGCGCCGCACCCGTGCCGCACAGGTCGCTGCGGCCTTCTGGAAGCAGGGGGACGGGTTCACCGTGGTCTGCTTCCGCTCGGTCGGGCGTTATGTGTTCGATCTTCTGGCAAGCTCGGCGCAGGCCGGTTCGGAACTGGGCTGACGGGCGGTCATACCGGAGTGGTCCCTATCCGGCGCATACCCTATCTGCGCCGGATTTTCCGCGGGCATGGCGGTCCCACCATTCTTCCATCGGCTGTGCCCTGACCGATTGACTTTGCCCGTTCCACCGTGGGGCCGAAACGGTTGGAAATGTGTTGCAACGGGTGATGGGTGCGGCGTTTTTCGCCATGGGGATCGGGTCGGCTGGCATCGCCACTGCGGCCTGAACCTTCGAATGCAAGCTGGAACAGATGGGCGCAAACAACGGCTGGGTTCCGCAGGTCGTCTTGCTCGACCACAAGGACGGTGCCAGTGCGGCGACCGTCAACGACGGTGTGATCCGGTTCTGCCTCGGCAAGCCTGTCGAGGCCCGCATCCCGACCGACAACGATCTGAGCACCACCTATGCACGGGAAATAATGGCCCGCGACAGTTCGGGCAACAACAGCATGATGATCTACCGCCTGACCATCATGAAGGCCGACCTTTGGGCGCGCATCAAGGCCATCCCGCAGGGCTATTCCAACAATTTCGACGCAGGCGGCACCTGCAAGCGGGTCAAAGCCTGACCTGACGCCACACCTTGCCCGACTGCCTTCACACTCGCGCAAATATCCTCGGGGGAGCCGCGGCACGCGGCGTGGGGGCGGAAAGCCCCCGTCGCGGTCCGGGCAAGGGTGCTGCACGCAGGCGCGAGGGGCGATTTTTCGCAGAAAAATCGGGGTGGAGCAAAAGCGCCCGGCAAAGGGTTGACCTTAGTGGCACTTGCACCCTTATTGCAGAGCAAGAATTCCCGCCGAACAGGAGAACCAAAATGGCCTTCACCCTTCCCGATCTGCCCTATTCGCACGATGCGCTGGCACCGCTCGGCATGTCGCGCGAGACGCTGGAATACCACCACGACCTGCACCACAAGGCCTATGTCGACAACGGCAACAAGCTGATCGCCGGGACCGAGTGGGAGGGCAAGTCGCTCGAAGACATCGTGCGCGGCACCTATCAGGCCGGTGCCGTGGCGCAGAACGGCATCTTCAACAATGCCAGCCAGCACTGGAACCACAACCTGTTCTGGGAAGTGATGGGCCCGGGCGAGGCCAAGGCGATTCCGGGTGCGCTGGAAACGGCGTTGACCGAGTCCTTCGGGTCGGTCGCCAAGTTCAAGGAAGACTTCGCCGCTGCCGGTGCAGGCCAGTTCGGGTCGGGCTGGGCATGGCTGGTCAAGGACGCCTCGGGTGCGCTTAAGATCACCAAGACCGAGAACGGCGTGAACCCGCTGTGCTTTGGCCAGACGGCACTTCTGGGCTGCGACGTGTGGGAGCATTCCTACTACATCGACTTCCGCAACAAGCGCCCCGCCTATCTGACCAACTTCCTCGACAAGCTGGTCAACTGGGAAGCCGTCGCCGCCCGCATGTGATGGGGCATGCCGGTTCGTCCGGCCAGCACAAACGCACGCACCCCGTCGCTTGGTCGGCGGGGTGTCGTGCGCTCGGGCCGTGTTGCGTGGTGACGAGTGGTTTGTTGGCCCGATGCCGGAAGCGCGGCGCCAGGATCCGGAGTTACCCCTGTGCCACGCGGATCGGCACCAGAAGCTGGTAGCCATAGTTGCGCACCGATCCGATGTTGCGCCCGTCGAAGCCTGCGGCGACCAGTTTCTTGCGCAACCGCACGATCTTTAACTCGATCGCCACCTTCGATATCGCGCCCGCTTCCGGCATCAGGTCGGCAAAAGACTCGATGCTGATGCGGCCGTCGGGGTTGGCTGCGCAATGGGCCAGCAGGGCGGCTTCGGTGGCGCTGATGGCGACGCTGCCGTTCGGGCCCGACAGTTCCAGCTTGCGCGGTGACAGCAGCAGCACCGTTTCGGCCGGATCGGCGGCGGCGGCAAACCGGCCCATCGGCCCCCCGCCCTGTTCATCGCGGGGTGTCGTGGCACCGATGCGGCGTGTCAGCGCCCCGAGCGCGCCGAGGATTTCGTCCACCGAGCTTGGCTTGGTCAAATAGATGTCGGCCCCGCTGTCATAGCCGTCGCGGCGTTGGTCCATCTCGTTGCGGGCGGTCAACATGACGATGCCCACCCCGGGGCGGCTTTTGCGCAGGCGGCGGGCAAAGGACAGGCCGTCTTCGCCCGGCAGGTTGAGATCGAGCAGGAAGATATGTGGCGGTTCTGTCCCGGGGTCTGCCAGCGGGACGCCACCCTGTTCGAAGCATTCGACGCTGGCATGGCCGATGGCGGCGTAGCCGGCCGAGCGGATCGCATTGACGATGATGCCGTTCAGGTCGGTGTTGTCTTCGATCACCGCGATCAGCGGACGGGGCGGACTTTGGGTCATGGCGGCAGGTTCCCTTTGGGGTGGGTCAGGGCGCATCGGAAGCGGGCAGGGCGCAAGGCACGCAGGCTTGCGATGGCAGCGTCAGGGTCAGCCTGACCAGTCCGGGCGGTGGCGGCGACACCTCGAGCCTGCCCGAAGCCGCAGCGGCGAGCCGCAGGGCGTGGTCAAAATCGGGATCGCGGACAAAACCGCGGGCGGTATCGGGCGCGTTTGCGCTTTTGGCCCCGGCGGCGCAAGCGAAAGTCAGATCAAGCGCCACATCGGTGGCGGCTTGCGAGATGGTCAGGGTCAGCGGCTGGTTGGCCATGGCCTGACGGTCGGCGCAGGACAGCAGCGCCGACAGCAGCGCATGGATCATCGCCGTGTCGGCATGGATGCAGGCTTCGGCGGCATCGCCCTGCACCAGAACCCGCTCGGTCAGGGCAAGATCGTCGAGCACGCTGTCAAGCGCCTCGATCATCGCGACGGGGCGGGGGTGCATGGGCCAGGTGTCTTGCGCCAGCCAGACCATCTGCTGGGCCTGTGTCAGATTGCGGTCGAGCGCGCGGATCGCCCCGCCGATGGCACCGCGTGCCGCTGCATCCGGCACGTCGGGCAATCCGAGTTGCAGGACCGACAGGTGGTTGCGCACTTCGTGCAGCAGCATGTGCATGAAGTTTTCCTGCGTCGAAGCATTGCGGTCATGGGCAATCTGTTCGGCCCGTGCCACCTCGACCGACAGGCGGATGTGGCGTTGTTCGGCGCGGCGCTGGTTGCGGTCGAGCAGCATCAGCATCATGGCAAGGAACAGCGCGTTCAGCCCGAAGATTTCGATGAAATGCGATGTCATGCATTGCGTGGCGAACAGCCCGATGCGCGAGATCATCCATATCGCCGTGACGGTGATGAAAAGGGCATTGGACAGCCGCAGGGCGCGGCGCATTCCCGCGCCTTCGATCCGCGCGGTCAGCAGCAGCGCGACCAGCACCGGCAGGAACAGCAGGGTGCAGATGACCGTGCCATAGCCCGCAATCTGCGCATCGCCCAGAGCCAGCGGCACGAAGAGCAGCGCCTGACCTGCGATCACAAGGTCGGTCAGCCGCAGCGCCCAGCGACGGGGGCTGTGGCGCTGCATGTAAAAGCGCTGGAACAGCATCGACAACGTCACGGTTGCC
Source organism: Gemmobacter sp. (assembly GCA_040398445.1). GTDB lineage: Bacteria > Pseudomonadota > Alphaproteobacteria > Rhodobacterales > Rhodobacteraceae > Paragemmobacter. The sequence goes on along the minus strand of JBBAUB010000004.1, from coordinate 276,632 downwards.
AGCGCCGAGAACATCGTCGTGTGATCGTGAAAACGGGGCCATGGATCGTCGAACAGCACAACGCCATAGCCAAGCCCGCCCAGCGAATAGGTGATGAAGGTGGCAAAGAAGGCCATCAGCGTCAGCGACAGTTTCGACGGCTGTTCGACCAGCCGCAGCGCGCTGAGCAAAAGGCCCATGCCCATCAGCCCGAAATACACGACATGCAGCGCGGCCTGACGGTCAAGCAAACGGTCGGCGCGACCGGCGCTGTCGGCGGTCAGGGATAGGGTGGTGGAACTGGCGGTCGTCACCCGCAGATAGACCGTGCTGCCCAGCGGCAGGGATGGAACCTCGAAGCTGATCGGCACGCGCAGCGACTGGCGCTGTCCGAAGGGCACGGTGTCGCCGCTGGATGTGCTGCGCCAGCGCCCCGAGCGGTCGTCGAAGGCGAACATGACCACGCTGTCGAGAAGCGGCGGCGATACCTGCAACAAAACCGGCCCCCTGATGCCGTAGGGCAGGGCGTGAAGCCGGATGCGGAACCAGTGCGCGGCGTGGTCGTAATTGCCGCGATATTCGGCGGGAGTCGGGGTAAAGGGACGGGCCATCACCTCGGGCAGGGTCAGTCTGGCGGTCGTATCGGCGTAATGGCCAACCTCGGCCACCAGTCCCGGCCCCGGATCGGTCGAGAACAGCGCGTAAAGATAGCCCGCCAGCAACAGGGCGAGCAAAGCCAGAGCCGAAGCCGGGGCGAAAGGGCGCAGGGGGTGGCAGGTGTCGCTCATCGGTCGGGCACCCAAAGCTGCGCGGTGACGGCAGGGGCGCCGGCACCAGAGGGGCCGTTCAGGGTGATGTCGCCAGACAGGGCGGCCATCACCTCGCGCGTGATGAACAGGCCAAGGCCGGTGCCGCCTTGGGTAGCGGCCGAGGGGCCGCGGTAGAACCGGTCGTAAACCCGTGCCGGATCGAAGGGAACGGCCACGGCGCTGGCGTTGCGCACGGTGACCTGCACGCCTGCCGCGCCATGGCGTGCCAGACGGCGCAGCGTCACGCTGACCGGCGCGGTCGGGCTGCCGTAGCGTAGCGCGTTCGACAGGACGTTGCGCAGGGCGAGTTCGAACAGCACGCGGTCGGTCGTCAGCGGCGCGCGGTCGAGATCGAGGTGCCAGCGGTCGGGCGGTGCCAGAGCGGCCGCCAGACCGCGCAGCAGGTCGGCCGGAGCAAAGACTTCGGGTCGCAGAACCCAGTGGCCCTGTTCGGCCTCTTGCGCCAAAAGGCAACGCTCGATCACGTCGCGCAGTGCCGTGACCGAGCGTTCTGCCGTGGGTGAGCCAATGCCAAAGCCGCCGCGTGTCAGGGCGTCGCGGGTGGCGGTGAACAGTTGCTGTGCCGCCGCGTCGATGTCGCGCACCAGTCCGCGTTGCCGGTCGGAGTAGTTGCGCGCCACCGCAAGGTCGGTCGACAGACGCGCCAGTTCGAGTTCGCGCCGCAACTTTTTGTCGAGCGCGGCGCGGTGTTGCAGCCAGAGCAGCGCGAGGATCATCGTCGACGACACCAAGGTGATGGCGTCGGTGCTGTGGCGATAGAGGAAGCTTTGGTCGAACAGGCCGATCCGCAGGGTGATGTTGGCCAAAAGCACCAAAAGGTAGACGGCATAGACCGCCTGCACCTGACGGCGCGGAATAGCCGCGTCACGGCGCAGCAAAAGGACGCTTACCAGGAGCAGCGGCACCAGCGCGCCATAGCAATTGATCGCCAGCTTGATCGACAGTTGACCATATCCCGCCAGACGGACGAGAGGTGCCGCCGCACTTGCAACCATCAGGGCCAGACTCATCCGCCGCAGCAGCGCGGGCGGATCGTAATCGCGCAGGAACAGGTGGTGGAACGCGATAAGGCACATCACGGTGAACGCGCCGAAGAACTCTTGTATCGCTTCGGCCTGTCGCAGGGACAGGAAGGGAAAGGCGGTTGTGGCAAGGCCGTTGAACCACGAGATGTAGACTGAAAAACTGCCGATCATCGCGAGATAGGCAAAATGCGACAGGTCGTGGAACGGGTCGAGCCGTTTGAGAACCAGCGCCATGGCCAGAAACTGCACGGCAAGGATGATACTGGCCCATGCCGCGCTGCGCATATCGTCCTGACGTTCCTGCGTCTGCGGCACGGTCGAGACGGAGATCGCCCCCGGCGAGTCGGTGGTGATACGCGCGTAGAACGGCGGTTGGCCGGGCGTGGGGTCGATGGCGAAGCTGTACCAGCCGAAGGTGCCGTCGGCATCGGGCGTGGGCGGGGTGATCTCGCCCGTGTCGGACCGATGCCACTGGCCATCTGGACGGGGGGTGTAAAGGTGGATGGTGTCGGTGGTGGTGGGCCGGAAGCGCAGTTTCATCGGCGGCGGGTCGGCCGCATCAAAGGTGATGCGCAGCCAATAGGCTGCGGTGGTGAAGCGGCCCCCGAAGGTCGAGACTACGGGCGAAAAGCTTTGTTCCGGCATGTCGGCGATGCCCAGAGTGCCGCCCCGATCGACGAAGACCGCAAAGGACGCGGCGGTGGCCTGTGACGCTTTGGCTGCAGGCTGCGCCAGTTGAATGATCAGCGCATAGGCCGCCACAAGGCCCAGCAACAAGGTCGCGGCTTGCCAGCGGGCATGGCGCTTGGAAAGGAAGGGGCGTGGGGTTCCCCCGATTTGCTGCATCGTTTTGGCTACCCTTATTTTCGTGGACCGCTGAATACAGGCCGATGGGGTGCTTGCAACGTGGCAACTTCGGGTGTTTCGCGGCAAGGGGGTGCAGCATTCGGGCGGTTTCGCACCAAAGGTCTGGCCGATGCACGACCTATAGATCGGGATGTTGTCGCAAGTCGTGCGCGGGGTTGCGTCTTTCGAGTTGCCGCTGCGTTTGCGGCCCGGGTCAGGTCTGTTGACGGTCCTGTTCACCGCCGGTGCGGTGCAGTTCGAAACGTGCCGCCTCTTGCGCGACCACACCTGCGAGCGGCACCAACAGCGTGACCACGACCCCGCTTTCGTGCCAGTCGGTCAGGAAGCGCCCGTCGAACTGGTCGCGAACGAGCGCCCCGATCAGCACCGACCCGAACCCCGCGCGGGCAGGGGGCACAACGGGGGGGCCGCCGCTTTCGTGCCAGCGCAGGGTCAGATCACCATCCGGCGTCACAGTCCAGACGATGGCGATTTTGCCATCCGGCACCGACAGCGCGCCGTATTTGGCCGAATTGGTCATCAGTTCGTGGATCACCATGGCAAAGGCCTGCGCCGCCGCCGCCCGAAGCGTGACCGCTTCGCCTGCTGCCGAAATCGCGCCGGACGGGTCTGACTGGTAGGGTGCGGTTTCGGATTGCACCAGCCTGCCCAGATCGACCCCTTTCCAGCCGGTTTCGGACAGCAGCGTGTGGACCTGGCCAAGCGCCTTGATCCGCCCCAGCAGCGTTGCCTTGAAGCGGGCGATGTCGTCGGCGGGCATCAGGTTGACCAGCGAATGCACCACGGCGAGCAGGTTTTTCGACCGGTGGTCCACTTCGGCCATCAGGATCTGCAAGCGCCGCTCGGTCTCGCGCCGTTCGGAAATGTCCAGCACCGTGCCTGTCGCCGTGACGGGGCGGCCATCGGCGTCGCGTTCGACCACGCAGCCGCTGTCGATGACCCAGACCCAGTGCCCGTCGCTGTGGCGAAGCCGGTGTTCGAGGTGCATCAGCGGCGTGGTTCCGTCGAGCATGTCGTCGAGCGCCTGTTCCACGCTGGCCCGTTCGTCCGGATGCAGCCGCGCGAGCCATTCGCGCTTGTCCTGCGCGATATCGCCCGCGGCATGACCCACGATGCCGGCCCAGCGGTCGTTCATTTCCGACGCGCCAGTTGCCACGTCGAGGTGCCAGGTGCCCAGATGCGCCGACTCGAGCACCACCCGCAGCCGCGCCGTGGTCTGTTCCAGCTTGCGATGCTGCCGCGCCAGTGACCGGATCAGGGCAATGGTGCCCATCATCATGGCGATGACCAGCGGTAGCCCAACCGCCGACAGCAGCAAAAGCGGGCGGAACACCTGCACCATCGGCAGGCTGGCACGGGCCACCAGCCCGTAGCGCGTGTCAAGATCGGTCGCCTCGATGGCCATTCGCCCGTCGACATCGCGCGAAAGGGTCGCCGTGACCAGATCTTCGGCAAAGCTGACGGGGGCGAATGTCTGGCCCAGCAGCGCATCGGGAAAATCGGATCGCGCAAGCAGCCCGCCATCTGGCTTGAGCAGGGTCAGAACCACGCCGCTGCCGTTTTCGGGCAAGGCCTCGGTCCCGATCAGCGCGTCCGAGGGCAGGCCGAGGTTGACGATGCCGAGCAGGTGGCCGGTGTCACTGCGCACCGACAGGGTGATGAGAAATATCTTGCGGTCGTTCACGCGCCCCCGCAACGCTGCGCTGACAAGGAAATCTGTCGCCCCCGACAGATGGGCGGCAAACCAGTCGCGGTCCGACAGGTCGACGGGTTTGGCGGGGAATTCGGCCGAATTGGCCACGACCTTGCCCTGCAGGTCGACCACGATCATGCCCGACCCCTGCGGCAGCCGCGCCGAAAGCTGGGCGAGCAGATCGTGCATCGGCTTGTCGAAGGCAAGGCCCGCAAGACCGCCGCGCGCGACCAGCCTGTCACGGATGGTTTCGCCCGCGATCTCGGCCGTTGCGACTGTGCGCAGCGCATATTGCTGCAAGGCCACCGCCATATTGCGCGAGTCGACGGCACTGCGCGCGTAAAGCGCAAAACCCAGCGCCAGAAGACTGCCGATGAATGTCAGCGCCAAGCCGAGGCAGACCGCCGCCGTGACAAGCGACAGCCGCTTGCCCGCATCGCCCGTGGCTTTGACAGTCGTAGACATCCGACCTCCTGCAAAACTTGGCTGCGGTTGCATGATTTAGACCACGACCCGCGCGATACGGGCAAGACAAACCGCCGGGACGTGGGTTTGGCGGCGCAGAACGAATATTCACCCAAGGAATAATATTTGACAGTGAATGTCGGGCAGTCTTAGTTTTGCTGCGCGAGGCGCGGCCGGGGGCTGCCGCCATGACGGACCTATCGGACATATCGGAGAAGTGCAGTGAAGAAGCGGGTGGCGATCATCGGGGCGGGGCCTTCGGGCCTTGCGCAGTTGCGGGCTTTCCAGTCGGCGGCGGCCAAGGGCGCCGAAATTCCCGAAATCGTCTGTTTCGAGAAACAGGCGAATTGGGGCGGGCTTTGGAACTATACGTGGCGCACCGGTCTGGACGAACATGGCGAACCCGTGCACGGGTCGATGTATCGCTACCTGTGGTCGAACGGTCCGAAGGAAGGTCTTGAATTTGCAGACTATTCCTTTGAAGAACACTTCGGCAAGCAGATTGCCAGCTACCCCCCGCGCGCCGTGCTGTTCGACTATATCGAAGGTCGGGTCAAAAAGGCCGGCGTGCGCGACTGGATCCGCTTTTGCACGCCCGTGCGTTTTGTCAAATACGACGATGCCACCGGCAAGTTCACCGTCACCGCGCATGATCTGAAGAAAGACAGCATGTATGACGAGGTGTTCGACAACGTGATCGTCTGTTCGGGCCATTTCTCGACGCCGAACGTGCCCGAATACCCCGGCTTCTCGCAGTTCGGCGGGCGTGTGCTGCACGCGCATGATTTCCGCGACGCGATGGAGTTCAACGGCAAGGATATCCTGATCCTCGGGTCGTCCTATTCTGCCGAGGACATCGGGTCGCAATGCTGGAAATACGGTGCCAAGTCGATCACCGTAGCTTACCGCAATGCGCCGATGGGCTTTGACTGGCCCGAAAACTGGAAAGAGGTTCCGGCGCTGGTTCGGGTGGACGAGACCACCGCCTATTTCAGCGACGGCACGTCGAAGAAGGTCGATGCGATCATCTTGTGCACCGGCTACAAGCATCACTTCCCCTACCTGCCCGACGATCTGCGCCTGAAGACGGCGAACCGTCTGGCGGCGGCCGATCTGTATAAGGGCGTGGCGTGGGTGCATAATCCCAAGCTGTTCTATGTGGGTATGCAGGACCAGTGGTTCACCTTCAACATGTTCGACGCGCAGGCGTGGTGGGTGCGCGATGCCATCATGGGGCGGATCGACATCCCGAAGGACAAGGCGGTTCTGCTGGCCGATGTGGCCAAGCGGGTGGCCGAAGAGGATGCGGGGCAGGATGCCCATGACGCGATCCATTATCAGGGCGATTACGTCAAGGAACTGATCGCCGATACGGACTATCCGTCCTTTGACGTGGATGGTGCCTGCGAAGCTTTCTACGAATGGAAAGAGCACAAGAAGAAGGGCATCATGACCTTCCGCGACAACGCCTACCGCTCGGTCATCACCGGCACGATGGCACCCGTGCACCACACGCCGTGGAAGGATGCGCTGGAAGACAGCATGGAAGCCTATCTGAAGAACTGATCCTGCAAATTGGCAGGAAGACGGGCCGCAGCGGCGCTGCGGCCCGTTTCTTTTTGCCGATTCGATGCGGGCTTCGACCTAAACCCCGGCACAGCCCGCCCGTAATGACGTGAAGACGGACGGGGTGTTGCCGCCTTTGTTGGCGTGTCGTCGGGTTTTCAAGGGTTGGGGTGAAAAAATTTGCCCAAAGGTGAAAAAATCCTTTGCGTGTGATCGGGCCGCGCCCCACTCTGCCCTTGGGCGCGTGGTGGTCTGATCCGATTGCCGCTGCCCGAACGGACAGGACGTAAGACACTGCTCCGGTCGCCAAGGTGGCCGGCACCAACACCGCAGGGACCGAGTGCGGAGAAACCGGCCGGACAACTGCGGGCCAACAGGGAACAAGGGAGTTCAATTCATGTCATCCGAACCGAACGCCGGTGAGCTTCACCGCGCGCTTGACTGGAAGGGGGCCTTCTGGGTCGCCGCCGGTGTGCCGCCGCTTGTGCTGTTCTCGATCGGGGGGATCGCGGGCGTGGCGGGTCAGGCGGCTTTCGTCGTCTGGATCATCTCGATGTGCATGGGGTTCATGCAATCTTTCACCTATGCCGAAATGGCGGGGATGTTCGGCAACAAGTCGGGCGGAACCTCGGTCTATGGCGCGACCGCATGGCTGCGCTATTCCAAGCTGATCGCGCCCTTGTCGGTGTGGTGCAACTGGTTTGCATGGTCGCCGGTGCTTTCGCTCGGCTGTGCGATTGCGGCGGGCTATATCCTGAACGCGCTGTTCCCGATTCCGGCGGCGGAAAGCCAGATGGTGCTCGACTGGGTGGCGGCCAACCTTGGCAATTACACCGCAGCGACGCAGTCGGTCGTCGATTACATCGCAGCCAATGCGGGCACCACGCCTGCCGATGCGATCACCGCCGTTGCCACGGCCGATGCCGTTACCGCGCTGACCCCCGCCTTCCGCGTCTGGGAAGCGGTGGCGATCAACGTTCCCGGCCTTGGCACGCTGCACATCAACTCGACCTTCGTGATCGGCGTGGTGATGATGGCGATCATCTTCGCCATCCAGCACAAGGGCATTGCCTCGACCGCTTCGGCGCAAAAGGTGCTGGCCATCGTGGTGCTGGTGCCGCTGCTGCTGGTCGGCATCGTACCGATCGTCACGGGGCAGATCGACTATATGAACGTTACCGATATCGTGCCGCCCACCGCCGCCTATTCGGGCGCGAACGGGGCGTGGGACGTGGGCGGCTGGACGCTGTTTCTGGGCGGTCTTTATATCGCGGCCTGGTCGACCTATGGCTTCGAGACCGCTGTGTGCTACACGCGCGAACTGAAAGACCCCAAGACCGACACGTTCAAGGCGATCTTCTATTCGGGCCTTCTGTGCGTGGTGTTCTTCTTCCTGATCCCCTTCGCGTTCCAGGGCGTTCTGGGCCATGAGGGTATGCTTGCCACAGGCATCGTCGACGGTACCGGCGTGGCCGAAGTGTTGGGAGGCTTTATCGGGTCGAACAAGATCATCGTGCACGTTTTCGTTGTGTTGATGATCTTTGCGCTGTTCCTTGCCATCATGACCGCCATGGCCGGATCGTCGCGCACGTTGTATCAGGGTTCGCGCGATGGCTGGCTGCCGAAATACCTGTCCAAGGTCAACGCGAACGGCGCGCCCACGGGCGCGATGTGGACGGACTTCGGGTTCAACGTCATCCTTCTGGCGCTGGCGTCGGATGTGGGCGGATACTTCTACGTTCTGGCGATCTCGAACGTCGGCTATATCCTGTTCAACTTCCTTAACCTCAATGCAGGCTGGATCCACCGGATCGACAGCCCGCATATGGAACGCCCGTGGAAGGCGCCGACGTGGCTGATCGGCTTCAACGGTTGCCTTGCCTTCGTCAACGCGCTGTTCCTTGGCGCAGGGGCCAAGGTCTGGGGTTATTCGAACGCGCTGTGGTCGGGCCTCGTGTTCGCTGCGCTGATCATCCCGGTCTTTGCTTGGCGTCACTATGTCGTCGACAAGGGGCATTTCCCGAAAGAGGCGATGGAGGATCTGGGCCTGACCGATCACGGCGACCTTGGACCGCGCCGCGCTGGTATATGGCCCTATGTCGCGCTTGTCGCGGGGGCTGCGGTGGTGCTTTGGGCCAACTGGTTCTTCGTGTTGCCGGGCTGAAGGCCATCTTCCAAGCATGACCAAAGGGCGGCTTCGGCCGCCCTTTTTTCTGCACCGCAAGAACCCCTTAGCACGAGGGCCGCGTCTATCCTGCCCGAAGGCGTTTGTGACAGAGGAAAGGACGGGCGCGTTCGTCCCTTTCTTCTTGTCCCAAATATCCCCGGGTGAGGTCCGGAGAGGGCAGGCGGCCCTCTCCGGCGGGCGGGGCGGGGTGCAGAATCAGCAGGCTGTGTCCGGCTGCGGTGCTGCGCTATTTGCAGGCAGGGGTGGGCCAGTTTGCGACAGGGACCTGTCTGCTTGCGGCAAAAATTTTCCCTGTAGGGAAAAACTTTTGCACATGAATGTTGATTTCTGTGCCGCTTCGCGAAACACTCGCGCCCAAAGAGAGTCCTGACAGGGGGGATGACAATGACGAATTCTTGGCGTTTTTCGACACTCGGCGACCGGCACCGCGCGCTCGGGTCCAACCTCGAAGACTGGTCGGGCATGGGCACCGCCTGGAGCTATGACGGCGATCCCGACGCCGAATACATGGCGATCCGCACCAAGGCGGGATTGATGGACGTATCGGGTCTGAAGAAGGTGCATATCACCGGACCTGCGGCCAGCCATGTGATCGAACGTGCGACCACGCGGAACATGGAAAAGCTGATGCCGGGCCGTTCGGTCTATGCGACCATGCTGAACGATGCGGGCAAGTTCGTCGACGACTGCGTGATCTACCGCACCGGACCTAACGCCTTCATGGTCGTCCATGGCTCGGGCGGGGCGCATGAGCAGTTGACGATGGCGGCCACGGGCCGCGATGTGGCGATCCGCTTCGACGACAACCTGCACGACCTGTCGCTGCAGGGGCCGCTTGCGGTGGACTATCTGGAAAAGCACGTTCCGGGCATCCGCCAGCTGCCCTATTTCGCGCAAATGCAGACCAGCCTGTTCGGCAAGCCTGCGATGATCTCGCGCACCGGCTATACCGGCGAGCGGGGGTATGAGCTGTTCGTGCGCGGGCAAGATGCGCCGATGATCTGGGACCGGATCCTGGACGAGGGCAAGGCGATGGGAATCATTCCCTGCCGCTTTACCACGCTCGACATGCTGCGCACCGAAAGCTACCTGCTGTTCTTCCCCTTCGACAATTCGGAAATGTATCCGTTCGAGAACGAAGGCCCCGGCGATACGCTGTGGGAATTGGGGCTCGATTTCACCGTGTCGCCCGGCAAGACGGGCTTTCGCGGCGCGGAAGAGCATTACCGGCTGAAAGGCAAGGAACGTTTCAAGATCTGGGGGCTGGTGCTTGATGGCACCAAGGTGCCGGGCAATGGCGCACCTGTGTTCCAGAACGGCAAGCAGGTCGGTGTGGTGACGCAGGCGATGTATTCACCGCTGAACAAGCACAACATCGCCATCGCCCGCCTGCCGGTCGATTGCGCCAACAATGGCACCAATCTGGTGGTCAATTGCGCCACCCATGGCGAGATTGCTGCGACCACCCATTCGATGCCGTTCTACGATGTCGAGAAAAAGCGCCGTACCGCCAAGGACTGATTTTCGGGCTGCGCGGTCCCCGCGCAGCTTTGGCCCGATACGTAGGGTGCGCGGTCGCCGCGCACCTTTCCCGCTGACCAAAGATGCGCCGTAAAGGCGCATCCTACGGATTGACCGCATGAGCAAGACCGTCTTCGAACCTTCGATCCGCAGTCGCCCCGTCTATGGCGAACTGACCCCGCGCGCCGGAAATGCGCATCTTTTCGTGGCCGATGGCGAGGGGGCAGGGGCCATTTGCGACCTGTTTGCCAAAGCGGGCGCCGGGGCCGCTGACCTGCTGGCGCGGTCGCATGTCATCTATATGCCCGGGCCGTTCGGTACGGACCATTCGGCGCAGCTCGTGGCGCTGGGGGCGGCGCAGTTTCACCGCAGCCCCAGCTTTGGCGCAGCGCAGCCAAGGCTTAAAAAGGTGTTGGCCGATGCACATATGGGCTTGCAAATCTATCTGGCCGGAACCGAAACCGTGATCGGCCTTGCCCAACGCGAGGTGATGGAGGCGGGGTTGCCCTTTGATGCGGTGCAGACCGAACATCGCGGGTCGCTGTCGCGGCGGGTGCAATGCGTGCATTGCAAGGGAATAACCGAGCGGGTGACGACCGACCCCTTCGTGTGTTCGCATTGCAGACTGAACCTGTTCGTGCGCGACCACTACTCGCGCCGGATCGCGGCATTTCAGGGCGTCTGCATCGATGCCGAAGAGCCGGGCAATGTGCCGCCGGCGGTGGAGCGGTTCAAATGACGGTGGGTACGCCGAGACTGGATGTGACCGTGGCCGAGGTGGTCGAGGTCAATTCCCTGATAAAGCGCTTTCGCTTCGTGCGGACCGATGGTGGCGCGATGCCGCCGTTTTCGGGCGGCGCGCATGTCGTGGTGGAAATGGACGACCACGGCACGCGGCGGATGAACCCCTATTCGCTGATGTCGGACCCTTCGGACCGGACCGGTTACAGCATTTCGGTTCGGCGTGACGATGCGGGGCGCGGCGGGTCGCTGTTCCTGCACGGCCATGTGCGGGCTGGAATGCGGATGCAGATCAGCTATCCGGTCAACCTGTTTGCGGTCGATGTGCGGGCCAAGAAGCATCTGTTTCTGGCGGGCGGGATCGGGATCACGCCATTCTTGTCGATGATGGCACAATTGCAACGGCAGGGCGGGCGGTTCGAGTTGCATTACGCCGTGCGCAGCCCTGCTTTGGGGGCCTATTGCGACGACCTGACTGCCACTTATGGCGAACGGGTACATGTCTATTTTGACGAGGCGGGGCAGGCGGTGCAGCTCGACGCGTTGTTGGCGGGCCAACCGCTTGGCACGCATCTGTACATCTGCGGTCCCAAGGGGATGATCGCCTGGGCGCGTGGTCGGGCCGAGGCTGCGGGCTGGCCTGCGAACACCGTCCATTCCGAAGAATTCCTTGCCCCACCGCTGGGCAACCCGTTTCAGGTGGAATTCGCCCGTTCGGGCAAGACAGTCACCGTGGGGGCTGCGCAATCCATCCTTGAAGCGATGGAAATGGCGGGGGTGGACGCGCCCTATCTGTGCCGCGGCGGGGCCTGCGGGCAATGCGAAACCGTGGTGCTGCGCTGTGACGGTCATATCAGCCATCACGACCATTGGCTGAGTGACGCAGACAAGGCGGGCAACCGCAAAATCATGCCATGCGTTTCCCGCTTCGAGGGCCGCGCCCTCGTGCTTGACCGCTAACGGAGGCCGCTATGGGCTTGGACTTTAACGACGAGACGTTCCGCAACGATTTTACGTTCAAGAACTCTCCCCGCGCGATCCGGCGGTTTCCGTTCCCCTTTGACCGCGACGATTACATGTATTCGGTGAACATGGAGCCGCATGTGCCGGGGCGGCCGGGGTCGGTGTTCGAACATATGTTCGATGTGGACGAGCATTACGTGGCCGAAATGCGTGACCGTGCGCTGGTGCTGGCCGAAGACCCGCTGCGCTGCCAGTCTTTGCCGCATATGACGCTGGCGGGTTGGGATCTGCTCGAGCTGATCATGGAGAGCAAGGCGCGGGATTATCCGCAGTGGTTCGAGCTGCACAAGAACGGCAACCAGTGGCACTGGATTAACCGGCCGCTGCAGATCGAACAGAAGTTCACATTCCTTGACGAAACAACGCTGCCTTGCGGGCCGATGGAATACATCACCCGTCAGGCGCAGGGTGATTTCACGCTGCAAGACCAGCGCGACGACAACCTGTGGATCGAGGCCGGGATGGTGACGACGCAGGCTGACTGGTCGCTCGACTTCGACATCGGGATGAGCTTTCACGAATGGCATGCGCCGGTGCCCAAGGCGCATCAGATGGGGGTGTTCGACCGCGCGCTGAAGTTCCTGCTGAAGCTGCAACACGGGGCCCCGGTGCGGCGGTTCAATTGGACGATGACTGTCGACCCGCTGCTTGACACCAGCCCCGAGAATTACCCTGTGTGGGGGCCGACAAAGGCCACGCTGACGGCTGACAACATCGGGTATCGCCAGCATCTGCGGGTGGAATTGCAGACGTTGCACCGCTTGCCACGGTCGAATGCCATCGCCTTTCCGATCCGCTGCTATCTTATCAAGTTCGAAGAGCTTGTGACCGTGCCGAAATGGGCCCGCCGCCTGCACCGCGTGGTGCGCGACATCGATCCCGAGCTTGCGACCTATAAAGGTTTCATCCGCAACCGTGATTTGATGGTGGAGTACCTGTCGCAATTCGACGATGGCGCGCCCACCTCTCCGGGGTGGTGGCCGGACGAATGACCGGCTGCCCGATCACTGCCGCATAAAGGGGCACACCATGCTCGACTACCCGAAAGTTCAACCCGGCCCGCCACGGCCAAGCCGCATCCTGACCCCTGCCGGACTGGTGCCGCAGTCGGGTGCCGAACGCTATGAGGTCGCGGGGGCAGGGGCGGTTCTTTTACCGGTCAAGGCGGGCGACCGTATCGTGCTGGTCAATTCCGAAGGCGGGCAGGTGGCCGAACTGGTCGCAGCAGATGCGCGGGGCGTGATCGACGCAGGCATCATCGGGCAGGTGCCGAATGGCGATGCGCGGGGCCTTAAGGCACTGCTGGCTGCGGGCACGGGCAGCGGCATGGGCGGTTTGCGGCTGGGGATCGAACGGCGCGGGATCGACCTTGCCAAGGCGGGGGCCGTCACGCTGTTCGGGGCCGAAACCCCTGCGGGCACCGAAGAAAGCTTTACAGTCATCCGCGATGGCGTGCTGATCGTCGCCGCCCCCGGCCAGATGGACCCGGACGGGCAGGATACCGCCACGCCGCTGGTGGCCAAGATTACCCGCGCCACGTTGAAACTGGCGGGGCAGTTCGATCTGCCCGACCCGCTGGCAGACCCTGTGCTTGACCTGCGGATCAAATCGGCTACCGCGCAGGCCTATTTCGTGAAAGCTGGCGACTACATACAGGTGATCGATGTCGATGGTCGCCAATGCACCGATTTCCAGTGCTTCGCTGCCCGCAAACTCGACAAGGGGATCGAACACGCGCTGGATGTGACGACCTCGCGCACCTTGATGGGGCATGCCTATTCGATGCCCGGCCTGCATTCGAAATACTACGATCAGGACATGCTGCCGCTGGTCGAGGTGGTGCAGGATACCGTGGGCCGCCATGACGCTTTCGCCATGGCCTGTGCGGCGAAATACTATGACGATATCGGCTATCCGGGGCACGCCAACTGTTCCGACAACTTCAACGGCGCGCTTACCCCGCATGGTGTCTCCGCCCGTCCGGGCTGGATGGCCGTCAACCTGTTCTTCAACACCGCCATAGACGCGCATGGCGTCATGTATTCCGACGAGCCGTGGTCGCGCCCGGGCGACTATGTGCTGTTTCGTGCGCTGACCGATCTGGTTTGCGTCAACTCGGCCTGTCCTGACGACACCTCGCCGTCGAACGGCTGGTATCTGTCTGATATCCATGTCCGCACCTATTCGGGCGCGGAAACCTTCAAGCGTGCGATTGCCCACCGCGCCACGCCCAATTCGGAGCCGAAGATGAGCAAGGACACGGCTTTTGCCGAACGCACGGGCGCGTTGACCCGCAACGTGGTGGAATACAAGGGATACTGGCTGCCGCAGGAGTATTCGTCGCATGGCGCGATCGAGGAATACTGGGCCTGCCGCGAAAAGGCTGTGGTGCTGGACCTGTCGCCCCTGCGCAAGTTCGAGGTGACGGGGCCGGATGCCGAAGCGTTGATGCAATACACGCTGACGCGCGATGTGAAGAAGCTGAGCGTGGGGCAGGTGGTCTATTCCGCCATCTGCTACGAACACGGCGGGATGATAGATGACGGCACGCTGTTCCGTCTGGGGCGCGACAACTTCCGCTGGATCGGCGGCGACGATTACGGCGGCATCTGGCTGCGCGAACAGGCCGAAAAGCTGGGGTTGAAGGTGATGGTGCGGTCATCGACCGACCAGTTGCACAATCTTGCCGTGCAGGGACCGAACAGCCGCGAGATCATGCGGCGGATGATCTGGACAGCGCCGCATCAGCCCACGGTCGAGGAGTTGGGCTGGTTCCGCTTTGCCGTCGCCCGCATCGGCGGCCCCGAAGGCGCGCCCGTCGTGGTGTCGCGCACCGGCTATACCGGCGAATTGGGATATGAGGTGTTCTGCCACCCGAAAGACGGCGCGGCGGTTTACGATGCCGTGTGGGAGCATGGCCGCGATCTGGGGTTGAAGCCGATGGGGCTTGCCGCGCTCGACATGGTGCGCATCGAGGCCGGGTTGATCTTTGCGGGCTACGATTTCAGCGACCAGACCGACCCGTTCGAGGCAGGGATCGGCTTTACCGTGCCTTTGAAATCGAAGACCGACGATTTCATCGGCCGTGACGCGCTGATCCGGCGCAAGGAAAACCCGCGTTGGAAATTCGTGGGGCTGGATATCGATTCCGCCGTGAACGTAGGCCATGGCGATTGCATCCACATCGGGCGCGCGCAGGTGGGCGAGGTGACGTCGTCGATGCGCTCGCCGCTTTTGGGCAAGAACATCGCGCTTGCGCGGGTCGATGTGGCCCATGCCGAGGCAGGCACGGCGGTCGAGGTGGGCAAACTGGATGGTCACCAGAAACGGCTTCCTGCCGTGATCGTGCCCTTGTCGCATTACGACCCGAAGAAGACGCGGCCACAGTCCTGACTAGCTGCGCTTTGCACAGTCTGACCGCCATTCATCGGCAAGGGCGGCAAGGCGCGTGTCGGGCTGGGCCGAAGCCGCGTGAACAACGGGCTTTGGTGCCGCATCGAACAGCAGCGCCGCCCCGATGGCGGTGCCGGTCTGCGAGGCCGATGTTAGCACGTCCCGCCCCGTGGCGGCGGCAAGCATGCCGGTGAACCAGCTGTTCCGGCCAAAGGGGCCTTCTACCAGCACCGGCCCCGTGGCGCCGATCATCGACAGACATTCGGCGGTCATCAGCGCGAGGTAATGGCCCAAGGCCACCTCGCGCAGGTTGGCATCGGTCGGCTCTGCGGGCCACCACCCAGCCTTTTGCGCGGCAAAGGGGCCGCTTCCCTGCTGTACCGAGGGGAGCAAGCGCAGACCCGTTTGCAGCACCGCGTCAAGATCAGCCTTAACCGGGTTGGCCGGCTGGCGCATCATCTCGTATTCGCGCCCGCCCATGAAGCGCGCCGAAGGCACAGGCTGGCCGAAAGCGTTGACGTTGACAAGCGTGTCGCGGGCGGGGTCGAGCGTGACGGGTTCGCCCGCCATGGCCATGCAGATCACCCAGGTGCCGGTCGAGACCACCGAGAACGGTGCGCGGCGGTCCACCAGATGCGGCAGAAGCGACGCGTTGCTGTCATGGATGCCGGTGGCCACGCGCGTGGTCGGGGGCAGGCCCGTTGCTGCCGCAACGGCCGGCGTGACGGTGCCAAGAATGTCACCCGATGCCAGCGCAGGGGCGATCTTGTCCGCGATCCCCAGTGCATCGACCAGGGGCGAAAAACTGGGCCGATGCGGGTTCCACAGGTCGGTGTGGCAGCCAAGGCTTGTCACGTCGGTTGCGGCGTGGCCCGTCAGCCGGAAGCCCCAGTATTGCGGATAGGTCACGATATGCGCGGTGCGCGACAGCAGGGCGGGGTCGGTGGCGAATTGCCAGTGCAGTTGCGCGCCAAGGTTCAGCCCGAGCGGCAGGCGCGGCGATCCAGTTACGTCGAAAGCAGGTCGCAGCGCGTTGTAATCGCTTGCCAATAGGTCAGGACCGTCATGTTCGTAATCCAGCACCGGAGTGGCAAGTGTGCCATCCGCAGCCAGCAGCGCCGCCGCTGCGCCATGGGTGGTGACGGAAATCGCGTCGATGCCATGGGCGGCGTGCAGATCGCGCAGGCCCTCTAGCAGAAAGTGCCAATGCCCTTCGGTATCGAAATGCGGATAGGGCGGGGCGGCCAGCACGGCGTTCGGGCGCGTCACCACCGCGATCTCGCGGCGGGTTTCCAGATCGACCAGTGCCAGCTTGGCGTTGGTCTTGCCGATGTCGATGACGGCGATATGCGTCATGGCATGTGGAACACGGGCACCAGCGGCACCGCCAGCGGTTCGTTGCGGTCGTTGGTTGCCATGATGTCGGCCATATGCGCCCACCAGCGTTGCATCACCGGATGGGCGGGCAGATCGTCCATCCCGTGCCCTTTAGTCCGCCACAGCACGCCGAACAGCGTGTTCGTTTCGGGGTCAAGGTGGATGGAATAATCGCTGACGCCCGCCTGTTTCAGCAGGTCGACCAATTCGGGCCAGATCTCGTCATGCCGCTTGTGATATTCGGCTTCGCAACCGTCGTTCAGGCGCATCTTGAAGGCGTATTTTTCCATCATCCCCTCATCCGGCGCAGCAGGCGCGGCACGGCGATCACCGAAATCAGCAAAAGTCCAAGGAAGATCGACATGACGATCCCCGGCACGTTCAGCAGGCCGAAGCCAAAAGTGACAAGCCCCATGATGATGGCGGCCAGCACCACCCCTGCAATCGTTCCCGACCCGCCGAGGATACTGACCCCGCCCAGCACGACCATCGTGACCACCTCAAGCTCCATCCCCGTGGCGATGGACGGGCGGGTAGAGCCGAGGCGCGAGGTCAGGCAGACAGCGGCGATGCCCGACATCAAACCCGTCAGCAAAAACAGGATAAAGCGCACGCGGTTCACGCGGATGCCGGAAAACAGCGCCGCTGTCGGGTTGTTGCCGATGGCATAGACCGACCGGCCAAAATTCGTGCGGTGCAGCAGGATGTAGAAGGCGAAAGCCAGCAGGGCGAACAGCACCAGTTCGAAGCTGAACACCCACCAGACATAGCCTTGGCCGAACCAAGCGAAATCCTTGGGGTAGCCGGTAAAGGCCTGATCGCCCAAGACGATATAGCTGATACCGCGGAACAAGCTCATGGTGCCGATGGTCACGACGATCGAGGGCAGGCCAAGTCGTGCCACGAACATGCCGTTGAGCGCCCCGCACAGCACACCCGTTCCGATGCCCACCACCACCAGCGCGGGCGTGCCGAAGCCCGCCGTCATGGCGACGCCCATAGCGGTCGAGGCCAGCGCGATGATCGAAGCGACCGACAGGTCGATTTCCCCTGCGATGATCAGCATGGCCATGGCAAAGGCGATCATCGCCTTTTCGGTGAAGTTGAAGGTGGCGTCCGACAGATTCCACGCATTCAGGAAAAAGGGCGAGGCAAAGGCGTTGATGATGAAGACCGCCACCGCGACCACGATCAGCAGCGCCTCCCACGACCGCAGGGCGCGGGTCAGCGGGCTGGTCAGGCGGTCGGGGACAAGGCGGGTGGGGGCAATGTCGGTCATGCGCGATGCTCGGCGGATTTGAGGATGATGCGGCCACGGGCGCGGCCATGGCGGGCGTTGAAGGCGACGGCAAGGATGATGGCGCTGCCCGAGATGGCAAGTTGCCAGAAGGGCGAGATGCCCACGACCGGCAGCGCGTTCTTGATGACGCCAAGGAACAGCGCACCCAGCACACAGCCCAGCACCGACCCCGCGCCCCCCGCGATGGCGATGCCGCCGATCACGCAGGCGGCGACCACGTCAAGCTCGAACCCGCCCGCGATATCTACGTAAGCCACGGCGTAGCGGGCGACCCACAGATAGCCGGTCAGCCCGGCCAGCGCCCCCGACAGGATAAAGGCGATGCATTGCGTGCGCCCCACGTCGATGCCGGTATAGACGGCGGCGTGGGGGTTGCCGCCCACGGCAAAGAAGCTGCGCCCCAGCGCGGTGCGGCCCAAGAGCACCGCCCCGCCCGCGATGACGGCGATGGCGATCCATGACATGACGTGCAGACCCAGGATTTCGGTCCGGGGCAGGTCTTTGAAGCCGGCTGTCATCTGGTGGGCATTGATCCATTTGCCTTCGGAGATCAGGAAGATGATCCCGCGATAGATGGTCATCGTGCCCAGCGTGACGACGATGGGGGGAATGTCGACCTTCCACACGAGCAGGCCATTGACTGCGCCCAAGGCAGCACCAAGCAAGATGGCGGCCAGCAGGATCAGCGGCAGGGGGACGCCCGCGCCGTTCAGCATGGCAGCGACCA
Source organism: Gemmobacter sp. (assembly GCA_040398445.1). GTDB lineage: Bacteria > Pseudomonadota > Alphaproteobacteria > Rhodobacterales > Rhodobacteraceae > Paragemmobacter. The sequence goes on along the minus strand of JBBAUB010000004.1, from coordinate 257,937 downwards.
TGCCGCAGAGTGCCAGCGTGGCGGCAACCGACAGGTCGATGCATTTCGTCAGGATCACGATCATTTGCCCGATGGCCAGAATGATCAGCGGCGAGGTGTCGTTGAACACGCCCGCCAGATTGCGCGGGGCCACAAAGGCCGGAAAGCGCGTGGCGATCAGCGCGATCAAGGCAAGGATGGCAAGGGCAAGCAGCGCCTCGCGGGATTTGAGGAAACGGGTCATGCGGCCTCGGCTATGCCCGCGGCGGCGCGGACCAATCGTTCGGGGGTCATGTCGGGGCCTGTCAGTTCTGCGGCGATGCGGCCTTCGCGCATGACGATCACGCGGTCGGACATGCCGAGGATTTCGGGAATTTCGCTGGAAACCATGATGACGGCCAACCCTTCGGCGGCGAGTTCGGCCATGAATTCGTGCACCGCGGCCTTTGATCCGATGTCGATGCCCTTGGTGGGTTCGTCAAGGATGATGACACGCGGCTTGGTCGCCAGCCATTTGGCGATAACCACCTTTTGCTGGTTACCGCCCGACAAGAGGCCCACGTCCTGATCGAGGCTTGCCGCCCGCAGGTCGAGCCGTTGGGTATAGTCGCGCGCAAGTTTGAATTCTTCGGCCATCCGCAGAAACCCGAGCCGCGAGGTGCGCGGCAGCGAGGGCAGGGTGACGTTCTGGAAGATGGGCAGGCCCTTGACCGCGCCCTGACGGCCGCGGTCTTCGGGGACGTAAACGATGCCTTGGGCGATGGCTTCCGAGGTGGAGCGGATCACCGCCACGCCTTCGCCGATGCGGCAGGCGCCTTTGGACGGTTTGGTGATGCCGAACAGCGATTGCATCACTTCGGACCTTCCTGCCCCGACGAGGCCATAAAAGCCAAGGATTTCGCCGCGGTGAAGGGTGAAGTTGATGTCCTCGAATTCGGTGGGGTGGCTGTATCCGGCCACCGTCAGCGCGGGCGCGCCGATGTTGTGGGCGCGTTTGGGGAAGATCTGGTCGACCGAACGGCCCACCATCATCTGCACCAACTGCCCTTCGGTCACGTCGCGCATCAGCCCCGCGCCGATGAAGGCGCCGTCACGGAACACCGTGTAGCGGTCGGCGATACGGAAAATCTCGTCGAACTTGTGGGAAATGAACAGGATGGCCTTTCCTTCGGCCTTCAACCGTTCGACCAGTTCGTAAAGCTCGTGGATTTCCTTGTGGCTCAGCGCGGCGGTGGGTTCGTCCATGATCACCACGCGGGCGTCGATGGACAGCGCACGGGCGATGGCGACGAGGTGTTTCGAGGCGATGCCAAGCTCGCGCAGCACCTGCCGCGGGTCGAGGTCGGCACCGATGCGCGACAGCAGGGCGCGGGCCTGCGCCTCCATTTCCGGCCAGTCGATCAGCCCGAAACGGCCGCGCGGGGCGTGGCCGATGAAGATGTTTTCGGCAACGGTAAGTTCGTCGAACAGGACGGTTTCCTGATGGATCGCCGTGACGCCATGGCGGGCGGCGGCGTCGGCGGTGGGAAAATGGACGGGCCGCCCGTCGATTTCGATGCTGCCACCGTCGGGCTGGTAGATGCCGGTCAGCACCTTGACGATGGTGGACTTGCCCGCGCCGTTCTCGCCGATCAGCGCGGTGACTTGCCCTGCGTAAAGGTCAAGCTGCACATCTGACAGCGCCCGAACACCGGGAAATGATTTCGATATGCCGGAAAGGCGCAGCACGGGCTGCGGGGCGGTGGGGGCGGTCATGGGGTGATCCTGCGGGTGATCTTGCGAAGAAAGACCTCCGGGCCGCGCGGGAGCGCAGCGACCCGGAGGGGGAGCCGATCAGAAGATCGACTTGAACTCTTCGATGTTCGACTTGTCGTAGGTGAAGGGGTCCGACATGGCCGCTTCGTTGTTGTCGTCGAGCGTGGCATTGCCCATGCGGCCCATCGGGATCGAGGCACCCGGTTCGGCCTTGGCCCCGTTTGCGATGTTGTAGGCCAGCATGGTCGCGGCATAGCCCAGATCGATCGGGTTCCAGATGGCGAAGGAAACGGTGGCACCGGATTCGACGGCACCGGCCATTTCCGACGGCAGGCCAAGACCCGTGACGTTGATCTGGCCGATCTTGCCGGCATCGGTGACAGCCTGCGATGCAGCAAGGATACCCACGGTCGTCGGCGCGATGATCGCTTTCAGGTTCGGGTAGGTCTGGATCAGGCCCTGCGCTTCGCGGTAGGATTTGTCGGCAAGGTCATCGCCATAGACGGTGGCGACAAGGTTGACGTTCGGATAGTTCGGCAGAACCTTCTTGGCCTCTTCGATCCAGATGTTCTGGTTGGTCGAGGTCGAGGTGGCCGACAGGATCGCCACGTCGCCCTTTTCGGTCATGTGGTCGGCGGCAAGCTTGATGATCGTATTGCCGATCAGCGCCGACGACGACGGGTTCAGGTGCATCTGGCGGCCTTCCTTGGCCACGCCCGAATCCCACGAGATGACCGTGATGCCACGCTCCATTGCCTTTTGCAGGGCGGGGGCAACGGCGTCGGGGTCGTTGGCCGAGATGGCGATGGCGTCGACGCCCTGCGCGATCAGGCTGTTGATCACTTCGATCTGGCCTTCGGCAGTGGTGTCGGTCGGGCCGGTGTAGATGATTTCCACATCGCCGAGTTCCTTGGCCGCTTCTTCCGCGCCCTTGTTGGCCGCTTCGAAGAAGCCGATGCCAAGTGCCTTTACCACCAGCGCGATGCGCTTGGTTTCGGCGTGGGCTCCGGTGGCGATCAGCGCGGTGGCGAGTGCCGCCGTGGTCAGTGCCTTGCGAAGTATGCTCATGTGTTCCTCCCTGAGCGTTTCAGTCTTTTGGGCGGCCGCGCCCTTATGCCTCCTGCGCGGCCATGGTTCTGTCCGAAGCGCCGACTTGCGCCACGATCAGCCGTACATCCGCCGCTTCGAGCATGCTCGCGTCGCGGTCGGAAATTCCTTCGTCGGTGATGACGGTGTGGATGCGTGCCAGCGGGCAGAGCAGCATGCTGGACCGGCGCGCGAATTTGGTGCTGTCGGCCAGCACCACCAGCTCGTCGGCCTGACCGATAAGCTTTTGTTCGGCCTGTATCAGCAGCGGGTCACCCTCCATCAGCCCGAGCGGGCCAAGGCCGCGGCAGCCCATGAACATCCGCCGCGCCCAGAAATGCGACGAGCCGTCATTGTCGAAGGGCGACAGGATGATGTTCTGTTCGCGGTAGATCGCCCCTGCGGGCAACAGGACGGTGTTCTTGGAATGTCTGAGCAGATGTTCCGCGATGGGAAAGCTGTTGGTGAAGACCTGCAACCGCTTGGCAGTCAGCGGGTGGACCATCTGGAAGGTGGTGGTGCCGCCGTTGATGATGATGGGCGAGCCGTCGTCGCAAAGATCGACAGCGGCGCGGGCGATGGCGCGTTTTTGCGCGATGCGGATGCCTTCGTCCATGCTGAAGGGGCGGGCATTGATGCCGACATAGTTCGGCGGCGCGATGGATTCGGCACCGCCCCGCACGCGGCGGAGTTTCTTTTGCACATGCATGGTTGCGATGTCGCGGCGTACCGTCGCCTCGGATGCGCCGGTCAGCGTGACCAGATCGGCCACCGTTGCCACGGGGCGTTCCTGCACGGCCGACAGGATGATTCTGTGCCTTTCGCTTTCGTGCATGGTGTCCTCCCTGCCTGTCACGCTGCCGTCTAATCCAATCACTGTCAATCATTTTCAATCATAGCAATCATTTTGCACCTGCAGCATGATTGAAGATGATTGTTTTTGATTGACATTGGCGGGCGGTGGTCACAAACCTTGACCAAAGCGCGGGGGCTTGCCGCGTTCAGGGAGGATGCCATGACCACTGCCGCCGCCGGTAACCGGCTGATGAACCTTTGGGACGATGCCCGCGCGAAGGGGATGACCGAGCCGGAAAAGCTGTTGTACCGCTCCAACCTGTTGGGGTCGGACAAGCGGATCACCAATTATGGCGGTGGCAACACCAGCGCCAAGGTGACCGAGACCGATCCGCTGACGCAGACTGCGGTCGAGGTGCTGTGGGTCAAGGGGTCGGGCGGCGATGTGGGATCCATCAAGATGGACGGTTTCGCAACGCTTTACATGGAAAAGCTGCGCGCGCTGAAAGGGATCTACAAAGGCGTGCAGATGGAGGACGAGATGGTGGGGCTGCTGCCCCATTGCACCTTTAACCTGAATGCGCGGGCCGCGAGCATCGACACGCCGCTGCATGCCTATGTGCCGAAAAAGCATGTCGATCACATGCATCCCGATGCGATCATCGCGATCGCCGCGTCGAAGAACAGCCGCGCGTTGACGCAACAGATTTTCGGAAACGACATCGGCTGGCTGCCGTGGAAGCGTCCCGGTTTCGAGCTTGGCCTGTGGCTTGAGAAATTCTGTCTGGAAAACCCGGATGCCAAGGGTGTGGTGCTGGAATCGCACGGGCTGTTCACCTGGGATGATGACGCCAAGGCCTGCTACGCGCTGACGCTCGAGATCATCCAGAAGGCGATGGATTGGTTCGCGACCCAGACCGCAGGCAAGGCCATCTTCGGCGGTGCTGTCGCACAGTCGCTTGATGCCGATGCCCGCCGTGCCGTGGCGGCCCGTCTGATGCCTGCGATACGCGGCATGATTTCCGCCGATCATCACATGGTCGGCCATTTCGACGATCAGCCCGCCGTGCTGGAATTCGTCAACTCGGCCAAGCTCAAACCGCTTGCCGCGCTTGGCACGTCTTGCCCCGATCACTTTCTGCGGACCAAAATTTGCCCGTTGGTGGTTGGCTTCGATCCGGCGAAACCGGACCTGGAGGCCACGCTTGCCGCGCTGGCGGGGCAGGTGGCCGATTACCGCGCCGGATACGCGGCCTATTACGACCGCTGCAAACACTCCGATTCGCCGCCGCTGCGCGACCCGAACGCGGTGGTCTATCTGGTGCCGGGCGTGGGGATGCTGACATTCGCCAAGGACAAGGCCACGGCGCGGATTTCGGGTGAATTCTACGTGAACGCCATCAACGTGATGCGCGGGGCGGATACGATTTCGGAATATTGCGGGCTGCCGGAACAGGAAGCCTTTGATATCGAATATTGGCTGCTGGAAGAGGCGAAGCTGGCCCGCATGCCCAGACCCAAATCGCTGGCGGGTCGTGTGGCCTTTGTCACCGGCGGCGCGGGCGGCATCGGGTCGGCCTGCGCGGAGCGTTACCTGCGCGAGGGGGCCTGCGTCATGCTGGCCGATATCGACGAGGCGGCGCTGAAAGCCACGGCAGAAAACCTTGCCAGCCGTCACGGCCGCGATGTGGTGCGGACGGTGGTGATGAACGTGACGGATGAGGCGGCGGTTCTGGCAGCCTATGGCCAGACGGCGGTGGAATTCGGGGGCTTGGATATTCTGGTTTCGAACGCAGGGATCGCATCGTCGGCCCCGATCGAACACACGACACTGGCACTGTGGAACAAGAACATGGACATCCTGTCGACGGGATATTTCCTTGTCAGCCGCGAGGCGTTCAAGCTGTTCCGCACGCAAGGCATCGGCGGTGCGGTGGTTTTTGTCGCCTCGAAGAACGGTCTGGCTGCCAGCCCCAACGCATCGGCCTATTGCACGGCGAAAGCCGCCGAAATCCATCTGGCGCGCTGTCTGGCGCTGGAGGGGGCAGAAGCGGGTATCCGTGTGAACGTGGTCAACCCCGATGCCGTGCTGAAGGGATCGAAAATCTGGTCGGGCGAATGGCTGGACCAGCGGGCCAGCACCTATAAGACCGACAAGGACGGGCTGGAAGAAATGTATCGCCAGCGGTCGATGTTGAAGCGGTCTGTGCTGCCTGAAGACATTGCGGAAGCCGCCTATTTCCTCGCCTCGGACCTGTCGGCCAAATCCACGGGCAATATCCTGAACGTGGACGCGGGCAACGTCCAAGCCTTCACACGGTGACATGACATGATCGACGCGAACACCATTCAGGCCGAGAACGACAAGCGTATCAAAGCCTTGCAAGCGGATTACGAGGCTTTGGGCGAGCATCTGTCGCGCCGTGGCATCGGTATCGACGCCATCCGCGACAAGGTTGCCGCTTACGGCGTTGCGGTGCCGAGCTGGGGCGTGGGAACCGGCGGCACCCGCTTTGCGCGCTTTCCGGGGGAAGGCGAGCCGCGCCATATCTTCGACAAGCTGGACGATTGCGGCGTGATCCAGTCGCTGACCCGCGCTACCCCTGCGGTATCGTTGCACATCCCTTGGGACAAGGCCCCCGCAGCCGACTTGCTGGCGGCGGCTGCAAAGCAGGGGCTGCGGTTTGATGCGATGAATTCCAACACCTTTCAGGACCAGCCGGGGCAGGCGCATAGCTACAAGTTCGGCTCGCTGAGCCACGCCGACAAGGCGACCCGCCAGCAGGCGGTGGACCACAACATCGAATGTATCGAGATCGGTCGCACACTGGGGTCGAAGGCGCTGACGGTCTGGATCGGGGACGGGTCGAACTTTCCGGGGCAGACCGATTTCACGCGGCAATTCGAGCGTTACCTCGACGCGATGAAGCAGGTTTACGCAGCCCTTCCCGACGATTGGCGGGTGTTTAGCGAACACAAGATGTTCGAACCGGCCTTTTATTCCACCGTGGTGCAGGATTGGGGCACCAACTACCTGATCGCCAAGGAGCTGGGCGACAAGGCGATGTGTCTGGTCGATCTGGGCCACCACGCGCCGAATGTGAACATCGAGATGATCGTGGCCCGCCTGATCCAGTTCGGCAAGCTGGGCGGCTTTCACTTCAACGATTCCAAATACGGCGACGACGACCTCGACACGGGCAGCATCGACCCGTACCGGCTGTTCCTCGTGTTCAACGAACTGGTGGGGGCCGAGGGCAAGGCGGGCTTCGATCCCGCCCATATGCTTGACCAAAGCCACAACGTGACCGACCCGATCGAAAGCCTGATGGTTTCGGCCATGGAGGTGCAGCGCGCCTATGCGCAGGCGGCGCTGGTCGACCGTGTGGCGCTGGCGGGCTATCAGGACGCCAACGATGCGCTGATGGCGACGAGCACGCTGAAACAGGGGTTCCGGACGGATGTGGAGCCGATCCTCGCCACGGCGCGGCTGCGGGCGGGCGGGGCAATCGATCCTGTGGCGACCTATCGCGCCAGCGGCTATCGGGCCAAGGTGGCGGCAGTGCGGCCAAAGGTAACGGGCGGCGGCGGCGGCATCGTCTGACCGACCGGCAAGCGGGGGGCGTTGCGCCGCCCGCGCGCGCAAGGCGCGCTTGCCCCGAGAGTATTTGTGCAAGGATGAAACGTGGTCACAGCTATAAGTGGCACGCGTTTTGCCGTCTCCCTTGGTAAGGACAAAGGGGCACGGCATGGACTTGGCAACGACAATCGGGTTTTTCGGCGGTATTCTTGCCGTGGTCGGCACGATGCTGGCGGGCGGACATATCGAGCCGTTCATCTCGGTCCACGGGTTCACCATCGTCTTCGTCGGTGGTTTCTTTGCCGTGATGTACACCGCGCCGATGGAAGTGTTCCTTGGGTCGTTCAAGGCGATGGCGACCGCCTTCAAAAAGCACAACACCGACATCGCAGCACTTGCCGTCACCATGTCGGAACTGGCCACCATTGCCCGCAAGGACGGGCTGATGGCGCTGGAAGGCAAGGAGATGCCGCACAAGTTTCTGGAACGCGGCATGCAGATGTTGATCGACGGAGCTGACGAAGGCAAGCTGGCCAAGACGCTGGCCAACGAGCTTGCCGCGCTGAAGGTGCGCCATTCCGCCAAGCAGGACGTGTGCAAGGCATGGGTCGAGCTTGGCCCCGCTTACGGCATGATCGGCACGCTGATCGGTCTGGTCGAGATGATGGGAAACATGTCGGACCCCACCAGCGTGGGCAAGGGCATGGCGACCGCATTGGTGGGCACGATGTACGGCGCGATTGCCGCCAACGTGTTCTTCGGGCCTATGGCGACCAAGTTGAAGAACAACACCGCCCGCGAGATCGCCTATTGCGAGGCGGCTATCGAGGGCTTGCGCGGCATTGCGCGGGCCGAAGCGCCGCGCGTCATCCTTGACGGTCTGGCCGCGCGCCTGCCGCCCGCCGACCGTGCCAAGCTGGCGGCGGCGGCGTAAATGGCCAAGGCTCCGGCAAAGGCGGCGCATCACGGTCACGACGCGCATGGGCATGACGACGACCATGGCCATGGCGGCGGTGGCGGCCATGACGATCACGGCGGCGGCGGCCACTGCCCGCCGCCCTGGATCATTACCTTTGCCGATATGGCGACGTTGCTCATGGCCTTTTTCGTCATCATGCTGATGACCGCGACGACCGATCAACCGAAGTTCAACGCCTTTGCTTCCGTCATGCGACAGACCTTTGGCCGCGTGCCGCTTGATCCGAATGCCGCCGACAAGGGCGGTACGTCGATCATCGACCTGCATTTCGGCCCGCAATCGGGCGAACAGACCAACGATCCGCCGGCCACCACGCCGCAATCGGGCGACCCCGATATTCCCGACAGCGGCAAGGCCGAAGGCGTGGGCAATCCCGGCGGTGCCAGCGGCGAGGGCGCGGATGCCGCCGATCAAGCGGCCAAGGCCCTGTCAAAGGCGATGCAGGACGCGGTAGCCAAGGGCGCAGTGACGGTGGAAAGTGACGCAGGGTCGGTGACGGTGCGTCTGCCTGCGGGGGCCAGCAAGGAAGACGCCGCAAAGATCGCCAAGGCATTGGCAGATGGAGCCGCCGCGGCGGGTGCCGCCGCTGGTGCTGCAACCGGCGGGCCGGCAGCGGGTGACAGCACCGGCGGTGCGGCGCAAGGGGCGCAATCGGGAGGTGCTGCGGCCGGCGATGCGGGTGGTTCGGCCATAGGCGCGCAAGGCGGCGGTGCGCCTGCCAACGGGTCGGGCGTCGGGCTGATCCGCGCCAAGATGGCGGCCGTCAAGCTGGGTATGGCGCTGGAAGGCGAAATGGCGGATGGCAACGTGCAGGTCGAACAGCGCGACGGCGCGGTTGTGGTGACGGTCGGTGCGGGCGGGGCTTTCTCGTCGGGTTCCGCAGACATGACTGCCGAAGCGCAAGCGATCATCGGCAAGCTGGAAGAGGTGTCGGGCAAGGCGGCCAAGATCGTGGTCACCGGCCATACCGACAACGTGCCGCTTTCGGGATCGACCTACCGCGACAACTGGGAACTCGCCTCGGCCCGTGCCGCAAGCGTGGTGCGCCAGATCACCGAAAGTGGCGTGGTTCCGGGGGCCGAACTCGTCGCCGTCAGCAAGGGCGAAACCGAGCCTGTGGCCGACAATGCCACCGAAGAGGGCCGCCAGAAGAACCGCCGCATCGAGATCGCAATCGAGTTTGAACAGGAGTGAGACCATGAACAAGGCCGTCTGCCTGACCTGCCGGATGATCCGCCGCTTCGTGCTTGCCTTCGGGGCGGGTGTGTTGGTGATGTGGCAGGTGACGGGCCAATTGCCTGCCGAGAGCGCCGACAACGGCATGTGGCGCGGTTTCATGTTCGTGGCGATGTTCTTTCTGGTCGCGGGGGTGTTCTTCCGCATGCGCGAGATGCGAAACCGCATGCGCAGCCGCGGCTGAGGTCTGACGCCCCATCTTTGGCTTGAGCGTCTGCGCTGCGCTGGTATGGTTTGGCAAGGCAAGCGGGGGGCGCAGGTTGGACGACCGGGCGGCAGATGTGCGCAGCGCATGGTCCAACGGATTGGTGCTGGCCTGTCTGGTTCTGGCGATCGGTGTCATGCTTTGCCTTGCCGCCGCCTTTTGGACGATCCGGTCAGGCGGGGCGTCTTACATAGCGACCCGTTACATGATTGAGCAAGACGCGGGGCCGCTGCTGTTGACGGCGCTGCTTGTCGCCCTTTGGCCGCTCTTGTCGCGCAGGCTGCCGGGGCGGGCCGAGGGTGCGTCTGGCTTGCTTGGCCCCGGGGTCGCGGCATTTATCGCCTTGGCTTGGGCCGGGTCACATCTGATCTTTGCCGGGTATGCGCTGTCTGCCGACGAATGGTGGGCCAGCGTCGAGGGCGCGCATTACCGGCAGGGTATTCCGTTCGTGCCGCTGGCCGAGGATTGGCGTGGCTATGCAGCGGCACTGACGCCAAGTTATGTCGTCACCTCGCAGGGTCAAACGCTGTGGGGGTCGATGTATCTGCCGGTGAACGCCAGTTTGCAGGCGCTGTTGCCCGCAGGGGCCGCATCGGCGGCCATGGCGGGGTCAAGCTTGCTGCTGCTGAGGGCGGTCGCGCGGGCGCTGGTGCCGGACCTGCCGGTCTTTGCTGCCGTGGCGGTGCTGCTGCTGGTTGGATCGTCGCAATTCGTGGTCACAGCGATGACGCCTTATGCCATGTCCGCGCATCTGGCGGCGAACCTGTTGTGGCTGGTTCTGGTGTTGCGGCGCAGTCTTGCAGGCCATGTGTTGGCTGCTTTCACTGCGTTTCTGGCCATCGGCCTTCATCAGCCGGTGTTCTTTCCGCTGTTCGCAGCACCTTTCGTGCTGTCGATGTGGACGCAGCGCGACTATGCGCCTGCGCTTTGGCATAGCGCGGTTCTGGCTGTTGCGCTGCTGGTCTGGACCAACTGGCTGGCCCTTGCGATGGGGTTCATGGGCGGGGCGCTGCCGCAAGGAAGCGGGGCTGGCTGGTCGCGCGGGCCGTTGGACGTGGCGCTGCAGATGTGGGCCAAGATCGATGCCCATGACATCGGCACCATGGCGCAGAACCTGCTGCGGCTGCTGACATGGACGCATCCGCTGATGCTGCTGCTGGCGATCTGCGGAGCGGGTGCGGCGTGGCGGGCGGGCGGAGCGTTGCGCAGCCTATTGGGCGGTGTGGTGTTGACGTTTGCGGTGGTGGCGCTGTTGTCGCCACATCAGGGGCATGGCTGGGGCTATCGCTACCTGCACGGGCTGCTTGGAAATCTGAGCCTGATCGGTGCCCTTGGCTATGCGCGGCTGCGCGACGGGATCGACGCGGTGGCGCGGCGCAAGCTCTACAGCGGGTTTCTGGCTGTCACAGCCCTGTCATTGGCCGTGCTGCTGCCGCTGCGCCTGTGGCAGGCGCATGTTTTCGTAGCGCCCTATGCCGCTGCCGATGCGGCGATTGCGGCCACCGATGCCGATTTCGTCGTGGTGTCCGACGACCGCCACGCCTTTTCCACGGATCTGGTGCGAAACGATCCGCTCTTGCGCAACCGCCCCCTTCGGTTCGATGCCAACGTGCTGACACAGGCACAGCTTGACACTCTGTGCATACGGGGCAGGGTCGTGCAGTTCGATGCTGCATCAGCGGGGCAGTTCGGAATTGGCGAAATCGCCGTAAGGCCTATTGCGCTGCGCTGGCCCCACGGCTGTGGCACCGCGCGGGTGGGCGGTTAGCGCATCACGAAGGGATCGGGGATCGGGTCGTCCGAGGTCCGCAGCCAGACGGTTTTCACGGTGGTGTAATCGAGCGCCGCCGCAAGACCGCCTTCGCGCCCGTGCCCCGACAGGCCAGACCCGCCGAAAGGCGCGATGGGCGACACGGCGCGGTAGGTGTTGACCCAGACCACCCCGGCCCGCAGACCGCGGATCATTCGGTGCGCGCGCGTCAGGGACCGTGTGAACACGCCCGAGGCCAGCCCGTATTGCGTGGCATTGGCAATTTCCAGCGCCTGTTCCTCGGTCTCGAAGGACACCACAGACAGCACGGGGCCGAACAGCTCTTGCGTCACGCAAGGCGCATCGGGCGCGGTGGAGCAATCGAGGATGGTGGGCGGATAGTAGAACCCTGCGCCCTGCGGAACCACGCCCCCCGTCACGAGCCGTGCGCCCGATGACAGGCTATCGGCCACCAGCCGTTCGATGCGGTCGCGCTGGCGAAGGGTGCATAGCGGGCCGACCTCGGTTGTCATATCGTCGGGGGCGGCGATACGGATCGCTTCGGCCTTGGTTTTCAGTCTGGCCAGAAAGGCATCCTTGACACTGGCCTGCACCAGAAGGCGCGATCCTGCCACGCAGCTTTGCCCTGTGGCTGCGAAGATTCCCGACACTTGCGCATTGGCGGCGCTGTCCAGATCGGCGTCGTCGAACACGATGAAGGGCGATTTTCCACCCAGTTCCAGCGAAGTGGATGCAAGGTTTTCCGCCGAGCCCCGCACCACCGCCCGCGCCGTTTCCGGCCCGCCGGTAAAGGCGATGTGATCCACCAGCGGGTGCCGTGTCAGCACCGCGCCACAGGTGGGGCCAAAGCCGGTGATGACGTTGAACACGCCCGCCGGAAAGCCCGCCTCGTGCACCAGTCGCGCGAAGTCGAGCATGGGGGCAGGGCCGTCTTCGGAAGCTTTGAGCACCACGGTGCAGCCCGCCGCCAGCGCGGGGCCGATCTTGACCGCCGACAGGAACAACTGGCTGTTCCACGGCACGATGGCTGCCACCACCCCCACGGGTTCGCGGCGGAGCCATACCTCCATATCGGGCTTGTCGATGGGCAGATGCGCGCCTTCGATCTTGTCGGCAAGGCCTGCGTAATAGCGGAAGTAATCGGCCACATAAGCAATCTGCGCCGATGTCTCGCGGATGATCTTGCCGGTGTCCCGCGTTTCGAGCGCGGCCAGTCGCGGGGCGGCGGCCTGTACCAGATCGGCCAGCCGCATCAACAGCTTGCCGCGTGCGGAAGCCGTCAGCTTGGGCCAAGCCCCCGAGCGGAAGGCGCGATGCGCGGCGGCGACGGCTGCATTCACCTCGGCTTCCCGCGCTTCGGGCATCTCGGCCCAAGCGGTGCCGGTTGCGGGGTCGAGGCTGGGGAAGGTTGCCGCGCCGTCGCGGAACTGGCCGTCGATGTAAAGCTGGAAGCGGTCCAAGGTGTTTCCTTCAGGCAAAGGCGGGCATCACATCTGCGATGAACCGTTCGAGCGAGGCGCGTTTGCGCGAAAAACTCATGCCGCTGTCGATCCAGAGCGAGAATTCGTCGTAACCCAAGGCTTCGATCTTCTTCAGCCTCTCCACCACCTCGGGCGCTTCTCCGATCAGCAGGTTGTCGCGCATCACCTTTGGCGAATAGAACGGATGGGCAGCCATTTCTTCGGGCGACAATTGCGCGATCATGCCCTGATGGATGGGCCGCTTGTTCAGGAACCAAGCGCCGAAATAATTGTAGAAACTGTTCAACTCTTCCGCCGCCAGATCGGCATCGGCGGCACTGTCGGCAACGTAGCCGTGTTGCAGGATCATGATCTTGGGGCGCGCCACCTTTGGGTGGTTGGCCACGGCGGCGTTGAAGCGTTCCATCAGGCTGACCACCTCGTCATGCGCCATATGGAGCGGTGTCACCTGCACGTTGCAGCCCTGACCGACCGCGAAATCGTGGCTGTTGGGGTCGCGCGCGGCGACCCAGATCGGGATGGGCTTTTGCAGGGGTCTGGGGGCCGATGTGGTTGCAGGAAACTGCCAATACTGCCCGTCATGGGTGTAATCGCCGTCCCACAAGCCCTTGATAGCGGGGATCAGTTCGCGCATCCGCCCGCCCGCGTTCCACGCATCGAGACCCGGCATGACACGTTCGTATTCGAAGGTATAAGCCCCCCGCGCGATGCCCAGATCGAGCCGTCCGTCCATGATGATATCGGCCATCGCAGCCTCGCCTGCCAGCTTGATCGGGTGCCAGAAGGGCGCGATCACGGTGCCGGTGCCAAGGCGGACGTTTTTCGTGCGCCGCGCCAGATCGACAAGGTTCAAAAGCGGGTTTGGCGCGATGGTAAAGGACATGCCATGATGCTCGCCCGTCCAGATCGCATGCATCCCGCCCTCGTCGGCGATGCGGCATAGTTCCAGCATTTCCTGATACAGGCGCGGTTCCGGGTCGGCGGGGCTGATGCGTTCCATATGGACGAAAAGCGAGAATTTCATGGGGTTTTGCCTTTGGAAACGAGCGCGACCTGACCCGAGTTCTGGTCGCCGAAGTAAATGCCGTAATTGCCGACGCGGGATTCCTCGGCCAGCCGTTCCAGCAGAACGCGCATGGCGGGGTCGGTCACGTCGCCCAGCGCCTCGGGTGCCAGATCGACATAGCTGCCGGTTGCCGGAGTGCCGCCGGTGGCCGGGCAGAGGAAGCTGATATGCTGGTGGCCCCGCGCCACGTCCTCATAGACCGAATAGATGAAACCGGGGGCAGCCTCGACTCCGGTCGTGGCGATCAATTGCGCAAGCGCGGCCGAAACCCCGTCGCGCCCGACGCGGGCGGTGGGCAGGGTCAAGCCGCCGGTGCCGTCATCGGCCAGAAGCACCTGCCCGCTTTGTTCGATGACGGCAGAGACCACCACTTCGGGGCCGGTGGCCAGCCGCGTCGCGGTGTCGGCGGGGGTGAAATAGCTGCCACGGTAATAGCCAAGGCCCGGCGCGGGCGTTGCCTCGAAGGCCAGGACCCGCCCGATCAGGATGGCATGGTCGCCCGCTTCGACGCAGTGGTGCAAGGCGCAGTCGAACCAAGCCGAGACATTCGAGATCAGGGGAGAGCCGTTGTCGCTGTAACGCCAGTAGACTGACCCGAACCTGTCTTCGACCGGGCGGGCGAAGGTGTTGGAGATGTCCTTTTGCCCCTCGGACAGGATGTTGACGGCAAAACCCGCAGTTTGGGTAAAGGCGGCGTAATTGGTCGACGACCGCGCGATCGACACCAGCAGCAGGGCCGGGTCGAGCGAGACAGAGGAAAAGGAATTTGCCGTGAAGCCAAGGGGTTGGCCGTCGGCATCGCGTGTCGTCACCACCGTCACGCCGGTCATGAAGCTGCCAAAGGCATCGCGCAGGGCGCGGCGGTCGAAGGCTGTTTGATCCGTCATGCGCGCACCCCGTCACGTTCGATCATCAAGGGTGTTTTCAGCCACGTCCGCAAGGCCGCCGTTACCGCATCGGGTGCGGTCAGGTTCACCATATGGCGATGACCCTTGATCACCACAGCGCGGCCACGCGGGGCCGCTGCCGCCATGGTGCAGGTCATGTCCGGCGTGGAATTGGCGTCACCATCGCCCGTTAGCACCAGCGCGGGGCAGGTGATGCGATGCCAGTCGCCGGCATAGACATCGTCGCCGCGCGCAAAGGCGGCATAGGCGGCGGCATAGCCCTGCGGGTCGACCGCATGCAGCCATCCGGCGACCTGTGCGCGGATCGGCGCATCGGCAGGGCCGAACCAGCGGTCCAGCGGTGCGTCGGGGTCGTGGCGTCCCGCCGCGATCTCGTTTGCCCGCGATTCGACCGCTGCCCGCGCCTGCGGCGTTCGGCGGTGCACGGCGTTCAGCACGGCCACGCGGCGGATGAGTTCGGGATAGTCCACCGCCAACCCCGTGGCGATCAGCGCCCCCATCGAATGGCCTGCCACATTGACGCAGCCGAGCGACAGCGCCTCGATCACCCGCGCGGCCCATGCGACGTAATCTTTCAGCATCGCACCACGGGGCAGGGGGGATGATCCGCCGTGCCCCGGCATATCCACCGCAATCACCCGCCAATCGCGCGACAGATCGGCAATCTGCGGGGCCCATGCCCGCGCATTCATGCCGACGCCGTGGATCAGAACCAAAGGTTCGCCCTGACCCACATCGAGTGCGGCAACCGTGCCGCCGTCAGACAGCCGCAGGGTTCGCTGCGTCATTGCCCAGATCCTTGAGGTCTTGGTAGCGGTCCCCGATGCGGTGATGCGGGCGACCGCCGATGGATGCCCCCAAAGCCACCAGAATCTCGTCGGCTGCGGGGGCGTCGGGCATGGCGAAATGCACGGTCAGATAATGGCTTCTGCGCCCTTCGTCATGCTTGTCCATCAGCGGAATCATGACCGGCGTATTCGCCCCGCCGCGGATGTTGGTGAAGGCAAGGTAGGTCTTGGCCCCCACCGCCTGACGGTAATGATTGCCGAAGCGCAGCGTGTGGATCAGCGCCGAGGCGTGTTCGACTTCGCCATCCAGCCCGACGATGGACGCTTTGCCATACCCCTCGATCTTGTCACCACCGCCCGCGGCATCAAGGATCATCGCCGTCAGCAGGGCCCCAAGTTCGGGCGCGACATCGTGGATTTCCCGCTTCAAATCCTCGACGAAGCCGCGCCCCGCCCAAGGGTTCTTCACCACCGCGGCGGCGGCGATCAGTTTGAGCGGCACCGGCGCGGCACGCCCCCCTTCGATCAGCGTGGTTTCGACGTGGAGCAGTGTTTTGCGGATCAGGGCTGGCATGGGAAACCTCGGGTCAAGTGCTGTTCATAGTTTGGTATACCATAAGACCGTATGTCAATCATAGATTGCAGCCCCGCGGCAAAACGGCTAGCTTTGGCCAATGCAAGACGCCCTTGACCTTCGCATCCACGACATGCCGCAACGCCTGCGCGAGGTGGTGCTGGACCGCATGCGCGCGGCCATCATTGCCGGACGGTTCAAAGGTGGCGAACGGCTGGTCGAGCGTACACTTTGCGATCAGCTTGGCGTGTCGCGTTCGGTGGTGCGCGAGGTGATCCGTATCCTCGAGACCGAAGGATTGGTGGAAAGCGCGGGTCACAAGGGGCCGGTCGTGGCGCGGCTTGATTGGGATCAGGCGCGGCAAATCTATGACATCCGGCTTTTGCTGGAATCGGGGGCTGCGGCGGCCTGTGCAGTGGCGGTCGACAACCGCGTGAAAGCCGATCTGAGTGCTGCGCTTGCTGCTTTGCGGGCCGCACAAGCGGGCGGCGAACTGGCGCTGTTCGATGCGACGACGCGGTTTTACGAGGTGATCTTCCGCGCCGCAGGACACCATATCGCATGGGAAATCGTGCAGCGCCTGAACGGCCGCATCAGTCGCCTGCGTGCGCTGACGCTGGCCACCACCGACCGGCATGTATCGGGTCAGGCGCGGATGGCCCGCATTGCCGATGCCATCGGCGCGGGCGATGCCGACGCCGCAGCGCAGGCCGTGCGCGACCACCTGACCGAAGCCGCAAGCATTGCGCAACGTCTGCTGCAGGGGGAATGATGCCTGCCTATTGGATCGCCCATGTGACCGTGACCGACCCCGAAGCCTATAAGGGCTACCAAGCGCTCGCCCCTGCCGCCTTTGCCGCCCATGGTGCGCGGTTTCTGGCACGGGGCGGCGAGGCCGATGTGCTGGAAGGACCGGCCTATGATCGGCATGTGGTGATCGAATTTCCCAGCCTTGATGCCGCCCGCGCCTGCTATGCCAGCGCCGCGTATCAGGCCGCCAGGGCGCGGCGCGACGGGGCCTGCGATGTGCAGGTCGTTATCGTGGACGGGCTTTAGGCCCGTCCGCCGCGCCGCAAACCCCGGCGTCAGGCCTTGCCTTCTAGCCCCGCCGCCGCCGCACCCGTGGCCCCGGGAATGCGCATCTCGAAGCTTTCGGTGACGCTGGTATATTCGTAATATCCCAGTCGCGCGAGCGGGCGGATGGCGGGGATGTCAAGCTTGCCGTCCGGCTTGATCACCTCGTCCTTGACATGGATGCGGATGACCTCGCCATAGACAACATCGACCCAGCCGTGGTTGGAATTACCCTTGAGGCGATGGGTCGAAAGGTAGCGGCATTCGAAATGCGCGGGGCTTTCGGCCACGCGCGGGCCGGGGGCGTCGATACAGGCCGCTTTGGTGACGCCTGCCTTTTCGAATTCGTCCACGCCTTCGGGCCATTCCATCGACGAGATGTTCACCGCTTCGCGCAGGTCATAGGTCGCCATGTTCCAGACGAACCAGCCGGTTTCTTCGGCGTTGATCACCGTGTGTTTGCGGCGACCGTCGGAATAGGGGTTGGCCGCGAACATCACCATCGGCGGATCGAAGGACAGGTTTTGCCACTGGCTATAGGGCGCAAGGTTGGGTTTGCCGTCTTTCGAGATCGTGGACAGCCAGCCGATCGGGCGTGGCACGGTGCAGGATTTGAACGGGGAAAAGGGCAGCGGGCAGGGCTCTTGGCCGGGAGAGTAGTGCATGGCGTCGCTTTTCTGGCTGCGGGCGGAGCGGGGGTTTCACACCCCCGCGCCCCCGTGGGATATTTGAAGAACAGATGAAGTCAGTTGCCGAGGATGGCGGGCAGTCTGAGGTTCATGGCGCGGGCATGATCGGTTGCGATGTCATAGCCCGCGTCGGCATGGCGCATGACCCCGGTGGCGGGGTCGTTCCACAGCACATTGTTCAGGCGGCGGGCGGCGTCGGGTGTGCCATCGGCCACGATGACCATGCCGGAGTGCTGCGAAAAGCCCATGCCCACCCCGCCGCCGTGGTGGAGCGAGACCCATGTGGCGCCGCTGGCCGTGTTGAGGAGCGCGTTAAGAAGCGGCCAGTCGGACACGGCATCGGAGCCGTCTTTCATGGCTTCCGTCTCGCGGTTGGGCGAGGCGACTGATCCGCTGTCGAGGTGGTCGCGGCCGATGACGATGGGGGCTTTGAGTTCGCCAGATGCGACCATGTCGTTGAACATTAGCCCTGCGCGGTGCCGGTCGCCAAGGCCGATCCAGCAGATGCGGGCGGGCAGACCCTGAAAGTCGATGCGTTCGCCCGCCATGTCGAGCCAGCGGTGGAGGTGCTGGTTTTCCGGAAACAGGCGCTTCATCGCGGCGTCGGTCGCGGCGATATCCTCGGGGTCGCCCGACAGCGCCACCCAGCGGAAGGGGCCGATGCCGCGGCAGAACAGCGGACGGATATAGGCGGGCACGAAGCCGGGGAAGGCGAAGGCGTTTTCCAGCCCTTCGTCCTGTGCGACCTGCCGGATGTTGTTGCCATAGTCGAGCGTGGGCACCCCTGCGTTCCAGAAATCGACCATGGCGGCGACGTGCGTGCGCATGCTGGCGCGGGCGGCTTTTTCCACCGATTTCGGGTCGCTTTCCTGTTTCGCGCGCCATTCGCCCACGCTCCAGCCCTGCGGCAGGTAGCCGTGCAGGGGATCGTGGGCCGAGGTCTGGTCGGTCACGATATCGGGGCGCGGGCCGCCCGCCTTCATGCGGGCGACGAGTTCGGGGAAGATGTCGGCGGCGTTGCCGACAAGACCCACGGATTTCGCCTCGCCCTTAGACGTCCAGTCTGCGATGAGCGAAAGGGCTTCGTCCAGCGTATGAGCTTTGGCGTCCACGTATCTGGTGCGGATGCGAAAATCGATCCGCGTCTCGTCGCATTCCACAGCCAGACAGCAGGCCCCCGCCATGACGGCGGCCAGGGGTTGCGCCCCGCCCATGCCACCCAAGCCGCCCGTCAGGATCCAGCGCCCCGTGAGCGAGCCGCCGTAATGCTGCCGCCCCGCTTCGGCAAAGGTTTCGTAGGTGCCCTGCACGATGCCCTGGGTGCCGATGTAGATCCACGACCCCGCGGTCATCTGGCCATACATCGCCAGACCCTTCTTATCGAGCTCGTTGAAATGGTCCCATGTCGCCCAATGCGGCACGAGGTTCGAGTTGGCGATCAGCACGCGGGGTGCGTCCTTGTGCGTGCGGAACACGCCCACGGGTTTGCCCGATTGCACCAGCAACGTTTCGTCGTCTTCCAGCGTCTTGAGCGTGGCGACGATGCGATCGAAATCTTCCCACGTCCGCGCGGCGCGGCCGATGCCGCCGTAGACCACCAGTTCGTGCGGGTTCTCGGCCACGTCGGGGTGCAGGTTGTTCATCAGCATCCGCATCGGCGCTTCGGTCAGCCAACTTTTGGCGGTGATCTCGGTTCCGGTCGCGGGATAGATGTCGCGGGTGTTGTGGCGCTTGTTCATGGATGCCTCACAATGCGGGAAGGGGAATGGCGGCGGCGGCGGCAAGCTCGCCCGTGGCGATCAGGCGGGCGGCGGCGGTCAGGTCGGGGGCGAGGTAGCGGTCATCGCCAAGGGTGGCCACATCGACACGCAGGCGGGCGAGCACGCGTTGCAGCGGGGTGGAGGTGGTCAGGGGGGCGCGGAATTCCACACCTTGGGCGGCACAGAGCGCCTCGACCCCGAGGATGACCGACAGGTTGGCGTTCATCCGCATCAGGCGGCGTGCGCCGTGGGCGGCCATGCTGACGTGGTCTTCCTGATTGGCCGATGTGGGTGTGGAATCGATCACCGTGGGGTGGGCGAGGTGCTTGTTCTCGCTCATCAATGCGGCGGTCGTCACTTCGGCGATCATCAGGCCGGAGTTGAGGCCGGGGTTGGGCGTCAGGAAGGGCGGAAGGTCAAAGGACAGGGTAGGGTCGACCATCAGCGCTACGCGGCGTTGGGCGATGGCCCCGATCTCGCTGATGGCGAGGGCGGTCATATCGGCGGCGAAACCCACGGGTTCGGCGTGGAAATTGCCGCCCGAGACGATCTGCCCGTCAGACAGCACAAGCGGGTTGTCGGTGGCGGCGTTCGCCTCGATTTCCAGCGTACGGGCGGCCTGGCGCAGAACGTCCATCGCGGCCCCCGTCACCTGCGGCTGGCAGCGGATGCAATAGGGGTCTTGCACGCGGGTATCGCCGGTCACGTGGCTGTCGCGGATGACCGACCCGTCAAGAAGGGCGCGGAGCGTGGCGGCGGCCTCGATCTGGCCGGCATGGCCGCGAAGGGTGTGGATTTCGGGGTGGAGGGGCGCGGTCGAGCCCATGATCGCATCGGTCGAGAGCGCAGAGACGACGAGGGCCGATTGCGCCATGCGCCACGCGTCAAACAGGCCCGCCAGCGCATAGGCGGTGGAAAACTGCGTGCCGTTGATAAGGGCAAGCCCCTCTTTCGGGCCAAGCGTGACGGGAGATAATCCAGCTTCGGCAAGGGCTTGGGCTGCGGGCTTCACATGACCTGCAAACTCTGCCTCGCCCGCGCCGATCATGGCGGCGGCCATATGGGCCAAAGGTGCAAGATCACCCGATGCGCCTACCGAGCCTTGGGCGGGGATCACCGGGGTAACGCCACGGGCGAGCATCGCTTCGATCAGCGCCACCACCTCCCACCGCACGCCGGATGCGCCACGGCCCAGCGAGAGGAGCTTCAGCGCCATCATCAGGCGGGCCACGGCGCGGGGCATCGGGTCGCCCACGCCGCAGCAATGCGACAGGATGAGGTTGCGTTGCAGCGTTGCCGTATCCTTGGCCGCGATCTTGAGCGAGGCGAGTTTGCCAAAGCCCGTATTCACCCCGTACACGGCCGCATCCCCCGCTGCTGCTGCGGCGATGCGGGCGGCGGCTGCGTCGACCTCCGCGCGAGCGGCAGGCGCGAGGACGGCAGGCGCTTGGGTGCGGTAAAGGCGTTCGAGCTGTTCCAGCGTGGTGGAACCGGGGTGCAAGGTTTCAGGCGTCAAGACGGCCTCCGATGATGCGGGCGTGCAGGGCTTCGGCCCCGATGCGATAAGAAAGCTCGGCCGGGTGGGAAGCATCCCAGACGGCAAGGTCGGCGCGTTGGCCCAGACCAAGGGTGCCACGATCGGCCAGACCCAACGCCCGGGCGGCATGGGCGGTGGTGCCCAAAAGCGCCTCTTCCGGCGTCAGGCGGAACAGGGTGCAGGCCATGTTCATCGCAAGGGGAAGCGAGGTCATGGGAGAGGAACCGGGATTGCAATCGGTGGCTACGGCCATCGGCACGCCCGCGGCGCGCAGGGCAGCAATCGGCGGCGCCTGCGTCTCGCGCAGGGTGTAGAAGGCTCCGGGCAGGATGACGGCGACGGTTCCGGCGGCGGCCATGGCGGCGATGCCCTCGGGCGAGAGGTATTCCAGATGGTCCGCCGAAATTGCCAAGTGTCGGGCGGCCAGCGCTGCACCCCCAAGGTCGGAAAGCTGTTCGGCATGAAGCTTTACCGGCAGGCCAAGGCTGCGGGCATGGGTAAACAGACGGTCCACCTGCGCGCGCGAAAAGGCGATGCCTTCGCAAAAGGCATCGACCGCATCGACGAGCCCTTCGGCATGGGCGGCGGTCAGCGAGGGGATCGCCACCTCGTCGATATAGGCATCGGCGCGGCCGGTGTATTCTGGCGGGATGGCGTGGGCGGCAAGGTGGGTGGTGCGGATCGTCACTTCCCGCAGCGTACCGATGCGGCGGGCGGCGCGGAGCAATTTCAATTCGTCGGCCACGGTCAGCCCGTAGCCCGATTTCACCTCGACCGTGCCCGCCCCTTGTGCGAGGATCGCATCGAGGCGCGGCAAGGCTTGTGCCACGAGGTCGTCTTCCGATGCCGCACGGGTCGCGGTGACGGTGGACAGGATGCCACCCCCCGCGCGGGCAATCTGTTCGTAGCTGGCTCCTTGCAGACGCATCTCGAACTCGGCGGCGCGGTGGCCGCCATAGACGATATGGGTATGGCAGTCGATCAGGGCAGGCGT
Source organism: Gemmobacter sp. (assembly GCA_040398445.1). Classification (GTDB taxonomy): domain Bacteria; phylum Pseudomonadota; class Alphaproteobacteria; order Rhodobacterales; family Rhodobacteraceae; genus Paragemmobacter. Next base: position 235,680 of record JBBAUB010000004.1, on the reverse strand, counting down.
GACGAGACGGCCTTGCAGGTTATGGGTGGGTAGGTCGCGGTACACGGGCGGCAGATCGACAGCGGGGCCGATCCAGCGGATGTGGGTATCGGCCACCATGGCAGCATCAGCAATCAGGCCATAGCCGCCCTGCATCGTCGCTGCTGTCAGATGGGTCAGCAGAATCGCCATGAGCCTTGCCTTATGTCTATGTGTGCCGTTATTATGTCTGCACATAATAACGCAAGTCAAGCGAGGTTCCCCATGCGTCCTGTGCGTATCCGTGCCGAGACTGCGCTGTTGCCACACGGCTGGGTGCAGGGCGTCGTGATCGAGGTGCAGGAGGGTCGCATCGCGGCGGTGCTGCCCGATGGTCCGGCCGACCACCGCGTGGGCTGCCTGTTGCCTGCGCCGGTGAACCTGCATTCCCACGCTTTTCAAAGGGCGATGGCGGGGCTGACCGAACGGCGGGGCGCTGCCAGCGACAGCTTCTGGACTTGGCGGGCGCTGATGTATCGCTTTCTCGACCGGCTGACGCCCGAAGATGTTCAGGCTATCGCGGCTCAGGTCATGGTCGAGATGGCCGAGGCGGGCTATGCGGCGGTGGCAGAGTTCCATTACCTGCATCACCAGCCCGACGGCACGCCCTATGCCGACCTCGCCGAAATGGCGGGGCGCATCGCGGCGGCGGCGCAGGACACGGGCCTTGGGCTGACGTTGCTGCCTGTGCTGTATCAGCGCGGCGGGCTGGACGGGCGCGCGCTCGGAGCCGGGCAGGTGCGGTTCGGCAATGACACTGCGCGGTTCGGGGCGCTGTGGCAGGGGGCGGGGCGTGCGCTGGCAGCGCTGCCTGCCGATGCCGTACTGGGCGTGGCCCCGCATTCGCTGCGGGCCGTCGGGCCTGAGGGACTGCGCTTTGCGGCCGGTCTTGGCGGGCCGGTGCATATACATATCGCCGAACAGGTGGCCGAGGTCGACGAGGTGCTGGCCCATAGCGGGGCGCGTCCGGTTGACTGGCTGCTGGGCAATGTGCCGGTCGATGCCCGCTGGTGCGCGATCCATGCCACGCAGATGACGCCGGACGAGACGGAGCGGTTGGCGCGGTCGGGTGCGGTGGCGGGGTTGTGTCCGATCACCGAGGCCAATCTGGGCGACGGCATCTTCGACGGGGCGCGGTTTCTGGCGGCGGGCGGGGTTTTCGGCGTGGGGTCCGACAGCAACGTGCGGATTTCGCTGACGGAAGAACTGCGCTTGCTGGAATATTCGCAGCGCCTGAAAGATCGGGCGCGGGCGGTGCTGGCCACGCCCGAACAGTCGACGGGGCGCGTGCTGTTTCAGGGCGCGGCGCAGGGCGGGGCGCAGGCGGCGGGGCGTGCCTCGGGCGCGATTGACGTGGGGAAGTGGGCGGACCTCGTGGCGCTGGACACGGGGCATCTGCATCTGGAGGGGCTGGCGGGCGACGATCTGCTCGACGCCTTCGTTTTCGCGGGCGACGACCGGCTGGTGCGGGATGTATGGTCGGCGGGCCGCCACATCGTGCAATCGGGGCGCCATGTCGCCCGCGCGCCGGTCGCGGCGCGGTTCCGGCAGGTGATCGCCACGCTGCGGGACCGGCTGTGACCGGCTGGGAGGATGTGCGGGCCGAGGTGCTGCGCCGCATCCGTGCACGAGACTGGGCCCCCGGCGCGCTGATCCCGGGCGAAGAGGCGCTGGCGGTGGAATTCGGCGTGGCGCGGGCGACGGTAAACCGCGCGCTGCGCGATCTGGCCGGAGCGGGGCTGCTTGAGCGGCGGCGCAAGGCGGGGACGCGGGTGGCGCTGTTGCCGGTGCGGCGGGCGACGCTGGAAATTGCGGTGATCCGGCGCGAGGTCGAGGCGCGGGGCCAGGTCTATGCGCACCACCTGTTGGCGATGGATCATGCCGTGCCGCCGGTGCCGGTGGCGGGGCAGCTTGGCTGGAAACCGGAGGCGACGAAGCTTTATCTCGAGACGCTGCATCTGGCCGATGGCAAGCCCCATGCCTTCGAGGCGCGCTGGCTGGAACCGGCGGTCTTGCCAGATCCGCGCCCCGATTTCGCTGCCATCAGCGCCAACGAATGGCTGGTGACCCATGTTGCCTATGCAATAGGCGATATCGCCTTTTGTGCGCAAGCCGCCGATGCCCGCGGGGCCGAGGTTTTGGGCGTTCCCCTTGGTGCCGCGGTTTTCGTCACCGAGCGGACCACCTTTTCGGCGCTGGGTGCCATTACCTTCGTCCGCCTCGTCCATGCGCCGGGCTACCGGCTGGTGACGATGGTCTGACGCGCCACCCCCCTCACCCCGGCCCTCTCCCCGGCGGGGAGAGGGGGCGGTGAGCGTCTTGCGGTGCCGCGCCTTTGGTCTGCGCGCGCCGGGGGCTGTCTGCCCCCACGGCCTTGCGGCCTCCCCCGAGGATATTTTCGACAAGGAGAAGCGACAGGCGCGGTCCCCTGTTCTTCTTGTCGCAAATATCCTCGGGGGGAGCCGCCTTGGCGGCGTTGGGGGGCGGAAAGCCCCCCTTTTTATGTTGTCCTATCGCGCCGAAAGGCGGCGTCCGACGATGCGTTGCAGGCGGCGGTGCAGCGGGCTGGTGCGGTGGCGCAGGTGAAGGGCGGCATAGACCGGCTGGCGCAGCACGGGGGCATCGGCCACTTCGATGAAACGCGGCGTGGCCGTCATCTGCGCGGCCGTGCGTTCGAGAACGTAGCCCGCCCCCCCCATTGCTGCCAGCAGCGAGGCCACCGTTGCGCTTTGGCCGACCGAGATCGGGCTGCCTGCCAGTTCGGGCGTCAGGGCGCGGTGCATTGCTTCGAAGGCGGGCGAGAAATGCGCGAAGATGAATGTTTCGGGGTCCACCCCCGCGCGGCGGTCGGTCGTCGAGCTGACCATGCGGTAGGTCACTTCGCCAAGTTCGGAAAAATGCAGGTCCGGGTGGGGTTTGGGGGCATAGATCACTGCGAAGTCGAGCGTGCCGGTCAGCACGTCGGCGCACATCTGGTTGGAATAGTCGGGTTCGATATAAAAGGCCGTATCGGGCAGGGCGCGGCGGAAATCGGCCATCCATTCCCCGATATGCTGGGCGGCGAGGTCGTTCTGGATACCGAGCCGCAAGAGCTGTGCGGCGCGGTCGGGCACCTGTATCCTGCGCCGCGCCTCGTGCCATTCGTGGCGCAGGCTGCGGGCGTGGCCTTCGAAGCGGCGGCCTTCGGTGGTGAGGTCGGTTCCGGCGCGCGAGCGGGTAAAGAGCTTTGCACCGAGCGCGGCTTCCAAAGCGGAAAGCCGTGCCGAGACGGTGGATTGGGTGATGCCGAGCCGTTCGGCGCTGCGGTTGAAGTTGCGGGTTTCGCAAAGGTCGAGGAAGGTGTCGATCTGGTCGATCTGCATGACGCGCCTAATCGGGTTTTCCGATCAATAGCCCCGATCGGCCCGAATTGAAAGCATCCCCGTGCTGGGGCAGGATGCCGCGCGGAAGCCGCCGGAGAACAGGGCGGCGGGGGAGTGCGACATGGCCGATTTTCCGACGCAGGCGCGGGTTGTCATCATCGGGGGCGGGGCAGTCGGGGCATCGAGCCTGTACCACCTGTGCAAGGCGGGTTGGACCGATTGCGTTCTGCTGGAAAAGAACGAACTCACCGCTGGCAGTACATGGCATGCGGCGGGCAACGTGCCGACGTTTTCGTCATCTTGGTCGATCATGAACATGCAGCGCTATTCGGCAGAGCTGTACCGTGGACTTGGCGATGCGGTCGATTATCCGATGAACTACCACGTTACCGGATCGGTACGGTTGGGGCATAGCAAGGAACGCTTGCAGGAATTCCGGCGTGTCGTGGGCATGGGGCGCTATCAGGGGATGGACCTGACGATCCTGTCGCCCGACGAGATACGGTCGCGCTATCCGTTCCTTGAGACGCATGACCTGACGGGCGCGCTTTACGATCCCTATGACGGGGACATCGACCCCGCGCAGTTGACGCAGGCGCTGGCCAAGGGGGCGCGCCAGATGGGGGGGCGGATCGAGCGGTTCTGCCCGGCAACGGGCGTGCGTCGCGAGGGCGACGAATGGGTGGTCAGCACGCCCAAGGGCGATATCCGCTGCGAGATCGTGGTCAATGCCGCCGGTTACTATGCGGGCGAGGTGGCCAAGTGGTTCGGGCGTGACTTGCCGATGATGGTGATGAGCCACCAGTATATGCTGTTCGACACCATTCCCGAATTGGAGGCATGGACCAAGGAGTCGGGCCACAAGCTGCCGCTGCTGCGCGATGTGGATTCGAGCTATTATCTGCGGCAGGAAAAGATGGGCTTCAATCTGGGGCCGTACGAGAACCCGTGCCGCGCGCATTGGGCGACGCCGGACGATCCGATGCCCGACGATTTCAGCTTCCAGCTTTTCCCCGACGATCTGGAACGGCTGGAATGGCACATCAACGACGCGATGGAGCGGGTGCCGCTGCTGGCCAAGGCGAACCTGACCAAGGTGATCAACGGGCCGATCCCCTATACGCCGGACGGCAACCCGCTGATCGGTCCGATGCCAGGGGTGCCCAATGCGTTCGAGGCTTGTGTGTTCACCTTTGGCATCTGTCAGGCGGGGGGCGCGGGCAAGGTGCTGGCCGAATGGGTGACCGAAGGGGCCACCGAATGGGACATGTGGTCTTGCGATCCGCGCCGGTTCACGGGGTTCGAGGACCGTGCCTATTGCGTCGAGAAGGGAATGGAAGTTTACGGGCACGAATATGCCATCCACTTTCCGCATCACGCGTGGCCGGTGGGGCGTGGCAAGAAGCTGTCTGCCGTGCATGGCCGCGTGGCGGCAATGGGGGCGCAGTTCGGGCCCTATAACGGCTGGGAGCGGGCGTTGTGGTATGCCCGGGAGGGCGATGACACATCCGAGGCCGCGCAGCGCACATGGGACCGCGAGGGGCCGTGGTTCGGCGCGGTGCGCGAGGAATGTCTGGCCGTGCGCGACGCCTGCGGGATACTCGACCTGCCGGGGTTCAGCCGGTTTCGGGTGACGGGGGCGGGGGCAGCAGAGTGGCTGGCGGGCCAGATCACCGGAAAGGTGCCGAATGTCGGGCGGCTGGGGCTGGCCTATTTCGCCGATGCCAAAGGGCGGGTCGTGACCGAGATGTCGGTGGCGCGCATGGCCGAGGACGAGGTGCTGCTGATTACGGCAGCGACGGCGCAGAGCCACGACCGTGAATGGTTGCTTAAGTCGCTTCCTGCTTCGTTGTCGTTGGTGGACGAGACGGAGCTTTGGTCGACGCAGATCCTGACGGGGCCGAAGGCGCGTGACGTGTTGATGGCGGCGGGCACGGGAGCGGATTTGACGAAATCTTGGCTGACGTGGCAGACCGCGACCGTCGCGGGGGCTTCGGTCCTGCTGATGCGGGTGAGTTTTGCAGGCGAACTCGGCTGGGAAATCCATTCCCGCGTTGACGATACGGCGGCAATTTACGATGCGGTCATGGTGGCGGGGCGGCCGCTGGGGCTGCGCCCGTTCGGCATGTTCGCGCTGAACAGCTTGCGCGTCGAAAAGGGCTATCGGGCGTGGAAGGGTGATCTTTCGACCGATTACACTGTGTTGCAGGGCGGGCTTGAGCGGTTCGTCGACTGGGCCAAGCCCGATTTCGTGGGCAAGGCGGCGCTGGCGGCGGAAAAGCAGGCCGGTGTCACCAAGCGTTTCGTGACACTGACGGTCGAGGCGGGCGACTGCGACCCGCCCTATATGTCGACCATCTGGCATGGCGGGCAGGTGGTGGGGGAAACCACCAGCGGCTATTTCGGGCATCGCACGGGCAAGGTCATCGCTTTGGGGATGCTCAGGGCCGACCTGAACGTGGCGGGAGCGGCGGTCGAGGTGGAAATCTTCGGCACGCGCTATCCGGCGGTCGTGCAGGAAGATGCACCCCTGTGGGATGCAAAGAACGAACGTATCCGTGCGTGACTGGCCGCAGGAGCGGGGGTTTCACACCCCCGCACCCCCGTGGGATATTTGAGAACAGATGAAGGACAGAACTATGGTCGAGGTTCCGGCAAGCGCGCGGGCGGTCATCATCGGCGGGGGAGTCTCGGGGTGTTCGGTGGCCTATCACCTCGCCAAGGCGGGGTGGACGGATATCGTGCTTCTGGAGAGGAAGCAGCTGACCAGCGGCACCACCTGGCATGCGGCAGGGCTGATCGGGCAGCTGCGCGGATCGGCAAACATGACGCGGTTGGCGAAGTATTCCGCCGATCTTTACGTGAAGCTCGAGGCCGAGACGGGCGTGGCCACGGGGATGAAGCAGGTGGGCTCCATCTCGGTCGCGCTGACGGGGGAGCGGCACGAGGAGTTGCTACGGCAGGCGACGGTGGCGCGGATCTTCGATGTGGATGTGCACGAGATTTCGCCCGCCGAGGTGAAGGCGCGCTATCCGCATCTGAATGTGTCGGATGTGGTGGGGGCGGTGGCGCTGCCCTTGGACGGGCAATGCGATCCGGCCAACATCGCCATGGCGCTGGCCAAGGGCGCGCGGATGCGCGGTGCCAAGATCTTCGAAGGGGTCAAGGTCACGCGGGTGACGGAAGCGGCGGCGGGGACGGGGCGGCGGGTGACGGGGGTTGACTATGTCACCGAGGCCGGACCGGGGCACATTGCCGCCGATGTGGTGATCAACTGTGGTGGCATGTGGGGGCGTGATCTGGCGGCGGCCAATGGCGTGACGCTGCCACTGCATGCCTGCGAGCATTTCTATCTGGTGACCGAACCTGTGGCGGGGCTGGAGCCGAACCTGCCGGTGCTGCGGGTGCCGGACGAATGCGCCTATTACAAGCAGGACGCAGGGAAAATGATGCTGGGGGCTTTCGAGCCGAAGGCCAAGCCGTGGGGCATGGGTGGCATTCGCGAGGAGTTCTGCTTCGACACGCTGCCCGAGGATTTCGACCATTTTCAGCCGATCCTAGAGCACGCGATGAACCGGATGCCACTGTTCCAGTCGGCGGGGATACATACCTTCTTCAACGGGCCGGAAAGCTTTACCCCCGATGACCGCTACTATCTGGGCGAGGCGCCTGAAGTGGGCGGTTACTGGGTGGCGGCGGGCTATAACTCGGTCGGGATCGCAGGGTCGGGCGGGGCGGGCATGGCGCTGGCGCATTGGATCACCGAAGGCGAGCCGCCGTTCGACCTGTGGGAGGTGGATATCCGCCGCGCCCAGCCGTTCCAGAAGAACCGCGCTTACCTGAAAGAGCGGGTGACCGAGACGCTGGGCCTGCTTTATGCCGACCATTTCCCGTACCGGCAGGTCGAAACCAGCCGTGGCGTGCGCCGCACGCCGCTGCATGAGCACCTGAAGGCGCGGGGCGCGGTGTTTGGGGAGGTGGCGGGATGGGAGCGGGCCAACTGGTTCGCGGACGAGGGGCAGGAGCGCGAGTATCGCTATAGCTGGAAGCGGCAGAACTGGTTTGGCAACCAGCGGGCCGAGCATCTGGCGGTGCGAAATGCCGTGGGCCTGTTCGACATGTCGTCCTTTGGAAAGATCAGGGTCGAGGGGCGGGATGCCTGCGCCTTCCTGAACCGCGTCTGCGCCAACCAGATCGATGTGGCGGCGGGACGGATCGTCTATACGCAGATGCTGAACCATCGGGGCGGGATCGAGTCCGACCTGACGGTGACGCGCCTTTCCGAGACGGCCTTTTTGCTGGTGGTGCCGGGGGCGACGCTGCAGCGTGATCTTGCCTGGCTGCGCCGACACTTGGGTGATGCCTTTGCGGTGATCACCGATATGACCGCTGCCGAGGCCGTGCTGTGCCTGATGGGGCCGAAGGCGCGCGACGTGCTGGCGGGGTGTTCGCCGGATGATTTCTCGAACAGCGCGCATCCGTTCGGTACGGCGCGCGAGGTCGAGGTGGGCATGGGGCTGGCACGGGCGCATCGGGTCACCTACGTGGGCGAATTGGGTTGGGAGCTGTATGTCAGCGCCGATCAGGCCGCGCATGTGTTCGAGGCGGTCGAAGCGGCGGGGGCGGATCACGGGTTGAAGCTGTGCGGGATACATACGCTGGACAGTTGCCGGATCGAGAAGGCCTATCGCCACTTCGGCCATGACATTACCGACGAGGACCATGTGCTGGAAGCGGGGCTTGGCTTTGCGGTGAAGACCGGCAAGGGCGAGTTCATCGGGCGCGAGGCGGTGCTGCGCAAACAAGCGGCAGGGCTTGACCGGCGGATGCTGCAATTCCTGCTGAAAAACCCCGAACCCTTGATGTTCCACAACGAGGCTGTGGTGCGCGACGGGCGGATCGTGGGGCCGGTGACAAGCGGCAATTACGGCCATGCGCTGGGCGGGGCTGTCGGCCTTGGCTATGTGCCCTGCAAAGGGGAAAGCGCGGCTGACGTTTTGGCGAGCCGCTACGAGATCGAGATTGCGGGGGTGCGGCACGAGGCGGTGGCGTCATTGGTGCCGATGTATGACGCGAAATCGGAACGGGTGCGGGGCTGACGGGGCGGGACGGGGGTCTTTCCGCCCCCCGTGGCCTTGCGGCCTCCCCCCGAGGATATTTGGCGAACAGATGAAGGTGCAGGGATGAGCGAAGCAATCGAGACGGATGGATTGGGCGAGACCTGCGAACCGGCGCGGGCGCGGCGGGCAGGGGGGCGGGCCAACCGCGTGGCGCTGCGCTCGGCACCCTTGGCCGAAAACCTGCGGCCGGTACGGGGCGGGATGTCGGGCGGACAATACCGGCCGCTGACCGAGGCGGGGATGGCAAAGATCCACGAGAGCGCTTTGGAGGCGCTCGAGGTGATCGGGCTGAGCCAAGCACCGCCATCGGGGGTCGAGATCATGACCGCCGCCGGGGCGATACAGGGCGACGACGGGCGCTTGCGCTTTCCGCGCGCGCTGGTCGAGGATATGCTGGCCGTGGCGGCGCGCGATATCACGCTGCACGCCCGCGACCCCAAGCACGACCTGCATCTGACCGGCACCAATGTGCATTTCGGCACGGCGGGGGCGGCGGTGCATATCGTGGACCCGGTGACGCTGGATTACCGCGAATCCACCGCGCAGGACCTGTATGACGCGGCGCGATTGGTCGATAACCTCGACAACATCCACTTCTATCAGCGCACGATGGTGTGCCGCGATGTGGTCGACAACCGCGACATGGACCTGAATACGCTTTACGGCTGTCTTGCGGGGACCACGAAACACGTGGGCACCAGCATCAGCGACCCGTCCCATGTGGATGCGATCTTTGACATGATCCACATGGTGGCAGGCGGCGAGGAGAAGTGGCTCGAGCGGCCCTTCGTCAGCAATTCCAACTGCTTCGTCGTGCCACCGATGAAATTCGCGGAAGAAAGCTGCATCACCATGGAGGCCTGCATAAGGCGCGGGATGCCGATGCTGCTTCTGAGCGCGGGGCAGGCGGGGGCGACATCGCCCGCCCCCATCGCGCTGACCATCGTGCAGGCGATGGCGGAATGTCTGGCGGGGGTCGTCTATGCCAATGCGATCAAGAAGGGTGCGCCCTGCATCTTTGGCACATGGCCCTTCGTGTCGGACCTGCGGACAGGGGCGATGTCGGGAGGCAGCGCCGAGCAGGCGCTGCTGACCGCGGGCTGCGCGCAGATGCACCAGTTCTACAACCTGCCCGGCGGGGCGGCTTCGGGCATTTCCGACAGCAAATTGCCCGACATGCAGGCCGGATGGGAGCAGGGCATCACCAATGCGCTTGCCGGCTTGTCGGGGCTGAACATGTGTTACGAGGCGGTGGGGATGCATGCCTCGCTTTTGGGCTTTTGCCTTGAATCCTTGGTGCTGGGAGACGACCTGCTGGGCCAAGCCATGCGTCTGGTGCGCGGCATCGACGTGACGCCCGACAGCACCAGCATCGAGGCGATGAAGCAAGTTTGTCTGGGCGGGCCGGGCCATTACCTCGGGTCGGACCAGACGTTGAGCCTGATGCAGACCGAATACATCTATCCGGTCTGCGGCAACCGCATGAGCCCCAAAGAATGGAACGAGGCGGGAAAGCCGCTGTTGCTCGACACCGCTATTGCGCGCAAGAATGCCATTCTGGCCAAGGCCGGTTGCCGCGTCGACCCCGTAATCGATGCCGCGATCCGTGCCAAATACAACATCCATTTCCGGTGAGGATAGAATGACTTACGCGAACTTGTCGAAGTTCTACATCAACGGCGCATGGGTGGCCCCGCTTGGCCCTACCACGATGGGGGTCGAAAATCCGGCGACCGAAGAGATCGTCGGGCAGGTCGCCTTGGGCAGCGTGGCCGATGCCGACCGCGCGATTGCGGCGGCGCGGGCGGCGTTCGACGGCTTTACCGCATGGTCGGCCGATGACCGCATCGCGCTGCTGGAGCGTATCCTTGCCGAATACAACGCCCGCTACGACGACTTTGCCCAAGCCATGAGCACCGAGATGGGCGCGCCCATGGCCTGGGCCAAGGATGCGCAAGCCTGGGCGGGGCAGGTACACCTGGAAAGCACGATCGCAGCGGCCAAAAGCTTCCACTGGCAGGAAAAGCGCGGCAACACCCTGCTGATCCGAGAGGGGATCGGGGTCTGTGCGCTGATCACGCCGTGGAACTGGCCGATGAACCAGATCGCCTGCAAAGTCGGCCCCGCAATTGCGGCGGGCTGCACGATGGTGCTGAAGCCGTCTGAAATCGCCCCCTTGTCGGGCCTGTTGTTCGCCGAAGTCTGCCATGCGGCAGGCGTGCCTGCGGGCGTGTTCAACATGGTCAACGGCACGGGGCCGGAGGTGGGCGCGCGACTGTCGAGCCACCCCGAGGTGGATATGGTCAGCTTTACGGGGTCCACCCGCGCGGGCGTTCAGGTGGCGCAAGCTGCCGCGCCAACGGTGAAGCGCGTGGCGCAAGAGTTGGGCGGCAAATCGGCCAATATCATCCTGCCCTCGGCCGATCTGGCGGCTGCGGTGGCGGGGGGTGTCGAAGGCTGCTTTGGCAATACGGGCCAAAGCTGTGACGCGCCGACCCGCATGTTCGTACCGATGGCGCGGATGGACGAAGCCTTGGCCGTGGCCAAGGAGGCGGCCGAAAAGGTGGTGGTCGGCGATCCTAACGATCCTGCCGTGACGATGGGGCCGCTTATCAGCAAACTGCAATTCGACAAGGTGCAAGGGCTGATCCAGAAGGGCATCGACGAGGGGGCCACGCTGGTTACCGGTGGTGTGGGCCGCCCGGTAGGCGTGAACCGCGGCTGGTTTGTGCGGCCGACGATCTTTGGCCATGTAACCAACGACATGACGGTTGCGCGCGAAGAAATCTTCGGTCCAGTACTGTCGGTGATCGGCTACGACACGGTCGACGATGCGGTGGCCATGGCCAACGACACCGTTTACGGCCTTGCCGCCTACGTGCAGGGCGAGCGTAGCGAAGCGGTTGCCGTGGGGCGCAGGCTGCGGGCAGGGCAGGTGAACCTGAACTATCCGGCATGGGACACGTTCGCGCCTTTCGGCGGCTACAAGCAGTCGGGCAACGGGCGCGAATATGCCGATTGGGGCATCCATGACTTCTGCGAGGTCAAGGCGCTGGTGGGGGCAGAGGGATGAGATACGGCTATATCGGTTTGGGCAATCTGGGCGGCCACCTTGCCGCCAGCCTGATCCGCGCGGGGCATGAGTTGGTGGTCTATGACCGCGATGCCAACCTTGCCGAACGGCATCGGGCGATGGGGGCCACGGTTGCGGGCAGCCCGGCCGAGGTGGCGGCGCAGGCGGGGCATGTGTTCACCTGCTTGCCGTCGCCCGCCGTCTCCGAGGCGGTTCTTGCGCAGATGATGACCGAGATGGAGCCCGGCGCGACGTGGATCGAGAATTCCACGCTGGGGCGCGACGATATCTTGCGGCTGGCGGGTCTGGCGCGGTCGGGCGGGGTGCGGTTGTTGGAAGCGCCCGTCACGGGGGGCGTGCATCTGGCCGCGCGGGGCGAGATCACTGTTCTGGTCGGCGGCGACGCCGACTTGTTCGAGACGCACAAGCCCGCGTTGGAAGCCATCGGCAACCGCATCTTCCACATGGGACCGCTGGGTTCGGCGGCGGTGATCAAGGTCATCACCAACATGCTGGCCTTTATCCACCTTGTCGCCGATGGCGAGGCGCTGATGCTGGCCAAGCGTGGCGGGCTTGACCTGAAAACGGCGTGGGAGGCGATTGCCGCCTCGTCAGGTACGTCCTTTGTGCATGAGACCGAAGGACAGCTGATCCTGAACGGCAGCTATGACATCGCCTTTTCTATGGACCTTGCGCTAAAAGACCTCGGCTTTGCGATGGGGTTCGGCAAGGAGTTCGGCGTGCCGCTGGACCTGGCGGCGATGACCAACCAGACCTTTATGAAGGGCAAGGCGGTCTATGGCGGGGGCGCGCAATCGACACAGATCGTCAAACTGCTGGAAGATGCACTAGGCACCGATTTGCGGGCGGACGGATTCCCTGCGCGGCTGGAATAGCGTAAAGGCAGCGCAACAGGAGGCCCCATGACCCGCAACACCGATGACCGCCGCTTTGCCGAACTGCTGCATCACCGCCGCGACCGGTTGGAACAGGGCGACCCGATTACCCCGCCGCTGGTTTCGGCTGCGACCTACCATCTGCCGCGCGCCGATGTGGGCGGTTTCATCTATGGCCGCATGTCGATGCCGACATGGGAAGAGGTGGAAGCGCAGCTTGCCATTCTGGAGGGGGGCGCTTGCGTCAGCTTTCCCTCTGGCATGGGAGCAATCTCGGCTGCGCTGTTTGCGACGGTGACGGCGGGTAAGCGGGTGATATTGCCCAGCGACGGCTATTATACGACGCGGCTGTTCGCCGAAGGCTTCCTGCGCCCCTTTGGGGTGACGGTGGATTATGTGGCGACGACCGAGGTGGAGAAAGCCGATTTCGCGGGGGCGGGTGTGGTCTATATCGAAACCCCGTCCAATCCGGGGTTGGAGGTTTGCGATATCGCTGCCGTCGCGGCCCGCGCCCATGCGGCGGGGGCTGTGGTGATCGTCGACAACACGACGCTGACGCCGGTTTTACAACGTCCCTTGGACCTTGGTGCCGATATCGTGGTTGCCGCCGACACCAAGGCACCGGGCGGGCATTCGGATGTGCTGTTTGGCCATGTCGCCACGCGGGACGCGGGGATTTTGCAACGGGTCAAAGACTGGCGCAAACTGTCGGGTGCGGTGCCGGGGGCGTTTGAAGCTTGGCTGGTGCATCGGGGCCTCGAGACCTTGGAAGTGCGGATGGAGCGCATGTGCGCCAGCGCGGGCGTGATCGCAGCGCGGCTTTCGGCGCATCCGCGGGTACTTGCCGTGCGCTATCCGGGTCTGGCGGGGGATGCATCCCACGCCACGATGGCGCGGCAGGCGTCAGGCTTCGGCTTCCTGATCGGCATCGAGTTGGAAAGCGCAGACGCAGCCGAGACATTCTTGGCCGACTGCCCGTTCATCGCACGGTCGACCAGTTTCGGGTCTACCCATAGCGCAGGCGAACGCCGCGCGCGTTGGGGCGATGCGGTGCCGGAAGGATTTATCCGCCTGTCGATCGGGCTGGAACCGGTCGAGGCGCTGTGGGAGGCGATGGCTGAGGCACTCGAGGCGTAGAATTCTTCTGCGAAGAATTCCCGTTACGATTTTTCTGCGAAAAATCACGTTTTCGCAGAAGAACGACAGCCTGAGATCTTCGCAGGAAATTTTCAGACGTTGGTCCAGCCGCCGTCGATGTTGATGGCCTGCCCAGACATAAAGGCACTTTCGTCAGAGGCGAGGTAGACTGCCAGTGCCGCGATTTCCTCGGGCTTGCCGATGCGGCCCATCGGCTGACGGGCGATAAATGCGGCGCGTGCCGTTTCGTAATCGCCCTGCGCGCGCATCCGCGCTTCGAGCGAGGGGCTTTCCACCGTGGCGGGGCAAATCGCGTTGCAGCGGATGCCGCGCGTGACGTAATCGGCGGCGACCGATTTGGTAATGCCGATCACCGCGGCCTTGGTCGCGCCATAGACGAAACGGTTGGGTGCCGCGATGATCGAGGATGCGACCGAGGCGATGTTCACGATGCTGCCGCCGCCGTTTTCCAGCATGGCGGGCAAAAAAGCGCGGGTCATGCGGTAAAGCGATTTGACGTTGAGTTCTACCGAGAAATCAAAGGCGTCCTCGTCGCAGTCGAGGATGGTTCCGGCATGAACATAGCCCGCGCAGTTGAACAGGATATCGACAGCGCCGACCTGTGCCGCCATGGCGGTGATTGCTGCCCCGTCGGTGACATCTAGACGGTAGGCCTCGATCCCCTCGGCATTCAATGTGGCGACGGCGGTATGGCTGAGGTCGGTGGCAATGACCCTTGCGCCCTCGGCCGCAAAGGCCCGGGCGGTGGCAAGCCCGATGCCAGCGCCCGAGGCGGTACAAAAGGCGGTTTTTCCCTTAAGGCGCATGTCCGACGACCCCGTGTGATGCTTTCACGCACTCAAGCGGGAATGGCAGTCAGGCGCAAGGGGAAACTAACATGTTAGTTATGCCCGTTCCGGTTCAGGTCGTCCTGGTTCAACCCCTCCAGCAAGCGCAGCGCTTCGGTCCGGATATTGGCCAGCACCGAGCGGTCTTCGCCGGGGAAGAAGCGGGCGCGTGTGGCGGTGGGCATGGGCGCAGGGGTGGCGATCACGACGCGCGGGCCGATCTTGACAGTTTCGGCCTGCCATGACCGTGCTACGGCCATCTGCGCCGCTTTCGATGCGCCATATGAGCCGAAGAATTTGGCGCCCGCGCGCGGATCGTCGAAGAACATGGCCATGCCCGCAGGGGCAAAGCGCAGCAGGGGTTCGACCATCGGGATCAGCGATCCGGTTGCGCGGGCGTTGGTGGCAAAGGATTTGTCCCAATCCTTGATGTCGATGCTTCCGGCGGGCGACAGGGGGGCGGCATGCACCGCCGTATGGACCCACAGATCGACCTTGCCCCAGCGCTGATGGATCGACAGGCACAAATGCCGCATCGCGTCTTCGTTGGTCACATCCATCGGGGCGAGGGTCAGGTTGCCGGCACCCGGCAGGCCTGCGGCTTTCACACGGTCGTCAAGCTCTTCCAGTCCACCCACGGTGCGGGCCACGGCGACCACCTGCCAGCCACGCAGGGCGAGTTGTTCGGCCATGGCCGCGCCCAGCCCGCGTGACGCGCCGGTCACAAGGGCGATGCGGTCTGCGGTGCGGGGGGAAGTTTCGGCCATAGGGGGCATCCTTTCGGTCCAGCCCGAAGCGGGGGCCTTGTGGGGGCGGATGGAACATTCCTGCGGGGCACTGTCAAGACTGACAGGGCGAGGGGGCTGTCTGCCCCCACGGTCTGCGTACCGCAGCCCTCCCCCGAGGATATTTGCACCAGCGTGAAAGCGTAAGGCGTCTTACTGGGCGGCCTTCATCTCGAAGCCTTCTTCGATCTTGTCCGACGGGGCAATCGGGTATTCACCCGAGAAGCAGGCGTCGCAATAGCGCGGATTTGCGGCATCGCGCCCGTTGGCTTCGCCCGCTGCACGGTAGAGTCCGTCGAGCGAGATGAACTTCAGGCTGTCGACGCCGATCCAGTCGCGCATCTCGTCTTCCGACATTGTGGCGGCGAGCAGTTTGCTGCGTTCGGGCGTGTCGACGCCGTAAAAGCAGGGCCACGCAGTCGGTGGCGAGGCGATGCGGAAGTGTACCTCGGCGGCGCCGGCATCAAGGATCATGTCCTTGATCTTGCGGCTGGTCGTGCCGCGCACGACCGAATCGTCTACCAGGATCACCCGCTTGCCCTTGATCAACGCGCGGTTGACGTTCAGCTTCAGCCGCACGCCCATGTTGCGGATCTGTTCGGTCGGTTCAATAAAGGTCCGGCCCATATACTGGTTGCGGATGATCCCCATGGCATAGGGGATGCCCGATTCCTGCGAATAGCCGATCGCCGCGGGCGTGCCACTGTCGGGGACGGGGCAGACGAGGTCGGCATCGACAGGGGCTTCGCGGGCCAGTTCCACGCCGATCTGGCGGCGGGTTTCATAAACCGAGCGGCCACCGAGAATACTGTCGGGGCGGCTGAAATAGACGTGTTCAAAGATGCAGAAGCGCGATTTGGCGGGGGCGAAGGGGCGGAAACTTTCCACCTTGTTCCCTTCGATCACCACCATCTCGCCTGGGTCGATCTCGCGGATGAATTCGGCACCGATGATGTCGAGCCCGCAGGTTTCCGAACTCAGCGCCCAGCCACTATCGCCCACGCGGCCCAGCACGAGCGGGCGCACGCCAAGCGGGTCGCGCACGCCGATCAGTTTGGTGCGGGTCATGGCGACGACCGAGAACGCGCCTTCGACACGGCGCAGCGCGTCCTTGATGCGTTCGGGGATGTTCTTCTGGATCGACCGCGCCATCAGATGGATGATGCATTCCGAATCCGACGAAGACTGGAAGATCGACCCGCGTTCGATCAACTCGCGGCGCAGGGCGGCGGCATTGGTCAGGTTGCCGTTGTGGGCGATGGCCGCGCCACCCATCGAGAATTCACCAAAGAATGGCTGCACGTCGCGGATCGCGGTCGCGCCCTTCGATCCGGCGGTGGAATAACGCACATGGCCGATGGCAAGCTGGCCTGGCAGCGTGTCCATCACATCGGGTTTGGTGAAGTTGTCGCGCACATAGCCGAAGCGGCGGGCCGAGTTGAACCCCTGTTCTGGATCATAGGCGACGATGCCGCCCGCTTCTTGGCCGCGATGCTGCAAGGCGTGCAAGCCGAGCGCCACGAAATTCGCGGCATCGGACACGCCGACCACGCCGAAAACGCCGCACTCCTCCTTGAGCTTGTCGTCGTCAAAGGGGTGCGAGAGGAAGGGGCGCATGTGGCCTCCGAATCCGAGGAAAGGCATGGGGGTGATGTAAGACTTTGTCACGCGGATGTCACCCCCGTTGCCGCAGCGCGGCAGGGCGCAACAGCACGGGCCAAGCCTGCATTGGCGCACAGTCGCGTGATGACTTTCACCCGAAGGTGGGAAGTCAGTTCGACGGGGCAGGGGCCGCCGCCGCATCGGTCGCACTTGCTGCGCAGACCTGCGTGAGCTCGTTGTAGCGTTCGACAATCCAGCCGGGCGCATCGGTCGGGATCTGCGCGTTCAGGTCGTCTTGCATCGTGGCGAAGATTTTTGCCGACCGGCTGGAATCGACCATCGGGATCGCTTCGGATGACAAGGCGCGGTCATAGACGATGAAGGCCACCGCCACGAGGATCACGCCACGCACCGCGCCGAACAGGAAGCCCAATCCCTGGTCGATACCGCCCAGTACCGTGCGGTGGATGGCAGAAGACAGCAGCGGTGTGAAAAGCGAGGCGATGATCAACGCCACGGCAAAGACAGCCGCAAAGGCGGCGACAATCGACAATTCGCAGCTGTCGGCCAGATATTTGCCCACGACCGGCAATTCCTTGACCAAGGGTTGCACCGCCGAGGCGAACAGGAATGCCACCACCGCCGCGCCGATCCAGCCGACGATGGCCATGCCCTCGCGCACGATCCCGCGCGAATAGGCAAGGATGGCCGACAGCACGATGACTCCCGCCACCACCGCATCGACCAAGGTAAAGCCTTCCATCGCACTCTCCCGTTTGGGCCTAACCCGCCCCGAACATTTCCCCGACAAAGGCCGTCAGATCCGGCATCTGCCGCACCTTCATGCCCGTATCGGCCCCGAGCTTTGACCGCTCTGGCGCGATCGCCTGTGAGAAACCAAGTTTCGACGCCTCTTTCAACCTGTTTTCGGTCTGCCCGACGGGGCGCAAGGCACCCGAAAGCGAGATTTCACCAAAAAGTACCATATCCGGCGGCAGGGCTACGTCTTCGCGGGCCGAAAGCAGGGCAGCGGCGACCGCCAGATCGGCGGCAGGTTCACTGACGCGCATGCCGCCCGCCACGTTCAGGAACACGTCAAGCCCGGCAAAGGGTATGCCGCAGCGCGCTTCGAGCACCGCAAGGATCGTTGACAACCGCCCCGAATCCAGCCCCACCACCGTGCGGCGCGGTGTGCCTAGGTTGCTGGGTGCCACCAGCGCCTGAATTTCCGTCAGCACGGGACGGGTGCCTTCGATACCCGCAAAGACTGCCGAACCGGGGGTCATTGCGCCACGATCCGACAAAAACAGCGCCGACGGGTTGGTGACTTGGGCCAGCCCGTTTCCTGTCATCTCGAAGACGCCGATTTCGTCGGCGGGACCGAAGCGGTTCTTGACGGCGCGCAGGATGCGGAACTGGTGGCCCCGTTCGCCTTCGAAATAAAGCACGGTGTCGACCATGTGTTCCACCACACGGGGGCCCGCGATCTGGCCCTCTTTGGTGACATGGCCCACAAGGACCACAGCCACGCCGCGCCGTTTGGCAAAGGTCACAAGTTCGTGCGCCGCCGCGCGGACCTGACTGACCGAGCCGGGGGCGGCATCGACGGTGTCGAGCCACATGGTCTGGATCGAATCGATCACCGCAAGGTCGGGGCTTTCGGCGTCCAGTGTGGTAAGGATGTCGCGCAGGCTCGTTTCCGCGCCCAGTTGCACGGGCGCATCCGCCAATCCAAGGCGTTGCGCCCGCATCCGTACCTGTGCGCTGGCTTCTTCGCCCGAGATATACAGGCATTTCAACCCGCGCCGGGCAAAGGCGGCGGTCGCTTGCAGCAGCAGCGTCGATTTACCGATCCCCGGATCACCGCCCACCAAAATGGCCGAGGCAGGCACCAGCCCGCCGCCGAGCACGCGGTCGAGTTCCTCAAGCCCAGAACTGGCACGGGGCGGGGGGGCCTCTTCGGTGGCAAGGTCGGTCAGCGGGATGGTGCGCCCCTTTGCCCCCATCGACTTGGGGCCAGCCGACAGGGGCGCTTCTTCGATGATGGTGTTCCATCCGCCGCATGCGTCGCATTTGCCCGCCCATTTGCGATGCTTCTCGCCGCAGGCGGTGCAGGTGAAAAGAAGGGCCTGTTTGCTCATGCCCCAGCCTGACCAGAAAGCGCAGGGGGCATCAAGGGGTCAGCCCCGACACCAGCGCCGCGACAGGCAGGGCCAGCAGCACGGTTCCCGCGATCCAGTGGCCCCAGATCGGCATGGGCCATTCGGTCAGCACATGCTTGCCCCAGCCTGCGACCAGCCAAAGCCAGCCCAGCATCGTGGCAAATTGCGACAGTTGCTGCGCTTCGGGCAGGACAAAGTGCAGGGGCAGCAGCAGCCACAGACAAAAGGCCGTGCCGCTTGCGGCGATCAGCGCCGCTCCGGGCACAGATTGGCGCCAGCTTGCGATGGCCGCCACGGTGATCGCGACTGGCGCAAGATACAGCAGAACCATGACCACCACAGATTGCGCGGCAAGATCGGCGCGGGCGAGCAGCGCCTCCATTCAGCGGACCGACGCGATGGGGCCGTCGGCGCGCCCGTGGATGAATTGTTGCAGGTAAAGGTCGGGTGCTGCGTCCATTTCCGCAACGGGGCCGGTCCAGCGGATCAACCCGTCATGCAGCATGGCCACCTTGTCGGCGATGGCCCGCACGCTGGACATATCATGTGTGATCGTCATGGCGGTTGCCCCCATCTCGGTCACGATCTCGCGGATCAGCGCGTTGATGACGCCCGACATGATCGGGTCGAGCCCGGTGGTCGGTTCGTCGAAGAAGATGATCTCGGGGTTGGCGGCAATTGCACGGGCCAGTCCGACACGCTTTTGCATGCCGCCCGACAGTTCGGCGGGAAACATGTCGGCGGTTTCCGGCTTCAGCCCCACACGGCGCAGTTTTTCGATGGCGATGGACCGCGCCTCGTCTTTGGGACGTTTCAGGCTGCCGCGCAGCAGGCGGAAGGCCACGTTCTCCCAGACGCGCAGCGAATCGAACAGCGCGCCGCCTTGAAACAGCATCCCGAAGCGGGCAAGGAAAGCATCGCGGTCGGCCCGTGCCACATCCTGCCCGTCGAGGCTGATGGTTCCCGCATCCGGCACCACCAACCCCAGCACGCATTTCAAAAGCACCGACTTGCCGGTTCCCGACCCGCCGATGATGACCATGCTTTCGCCTTTGGAAATGGTCAGGTCGACACCACGCAGAACGCGGTTGGGGCCAAAAGATTTGTGAACGGCGGACAGGGTTATCATGAGGTAAAGAACACCTCGGTCAGCAGGTAGTTGGTTGCAAGGATCAGGACCGAAGCCCCCACCACCGCAGCTTTGGTCGCAGCCCCCACGCCTTGCGCGCCACGGCCCGAATTCATGCCATGATAGCAGCCCATCACGGCGACGATGAAGCCAAAGGCCGCACCCTTCCACAGACCCGACACCACGTCCCAGCTTTGCAGGAAATCGGCGGTGTTTTGCAGATAGGTCGCCGGATTGAACCCCAACCGTTGCACACCCACGATCCAGCCCCCCGAAATGCCGATGGCATCGCCCACCGCCACCAGCACCGGCACGGCCAGGGTGGCGGCCAGAACGCGCGGCAGGGCAAGGTATTTCAGCGGATTGGTCGACAGCGTGACCAAGGCATCGATCTGTTCCGTCACCTTCATCGTGCCGATCTCGGCCGCGATTGAACTTGCCACGCGGGCCGCCACCATCAACCCGCCCAGCACGGGGCCCAACTCGCGCACCATGCCGATGGCAACGATGGATGGCACCGCCGCTTCGGCATTGAAGCGCGACCCGCCGGAATAGATCTGCAAGGCTAGCGCCCCGCCGGTGAACACCGCCGTCAGCCCCACCACGGGCAGCGAGAACCAGCCGATCTGCATGATCGCAACAAGGAACTCGCGCGGATAGAAGGGAGGGCGGAGCAGGTGGCTTACCACCGACAGGGCAAAAAGCGCGATGCGTCCGATATAGGCCAGCATCGCCAGCACGGGGCGGCCGATGGCGGCAAGCGGTGCGGCCAAGATCATTGCCCGCCCCCCGTGTAGCGCCGCGCATAACGTGGACCGAGCGAGGTCAGGATCTCGTAGCCGATGGTTCCCGCAATCGCGGCCAGATCGTCCACCCCCTGCCGGTCGCACAGGATGTCGAGATGGTCGGGAACCTCGGCCAGATCGGTGACGTCGGCGGTCATCAGGTCCATCGATACCCGCCCGATCAAGGGCACCATTGTGTCGCCATCCCACAGAGGCGCGCGGCCCGACAGGCTGCGCAGCAACCCGTCGGCATAGCCTGCCGAAAGGGTCGCAACCACCGAAGGTCGCGCCGCGGTCCAGGCGCAGGCATATCCCACCGTCTCGCCCACGGCGACCGCGCGGGTCTGGATGACCGGCAGGGACAGGCGCACCACGCCTTGCCCCGCAAAGGGCTGGCCGCCGTAAAGCCCCACACCCGGACGCGTCAGGTCGAAATGGTAGCGCGCGCCCAACAAGATGCCGCCCGTCGCCGCCAGCGAGCGGGGAATCCCCAGACCATCGGTCATGGCGTGAAAGTTGGCCAATTGGTGCGCGTTCATCGGGTGCTCCTGCTCGTCCGCGCAGGCCAGATGCGACATCAGCATCTCGGGCTTGGCGTCCAGCACGAAGGGCGCGATTGCGGCCCATTCCGCAGGTTCGATGCCCAACCGGTTCATCCCGGTGTCGAGCTGGATGCCGAAAGCGTGGCCGGGCAGCGCCTCGAGGTGCCGCGTCACCTGACCCAACGAATTGAGCATCGGCGTCAGGTCGAGATCGTGGATCATGTCGGTGTCACCCGCCATGTGCCCGCCAAGGATATTGATCTGCGGGCCAGGTCCGAGCGACTGGCGCAGCGCGGCACCCTCTTCGGTAACCGCGACGAAGAACCGCCGCGCCCCCGCCTGCGCCAAGGCCCGTGCCACGCGGGCAGCGCCAAGGCCATAGGCATCGGCCTTGACGACCGCAGCCGTCTGCACCCCTGCCGCCGAGTGCCGGTCAAGCGCGCGCCAGTTCGCGGCGATCGCGTCGAGGTCGATGGAAAGTGTCGCTGTAGCCATGCGGGGGTTTTCGGCAGGGGCGGCGTCGCGGTCAAGTCAATTCTGCCCGCGTCACCACCTCTGTGTGCCGAAGTGATCGCAAGGCGCGGCGCAAAGCGCCGCATTCCACGCGCTTTTCCCGTCGCGTGCCGCGCCGGTAAAAGCCGAAGGGGGCTGTGCGCCCCCCGTCGCGTTCCGCTCCTCCCCCGCAGGATATTTGCGACGAGGAGAATGAGTGGACGGCTCTTTGTCCTTTTCTCCTTGTTTCAAATATCCTCGGGGTGGTTTGGCCGAATGGCCAAGAGGGGGTGAAGCCCCCTTCACCCCGAGCGTCAGCGAGATAAAGGGGGTGCGGCGGCACGCCGCTCCGTTTGGTTGGGGGTCAGTCGCGCACGCCTGCCATGGCGCGGTCGAGGTGGACATAGCCGCCATCGACATAAAGCCATTGCCCTGTCGTATGGCCCGCACGCGGCGACAGGGTGAAGACGACCGTATCGGCCATTTCGTTATCCAGCGTCATGCGCTGGCCAAGCGGGATGCGGCGGGTGATTTCCGCCAGTTTTTCCGCACGGTCGGGGAAGGTGTCGAGCCATGCATCATACATCGGCGTCATCACCTCGGCGGGCAGGACCGCGTTGACGCGCACGCCATGCGGGGCGAAGGCGGCCGCCCATTCGCGGGTCAGGCCCAGTTGCGCCGCCTTGGCCGCGACGTAAGCCGAGGTCGAGCCTTGCCCCGTCACTGCCGTCTTTGACGAGACGTTGACCACCGCGCCCTTCGATGCCTTCAGGTCATCCTGCAGCAGATGCACCAGCGTGTAGTAGTGGATCAGGTTCTGGTCGAGCGAGGCGCGGAACGCATCTGGTCCAGCGGACAGATCGATTCCGTCATTGGTGCCCGCATTGTTCACAAGCCCGTAAACGCTGCCCCACTTCGACCGGGCTTCGGCCACCGCCGCCCGCACCTCGGTATCCTTTGCCAGATCGGCCTTGACCCAACCCGCCAGGGGTTGAAGCCCCGCTATTTCCGCAAGGAACGCCGCAGGCGGTGCGCGGCGGGCGAAGATCACGGGGATTGCGCCTTCGGCCGCCAGACAGCGCGTGATTGCGCCGCCAATGCCCGCGCCGCCGCCCGTGACGATGACGACCTTGCCGCCCAATCCCAAATCCATGCCGACCTCCCGTTTTGTGCCGCGCGACCTTAGCGGGCGATCCGGCAAAGGGAAGCGGGAACTGACATGTCAGTCGGGTGCGGTCAGTATTCGATCCGGCTGTCGCTCTGCCAGGGTTTTACAAGGTTGCCGAAGCGGGTGAAGCGGCCCTCGAAGGACAGTTCGACCGTGCCGATGGGGCCGTGGCGTTGCTTTCCGATGATGACTTCGGCCTTGCCGTGCACGTTTTCCATCACCGATTGCCACTGCGCCATCTTGTCCAGCTCGTGATCGGCGGGTTTTTCGCGTTCCTTGTAGTATTCCTCGCGGAACACGAACATCACCACATCGGCGTCCTGCTCGATCGACCCCGATTCCCGCAGGTCGGACAGTTGCGGGCGCTTGTCGTCGCGGCTTTCGACGGCGCGGGACAGCTGCGACAGGGCGACCACAGGAATGTTCAGTTCCTTGGCAATGGCTTTCAGACCTTGGGTGATTTCCGACACTTCCTGCACGCGGTTGTCTTTCGACGAGCCTTTGAGCAGTTGCAGATAGTCGACCATCAGCACGTCAAGCCCATGCGTCCGCTTGAGCCGCCGCGCACGGGCGGCGACCTGCGAAATCGGCAGGGCTGGCGTGTCGTCGATGTAAAGCGGGCAGCTTTCCAGCGCCTTGGCGGCTTCGACGAAGCGGCGGAATTCCTGTTCGGTCATGTCGCCGCGGCGGATCTGTTCGGATGGCACCTCGGACGCTTCCGACAGGATCCGCGCCGCGAGCTGCTCGGACGACATCTCGAGGCTGAAGAACCCGACCACGCCGCCTTCGACCGCGCCTTCGCTGCCGTCATGCATGCGCCCGCGGCGATAGGCCTTGGCGATGTTGAAGGCGATGTTGGTGGCAAGCGAGGTTTTGCCCATCGACGGACGCCCCGCGAGGATCAGAAGGTCGGAGGGGTGCAACCCGCCCAGCTTTTTGTCGAGGTCGACCAGACCTGTCGAAATGCCGGCCAGCCCGCCATCGCGCTGATAGGCGGCGTTGGCAGAATTGACAGCCTCGGTCACCGCTTTCAGAAACGAGACGAAGCCGCGTTCGGCCACGCCTTGTTCGCCCAGTTTGTAAAGCTTCTGTTCAGCTTCGATGATCTGTTCGCGCGGTTCGGACACCACGTCGACCTTGGCCGCCTTGGCCGATATGTCGCGCCCCAGCGCAATCAGTTCGCGCCGCACGGCAAGGTCATAGATCATCTGCGCGTAATCGCGCGCGGCAAAGGCGGAAATCGCCGCACCGGCAAGGCGCACCAGATAGGCGGGGCCGCCCAGTTCCCTAAGTCCTTCGTCATCTTCGAAGAAGGGCTTGAGCGTCACCGGCGAGGCCAGCGCGTTCTTGAGGATTCGCGCTGAGGCCTTCTCGAAGATGCGCTGATGGACGGGGTCGTAGAAATGTTCGGCCTTCACCAGAACGGCGATGCGGTCGTAGACATCGTTGTTGGTCAGGATCGCGCCCAGAAGCTGCTGTTCGGCCTCGATATTGTGGGGCAGAAAGTCGCCTTCGGCAGCGGGCTGCACGGCGGGGGGCAAAGGGCGCAGCGTGGCAATGTCTGTCATGGTCTGTCCCCGTCAATCGCCCCGATGCCGTTCGGGTCTGAAGCCATGTCATAGAGCAAGCCGGTCGCGGCGCAATCTGGGTAAGTCTGTGGGTAACTTTGCCCGAACGCAGGGGACGGCCTGTGTGTTCCCATCCTGCCACAAGATGCAGCGGTGCGAAACCGTCGGCACGTCAATGGGCTGAGGTCGCAGCCAGAGTCGCTGCGAATTATCCCCCGTCTATCCCCAGGTGCCAATCTATTTAGAAAGGTTAACGTTGCGGAAAGGCAACGGAGCGGAGCGGCGGTTTCGGCACGCTTCCGCCGGTTCCGCCGCAGCCGCTATTTCGCGCGCGCTGCCTGCCACGCGCGGGGGTCGTGCAGGAAGCTTTCCACCTCGGTCAGGGTGGCGGCATCGAAGGCACCGCTGGTGCGGGCTTCGGCCAAAACATCCCACCATGTGCACAGGTGATGCAGCGCCACGCCGTGATCGGCCAGACGCTGCGTGGTTTCAGGGAAGATGCCGTAATAGAAGATGACCGCCGTATGGGCGCAGGTGGCCCCCGTTTCGCGGATCGCATCGACGAAGGACAGTTTCGAGCCGCCGTCGGTCGTCAGATCCTCGACCAGCAGCACGCGCTGGCCCTCGGTCATCGCGCCTTCGATACGGGCGTTGCGGCCGTAGCCCTTGGGCTTCTTGCGAACATAGGTCATCGGCAACGCCATCCGCTCGGCCACCAGTGCGGCAAAGGGGATGCCTGCGGTTTCACCGCCCGCGATGTTGTCGAAGGCCTCGAAGCCCGCATCGCGCATGACGGTCACCACCATGAAATCCATCAGGGCCGACCGGATGCGCGGATACGAGATCAGCTTGCGGCAGTCGATATAGGTGGGCGAGGGCAGTCCACTTGCCAGCGTAAAGGGCGTCTCGGCGTTGAAATGCACGGCCTTTATTTCCAGCAAGGCGCGGGCGGTCAGGCGGGCGATTTCTTCGCGGGGCGGGAAAGCGGCGGGGATCATGGCGTGTCCTTTGGCGAAGGGCAGGAATTTTCGCAGAAAATTCGGGGTTGGATCAGGCCTCGACATGCCAATGCACGGGGAAACCGGGGTCGAAGACGGTTACGGGGCCGGCTTCGGTGAAAATCTTGGCGGGCCACTGCGCTGCCGCGCCCTTGGTCAGGGTGATTGTCGCATCGTTGGCAGCAAGTCCGTAAAAGCGCGGGCCGTTCAGGCTGGCGAATGCCTCGAGCCGGTCGAGCGCGCCTTCTTCTTCAAACACATGGGCCAGAAGCTGCATCGTATTCGTCGCGGTAAAGCAGCCCGCGCAGCCGCAAGCATGTTCTTTCAGCGCATCCACATGCGGGGCCGAGTCGGTGCCGAGGAAGAACCGCCCCTGACCGCCGGTCGCCGCGGCCCGAAGCGCAAGTCGGTGCTTTTCGCGCTTGGCGACGGGCAGGCAATAGTAATGCGGCTTGATGCCGCCGACGAGGATGTGGTTGCGGTTGATGATCAGGTGATGCGTGGTGATCGTCGCGCCCAGCGTGTCGCCACCCGCGCGGGCATAGGCCACACCTTCCTCGGTGGTGATATGTTCCATTACCACACGCAGACCCGGTACGCGGCGGCGCAGCGGGTCGAGCACCGTGTCGATGAACACCGCCTCGCGGTCGAAGATATCGACGTGCGGATCGGTGACTTCGCCATGCACGCACAGCGGCAGGCCGATTTCGGCCATCCGTTCCAGCACGGGCAGCACCTTGTCCAGATCGCGCACGCCGCCGTGGCTGTTGGTGGTCGCCCCCGCCGGATAGAGCTTGACCGCCTTGACCAGCCCCGAGGCATGGGCAGCCGAAACATCGTCCGGGTCGGTTCCTTCGGTCAGGTAAAGCGTCATCAACGGCTCGAACGCCATGCCATCGGGCAGGGCGGCAAGGATGCGGTCGCGGTAGGCGGCTGCTTGCGCCGCCGTCACCACCGGCGGCACGAGGTTGGGCATGATGATCGCGCGGGCGAAATGGCGGGCGGATTCGGGCAGCACGCCGTGCAGCATCGCGCCATCGCGCAGGTGCAGGTGCCAATCATCGGGGCGGCGGAGCGTCAGGGTCTGGGTCATGATACCCCGCGCCTAGCCGAAACGGCGGTTCGTTTCCAGTAGGATTTGCGTGGCGCTCTGCTAGGCTGGCCCGCGTAACCGGGTTGGGGGATGTGATGCTGCGGGTTGTCATGCTGTCGGGGGTGTTGCTGGCGTCCCCGCTTTTCGCGCAAGATCAGGCTGCGCCCGATTGCGACTCGGCGCAGACGACGATCGAGATGGGCAGTTGCCTGCAACAGGGTCTTCAAGATGCCGATAGCGCCTTGAACGCGACCTATGGCATCGCCATGGACAACCTGACAGGTGGCGGTTTCGACAAGGGTCAGGCCCTTTCCCTGCAACTCAGGGCGGCGCAGCGGGCGTGGATTACCTATCGCGATCTGGCCTGCGATGCCGAGATGGCGTTGTACGAAGGCGGCACGATGGCAGGCATCGCCAAAACCGGCTGCCTTTTGCGGCTGACCCAAGAGCGCATCACGTCGCTGTCTGAATTCCTGCCGAACTGACCTGCGCTGCGACAGGCTCTGACGCGGACGCAATGCCAAGCTGCGACTCGAGCTCGTGCATGCGTTTGCGAAAGCGCGGCGCGCCCAGCCGCCGCACGACCGACCGGCAAATTCCCAGCGCGCGGCGCGGATGGGTGTCGTTCTCGCGCATCAAGGCCCGCAGATAGGGGCCAAAGCCGCGCCGCGCCCGCCACAGACGGGCAAAGACGGCCGCATCCAGCGTGTCATCGGCCACCGCGCGGATCATGTCCGGCAACAGCGCCAACAGTGTTAAAGACGCTTCGACCGTTTCGCCCAGATAGGGCGTGGCATAGGTCGAAACCCAGGGTGCGCGGAACAGGGCGGCATGCATCGCATCAAGCGGGTGTTTGGGATCGTGGATGATATGCACCCGCGCCGCCCCTTCGGTCATGTCGGGCGCGTAGCCATAGCGTGCGGAAAAGTCGAGCTTTCGCATCGGCTTGTGGCGCGTGTCCC
This sequence comes from Gemmobacter sp., assembly GCA_040398445.1. Lineage (GTDB taxonomy): Bacteria > Pseudomonadota > Alphaproteobacteria > Rhodobacterales > Rhodobacteraceae > Paragemmobacter. The sequence continues at coordinate 207,940 of JBBAUB010000004.1, read as the reverse complement.
ATCCGGCGATCCGCGGGTCGAGCGTGGCCCGCGGCGACAGCGCCAGCACCCGCGCACCGGGCGCTGCCACGCAAAAGGCACAAGCTGCATAGCCCGCGCTGCCCGCACCGTAAAAGACGACCTTGTCGAAATCGTCGAAAAACGCTTCGTCGACCAGACGGTCGAGATAGGCGTAAACGGCGGGGTCGCGATACCACGTCTCGCCCTCGGAGATCAGGCACAGATGCGACCAGCCGCTTTGCCGCGCCACGTCATGGCCATAGGGCAGGGCATTGGACCGCTCGCGCACGGTGTCGATCTGCTCGAAGGTGACCAGAAGCACCGGCCCGTCATCATGGAAGAATGCCCAGTGCCGGTCGCCGACGGTCAGAAAGGAACCCTCGTCCGCGCTGGTCTCGTCCATGAAGGCAAACCATTCCGTCCGGTTGCGATGAACCGGCGCAGTGCCCGTGGCGAGTGCCTCGGACGGGGTCAGGGTGTCGGCCATGGGCACATGCCCCTTTGTCATCGTCAAGACGTCTACCGGATGATGAAATAGTCGCAGAAGCGGTGCCGATGCTGCAAGTGCAATTAACGTGTCTGAGCGTGAACAGCGCCGGGGCACTGTTTCCGCGCGGAACGCGGGCGGATCAGTCGCGCGTCAGCGCGTGGCTCCAGACCAGCCGCGCCTGTGCGGCCGTCAGGGCACGGCTGGGCGTTGCCATCAGCAACCGCCCGAACAGCCCGCGCCACGCCTCGTCTTGCATCAGTGCTGCAAAACGCGCCTTGCGCCATGCCTGCCCTGCGTGGTGCAGCGGGCCAAGCACGGGGTCGGCCATCAGTGACTGCCGCAGGGGGGCCGAAGGCAGCGACAGGATCGAGCGGTCTTCCGCATGGTTCAGATTGCGCTCGACCCAATAGCCAAGGTCGAAGGCCGACGCGTCACGGTTCGCCCGCCCGCGCGCGGCCTTGACCAGATAGCCCTCCATCGACCCCAAAGCGTAGTGGTTCAACTGGGCAAGGCTGTAGTTTGCAGCCCCCAGCGGTGAAAAGATGCGCTGCGGCCCGCCGCCAAGGGCACGGCCCGCGCCGTCATAACATACGAAATCACCTTTGGGCCGGTGCACCCCCAAGCGGACCGCGCCAAGGTTGCGAAACAAAGTCTTGAACATCACCGCCCGCCACGGCCATTCGATGGGGTCGCCCGCGGCATGGGTGAAGGTTTCCGTCACCGGCGCGTCGGGCAGGGTCACGATACCGCCATTGCCGAACATCCGCCACGTCAGGGTGATCGCACTGGCCTGTGGCAGGGCGGCCAGCAGGGCGGTAACGGTGCGGTCGCCCAGATGGATGTTCACGAATTCGTCGACATCCAGCACCATGATCCAGTCGGCGGCCTGCACCAGCGGATGCGCTTCGGCCGCTTTCAGGGCCGCCCATTGCGGCCCCTTGGGATGCGCCGCGTTGCGGATATGGGTCAGCCAGCCCATCGCTTCGAGCCGGTCGAGCAAGGCATCGGTGCCATCGCTGCAATCGTTGGAAAATACCAGAAAGTCGGTGAACCCCGTGGCGCGGTGGTGGGCCAGCCATTCCAGAAGGAAGCTCGCCTCGTCCTTGACCGTCAGAATACCCAGCACCCGCATGGACCAAAGCCTAGTCAAGCGGGGCGGCAGGGTCAAACGGGATCATCCATTGGTCGCAAGTGCCGCCTGATCGCTTGACCCCATCCGCCGCCGCGCCCAAGCATGGCGCAACGACGAAAGGGCGCGACATGGCAGCGGATACGGGATCGATCGACGCGGTGGCATCGCTTCTGTCAGGGCAGGGCTATGTCAGCAGCCGCGCGCTTTCCACGGTGGTCTTTCTTGCGCTGAAACTCGGGCGGCCGCTGTTTCTCGAGGGCGAGGCGGGGGTGGGCAAGACCGAAATTGCCAAGGCCATCGCCGCGGCCCTTGGCCGCCGCCTGATCCGTCTGCAATGCTACGAAGGGCTTGACGCGTCATCTGCCGTTTACGAATGGAACTTTGCCGCGCAGATGATTGCCATACGCACGGCGGAAGCAGGTGGCGGGGCCGACCGTGACGCGCTGAAGGCCGAGTTGTTCACCGAAGACTACCTGATCGAACGGCCGCTGCTGCAAGCCATGCGCCCGCAGGCAGGCGGCGCTCCCGTCTTGCTGATCGACGAATTGGACCGCACCGACGAACCGTTCGAGGCCTTTCTTCTGGAAGCCCTGTCCGATTTTCAGGTTACCATCCCGGAACTTGGCACCATCAAGGCCCCCGAACCGCCCATCGTGATCCTGACATCGAACCGCACGCGCGAGGTGCATGACGCGCTGAAACGCCGCTGCCTGTATCACTGGGTCGATTACCCGACCTTTGAGCGCGAACTCGAAATCCTGCGCGCCCGCGCGCCTGAGGCGCAAGAGGCGCTCAGCCGCGAGGTGGTCGCCTTTGTGCAGCGATTGCGCGACGAGGACTTGTTCAAGAAGCCGGGCGTGGCCGAAACGATCGACTGGGCAAAATGTCTGCTGGCGCTCGATATGGTGCAGTTATCGCCCGAGGTGATTGCCGATACCTTGGGCGCGATCCTGAAATATCAGGACGATATCCAGAAGATACAGGGGTCCGAGGCCAAGAAGATCCTCGACGAGGTGCGCAAGGGTCTGGTGGCATGACCGGCCTGACCCGCCACCTGCGCCTGCTGCGCCCCGCGCCGGGGGTGCTGGCTTTCTATGACGGGCGAATCGACGGGCACCGCTTTGCCAAGGGCGCGAACTGGGTCGATGACGGGGCGCTGTCGCTGGGTATCGCCTCATTTGCCATCGTGAACGGCGATCATGCGCTGGTCTATGATACGCATGTATCGCGGCCCCACGCGGCACAGGTGCGGCGCTGGCTGGAAGCCGAGGGCGTGACGCGATTTACCATCGTGCTGTCACACCGTCATCTTGACCATATCGCGGGCACGGCGGAATTCGCGGGTTGCGAGATCGTCGCCAACGCCCGTACGCTGGCGCATATGACCCGCGACAAAGCGGCGATCGAGGCGGGAACGCTGCAAGGCGGCCCCGAGATCGCGCCCTTGGTCCTGCCCACCCGCAGCTTTTCGGGCGAGATGACCCTGTTTATCGGCCGAACCGAGGTTCGGCTGATCGAGGCGAATATCCACAGCGATGATGCGACCGTGCTTTACCTGCCGCAAAGCGGGCTGCTGTTCGCGGGTGACACGGTGGAAGACACCGTGACCTACGTGGGCGATCCGGCAGGTTTTGCCACCCATCTGGCCGATCTGTCGCGGCTGTCGGCACTGAGCCCAACGGCGATTTTGCCCAATCACGGTGCGCCGGACATCATCGCGCGGGGCGGCTATGCCCCAAGCCTGATTTCCGCCACCGCCGATTACATCCGCTGGCTGATGACGCTGCAAGACAGCCCCGAAGGCCGGAACACCCCGCTTGCGCAGGCTATCGCTGCGCAGCTTGCAGCAGGCGCGCTGACATGGTTCGCGCCTTATGAGGGCGTCCATGCGCAGAACATCGCGCGCACGCTTGCCCATTACCATGGCTGAATACGCCCCGCTCGACCTGCCGGAAGATGGCAAGCTGTCCAACAACATCGCCCATTTCGCCCGCGCCCTGCGTAAGGCGGGGTTGCCCATAGGCACCGGACGCGTGATCGATGCGATCCGTGCGGTCGAAGCGGCGGGCTTTTCCCACCGGACCGATTTCTATTGGACGCTGCACGCCTGTTTTGTCAGCCGCCCCGAACACCGCGCCGTGTTCGCGCAGGTCTTCCGGCTGTACTGGCGCGACCCGCGCTACCTCGAACATATGATGAGTCTGATGATCCCCGCCGTGCGCGGCGTGCAGGAAGACCGCATCGCCGACAGCGCCGAGAAGCGCGCGGCCGAAGCCCTGCTTGACGGGGTTGACCGCGACATCCCGGCACCGCCGGAACCCGAGGACGACGAGGGCGGGCAGGTGGACATCGACGCGTCTACCACCCAAAGCCATGAGGAGCGGCTCAAAACGCTCGACTTCGAACAGATGTCCGTGGCCGAGGTGGCCGAGGCCAAGCGCATGCTCGCCCGCCTGTCGCTGCCCGTCAAACCCCTGCCCTCCCGCCGCATGACACCCGGGGGTGGCCACGCCATAGATGCCCGCCGCACCCTGCGGCTTGCGCTGCGCCAAGGCGGCGAGGTCACGCGCCTGTCGACGAAAAGCCCAGGCACGCGCTGGCCGAACCTGGTGGTCCTGTGCGACATTTCCGGCAGCATGAGCCAGTATTCGCGATTGATCCTGCATTTCGTCCATGCGGTCGCCAACCGCAAAGGGCAGGGCTGGGCGCGGGTTCATGCCTTCACATTCGGCACGCGGCTGACCAACATCACCCGCCACCTGCGCGCCCGCGATGTCGATGCTGCACTTAAGGCGGCAGGGGCCGAAGCGCAAGACTGGTCGGGCGGCACCCGAATCGGAGCCACCTTGCGCGCCTTCAACCGCGACTGGTCGCGCCGCGTGCTGGGGCAGGGCGCGGTGGTGCTGTTGATCACCGATGGTCTCGACCGCGACGATGCGGGGGCGCTGTCGGCGGAAATGGAGCGGCTGCACCTGTCGACCCGCCGTCTGATATGGCTGAACCCGCTGCTCCGCTGGGAGGGGTTCGCGCCCAAGGCCAGCGGCATCCGCGCCATGCTGCCCCATGTCGACAGCTTTCGCGCCGGACATTCCATTGCCTCGCTCGACTCGCTGGCACGGGCGATTTCCGATCCCGGCGACAACGGCGAAAAGGCGCGACTGATGCGGATGATATCCCATAACAGTCCGTAGCGCTTCGTTCGGAACTTGCCGCTAGGCCTCGCGTTATACGGGGTGATATCGCATAACGGATAGGTAACTGACACATCCGTATGTGATGGCCCCGATGCGCACACCTGCGGGATTCGCAAAAGGGCCGCGCCGAATGACATGGAAAGGATTTCGCATGAAACGGCTTCTGATCTCGACGACAGCGCTCTCGATGGCGCTGATGCAGATCAACCCTGCCGCCCTGATGGCGCAGACCATGACCGAGGATGGCAGCATCATCGCAGACGATGGATCGGTGCTGTGTCTTGGCACCGCCGAACAGCCCTGCGACCTCGACAAGGTCATGCGGCAGTTGAAAAAGCAGGACAAGGCCGCCGCTGAAGCCGAGGACGAGGCGGCCAAGGCACAGCGCAAGGCCGACAAGGCCGCCGAACAAGAGGCGCAGCGGCAGGCGGATGAAGCCGCCGCTGCCGCCGCCGCCGAAGAGCAGCGCCAAGCGGATGAAGCCGCAGCCGCCGAAGAGCAGCGCCAAGCGGATGAAGCCGCCGCCGCCGCCGCCGCTGCCGACGCCGACAAAGCCGCCGCAGCCGCTGAAGAGCAGCGTCAGGCTGATGAAGCCGCCGCCGCCGAGGCGCAGCGCCAAGCCGATGAGGCCGCCGCGGCCGCTGAGGCCGACAAAGCCGCCGCAGCCGCTGAAGAGCAGCGTCAGGCCGATGAAGCCGCCGCCGCCGCCGCTGCCGAAGAGCAGCGTCAGGCCGATGAGGCCGCCGCCGCCGAGGCCGATAAAGCCGCCGCCGCTGCCGAGGAGCAACGCCAAGCCGATG
>JBBAUB010000004.1:0-202224 GCA_040398445.1 Gemmobacter sp. | reverse complement strand
AGGCCGCCGCCGCAGACGAGGCCGACAAAGCCCAGCGTCAGGCTGACAAAGCCGCAGCCGCCGCCGAAGAGCAGCGTCAGGCAGATGAGGCCGCCGCCGCAGACGAGGCCGACAAAGCCCAGCGTCAGGCTGACAAAGCCGCTGCCGACGAAGAACAGCGCCTTGCCGACGAAGCCGCCGCCGCCGAAAAGGCCCAGCGTCAGGCCGACAAAGCTGCCCAAGACCAGCAGCTTGCCGATCCGGCCGAAGAACCCGCCGAAGGGTTGGTCGAGGCGCCGGCCACCGATACCGCCACGACGGAACCCGTCGACGCCCCCGCGCCGACCGAACAGGCCGTCGAACAACTGACCACTCTGCTTGCTGCGCCCGACACGGTCGAACCCGCAGCCCTTGACGCCGCTGCCCTGCTGGCCGCGCCCAAACCCGCCAAAAAAGGCGACAAAGTCGAAATCCCCGAAGCCAAGGATGCCGAAGCGGTGCAGGTCCAGACGGTGACCGCAGCCAACACGCGTTCTTCCTCGGAAGAGTTCAAGGCCGCGCCGAAGCGGGTCAAGAACGGCAAGGGCGGCGCTGCCGCCGACCAGCGCGACGGCATGACCGATCTTGAAAAAGTCGGCCTTGTGGCTTTGGGTGCCTTGGTGGTGGGGGCGATCATCAACAACGCCAACTCCAACACCCGCGACGAGGTCGTCTCCAACACCGGCGACCGTGTCGTGGTGCGCCGTGGCACGCAATACGTGGTCTACAAGGATGACGACGCGCTGCTGCGCCAGCCCGGATCGACCGTGCGGACCGAAACCTTCCGCGACGGCTCGACCCGCACGATCGTCGAACGCGCCGACGGCACCCAGATCGTCACCATCCGCGACGTGACGGGCCGCGTGTTGCGCCGCGCCACCTATGACAGCCTTGGCCGCGAGATCGTGCTGATCGACGACCTTGCTCCGGAACGGGCCATCGACGTGACGACCCTGCCCACCCCGCGTGCCCGCGTGATCAGCATGTCCACCTCGGAAGACGATGCATTGCTCAAGGCGCGCATGGCCGCGCTCGACGCGCAGGCGATCGGACGCAGCTTCAGCCTGCGCCAGATCCGCGAGATCAAAGAGGTCCGCAATCTGGCCGCGACGGTCGATGTGAACAACATCACCTTCGACACCGGATCGTCGGCCATCAGCCCGACGCAGGCCGAATCGCTCGCCTCGCTGGGGCGTTTCCTTGCGCAGATGGTGCGTGACAACCCCAACGAGGTCTTCCTGATCGAAGGTCATACCGATGCGGTCGGCTCGGCTGCGTCGAACCTCGCCCTGTCGGACCGTCGCGCCGAATCGGTCGCGCTGGCGATGACGGAATACTTCGACGTGCCGCCGGAAAACATGGTGGTCCAAGGTTACGGCGAATCGGACCTGCGTGTGGCAACCGAAGGCGACGAGCGGCAGAACCGCCGCGTCGCGGTGCGGATCATCACGCCGCTTCTGGGCACGGCTTCGGCCTCGCTCCAGTAGCCCGCCGCATCAGGCATACCGGAACGCCGCGGGGGAAACCTCGCGGCGTTCTGCCATGGGTCCGCCACCTTTTGCCAATGGCATCCGGCCTGCCCAACGGCCATGATGGCAGGCAAATGGGAGAGGGCAGGATGGACCGCGCCGAACATGACAGCATACCCGAACGCGCCTTGGGTTGGCACCGCGACGGCACGGGGGCGGCGCTGGCCACGGTGATCGAGACATGGGGTTCGGCCCCGCGACAGGCGGGAAGCCAACTAGCGATTTCCGGCACGGGCGACATGGCCGGGTCGGTGTCGGGCGGCTGTGTCGAGGGCGCCGTGGTGACCGAATCGCTTGCCGCGCTGCAAGACGGGCAACCGCGGGTTCTGACCTTTGGCGTCAGCGACGATACAGCCTTTGCCGTTGGCCTTGCCTGTGGCGGCACCATCCGCGTGCTGGTCGAACCGGTCGGGCAGGGGCTGCCTGTGGCGCTGTTGCAAGCGGTGGTTGATGCCCGCGCAGCCCGCAAGGCCGTGGCGCTGGCGGTCAACCTGTCGGACTGGACGCGGCAGGTCCTGCACCCCGGCACGGATGCGGCGGTGGATGCCCGCTTTCGGTCTGACCGCTCGGGCGTCGAGGAAGACGGGCGGTTCGTCATCGTCCACAACCCGCCCTTGCGGCTGGTGGTCGTGGGGGCGGTGCATATTGCGCAGGCCTTGGTCACCATGGCGCGCAGTTGTGGCTACGATTGCACGCTGATCGACCCGCGCTCGGCCTTCGGTTCGGCCGACCGTTTCCCGGGCGAGACGATTCTTGACGACTGGCCAGACGAGGCGCTGGCCAGTCTTTCCCCCGACGCGCGGACCGCCATCGTCACCCTGACCCATGATCCAAAGCTCGACGATCCGGCGATCATCGCAGCCCTGCGCGCGCCCGTGTTCTACCTCGGTTGCCTTGGCAGCACGCGCACCCATGCCAAACGCATCGAAAGGCTGCGGGCGGCAGGTTTCACCGAGGCCGACATCGCCCGCATCCACGCCCCCGTCGGTCTTGACATCGGGGCCAAGACCCCGGCGGAAATCGCCGTCTCTGTCATGGCGCAGGTCACGCTTGCGCTGAGGAAGGGCTGATGCGCTTTGCCGAGGTGGCACTGGATCAGGCCTTGGGGGCAATCCTCGCCCATTCCGAAACGCTTCACGGCGGCCGTCTGCGCAAGGGCACGGTGCTCGGGCCAGACGATCTCGCCGCCCTCGCTGCGGCAGGAATCGCGCGGGTGACGGTCGCGCGACTCGATGCGGGCGACGTGGCCGAAGATCCGGCGGCGGCGCGGCTTGCGGCTGCGCTGTGGCAAGAAGGCTCGGGCCTCGCGCTCACGCCCGCCTTCACCGGACGGGTCAATCTCAACGCCACGGGGCCGGGCATCGTGGCGCTGGATGCGGCGACGGTCGACCGACTGAACATGACCGATCCTGCGATCACGCTGGCCACACTGGCACCGTTCCAGCGGGTGACGGCGGGCACGCTGGTCGGCACGGTCAAGATCATCGCCTACGGGGTGGCGGGCGATGCGCTCGACCGTGCCTGTGCCGTGGCCGCCTCGGCGGCGCTGCGGGTCTTGCCGGTCACTTTGCAGACGGCAGGGCTGTTGTTGACCGAAGTGCCGGGGCAAGACGCAAAACTTGGTCAAAAGGGCCGCCGCGCGATCGAGGCGCGATTGCGCGCGCTCGGCATGAAACTGGCCTCGGTGATGACCGTGCCGCATGACGAAGCGGCCATCTCTGCCGCCCTGCCGCAGCTTGGCGGCGAGATGGTGCTGATTTTGACCGGATCGGCCACATCGGACCTGTCGGATACAGCCCCCGCCGCGCTGCGCCAAGCAGGCGGGGTGGTACACCGCTTCGGCATGCCGGTCGATCCGGGCAATCTGCTGTTTCACGGGCAACTGGGCGCGCGTCCCGTCATCGGCCTGCCGGGTTGTGCACGCTCGCCTGCACTGAACGGCGCGGACTGGGTGTTGGAACGCTACGCTTGCGGGCTAGAGGTCAGCGAGTCCGACATTGCGCGCATGGGCGTCGGCGGGCTGCTCAAGGAAATTCCGCAGCGCCCGCAGCCGCGCGAAGCCAAAGCCTGAAGCGGCTGACTGTTTTGTGAAAGATTATGCGTCGCTCCAAACGACGCAACGATTCGACCCGTGGCACCACCGATCCGCTGAACGGCACGGGCAGACGCGCCCCTGCCGCTTTCACGCTCGCATAAATATCCCGGGGGGTGAGGCCGAAGGCCGAGGGGGGCTGGCCCCCATGCAACGGCTGGCGAATGGCTGGATTTTTCGCAGAAAAATCGCGGTCGAGAAAAAGGCATCGAAACACAAAAGGCGCGCCACGGGCGCGCCTTTGGTCTGGTCGGGCGATCGGGTCACTTCGGACCGATCATCATCACCATCTGACGCCCTTCGAGGCGTGGCATCGATTCGACCTTGCCGTTGTCGCCCACATCGGCGGCCACACGGTTGAGAAGTTCAAGCCCCAGGTCCTGGTGCGCCATCTCGCGGCCGCGGAAGCGCAACGTAACTTTGACCTTGTCGCCCTCTTCGAGAAACTTCAGCACCGAACGCATCTTCACATCGTAGTCGTGGGTATCGGTTCCCGGACGGAACTTGATTTCCTTGATCTCGATGATCTTCTGCTTTTTGCGGGCTTCCGCCTCGCGCTTCTGCGTCTCGTATTTGAACTTGCCGAAGTCCATGATCTTGCAGACCGGCGGTTCCGCGTTCGGGCTGATCTCGACCAGATCGAGACCCGCTTCCTCGGCCATCTGCATGGCGCGGGCGGGGGTCACGACACCGATATTCTCACCCTCGGCCCCGATCAGCCGGATTTCGGGTGAACGGATGCGATCATTCACACGGGGGCCCGTCTCGCGCTGCGGAGGGGCATTGTGGGGTCTGCGGGCTATGGTGGTCGTCCTTTTGTGGTTCAGCGTGCAGCGGGCAATTTAACCGCGCTGGCCCAGCCTTTCAACGGGAATCGGCCAAAGTGCAAGGGGGCAGGGGTTTATCTTCGCTTTCCCGCCCCCTTCGCACCCGATTTGCCCGCGCGCCCTGTGGCCGCGCTGCCGCAGGTTGCGCTGCGAACGGCTTTTATTGTCGCGGCTTTTCTGCCATATGCGCTGCATTCCGAGGGATTTGCCCTCGGTCATGGAGTAAACGTGACATGCGTAACTTGATCATTGCCGTGATTGTCGCCGTGCTTGCCGCTGGCGGCTACTACCAGTTCTCCTATGTCCCCGCCCAAAAGGCTGCTGCCGAAGCCGCCGCTGCCGCCGAAGCCGAGGCCAAGGCTGCAGAAGAGGCCACCGCCGCTGCCGCCAAGGCTGCGGAAGATGCCGCTGCCAAAGCCGCCGAAGAGGCCGCTGCCGCAGCCAAGGCCGCTGCTGATGCTGCAACCGCCGCTGCCGCAGCGCTCGACCCGGCCGCTTTCGATGCCGCCAAGGTCACGGCGCTGATCGACGGATCGAGCCTCGATGATGCCACCAAGACCACGCTGAAAACCGCCGTCACCGCTGCCGCGTCGAACCCGGCGCTGGTGCAGGGCGCGGTCGATCAGGTCAAGGCCGCTCTGGGCATGTAATGCCGGTCAGAAGGGGGGCAGTCTGCCCCTCTTCACCGCCCGAAGATATGTTCGGGCATGAAATGAAAAAGGCCGCGTCGGGCATTCCCCGCGCGGCCTTTTTCAAACCATTCGGACAGAGTCAGATGCCGTCGCCGACGAAGGCCTTTTCGACCACGAATTGCTGCGGGTCGGAATTGGCGCCTTCGGTCAGGCCGAAATCTTCGAGGATTTTCTTGACGTCCACGTTGAAGGCCAGCGATCCGCAGACCATGGCGCGGTCTTCAACGCGGTTCATTGTGGGCAAGCCAAGGTCGGCAAAGACCTTGCCGCTGGTCAGGTTGTCGGTGACACGGCCCATGCGCGGAAAGTCCTCGCGGGTGGTGGTGGGATAATACAGCAGCTTGTCGCCCACCATCTCGCCGATCAGCGGATCGTCCTTCAGGCTTTCCACCAGTTGGCGGCCGTATTCCAGTTCGGCCACCTCGCGGCAGGTGTGCATCATGATGACCTGATCGTATTTCTCATAGGTTTCCGGCTCGCGCATCAGCGAGGCGAAGGGCGCAAGCCCGGTGCCGGTGGCAAGGAACCACAGCCGTTTGCCGGCAAGCAGCGCGTCATGCACCAGCGTGCCGACGGGTTTGGGGCGCAAGATGATCTCGTCGCCCACCTCGATGTGCTGCAGACGCGAGGTCAGCGGTCCATCGGGCACCTTGATCGAATAGAACTCCAGTTCGTCGTCCCATGCGGGCGAGGCGATGGAATAGGCGCGCAACAGCGGTTTGCCGGTGTCGCCCATCAGCCCGATCATCACGAATTCGCCCGAGCGGAAGCGCAGGGATTGCGGCCGCGTCACGCGGAACGAGAACAGCCGGTCGGTCCAATGCGTCACCTGCGTGACGGTCTGCGCATCGGGCAGGTGCGGCTTGGCGGTGGCTTGGGCTTTGGCGTCCATGGTCAGGTTCGCTTCGGTCATGTCAGGGTCGCTTCCGGCAATAAGGGAAGCGCCGCGCGGGGGAAAGCCCTTGCGCGGCGCGTGGGGCATTGTGTTGCAGGTCAGGCGCGCAGCTTGGCCTGATAATCATGTGACCGCCAATCGGCGCGGAAGGCCCATTGTTCGGCGGGTTGGCGCAGCGCCAGATCGTCGGGAATTTCCACCTCGTCAAAGCCCACGCGGCGGGCCATGGCGTATTGGTCGGCGATCACGGGGCCATTGGCGCGCAGGCGGCCCGTGTAGCCCATCATCCGCAAGCGCCGCGCGATGGTAAAGGCACGCCCGTCGTTGAAGGCCGGAAAGGCCACGCGGATCAGGTGCAACTCGTCAAGCCGGTCCTGCAGCGCGGTCGGATCGTCGGTATGGACCAGATCGACCGCGCCGTTGTGGTTTGCCACATCGGCCAGCGCAACGATCGGCGCGTTCCAGTCTTCGCCCTGAAATCCGGCGTCGGTGACGATCACGCTCATGCCGCGTTCTCCTTGGTTATGCGAACGGGTTTGCCGTCGATGAAATGGATGCCGCATTCGGTCTTGTCCTGCCCGCGCCAACGGCCCGAGCGGGGGTCTTCGCCCGGTGCGACCTTGCTGGTGCAGGGGGCGCAGCCGATGGAAGGGTAGCCTTGGGCCACCAAAGGGTGACGCGGCAGTCGGTTTTCGACCATGTATTCCTCAAGGTCTTCGCGGCCCCAATGGGCCAGCGGATTGACCTTGATACGCGTGTCGCCTTCGGCCTCGAAGAACTCGACCGCTTGGCGGGTGCTGGCCTGAAAGCGTTTGCGTCCGGTGATCCAGCCATCGAACGTGGCAAGCGCCCGTTCGAGCGGTTCGACCTTGCGGACCGCGCAGCAGGCATCGGTGTTGAACTGGTGCAAGGTGCCATCGGGGTCTTCGAACGCAACGCGCGGCTGCGCGGCACGGATGGTGCGCACATCGCACAGATGCAGCTTTTCGGCCAGCTCGCGCTGGTAGTCCAACGTCTCTTGAAACAGCATCCGCGTATCGACGAACAGCACCGGCGTTTCGGGGGCGATCACCGACACGAGGTGCAACAGCACAACGGATTCCGCACCGAAGGACGACACCAGGGCAACGCGGCCAAGATCGGCGTCCTTTAACGCATGTTCCAGAACGGTCGTGGCGGCATGGTGCTTGTAGCGCGCGTTCAGCGCCACCACCCGCTCGGCCACCGACCCTTCGGGAAAACGGCTCATGTCACGCGGCATCCTGCGTATCCTCATCCGCATAAAGTGCGGATTTGAACGGGTCTATTCCGGTGCGGCGATAGGTTTGCAGGAAGGTTTCCTCGGGTGACGTGCGCAAGGTCAGGTAAGCCCGCACCAGGCGTTCCACGGCGGGAACGATCTCGTCATAGGCGAAACCGGGGCCGGTTTTTTCGCCGATCACCGCTGTCTCGGTGCCGTCGCCGCCCAGTGTGATCTGGTAGTTTTCGACCCCAGCACGGTCGAGGCCCAGAATGCCGATATGGCCGACATGGTGGTGGCCGCAGGCGTTGATGCAGCCGGAAATCTTGATCTTCAGCGGCCCGATCTCGTGTTCAAGATCCAGCGCGTCGAAGCGCGTGGCTATTTCCTGCGCGATCGGGATCGAGCGTGCGGTGGCCAGCGCGCAGTAATCCATGCCGGGGCAGGCGATGATATCGGAAATCAGGCCGACGTTGGCGGTGGCGAGACGCGCCTTGGCCAGACGGGCATGAAGCGCGGGCAGGTCCGATTTGTGGACATGCGGCAGGATCACGTTCTGCTCGTGGCTGATGCGCAGTTCGGACTGGCCGTATTCCTCGGCCAATGCCGCGATCTCGCGCATCTGGTCGGCGGTGGCGTCACCGGGGGTTTCACCATGGGCTTTCAAGCTGATGGTGACGATGGCATAACCGCTGGCCTTGTGCGCGTGCAGGTTGGTGTCGGCCCAAGCGCGAAACGCCGGATCAGCTTTGTAAAAGGCATCATAGGCATCGGTCGGCGCGGTCTTGAAGACCGGCGGCGCGAAAGCCTCTTCGATCTCGGCCAGCAGTTTCTGGTCATTGCCGCCGAACAGCGGGCGCAATTCGGCAAACCGCTCCTCGATCATTCGGGTGATCTCATCCTTGCCCGTCTCGTGCACGGTGATCTTGATCCGCGCCTTGTATTTGTTGTCGCGCCGTCCAAGCGTGTTGTAGACGCTGAGCACCGCTTCGACATAAGGCAGCAGGTCGGCTTTCGGCAGGAAGTCACGCACGGTATGGGCGATCATCGGCGTGCGGCCAAGACCGCCGCCCACCATCACCTCGAACCCCGGCTCTCCGGCGGCGTTGCGCACCATGCGCAGGCCGATGTCATGCGCGCGGGTCACGGCGCGGTCGTTGGGCGATCCGGTAATGGCGATCTTGAACTTGCGGGGCAGGAACTGGAATTCCGGGTGGTCGGTGGACCATTGGCGCAACAGTTCGGCCACGGGGCGGGGATCTTCGATTTCATCCGCTGCGGCGCCTGCGAAATGGTCGGCGGTGACGTTGCGGACGCAATTGCCGCTGGTCTGGATGGCGTGCATGCCGACATCGGCCAAGGCCTGCAGGATGGCGGGCACGTCTTCCAGTTTCGGCCAATTGAACTGGATGTTCTGGCGCGTGGTGAAATGGCCGTAGCCTTTGTCCCAGGTCTGCGCGATATGGGCCAACTGCCGCATCTGGCGCGGGTTGATGGTGCCATAGGGGATGGCCACGCGCAGCATATAGGCGTGCAGTTGCAGATAAAGCCCGTTCATCAGGCGTAGCGGGCGGAATTCATCCTCGGTCAGCGACCCGTCGAGACGGCGTTCCACTTGCTGGGTGAACTGCGCCACGCGGGCACGCACGAAGGCTTCGTCGAATTCGGAATAGGAATACATCTGCGCGGCTTTCGGGACGGGGTTTCAGACGAGATCGGCTTGCTTGCCGTGCATATAATTCGAAGGGCCACGGGTGCGGAACGCCTCGCGGAAATGCACCGGTTCGGGTCCGTTCGGGCCTGCCTTGGCATCGGCCAGATAGGCCCCGACGATCAACAGCTTTTGCGCCGCAGCGAAATGCAGGCGCTGGTTTGCGCGGGCTTCGTCGTCGATCAACTCGGCTTCGTGATGGTGCAGCGACCAACGATCATCGGCGGTGAGGTAGACAACATCGCCTTCGCGCAGGCGGTTGGCGGTGACGACCTTGGGGATGAAACGGCGGCTCATGCGCGGGCCTCTTTCAGTTGGGAAACGGCAATGCGGGCCTGCCTTGGCGCGAGGCCGTAAAGAAGGACGGCAGGACCGTCAAGCGCCGCCACGGCATCGGGCAGCGTGGCAAGGGTTGCAGCCAGGGTCCGCTCGTCGGGGCGCGAGACGTTTTCCACCACCGTCACGGGGGTTGCGGCATCGGCACCGTGCATCATCAGGCGACCCTGGATGAAGCGGGCCGATCTCTTGCCCATGTAGATTGCCGTCACTTCGCCCGGTTGCGCCATGCCGCGCCAATCCTGATCGGCGAAACCGGCCATGTCATGGCCGGTCACGATGCGCAGCGCACGGTTGCGCCCGCGTCTGGTCAGGCTTTGGCCGATGCTGGCGGCCGCCACGCTTGCCGAGGTCAGGCCGGGCAGGATGGTAAAGCCGATCCCCGCTGCTTCCAGCGCCTCGACCTCTTCGTCGAGCCGTCCGAAGATGCCGCAGTCGCCGCCCTTGAGGCGCACCACACGGGCCCCTGCCTGCGCCTGCGCCACCAATGTGGCGTTGATGTCGGCTTGCGCGACAGAGGGGCCGAACCCCTCTTTTCCCATGTCGATGCGCATTACATGCGGCGGAATCAACGCCAGCACTTCGGCCCCAACCAGACGGTCGTGGACGACCACATCCGCCGCTTGCAGTGCGCCAAGCACCCCTAGCGTCAGATGGGCAGCCGCCCCCGGTCCGGCACCGGCGAAGGTGACGGGGAAAGGCATGGTAACGGGGGCAAGGTCGGTCATGGCGGTTCCGGCTGATGATGTGACTTGGAATATAGGATATTTTCCCTGTTTTTGCACAGTCCCCCTTGCTGATAAGGAAATATGTTCCGATACTGCGCCTGTCTGGAACGCAGTTCCAAGAAACGGGGGAAAGCGCGAATGGCAGTCCGCATGGACGATATGGACCGGAAAATCCTTGTCGAGTTGCAGGCTGATGCCGAGCAATCCTTGGACGAGATCGCGCGCAAGGTCGGGTCGTCGAAAACCCCCGTCTGGAACCGCATCCGCCGCATGAAGGAGGCGGGCGTGATCACCCGCCAGACCGCGATCCTCGACCCCGAGGCGCTGGGGCTGGAAGCCTGCTTCTTCGTGCTGATCCGCACCAGCGAGCACGAGGCGGAATGGCAGCGCAAATTCCTCAAGACCCTGAAGGAACGCCCCGAAGTGCTCGAGGCGCACCGTCTGGCGGGCGATATCGACTATATCCTGAAAGTGCGGGTCAAGAATGCGCGCGCCTATGACACGTTCTATCAGGCTCTGATCGCCGAGGTGCGTATCTACAACGTCACGGCACTTCTGAGCATGGAAGAGATCAAGGCGACAACGGTTCTTCCGCTGTGACCCGCCGCAGCGGGGGTTTCACACCCCCGCACCCCCGTGGGATATTTGGGACGAGAAGAACGGGGGGAAGTCAGTACAGGACGGGCAGGGCGGTGAGCCCGTGGAAATGGTAGACATCGCCGTATGCGGGTGCTGCGCCAAGCGCCAGCCTTGGCAGGCGTTCGAACAGGATCGGCAGCGCCACCTGCAATTCCAGCCGTGCGAGGGGCGCACCCACACAGAAATGCAGGCCTGCGCCGAAACTGGCGTTGGCCCGTACGGGTCGGGCGGGGTGGAAGCTTTGCGGGTCGTCCCAAAGGCCGGGATCGCGGTTGGCAGCGGCCAGCAGCAGCGCCACCTGTTCGCCGCGATGGAAAGTGTGGCCCATAACCTCGATGTCTTCATAGGCCCAGCGGGTGAACATATGCAGTGGCGGGTCGTAGCGCAGGATTTCCTCGACGGTCGCTTCTACCGCATCGGGGGCAAGGGCCATGCGCGGCGTGCGGGTTTCCAGCAGCGTCTTTACCCCGTTGCCGATACTGTGCACCGTCGCTTCGTGGCCCGCGTTCAGCAGCAGGATGCAGGTGGTGATCAACTCGTCGGTCGAAAGCTTCTCTCCCCCGCTTTCGGCTGCGATCAGGTGGGTGATCAGATCGTCGCGCGGGTCGTTGCGGCGGGCTTGAACGTAACCGCGCAGAAAATCGGAAAATTCTGCCGCCGCCGTGTTGGCGCGGTCTTCCGCCTCGCGCGTGCGGCTTGCCATGTACATACCCACCATGGCGTTCGACCAGCGCAGCAATTGATCGCCCATTTCCTCGGGCACGCCCAGCAGGCGGGCGATGATGGTGACGGGAAGCTTTTGTCCGAAGTCGCGCAAAAGATCGCACCCTTCCGCAGGAAAGCCGTCGATCAACGCGTGGCTCAGCGCTGCGATTTCCGGCTCTAACGCCGCGATCCGGCGCGAGGTGAAGGCCCGCAGCACCAGCCCGCGCAGGCGGGTGTGGCGCGGCGGCTCGAGCTCGAGCATCGAATGGGCCTCGACCGCGTAAAAGGCGCGCGTGTGATCGGCAATCGCGGGGGCGGTTTCCGGCGGAGCTTCGCGCCCGAAGCGGCGGTCGCGGAAGATGGCGTTGATCGCTGCCGCGTTGCCGGTGCAGGCAAGCCCGTAATCCGCCCAGTGAAAGAATGGCCCCAAGGCGCGGGCGCGTTCGTAGAACGGATAGGGGTTTTGCACGAAAGCCGGATCGGTCGGCGATTGCGACAGCCGCTGCATCACGCCCGCCCCAGCTTTATCAACCCCTGCGCCACCAGAACGCCCACCGCCACCAGTGCGGCCCCGCCCGCCTGCAACCAGTTCCAAGACCCGCCAAGCGCCAGCAGGATCACCATCACGTAGAACGGCGTCATGTTGATGTGCAGCGACGACATGGCGATGCCCAGTTGCCCGACCGAGATGATCCACAGCACCTGGCTGATTGCCAATCCGCCGATCCCGAACAGCGCCAACGCCCCGAATTCGAACCAGCCAAAGGCCGCCCAGTCCGGCCCCGGCATCCCTGCGACCATGCCCACGGCGGCAAAGACGCAGGCTGCGACGGCCGCCCCCACCACCGTCACCGTGGTCGACCCCAGCGGCGTCAGCCCCGGAAGCGAGGTCACGGTCAGCCGCGAGGCGAGGGTGAAGGTGACGACCGAGGCAAGGCACAGCAGCGCGCCGATGCCAAAGCCAAGGCCCCCGTCGAACTTGCCCGCCGCAAGGATTCCCCCCGCAATCGACAGCATAAGCCCGATGACGATGCCGCGGTTCAGCTTGCGCCCGTCCAGCACGATCTCGATGCTTATCCCGACCAGCGGCATTGCCGAAGACACCACCGCCGCCATCACGGCGGTCGTACGTGTCTGCCCCATCACCAGAAACAGCGCGCCAAGGCCGATCATCGACCCCACCATCATTCCGGGCAACCAGCGGGCGCGGCGCAGGGCGTCTACCCCCTCGACCAACGCCCACAGCGGCACGAGAAAGCCTGCGGCCAGAGCCATCCGCGCGGCGGTCAGCGACAGGGGCGGCATGATCGGCGGCACGGGGCGGATCAGCACCTCGGCCGCAGGCAATGCCGCGGCCCAGATCAGCATCGAGGCCATGCAGATCAGGTTGGCAGACAGGACGGAACGTGTGGGGGCAAGCGTGGTCATGGAAAATCCGGTTTGATCAAATCATCATCTACCGGCAAACCGGTGCAAACTGTCCTGCGACCGACCCGAAAGGGCGCGATCAGGACGCCGACAAGGCCGCGATGATGGCCCCGAAATCGGCCGCCTTCAGGCTTGCCCCGCCGACCAAAGCCCCGTCGACATGCGGTATTGCAAAGATCTCGGTGGCATTCGACGGTTTGACCGACCCGCCGTACAGCAGGCGCACACCCGCCGCTTCGGCCCCCAGACGCGCGGTCAGGCGCGCACGCAAAAAGCCATGCACCTCGGCAATCTGCTCGAGCGTCGGGGTGCGCCCCGTGCCGATCGCCCAGACGGGTTCGTAGGCTACCACCAGCGTCGCGGCGGTGGACCCGTCAGGCACCGACCCGTGCAGCTGCGTGCCGATCACGTCGAGCGTGGCGCCTGTGTCGCGTTCGGCTTCCGTCTCACCGATGCAGACCACCGGAACCAGCCCTGCGCCCTGTGCCACGACAGCTTTTGCCTGCACCAAGGCGTCCGTCTCGCCATGGTCGGTGCGGCGTTCGGAATGGCCGACGATCACGTAAGTGGCCCCCGCATCACGCAGCATCTGTGCCGAAATGTCACCCGTATGTGCACCCGCAGCCTTGGCGTGGCAATCTTGCCCGCCGACCCTGAGTGCCGTGCCCGCAGCCATCGCCGCCATCTGGCCGACCAGAGTGGCCGGCGGGCAAAGCAACACCTCGCACGCCGCGGCGGGATGGGCCTGAAGCAGCGCTGCAACCTCGGACAGGCTGGCGCCCGTGCCGTTCATCTTCCAATTCCCCGCCGCGAGCTTTTTCATTCCTGCCTCCGCATAGATACGCAGACAGGGTTACGGTGTTGCCATCAGAATGGGAAGTCATAGCCACAGGGAAAGGCGTGAAATCCTGCGCCTTCATCCTTGCGGAAAATACTCCGGGGTCCGGGGCAGGGCCCCGGGGCTTGCCGCAAGAACCGCCCTTCAGGCGACGGGTTGGTCCTTGAACTTGATCGACTCGCCGCAGCCGCAGGCTTCGGCCACGTTGGGGTTGTTGAACTTGAAGGTCGATTCCAGCAGCGACGATTCAAAATCGATCTCGGTCCCGAACAGGAACATCTGCGCCATGGGCGCGATCATCACCCGTGCGCCGTCCTGTTCGATCACCTCGTCCATCGGGTTTACGTCGGCTACGTAATCCATGGTATATTCCATGCCCGCGCAGCCGCCCTTCTTGACGCCGATCCGCAGGCCCGCGCTGGATTGCTTTGCCATCAGCCCCTTGATCTGCCGCACGGCGGCGGGGGTCAGGGTGACAGCCTGTTTTCCGGGAATGCCGAACATCGCATAAGGCTCCTTGGTCCTTGACCGTTAACTTAGGGTGTAAAGTCGGGAATTCCAAGCGGTGCCAGATGCGACAGCAGCGCCAGCGTGGCGAAAGCCGTTCCAAGCGCCCAGGCGAATGACGCCAGCGTGCCGATGATGACATATTCCGACAGCTTGGCTTCTTCCCGTACCGTGCCGAAGCGCAGCACCGATTTCGCGGCGATCAGAAAGCCGATCCCTTCGGCCATGCCGCCCACGACCATCAGAAAGATCAACCCGCGCTCAAGATAACCGATGGCCCGCCCGCCGCCGGGCAGACCGTCGAGCACGATGACCTCGGCCCAGGGCTGCATCAATTGCCCGATTGCAAAGCCGCCTGCACGCGTGGCGATGATCGCCCCCGCGACAAGGGCAAAGAGCGGTGGCAGCTGGGGCAGGCTTGCCCAAAGGCCGGACGCCCACAGGCCGGGCGCGGTCGCGGCAAGGGCCAGAAGCGTGGCCAGATGCACCGCCTGATCGGCGGCAAAGCCCGCAAATCCGCGCGCCAGCCGCGCCTTGGTGTAATCGGTCGCCATATGCAAGGCAGTGAGCACCAGCAGGGCAGGGTGCAAGCTGCCCGTTGCGACAACTGCGGTCGCCAGCACGACGCCGCCATGTGCCAGCAGCACCAAGGGGCGCGTCTTGGCCGCCGCCATCCGTGCCGGTTGCAGCACGAAATCGGCCAGCACATGCGCAAACAGCAGCGCCGCAAGGGTTTCAAACATCGACCGCGCCTTCGAAAGCCTGCAGCGCCGGACGCCACGCGGCAAATCCTGCCCCCGAAAGCCGCGCTTGCCAAGCCTGCCGTGTGATCCCCAGCCGCGCCGCAGCCTCGGCCTGCGTCACTGCGGGTTCGGCCAACATCACCGCCATCGCTTCGGCCTGCTCGGGCGACCAGCGCGACGCATGCCATTCGGCCAGCGTCACCAGCGCCACCTGCCAAGGCTGCACCTCGCCCGCCATCGCCCAGACCTGCCCCCGCGCCATATGGTCGAGCGCGCGGCCCGAAGCGGTAACGGCGGGTCCGGCCGCATCCGACAAATCGCGCGTTCCGCCAAAGGTCAGCGGTCCGATGCCGATGGCAAGGCGCGTCGCCAGATGCCCGCCCGCCCGTAACCGCGCAGCGACCAGCAGCGCCGCCCGCAACGCATGGCCGACCGGAGCGGCAAACTGCCAGCCATCGCCCCGAAACCGTGTGAATTTCGGCTGCACCGGTGACCATGACGCCGCGCTTTCGGCCACATCGGCCAGAACGCGCATCGCACCCGCCACCGCATCGGGGCGGGTGGTCGAGCCGATCAGGTCACCCGTCAAGATCGCTGTTTTGTTCATGGCGGACAGTCTGTTGCCGTCACAGATCATTTGCAAGTCTTTTAACTTGCAAACCGCATATGCAACCCTTTTAGCTTGCGCGCTCGGGCCACGAAGAGAAGCTTACATGAACCCCAGTTCAAGCCGCGCCTCGTCGGACATCATTTCCATGCCCCAGGGCGGATCGAAGGTCATCTTCACATCAACCGATTTGACCCCTGCCAACGGTTCGACGGCATCCGAAACCCAGCCCGGCATCTCGCCCGCCACGGGGCAGCCCGGCGCGGTCAGGGTCATCATGATCTCGACCTCGTTCTCGGCCCCGATCTTGACGGTATAGACCAGACCGAGGTCGAAGATATTCACCGGAATTTCGGGGTCAAAGACCGTGCGACAGGCTTCGACCACGCTGTCATACAGCGGATGGTCGGTTGTCGAAGGCTCGATCAGGGGGGCACCCTCGATCTTTTCCGCGTGGCTCATGGCATGTCCGTCTTGAGTTGTTGACTGAATATATAGGGAATGCCGTGCCCGAGGTCCAGTGCCACGCAACCTTGCCAACTTGCCCCTTATTCCGGAACCCAGACCGCCGGTTCCTTGCCGCGTTCCAACGTGTAAAATCCGTCAGCCGCCACCGCCTGCCACGGGCCTTCGGTGCCATCTGGCCAGATCACCCGCGCTTCGGTCTTGTCGGTGTCGCCCAGCCCGAAATGCCACCAGCCAAGACTGCCGCCCGCATGGCCGCCGCCGATGGTCAACTCGCGCCGCAGCACCTGCCCGTCGTCGCGTTTGACCTCGATCCAGCCGCCCGTCGCGTGCTCGTTCGGCGCGGGTTGCAACGGCATGAACTGCACCCAATGGCCGGTATCGCCGCCCGTGTTGCGCCAGATTTCGGCAGGTTCGTTGCGGTTCACCGCAACTATGTCGATCAGCCCGTCAAGGTTGAAATCGGCCAGGGCCCCGCCGCGGGCTTGGCGGAAGCTTGCCACGCCCGCCTTGTCGCCCGCTTCCATAAAGGTGCCGTCGGCGCGTTGCAGCATCAGGTTGTTGGGGTCTTTCTCGGCAAAGTCGGGCATCGCCCAGACGTTGCCTTTGGCCACCCACAAATCGGCCCGCCCGTCGTTGTTCACGTCCTGAAAATCGGCGTGCCACGCGGTCGAGGGGCGCAGGTCGCCCCCGGTATAGGGCCGCTGTGCAATGGCCCCCTTGGCAAAGGCAACGTCGGCAAATTTCGGCACGGCCTTGCCATCGACCGGAGGGGCAGCAAGCGTCTGCAACTTGTTGTCGGCCATGCTGGTCAGGAAGTAATCGGGGTAGCCGTCAAGGTTCAGGTCGGTGCTGGCAATCCCCATCCCCCAGATGCGCAGCCGTGCCCAACCGTCCTTTTCGCCGTAAAGCACGGGCGGGGCACCCGGACCCACGCGCCACATCTGTTCCTGCCCGCCCTTGTAATATTCGCGGTCGTTCGACACCCGCAGCGCAGGCGTGCCCGAGCGGTTCCAGTCGGTGAACAGAATCGACAACGCGCAGAAGCTGGGCGTCAGTGGCAGGGGGGCATCGAACCCCTTCCCCTTGGGCCGGTACAGGTGGTTGGGCGTGCACGACCCCCAGGGAAAGGCCTCTTGCGTGCGGTCAATATAGGTGCCGATGGCCAGTGTCGGCCAGTCAGACCCGCGCTCCCATGTCGCGGCAAAGGCGGTCGACCAAAGGTCCAGACCGTCAAAGCCCCAATCCTTTGCCTCTTCGAACTTGCATTCGCCCAAGCCGCGCATCACACGGTCCGGCCCCACGCGCAGTTCCACAAAATCGGTGATCCCGTCGCTGTCGATGTCGATGGGATAGCCGCCCGCCACGCTGTCGCCTTCCAGCCCGCTTTTAACCGCGGTGAATTTCAGCGCCCCGCCAATGGCCGAATCGTTGCGGAAAAGCTGGGCCTTGGACGTGCCGCCCGCCATGAAGATTTCAGGCTTGCGGTCGCCGTTGCAATCGAACGCCGCCGCCCCGCCGCCAACCATAAAGGTCCATTCGCCAGTAAAGCTGTGCGTCAGGCCCGACGACAGGGTTTCGTCGGTAAAGGCCGGAATGGCGGGGTCTTCGGCCCGCGCCACGGCGGGCAACATCAGCAAAAACAGGGCAAGCGCCTTCATTTCCGCGTCCTCAATGCATTGACATGGGTAGCGATGCAGCGCCCCTGTTCCAGCCCGCGTTCGATGGCAGACCGGAAGTGGATGCCGCCATACAGGCGCGACAGCGCCGCTTCTTCTGCCGCAGCCTCGAAGCTTGCATAATGTCGCGGCTCCATGCCTTCATCCTCGTGCGTGGCGTCGTCAAAGGCGAAATCGTCTCCGAACAGATCGGTCAGCACCGAAGCCGCCGCCCCTGACTGGGTGGAATGGCCAGACGGGTATTCGGGGAAGGGCGGGGTGATCAGTAGCGTCTCCCATTTGGGGTCGATCACACGGCGGATATAGGTCACGGGGCGCAGCAGGTTGTATTCGTATTTTGTCTGCCAGCAGCCAATGAAGGCATCTGCCACGGCTATCCCGAGCCGCGCCAGCACGTCGGCCCGCCGCCCCGCATCGGCGTTCTGCGCGTCGAGGATATCCATCGCAATCGCCGTCCAATGTCCGGGCGGGGTGGGTGACAGCATCGGATCGTCCGACCAGAAGCGGGCGATGGTCTTCTGCTCGGGTGTCAGATGCGTGGTGAGATCGTAGACTTCCTTTGCCTCGGCATAGAAGGCCGACGAAGGGTCTTCGGAATAGGCAGGCGGCGGGGGCAGGGCGCAGGCATCGCCCGCAGGCATCGCAAAGGGGCGCACGCTTCCCCAATCGGGCAGCAGCGGCTTTTGCTGTTGCACGATCAGACTGGTCGGCACCCATTTGTCCGGTCCGGTGGCAAGGGTATAGTCATAGGGGAACCCCATGTTCTCGACCTTGGCACCGCCATCGGTTGCGGCCCAAGCGATGATATGATCGGCCACGGCACGGCCATAGGCGGTGCTGCGTTCGACCACATCGGGGGCGACCCCATCGGTCGCCTGCGCGGTCAGGCTTTTGGCCATCGCCGCCTTGGCCCGCTGCCCCGTGGGGCCGGTGTTGGAAAAGAACATCTCCACCGCATCGGTCAGCGCGGCATTGACCACCACGGCCTCGTCATAGCTCGCCCCCCCGTCGCGCGGGGGGATCGGGGTCAGATCGGTCAATTGACCGGCAAGTGACACCATGTCGGACCGGCCCGAAGCCACCGACTCATAGGCTATGATGCCCATATAGGAAAATGCCCGCGACGCGACGGGGGGCGAATAGGTCGGCGTATGGCGCACCAGTTCCAGCACCAGCCGGTACCATGTCGAAATGACCTGCGCGCCGTCCCTGGAAGGTGAGGCCTCTGCCAGCACCGGCCCTGTCAGGGCGACTGTCGCCGCCAAAACCCAGCCCGCCATTTTGCGCGCAAACCCCGTCGAAGCCATACCCGAAGCCCTCCCAAGCCGTGCCGACAGAAAGCACGGGCGCAAGGGATGCGACAAGGCCAAAAGCAAAGCCCGGACCTTTCGGGCCGGGCTTTGCGTCAGAACGGGATTTCGTCGTCCATGTCATTGGCGCGGCTACCGCCGCCGCCGCCGCCACCCGATGCGCCACCGCCGTAGCTGCCGCCCCCGCTGCGGGCACCGCCGCCGCTGCCGCCGCCCGACGCGCCACCGCCCTGATAATCGTCATATCCGCCGCGGTCATCGCCGCCACCTCCACCACCGCCGCCGGCCGCATCACCGCGCCCGCCAAGCAGCGTCAGCTCGCCGCGATACTGGCGCAGCACAACCTCGGTCGTGTAGCGGTCGGCCCCCGATTGGTCCTGCCATTTGCGCGTTTCGAGCTGGCCTTCGATATAGACCGTCGATCCCTTGCGCAGATACTGCTCGGCAATCTTGGCCAGCGCTTCGTTGAAGATGGCGACCGAATGCCATTCGGTGCGCTCCTTGCGTTCGCCCGTGGCCTTGTCGCGCCAGTTTTCAGATGTGGCGATGCGCAGGTTCACCACCTTGCCGCCATTGGGGAAAGAGCGCACTTCGGGGTCGCGCCCGAGGTTGCCGACGATGATCAC
Source organism: Gemmobacter sp. (assembly GCA_040398445.1). Lineage (GTDB taxonomy): Bacteria > Pseudomonadota > Alphaproteobacteria > Rhodobacterales > Rhodobacteraceae > Paragemmobacter. Next base: position 182,609 of record JBBAUB010000004.1, on the reverse strand, counting down.
CTTGTTGACAGAGCCTGCCATTGGTCCCTCCGAATCCGTTGTCACGGCAAAGTCTATTCGCCGTTTGGTTAATAAACTGCTATAGCCGCCAGCGGCTCCTGCTGCAATCGGCGGGCGACGGCTTTGGGGTCGCCGTGGCATGGGGGCTGGTCAAAACCGCGGTTTTCGCCAATAGTTCTGCCGGAACGAACAGGGACGCTGCATGCCGTTTAATCCGTTGCGGGGCTGGATCATCGCGGGCGTCGCATGTCTTGCGGCTGCGCCCGCCCTGTCCGAAGGCCTGATCTTGTCGGGCGCCCCAAAATCGCGGGCCGAGATTTTCGCCTCGCAGACGCGGTTGATGGACCGCAAGTTGTCAAAGCAATATTCTGCCTCCGTCAAGCTGCGCCCCGATTTCGACGGTGTGCCGGAAGATGGCCCCTTGCCCGCCTATCGCGGCAATTATCGGGGTGAATATCTGGAAACCGCCCGCGCCGCCGCACGGGCCCATGACATTCCCGAAGACCTGTTCCTGCGTCTGGTGCAGCAGGAAAGCGGCTGGAACCCTTCGGCGGTGTCGCCAAAGGGGGCGACCGGTCTGGCGCAATTGATGCCCGAAACCGCCGACTTGCTGGGGGTGGATATCGACGATCCCGAAGAAAACCTGCGCGGCGGGGCACGTTATCTGCGCATGATGTACGACAAGTTCGGTTCGTGGCGTCTGGCCCTTGCCGCCTATAACGCAGGCCCCAAGGCCGTCGAAGCGGCAGGCGGCGTGCCCGAATTCGACGAAACGCAGAATTACGTCAAGGCGATCCTGGGATAAACGTTTTTTGACGCAAAAAACGCGCCGGAATTTGACGCAAATTCCGCCTCCCGACGCCGGACACCGTTTTCTGCGTCAGAAAACGGCGCGAAATCTGCGGCAGATTTCGCTTACTCCGCCGCCATCTTGATCACCGGCTCCATCCCTGCCAGCACGTCGTCGGGCAGGTGGCATTTGATCTGGTGCTGTCCGTCCAGCATCCGCACCGGCGGCATCACCGTCTCGCACAGATTGTCCGCCACTTTACCCTTCCAGCGGCAGCGCGTCTGGAACGGGCAGCCGGGCGGCGGGTTCATCGCCGAAGGGATGTCGCCTTCCAGCACGATCCGCTGCTTGATCACGCGGGTGTCGGCGATCGGCACGGCGGACAGAAGCGCCTCGGTATAGGGGTGATAGGGCGGCTGGAACACCTGATCGGTGCTGCCCATTTCGACCACATGGCCCAGATACATCACCATCACGCGGTCGGCGAGGTAGCGCACGATCGATAGATCATGGCTGATGAACAACAGCGTCGTCGCGTTCTTGCGTTGGATATCCATCAACAGGTCGGTCACCGCCGCCTGAACCGACACGTCCAGTGCCGAAACCGGCTCGTCCGCCACCACCACCTTGGCACCGCCTGCAAAGGCCCGCGCGATGCCGACGCGCTGCTTCTGCCCGCCCGACAGCTGTCGCGGCATCCGTTCTGCAAAGGCGCGGGGCAGTTTCACAAGGTCCAGCAGTTCCAGCATCCGGTCGCGGCGTTCTTCGTCCGACTTGCCGTAGTTGAAGATCTCCAGCGCGCGGATGATCTGTCGCCCCACGTTCATCGACGGATTCAGCGTGTCGAAGGGGTTCTGGAACACCATCTGCACTTGGCTGATGGTATCGGTATTGCGCTGCTGGATCGGGGTCGACTGGATGTTTTCGTCAAACAGCATGATCTGTCCGCTGGTCGCGGTTTCCAGACCCATCAGCACCTTGGCAAAGGTCGACTTGCCGCAGCCCGATTCGCCTACGATGGCCAGCGTCTCGCCCTCGTGCGCCTCGAAGCTCAGCGTCTCGTTGGCCTTGACCACCTTCTTCGAGCCGCCGCCAAAGGCACCGGTCGAGACCGAGTAGTATTTCTTCAGGTCGTCCAGTTTCAGCACCACGCGGCCAACCGGCGTCTTCTCGTGCTGCACGGCGGCTTTGAGCGGCGCGTCCCAGTCGATCTCGCCGATGCGGATGCAGCGGCTTTCGTGGCGGTTGCTGTCGGCCACATCGACCATCGGAACATCGCCCGCATTGCAGCGCCCTTCGGCAAAGTAGTCGCAGCGTGGCCCGAAATTGCAGCCCCTTGGCCGCTCGTGCGGCAGCGGGAAGTTGCCGGGTATCGCCACCAGCGGATGCGTGTTCTTGTCGGCACCGGGCAGCGGGATCGACCGGAACAGCGCCTGCGTATAAGGATGGCGCATCAGGTCGAAGACATCTTTCACGTTCCCCGTCTCGACCGCCTCGCCGGAATACATCACGCAAAGCCGGTTGCAGACATCGAGCACAAGGCCGAGGTTGTGGCTGATGAACAGCATCGACGTGCCATATTTGCGGCCCAGATCCTTGACCAGATCGATCACGCCCGCTTCGACCGTTACGTCGAGCGCGGTGGTCGGTTCGTCGAGGATAAGGAGCGCGGGCTTGGACATCAGCGCCATGGCGATGACGATGCGCTGCTGCTGGCCGCCCGAAAGCTGGTGCGGGTAGCTGTTCAAGATACGGTCGGGGTCGGGCAAGCGCACATCTGCCACGATCTGCCGCGCCAGTTTCCACGCATCGGCCTGCGCCATGCCCTGATGGATCATCGGCACTTCGGCCAGCTGGGCACCGATCTTCATCGCGGGGTTCAGCGAGGCCATCGGTTCCTGATAGATCATCGCGATTTCCGACCCGCGGATGTGGCGCAGCTCTTCCTCGGTCATGTGGGTCAGGTCGCGGCCTTTGAACTTGATCGAACCGCTGACGATCTTGCCGTTCTTGCCAAGGTCACGCATCACCGCCAAGGCGACGGTCGACTTGCCGCAGCCAGATTCGCCCACCAGCCCCATCGCCTCGCCCGCCATCACCGTGCACGAAAAATCCATCACGGCCGGTATCTCGCGCAGGCGCGTGAAGAAGCTGATCGACAGGTTCTCGATCTCGAGGATGGGCTTGGATGGATCCCAGGTTGTGTCGGTCATGTCGGCCTCGCGCGGGTGGTGGCTGCAGGAGCGGGGGTTTCACACCCCCGCACCCCCGTGGGATATTTAGGAACAGATGAAACGGGCGGCATTCATCGGGATCAATCCTTCATGCTTTCTTCGCGCAAGCCGTCGGCCAAGAGGTTGAGGCCGAGGACGAGGCTCATCAACGCAAGAGCGGGGACGACCGCCGGATGCGGCGCGATGGCCAGAAGCCGCCGGCCATAGTTGATGGTCGACCCCCAGTCAGGGCTTTCGGGACTGACGCCAAGGCCGAAGAATCCAAGTGTGCCGAGAAGGATGGTGGTGTAGCCGATCCGCAGGCAGAAATCGACGATCAGCGGGCCGCGGGCGTTGGGCAGGATTTCCCACAGCATGATGTACCACGGCCCTTCGCCGCGCGTCTGGCCCGCCGCCACATAGTCGCGCGTCTTGATGTCCATCACCATGCCGCGCACGATGCGGAACACGCCGGGCGAGTTGACGAAGACGACCGATACGAAGACGTTGAGCACGTTCGGGTCCATCGACCACACGCCTAAGGGATCGGCGTTGAAGGCAAGGCCGGAATAGGCCCAAAGCCCGATCACCAGCACCACTCCGACATAGATGTTGCGTTGCTTGGGGTTGGTGAAGAAGCGCGAGTTGAACAGGATGGTCAGAAAGATCACGGGAAAGATGAACAGGATCGCTGCCAGCACGACCGGTATCCCCGTGTCGCGGATTTCCGGCGTCACCAGCAGGTAGAACAGCAGGATCACCGGAAAGGCCAGAACGAGGTTCGAGCCGAAGCTGATCGCGGTGTCGAGCTTGCCACCGATATAGCCCGCAGGCAGGCCCAGCGTGATGCCCACCATAAAGGCCACGACGGTCGCGGCGGGGGCGATCTTTAGCACCTCGCGCGCGCCCATCACAACGCGGCTGAACACGTCGCGCGCCAGATGGTCGCCGCCGAGCAGGTAATACGCACCCTCGACCCCTTTGACCGGGCTGCCCGGCACGATGTTCTTCATGCCCGATAGCTGCACCAGCGGATCATGCGTGATGATCATATCGGCAAAGAAGGCGACGAAGACCCAGAATAGCACCATCGAAAAGCCGATCATCGCGACCGGACTGTCGAAGATGCGCCCGTAAAGGCCAAGGCGGCGCTTGAAGCTGAAAGACAGGGCAAACACCACCACCAGACCGACCCAGACCGGCAAAAGCCGCCCCGCGATGGCTGCGATGATCTGCCCCCAAGAAAGTGCGTCCTGCATGGTCATTCCCCTCAGGCCAGACGGATGCGTGGATTGAGGAAGACATAGCCGATGTCCGAAATCAGCTGCGTCACCAGAACGACGAAGACGGCGACGACCGAACAGCCGAGCAGCGTGTTGATGTCGTTGTTGCCTGCGGCCTGAACCAGCGTCCAGCCGAAGCCCTTGTAGTTGAACAGGGTTTCCGAAATCACCACCCCGTTCAAGAGCCACGGGAATTGCAGCATGATGACGGTAAAGGGTGCGATCAAGGCGTTCCGCAGCGCGTGGCGCATGACGACCTGCTTGAAGGCCACGCCTTTCAGCCGCGCGGTGCGGATGTATTGCTGCGTCATCACCTCGGTCATGCTCGCCCGCGTCATCCGCGCGATGTAGCCGATGCCATATAGCGCGATGGTGGCCACCGGCAGGGCGAAATTCCAGAAGGTTATATCGTCCATCGCGCTGGTCGCGGTGCCCGGAAACAGCGTCTTTCCCGAAATCCAACCCCATCCGGCAAGGATGGGCGAGATGCCTGCGGTGGCCGATGCGAAGACGGCGATCAAGATCACGCCCGACACGTATTCAGGGGTGGCTGTCGTGGCGATGGCAAAAGTCGAAAGCACCCTGTCGGTGCGCGACCCTTCGCGCATGCCCGACAACACGCCCAGCAAAAGCGAGGTCGGCACCATCACGATCATGACCCACAGCATCAGCCAGCCCGTCGCGCCGAGCGAGCGTCCAAGTACCTCGGACACAGGCTGTTTGAACACCGTCGAAAAGCCCCAGTTGCCCTGCAAGACGCCGCAATAGCGGGGAGTGTCTTCCAGCGGCACGCCTTTGATGATGCACCGTCCGTGCGTGCTGCCATCGGTCTCGATACGCGTCCATCCGGGGGCGAGCCCGATCCATTGCGCATAGCGCACCAGCACCGGCCCGCTATGGCCGTTGCGTTCCAGCCAGCTTGCAACTGCATCGTCGTCCATCCGGACCGACGCTTCCGACTTCGCCAGCTTTTCAAGGTTGGGCGGCAGGTTCGTCATGTAAAAGACGATGAAGGTCAGCGCAAAGGCTGTCAGCAGCATTACGCCAAGGCGGCGCAGGACGAAGAAGAGCATGGCTCATCCTTTCCCGAAGGGGACAGGCACAAGGTGGCGTGCACATCGGTGCGGCATGTCGGTGATTGTTCCGCATCGCGCCCGCAAGGGCTGCGACGACAGACGAAAGCGGGGCGCGCGGGGATATCCCCGCGCGCCGCGTGCTTGGTCTTTACGGTCAGGCCGCAGCGATCGACCACTTGTAGTGGTGGTGTTCAAAGGTCGCGTGCATATCCGCGCCCTTCACCTTGGGGTCGAAGTGGCGGTAGATCGAGCGCCAGTAGGGCTGAACCATAACGCCCTGCTCTTGCATGATCTCTTCCAGACGCTGCATCACGACCGAGCGTTCCTTGGCGTCCGAGATCGACAGCGCCTTGGCAAGATTCTCGTCGAACTCCTTGTTCGAAAAGGCCGATTCGTTCCACGCTTCGCCCGAACGGTAGGCCAGTGCAAGGATCTGCACGCCAAGCGGACGCATGTTCCATTCGGTGGCCGAGAACGGATATTTCAGCCAGTCGTTCCAGAAGGTCGACCCTGGCAGAACCGTGCGCTTGATCTTCAGGCCCGCATCGCGGATTTGCGCGGCGACGGCGTCGCAGGTCGCGGCCTGCCAGCTGTCGTCAAGCGAGATCAGCTCGAACTCGAAGTCGCCCTTGCCGGCGTCCTTTACCTTTTGCGCGCCAGCCGCCGGATCGACGGTCAGCGGGGGAAGGGCGAAGTATTCCGGATGGATCGGGCAGACGTGGTGGTTTTCTGCCACGGTGCCAAGGTTGGAATAACCCAACTCGAGCACGACCTTGTTGTCGACGCATTGCACAAGGCCGGTGCGGACGTTCACGTCCTTGTACTCTTCGGCCAGCTGGTTGAAGCGCACGGCCAGCGTGGCGGCGGTCACGGCTTCCGATTTGGTCCAGCCCAGCGCGTCGAACTGCTCGATGAACTCGCCGGTCGACTGGTAGGTTGCATCCAGTTCGCCCGAAGCGGCAGCGTTCACTTCCGCCGACGGATCGGTGCCAAGGTCGGTGTATTCGATCCGGTCGAGGTACGGGCCGCCATAAACGGCGGTTCCCCACCATGCCATGTCGGCGTTCTTGACCAGATGCGCCTTGACGCCGACTTCGACGACTTCCGGCTTGTAGGGGCCGGTGCCGGGGGTCTGGGTCGGGTCGCCGTTGTCATAGGATTTGTGCACCAGAGCGGCCGGATAGTCGGCAAGACCGGCCATCAGCGTCACGTCCGGCGCGCTCAGCGTCAGCTTCACCGTCAGCGGATCGACGACGGTGACAGCACCATCACGCAGGGTCTTTTTGTCGGCATCCACCAGATTGGTGATGCGGCCCGGCATCGAGTTGCCTTCGACCGAGGCATCGCCCCAGCGCGCAAAGTTGTTGGCCACGTCATCGGCAGTGAAATCGTCGCCGTTCGACCATTTCACGCCGGGACGGACCTTGAGCGTGTATTCCGTCGCGTCGGCGTTCACATCCCACGATTCGACCAGCATGCCGCGGATCGAGCCGTCGTTGTTGTATTCGACAAGGTATTCCAGCCAGCCGCGCGTCACGTTGGCGATCTGCGACCAGTCGGCGGTGCGCGGGTCTTTCAACGCCTTGATTTCCATCGACATGCGCAGCGTGCCGCCCATGGGGGGCGTGTCTTGCGCCATCGCGGGCGCATCAAGGCCGAGCAGGCTGTAGGCTGCAGCGGCAGAAACGCCGAGCGCGGTGGTGCGGGTCAGAAACTCGCGGCGCGACATCTGTCCGGTGCGGGTTTCTTCGGCATACATCGTGGCCGCCGGATGGACCTTGGCCCCCGTGGTGTTGTCTAGCATCTGGATCTCCCTGTCAGGCATTGGCTTATTCTTGTTGTGGCAGCTTCGCCCTGCAGTTGAATGCCTGCCCTTGGCGTCTAACACTGGCCAAGGGCGGGCTTCGGCCTGTCAGGATCGAACCTCGCAGCCCCCATAGCGCACCTTTTTGGCGCGTCCGTCAACGCTTGGTTTCGCCCCTTCGTAGCGCGTTAGCGACACGAACTGGCGTTAAAGGTCGCTTTGGCCCGCCATAGTCAGGGCGCTCGGCGGAAGGCGCTGGGGGATTTACCCGTAAGGCTCTGGAAGGCGCGCGTAAAATAGGCAGCCGAGGTGAACCCGAGGCTTTCACCGATGTGCCCCACCGGCAGCGCCGTCTCGACCAGCAGGCGGCGCGCTTCAAAGATTCGCCGGTCCTGCAACAGATCGATCGCCGACCGCCCGCAGGCCTGACGGCAGCAGCGCGTCAGATGCGTCGGCGTGATTCCCAAAGCCGCCGCCAGATCGGCCACCCCGGTCCCGCTGCGGAACTCGCGCTCCAGCAGCGCCGTATAGCGCGACACCAGACGCTTGGCCGCATCGGGCTTGACCTGATCGGGTGCCGCCTTGGCCGTCTGCCGCTCGAGCCAGACCCCGAGCAACCCGAGGTAATGCGTCACCGCGCGGTCATGGGCTGGCAGGTCGGAATTGATCTCGCGCTGGATCGTATCGACCAAATGGTTCACCTCTTGCTGGGCGTTCGCCTCGCGGATGCGCAGCAATTGCGGCGTTGCGGGCAGCGGAAGGGCGGTGTCGCGTCCGAAAAACACCGCCGTGCCGAAAACCTGCGCACCGACCTCGAAGCCGTGCATCACACCCGCAGGGATGAAGATCGCGTTGTGCGCGGTGTAGCCCCGCGTCGATCCGGCAATGGTGATCCGCCCCTGTCCCTTGGTGAACCACAACAGCAAGGGTTCGGAAATCGACCGCATCGCCTCGACCCGCCAGCGCCCTCCGGCAGCAAGGCGTGAAACCGCCACCAGCCGTGGCTGGGCCGGAAGGGCGCCGGAAATTTCGCTGCTCTCGACCATCCGCATCATCGGAAAGGCTGTCCCTGATTTCGTTAACGAATCATAATCACGCGCCGCGGTGCAACCCAAGCGAAAAATGCCCGACGCAGGTTCAGCCTTGGGGTAGAACCCGTTTACCTCTCTGCCACGTCAGCCTTGGTCGATCACCCGCCACCCGCCCATGCGCGACCGAAACCATGTGCGCTGCCGTTTGGCATATTGGCGCGACGCGACCTTGGCCGCCGCCACCGCCGCGTCCAGCGGCATCGCGCCGTCCAGATGCGCCATCAATTCCGGCGCGCCGATGGCGCGGGCATAGGCGGCGTCCGCTGTCCAGAACGGCCGCTCTGCCGCCACCTCGTCCAGCGCCCCGGTCGCGACCATCGCATCGAAACGCCGGTCGATCCGCTCGTTCAGCCAGTCGACCTGCGGCCGCAGCACCAGCGCCTCGACCCGCCCCAGCGGCAACAGCGGCGGCGGCGTCGCTGCCTGCCACTCGGCCAGTCCGCGCCCCGTGGCCTGCAACACCTCCCACGCCCGCTGCACCCGCATCGGGTTGGCAAGGTCGATCCGCGCCGCCGTGGCGGCATCCAGCCCGTCGCGCAGCACCGCAAACCCTGCACCCGTCCGGATGCGGTCTGCCTCGGCCCGCACCGCAGGCGGCACCGGCGGTATCTCGGCCAGCCCCTCGGTCAGCGCCGAGAAATATAGGCCCGTCCCCCCCACGATCACCACCCTGCGGTCCAGCAGCCCCGCCACCTCGCGCAGCCAATGGCCAACCGAATAGGCCGCGTCCCGTGCCAGATGGCCATAAAGCGCATGGGGCAGCGCCGCTTCCTCGGCAACCGAAGGCCGCGCGGTCAGCACCCGCCAGCAGCCGTATATTTGCAAGGCGTCGGCATTCACGATCACCCGACCGTCGCGGGCGGCCAGTTCCATCGCCAGCGCCGACTTGCCGCTCGCCGTCGGTCCGGCAATCAGCACGGGGGCCTCGCGCGATATGGACCCGACCGATGCCAAAACCCTTGGTCCCTTTCTTCTTGTCCCAAATATCCCCGGGTGGGGTCCGGGGAGGGCAGGCAGCCCTCTCCGGCCTTTGCCGTGCGCCTGCGGTTCACAGGTTGAACCTGCCCGCGTTTTCATACATTTTGCGGCAAAGTCCAAGCGACAACCCATCCACAGCCACAGCGGGGTCTCCCAATGACGAAACCGGTCCTTGAGCCATCGGCCAAATACAGCCGCGTCATGCTCAAGATATCGGGCGAGGCGCTGATGGGCGAGCAAGGCTTCGGCCTGCATCCGCCCACCGTCCAGCGCATCGCGGCCGAGGTGCGGTCGGTGCAGGAAATGGGCGTCGAGGTCTGCATGGTCATCGGCGGCGGCAACATCTTCCGCGGTCTGGCAGGTTCGGCACAAGGGATGGAGCGTACCACGGCAGACTACATGGGTATGCTCGCCACGGTGATGAACGCCCTTGCGATGCAATCGGCGCTGGAAGGGCTGGGCGTGTTTACCCGCGTCATCAGCGCCATCCCGATGGATCAGGTCTGCGAACCCTACATCCGCCGCCGCGCCGTGCGCCACCTTGAAAAGAAGCGCGTGGTGATCTTTGCCGCTGGCACCGGCAACCCCTATTTCACCACCGACACGGCAGCCACGCTGCGCGCCAACGAAATGGCCTGTCAGGCGATCTTCAAGGGAACCAAGGTCGACGGTGTCTACGACAAGGACCCCAAGAAATTCCCCGATGCCAAACGTTACGAGACGGTCAGTTACGACGAATGCCTTGCCAAGCATCTGGGAGTGATGGATGCCTCGGCCATCGCGCTGGCGCGTGACAACAGCCTGCCGATCATCGTCTTTTCGCTCGACGAACCCGGCGGCTTTCGCGGAATCCTGCGCGGCGAGGGCACCTATACCCGCGTGCATGGCTAAACCGGGGCAGGTGGGTCTATGGCCCACCCTGCGGTCGGTTCTGCCCGCTGCGTGCAGGAAACCTGTTCCGCGCGGGCTTCGCTCTGCTATAGAGCAGGAAATCACCGCGCCCGACGCTTCGGGGAAACCGCGGACCGGATGAAGGATGACAGCACATGTCGCAAGACGATCTCGAGATTGACCTCGACGCGATCCAGCGCCGCATGGACGGCGCCATGACCGCACTCAAAGTGGAATTCGCCTCGCTGCGCACCGGCCGCGCTTCGGCGCAGATGCTCGACAACATCCAGGTCGATGCCTATGGCCAGATGACCCCGATCAACCAGCTTGGCACCGTCAACGTGCCCGAACCGCGCATGGTGGTGATCAACGTCTGGGACAAGGGCATGATTTCCAAGGTGGAAAAGGCGATCCGCGAGTCGGGTCTGGGCATCAACCCCGTCAGCGACGGCCCGCTGATCCGCCTGCCGATCCCCGAATTGAACGAACAGCGCCGCAAAGAGTTGACCAAGGTCGCCGCCCAATATGCCGAAAGCGCCAAGGTCGCGATCCGCAACGTGCGCCGCGATGGCATGGACCAGATCAAGAAGGCCAAGATGGCGGGTCTGGGCGAGGATGACCAGAAGATGTATGCCGACGAGGTGCAGGAACTGACCGACAAGGCCATCGCCGCCGTCGACAAGCAACTCGAACAGAAACAGGCCGAGATCATGCAGGTCTGACGCGCGGGCGCAGCAGCGACGGCGGGGCAGGGCGCGAATTTTCGCAGAAAATTCGTGGCTACGGGAAAAGCGCGGCGGGAGAGCAGGTTTGGCACGGGCCAGCAGCACAGAACCGGACAACCTGCCACGCCCTGCGGAGCATGTGGCCATCATCATGGACGGCAATGGCCGCTGGGCCACGTCGCGCGGGTGGCCGCGTCTGGTCGGTCACCGGCGCGGGGCCGAGCGCGTGCGCGAGATTGTGCGCGCCTGTCCCAACATCGGCATCCGTTACCTGACCGTCTATGCTTTCTCGACCGAAAACTGGAAACGCTCGACGGCCGAGGTGCTTGGCCTCATGGCGATCTTTGCCCGCTACATCGACCGCGAGGCCGACCGCCTTCTGGCCGAAGGCGTGAGCCTGCGTTTCATCGGTGACCGCGCGCGGCTTGACCCGAAATTGCAGCGCATGATGGCCGGAATCGAAGAGCGCACCAAGGGCGGCACCCGCCTGACCTTTACCGTGGCGATCAATTATGGCGGGCGGGACGAGATCACGCGGGCCATGCGCGATATCGCCCGCGACATTGCCGAAGGGCGGCTTGCGCCATCCGACGTGACCGATGCCCTGATCGGCGCCCGGCTCGATACCGCAGGTCTGCCCGACCCCGATCTGGTGATCCGCACCAGCGGCGAGACGCGGACCTCGAATTTCCTTCCGTGGCAGACGGCCTATGCCGAATACGAATTCACCCCCACGCTCTGGCCCGATTTCACCGCCCGCGAACTGGCCGAGATCGTGTCTCGTTTCGGCAATCGCGAACGCCGCTTCGGCGGGGTGGCGCAGGCATGACCGCGTCTAACCCCCTGCCCCCCGATCCGAACCGCTGGTCCGACCTGCGCCCGCGCGTGCTGTCGGCCATCGTGATGGTTGCGGTGGGGGCGGCCGAAATCTGGCTGGGCGGGCGGTCCTTTGCCGCGCTTGCCATCGTGTTGACGGGCGGCATGCTGTGGGAACTGGCCCGCATCACCACGCCACAACGGCGGGGCACGCCGCTTGCCATGGCCGCACTCGGGGCCGCGTCGCTGCTGGCGGCTGTGCTGTTGCGCGGCGACCTTGCCACGGCGGCGTTGCTGATACCGTCGCTGGCGCTGGCGCTGACCCCGCGCCGCGACCGGCGCATCGCCGCCGTCTATGCCGCGGCCATCATGGTCGCGGGCTACGGGCTGGTCGAGCTGCGTTTCGCCAACGGGCAAAGCGCGATCCTGTGGCTGATCTCGGTCGTGGTGGTATCGGACGTGTCGGGATATTTCGCAGGACGCATCCTTGGCGGGCCGAAATTCTGGCCTGCGGTCAGCCCCAAGAAAACATGGTCGGGCACCGTTGCGGGCTGGATCGGGTCGGTCGTGGTGGGCTACCTGTTCTACCGCGGCGGATATGGCCATCCGGGCGTGCTCTTGCTGTCGCCTGTCATCGCCTTTGCCGGTCAATTGGGTGACATCGTCGAAAGCTGGCTGAAACGTCGCGCGGGCATCAAGGACAGCTCGCATCTCATTCCCGGCCATGGCGGGTTGCTCGACCGCTTCGACGCGCTGATCGGGGCCACCGTGGCGCTTATGCTCATCGGGCTGATCCTGCCCTTGCCGATTCATTGACATGCGTTCCATTTCCATCTTCGGGGCCACAGGCTCTATCGGCGAAAGCACCTTCGACCTGATCGTCAGGGCAGGGGGGGCCGATGCCTTCTGCACCGTGGCCTTGACGGGGTCGGGCAATATCCGGCGTCTTGCCGAAATGGCCCGCACCCTGCGCGCCGAACTTGCCGTGACGGCCGACCCCGCGCGCCTGCAAGACCTGCGTGACGCGCTGGCGGGGAGCGGGGTCGAGGTTGCCGCCGGTCCGGATGCCATCGCCGCCGCCGCCGATCGCCCCGCCGACTGGACAATGTCGGCCATCGTGGGCGCGGCAGGTCTGGTGCCGGGTCTGCGCGCCCTGCGCCACGGTCGTACGCTCGCGCTGGCCAACAAGGAAAGCCTTGTGACCGCAGGCCCCCTTTTGCTTGCAACGGCCAAAGCCCATGGCGCGACCATCCTGCCGGTCGACAGCGAACATTCCGCCGTCTTTCAGGCCCTGACCGGCGAAGACCCCGCCGGCGTCGAGCGCGTCATCATCACCGCTTCGGGGGGACCGTTCCGCGATTGGCCGCTAGACCGGCTGCGTGCCGCCACCGTGGCCGAGGCAAAGGCCCACCCAAACTGGTCGATGGGCAGCCGCATCAGCATCGATTCGGCGTCGATGTTCAACAAGGCGCTGGAACTGATAGAAACGCGCGAATATTTCGGCTTTGCCCCCGAGATGATCGAGGCCGTTGTCCACCCGCAAAGCATCGTTCACGCCCTTGTCGGCTTTCGTGACGGCGCGGTGATGGCCCATCTCGGCCCGCCCGATATGCGCCATGCCATCGGTTTTGCGCTGAACTGGCCTGACCGCGCGGCCTTGCCCGTGGCGCGGCTCGATCTTGCGCAGCTCGGCAGCCTGACCTTCCAAGCGCCTGATCCCGAACGCTTTCCCGCCCTTCGCCTCGCGCGTGAGGTGATGCGGATCCGTGGCCTTGCGGGGGCTGCTTTCAACGCTGCCAAGGAAATCGCGCTTGACCGGTTCATGGCCGGAGGCATCGGGTTTCTCGACATGGCCGGCCTTGTCGAAGCCACGCTTGCCCGGCTTTCGTCCGAGACCGGCCTTGGAAATGACGCGTCGGGTCTTGAGGACGTGGTAAGGATGGACCATCTGGCAAGGGTGCGGGCGGGCGAACTGGCCGACACCATGGCAAGGAACAGGTAGACCTTTGGATATCACGTCGCTCATTCCCGGTTTCGGCGGGCTCGGCTTTACCGTGGCCGCCTTCGTGCTTGCACTGCTCATCATCGTCTTCGTGCATGAATACGGCCATTACATCGTCGGCCGCTGGTCTGGCATCCATGCCGAGGTGTTCTCGCTGGGCTTCGGTCCGGTGATCTGGTCGCGCCGCGACAAGCGCGGCACCCGCTGGCAACTGGCGGCGCTGCCTTTCGGCGGCTACGTGAAATTCCTTGGCGACAGCAACGCCGCATCTGGCGGACACGTCGATGAACTGACCGAGATGACGCCCGGCCAGCGCCGCGCCACGATGCATGGCGCGCCGCTTTGGGCGCGGGCCTCGACCGTGGCAGCGGGTCCGCTGTTCAATTTTGCCCTGTCCATCGCCATCTTCGCCGCGCTGTTCCTGATCAAGGGCGTTGCGACCGATGTTCCGGTCATCGGCAGCTTGAAACCCCTGCCGCAGGAAACCCGCAGCCTGCAGCCGGGCGATGCGATCCTTGGGCTTGGTGGCACGCCTGTGGCCGATTTCACCGCCTTCCTCGACGCGGCCGACGCCCTGCCGCTTTCGGCCAGCGTCGATTACACCATCCGCCGTGACGGGACCGAACAGACCGTGGCGGGGCCGTTTCCGTTGCCGCCCTTGGCTGATTCCGTGGCAGGCGATTCCGCCGCCCGCGACGCGGGGCTTGCACCGGGTGACGTGGTTGTGTCGGTCGACGGCACTCCCATCACCGCCTTCAACCAGTTGCGCGACATGGTTGGTGCATCTAACGGCAAGCCGCTGACCCTGCAGGTCTGGCGGGCGGGCAGCACGTTCGAGGCCAAGCTGCAACCGCGCCGCATGGATCTGCCCAAGGCCGACGGCGGCTTTGAAACCCGCTGGCTGATCGGCGTGTCGGGCGGGCTGTTCTTCGTTCCCGAAACCCGTACACCCGGCCCATGGGAGGCGGTCGTTCTGGGCGCCAACCAAAGCTGGACCATCGCGCGCACCTCGGTCTCGGGCCTGTGGCACATGCTGTCGGGCGCCATCTCGTCGTGCAATCTGCAAGGCCCGATCGGCATCGCCGAAACCTCGGGTCAGGCGGCCAGCCTCGGCTTTGCCAGTTTCATTTGGTTCGTCGCCATGCTGTCCACCGCGGTCGGGCTGATGAACCTGTTCCCCGTTCCCGTGCTCGATGGCGGGCATCTGGTGTTTTTCGCCTACGAGGCGGTGGCAGGCAAGCCGCCCACCGCGCGGGTGTTGCAGGTGATGATGTCGGTCGGGCTTGCGGTGATTCTCGGTTTGATGGTCTTCGCCCTCGGCAACGATCTTTTCTGCCCCTGATTGCGCGCTGCGGCCAAAATGCAGCCACAATCTGTGCCTAGCTTTCGCCAAAGCTTGGCACAGAAGGCGGGGTTACCGGATGCAAACCTTGGCACGTGGATATCAGGGCCTGTCCCTGATGGTCGGCCTGAACTCGGACCGCATGTTCTCGGCGGCCGTCATGGTGGCGGGCTTGCTCGCGGGGGCCTTCATCGGAACGATGATCCTCGGGGTTGCCCCCTAGTCGCAGCGGCGAAAGCGCCGGGCGCGGCACGAAAGCCGCCTTGGCCCTTTTGACATGGCTCGCGCTTCCCGCTAGTGAGTGACACAACAACTTGTGCGACATGCGGGGCCGGGACATGCAAACGATCAATGGGGTTCGCGGGGCGTCGAAGCGCGGTCTGCTGCGTCCGGCACTGGTTGCGGCGATGCTCGCCTCGTCGGCGCTGACCGTCTCGGGCCTTGCGCCCGCCTTCGCGCAAAGCTTCAGTTTCGCGTCGGTCAAGGTCGAGGGCAACACGACCATCGAAACCGCCACCGTCCTGTCCTATGCCAAGATCGAGCGCGGGGCCGAACTGTCGGGTGCCGCGCTGAACGATGCTTATCAGCGCATCGTCAATTCGGGCCTGTTCGAATCCGTCGAACTCGTGCCGCAGGGCAATACGCTGGTTATCAAGGTGGTCGAATACCCGACGATCAACATCGTCAACTTCGAGGGCAACAAGCGCCTGAAAGACGAACAACTGGCCGAGATTGCCAAGTCGCAATCGCGCCGCGTCTATTCGCCCAGCCAGGCCGAAGAAGATGCCGCCGCCATTGCCGAAGCGTATCGCCAAAGCGGTCGCATCGCGGCGACGGTCGATCCGCGCATCATCCGCCGCGACGGCAACCGTGTCGATCTGGTGTTCGAGATCACCGAAGGCAAGGTGGTCGAGATCGAGCGTCTGTCCTTCAACGGCAACCGCGCCTTTTCCGACCGCCGCCTGCGGCAGGTTCTGCAAACCAAACAGGCCGGTCTGCTGCGCACCTTCATCCAGCGCGACACCTTCGTGGCCGAACGCGTCGATCTCGACAAGCAGCTTTTGCGCGATTTCTACCTGTCGCGCGGCTACGCCGATGTTCAGGTGCTCGATGCCTCAAGCGACATCGCGCGCGAGCGTGACGCCTATTTCGTGACCTTCTCGATCCGCGAGGGCCAGTCGTTCAACATCGGCACCGTCAGCACCGTGTCCGAGATCGAGGGCGTCGACGCCGCCGAATTCGAGGCCGTGCAGCGCATCCGCACCGGCGAAACGTGGTCGCCCGCATTGATCGACAACAACGTGACGCGGATGGAAAATCTCGCGCTGCGCAAAGGCTTGAACTTCGTGCGCGTCGATCCGCGCATCGTCCGCGATGAACGCGGCGGCATCCTGAACGTGCAATTCGCTCTGGTGCGCGGTGCAAAGGTCTTTGTCGAGCGGATCGATATCGAGGGCAACACCGCCACACTCGATCAGGTGATCCGTCGCCAGTTCCGCACCGTCGAAGGCGACCCCTTCAACCCGCGCGAAATCCGTCAGGCCGCAGAACGCATCCGCGCGCTTGGCTTTTTCAAGGATGCGCAGGTCAATGCCGAACCGGGCAGCAGCGCCGATCAGGTCGTCGTCAACGTCGATGTCCAAGAACAACCGACCGGATCGCTGTCGCTCGGGGGCAGCTATTCGGTGTCGGATGGCGTGGGCCTGAACATCGGCTTTGCCGAAAGCAACTTCCTCGGCCGCGGTCAGGCGCTGTCTGCCAACGTCACCAGCGGCACCGATTCCAACGCCGCCAGCTTTTCCTTTACCGAACCCGCCTTTCTGGGGCGCGAGGTGGCGCTGCAATTCTCGGCTGGCTACCGCGAAACGACCAGCCAGAACGCGGCCTATGACACGCAGTCCTTCACGCTGTCGCCGTCGCTCGAATTCCCGCTGACCGATCTGGCGCGTCTGCAAACCCGCTACACCTATTCCGAAACCACGCTCAGCGGGGTGGAACCGACCAGTTCCTTTATCCTGCAACGCGATGCCGCCCGTGGCGCGGTCGTGACAAGCTCTTTGGGATACACGCTCAGCTATGATACCCGCATCAGCGGCGTGAACCCCAAGGGCGGCGTCCTGCTCCGCTTCAATCAGGATTTCGCCGGTCTCGGCGGGGATGAATCCTATATCCTGACCACCGGCCTCGCCTTGGCCGAAAACAAGATCTTCAAGGAAGAAGTCACCGTCCGCGCCATTTTCGAAGGTGGGGCGTTGGCGATGCTGGGTGACGATCCCAGCCGCGTCACCTCGCGCTTCTTCGGCAATGGAAAGATCCGTGGCTTCGAATCGAACGGTCTCGGCCCGCGCGACCTGAACGCAGAAAATCAGGACGCGCTTGGCGGCAACCTTTTCGCCGTCGCCCGCTTCGAGGCTGATTTTCCGCTTGGCCTGCCCGAAGAATACGGAATCGGCGGTGGTCTGTTCCTTGACGTAGGCTCGGTCTGGAGCCTTGACGATGTTGCTGGCGGCACCACCGGCGGCGGGGCGGGCACGGTCGATGACAGCCTGCACCTGCGCTCGGCAGTCGGTTTCTCGGTGTTCTGGGACACGCCGATCGGCCCGCTGCGCTTCAACTTCTCGAAGGCCCTCGTCAAGCAGGACTACGACAAGGAACAGAACTTCGACCTGACCATCTCGACCAAATTCTGATGCGCGGGGCGGTGGTTCGCCGATCCGCTCTGGCCCTTGCGGCGCTTGCGCTTTCCGCCGGTCTGGCGGGGGCGCAGCAGGTGGCATCGCAACCTGCGCCCGATCAGACCGCCGTGCCGCAATCGCCCATCCTCACCATCGACCGCGAACGACTGTTCAAGGAAACCCTGTTCGGCAAGGCCGTCGAAGCGCGGATCAAGGCCGACAGCGACGACCTGATTGCCGAGAACCTCAAGCTCGAAACCGCGCTCGAGGCTGAAGAACGCGATCTGACCGACCGCCGCGCCAAACTGCCTGCCGCCGAGTTTCAGGTGCTTGCCAAAGCCTTCGACGCCAAGGCCGAACAGATTCGCGCCGCCCAGCAGGCCAAGGCCAGCGCCATTTCCGACAAGCGCGATGCCGAACAGCAGCGGTTTCTCGACGCCGCCGTGCCTGTCTTGGGCGATCTGATGCGCGACAGCGGGGCAGCCGCGATCTTCGAGAAGAACATGATCGTCTTGTCCTTCCGCGGTATCGACATCACCGACCGGGCAATTGCCCGCATCGACGCGGTGCTCGGCAATGGCGACACTTCGCAACCGCCCGCCGACCCCGCCCAACCCCCGAAACCGGAACCACAAGCGCAGCCCTGATGCTTGTTTCGTCCGTCCCAAGTTGCTAGTCAGGCGTGCACAGCGTCGGCAAGGCGCGGCATGGGCCGATCTCGCGCCCATGGCAGGGACAGACCGAAGGAGATTTCGATGACCAATGGCGCGGCGCTCAGTGCGGACCTCGACCTGATCCAGCGGATCATCCCGCACCGCTACCCCTTCCTTCTGGTCGACAAGGTGCGCGATATCATCGTTGGCGAAAGCTGCGTCGGCATCAAGAACGTCACGATCAACGAACCGCAATTCACCGGCCACTTCCCCGGCATGCCGATCTTTCCGGGTGTGATGATCATCGAAGCCATGGCGCAAACCAGCGGCATCCTCGTCGGCCTGACGATGGATCTGGTCGATAAACAAGCCAAGGTGTTCTTCATGGGCGTCGACGGCGTGAAATTCCGCCGCAAGGTGGTGCCGGGCGACGTGCTGGAACTGCATGTCAAGGCGCTGCGCGGTGGCGGCAAGGTCTGGAAATTCGAGGGCCGCGCCATGGTCGAAGGCGAGCTGGCCTGCGAAGCCACCTTCATGGCGATGTTCGACGTGCCGAAGGCCGAAGCCAAGGCGTCGGAATGACCATCCACCCCACAGCCCGCATCCACCCTTCGGCCGTGATCGAAGACGGCGCGACCATCGGCGCGGGGGCAACCGTCGGCCCGTTCAGCCTGATCGGCGCCGACGTGACGCTGGGTTCGGGGGTCGAGGTCAAAAGCCACGCCGTTGTGACCGGCTGGACCGAGGTGGGCGACGATACGGTGGTCTTTCCCTTCGCCACCGTGGGCGAAGTGCCGCAAGACCTGAAATACAAGGGCGAGAAGACTCGCCTGACCATCGGCAAACGCTGCCGCATCCGCGAGGCGGCAACGCTGAACTGCGGCACGACAGGCGGTGGCGGTATCACCCGCGTGGGCGACGACGTGCTGGTGATGACCGGCGCGCATGTCGGCCATGATGCCCAGATCGGCGACCGCGTGATCCTCGTCAACCACGTCGCCATCGCGGGCCATTGCGTGCTGGGCGACGACGTGATCGTGGGCGGCCTCTCGGGCGTGCACCAATGGGTGCGCATCGGGCGCGGCGCGATCATCGGTGCCGTGACCATGGTGACCAACGACGTGATCCCCTACGGCCTCGTGCAGGCCCCGCGGGGCGAGCTTGACGGGCTGAACCTTGTCGGCCTCAAACGGCGCGGAGTCGACCGTGCCGATATCACCGCGCTCAGGGCGGGCTACCAGATGCTGGCGCAGGGCGAAGGCACGTTCCTCGACCGCGCCCGCAAATTGCAGGAAGAAACCGACAGCATCCATGTGCGCGAGATGACCGAATTCATCCTCGCCGCGTCGGACCGCTCATTCCTGACGCCCAAATGACCCTCGCCATCATCGCAGGTGCGGGGGCCTTGCCTGCCGCACTGGTCGCGGCACTTCCGGCCAGACCCTATGTCGCCGCGCTCGACGGTTTTGCCCCCGCTGGCGTGGTGCCCGACACTACCTTTCGCGTGGAACGGCTGATGCCCTTTCTGCGCCAACTCGAAGACGCGGGCATCACCCGTGTCTGCTTTGCAGGCGCGGTGCAGCGCCCGCGCCTTGACCCTGCACTTTTCGATCCCGCCACCGCCACCATCGTCCCGCGCCTTCTGGCCGCGATGGGGCAGGGTGATGACGCCACCCTGCGCGAGGTCTTGGCGATCTTCGAGGAAGCCGGCTTCGCCCTCACTGGCGTCCCCGATATCGCCCCCGCCCTCGTTCCCCCCGCCGGAACCTATGCCGGAACCCTGTCGCCGCGCGACGAGGCAGACGCCGCGCGTGCCGCAACCATTACCGCCGCCCTTGGCCGTGTCGACGTGGGGCAGGGCGCGGTGGTGCAGCAGGGCCTTTGCCTTGCTGTCGAAACGCTGTCCGGTACCGACGCCATGCTCGCCTCTGTCGCCACGCTGTCGCCCCTGCGCCCCGCAGGGGCTAAGGGCCTGTTCTACAAGGCCCCCAAACCCTTGCAAGACCGCCGGATCGACCTGCCCACCCTCGGCCCCGACACGGTGGAACATGTCGCCGCCGCAGGCCTTGGCGGCATCGTCTGGGAGGCGGGTGGCGTCATCGCCCTGAACCTTCCCGCCATGATCGCCACCGCCAACCGCCACGGTCTGTTCCTGTGCGCGCGGGCGGCCTGAACCTTTTCCTCGTCGCGGGCGAGCCTTCGGGCGACCGTCTCGGTGCCGCCCTCATGCGCGGCCTTCTTCACCTTGAACCAGCCACCCGCTTCAGCGGCATTGCTGGGCCTGAAATGCAGGCGCAAGGCATGCAAAGCCTGTTCCCCATGCAGGAACTCTCGGTCATGGGTCTGGCAGAGATCATCCCGAAATACCGCGCCCTCAAGCGCCGCATCCAGGAAACCGCGCAAGCCGTCCTAGCCGCCAACCCCGACGCGCTTATCACCATCGACAGCCCCGATTTCGGCCTGCGCGTGGCGGCAATCGTCAAGGCCGCACGCCCGACGATCCGCACCATCCATTACGTCGCCCCGTCGGTCTGGGCATGGCGCCCCGGTCGCGCCGCGAAAATGGCGCGTTTCATCGACCACGTCCTCGCCCTCTTGCCGTTCGAGCCGCCCTATATGCAGGCCGCCGGCATGACATGCGATTTCGTCGGACATCCCGTCGTCGCCGACCCCCTCGCCACCCCGGCCGAGAAGGCAGCCTTCGCCGGCGCGGGCCCCGTCATCCTCGCCCTCCCCGGATCGCGCAGGGCCGAGGTGACGCGCCTCGCCCCGATCCTTGGCCAGACCCTCGCCCGCCTGAAGCAGCACCACCCCGACCTGCGCGTGGCGCTTCCCACCGTGTCGAGCGTCGAACCGCTGGTCCGCAGCCTCACCGCCACATGGCCTGTCCAACCCGACATAATCACCGACCCCGCCCGCAAGCGTGGCGCCTTTGCCGCCGCAGATGTCGCCATCGCCGCCTCGGGCACGGTGTCGCTGGAACTCGCCGCCAACGATTGCCCCATGGTCATCGCCTATGACATGAACCCCGTCACCCTCTGGCTGATGCGCCGCGCGGCGCTGATCGACACGGTCACGCTCGTCAACCTCGTCTCCGAAACCCGCACCGTCCCCGAATTCATTGGCCCCGACGCGACCCCCGACCGCATCGCCCCCGCCGTCCTCGCCCTCATCGCCCGGCCCGAAACCCAGCACGAGGCGATGCGAACCACCATGCAGCGCCTCGGCCAAGGCGGCGAAGCGCCCGGCCTGCGCGCCGCCCGCTCGGTCCTCGCGCAACTCTGACCGTCCCGCGTTCGCCTTGTCACGAATATCCTGCAAGGGGGGTGCGGGGGGACGTAAAGTCCCCCCGCCTCAGCGCCCGCGCCAGACCCAGCCGCCGCCAAAGACGCGGCTGCCTTCGGGTGCGTAGAACACACAAGCCTGCCCCGCAGAAACCCCGTCCTCGGGGTCGAGCAATTCGACCTCGGCTTCGGTCGCCGAAAGCGGCCGGATCACGGCAGGACGCGGTGGCCGCGTCGAGCGCACCTTGACGTGGCAATGCCACTCCGCCTGCGAGGCAAAGGGCGCATCGCCCAGCCAGTTGATCTCGCGCACGGGGATGACCCGCGTCGCAAGCGCGGCCTTCGGCCCCACCACGACACGCCGCGTGGCAGGGTCCAGCCGCACCACATAGACGGGGTCTTCCAGACCGCCGATTCCCAGCCCCTTGCGCTGCCCGATTGTGTAATGGATCACCCCGCGGTGCATCCCCAACACATTGCCCTGCAGATCGACGATCTCGCCGGGGTCCGCAGCCCCGGGGCGCAGTTTTTCGATCACTGCGGCATAGTCACCGTTCGGCACGAAGCAGATATCCTGACTGTCGGGCTTGTCGGCCACCGCAAGCCCGTAACGTGCCGCCAGCGCCCGCGTTTCCGCCTTGCTGCCCAGATGGCCAAGCGGAAAGCGCAGGTAGCCAAGCTGTTCGGGCGTGGTGGAAAACAGGAAATACGACTGGTCGCGGTTGGTATCGGCCGCCATGTGCAACTCCGGCCCCGCCAGCCCCATCTTGCGCTGGATGTAATGCCCCGTCGCCATGCAATCGGCGTCCAGATCCTTGGCTGTCGCCAGCAAATCCTTGAACTTCACCCGCTCGTTGCAGCGGATGCAGGGCACCGGCGTTGCCCCCGCCAGATAGGCATCGGCAAATTCCTCGATCACCGCCTCGCGGAAGGTGTTCTCGTAATCCAGCACGTAATGCGGAAAGCCCATCGTCTCGGCCACGCGCCGCGCATCGTGGATATCGCGCCCCGCACAACAGGCCCCCTTTTTTGCCAGCGCCGCCCCGTGGTCGTAAAGCTGCAAGGTGACGCCGACGACATCATAGCCCTCGTCCTTCAGCACCGCCGCGACGACCGACGAATCCACCCCCCCCGACATGGCGACGACGACCCGCGTTTGCGACGCGGGCTTGGGCAGGCCAAGCGAATTGAGCGGTTGGTCGAGCATGGCTGCACGGTCCGATGAACATGGGGCAAGGCCGCACAGATAGGCAAAACCGCGCCCATTCACAAGACCCGCCGCGCGGCAGGGCCGGTTCAGCATTGCTTAAATGATTCGCGCCATGCTTGCCCGACCGACAAGGAGGAAGCGCCATGTATATCAAACGCGTCGACGGGCCACGTCAGGTCACGCTGGCCGATGGCACCGTGATGACCCGCGCCGACCTGCCGCCCGCCGATACCCGCCGTTGGGTGGCCCGGCGCAAGGCGTTGGTGGTGATGGCTGTCGAAGCGGGGTTGCTGGGCCGCGCCGCCGCCTTGGAACGCTACGCCCTGTCCGATGAAGAGTTCTCGCTTTGGGAAGATGCGGTGCGAAAACACGGCCCCGCCGCCCTGCGCGTGACCAAAATACAGGACTACCGGCAATTATGAGTTGTGTTGAATGCGGATTTGGTCATAGTAATCTTTGTTTAATCAGTGGTCTGCAATGTCGCTTAATGCGGCTTTACGGAGTGTAACGAATGCGAATCTTGCTCGTCGAAGACGATCCTGCCACCTCGCGCAGCATCGAACTCATGCTCACCCATGCCAACTTCAACGTCTATTGCACCGATCTTGGCGAAGACGGCGTCGATCTGGCGAAGCTTTACGACTATGATCTGATCCTGCTCGACCTCAACCTTCCCGACATGTCGGGACACGAGGTGTTGCGCCAGTTGCGCCTTGCCCGGATCGAAACCCCCATCCTGATCCTGTCGGGGTCCGACGACACCGACAACAAGATACGGGGCTTCGGCTTCGGCGCGGATGACTACATGACCAAGCCCTTCCACCGCGAAGAGCTGATCGCCCGCATCCACGCCATCATCCGCCGCTCAAAGGGCCATGCCCAGTCGGTCATCCGCACCGGCATGGTCGGCATCAATCTCGACGCCAAAACGGTCGAGGTCGAAGGGAAATCGGTCCACCTGACCGGCAAGGAATACCAGATCCTTGAACTGCTCTCCTTGCGCAAGGGCACCACGCTGACCAAAGAGATGTTCCTGAACCATCTCTACGGCGGCATGGACGAACCCGAATTGAAGATCATCGACGTTTTCATCTGCAAGCTGCGCAAGAAACTGTCCGAAGCCACCGGCGGCGAGAATTACATCGAAACCGTCTGGGGCCGGGGATATGTGATGCGTGACCCGATCCCCGAAATGGCGCTGCGCCGCGTGTCGGTCGCTGCGGCAAGCTGACTTTGGCCTCACCACTGGACGCGCCCTTGGTCGCCCCCTAAACCATGGGGGGCGACGAACAGGGGCGTTTCATGTCAGACACACCGGTAGCCGATCTGACCGAAGGCGAAGCCCGCGACGAACTCGCGCGGCTGGCGGATATCTTGGCACAGGCCAACACTGCCTATCACGGGCAAGACGCGCCCGTGATGCCCGATGCCGAATATGACGCGCTCAAACGCCGCAATGCCGCGATCGAGGCGCGGTTTCCCGCGCTCAAACGCCCTGACAGCGCCAGCGATCAGGTCGGCGCTGCCGCCTCCGAAGGGTTTGGCAAGATCCGGCACGATATCCGGATGCTTTCGCTTGAAAATGCCTTCGAAGATGCCGAAATCGCCGATTTTGACGACCGCGTGCGCCGCTACCTCGGCCTGACGAAAGCCGTCGCCTATACGGCAGAACCCAAGATCGACGGGCTTTCCCTGTCGCTGCGCTACGAAAACGGCCGCTTGGTTCATGCCGCAACCCGCGGCGATGGCGAAACCGGCGAGAACGTCACCGAAAACGCCCGCACCATCGCCGACATTCCGCAAAAGCTGACCGACGCCCCCGCCCTCATCGACGTTCGGGGCGAGGTCTATATGTCCCACGCGGATTTCGCGGCCCTGAACGCGCGGCAGGCGGCCAAGGGAGACAAGACCTTTGCCAACCCGCGCAACGCCGCCGCAGGCTCGTTGCGCCAGCTTGATGCCACCATCACCGCCGCTCGCCCGCTGCGCTTTTTTGCCTATAGCTGGGGGGCGCTGTCCGAACCGCTTGCCGAAACCCAGATCGGCGCGATCGACCGGCTGAAATCGCTCGGTTTCCAGACCAATCCGCTCACCGCGCTTTGCGCCGGTCCCGACGACATGCTTTCGCATTACCGCGCCATCGAGGCGCAGCGCGCAACGCTCGGCTACGATATCGACGGCGTGGTCTACAAGGTGAACGACCTTGCCCTGCAAACGCGCCTCGGGTTCAGGTCGACCACGCCCCGCTGGGCCATCGCGCATAAATTCCCCGCCGAACTGGCATGGACCCGCCTTTTGGCCATCGACATACAGGTTGGCCGCACCGGCGCGCTGTCACCCGTCGCCCGCCTGCACCCCGTCACCGTCGGCGGCGTGGTGGTCTCGAACGCCACGTTGCACAACGAAGATTACATCGCTGGCCGCGATGCCAAGGGCAACCCGATCCGCGATGCCAAGGATATCCGCATCGGCGACTGGGTGCAGGTCTACCGCGCAGGCGACGTGATCCCCAAGATCGCCGACGTCGACCTTGCCGGGCGCCCGCCTGAAGCGACCCCTTTCGCCTTTCCCCACCTGTGCCCCGAATGCGGCTCCGAAGCCGTGCGCGACGAGGGCGACTCGGTCCGCCGCTGCACAGGCGGGCTGATCTGCCCCGCGCAGGCCTATGAACGCCTGCGCCATTTCGTCAGCCGCAGCGCCTTTGATATCGAAGGCCTTGGTGCCAAGCAGATTGGAATGTTCTTCAACGATCCCACCCTGCCGATCCGCGAACCCGCCGATATCTTCACGCTTGAACAGCGCGACGGGCAGGGCCTGACCCGCCTGAAGAACCGTGACGGTTTTGGCGAGAAATCGGTGACGAACCTCTGGGCCGCCATCCGCGACCGCCGGACGATTCCGCTCGCCCGCCTGATCTTCGCCCTCGGCCTGCGCCATGTGGGCGAGGTCGCGGCCCAAGACCTCGCCCGCCATTACCAAAGCTGGGAGGCCCTGTCCGCTGCCACCGACCTGTCACGCCCCGCAGCGCTGGCCCACCGCGCAGCGGACGAGGCGGAAGATGCCGAACGCGCCGCCGCCGCCCTGACCGGACGCCGCGCCCAGATCACCGCCGCCCGCAGCAAGGCCATCGCCGCAGCGCAGGTGCCGCCCGACGCCGCCGCCGCATGGCACGAGCTTGTGACCGGCGACGGGATCGGCCCCGTGTTGGCGCTGTCGCTGTCGGACGCGCTTGCCAACCCCGAAGAACGCGCCTCGATCGACCGTCTGGTCGCCCACCTCACCATCCTGCCACCCGAAGCCCGTGCCACCGCATCGCCGGTCGCCGGAAAAACCGTGGTTTTCACCGGCAGCCTCGAGAAAATGACCCGCGCCGAAGCCAAGGCCCGTGCCGAATCCTTGGGAGCCAAGGTGTCGGGCTCTGTCAGCGCCAAGACCGATCTTGTCGTCGCAGGGCCGGGGGCGGGGTCAAAGGCCAAGGATGCCGAACGCTACGGCGTCGAGATGATCGACGAAGACGCATGGCTCGCCCTCATCGGCGACGCATGACCCGCCCGCCCGCGCTGTTCCCGCTGTTTGCCGAGTTGGAAACGCTGGAAGGCGTGGGGCCAAAGATTGCCCGCGCCTTTGCCGGCCTCGGGGTGGAACGGCCCAAGGATCTGCTGTTCCTGCTGCCCCATTCCGCCATCGACCGCGCCCGCAAGGCCTCGGTGCGCGATGTCGTCCCGCCCTGCACCGTGACGGTCGAGGTCGAGGTGGGGCTGCACATCCCCCCTCGCACCAAGGGTCGCCCCTACCGCGTCATGGTGCGCGACACACAGCTTGAATTCCAGCTCGTGTTCTTTCACGCCCGCGCCGACTACCTGACCAAACTGTTGCCCACCGGCCAGAAGCGCCTCGTTTCCGGCCGTGTCGAACTCTTCGACGGCATCGCCCAGATGGTCCACCCCGACCATGTGTTGCGGCTTGAGGAAGCGGGCGAGCTTCCCCCCTTCGAGCCGGTCTATCCGCTGACCAATGGCATCACCCAAAAACAGGTCGCCAAGGCGGTGCTGGCCACGCTGGCCCGCGCCCCCGCCTTGCCCGAATGGATCGACGGCCCGCTTCTGGCCCGCGAAGGCTGGCCCGCATGGGCCGAGGCACTCGCCCGCGTCCACGCCCCCGAAAGCCAAGCCGACCTTGCCCCCACCGACCCCGCGCGCCAGCGCCTTGCCTATGACGAGTTGTTCGCCCATCAGCTGACCCTTGCGCTGGCCCGTGCCACGCTGCGCCGCGCCAAGGGCCTTGCCACCATCGGCACCGGCACGCTGCAATCGCGCGTGCTGCAAAGCCTGCCCTTTGCCCCCACCGGCGCGCAAACCCGCGCCATTGCCGAAATCGCCGCCGATCTGGCCACCCCGCTGCGGATGAACCGCCTGCTGCAAGGCGATGTCGGCGCGGGCAAGACCCTCGTCGCCTTTCAAGCACTTCTCATCGCGGTCGAGGCGGGAGGGCAGGGCGTGATGATGGCCCCGACCGAAATCCTCGCCCGCCAGCACTACGAAGGGCTGGAACCTCTCGCCGCCGCCGCAGGCGTGCGGCTCGACCTGCTGACGGGGCGCGATAAGGGGTCCGACCGCGCCCGCAAACTCGCCGCGCTGGCCACGGGGGAAATTCACATCCTCGTCGGCACCCATGCGGTGTTCCAAAAAGACGTGCATTTCCACGACCTCCGCCTTGCCATCATCGACGAACAGCACCGCTTCGGCGTGTCGCAGCGCATGGAACTGGGGGCCAAGGGTGCCGCCACCGACACGCTTGTGATGACCGCGACCCCGATCCCGCGTTCGCTGGCACTGGCAAGCTACGGCGACATGGACGTGTCGGTGCTCGACGAAAAGCCACCGGGCAGAAAGCCGATCAAGACCGCACTCATCTCGACTGCCCGTGGCGACGAGGTGGTCGCCAAACTGCGCCATGCCGTGGCCGAGGGGCGGCAGGCCTATTGGGTCTGCCCCTTGGTCGAAGACAGCGAGGTGCTCGATTATGCCAGTGCCGAGGCCCGCTTCGCCGCCCTGCGCGCCGCGCTTGGCGATGTGGTGGGCCTTGTGCATGGCCAGATGCCCCCCGCCGAAAAGGATGCCGCCATGGCCCGCTTCGTCGCAGGCCAGACCAAGGTGCTGGTGGCGACCACGGTGATCGAGGTGGGGGTGAACGTTCCCAACGCCAGCATCATGGTGATCGAACGGGCCGAAACCTTCGGCCTTGCCCAGTTGCACCAGTTGCGCGGGCGCGTCGGGCGGGGGGCTGCCTCCTCCACCTGCCTGCTGCTCTACCAGGCCCCGCTAACCGAAAGCGGCTCGCGCAGGCTTAAGGTGCTGCGCGACACCGAAGACGGTTTCCGCATCGCGGAAGAAGACCTGTCGATGCGCGGCGCAGGTGATCTGATCGGCACCGCCCAATCAGGCCTTCCGCGCTTTCGCGTGGCCGATCTGGAACGGCAGGGCGCATTGATGGAGGTGGCGCAATCCGACGCCCGCCGCCTTTTGGCCGATGACCCCGCCCTGACCAGCCCGCGCGGACAGGCCGCCCGCACCCTTCTCTGGCTGCTTGACCAAGACCGCGCCATCCGGCTTTTGTCGGTCGGCTGACGCGGCAGCGGGCGTTCCGCCCCTGCCAGTCCACCCTTGCAGACTGAACGCCGCAATGCCTGCTGCTCACGCTGGCGCGAATATCCACGGGCGGGGGGGGGGCGCGGCACGCGCCCCGTGGGGGCAAACGTAACCGCCCGATAGAGACCGCGGTCTACTTTTTGAGCATCGGCGGGATAAGGATAATCGCCATCCCGGTTAGGCAGAAGGCTGCTCCTATGATGTCCCATCGCATCGGGATTTGATCCTCCACGACCCACAGCCAAGCGATGGATACTGCGATGTATATGCCTCCGTCTGAGGTGCCCCTAGATTCGTAGAAGCTTTGCCCCCCTAACTTTGAGGCTAGGAGGCCGGGATGGGGACGAGCAATTACAGCGACGGGTTCAAGCGGGATGCAGTGCAGCAGATCCGGGTGCGTGGGTATCCGGTTCGGGAGGTTTCCGTGCGTTTGGGGGTGAGCTCGCACTCGCTCTACAAGTGGATGAAGCTTTTCGCGGACCCAGCCCCGGAGGTGCCCAACGTGGACCTCGAGTCCGAGAACCGACGGCTGAAGGCGGCTTCTATGCATGGCTTAAGGAACCGTTAAGCCTGCGCGCGCAGGACGATGAGCGGCAGACCGCATTGATCCGGCAGGCCTGGTCCGACAGTGGCAGGGTCTATGGCTACCGCAAGCTGACCGACGATCTGCGCGATCAGGGGGAGCAGGTTTCGGAGAACCGGGTCGCCCGGCTGGCTAGCCTTGCAGGCATCGCCGCCCAGATCGGCTATAAACGCCGCCCGGGACGATATGGCGGGAAGCCTGCTGTGGTTGCGTCCAACACCTTGGATCGGCAGTTCGAGGTCGATGCGCCCGACAAGATCTGGGGCGAGCCATTGAAGTCGCCATTGGTTCAAGACCAATGGCGAGCGACATCACCTACATCAAGACCCACGAAGGCTGGCTGTATCTGTCAGTCGTGATCGATCTGTTCTCGCGGCGTGTGGTCGGATGGTCCGCGCAGCCTCGCATGACGACCGACCTGGCGCTGCAGGCCTTGCTTGCGGCCGTTTGGCGGCGCAAACCCAAGACCAAGGTGATGGTACATTCCGACCAGGGATCGCAGTTCACCAGCCGCGAGTGGCAGGTGTTCCTTGGCCAGCACAATCTGGAGCCCAGCATGAGCCGCCGCGGGAACTGCCACGATAATGCGGTGGCCGAAAGCTTCTTCCAACTCCTGAAGCGGGAACGCATCCGACGCCACACCTACCCGACCCGCGATGCAGCAAGGCAGGACGTCTTCGACTACATCGAGATGTTCTACAACCCAAAGCGCAAGCACACGAACAATGGCATGCTGTCGCCAGTTGACTTCGAAATCAGGCAGCAGAAACTGAACGAGGCAGGTGTCTAGGAAACTAGGGGCAACTCACATTGTCGATGTTGATGACGCGGTACGCGACGTTGTCCTGCGAATCCACTGGTGCGGCGGCCAGCACTCGGAACTGCGGGTTCGCAAACCTCAAACGGGTGAGCACGGGTGTGCGACAGCTGACGACGCTTTAGCTGTCATGCGCAGCATGGCTGGTCGTTGGTCAGACGAGCATATTGCCGCGTCGCTCAACCGAATGGGCCTGCCCACAGGACAAGGCAAAACTTGGACGGCGCACCGTGTCGCGTCCGTGCGGCGGGTACGTGGTATCCACGCCTATCGATCCGCCGAGAAAGATGGCGAATGGATGACGATGACCGAGGCGGCAAAGGCCTTAAGCGTGACAAATCACAGGATACGGTACCTTATCAAAGTCGGCATACAGAAGGCTGAGCAAGTCGTAGCCGGCGCGCCTTATCAAATCCGTGCCAAGGACTTGGTCTCGGAGGGGGTCAAAACTGCCGTAGCCCGAAAAGGGCGCCCGTGTCGCATGATCGATGCGAACACACTTCCAATGTTTACAGATACTTGAAGAAGGACCGCACAATGAACCGCGCTTCGCGATGGGGCGCAGGGCGCGCTCGGCTGGATTGTTATCGATGGCCACCCGGCCGTCAGACAGGAACAGGCTGAAGGCGTCCTTGCGGCTGAGCCCGTAACGGAAGGCCTTGGCCAGATCACCCTTGCCGGGGATCAGGGCGAGTTGGCTCTCGGCCCATGCGAAGAAGTCCGCGACCTTCGGGGCGCTGTGCTTTTGGCGTGCGGCAAGGCGGATGTCGGCAGGACGACCGCTGATCTCGCGCTCGATGTCATAGAGCGCGCCGATGCCGCCCTGCGCCTCGCGGGCGATCGCGGCTTTGGTCTTGTCCCATTCGTCATGGAAGTCGCGGCGCAGGTGGGCCCAGCAGGCGGCCTCCGGCAGGCGGGGCGTCCCGTCGGGGTCAGGATCGTAAAGCTTGGCATAGCCTTTGTAGCCATCGGCTTGGAGGATGCCGCGGGTCTTGGCCAGATGGCGATGGACGTGTTCTTCCTTCCAGTCCGGCGCGAAGGCATAGACCGCTCCGGGTGGCGCGGTGCCTGCCCGTTCGCCATTGGGCTCGGACCAATGGCGCCGCAATGGCTCACCGCTGGTCGCGGATATAGGCCCAGATCCGGCCCTTCTTCACGCCCTTGCCCAGCCCCTTGTCGCGTTGAGACCGGTCCAGCACTCGGATCGGCGTGTCGTCGGCATGCAGTAGATCACTGGCCATGACATCGGCCTCGATCCGTTCGATCAGCGGAGCCAGCACCTTCATGGCGCGACCGAACCAGTCGACCAAGGTGCTGTCGGGAATGTCTGCCCCCATGCGGGCAAAGATTTCGTGCTGGCGATACAAGGGAAGGTGATCGTCAAACTTGGACACAAGGATATGCGCCAGCAGACCCGCACCGGCCATGCTGCACTGGATCGGCCGGCTGGGCGCGGGCATCTGCACCATGCGCTCGCAGCGGCGGCAGGACTTCTTGGGCCGGGCGATCTGGACGACCCTCAACTGCGCCGCGATCAGATCAAGCATCTCGCTGACATCTTCGCCCACCACGCGCAGATCGCCACCGCAATCGGGGCAGCAAGTGCCGGGGTCCAGCTCCCGCCGCTCGCGCGGCGTGCTGTCCGAGACCCGGGGACGGCGGCGCGACGGACGATCGGCGACATCCTCGTCAGCCTCGAAAGCGGCCCCCTCCAGAGCGCCGTCCGGAACCGCCGTCTCGCTTTCGGCCGAGGCGATCAACAGATCCTCCAGCGCCAGTTCCAGCTGTTCGATCTCGCGCTCGATCTTTTCCGAGGCCCCGGTTCTGGATGAATTGGCCGAAGACCTGTTTCTTCAGCGTGGGCCGATGCGCAGCCGCAGGGTCTGGATCAACTGGTCATGGGCGCGCAAAGGTGAGACGGTTCACGCCATCGGTTCGAGTGAACCGGCGAACGAGATCTTGGCGTTTTCCGCCTGCAACGCCGCGATCAGCGCCTTCAAGAGCGCCGGATCGTCGGGAAGGGTCGGTGCCAAATTCGACATGCGCCCGACTACCACGAGGCTGGCGGAATTGCCATAAAAACAAGGCGTTTCGGCGAGATAATTCAGCCAACCCTGGCCGGTGGAGCCCCCCAATCCGGCCTGCGCCACTTGCGTCGGGGATTTGATCCACTGGATCAAATCCTGATCCTCCTCACCCCTCCCACAGCATCGCCAGCTGCGCCGAGGTCAGGCGCACTGCGCCGACACCACGCGCGGGCCAGGGAAAGCGGCCCTTTTGCAGCACCTTGTAATAGAGGCAGAAGCCTTGCCCGTCCCAGTAAAGCAGCTTCAGCCTGTCGCCTTGGCGACCACGGAACGCGAACACGGCACCACCCGTCGGCTTCTGCCGCAGATGATCCTGCGCAAGAGCGGCCAACCCCTCGATGCCCTTCCTCATATCCGTGACGCCACATGCCAGATAGACGCGGACACCCGTGCCCGGCCCGATCATGCCGCCCCCACCGCCCGGATCACCTGCATCAGCGTCACTGCGTCCAGAGCAGGATCAAAGCGCAGGCAGCGTCCGTTGCCCAGTTGCAACTCGATCTGGGCCGGGCGCGGCGCTTCTACTTCGCTGGCAACCGCCGGCATCCCCAATTCCATGGGCCTGTCAAATCCCACCGGAAGAAACAGCGCCTCCGGCAAGGCCGAAAGCAGGCCCTTCTTCTTCAACTCATGCCGCCAAGCGTAAATCTGCTGCCGCGTCACATCATGCCGCTGCGCAACCTGCGTCACCGTCGCGCCGCCCACGCCGACCGACAATACAATCTCAAGCTTCTCCTCGTCGCACCATCGACGACGCCGCTCCAGCCCCAGAATATCGCCACGCATCACCAGCCCCGCATAAGACACGTCGTTAACGACGTCGCTATGCACGTGCCTTAAACGATCACCCTCCCATCAGGCAGGCGGTGCCAACCGGTCGGTTACGGGCGGACACCCTCGTGCGATAAAGGCCCGAGGTGCGCCCCGAAAATTACATTAATTTTATGTTGTTTTTCGCAGGCTTAAGCTTTCGTTGCCCTTGTGTTCCCGAATGTTTCTAAAAAGTTCTTGATCGAATCGCACCAACGTGAGAACAAACTAGCAACAACGCCAACGGAGGTACCTGATGTTTACGGAACTCAAGGAAATCGTCATCCGCTCGCGCGCCACGCTGATCGAAGACGCGGTCGGTATGGTCAGCCTGTTCGGCTTGCTGGTGGCGGGCCTCTACCTCTCGGGCGCTGCCTGATCCATTCGCTTTCTGCCTGCGGTCTTAGCTGCCGGATGCGCGTCGGTCCCCAAGTGGCGCGCCGGGTCCCCAAGCCCTTGTCCGGAAAAGATTCGCGCCTTGCCGCCGCCGTCGATTGACGCGCGGCGGTTTTTTTACGCGTTCCGCTTACGCACTTTGCCGCGCCATCGCCGCGTCGATCGCGTCAAGCGTCGCCTCCAGCGCCAGCAGGATCGAGGCGTGGCGATTGGCATAGTCCCGCGCGGGAAACAGCACTTCCAGCCCGTCGAATGGCGAATCGGGGGCAGGGCCGCCCGCCCTCAGCATGGCACCCAACTGGTCGCGCGCGCGCGCCACCTGATCGCGGTCGCAGCCGATCACTGCCGCCCCGACCACTGCCGCTGCCGCCTGACCCAGCGCGCAGGCCTTTACGTCCTGCCCGAAGCCGGAAATCCGGCCCCCGTCCAGCGTCACATCCACCGTGACAGTCGACCCGCAAAGCGGCGAGCGTTTCTTCGCTGTCCCGTCCGGCGCACCCAACCGCCCCAGATGCGGAATATCGGCCGCAAGCGCCAGAATGCGGCCCGAATAAAGCTTGACCAGATCGCTGTCGGACATGACTTCCCCTTTGCCGCCTTGCACCATAGATAGTGCCGACCTGCCCCCCTGCCAAGGAGAAGGCCGATGCCCTTCGATCCCGCCAGCCTGACCTATGATGCCAATGGCCTGATCCCCTGCATCGCACAAGACCACGCCACCGGCGAGGTGCTGATGATGGCTTGGATGAACGCCGCCGCCGTGGCGCAGACGCTGGCCACCGGTCGCGTCACCTATTGGTCGCGCTCGCGGCAGGCCTTCTGGGTCAAGGGCGAAACGTCGGGTCATATCCAGCGCCTGATCGAACTGCGCATCGATTGCGACCGCGACTGCCTGCTTGTCCGCGTCGACCAGACCGGCCCCGCCTGCCATACCAACCGCCGCTCGTGCTTTTACACCGCCGTTTCAGCCACGGGCGAGACAGTTTTGACCGAACCTATATCCTAAAGCCCGACCATCCGCCGTATATCGGCAGGCGTCGCCCCTTCGGCGCGATATTTTGACAAGGCCCGCGCATCGTCGCGCTTGGCCAACCGCTGCCCCGCCTCGTCCCGTATCAGCCGGTGGTGGTGATAGGCGGGCGTCGGCAGGCCAAGCAAATGCTGCAAGATCACCTGTAGGGCGGTGAATTCGAACAGGTCTTCGCCCCGGATCACATGGCTGATCCCCTGATCCGCATCGTCAAAGGCCGAGGCGAGGAAATAGGCCACGATCCCGTCACCCTTGCGAAACTGCACCACATCCCCGATCCGCGCCAAGGCCGTCGCGCGGTCTATCCGGTGCAGTCCGGCATGGGCGGGGCCTGATTCGGTAAAGGCCAGCCCCAAGGGCAACGCGTCCAAGGCAGCGGCAAGGTCCAGCCGCAGCGCATCGCCCGCACGTCGCGTCTGCATTGCCCGCCCGCGACAGGTGCCCGGATAGACGGGAAAGGCCACGCCCTCCTGCGGGGCCGACAGCGCGGCACGGATATCGGCGCGGCTGCACGAACACGGATAAAGCAACCCCCGCGCCACCAGCGGTTTCAACCGTTCTGTATAGCTGTCGATCCGGTTCGATTGCCGCAACACGGGGCCGTCCCATGCCAGCCCCAGCCACGCCAGATTTTCGACGATCGACGCCTCCCATTCGGGGCAGCATCGGTCAAGGTCGGTATCTTCCATCCGCAGCAGGAACGCACCCCCTGCCGCCCGCGCCATGTCATGCGCCAGAATGGCCGAATAGGCATGGCCCAGATGCAAAGGTCCGGTCGGCGATGGCGCAAAGCGGGTTACAAAGCCGCCAGCCATGCCGCAAAGCTTTCCTTGGCGCGGTCGGTATAGGCTTTGTAGCGGTCTTTGCGCCCCTTGCGGCCGCCCTTGGCATCGATCGGGGGAAACAGGCCGAAGTTCACGTTCATCGGCTGGAACGTCTTGGCCTCGGCCCCGCCGGTGATATGGGTGATCAGCGCACCCATCGCCGTGTCGGGCGGCGGGGCGTCCACCGCGCGCCCCAGCATCTCGGCCGCTGCCATCCGCCCCGCCAACAGCCCCATCGCGGCGCTTTCGACGTAACCTTCCACGCCCGTCACTTGCCCCGCAAAACGGATATGGGGCCGCGATTTCAACCGCATCTGCGCATCAAGCAACGTCGGAGAATTGATGAATGTGTTGCGATGAATGCCGCCCAGCCGCGCAAACGATGCCTCGTGCAATCCCGGAATCATCTTGAAAACAGCAGTTTGCGCGCCGTACTTCATCTTTGTCTGGAAGCCCACGATGTTATACAGCGTGCCCAGCTTGTTGTCGCGGCGCAGCTGCACCACGGCATAGGGCTTCACCCCCGTATGCGGATTGGTCAGCCCCACCGGCTTCATCGGCCCGAACCGCAGCGTCTCGCGCCCGCGCTCGGCCATGACCTCGATGGGCAGGCAACCGTCAAAGTAACCCGCTGTCTCGCCCTCGTGGAACTCGGTCTTGTCGGCGGCCAGAAGCGCGTCGATGAATGCGTAATACTGGTCCCGATCCATCGGGCAGTTCATATAGGCGGTCTGCTCTTCCTCAGTCTCGCCCTTGTCATAGCGCGACTGCATCCATGCCACCGACATATCCACCGACTCGGCATAGACGATTGGCGCGATAGCGTCAAAGAACGCCAACGACTCGGCCCCCGTCTCGGCCTTGATGCTTTGCGCCAGCGCCCCGCTGGTCAGCGGCCCCGTGGCGATGATCCAGTTGCCATCTTCGGGCAGGGTGGCGATCTCGCCATATTCTGCCGAAATCAGCGGATGCGCCATCAGCCGCGCCGTCACCGCCTCGGCAAAGGGGTCGCGGTCCACGGCCAAGGCCCCGCCTGCAGGCAAACGGTGCGCGCGTGCCATTTCCATGATCAACCCGCCCGCAGCCCCCATCTCCCAATGAAGCAGCCCTACGGC
The DNA here is from genome assembly GCA_040398445.1 of Gemmobacter sp. Classification (GTDB taxonomy): domain Bacteria; phylum Pseudomonadota; class Alphaproteobacteria; order Rhodobacterales; family Rhodobacteraceae; genus Paragemmobacter. The sequence goes on along the minus strand of JBBAUB010000004.1, from coordinate 146,466 downwards.
ATTGCGTTCGTCATCATCCGACCGGAAGGAATTGGAACAGACCATTTCCGCGAAATGCCCCGTCCGGTGCGCAAAGGTGCCGATGGCGGGGCGCATCTCGTGCAGCACCACCGGCACGCCCATCTGCGCTGCCTGCCATGCCGCTTCCGATCCGGCCATGCCGCCGCCGATGATGTGTAATGCTTTTTCCATACGCCTGATTTAATGCGCTTGTCGCAAAAGGGAAAGGGCCGGAGGTTTCCCTCCGGCCCCGAACCCGTTGTTCCGGCGATTACTTGTCGACGGCGAACTTGCCCGCGCCATTTGCTGCCAGCAGCAAGAAGCCGCCCGCAATGGCAAGGTTCTTCAGAAAGTTGATCATCTGCATCTGGTCGGCAAAGTTGCTGTGGAACAGCGCAGCCGTTACCAAGCAGAACGCGGCCCCCACCAGCCCGACGATGCGGGTCTGCCAACCGGCAATCAACAGCACGCCCACGCCGATCTCGAAGATGATCGCCGGCCATGCCAGAAAGCCCGGTATCCCGACCGAAGCCATGTATCCGGCGGTTCCCGCCACATCCATCGTCTTGCCGATACCTGCCATCAAAAACAGCACGGCCATCAGCACACGCGCCACGACCGGCAGATAGGTGTTCAATTTATCCATCACGAATATCCCCTGATTTCACGTCCGGCAGTCCCGCCAGATCACGCCTCGACCATAGCGACCTGCGCCCTTCTGCATAGCCAAACCAGCGCAAGCCTGCTGTGCGCTGTTGCACGGTTAGCTTTGATGAACGCCCAACCTCTCGCGTTGGGCAGAGACGAACAGGGCAGGGTCCGCCACGTCGAACCCCAGCGCTGCGGCCTTGTCGAAAAATCCCCGCGCGGGCAGTCCACCCGTCAGCTTGCCGAAACACAACGCCGCCCGAAGTGGATTTCCACGGGCGGCGTCGTCTTCCATCGTCGCTTCCAGCGCGGCGGTCAGGTCGGCAAGCCGCACCCCCAATTGCGCAGCAAGCGCGCCGTAACCTATCGTCTCTCCACTCGCGGCCAGACGGGCAAGCCTGCCCGCCAGCGCCGCAGGCAGATCACTCATCGCCCTGTTCTGCCACGCGGGCGACCGACACGACCTCTTCATCGGCGCCCACGTTGAACACCTTGACCCCGCCAGCCCCGCGCGACCGGAAGCTTATCTGGTCCACGGGAACCCGGATCGACTGGCCGGTCGATGTCGCAAGCATGATCTGGTCGGACGTCTCGACCGGGAAGCTTGCCACCAGCTTGCCGCCGCGCATCGCCCCGTCCATCGCCTTGACGCCCATACCGCCACGGCCGCGCACGGGGTAGTCGTGGCTTGACGACAGCTTGCCCGCACCCTGCGCCGTGATCGTCAGGATAAGGTCTTCCGCCGCCGACATCTCGGCATAGCGCTCGGGCGACAACTGCCCGCCCGCCACGGTCTCTTCCTCGTCATCCGTCTCGGCCTCGTCGGGCGCACCCGCCATCAGGCGGCGCTGCTTGAGGTAAGCCTCGCGCTCGGCAGGATCGGCCTCGAAATGCCGGATGATCGCCATCGACACCACCTTGTCGTCGGTCCCCAGACGGATGCCACGCACGCCGGTCGACCCGCGCGATTTGAACACGCGGATATCGGTGGTCGGAAAGCGGATCGCGCGGCCCCCCGACGTGACCAGCATCACATCGTCGGAATCGTCGGCAATCGCGGCATTCACAAGGAACACACCCTCGGGCAGGTTCATCGCGATCTTGCCGTTGCGCTTGACGTTGGTGAAATCGGAAAGGTCGTTCTGCCGCACATCGCCGTCACTGGTGGCAAAGACGATCTGCAACTTGTCCCATTCCGCCTCCGGCACATCGACCGGCATCAACGCCGCAATCGAAACGCCCTGCGCGATTGGCAGGATGTTGACGATAGCCTTGCCCTTGGCGGTGCGCCCCGCCAGCGGCAGACGCCACGTCTTCATCTTGTAAACCATGCCATCGGTCGTGAAGAACAGCAGATGCGTGTGCGTATTGGCCACGAACAGCGTGGTCACCACGTCATCTTCCTTTGTCGCCATCGACGACAGCCCCTTGCCACCACGGTTCTGGCTGCGGAATTCGGCCAAGGGCGTGCGCTTGATATAGCCTCCGGATGTGATTGTCACGACCATATCCTCGCGCTCGATCAGGTCTTCGTCGTCCATGTCGCCGGCCCAGTCCTGAATCTCGGTCCGGCGCGGCACGGCAAAGGCGGCTTTCACCTCGCGCAACTCGTCCGAGATGATCGCCATGATCCGCTCGCGGCTGCCCAGAATGTCGAGATAGTCCTGAATCTTGGCGGCCAGTTCGGCCAGCTCGTCGGTAACTTCCTTCACCCCCAGCGCCGTCAGGCGCTGCAGGCGCAGTTCCAGAATGGCGCGGGCCTGGATCTCGGACAGGTTATAGGTGCCGTCCGCGTTGATCGTATGGCTCGGGTCGTCGATCAGCTTGATAAAGGGCGCGATATCCTGCGCGGGCCAGCGCCGCGTCATCAGCTTTTCGCGCGCTTCGGCGGCATCGGCGCTGGCACGGATGGTGCGAACCACCTCGTCCACGTTCGACACGGCCACCGCCAGACCGCACAGCACATGGCTGCGCTCGCGCGCCTTGCGCAATTCGAACGCCGTGCGCCGCGCAACAACTTCCTCGCGGAAGGTTATGAAATAGCTCAGGAAATCGCGCAATCCCAACTGCTCGGGGCGGCCCCCGTTCAGCGCCAGCATGTTACAACCGAAACTGACCTGCATCGTCGAGAACCGGAACAACTGGTTCAGCACCACATCCGCCGTGGCATCGCGCTTCAACTCGATCACCACACGCACGCCGATCCGGTCGGATTCGTCCTGAATATGCGCGATGCTTTCGATCCGCTTCTCGCGCACCAGTTCGGCGATTTTCTCGATCATCGTCGCCTTGTTCACCTGATAGGGAATCTCGTCGATGATGATGGCGTAGCGGTCCTTGCGGATTTCCTCGATCCGCGTCTTGGCACGGATGACCACCGATCCGCGCCCTTCAAGATAGGCCTTGCGCGCCCCCGACCGGCCAAGGATCACGCCGCCCGTCGGAAAGTCCGGCGCAGGGATGATCTCCATCAACGCCTCGGTCGAGATATCGGGGTTCTCGATCATCGCCAAGGTGCCGTCGATCACCTCGCCAAGGTTGTGCGGCGGAATGTTCGTAGCCATGCCCACGGCGATGCCGCCCGCACCATTGACCAGCATATTCGGGAACCGCGCGGGCAGAACCGTCGGTTCGCGGTCCTTGCCATCGTAATTGTCCTGAAAATCGACCGTTTCCTTGTCGATATCGGCCAGCAGAAAGGCCGCGGGCTTGTCCATCCGCACTTCGGTATAGCGCATCGCCGCGGCGCTATCGCCATCCATCGACCCGAAATTTCCCTGCCCGTCGAGCAGTTTCAACGACATCGAAAACGGCTGCGCCATCCGCACCAGCGCGTCATAGATCGCACTGTCGCCATGGGGGTGGTATTTGCCCATCGTATCGCCCACCGGACGCGCCGATTTGCGGTAAGCCTTTTCGTGGTTGTTGCCCGACTCGTGCATCGCAAACAGGATGCGCCGGTGCACCGGCTTCAACCCGTCGCGCAGGTCGGGGATCGCACGGCTGACGATCACGCTCATCGCGTAATCCAGATAGGCCGTCTTCATCTCTTCCGCGATAGACCGCTGCTGTCCGGTCCAGCCCGATTTCGGTGCCGACTCTGGCGCGGAATCTTCGGTGTTTTCAGGGGTTTCGGGCGTATCGGTCACGGGGGCCGGGCCTTCCTGCAAAGGATCAAGATGTTGTTGGATCAACCTTACACCATCGCGGATATGGGGTGCAATGGCTGGCGGGCGGGCGCTTTGGCAGCCACCGCGCTACAGTGCCAACATATTGTTTTCGTTGATGAATAAAACGATTTGCGGCACAGTTCCAGCACAGGCAGTCCAACAGCAGGGTGACCCGTGGAAATCCGTACCCTTACCGATACCGAAAAGATGCTCAAAGGCTATGGCCTGACAACAGCCGAGCTTTACTACCGCATCCCCGATTATCGCAACGTTCTCAACAGCTTCGTGTGGCAAACCTACGATCTTGCCCCCGACTACCCCGAACTTTTCCGCTTCATCGAATTCTGGCAGGAAAAGATCGACGGCCCGCTCCATTCCGTCCGCTTCACCCACCGCAAACTCATCGCACCGGGCGAATGGCGCAACGTGGTGGGCGAATTCCGCCTGCACTAAGGGCGTTGCCTGACGCACGAAACGCGCCACGCGGGCAGCCCCGGATACTGCGTCAGAATACGCTCACGCCCGCGTCGGACGGTCGAACACCTTGCGCCCCATCAGGCTGGCCACAAGGTCGACCATCAACCGCGCCGTGCGCCCGCGCTCGTCGAGAAACGGGTTCAACTCGACCAGATCGAGCGAGGTGACAAGCCCGCTTTCGTGCAGCAATTCCATCACCAGATGCGCCTCGCGAAAGGTCGTGCCCCCCGGCACGGTGGTTCCCACGGCGGGCGCGATGGCGGGGTCCATGAAATCCACGTCGAGCGAGACATGCAGCATCCCCCCCGCCGCCTGCACCGTTTCCAAGAACCCGCGCAACGGCGCCACGATCCCGCGTTCGTCGATGGCCCGCATGTCGATGATGGCGATATCATGCTGCAAAAGTGCGGCATGCTCCGCCGGATCGACCGACCGGATGCCGTAAAGGCAAATCCGCTCGGCCGGAATCGCCGCGGGAAAGGGGGGAAACGCATCGAACCCGTCCCGCCCCGCGATATAGGCCACCGGCGTGCCATGCAGGTTGCCCGATGTGGTGGTCAGCGGCGTGTGAAAATCCGAATGGGCATCCAGCCACAGCAAGAACAGCGGTCGCCCCGCCGCCTGCGCATGGGCGGCCGCCCCCGCAACCGACCCCAGCGCCAGCGAATGGTCGCCCCCCAGAATCACCGGCATCTCGCCCCGCGCCAGCGACGCCGCGACGCGCCCCGAAAGCGCCGTCGTCCATCCCACCGTCTCGGCCAGCGAATGCACCACCCGATTGGCACAGGCCACCACGGGCAGGGGCGGCAGCGCCACGTCGCCCCCGTCGCTCACCCCATGCCCCAGATCGCGGATCGCCGCCGCGATCCCCGCCACGCGGTAGGCACTCGGCCCCATCATGCAGCCCGCATAACGCTGCCCCGTATCGATAGGCGCTCCGATCAGATGCACGGTCCGGCTCATGGCATGGTCCTCACGTTTCCGCCCCTTTCTAGGCGACCCCGCGCCCCAGGTCACGCCCTCCTTGCCCCCTTCACGCTTGCGCAAATATCCTCGGGATGGTCCGGAAGGGGCGAGCCCCTTCCGGGGGCAGGGCAAGACCGCGTTCACCCTTTCGTCACCCCCTGCGGTGCAGGGCCGCAGCCCATGGAACCGCTGGCCGTTTGCGCCTAGACTATCCGCCAAACCACCAAAGGCAGCGCCCATGCTCGTCGAACTCGGACACTTCGCCCTGATCCTCGCCCTTTGCGTCGCCGTGGTGCAATCCATCGTGCCGCTGATTGGGGCGCAACGGCGCGACGCGGCGTGGATGGCCGTCGCTGCCCCCGCCGCCATCGCGCAATTCCTGCTGATCGCCTTTTCCTTCGGCGTGCTCACCTGGGCCTTCGTCGCCTCTGACTTCTCGCTCAAGGTGGTGGTCGAGAATTCGCATACCCTCAAGCCCATGCTGTACAAAGTCTCGGGCGTCTGGGGCAATCACGAAGGATCGCTGCTCCTCTGGGTGCTGATCCTGTCGCTTTACGGCGCCTGCGCCGTCTGGTTCGGTGACGCGCTGCCGCCGCAACTGCGCGCCCGTGTGCTGTCGGTGCAGGCCATGGTCGCCGTCGCCTTCCTGCTGTTCATGCTGCTGACCTCCAACCCCTTCCTGCGGCTGGAAATTCCGCCGCTGAACGGGCAGGACATGAACCCGCTCTTGCAAGACCCCGGCCTCGCCTTCCACCCGCCCTTCCTCTACCTCGGCTATGTCGGGCTTTCGATGTCGTTCAGCTTTGCCGTCGCCGCCCTGATCGAAGGCCGCGTCGATGCCGCATGGGCGCGCTGGGTCCGGCCCTGGACGCTGGTGTCCTGGGTCTTTTTGACCATCGGCATCGCCATGGGGTCGTGGTGGGCCTATTACGAACTCGGCTGGGGCGGTTTCTGGTTCTGGGATCCGGTCGAGAACGCGTCTTTCATGCCGTGGCTGATCGCGGGCGCGCTGCTCCATTCCGCCACCGTCGTGGAAAGGCGCGAGACGCTGAAAAGCTGGACCATCCTTCTGGCCATCCTCGCCTTCGGCTTCTCGCTCATCGGCACCTTCATCGTGCGCTCGGGCGTCATCACCTCGGTCCATGCCTTTGCCAACGACCCCGACCGCGGCAAGTTCATCCTCGCCATCCTTGCCGTTTTCATGGGCGGGGCGTTGACCCTTTTTGCCGCCCGCGCCAGCGCGATGGAATCGAAAGGCGTCTTCGCCCTCGTCAGCCGCGAATCCGCACTGGTGGCGAACAACCTGCTGCTCGCCGTCGCGGCCTTCGTGGTCTTTGTCGGAACCATCTGGCCCTTGGTGGCCGAACTGTTCTTCAACCGCAAACTCTCGGTCGGCCAGCCCTTCTTCGACGCGGCCTTCTCGCCCTTCATGGTCGGCCTTGCCACGCTGCTGCCCTTTGGCGCGATGCTGCCGTGGAAGCGCGGCGACGCGGCGCGCACCCTGCGCCCGCTCTGGCCGCTGGCTCTGTTGTCCATCGCCTGCGGGGCGCTGGTCTGGTCGATGCAGACGGGTCGTTCGGCCCTCGGCCCCGTCGGCGTGATCCTCGCGCTCTGGGTCATCGGCGGCGCGTGGCTCGACCTCTTCGCCCGCACGGGGCGCGGGCCGCTGGCACAGCGTCTGTCGCGCCTGACCCGCCTGCCGCGCGCCGACTGGGGCAAGGCCACCGCCCACGCAGGCGTTGGCGTCACGATCTTTGCGGTGGCCGCCATGCTGTCATGGAAAACCGAAGATATCCGCGTTCTGCAAAAGGGCGAAAGCTTCCCGCTCGGACCCTATACGATCACCCTGCAAGACGTGCGCGACGTGGCGGGGCCGAACTATACCTCGACCATGGCTGACATGCTGGTCACAAAGGACGGCGCGACGGTCGCGCTGCTCAACCCCGAAAAGCGCTTCTACACCATCGCCCGCATGCCCACGACCGAAGCCGCCATCGACTTTGGCCTGTGGCGCGACCTTTACCTCGTCATCGGCGATCCGCAAGATAACGGCGGCTGGGCGGTGCGCAGCTATATCGAACCCTTTGCCAACTGGCTTTGGGCGGGCGCGCTGATCATGGCGCTCGGCGGCCTTCTCAGCCTGTCGGACCGGCGCTACCGCGTCGCCGCCGGCGCACGGCGCACGCCCCAAGGGGTTCCGGCAGAATGAAACGCCTGATCCTTGCCGCTGCCTTTGCCGCAGCCACCGCACCAGCCTTTGCCGTGCAGCCTTCGGAAATGCTGGCCGACCCCGCCTTGGAGGCCCGCGCCCGCGACTTGTCAAAAGAGCTGCGCTGCCCCGTCTGCCAGAACGAAAACATCGACGACAGCGACGCGCAAATCGCCAAGACCCTGCGCGAGGTGATCCGCGCCCGCCTTGTCGCGGGCGACACCAACGAGCAGGTCATGGCCTTCGTCACCGACCGTTTCGGGGAATTCGTTCTGTTGAAACCGGCCACCTCGGGCTGGAACCTGCTGCTTTGGGCGGCAGGCCCGCTGATGCTGCTGGGTGGCGTTGCCGTCGCCGTCACCACCTTCCGCCGGAAAGGGCATGGCGATGTGTCGCTTTCGTCCGAAGACGAGGCACGATTGGCCGAATTGCTCAAAGACTAAGGGCCGCCCTCCACGGAATCGCGAACTCGCACCCGTCCTGTTGCAGGCGCCGACCCCCGCGCCATGCACAAACAGCCGCCCCCGTTCATCCTTGACGAAATGCTCGGGCGGTGCGGGGGGCGTGCCCCCCGCCGCGTCCCTCAGGCCCCGCGTGCCAGCGCCGCAACCCCCGTCCGCGCCATCTCGCGCAGGCCAAGCGGGCGCATCAGGTCGCCGAAAGCGTCGATCTTTTCCGGCGTGCCGGTGATCTCGAAGACGAAACTTTCCAGCGTGCTGTCGACCACATTGGCACGGAAGATCTCGGCCAGCCGCAGCGCCTCGATCCGGGCCTCGCCTTTACCGGCCACCTTGAACAGCGCCAGTTCGCGCTGCACCGCAGGCCCCTCGGCGGTCAGGTCGTGCACGTCATGCACCGGCACCATCCGCGCCAGTTGCGCCTTGATCTGCTCGATCACCTGCGGCGTTCCGCGTGTGACAACCGTGATTCGCGACCGGTGCCCCTCATGGTCCACCTCGGCCACCGTCAGGCTGTCGATGTTGTAACCGCGCCCCGAAAACAGCCCGATCACCCGCGCCAGCACGCCGCTTTCGTTATCGACCAGCACCGCCAAGGTATGCTGTTCGATCACCACCGCATTGGGATCGCGCAGGTCATAGGCCGAATGGCTGCTCGAGCCTTTTTTGATATTGAGCGCCGACATCGACTGCCCCCCTTCATCTGTTCTTAAATATCCCACGGGGGGTGCGGGGGGTGTGAAACCCCCCGCTTTCCCGGATCACACCAGCACCGCCCCTTTGGCACCGATCACGCCCTGCGTATCCGCATCGCCCAGCAGCATCTCGTTATGCGGCTTGCCCGACGGGATCATAGGGAAGCAGTTCTCGTGCTTTTCCACAAGGCAATCAAAGATCACCGGCCCGTCATAGCGCAGCATCTCCATGATCGCATCGTCCAGATCCTTGGGGTCCGAACACTTCAACCCCTTGCACCCGAAGGCTTCCGCCAGCTTCACGAAATCGGGCAAGCTCTCCGACCAGCTCTGCGAATAGCGTTCGCCATGCAGCAATTCCTGCCACTGGCGCACCATGCCAAGCCGTTCGTTGTTCAGGATGAACTGCTTTACCGGCGCACGGAACTGCATCGCCGTGCCCATCTCCTGCATGTTCATCAGCCAGCTTGCCTCGCCCGCCACGTTGATCACCACCGCCTCGGGATGCGCGATCTGCACGCCGATGCTGGCGGGCAGGCCGTAACCCATCGTGCCCAGACCGCCGCTCGTCATCCAGCGGTTCGGCCCCTCGAAGCCAAGGTATTGCGCCGCCCACATCTGGTGCTGGCCCACTTCGGTGGTGATGTAGCGGTCCATGCCCTTGGTCAGGGCTTCCAGCCGCTCCAGCGCGTATTGCGGTTTGATGATCTTGTCGGAATTCTTGTAGGTCAGGCATTTCACCGCCCGCCACTCCGCGATCTGCTTCCACCATTTGGCCAGACCGCCCTGATTGGTCTTCGACCCGCGTTCCTTCCACACCGCCAGCACATCGGCCAGCACCGTGCCCACGTCACCCACGATCGGCACGTCGACGCGGATCACCTTGTTGATCGAGGACGGATCGATGTCGATATGCGCCTTTTTCGACCGCGGGCTGAAATCGGCGATCCGGCCCGTGATGCGGTCGTCGAACCGCGCGCCGACGTTGATCATCAGGTCGCAGCCGTGCATCGCAAGGTTGGCCTCATACAGCCCGTGCATCCCCAGCATGCCCAGCCAGTTCTTGCCAGACGCCGGATAGCAACCCAACCCCATCAGGGTCGAGGTGATCGGAAAATCGGTCGCCGCCACCAGCTCGCGCAGCAGACGGCTCGCCTCGGGGCCGGAATTGATCACGCCGCCGCCGGTATAGAACACCGGCCGTTCGGCGGTTTCCATCATCTCGACCAGACGCAGCACCTGTTCCATGTCGCCCTTGCGGCGCGGCTGGTAATGCGAGGTCTTGACCATATCCTTGGGCGTATAGGTGGCCGTGGCGAATTGCACGTCCTTGGGAATGTCGATCAGCACGGGGCCGGGACGCCCCGACGTGGCCACGTGAAAGGCCGTGTGGATCGTGGCCGACAGGTTGGCCGTATCCTTGACCAGCCAGTTGTGCTTGGTGCAGGGCCGCGTGATGCCGACCGTATCGGCCTCCTGAAAACCATCCGTCCCGATCATGAAGGTGGGAACCTGACCCGTCAGCACCACCAGCGGAATGCTGTCCAAAAGCGCATCGGTCAGCCCCGTCACCGCGTTGGTCGCCCCCGGACCGCTCGTCACCAGCACCACGCCGGGCTTGCCGGTCGACCGCGCGTAGCCCTCGGCCATATGAACAGCACCCTGTTCGTGCCGCACAAGGATGTGGCGGATATCGTTCTGCTGGAAAATCTCGTCATAGATCGGCAGCACCGCGCCGCCGGGATAGCCAAAGACCACCTCGACCCCGTGGTCCTTCAGCGCCTGCACCACCATCCGGGCGCCGGTCATGGTCTGTGCCTTGGTCGTCGTCGTTGTCGTGGTCATCGTCTCATCCTTCCGTCGGGTCCGTCCGACCCCTTCGCGCAACAAAAAGCCCCCGGGGTTCAGTCCGGGGGCGCATGGGAACCGTCAGGTCAGCGTTACCGCCCCATGCGCTGTTTCCGTACCTCTCCAAGAATGCCGGACATCGCCGCCCCCTTGATAGCCAAACCCTGTCTTGACGCGGAAACTAGGGTGGCACCCTGCGGGCGTCAACCGCAAAAACGCATCTAAAGTGTCGCAGCGCGGCCAAAATTTGAAGTTTTCTTTCCTGCACGCACCAAAGCGCGCAACTTTCGCAAATTGCGCGCGCGCACACAGGCCGCTGCGCGTTCCTGAGTCGCGCGCAGACTTGGCGCAGCCGCCCATCGCGGCTAGACAGGTTGCGCAACATAGGGCGCTTGCTTCCTATCGCGCCCGCCTGAAAGGACAGTCGATGAAGCTTTATTACTCCCCCGGTGCCTGCTCGCTCGCCTCGCATATCGTTCTGGCCGAAACCGGCAAGCCCTTTGCCATCGAACGCGCCGATATCCGCGCCAAGAAAACCGAGACGGGCGCAGATTTCCTTGGCATCACGCCGCGCGGTGCAGTGCCGGTGCTGGAACTCGACAACGGCGAGGTGCTGGGCGAAGGCGTGGCGATCATGCAATATGTGGCCGACAGCCTGACCCCCGGCGCACTTCCCGCGCTTGGCACGCTGGAACGCGCCCGCCTGCAAGAGATGCTCAACTTCGTCTCGACCGAGGTGCACAAGACCTATTCCCCCTTCTTCCGCGGCCTCGAAGGGGCAGCCCGCGATGCACAGGTGGCCTTGCTCGACAGCCGCCTTGCGTTGGTCGAGGCCCGCCTTGCCGATGGGCGCGACTGGCTTTTGGGCGCGTCCTTCACACCGGCAGATGCCTATCTGTTCACCGTCACCAACTGGTCGGGCAACCTCAAGCATGACCTGCAGGCTTTCCCGAAACTGCTCGCTTGGCGCGACCGTGTCGCGGCCCGTCCGGCGGTCCAGTCGGCCATGCGGGCCGAAGGCTTGCTGAAATGAACCCGAAGGCGGGGCCGCGTCAGGCCCCGCCTTCCCGTGCCGGTTCGATCAAATCCCAGCGGTTGCCGAACGGATCGCGCCAGACGCAAACGCTGCCATAAGGCTCGGTCCGGATCGGTTCTTCAAAGACCACCCCCGCCGCGTCCATCCTTGCGCGGTCGCGGTCTACGTCGTCGGTGGTCAGGAACAGGAATACCCGCCCGCCCGCCTGCGCCCCGATGGCCGCCGTTTGTTCCGGCCCGTCGGCACGGCCAAGCACCAGCCGCGCCCCACCGCCGGGCGGGGTGACCGTCACCCAGCGCTTCGACCCCTGCGCGATGTCATCGGTCAGCGAAAAGCCCATCACGTCGACAAAGAAGCGGATCGCGGAGTCGTAGTCCGGCACGACCAGCGCCACGCCCGTAAGCCTTGCGCCGCTCATTCCCGCGCAGGCATGCGCGTGTCGGGCAGGTTGATCCGCGCCACCTGTTCGGCGATCGGGTCGACCGACAGGGGGTGCAATTCGGCCTTGTGGTCTGCGGGGTCGCCAAGGTCTTGCCACCGCCCGCCCTTGTAGATTTCCAGCGCCGGAAAGCCCGCCTTGTAACCCATCTTGCGGCTGCCCGGCACCCAGTAGCCAAGATAGACATAAGGAAGCCCCGCCTCGCGCGCGATGGCGATATGGTCGAGGATCACATAGGTGCCCAGCGACAGGTCGGCCAGATCGGGGTCGTAAAAGCTGTAAACCATGCTCAGCCCGTCATCGAACACATCGGTCAGGCAGACTGCGGCAAGCGGGCGCCCGCGCTCGCCCAGCGCAGGCGGGCGGGTGTATTCGATCACGCGGCTTTTGATCGGGGTTTCCTCGATCATCGCGGCGAATTCGAAGATGTCCATGTCGGCCATGCCGCCATCGGCATGGCGCGTGTCGAGATAGCGGCGGAACAGCCCGAACTGTTCTTCGGTCGCCCAGGGGCTGGTCGCGTTGCGGCGCAACCCCTCGGCCTTGCGCAAGACGCGCTTGTGGCTGCGACCGGGAACGAAATCGTCGACGCGGATGCGGGCCGACAGGCAGGCCGAACATTCGGCGCAAGACGGGCGGTACAGCACGTTCTGGCTGCGGCGGAAGCCCTGCTTGGACAGCGTGTCGTTCAGCTTCTGCGCATGTTCGCCCTGCAGCGCCGTGAACAGCTTGCGCTCCATCCGCCCGTCCAGATAGGGGCAGGGTTGCGGTGCCGTCACATAGAATTGGGGCGCTATCGGAAGGGTATGGCGCATGAGCCGTTCAAGCGAAAAATGGGTTTATTGCAGGTCCGTGCCATACCCTAGCAAGCCAAAGCCCCCCCGCCAAGCCGTGAGTCGCCTTCCCATCCGCTTTCCCCGACCGATTTTTCCCTTCGGCGGGGATGTGCCGGTTCGGATTACCGGTTCACCGCCACGCTGCCCAGCAACATGTCGGTCAGGCCCTGACCGCGCCGTGACAGGCACATCAGCCCGACCGAGATCACCTGCGGCAGCACGAAGGCCATCGACAAGGTGTAGCCCATGGTATGGGCAAAGGCTGTGGCCGCATCGAAGCGCAGCCCCGTGCGGTCGAGAAATTCGATCCCCAAAAGCCGCATCCCCCATGTCGCCGACCGGCCCGACAACGTGACCCAGCGATAGACGAACCCCACCGTCAGCCACAGCACCGGCAAGATGAACAACGCGGTAAAGGCCGTGAACAGCGTCACAACCGCCACGATCAGCGTCACAAAGATCGTGTCCACGATCCATGCAAGCCCTCGCTTCAGCGCAACCCCGTCATAAAAGGCGGCGTGGCGGTCAGGGTCGGGAAGGGCGCTTTCGGGGGTCATGGGCTGATACATGGCAAACGGTCCTTGGCAAGTAAAGGTGGGGTGGGGTGAAGGGGTGAAGGGGGCGGCACGCTGCCGCCCCCCCTGTGTCACGCGTCTGAACGCGGGGTGTCGCCGTCTTCGCCGCGGGCCTTGCGGCTGCGGTCTTGCATGAAACTGTCGAACTCGGACTTGTCCTTGGCTTCGCGCAGGCGTTGCAGGAACCCTTCGAAGGCGGCCTGTTCCTCTTCCAGACGGCGCAGCGTCTCGGCCTTGTAGGCGTCAAAGGCGGTGTTGCCCGACGAATGGTAGACGCGGTGCGCGCCCCAACCCATGCGGGGGGCGGACGAACGGCAGGACCGGTTGAACATGCGTTTGCTCCAGATGACATAGGCAAGGATGGCAAGGCCCACGGGCCAGACGAAGATGAAGCCAAGGATCATGGCCGCGATCCACGCGGGCTTGCCGCGATCGTCAAGCCAGCCCACCGCCCGGCGCGGCAGGGACAGCAATCCGCCCGTGAACGGAGCGGTCTGGGTCGTGTAACTCATCGGCGGCATCTCCCGTGTTGCGATGTAAATGGTCTTCACATAGCAGCAGATGCGCATGGCCCCGCCCCGCTGCAAGAGGCGATGTTAAAATAATTCACATCACCCGCTGCACCCCCGCGTTCCCCCGCCAAACGGCGCTCAGCTGCGCCTCGCACGCCTGTCAGCCCGCACCGCGCAGGGCGCGGCACGGGCGCGGGGGGGCTTTGCGCCCCCCACGGGCCGCGCCACGGCGCGACCCTCCCCCCGCAGGATATTTGAAACAAGGAGAAGTCGGCAGGGCAGGGTGGTTGACCCCGCCAAGCGCGCGCCGCATCAATGGGCCATGACCGATAGCGACCGAACTTTTGCCACTCGCCTGCGCCGCGCGCCGCGCGCCTTCGATGCCGCCGCCGCCGCCGATACGGGCGCGCAGTTTTCCGATCTGCCCGCCGGTCTGGCCGGACTGCTGGCCGCCACCGCCGGATGCAGCCCGTTCTTGCGTGACCTGATGCTGCGCGAGGCCGATTGGTTGCGCGCGGCACTGGCCGGTGTGCCCGAAACGGTGTTCGACGTCTTGCTGTCCGATCTGGCGGCAGCGGCCGACGCCGCCCCGCCGCAGGCGCTTGGCGACGCGCTGCGGCTTGCCAAACGCCGCGCCGCCCTGTTCACCGCGCTTTGCGATCTGGGCGGGGTCTGGCCGCTGGAACAGGTGACCGAAGCCCTGACCCGCCTTGCCGATCTTGCCGTCGATCTGGCGATCAAATCCGGCGTGGCCGAGGAAATCCGCCGTGGCCGCCTGCCCGGTGCCGCCGAGGGCGACATCGCCACCGCGGGCGGCATGGTGGTGCTGGCCATGGGCAAGATGGGCGCGGGAGAGCTGAACTATTCGTCCGATATCGACCTTGTCTGCCTGTTCGACGAGACACGTTACAAAGGGGCCGAGCACGAGGCGCGCGCCGCCTTCATCCGTGTCACGCGGCGCATGACGGCGCTGCTGTCGGACCTGACGGCTGGCGGTTATGTCTTTCGCACCGATCTGCGGTTGCGCCCCGATGCCGCCGTCACACCGGTCTGCCTGTCGATGGCGGCGGCGGAAAGCTATTACGAAAGCGTGGGCCGCACATGGGAGCGTGCCGCCTATATCAAGGCGCGGCCCTGCGCGGGCGATCTGGTGGCAGGCGCGCGGTTCCTGAAGACGCTGGTGCCCTTTGTCTGGCGCAAGCATCTGGATTTCGCCGCGATCCAGGACGCCCATGACATGCGCCTGCGCATCCGCGAGCATCGCCACCTGAACCGTGCGCTCGCGGTCGAGGGGCATGACCTGAAACTCGGGCAAGGCGGCATCCGCGAGATCGAATTCTTCACCCAGACCCGTCAGCTTATTGCAGGCGGGCGCGACCCGTCGCTGCGCGACCGGACCACCGTGGGCGGCTTGCGCGCGCTGGCCGAACAGCGCTGGATTCCGGGCGATGTGTGCGAAGATCTGGTCACCCTGTACCGCGCCCACCGCGAGGTCGAGCACCGCCTGCAAATGGTGAACGACGCCCAGACCCATGCGCTGCCCGTCACGGCCGAGGGCGTGGCCCGCATCGCCGCCTTTTGCGGCGAGGAGACGCCAGCCTTTCGCGCAGGCCTGCTCGACCGGCTGGCCCGCACCGACCGGCTGACCGAAGGCTTCTTCGCCCCGGCCAGCGCCGACGCAGGCGTGCCGGAGCTTTCGCCCACCGCCCGTGGCATCGTCGCGGGCTGGTCGGCCTATGCCGCCCTGCGATCCGACCGCGCCCAGCAGATTTTCCGCCGTCTGCGCCCCGCTTTCCTGACGCGGCTCAACCGCGCCGCAAACCCCGACGAGGCCTTGGTGGCGCTTGACGGGTTCTTGCGCGGATTGCCTGCCGGTGTGCAGATTTTCGCGCTGTTCGAGGCGAACCCCGCGCTGATCGACCTTATCATCGACATCGCCGCCACCTCGCCTGCACTGGCGCTTTATCTGTCGCGCAATGCAGCCGTGCTCGACGGGGTGATCGGCGGGTCGTTCTTTGCGCCCTGGCCCGGTGTCGCGGCGCTGGGGACCGATGGCACCCAGCGCATGGCCGAGGCGAAAGATTACGAGGCCAAGCTCGATGCCGCCCGCCGCTGGATGAAGGAATGGCACTTCCGCGTCGGCGTGCACCACCTGCGCGGGCTGATCGACGCCTTCGAGGCGGGCAAGATGTATGCCGATCTGGCCGAGGCGGTGATCGCTGTCCTGTGGCCGGTGGTCGTGGCCGAAATGGCGCGCAAGCACGGCCCCTTGCCGGGGCGCGGCGCGGTGGTCTTGGGCATGGGCAGTCTGGGCGCGGCGCGGCTGAATGCAGGCTCCGACCTCGATCTGATCGTCATCTATGACGGGGCAGGGGCCGAGGCATCCGCAGGCCCGCGCCCGCTGGCCCTGCGCCCCTATTACGCCAGGCTGACGCAGGCGCTGGTCACCGCGCTGACCGCGCCCATGGCCGAAGGAAAGCTTTACGATGTCGACATGCGCCTGCGCCCCAGCGGGCGGCAAGGCCCGGTGGCGACTGCGCTGGAAAGCTTCCGCAGCTACCAAGAGACCGAGGCCTGGACGTGGGAGCACCTTGCCCTGACCCGCGCGCGCCCGCTGGCCGGCGCGCCCGCGTTGCGGGCCGAGATCGAGGATTTCCGCCGCAAGATCCTGTTTGCCAAGGGGCAGCGCGAAGCGGTTCGCGCCGATGTCGCGGCGATGCGCAGGCGACTTCAGACGGCGAAACCGGCGCAGGGGTCGTGGGAGGCCAAGAATGGCTCCGGTCGGCTGATGGACATCGAATTGCTGGCCGAAACCCTGGCGCTGGTCACGGCAAACGCCGCGCGGGGCGTCGAGGCGCAGCTGCGCGCGGGGGGAAAGGCCTCTCACCTGTCGGAAATCGACCAGTCTGTGCTGACCGATGCCTATAGGCTGTTCTGGCGGGTGCAGGCGGCGACGCGGCTGATTACCGAAGACACCGTCGATCCGGCCGCCTTGGGCGAAGGCGCGCGCGCCTTCGTCCTGCGCGAGACGGGCCTGCCGGACGCGGCCACACTTGCGGCGCGGCTGGAACAGGTCGCGGCACAGGCGGCACAGGTGATCACGGCGCAACTCGGCGGAGCGGCGGATGGGGAGACGGGCGATGCGGATTGAAGAGGCAGACCCCAAGGGGCTGGTGCGCGAAAGCTACCGGATCGAGGGGATCACACTTGGCGAGTGCAAGTCGATCTTCGTCGACTGGGCGCTGTCGCTGCCGGTCGATGCAGCCATGAAAGACGCGCTGCGGGCGTTGTTGGCCCATTACGCCGTCGATGCGCCCGACCATCCGATGAGCGGGGTAATGAAGGACGGGCTTCTTGCCCCCGAAAACCCCAAGCGCAAAGGCGGCCGCGCCGCGCGTCTGGGGCTTGCCTGACGTTTTCTGACGCAGAAAACGGTCAAATTTTTTGCGGAAAAAATTTGGCCCCATGCCCGGCGGCACGGCACGGCGCCAGCCGCCGGAAGATGCGTCGAAAACCGTGCTAGCGCAGCCGCTTGGCCTCGGCGGCCAATCGGGTGATTGCCGCCCAGTCGCCCGCGACCATCGCCTCTTTCGGCGCGACCCATGATCCGCCGACGCACAGGATGTTCTTCAACCCCAGATAATCGCCCGCGTTCTTCAAGCTGATGCCGCCCGTGGGGCAGAACTTTACCTGCGGGATCGGTGAACCGATGGACCTGAGAAAGGCCGCACCGCCCGACTGTTCGGCGGGAAAGAACTTTTGCACCGTATAGCCGCGCTCGAGCAGTGCCATGATTTCCGACGCGGTCACCGCACCGGGCAAGAGCGGCAGGCCTTCGTCCTCGCAGGCCGCGATCAGCCGGTCGGTGGCCCCGGGACTGACACCGAACGTCGCCCCTGCCGCCTTGGCGGCTTTGACATCGGCAGGTGTCAGCAGCGTGCCCGCCCCCACCATGCCGCCCGGCACTTCGGCCATGATGCGGATGGCGTCAAGCGCGCAGGGCGTGCGCAGCGTCACCTCGAGCGCGGGCAAGCCACCCGCCACCAGCGCCTCGGCCAGGGGCCGCGCATGGGCCAGATCGTCGATCACGAGGACCGGCACCACGGGGGCAAGGGCGCAGACACGGGCGGCGGCGGCGCTTTGTTCGGCGGGGGTCATGGAAACGGTCCTTTCAGCGTGGCTTTCGCGGAACAGCCGGGGGTTTTGCACCCCCGGACCCCCGCAGGATATTTTCAAACAGATGAAGCGGTCAGACCACGACCCCTGCGCCATGGTCGGATGCGCCGACGTTGCGGCGGAACATCTCGAACAACTCGCGCCCCGTTCCGTAGCGGTTGGCGGTCAGGTCGGCGGTGACGGGGGTGCGGGTGTCGAAATCGGGCACCAGCACGCTCAGCGTTCCGGCCACGGCATCGAGCCGGACGATATCGCCATCGCGCAGCCGCGCAAGGGGCCCGCCCGCCGCCGCTTCGGGCGAGACATGGATCGCGGCAGGCACCTTGCCCGACGCGCCCGACATGCGCCCGTCGGTGACCAGCGCCACGCGCAGCCCGCGGTCTTGCAGGATCGACAGGGTGGGCGTCAGCGAATGAAGCTCCGGCATCCCGTTGGCCTGCGGTCCCTGAAAGCGCACCACCACCACGGTATCAGCGGTGAATTCGCCGCGCTTGAAGGCGGCTTTCACATCCTCTTGGTCGTGAAAGATGCGGGCGGGGGCTTCGATCACATGGCGTTCGGAAGCCACAGCCGACACCTTGATCACGCCGCGCCCCAGATTGCCCGACAATTGCTTCAACCCGCCGGACTTGGCGAAAGGATCGGTGGCGGGGCGCAGGATGCGGTCGTTCAGCGTTTCGCTCGCGCCGTCCTGCCAGACCAGCTTGCCGTCGATCAGCTTGGGCTCTTGGCGGTACAGCGACAACCCGTCGCCCGCCACGGTCTTGGCATCGGGATGCAACAGCCCTGCGTCGAGCAATTGGCCGATCATGTAACCCAAGCCCCCCGCCGCGTGGAAATGGTTCACATCGGCCAATCCGTTGGGATAGACCTTGGCCATCAGCGGCACCGCTTCGGAAATATCGGCAAAGTCCTGCAAATCCAGCAGCACCCCCGCCGCCCGCGCCATGGCGGGCAGATGCAGGACAAGGTTGGTCGATCCGCCGGTCGCCATCAGCCCGACCAGCCCGTTCACGAAGGCGCGTTCGTCCAGAACCTCGCCCACGGGGCGGTAATCGTTGCCCTGCGCCGTGATCGCCGCAGCGCGCGCCACGGCGGCCACCGTCAGCGCCTCGCGCAGCGGCGTTCCGGGGTTGACGAACGACGTTCCGGGAAGGTGCAGCCCCATGAACTCCATCAGCATCTGGTTGGTGTTGGCGGTGCCATAGAACGTGCAGGTGCCCGGTCCGTGATAGCTGGCCATTTCCGCCGCCATCAGCGCGTCGCGCCCGATCTCGCCATTGGCATAGGCATTGCGGACCTTCGACTTCTCGTCGTTGGGCAGCCCGCTCGTCATCGGCCCCGCTGGCACGAAGATTGCCGGAATGTGGCTGAAGGTCGCCGCCGCGATCACCAGCCCCGGCACGATCTTGTCGCACACGCCAAGGAAAAGCGCCGCATCAAAGGTGTTGTGGCTCAGGCCCACGCCCGCCGCCAGCGCGATCACATCGCGCGAGAACAGCGACAATTCCATCCCCGCCTGACCTTGGGTCACCCCGTCGCACATGGCCGGAACCCCGCCCGCCACCTGCGCCGTTGCCCCCGCCGCCCGCGCCGCCGCGCGGATCAGCTTGGGGTAATCCTCGAACGGCTGATGCGCCGACAGCATATCGTTATAGGCGGTGATGATCCCCAGGTTGGGCACGCGCCCCGCCGCCATCGCCTCTTTGTCCGCCCCCATCGCCGCATAGGCATGGGCCTGGTTGCCACAAGCCAGATGACCCCGCGCCGGACCCGCGCTTGCCGCCTTTGCCATCCGTTCGAGATAGCCGCCGCGCAGGTCTTGCGACCGGGCGCGGATCCTGTCGGTGACGCGGGCGATGACGGGGTGAAGCGACATGGCGCTGCTCCTGTTTTCTGCTGCCGCGCATGCGGCGGGTCGATGTGTTGCGGTCTGCGGGTGGTCTGGTTCGACATGCCCCCGCCCGTGGTCCACCGCAAGCTCTACCAGATGTTGTTAGCGCTAACAACCCACAGATGGCGGGCAACGTTTCACGGCATTTTCACGCAAAAGGCGATCAATTTACGAAGCATTCAACCAGAACATTGTTTCCCGCTGCGGCCAAATCACGAAAATACACCGTCAAATTCCTAATCCAGCCACAATTGATATCGATAAACCTGCCCAAAGGGATGTGATCTTGCACCCGGAGGTATGTATGATTAACGTGATGAAACTTTGGCTTGCGCTTGGTCTCGTGCTTGGTCTTTCGGCCTGCGCCGGAAGCGAACCGGCCAGCCGTTCCCACGGGGTCGAAGCGCTGACCATCGCCTCGCAGGGGGGGCCAGCGCCGCAGGTCGTGCCGCCCGGCCCCGAGGTTCTGGCCGCGAAATATGCCGTGACCGGCGTTGATGTCGTGGTGCCGCGCAGCCTCAAGGTGTCCGAGGCCAACAGCTTCAAGCCGCGTGCCGATATCGTCTGGCATGGCGATCCGGTGGGCGACCGCTATGCACAGGTCGGTGCGATCCTGCGCGATGCCGCGACCCGCGCCACCGCCATGATGGTCGAGGGCCGGGCAGTCACCGTATCGCTGACCCTGACCAAGTTTCACGCGCTGACCGAAAAGACCCGCTACACCTTTGGCGGAACGCACGAACTGCGCTTCGACATGACGGTGCGCGACGCCGCCACGGGCGAGGTGCTGGATGGCCCGCGCCAGATCGTGGCCGATACACGCGGTTCGGGCGGCGCACAGGCCATCGCCGAAGACGCGGCAGGCCGCACGCAAAAGGTCGTCATCACCGAACGGCTCGAACAGGTCTTGCGGCGCGAATTGTCGGCCCCCGTGACCGACCCGATGCTGGTGGCCCGCGCGCGCGGTTGGGCATTGGAACCGCTGGTCGTGGCCCGCTAAGGCCGCGCGTCGATCGGGCGCTTTCCCCGACACCCGTTCTGGCGTAAGGAGGGGATATGACATCCTCTCCTTCGTCCATGCCGGACCCCGCCACCGATGATGCGACCGACACCACCCGCCGCGCGCATCCCACCGTCCGCCTCAAACCCCGCACCGAGGCGCGGGCGATCCGTCACGGCTTCCCTTGGGTCTACGCCGACGAACTGGTCACCGACCGCCGCACCCAGAACCTGACGCCGGGGTCGCTTGCGATCCTCGAAGACGGCGACCGCCGCGTTGTGGGTCTGGTCACCATCAACCTGAAGTCCAAGATCGTCGGGCGCATGCTCGACCGCAACGCCGATGCGGTCATCGATCAGGCATGGTTCGCCGCCCGCCTGCAACGCGCCATGGACCTGCGCGCGCGGCTTTACGATGCGCCCTTCTACCGTCTGGTCCATGCCGAGGCTGACGGACTGCCCGGCATCGTGATCGACCGTTTCGGAGATACCGCCGTCGTGCAGCCCAATGCCGCCTGGGCCGAACTGCACCTTGATGCATTGGTCGCCGCCCTGATGCAGGTGACGGGTGTGACCACCGTGGTCAAAAACGGCACCGGCCGGTCGCGCACGCTCGAAGGCATGAAGGAAGAAACCCTCGTCGTGGCAGGCGCCGTCGACGGGCCGATCCCCGTGCCGATGAACGGGGCCACCTATATGGCCGATGTGACGGGCGGGCAAAAGACCGGCCTTTTCTACGACCAGCGCCCGAACCACGCCTTTGCCGCCTCGCTGGCCAAGGGGGCAAAGGTGCTTGATGTCTTTACCCATGTCGGCGGCTTTGCCCTTGCGGCGCTGGCCAATGGTGCCGTGTCGGCGCTGGCCGTCGATGCCTCGGCCCCTGCGCTGGCTCTGGCCGAACTTGGCGCGAAAGCGTCGGGCGTGGCCGACCGCTTCACCACCCGTCAGGGCGATGCCTTCGAGGTGCTTGAAGCCATGGGCACCGAAGACGCCCGTTTCGACGTGGTGATCTGCGACCCGCCCGCCTTTGCGCCGGGAAAGAACTCGCTCGAAGCGGGGCTGCGCGCCTATGAACGCCTTGCCCGCCTTGCCTCGCCCCTCGTGGCGGCAGGCGGCTACATCGTTCTGTGCTCCTGTTCGCATGCTGCCGACCTGCAAGCCTTCCGGTCCGCCTGTTCGCGCGGCATCGGGCGTGGCGGGCGGCGGGCGCAGATCCTGCACACCGGCTTTGCCGGAGCCGATCACCCGATGCTGCCGCAACTGGCCGAATCGGGTTATCTGAAATCGCTGGTCTTCCGGCTGGACTGACCAAAGCCGTGCGCGCCGTCCTCGACGCCTGCGTGCTTTACCCCCCCGTGCTGCGCGACCTGTTGTTGGGTTGCGCGGCACGCGGGCTATACCAACCGCGCTGGTCCGAACGCATCCTCGAAGAATGGGCCCGCGCCACGGTGAAACTGGGGGCAGGGCAGGAAGCCGCCGCCCGCGCCGACATCGCGCTGATGAAAGGCGCATTCCCCGGCTGTTCGGTGCAACCCGTCCCCTCCATCGAAGCCCGCCTGCACCTGCCCGACCCGAACGATATCCACGTGCTTGCCGTGGCGATCCATTCCCATGCCGATGCGATTGTGACCTTCAACGCCAAGGACTTCCCGCGCCACACCTTGGCCGAAGAGGGCCTTGATCGCCGCGATCCCGACGGTTTCCTGTGGGAACTCTGGTCGCACCACCCCGCCGAAGCGGGCGCCGTTGTGGCCAAGGTCCATGCCACCGCCGAAGCCATGGCAGGCCAACCCGTCTCGCTCAGGGCGCTGCTCAAACGCGCGCAACTGCCGCGCCTGGCCAAGGCCGTGACGGCGGATCAGACCTGAAGCCAGCGCCGCTCGTTCGCCTCGATGGCCGCGATCCGCTCGGCACTTACCGGATGCGACATCAGCCACGCGGGCATCCCCGACCGCCCGCCCGCCATCGCGTCAAGCTTGTGGAACAGCGATTTCTGCGGCCCCGTGCCGATTCCGGCCTTGATCAGCAGGGCGCTTGCATAGGCATCCGCCTCGAACTCGTCGCGCCGCGACAACCGCGCCGCCAGCGCCCCGCGGATCAGATTGGCCACCCACACCCCGACAAAGGGCAAAAAGCGGTTCAAAAGCGCGCTCAGCATGAAGAACACCGCGTTCTGTCCGGTAAAGTCGATCATCCGCCGCCGCGCATGGCCCAGCGCCACATGGCCCAATTCATGCGCGATCACGGCGGCCAGCTCTTCGGCCGACACCTCGCCCCGCGCCTTGCGGTTCAAAAACCCCCGTGTCAGGAAAATTCGCCCGTCGGGGGCGGCCAGCCCGTTCACCGGCTCCACCTCGAAGACATTGACCTTGATGGCAGGCACATCCAGCGCCGCCGCCATCCGGTCGGCCAGCCGCATCACCGCAGGGTCGGTCAGCGGCTGCGACTGCGCGTCCAGCATCTTATGCGTCCGCCAGACCGAAAAGCGCACCATCAGGAACGCGTAACCCAGCGCAAGGATCAGGGGCAGGAACTTCATCATCCCCCCGATATGGACCGCATCCCGCCCCGCGAAAAGAGGCGCCTGAATTTTCGCAGAAAATTCGTGGGCGCAGGGCAGGGCGCTAGTCCCGCTCTTGCGCCATCCCCAGCAGCATGCGGCCCAGCACCAGCGCCACCACCGCAGCCGACACCGCCAGACCCAGGTTGCCCAGCGTCGATCCCAGCGCCTGGATGTCGGCGGAAAAACCGTAGCCCAGCCCCAGATACACCGTCACCCAAAGCGCCTCGCCACTGGCCGAGGCGATGGCAAACCCCCGCCACGGCAGCCGCGCCGCGCCTGCGGCAAGGTTGACATAAGGCCCCAGCGCCGACACCAGCCAGCGCGAGTAAAACACCGCCGGCCGCTGCCGTTGGCGCAGCCACGCCATCGCCCGCCGCAGCATCCGCCCGCCTTTCGGTCGCGCCTCGATCCAGCCCAGCAGCGGCCCGCCCGCGCCGCGCCCGACCAGATAGCCCGCCTGATCGCCCAGCACCGCGCCCAGCAACGCAGCCCCCCACATGATGCCAAACGGCAAATCGCCCGAGGCAGCAAAAGCCCCGCCCGCCAGCATGATCAACGAGGCCGGAATCGGCAGCGCCATGCAGGCCAGAAAATTGGCCAGCCCGACCAGCAGCGCCCCCCATTCGGGGACAAGGGCAAGCAGCGTCTCGGTCATTCGTCGTGGTCCTGCGCCGCTTGCGCCTCGACCGCGTCGTCCAGCGCCTGCAGCACCTCGGGCAGCGGGCGGCCCAGCCTGCGGGCCAACTGGTCCACCGGCATCCGCGCCTCGGTCTGGTCGTCGACGTCGAGGATGCGGGCGATCACCTCGCGCGGCACGCCATAGGTCAGCAAGATATAGCGCGGCGTCATCCATCCCGCGACGGGCTGATCGGCCCGCCATGCCAGCGTGACGGCAAAGGTCAGCGCCCGCAGCCCGAAGAACAGCGCCGCCAGCAATGCCGCCGCAAAGGCCAGCGTCAGCAACCGGTGTCTGCGCCACAACCGCCCGATCATGTCAGCACCCCCATCCCCCGCGTCAGCCCCTCCAGCGTCATCGGCACCATGCGCCCGCCAAAGATGTCACCGATCATGCGCGTCGATTGGGTATATTGCCAATGCGCCTCGGGCACGGGGTTGATCCACAGATGCCTTGGCCACTGCGCCACGGCCCTCTCCAGCCAGACCCGCCCGCTTTCGGCATTCCAATGCTCGTTCGCCCCGCCGGGGTGCAGGATTTCATAGGGGCTCATCGACGCATCGCCGACAAAGATGCAGGTCCAGTCTGGCCCGTGCGTCCGCAGCAAATCCCATGTGGCCGTCTGCACGTCCCGCCGCCGCGCCGGGTCGCGCCACACGCCTTCGTACAGGCAGTTGTGGAAATACCAGCTTTCCAGCGTCTTGAATTCCGATCTCGCGGCGCTGAACACCTCTTCCATCACGCGGATATGCGGGTCCATCGACCCGCCCACGTCCAGAAACAGCAGCACCTTTACCGCATTGCGCCGCTCGGGCCGGGTCTGCACCTCCAGCCAGCCGCGTTCCGCCGTGGCGCGGATCGTCCCGTCAAGGTCCAGTTCCTGTTCGGCCCCGTCCCGCGCCCAGCGCCGCAGCCGCCGCAACGCCAGCTTGATGCCGCGCGTGCCCAACTCGACCCCGTCATCCAGATCGCGGAACGTGCGGCGATCCCACACCTTTACCGCCCGCCGGTGGCGGCTTTCGTCCTGCCCGATCCGCACGCCCTCGGGGTTGTAGCCGTAAGCCCCAAAGGGCGAGGTTCCCGCCGTCCCGATCCACTTCGACCCGCCCTGATGCCGCTCGCGTTGCTCGGCCAGCCTTTGGCGCAACCGCTCCATCAGGGCCTCGAACCCGCCCGCCGCCTGCACCTCGGCGCGTTCCTCGGGCGTCAGGTGCCCTTCGGCCAGCTTTTCCAGCCAGTCGCGCGGCAGGTCCAGCGCCTCAAGCACCTCGCCATCCGAAACCCGTTCCAACCCGTTGAAACTGGCGGCAAATGCCCGATCGAAGCGGTCAAGCTGCGCTTCGTCCTTGACCAGCGCTACACGGGCCAGATGGTAAAATCCGGTCAGCTCGTATCCCGCGACCCCCGCAGCCACCCCTTCAAGGAATGCCAGAAACTCGCGGATCGACACGGGCACGCCCTCGGCCCGCAGCGTGGTGAAAAAGGGCAGGAACATCCGCCCCCTCCGGTTACGCGATGCGACCGATGATGATGGTCAGCACCAGTCCCACCAGCGCACACAAAATCCCGTAAGCCGCCCCGTACTGCAGCGCGTCAAGCTTGCGCCCGCCCCGTTTCAACGCGGTCCGCGCCCCGATGATGGCCCCGATGACCAGCCCCGCAATCACAATCATCCGATCCTGCCCCCGGTTTGGCGGGGGCATTCCCCAGCCGTCAGCCTCTGCCCGCGCGGGCGGCCAGACCCGCGATCTCGTCCATGCGGGCGCGGACCTGCGCGTCAGAGCCGAACCCATACCGTGCCCAACCCAGACTGTCGAGACGCGCCTCGCGCGCCCGCGCAGCATCGCCCATCTTCTCGAAGGCCTGCGCGCGGATCATGTGCAGCGTCGCCAGCAGCGACGCATTTTCCGCCGCCGTCACCACGGCAATCGACCGGTCCGCCAGCCGCAACGCCTCGTCAGGTCGCCCCTCGCCGATGGCAAAGGCGGCAAGCTGCATGTCCACATGCGCCGCCTGTATCGCCCCTCCGGGCAGGCTGCGGTAGATGTCGCCCGCCTTGGCGAATGCGGCAAGTGCGGCCGGATAATCGCTTTTCACATGCGCCCGCCCATAGGCAAACAGGCTAAAGGCCATGCGCCCGTCCTGCCAGCCCTGCGCCCGCGCAATCGCCAGCATCCGGTCGGCTGCCGCCTTGCGCGCCGCGGTGCCACCCCTGGGGCCAAGCGCTGCCTCGACCGCCGCTTCCCAGGCGCGGGGCGTGGCACTGGTATCGCCATGGCTTCGGATCGCCTCGCCCGCGGGGTTCAGCCGCGCCAGAATTGCCGGCAGCCGCGCCGCCACCTCGGCCCGCGTCATGCCGCTGTGCAGCGCGGGGTCGTAATGCGCCCGCAACACCAGCATGTCGAAACCGGTCAGCACCGTATGGAAATTGTCGTCGTTGAACACCGAATCCGACAACCGGTACAGGTCGTTCAGCGGCCCCATCGCCTGTGCCACCTCTTCGTGCAGGCAATCGCGCACCTCTTGCGGCGTGGTGTCGCTGGGCACGAAGATCGCCACACTGTCGCGCACCACCACGGTGGTCCAGTCGGTTTCCGGCGCCGACCGGTTGGCGCGGTAATCGGCAAATGAGGCGACACGCGGCACCACGAAACAGGCAGCCTGCGGCACCACCCGCGCCAGCGCCGCACGGGGCTGGAAGTCCAGCGTGATATTCGCCGCCGTTCCGGGTGCTGCCATGCGCACGTCAAGCCGCGCCTCGGTCTGGAACCGCCGGATCACGCGGGCCAGATCGACCGGCGCAGTTGGCGGCACATCGCCCCTCAGCCCGATGGTGATCGGTCCTTCGAACCGGCTCAGCACCGCAAGCGGCCTGCCGCTCTCCATGCGGAACTGCAGGTCCAGCATGTCCTGCGCGATCTCGGCGTTGGAAATCGCAGGCGGGCTACCGGCGCGGCCCGGAAAGCCCTGCATCAAAGCCATATCCGGCTTGGCCAGCACCTCGGCCCCGCGGTTCATCGTCACCTCGGCCACCGGAAGGGGCGCACAGGCGGCCAGCGCCAGCACCACAAAAGGAAGGGTCCGGCGCAGCGCCCGGATCGAATACAGCATATGCATGAATGGCAGCTCGTTTCTGGCACTGGTTAAACGGCCGGACGATCCGGCCCCTGTCGATGCCTGCGGCATCTGAAACCCGAACCGGCCGATGCCCCCGCATCGCCCGCCCGGACCCGTCCATTCCCGCACCACGCGGCCCGCCATGCGACCCATGCCACCGCCACCGCGCAAGACGCGGATCGGACGACAGGGCAGGGCACAGAAAACCAAACACGCGACACCACTTCGGAAAAAAGACCGGCACGTCCCAGAAAGCCGGACCGAGTGTCCGCACTGGGGCGCATCGGTGTCAATCTGCGGGTATCTTCAAGGTGGAAAAGCGATCAACCGGTGGATGATACCCATCCGCCCCCCGCTAGATGCGGCAGGCGACTATCACGCATTGTTTCTTTTTATTGCAGAAATAGCAGCTTTCGTGATGCAATTGTGGCAAAACGGCGGCCAAATCCAGGCAAAATCATGCGAATCGTCTAGCGCCGCGCGGCAAAGGCCAGCCGCTCGAACAGGTGGATGTCCTGTTCCGTCTTCAACAGCGCCCCGTGCAGCTTGGGCAAGATCGACGTCGCATCGCGCCGCAAATCCTCGGGCGTCAGGTCTTCGGCCAGGATCAGCTTCAGCCAGTCCAGCAGTTCCGAGGTCGAGGGTTTCTTCTTCACCCCCGGCACCGCGCGGATATCCAGAAACTGCGTCAGCGCCGCCGTCAGCAGCGCCTCTTTCATGCCCGGAAAATGCACCCCGACGATGGCGCGCAAGGTCGCCTCGTCCGGAAAGCGGATAAAGTGGAAAAAGCAGCGCCGCAGAAAGGCGTCGGGCAAATCCTTTTCGTTGTTCGACGTGATGATGACCACCGGCCGCACCTTGGCGCGCACCGTCTCGCCGGTTTCGTAGACATGAAATTCCATCCGGTCCAACTCTTGCAACAGGTCGTTGGGAAACTCGATGTCGGCCTTGTCGATCTCGTCGATCAGCAGCACCACCTTGCGGCCGGCGTCGAAGGCCTGCCACAGCTTGCCCTTGCGGATGTAGTTACGCACGTCATGCACCCGCTTTTCGCCCAACTGGCTGTCGCGCAGGCGGCTGACCGCATCGTATTCATACAACCCCTGTTGCGCGCGCGTCGTCGATTTCACATGCCATTCGATCAACTCCAGCCCCAGCGCCGCCGCCACCTGCCGCGCCAGCTCGGTCTTGCCGGTCCCCGGCTCGCCCTTTACCAGCAGCGGGCGTTCCAGCGTGACGGCGGCATTCACCGCAACGGTCAACGCATCGGTGGCGATGTAGCGGTCTGTCGAAGCAAATGTCATGGGCGGTGCAACCGATCTTTGGGACGGCTGACCCTAGCCCCCGGGGGATTTCGTCGCAACTGCTAGTGACAACGCTTTGCCAATGGTCTAGATGCACCCGCAATTGGGGAGCGCGTCATGACAGCAAACCACCTGTCGGAGCGATCCGATACTATGGAGAGAGCAGCTATGAAGCCCGAGGTGTTCCTGCCAGATGATTATCGTCCTGCCGAGGACGAGCCTTTCATGAACGACCGCCAGCTCGAATACTTCCGGCGCAAGCTGATCAACTGGAAGAACGAACTGATCGAACAATCCGCCGAAACCATCGACAACCTGCAAGGTTCGGCCCGCAACGTCCCCGACATCGCCGACCGCGCTTCCGAAGAAACCGACCGCGCGCTCGAACTGCGCACCCGCGACCGCCAGCGCAAGCTGGTCTCGAAAATCGACGCGGCGCTTCGCCGGATCGAGAATGGCGAATACGGCTATTGCGAGATGACGGGCGAACCCATCAGCCTCAAACGCCTCGATGCCCGCCCCATCGCCACCATGACGCTGGAAGCGCAGGAAAAGCACGAACGCCGCGAAAAGGTCCACCGCGAAGAGTGACGCTTTCGCCGCAGGCCAAAGGCAGGGCAGGGGCCTTGCACCGCCCGCCGCATCGGCAAAGAATGACGCCGGACCCGCACAGGTCCGGCGTTTTCATTTTCCGGTGACCCCATGACCCTGATCGGACAGCCCGTAACCATCCTCGGCGCAGGCGTCGCGGGTCTGGCCCTTGCCCGTGCGCTCGCCCTGCGCGGGGCCAGCGTGACCCTGCTCGAACAGGCCGACGCGATCCGCGAGGTGGGGGCGGGCCTGCAAATCAGCCCCAACGGCGCAAGTGTCCTGCGCGCGCTCGGGCTGGACCTCGACCCTATCTCGACCCGCGCCGAAGCGGTGGAACTGCGCGACGGTTTCGACAATTCCCGCGTGCTGCGGCTCGATCTGTCCCGCTTGCGCCCTGATATGGGCTGGCATTTTGTCCACCGCGCCGACCTGATCGACCTTCTGGCGGCGGGCGCACGCGCGGCGGGGGTCGATATCCGCCTTTTGACCAAAATCGCCCGCGTCGATGTGTCGGGCGACCGCCCCCGCGCGATCACGACCGCAGGCGACAGCATCGACACCCCGCTTCTGATCGGCGCAGACGGTCTGCATTCCCCCGCCCGCACGGCGCTTACGGGCATCGTCGCCCCCTTCTTCACCCATCAGGTCGCATGGCGTGCCCTGCTGCCCGCAACCCCCGGCATGCCGAACCTGGCCGAGGTGCACATGGGCCCCGGTCGCCACCTCGTCAGCTACCCGATGCGCGGCGGCACCCTGCGCAACATCGTCGCGGTCGAGGAACGCCGCACTTGGGTAGAAGAAGGCTGGACCCTGCGCGACGATCCGATGGACCTGCGCCTCGCGTTCGAATCCTTCAGCCCCCGCGTGCGCGGCTGGCTCGATCAGGTGCAGGATGTCTGGCTTTGGGGCCTGTTCCGCCATCCGGTCGCCAAGCGCTGGCATGCCATCCTGCCCAAGGGCGCGATGGCGATCCTTGGCGACGCGGCCCACCCCACGCTGCCCTTCCTTGCCCAAGGTGCCAACATGGCACTCGAAGACGCATGGACCCTGTCCGAAGCCCTTGGCACCTGCGACACCCACGCCGCCGCCCTCGTCGCCTACCAGACCCTGCGCGCCCCGCGCACCGCCCGCATCGTCGAAGCCGCCAACGCCTCGGCCCGCGCCTACCACCTGTCCGGCCCGACCCGCAGCCTTGCCCATGCCGCGCTGAAAATCGGCGGCAAACTCGCCCCCGGTCTTGCCCTCAAACGTTACGACTGGATCTACCGCCACGACGTGACGGCCTGACAGCCTGACGGCCTGACAGCCTGACCCCGCGCGCCTGACCTCTTTCACGCTTGTGCAAATATCCTCGGGGGGTGAAGCCCCGCAGGGGCGAGGGGGGCAGACAGCCCCCCTGACCCCCGCAGCCAAAGACGCTCAGGCGTCCAGTTCGATCCAGACCGGCACATGGTCCGACGGCTTCTCCAGCCCCCGCACATCCTTGTCGATGCCCGCCGACACCAAAAGATCGGCGCATTGCGGCGACAGCAGCAAATGGTCGATGCGGATGCCGTTGTTACGCTCCCAGGCCCCCGCTTGATAATCCCAGAACGAATAGCGCCCGGGGGCCTGATCGACGGCGCGAAAGGCATCGGTCAAGCCAAGGTTGACGATCCGCCGGAACGCAGCCCGCGTCTCGGGCAAGAACAGCGCGTCCGCCTCCCACGCCGCGGGCTTGGCGGCATCCTCGGGCTGCGGGATCACGTTGTAATCGCCGCAGAACACCAGCGGCTCCTCGGTGCCGAGCAGTTCGGCCACCCGCGCCTCCATCCGCGCCATCCATGCCAGCTTGTAATCATACTTCGGCCCCGGCGCGGGGTTGCCGTTGGGCAGATACAGCCCGCACACCCGCACCGCCCGCCGCGCGCCGATCACCGTGGCCTCGATCCAGCGCGCCTGTTCGTCGGCGTCATCCCCCGGCAACCGCCGCGTCACATCCTCCAGCGGCAACCGCGACAGGATCGCCACGCCGTTGAAGCTTTTCATCCCGTGCGTCTCCACACGGTAGCCCATCTCCTCGAACACCTCGCGCGGAAAGGCCTCGTCCACCGATTTGATCTCTTGCAGGCACACGACATCGGGCTTGGCCGCCGCCAGCCACGCAGGCAGCGCCTCGATCCGCGCCTTGATGCCGTTGATGTTGAAGGTGGCAAGTTTCATGGCGCGGTCTCCCTTTGCCCCGTCATAGGGCGGGACAGGGGGGCAAACAAGTCAGGCGATGGCCGCCGCAGGCACCCGCGCCGCCGCCAGCCACATCGCATCCAGCGCCCGCAGCTCGGCAGGATCGAAGCGCTCGGCCTCCTCCCAATACCGCCCCGAAGGCACCACATAGCCCAAAGCCGCCTCGCGTCCTAACGCCGCGGCGGCAAGCTCGGCGTCATAGGGCAGGGGGCTGGCCTGCACGGCCCCCCGCGCCACACGCGGAAACACCAGCCGCGACGGCTGATCCGACAGGTTCACCATCGCACAGCCCTGCATCGCCGCCAGCACCATCAACCGCGCCGATTTCGCCTCGAGCGATTGCAGCGTGATGTCGGCCCGCAGCGGATCGGCGGATCCCGCGCCGTAGAAATGCGTCTGCCCTGCCGGATAATGCATATCGCAGCCAAAGGCCGCGATCACCCTTGGCCGCAACGCATGCAGCGCCCAATAGGCAGCGGTAAAAGCCATGGTCCCGCCCGCATAGACAAAGCCGCCATAGGCGTTCTGGGCGGGAACGAAATCGTCCTGCACCACCGTCACTTGCCCCGCCCGTGCCACGGGGCGGCGCTCTGCGGGGAAATCCCACGGATAGATATGGTAATCCCAATCGTCCCGCACCGCATGGGCGTTGTTGATGGCCAGCACGTGGTCGAAACCGGCCCGTGGCCAATCCGCCGCCTGCACCACCATCGGCGCCGAGCCGAGCATCAATACCACCGTCATATCCCGCGCCCCGTCTTGCCCCATCGGCAAACTAGCGCAGCCCGCCTCGGCGGCGAGGGCGGGGGTCAGTCTTTTCCTGTCAGCTCAGACCGAAAAACTGGTGCCGCACCCGCAGGACGACGTGGCATTGGGGTTCTGGATCACGAAACGCGCGCCGATCAACTCTTCGGTGTAGTCGATCACCGCGTTTTGCAGGAACGGCAGCGACACCGCATCCACCAGCACCCTCTGTCCCGCCTTTTCCAGCACCAGATCGTCGCCCGCCGGATCGTCCAGCCGGATGTCGTACTGGAACCCCGAACAGCCGCCGCCTTCCACCGCCACGCGCAACGCCTTGTGCTCTCCGGTCGCCTCGCAAATCTCGGCCAGCCGGGCAAAGGCACGGTCGGTGACGCGGGGGGGCAGGTCGACGTGGGTAAGTTGCAGGTCCATGACGAAATTCCGTGGTCCATAAGGGCTGCTTTGAATATAGGAGGGGAAAGACCATTCAACAAGAACAGGTTCACCCATGCTCGCACCCTATGCCTGCCATCCCGACGCCTCGCGCGGGCGGCTGCATCAGGAACGCATGTCGTCCTTCCGCTCGCCCTTCCAGCGCGACCGCGACCGCATCATCCATTCCTCGGCCTTCCGCCGCCTGAAACACAAGACGCAGGTCTTCGTCGAACACGAAGGCGATTACTACCGCACCCGCCTGACCCATTCGATCGAGGTGGCACAGGTCGCCCGCACCATCGCGGGCGTCCTTGGCCTCAACACCGATCTGGCCGAAGCCATCGCGCTGGCCCATGACCTTGGCCACACCCCCTTTGGCCACACGGGCGAAGATGCGCTCGGCCTGCTCATGCAACCCTACGGTGGCTTTGACCACAACGCGCAGGCCCTGCGCATCGTCACGCGGCTGGAACGGCACTATGCCGATTTCGACGGTCTGAACCTGACATGGGAAAGCCTCGAAGGCATCGCCAAACACAACGGCCCCGTCACCGGCCCAAATGCCGATGCCAAGCATGCAGGGCCGTTGCCCTATGCGCTGGCCGAGGTGAACGCCCTGTGGGACTTGGAGCTTTCCACCCACGCATCGGCCGAGGCGCAGGTTGCCGCCATCGCCGACGATGTCGCCTATTCCCACCATGACCTGCACGATGGCTTGCGCTCGGGCCTGTTCACCGAAGCCGACCTGATGGACCTGCCCGTCACCGGCCCCGCCTTTGCCGAGGTGGACGCGCTTTACCCCGGCCTCGACAAGATGCGCCGCCGTCACGAGGCGCTGCGCCGCGTCTTCGGTCGCATGGTCGAAGACGTCATCGCCGTGGCGCAAAACCGCCTGTCGGCAGCACAGCCGAAATCGGCCGATGATATCCGCCACCTCGGCACCACCGTGATCCGCTTTTCCAAACCGCTCTATCAGGAACTCAAAGCGATCCGCTCTTTCCTGTTTCACCGCATGTACCGCGCCCCGTCCGTCATGGCCGAACGCGCCAAGGTGACGCGGGTGGTGAATGACCTCTTCCCGCTTTTCATCGCAGAACCCGACCGCCTGCCCGCCGAATGGACCGCCGATGTGCTGGCGGCCACCGATCAGGTGTCACTGGCCCGCATCGTGGCCGATTACGTCGCAGGCATGACCGACCGCTTCGCCATTCAGGAACACGCCCGCCTGTTCGGAGGGGCCGATGGACTATGACGCATGGCACCGCGCGCGCCTTGCCGACCTCGCCGCCCCCGACGGCTGGCTGAACCTGACCGACAGGCTCGACCTCGGGCAAGGCACCTACAGGCTCGGCAGCGCCCCCGACAATGACCTGCGCCTGTCCACGGGGCCAAGCCATGTCGGCACACTCCGAACCGCCGGAAACGAAGTGACCCTCGCCACGCAGGGCCAAACCCGCCCCTTCACCGCAACCACCGGCAACCCGATGCTGCAAACCGCGGGTTTGCTGCTCGAGATCATGACGGTCGATGGCCAACGCTCGCTTCGCGTGCGCGACCTTACGCAGCCGGGCAAGCTGCCTGACATCCCGCGCTACCCCGTCAGCCCCGGCTGGCGTATCACCGCCCGTTGGGTGCCGCTGGCCACACCGCAGGACGTGCAGATCGACATGGTCAACGGCGCGACCGTCACGCTACGCCAGACCCACCGCGCCGAATTCAGCCACGACGGCCACGCCATCGCCCTGACCGTCGCCCATCGCAAAGCCGAAGGCCCGATGTTCGTCTTCCGCGACCAGACGGCGGGTGAAACCTACGGCGCAGGCCGCTTCCTCTATGGCCAAGAACAGCCCCAAGGCATCATCATGCTCGACTTCAACCGCGCCTTCAACCCGCCCTGCGCCTTTAGCCAGCACGCCATCTGCCCGCTCCCCCCGCGCGAGAACATCCTGCCCTTCCGCATCGAAGCAGGCGAGAAACTTCCCATAAGCTGACGATTTTTCTGCGAAAAATCTCGCACACCACAGGTGGTCGCAAATGGGGGCCAGCCCCCATCGGCCCTTGGCCGCTTCCCCCGGAGTATTTGCAGCAAGGGTGAAATGGGCGCTTGCGTCTCACCCTTGCCCAAATACGCGTCTTTTCCAACGGCGGACGCAGAGCGTAGGCTTCAGGAAAAAGACAGATTTTTCGCAGAAAAATCGTTGCCGCCGGGTCAGCGCCGCGCGGCGCGCAGCCAGACCAGCATCAGTGCCAGCGACAGGATCGCGTTCCAGCCCGCCATAGAAATGCCCATCATCTGCCAGGCTATCGCATCGCAGCGGATCACCGCGCCCACCGTCACATCGGGGTTCAGCAGGTCGGCCGCCGACACACCACCCAGCGAACTTGCGGTGCACGAGGGCAGTCCCTCCCACCATTTCTGCTCCACCCCGACATGGAACACCCCGATCGCTGCCGTGGCCAGCGCCGCAAGCGCACCCGCAAGCGGCAAGATCCGCCCGCCGAAAGCCAGCGCCGCCATCCCGATCAGCACCGCCGCCGCATGGGGCCAGCGCTGGTACAGGCACAACTGGCACGGGGCCAGTCCGCCGATGTACTGAAAGGCGAAGGCCCCCGCCAGCAGCAGCGCCGATCCGCCCGCCGCACCGAAAACCAGTCTTTCGCGCGTCATAGCCATCATCTCACATCACCTCGTACAGGCCGAACAAAGCCGCCACCGCGACGACCACCGCCAGGGCGATCCACTTGAACCGCGTCTCGACGAAAGCCGCGATTGCCACACCGTAGCGCCGCAACAGCCATGCCAGCAGATAGAACCGCCCGCCGCGCGCCAGAATGGCCGAGACGATGAACCATTTCAGATCGAAGCCAACCACCCCCGACAGGATCGTGACCACCTTCATCGGCGGGATATGCGACAGCCCAGAGGTGACGAGCATCGTCAAGATCGCCGCGTCCCCCGTGCGCGCTTTCAGCGCCTCGAAGGCCGCGACCTTGCCGTAAAACTCCAGCAGCGGCAGCGCCACCGCATGAAACGCCCAATGCCCGATGGCCCAGCCCAGTATCCCGCCCAGCACGCTTGTCACCGTAGCGATCAGCGCATAGCGCAGCGCACGGTCGGGCCGCGCCAGACACATCGGCACGAACAGCACATCGGCCGGCACCGGAAAGACCGAGCTTTCCACGAAGGACAAAGCCCCCAGCGCCACCGGCGCTTGTCGCGAGCCCGCCCAGGCCAGCGTCCAGTCATACAGACGGCGGATCATCTTTGCCCCTCGGCGCGTTGCACTCGTGCCTTGCATCACGGCCCGCGCTTGGGGTCAAGTGACAGGGTGCAGGTTCAAGGAGTGACTGGTCATGGAATGGCGCGGACGGCGGGGCAGCAGCAACATCGAAGACCGCCGCCGGATGGGCGGCGGCGGCAGGGCAGGGGTCGGCGGTATCGGTGTCGTCGCCGTGGTGTTGATCGGCTGGTTCTTCGGGGTCGATCTGACCCCCCTGTTGCAAGACGGCGGCAGTCCCGCGACCCAAGGCCAGCCGCGCGAGCTGACGCAGGAAGACCGTGACACGGGGCAGTTCGTGTCGGTCACGCTGGCCGATACCGAAGAGGTCTGGCAAACCCTGTTCCGCGATCAGGTCGGCCAGCCCTATACCCCCGCCACGCTGGTGCTGTTTTCCGGCTCTACCCCGTCCGGCTGCGGTGGCGCATCCGAAGCGACCGGACCCTTCTACTGTCCGGTCGATAAAAAGGTCTACCTCGACACCGGCTTTTTCCGCACGCTCGACCGCCAGCTCGGCGCGGGGGGCGATTTCGCCGCCGCCTATGTTGTCGCGCACGAGATCGGCCACCATGTGCAAGACGAACTCGGCATCCTCGACGAAACCACGCGCCTGCGCCAGTCGATGTCCCAAGCGCAATCGAACGCCGTCTCGGTCAAGGTCGAGCTGATGGCCGATTGTCTTGCCGGTGTCTGGGCGCATCAGGCCGCCGCGCAATTCGGCAGCATCCAGAAGGGCGACATCGCCGAGGCGATGAATGCCGCCGCCCGCATCGGTGACGATACGCTGCAAAAGAACGCCGGCCGCCGCCCTGTGCCCGACAGCTTTACCCATGGCACATCGGCCCAGCGGATGCAGTGGTTCCAGACCGGCCAGACAACGGGCCGGATCGACAGCTGCGACACCTTTGGCGGCTAGGCCGCAGGCCAGCGGCGAAAGCGGGGGGCGCGAAAGCGGGTCCGACCGGCCCGAAACCCGCGTTCCCCCGCTTGACACCGCCCCCCGGCCTCTCCTATGTCGTGCCGCAGTGCGGGTGTGGTGGAATGGTAGACGCGACAGACTCAAACTCTGTTTCCGCAAGGAGTGTCGGTTCGAGTCCGACCACCCGCACCAAGGCTTCCCGCGCGTCCCGGGACCTTTCCTGAAAACCCTCCCCTTCGGCCATTCTTCGCCCGCAGCGCCGGTGTGCGCGCCCGCCGCCGGAACCGGCACGCCCGACGGGCATTTCCCCCGACAGCTTGGATCTGATCGAAAGGGATCATCATGGCCGGAAACAAAGGCAAGGGCGGCAAGGCGTCAGGGTCGAACGACCAGCGCGGCGGCATCGCCAAGGCACAGGAAGCGGCGCGCAAGGGCGGGCAAGACACCGCCTCGAGCGGGTCCGGCGGGTCCGACAGCAAATCGGGCGGCAGCGCCAAGGGCGGAAAATCCGGCGGCAAATCCTGACCGTCGCGCTGCATTGATCCTGTTTGAATACATAAGATAAGGGCGGCGCATCCTCAGGTTGCATTGCGCCGCCCGGTCTTGTCTGGATAATGGCTGGCGACAATCCGCCCAAAGGTATCCCGCCATGACCAGCCGCAAATCCCCCGACCCCACCCTTGGCATGCTTAACGTGACACAGCACTGGTTCGACACCGATATGGACCAATGGGGCAAGACCCGCGGCGACGAGGTGTTCGAAGGCAATAGCCGCCTGTCGCGCCTGCTCGGTCCCGATGGCGCGCCGCTGGTTTACGCAAAGCCCAAGCTCGGCTTCGATCTGACCCCCCGCAAGCACCGCTGACGGTTCCAAACGCCCGCTCTGCACGCTATAGGCGGGGCAAGACGGGGTGCGGGGGGGCGGTGCATGGAACGGATCGACAGGCTGATGACGCAGCACGCGGGCCTTTGGCTTGCGCTGTCGCTGACGCTGCTGCTTGCCCTTCCCGGCTTCTTCTCGATGCCGCCCGTGGACCGCGACGAGGTGCTGTTCGCGCAATCCTCGGCGCAGATGCTGGCCTCGGGCGATCCGGTCGACATCCGCTTTGCCGATCAGGTGCGCTATAAAAAGCCGGTGGGCATTTACTGGCTGCAATCCCTGTCGGCGGCGATCACCGGCCAGCCGCAGGCGATCCAAAGCTACCGCCTCGTGTCGCTGATCGGCGGGCTGATTGCGGTGGGCTTCACCTTTGCCATGGCCCGCCGCGTCATGCCGCCCGCAGGGGCGACCCTTGCAGCCGTGCTGCTGGGGTCGTGCTTCATCCTCGGTGCCGAGATGCGGCTGGCCAAGACCGACGCCTTCCTGTTGGGCAGCATCACCGCCGCGGGCTTCGTGCTGGCCCGCCTGTGGCTTCCGGCGGGCAGGGGGCAGTCGGTGGCGCTGCCCTTGCCCTATGCCGCGTTGTTCTGGGTGGCGCTGGCGGTGCAACTGCTGGTCAAGGGGCCGATCGGTCCCTTGGTCACGCTGCCCTTGCTGGCGGGCCTGTGCTGGCTGCGCCGCGATCTTGCGATCTGGCGCGCGCTGCGCCCGTGGCCCGGCCTTGCGTTGCTGTCCGCGCTGGTGCTGCCTTGGGTCATAGCCATCACCCTGCGGTCGGACGGGGCGTTCTGGACTGCCTCGGTCGGCCAGGACATGCTGGCCAAGGTGGGCAGCGCCAAGGAAAGCCACGGCGCGCCGCCCGGCAGTTACCTGCTGGCGCTGTGGCTGACGTTCTGGCCCGCGGCACTCGTGCTGGGTGCAGGGCTTGCGGCAATCTGGCGGCACCGCCGCGACCCGCTCGTCGCCTTTGCCGCGCTGTGGGCCGTGCCGTTCTGGCTGGTGTTCGAGGCGACGCCGACCAAGCTGATCCATTACACCATGCCCGCCTATCCGGTGCTGGCCTTGCTGGCGGCATGGTCCTTCACCACCCATGGCCCGGGCAACCGCTGGGTGGCGCGCGGTCTGGCGCTGGTGCCCTTTGCGCTGCTCGGTGCGCTGATCTTCGGCGCGGGGCAGGTGGGCGGCACACTGGCATGGACGTTCTGGACCGGTGCAGCAGCACTCGCCGCCAGTGCCGTGGCCCTGACCTTGGCAATGCCGCGCCGTCTGACCGGCGCCGTCACGCTGGCCACCGCCGCTTGCGGCTTTGCGCTGTCCTTCGCCTTTTACCCGACCTTGGCCCGGATGCCGGTGCTTTGGCCCGCCCCTGCCATCGCCGCGCTGGAACGGCCCGCCTGCCGGCTTGTGGTGGCCGGTTTCGACGAACCCTCGCTGGTATTCCTGACGCAAAACCGCGCCATTCGCACCGACGGGGCAGGGGCTGCGGCCCAATGGGCCAAACCGGGCTGCATCACCGCCGTGATCGACCGGCGCCAGATCAAACCCTTTGCCCCGCGCTCGGCACCCGACAGCCAGATCACCGCCATCGCGCTGGGGAATGGCCGCAAGCTGGCGCTGTCGGTCTTTACCCGCGACTAAGGCGAAAGGCCGCCCAAGCCTCCGGCGTGTCAAGATCGGTGCTGGCATGTCCCGCTGGCAACGGGACCAGCCGCACCCGCCCCGCATGACGCCCAAGCACCGCGCGCGCGCCCTCGTCCCCCGTCAATTCCAGCAACTCGCCCCGCAAATCGTGCGCAAACAGCACCGGATGCCCCGCCGTGCCGTCTGGATCGGCCCCGCGCCAGATGCACGCGGGATCGGCCGCTGACGCGGCGATCACCGCGACAAGATCGGCGCCCGTGATCAAGGGCAGATCGGCCAGCAACAGCAAGACCGCCGCCTGTTGCGGCAGGCTCCGCACCCCCGCCACCAGACTGGCCGCCATCCCCTGCGCGGCATCGGGCACCATCACTTGCGCCACGTCCAACCCCGTCAGCGCCTCCAGCCGTGCGGGATGGTCAGGCGACACCGCCACCGTCACCGGACAGCCCGTCGCCAGCGCCGCCAAGACGACGCGCCGCAAAAGCGGCTCGCCTTCGACATGTTCGAGCAACTTGTCGCCCCCCCGCATCCGCGAGGACGATCCGGCGGCAAGGATGAGGATATGCGGGGTCATCGACTTACCGTTGTAGGCCGGGGGGCATTCTTCCCCCCGGACCCCCCTGAGGATATTTGAAAACAGATGAAAAGGAAAAGGGGCCAAGCGGCCCCCGTTCCGTCCTTATCCGCGCATCCGCGCACCGTCGCCATCCCACAAGGGCGCAAGATGCACCGTTGCCTTACGCCGCTCGCCCAGGATTTCGATCTCGCATTCCAACCCGTCCCTGACCGATGCGGCAGGCAAAAAGCCCATCGCCACCGATTTGCCGGTCCAATGGCTGAACCCGCCGCTGGTGCAGAACCCGACCACGCTGCCCTCCAGCCAGATCGGCTCCCATGCCACCACATCGGCATCCTTGGCATCGACCACGAAATTGACCAGCCGCCGCTTCGGTCCGCTGGCCTTTTCCGCCGTGGCCGCCGCCTTGCCGATCCAGTCGGCCTCCTTGTTCCAGCGGATGAAACGGTCCAGACCCGTTTCGGCGGGCGTGTAATCGGGGCTGAACTCGCGCCCCCACGACCCGAACCACTTGTCCAGCCGCAAGCTCATCATCGCCCGCATGCCAAAGGCGCGGATACCCAGATCCTTGCCCGCCTCGTTCAGCACGTCCCACAGATGCCGCACCGACATATGGTCGGTGAAGATCTCGTAGCCCAGATCGCCGGTATAGCTGACGCGCTGCACCAGACAATTGGCCATGCCTACCGTGATGCGCTTGGCATCCATGAACTTGAACGCCTCGCCCGATACATCCGACCGCGTGACGCGCGCCAACAACTCGCGCGCCTTCGGTCCCGCAATCTGGAAGCCCGACAGCGCATCCGACACGTTGGTGACCGTCACCCCGTCCATCATGTTCTGCTCGAACCAGCGCCCGTGCCAACCCTGCGCGCCATAGCTCGCGGTCAGCTGGAACTCGGTTTCCGACAGGCAGGTGACGGTGAAATCCCCGATGATCTTGCCCGAATGGGCCAGCATTGGCGTCAGCGACAGGCGGCCGACCTTCGGGATAGACCCCGCCATGATCCGGTCGAGCCATGCCCGCGCGTTCGGCCCCGTCACACGGTACTTGCCAAAGTTCTGCACCTCGTTGATGCCGACGCCCTCGCGCACGGCCAGCACCTCTTGGCGCGTGGCCTCCCATGCGTTCGACCGCTTGAACGACGGCTCTTCATAGCGCGGCTCGCCGGGCAGGGCATAGTAGTTCGGCACTTCCAGCCCGTATTGCTGGCCCCAGACCGCATCCATCTTGTCAAAGACTTCATACATCGGCGTGGTGCGGAACGGCCGCGCCGCCGGACGCTCTTCGTTGGGGTAAGACACGCTAAAGCGCATCTGGTAATTCTCGATCACCTTGGGAACGGTATATCCCGGCGAGGTCCAGTTGCCAAAGCGCGCCACGTCGAACCCGCGCGGATCGCGTTCCACCTCGCCCTCGATCATCCACTGCGCCAAGGCCAGACCCATGCCGCCGCCCTGGCTGAAACCGGCCATGACCGCACAGGCCGACCAGTAATTGCGCAAGCCCGGCACCGGCCCGATCAACGGGTTGCCATCGGGGGCGAATGTGAACGGCCCGTGGATCACCCGCTTCACGCCCGCCCGCTGCAAGGCAGGGAAGCGGCGATAGGAAAACTCGATCGAATCGGCAATCTTGTCATAGGCATCGGGCAACAGTTCCTGACCCCAGGTCCACGGCGTGCCGTCGATGCTCCACCCCTCGCAGGGCTTTTCGTAAAAGCCGATGCAGAAGCCGCGGCCTTCCTGACGCAGATAGCTTTCCCCACCCGGGTCCATCACATGCGGAAACTCGCGCCCGCCACGGGCGACGATTTCGGGGATGTCGTCGGTCACGAGGTACTGGTGCGCCATCGGCAACAGCGGCAGGTAAACCCCCGCCATCGCGCCCACTTCCCGCGCCCACAACCCGCCCGCGTTCACCAGATGCTCGCAGGTGATCGTGCCCTTGTCGGTCACCACTTCCCAGCCCTCGCGCGTCGGGTTGGTGGCGATCACCTTCGTGTGCAGCACGATCTCCGCCCCGCCCATCTTGGCCGCCTTGGCATAGGCATGGGTGGTGCCATAAGGGTCAAGGTGCCCGTCAAGCGGGTCGTACAAAGCCCCCACGATCCCTTCGAGGTTGACCATCCCGTCGGTCAGCTTGGCAATCTCCTCGGGGCCAAGGATTTCGGTATCCAGCCCCATGTAGCGGTGCTTGGCGCGTTCGGCCTTCAACTGCTCGAACCGCGCGGCATTGTCGGCCAGCGTGATGCCGCCCACATGGTGCAGCCCGCAGGACATGCCGGTGATCGCCTCCAGCTCCTTGTACAGCCGGATCGTATAGCCCTGCAGCGCCGCCATGTTGGTGTCGCCGTTCAGCGTGTGGAACCCGCCCGCCGCATGCCACGTGCTGCCACTCGTCAGTTCCGACCGTTCGATCAGCGTGACGTCCGACCAGCCCAGCTTGGTCAGGTGATACAGCACCGAACAGCCGACGACGCCGCCACCGATGACCACGACGCGTGTATGGGTTTTCATTGGGGATTCCCTCGCAAATTGTTGCCGCCACATTCACCGCAGCGCAGGTCACGGTCATGCCGGAACGCGACAAATAATGTCGCAAGCCAAACCTGCACCGCAAAGCAAATGGGGGCAAACCTTCCGGTCTACCCCCTTCTTCTTGTCCCAAATATCCCACGGGGGGTGCGGGGGGTGTGAAACCCCCCGCCTTTCGTTGCAGAGCGCTACTTCTCGGGGATCATCCCCTTGGGCGCAAAGCGCAACACCACCAGCAGGATCGTTCCCAGCGTGATCAGCCGCAACTGTGCCGCGAACAGGTTCAGCGTGTCCGAACTCAGCACCCCCTGCAGCGGATACAGCAGCACCGGCCCTGCGTTCTCGACGATCAGCCACAACCAGCCGATCAGCAGCCCGCCCAGCACCGCGCCAAGGTTGTTGCCCGACCCGCCCGCGATCACCATCACCCAGATCAGGAAGGTAAAGCGCAGCGGCGAATAGGCCGAAGGCGTCAACTGCCCCTCCATCGAGGTCAGCATCGCCCCCGCGATCCCCACCACGGCCGAGCCGATGATGAACACCTGCAAATGCCGCCGCGTGACGTCCTTGCCCATGGCAGCCGCCGACACCTCGTTGTCGCGGATTGCCCGCATCATCCGGCCCCAAGGCGAATGCAGCGCCCGTTCCGACAGGATCAGCACCCCGATCAGCACCAGCCCGAACATCAGCGTGTACAGCAGCTTCACCGTCAGCGTCGATGTCGTCACCGGATTGCCGCCGATTTGCGCGGCGAATTCCAGAAACTGCGGATTGGTCTGCAAATCGACCTCATAGGGCACCGGCCACGGACGGGGCAGGTTGATGAAGTTCTTGACCCCCCGCGCCAGCCAATCCTCGTTCTTGATCACCGACAGGATGATCTCGGCGATGCCCAGCGTGGCAATGGCAAGGTAATCCGACCGCAGCCCCAGCGCCGTCTTGCCGATGGCCCAGGCCGCCCCCGCCGCCAGCAGCCCGCCGACCGGCCAGGCCCAGATCGAATTCAACCCGAAACCGCCGATATTGCCCGCCGTCGCCGCGTTGAAGGATTCGATGGCCAGCACCGCCGGATCGAGCAATTCGCGGTAGATCACGAAGCCCAGCACCAAAAGCCCCAGCGTCACAAGGTTCCGCTTGCGCCCTTGCAACCGCTTGTAGGCAAAGATGGCAACCCCGATGCCCACCACGCCCGACAAAAGGCCAAGGATCAGCCGCGGCCCGCCCGCAGCCCATGCCTCGGGCACCGGATTGGCCGACATGATGACCACGGCCACCCCGCCCAGCGCCACCGATCCCATGATCCCGGTCGAGAACAGCCCTGCATATCCCCATTGCATGTTCACGCCCAAGGCCATGATCGCCGACAGGATGCCGATGTTCAAAATCTGCAGGCTCACGTTC
The DNA here is from genome assembly GCA_040398445.1 of Gemmobacter sp. GTDB lineage: Bacteria > Pseudomonadota > Alphaproteobacteria > Rhodobacterales > Rhodobacteraceae > Paragemmobacter. Next base: position 102,641 of record JBBAUB010000004.1, on the reverse strand, counting down.
CAGGTCTGCAACATGCCGGTCGCAACGAACAAAAAGGCCACCGCCGCAAACAGCCCCAACCGCCGGTCGATCCGCGCGCCGAACGGGATCAGCGCCAACGATGCCGCCAGCACCAGATAGGTGCCTATGCCCAGCCCGCCGCGGAACGAAGCGGCCAGCCCGATGAAGACCAGCGCAGGCAGCAGCGTGAATGTCTTGTCCAGCTTGGCCATCTCACTTCCCCTTGAAGATGCCGTTCGGCATGAAAAGCAGCACGATGATCAGGATCGAGAAGCTGACCGCGAATTTATAATCGGTCGACAAAAGCTGCAAAAGCCCGTCGCCCAGCCAGTCGGCTGGGAACAGATAACCTGCCACCTTCTTCCACGCATAGGTTACGAAAACCTCGGAAAAGGCGATGACGAAGCCGCCCGCAATGGCGCCCAACGGGTTGCCAAGGCCACCGACCACCGATGCCGCAGCGATCGGCAACAGCAACTGGAAATAGACAAAGGGGCGAAAGCTCTTGTCCAACCCGTACAGCGTGCCCGCAATCACCGCCAGCGCCGCCGCGATGATCCATGTCACCGCCACCACGCGGTCGGGGTTGATGCCCGAAAGCAGCGCCAGATCCTCGTTGTCGGAAAAGGCCCGCATCGATTTTCCGGTGCGCGTGCGTTTCAGAAACCAGAACAGCGCCGCCACGCAGACCGCCGCCGTCACCACCGTCACGGCAACCGTGGTCTTGATCGCCAAACCCTCGGCCAATCCGGTCATCGTCTTGAAATCGGCCGCCGTCATCACAAAGCGCGCGCCGTCGGCAAAGTTCTGTTCCTCGGTCCCGATCAGCAGGCGCACAAGGCCGTTGGTGATGAACATCACCCCCACCGACACGATCACCAGCAAGATCGAATCCGACTTCTTCACGCGGTAAAAGCGATAGACCACGCGGTCGGTCACCAGCACCAGCGCCGCCGTCGCGGCAATCCCCACCGGCAGAGCCAGCAAGGCGGTCGGCAACACGCCCCCGCTGATACCCGCCGCCTGCAATCCCCATGTCGTCAAGATCACCACAGCGGTGCCAAAGGCCATGGTATCGCCATGGGCAAAGTTCGAAAAGCGCAGCACCCCGTAAACCAGCGTCAGACCCAGCGCGCCCAGCGCCAACTGGCTGCCATAGGCAAGACCCGGCACGAAGACAAAGTTCAGAAAGGCCACAAGGGCATTCAGCATATCCATGGCCTCAACCCCCCAGGAACGAACGGCGGACCTCGGGGTCGGCCAAAAGCGCCGCTCCGGTGTCGGTGAAACGATTGGTGCCCTGCACCAGCACATAGCCCTTGTCCGCAATGTCCAGCGCCTGACGCGCGTTCTGCTCGACCATCAGGATCGAGATGCCCGTGCGCGCCACTTCGATGATGCGGTCGAACAATTCGTCCATCACGATGGGCGACACGCCCGCCGTGGGTTCGTCGAGCATCAGCACCTTGGGCTGGGTCATCAGCGCACGGCCCACGGCAACCTGCTGGCGCTGCCCGCCCGAAAGCTCGCCCGCCGCCTGATAGCGTTTGCTGCGCAAGATCGGGAACAACTCGTAGATCTGCTCCATCGTCTGCCTGATGTCGTCACGCCGCAGGAACGCCCCCATCTCGAGGTTTTCTTCCACGGTCATCGAGGTAAAGATGTTCTGGTTCTGCGGCACGAAAGCCATGCCCTTGGCCACGCGGGCCTGCGGCGACAGCGCCGTGATGTCCTCGCCCGCCAGCCGCACCTGCCCGCCGCGCAGCTTGAGCATGCCGAAAACGGCCTTCATCGCCGTCGACTTGCCCGCGCCATTCGGCCCCACGATCACGGCGATCTCGCCCTTTTCCACCGCGATGGTGCAGGAATGCAGGATGTCGGCCGCGCCATACCCGCCGGTCATGGCCTCGCCGATCAGAAAGGGTTCAGCCATGTGCCACACTCCGCACCGCTACGAATTTTCTGCGAAAATTCCGCGGACCCTGAATTTTCGCAGAAAATTCGTTGGGTCCGGGAAAGTTGGGTCCGGGAAAACGGGAAAGCTCACGCATGGGCGGCTTCCTCTTTGACCTTGTTCTTCAGGCCGGTGCCCAGATAGGCCTCGATCACCCGCTCGTCGTTCTTGACCTCGTCCACCGTTCCTTGGGCCAGAACCTTGCCCTCGGCCATGCAGATCACCGGGTCGCACAGGCGCGCGATGAAATCCATGTCATGCTCGATCACGCAGAACGTATAGCCGCGCTCCTTGTTCAGCCGCACGATGGCGTCGCCGATGGTGTTCAACAGCGTGCGGTTCACACCCGCGCCCACCTCGTCAAGAAAGACGATCTTGGCATCCACCATCATGGTGCGCCCCAACTCGACCAGCTTCTTCTGCCCGCCCGAGATGTTGCCCGCCTTTTCATCCGCGATATGGCTGATGGTCAGGAACTCCAGCACCTCGTCGGCCTTGGCGCGGATGCGCTCTTCCTCGGCTGCGATGGCACCACGGCTGAACAGCGCGTTGAACAGGTTCTCGCCCTTCTGGCGGGGCGGCACCATCATCAGGTTCTCGCGCACCGTCATCGAGCTGAACTCGTGCGCGATCTGAAAGGTGCGCAGCAGCCCCTTGTGGAACAATTCATGCGGCGGCAGGCCGGTGATATCTTCGCCATCCATGATGACGCGCCCGCTGGTGGGCGGCAGACGCCCCGCGACCACGTTGAACAACGTGGTCTTGCCCGCGCCGTTCGGTCCGATCAACCCCGTGATCGATCCGGTGGCAATGGTCAGCGAGGCTCCGTCAACGGCATGGAACCCGCCGAAATGCTTGTGCAGATTCTCGACGACGATCATCTGGTGCTTCCCCCGATGCGCCCTCTGTCCCGTCCCGTGCAAGGCCGGCGGAGCGCTGTTCTATCCTGTAAGGCAACGGCCCGGGGCTTTGCCCGGGCCGCGCCAGTCTGTCAACAGTCCGTAAGGCTTAGCGGAACTTGACGGTCTCGTACTTGCCGCCCTTGATCTCGAACTCGCGGTAACGGCCAGCCGATTCGCCAGGTCCGATCAGGTTCACAGCCGAGGCGCCTTCGTAGTTGATCGCCTTGCCTTCCTTGATCAGCTTGAGCGCCTTGCCCAGCTCGCCCGGCTGGATCACTTCGCCCGAACCGTCCGCCGGACCGTTGGCGACTTCAAGGATCTTGTCCTTGTAGACCTTCGGATCGGTCGAACCGGCGGCCTGCATCGCAAGGATGATCAGCGCGGTCGCGTCATAGCTTTCCATCGTGTAGGGCGATGTGGCGTCATAGGTCGGATCGGCAGCCTTGCCCATCTCGGTCAGGATGCCTGCACCGGCGCTGTCGGACTGGGCAACCTGCCCGTACGACCCGTCAAGTGCCGGCCCGATGGCTGCGGGCAGCGAATCGCCCACCATGCCGCCCGGCAGACCAAAGGTCGAGAAGGCGCCCGAATCGAGCGAGGCCTGAATGATGCCCTTGCCGCCCTGATCCAGATAGCCCGCAACGACCAGCAGGTCGCCACCGGCCGCAGCCAGCGCCGCCACTTCGGCCGAATAGTCGGCCTTGCCGTCTTCATGGGCTGCGTTGATCGTGATCTTGCCGCCCTTGGCTTCGAACGACTTTGCAATCGCTTCGGCCAGACCCTTGCCGTAGTCGGTGTTGGAATAGGTCAGCGCGATCGACTTCACGCCCTTTTCCGACAGGATGTCGGCCATGACTTCGCCTTCGCGCGCATCCGACGGCGCGGTGCGGAAGAACAGCCCGTCATCTTCGGCAGTCGACAAAGCAGGCGACGTGGCCGAGGGCGACACCATCACGATGCCGTTCGGACGCGCCACGTTCTGCAGCACCGCACCGGTCACACCCGAGCAGTCGCCGCCGACGATGCCGGCAACCTTGTCCGACGTCACCATCTTCTCGGCAGCGGTGGTCGCAGCCGCGCTATCGGCGCAGGTCGAATCGCCGCGCACCGACACGAAGTTCCAGCCGTTGAGCAATTCGCCCGACGTGTTGGCTTCCTTCATCGCAGCTTCGGCGGCATTCGCCATATGGCCGGTCAGCGATTCGATGGGTCCGGTAAAGCCGAACAGCACACCAAGCTTCACGTCCTCGGCCGAGGCGGCACCGGCGAAAAGCGCGGTAACAGCCGTGGCAAGCAACAATTTTTTCATCGTAGACTCCCTGTCTGGATCGTTGTCCTGATCGGGCAAGCTAATGTGCCTGATGTGAAAAGAAAAGCGCCTGTTGGCTGCGGTCAGGGCCAACTGCGGGAACCACCGCGCCCCGTCGCCCGTTTCTGGACCTTTGCCGCGCTGCCGCTATCTGAAAGGCGGGCAAGGTCCCGGCCAGCCCGACCGATCCGTTGCCCGCTCCGATCCGCCCCCAGACCCGATCCCCCGACCCGATCCCCCGACCCGATGCAAGGACAAAGCCGTGACCCCACAGCCACCCCTCCTTCGCCCCTCCGCTCCGCGCCGCCGTCTGGCATATCTCGCCGCCCTTTGCCTCGCCGCACCCGCAGCATCGGTGGCAGTTGCAGTCCCCCTCGGCGCAGCACCGCTCGACAGCAGCCTCGGACCGCTCGCCGTGACCCGCATGGCAGGCGGCCTTGACGAACCCTGGTCCATCGGCTTCCTGCCGGACGGATCGTTCCTCGTCACCGAACGCGGCGGACGGATGACGCTCTACGCCGCCGCGGGCGGCGCGGGGCGCAGTGTCGGCGGTCTGCCGCGGGTCTGGGACGAAGGGCAGGGCGGTCTGCTCGACGTGATGATCCCGCGCGACTTTGCCACCAGCCGCCGCCTGTGGCTGACCTTCGCCACCTCGGCCGATGGCGCAACCGGCGGCACCGCCATCGCCACCGCCCGCCTTTCGCCCGATGCCAGCCGCCTGCAAGACCTGCGCACCGTCTATTCCGCCCCGCCAACCACGGGCGGCGTGCATTTCGGCGCGCGCCTGGTCGAGGCCACCGACGGCTCGATCTTCGCCACCTTCGGCGAACGCGGCCTCGGCATGCCCGCGCAAGACCCGTCGCTGCCCATGGGCAAAGTGATCCACCTCACCGCCACGGGCGATCCGGTGCAAACCCGTGACGGCTGGCTGGCCGGTGTCCACAGCCTCGGCCACCGCAACCCGCAGGGCGCGGCGCTCGACGGACAAGGCACTCTGTGGACCGTCGAACACGGCGCTCAGGGCGGAGACGAGCTGAACCGCATCGAGCCTGGCCGCAACTACGGCTGGCCCGTCATCACCTATGGCAAGGATTACGACGACAGCCCCATCGGTATCGGCACCCAAGCCCCCGGCATGGAACAGCCCGTCCACTACTGGGATCCGTCCATCGCCCCCTCGGGGCTGATGGTCTATCAGGGCGCGATGTTTCCCGAATGGCAGGGCGATGTCTTCATCGGCAGCCTCAAATTCGACCTGATCTCGCGCCTCGACCCCGATGCAGCCTATGCCGAAGAGCGGCTGCAAAACCCGCAAACCGGCCGCGTGCGCGACATCCGCCAAGGCCCCGACGGCGCGATCTGGTTCCTGTCGGTCAACGATGGTGCTGCGTATCGCATCAGCCGCCCCTGACGGGCAACACCTGCCCGCCGACCGCTTCGGTCCGGCCGCGAAAAGTCGAGTATTTAAGCAAGGGTGAAGCAGCTTGCGTTTTCATCCTTGCCCAAATACTCGCAAAACCGCAGGGCAGGGCGCGGCGCTGGCAGGTCCAACCCCGCAGCGGCCCGGCAGGTGCGGGCCGTTCAGATCGACAGCCGTATCCCCGTTCCGCCGCCTTGCGTGCCGCGCTCGCGGTAGGGCGTGGTGTTGTAATGCGCGCGGTAGCATTTCGAGAAATGCGACGGCGACGCGAAGCCGCAGGCCAGGGCCACGTTGATCACGCTCATATCCGTCTGCATTAGCAGGTTGCGCGCCTTTTGCAGCCGCAATTCCATGTAATACCGCTTGGGGCTCCGGTTCAGGTAGCGCCGGAACAGCCGCTCCAGCTGCCGGGTCGACATGCCCACTTCCTCGGCCAGATCGGCGGGCGACATCGGGTCTTCGATATTGCCCTCCATCATCTGGATGACCTGTGACAGCTTGGGATGCCGCACGCCGATCCGCGTCGGGATCGACAGGCGCTGCGTGTCCTGATCGGTGCGGATGGTGGAATAGATCAACTGGTCGGCCACGGTATTGGCGATATCCTCGCCCTGATCCGCCGCGATCACCTTCAGCATCAGGTCCAGCGAACTGGTCCCCCCCGCCGTGGTCCAGCGGTTGCCATCCATCACGAAGACCGATTTGGTCAGCTTCACATCCTCGAACTCTTCCAGAAACCCGTCCTGGTTTTCCCAGTGGATCGTCGCTTTCTTACCGTCCAGCAGCCCCGCCTTGGCCACCGCATAGGCCCCCGTGCACAGCCCGCCCATGGTGACACCGCGCCGCGCCTCGCGCCGCAGCCAGTTCAGCACCGCCTTGGTGGTGGCCCGCTGCACGTCGATGCCGCCGCACACCAGCACCGTGTCCTCGCGCTCGATCTCGTCCAGACCCATATCCAGCTTGAACGCCGCCCCGTTCGAACAGGTGGCGAAATCGCCCCCCTCTCCGGCCAGCTTCCACGTGTAAAGCGATTGCCCCGAGATGCGGTTGGCGATGCGCAGCGGTTCGATGGCGCTGGCAAAAGACAGCATCGTAAAGCGGTCAAGCAACAGAAAGACAAAGCGGCGCGGCAGCGCCGACTTGCCCACATTCTGGGCTTTTTGGGGGGCGAGGGACATGTTGCGACCTGTTGATGTCGGTTTCGGGCGCAGCCAAACAGGAATTTTCTCAAACTGCAAGCCTCGTCCCGCTGCCGATCAGGCCAGTTTCTCCCTTTGCATATGCCGCGCATTTCCTTATACCGCGCCCGTTACCGCAAACTGTCGAGGGTGGACCAATGACCAAGGGCTGGACCAAATCGGATTGGCGCGCAAAGCCGCGGATCCAGATGCCCGACTATCCGGATCAGGCATCGCTGAACGCCGTCGAGGCGCAGTTGGCCAAATATCCGCCGCTGGTCTTTGCGGGCGAAGCGCGCAAGCTGAAAAAGCAACTCGCCTTGGCGGCCGAGGGCAAAGCCTTCCTGCTGCAAGGCGGCGATTGCGCCGAAAGCTTTGCCGAATTCAGCGCCGACAACATCCGCGACACCTTCCGCGTCATGCTGCAAATGGCGGTCGTGCTGACCTATGGTGCCAAGGTTCCGGTCATCAAGGTCGGCCGCATGGCAGGCCAGTTCGCCAAGCCCCGCTCGGCCCCCACCGAGGTGATCGACGGCGTCGAGATGCCCTCCTACAAGGGCGACATCATCAACGGGTTCGAGCCCACCCCCGCCGCCCGCGTGGCCGACCCGCAGCGCATGTTGCAGGCCTATACGCAGGCCGCAGCCAGCCTGAACCTGCTGCGCGCCTTCAGCACGGGCGGTTTCGCCGATATCCACCGCGTCCACAGCTGGACGCTGGGCTTTGCCGAACATGACAAGGCCGAACGCTACCGCGAGCTGTCCAACCGCATTTCCGACGCGCTCGATTTCATGAACGCCGCAGGGGTGAATGCCGACACCGCGCATACGCTGTCCACGGTCGATTTCTACACCAGCCACGAAGCCCTGCTTCTGGAATACGAAGAGGCGCTGAGCCGCGTCGACAGCATCACCGGCCAGAACATCGCAGGCTCGGGCCATATGATCTGGATTGGCGACCGCACCCGCCAGCCCGATGGCGCACATGTCGAATTCTGCCGTGGCGTCATCAACCCCATCGGTCTGAAATGCGGCCCCTCGACCACCGCCGAAGACCTCAAGGTGCTGATGGCCAAGCTGAACCCGCAGAACGAGGCCGGTCGCCTGACCCTGATCGCCCGCTTCGGCGCAGGGAAAGTGGGCGACCATCTGCCCCGCCTCATCAAGACGGTGCAGGCCGAAGGCGCAAACGTCGTCTGGTCCTGCGATCCGATGCACGGCAACACGATCAAGTCGTCCACCGGCTACAAGACCCGCCCCTTCGATTCTGTCCTGCGCGAGGTGCGCGAATTCTTCGCCATCCACAAAGCCGAAGGCACCATCCCCGGCGGCGTGCATTTCGAGATGACCGGCAAGGACGTGACCGAATGCACCGGCGGCCTGCGTGCCGTGACGGACGAAGACCTGTCCGACCGCTACCACACCGCCTGCGACCCGCGCCTGAACGCCAGCCAATCGCTGGAACTGGCCTTCCTCGTCTCCGAAGAACTGACCGCCCGCCGCGACACCGAACGCCGCGTGGCGCTCTGATCGGGCAAACCCATCTTGTGAAAGGGCGGTCCTGCGGGGCCGCCCTTTTCAATCCACCCCCAGCCCCGTGCGCAAACACCGCTCGACCTTGAACCGCCGCGGTGCCCGCCCCACGTCGCCTGTCACTTCCAGCGACCCGATGGCCAGCGTCCGCCCGCCGTTGCGGTCCAGCAGCGGCAGCAGCATCATCCTTGCCGTGACAGACGGCCGCCCCGCGCCGCCATCCGACCGCAACCCCAGATCGACAGCACATGGCCCCTCGCAGACGGTCCGCACCATGTGCCCGATTCCGGTCCGTTCCGACGGCTCGAACAGCAACGCCAGCGGCGCGCCGTGCAACTCCATCCCGTACAGCCGCGCAAAGACCTGACCGGCAACCCGCAGCCGCGCGGCCCCGTGCTCGGTCCAGTCGACCAGACACACCGCCCCCAGCAACGGCGACAGCGCCCTCGGCTCGATCTGGTCACGGCGGGGCAGGGTGGTGCCCACCCGCAAACCCTGCCAATAGGCCCGCAACCGTGCCGACACCGGCACCGCCTGTGCCGCCTTGCCCTGCTGTCTGTCCCGTTCCGACCTGCTTACCGTCATGATCCTGCCTGCCGCCGCTGTTGTCGGCTTTCTTGCCCTCTGTTACGGACAGGATCGGGCCGGCCTAAGCCGTCCCATCCGTTTGCACAGGATATGCCGTCCCGACAGGCAATTCGGAACAATTCGAGACGAATGGTAAACAAGCGCCCCGCGCTGAAAAGGACCGCCGATGACGATTTCGATGACAGGTTTCGCCGCTGCCAAAGGTCAGGGTGCCGGATATGCCTGGGCGTGGGATATCCGTTCCGTCAACGGCAAGGGGCTTGACCTGCGGCTGCGCGTTCCCGACTGGATCGACGGTCTGGAACTCGCCCTGCGCGGCGAGATTGCCAAATCCATCGGGCGCGGCAACGTCTCGCTCACGCTGAAAGTCACCCGCGACAACCCGTCCGAGGGCGGCGACGGTCTGCGCGTCAACCCCGCCGCCCTGTCGCAGGTGCTGCGCGCGCTCGCCTCGGTGGAAAACGCCGCGATGCAACAGGGCGTCACGCTTGCCCAAGCCACCGCCGCCGATGTGCTGGCGGTGCGCGGCGTGCTCGATGCCTCGACCACCGACGAAGACACCGCCCCCCTGCGCGCCGCGATCCTTGCCGATCTTCCGCCACTTCTGGCTGCCTTTACCGCCATGCGCGCGACCGAAGGCGCTGCCCTGAACGCCGTGATCGCAGCCCAGCTTGACCGCATCGACACCCTGCACGCCGCAGCCAGGCATGAGGCCGCCGCCCGCCGCGACCTTGCTGCAACCGCCCTGCGCGATGCCTTGGCCAAACTCATGGCACAGACCGACGGCCTCGACGAAAGCCGTCTCGCGCAGGAACTCGCCCTTCTTGCGGCAAAACAGGACGTGACCGAAGAACTCGACCGCCTGACCGCCCATGTCGCCGCCGCCCGCGCCCTGTTGGCCGATCCCGCCCCCGTCGGGCGCACCTTCGATTTCCTGATGCAGGAATTCATGCGCGAGGCAAATACACTGTGCTCCAAATCGCAATCCATCGCCCTCACCCGCATCGGGCTTGACCTCAAAACCGTCATAGACCAGATGCGCGAACAGGTTCAGAACGTGGAATAGATGAACAATCGTCGTGGCCTTCTCCTTATCCTCTCCTCGCCTTCGGGCGCGGGCAAATCGACACTGACCAAGATGCTGATGGCATGGGATGCCACCATGCGCTTTTCCGTCAGCGCCACCACCCGCGCCCCCCGCAGCGGCGAGGCCGATGGCCGCGAATACTACTTCCGCGCCCGCCCCGATTTCGAAGCCATGGTCGCCGCAGGCGAAATGCTCGAACATGCCGAGGTGTTCGGCAATTTCTACGGCACCCCCAAAGGCCCGGTCGAAGCGGCAATGAAAGAAGGCCGCGACACGGTGTTCGATATCGACTGGCAGGGCGGCCAGCAAATCCGCAACTCGTCGCTCGGGCGCGATGTGGTGTCGATCTTCGTCCTGCCACCCTCCATTGCGGAACTTGACCGCCGCCTGCGTTCGCGCGGGCAAGACAGCGACGCGGTGATCGCCACCCGCATGGCCAAAAGCCGTGACGAAATCAGCCATTGGGCCGAATACGATTACGTCCTCGTGAACGAAGACCTGACCGACACCTTCGAAAACCTCAAGACCATCCTCGCCGCCGAACGCCTGCGCCGCGACCGCCAGCCGCGCCTTTCGGATTTCGTCCGCACCCTCAATGCCGAGTTTGCGGTCCGATGATCTACGCGCTCGACGGCATCGCCCCCGCTATCGACCCGTCCGCATGGGTCGCCCCCGATGCAAACGTGATCGGCAAGGTCACGCTTCAGGCCAACGCCTCGGTCTGGTTCGGCGCAACCCTGCGCGGTGACAACGAGACGATCACCTTGGGGCAGGGGAGCAACGTTCAGGAAAACTGCGTGCTCCACACCGACATGGGCTATCCCTTGGTGATCGGTGCCAATTGCACCATCGGCCACAAGGCGATGCTGCACGGCTGCACGGTGGGCGAAGGCTCGCTGATCGGCATGGGCGCGACCGTGCTGAACGGCGCAAAAATCGGACGCGGCTGCCTGATCGGGGCAGGGGCCTTGGTGACCGAAGGCAAGGAGATTCCAGATTTCTCGCTTGTCATGGGCGCACCGGGCAAGGTGGTGCGGATGCTCGACCCCGAAGCCCAGGCCCGCCTGATCGCCTCTGCCCTCGGCTACCAGAAAAACGCCCGCCGCTTCCGCACCGGCCTGAAACCGGCAAGCGATTTCTGACGCAGAAATCGCGCCATTTCCTGACGCAGGAAATGGGGCACCCCCCTTGAACCCGCGCGCCCCCGGTTTCTGCGTCAGAAACCGGCGCGTTTCCTGCGTCAGGAAACGCCGCGCGCATTCCATTTCCAGTTGGAATATTCGTTCCACCACGCTAGCGTGGTGCAAAACAGGGCAGGGCCGCACATGACCGATGACAGCATCACCACCTCGGCGCAGCCCCCCGCTTCCGTCGATGAATTCCGCGACCGTCTTGCCGCCGTCACCACCGACCTGCCGCGCCGTCTGCGCCAATGCGCCGATTTCATCGCCACCCATTCCGACCGCATCGCCGTCTCGACCGTGGCCGAACTCGCCGCGGGGGCCGACGTGCCACCCTCGGCCCTGATGCGCTTTTGCCAGATCATGGGCTTTTCCGGCTTTTCCGAAATGCAAAAGCTGTTTCGCGAAGCCTATGCCCCCGGCTGGCCCGATTACACCACCCGCCTGCGCAACCTCAAAGACGGCGGCGCTGGCAGCCCCACCGCACTGCTTGCCGAATTCGTCGAGGCCGGTCGCCTCTCGCTGGAAGCCTTGGCCAAAACCGTCGACGAAGCGGCGCTTGCCCAGGCCGTCGATCTTCTGGCCACGGCCGGCACCATCCACATCGTCGGCTATCGTCGCGCCTTTCCGGTGGCCTCCTACCTTGCCTATGTCTTCGGCAAGATGTCCGTCCCGTCGATGCTGCATGACGGCGTCGGCAAGCTCGACCACCGTTTCGCGCTGCGCGACGGCGATGCCGTGCTTGCCATCACCTTCGCCCCCTATGGCGAAGAGACCCTTGCCTTGGCGCAAGAGGGCCATGACCGCGGGCTGACGGTCGTGGGCATCACCGACCGTGTCACCAGCCCGCTCGCCCGTATGGCCGACACCATCGTGACCGTGCCCGAAGTCGATTTCGGCGCCTTCCGCTCGCTTTCGGCCACCATCGCGCTGGCCCTGTCGCTGGCCGTGGCCGTCGGCTCTGCCCGCGACGGGCGCGTGTGAAGTTTTTGCTTCCCCTGACCGCAGCAATGGAATAATTATTCCAAAACGCCACGCGCCACCCGACTCGGCCGTCCAAGGGATCGTTCCATGACCACATCCGCAAAAACGCTCGATGTCATCACCATCGGCCGCGCCTCGGTCGACCTTTATGGCGCGCAGGTCGGCGGGCGGCTCGAAGACATGGGGTCGTTCCAGAAATATATCGGCGGCAGCCCAACCAACATGGCCGCAGGCACCGCCCGCCTCGGCCTCAAATCCGCGCTCATCACCCGCGTCGGCAACGAACACATGGGCCGCTTCATCCGCGAGGAATTGGCCCGCGAGGGCGTCGATACCACCGGCGTCATCACCGACCCCGAACGCCTGACAGCACTCGTCCTTCTGGGCATCCGCGACGAACACCAGTTCCCGCTGATCTTCTACCGCGAAAACTGCGCCGACATGGCGCTGTGCGAAGACGACATTTCCGAAGAATTCATCGCCCGCGCCCGCGCCGTCGTCGCCACCGGCACGCATCTGTCCAACGCCCGCACCGAAGCCGCCGTGCTGAAAGCGCTGAACCTCGCCCGCAAACACGGCGCGCAAACCGCGCTCGACATCGACTACCGCCCCAACCTCTGGGGCCTTGCCGGCCATGGTGACGGCGAAAGCCGCTTCATCTCCTCGGCCGCCGTCACCGCCAAACTGCAAGCCACGCTTCATCTGTTCGACCTGATCGTCGGCACCGAAGAAGAATTCCACATCGCAGGCGGCACCACCGACACGATTGCCGCGCTCCGCGCCGTCCGCGCCGTCAGCAATGCCACCCTCGTGTGCAAACGCGGCCCGATGGGCGCTTCCGCCTTCACCGGCCCCATCCCCGATACGCTGGACGAGGGCGAGGCCGGCCCCGGTTTCCCCATCGAGGTCTTCAACGTCCTTGGCGCAGGCGACGGCTTCATGTCCGGCCTTATCAAGGGCTGGCTCGACAACGAACCCTGGCCCACCGCGCTCAAATACGCCAACGCCTGCGGGGCCTTTGCCGTCAGCCGCCACGGCTGCACCCCCGCCTATCCGTCATGGGAGGAACTCCAGTATTTCCTCAACCGCGGCGTCGTGACCAAGGCGCTGCGCAAAGATCGCGACCTCGAACAGGTGCATTGGGCCACCAACCGGCACAAAGACCTGTCGACCATGCGCGTCTTCGCCTTTGATCACCGCATGCAGCTTGAACAGATGGAGGGGGCCACCCCCGCCAAGATCGGCGCGTTCAAACAGCTGTGCCTCAAGGCCGCCCTGACCGTAGCCGATGGCAAGCCCGGCCACGGCATCCTGTGCGACAGCCGCCTTGGCCGTGACGCGCTTTACGCCGCCGCAGGCACCGGCCTGTGGATCGGCCGCCCCGTCGAATGGCCCGGCTCGCGCCCGCTGACGCTCGAACCCGAACTCGGGCCAGACTATGGCGGCTTGCAGGAATGGCCGCTGGAACATGTGGTCAAGGTGCTGTGCTTCTACCACCCCGACGACACGGCGGAAATGAAGGCCGAACAGGAAGCCACCGTCCTGCGCCTGTTCCACGCCTGCCGCCGCAACCGCCTTGAAATGCTGCTCGAGATCATCCCCTCCAAGGTCGCCCCCGTCACCGACGACACCTCGGCCCTGATCATCCAGCGCTTCTACGACCTCGGCATCTACCCCGATTGGTGGAAGCTCGAACCCTTTGCCACCGACGCCGCCTATGACGCCGCCTGCGCCGCGATCACCCGCAACGACCCGCACACCCGCGGCATCGTCGTCTTGGGTCTCGACGCCGCCGAAGACGACCTTGCCGCATCGCTCGCCCTTGCCGCCCGTCACGATCTGGTCAAAGGTTTCGCCGTCGGCCGCACCATCTTTGCCGATGCCGCCCGTGGCTGGCTTGCCGGTGCCCTTTCCGATCAACAGGCCGTCGAGATGATGGTCGCCCGCTACAGCCGCCTGTGCCAGATCTGGGACAAGGCCCGCGCCAACAAGGACATCGCCGCATGACCACGATCCGCCTGACCGCCGCCCAAGCCATGGTCAAATGGCTTTCCGTGCAGATGACCGCTGACGGAAGCCGTTTCATCGAAGGCGTCTGGGCCATCTTCGGCCACGGCAACGTGGCCGGTCTGGGCGAGGCGCTGCACGGCATCAAGGACACGCTGCCCACATGGCGCGGCCATAACGAACAGACCATGGCCCACACCGCCATCGCCTATGCCAAAGCGCACAAGCGCAGCCGCGCCATGGCCGTCACTACCTCCATCGGGCCGGGGGCGACCAACATGGTCACCGCAGCCGCACTCGCCTATGTCAACCGCCTGCCGGTCCTGCTGATCCCCGGCGATGTCTTCGCCAACCGCGCCCCCGATCCCGTGCTGCAACAGGTCGAATCCTTCGCCGATGGCACCATATCGGCCAACGACTGCTTCCGCCCCGTCAGCCGCTATTTCGACCGCATCTCGCGCCCCGAACATATCCTGACCGCACTTCCCCGCGCCCTGCGGGTGATGACCGACCCCGCCGAATGCGGCCCCGTCACGCTGGCCTTCTGCCAAGACGTGCAGGCCGAAGCCTACGACTACCCCGAAGCGTTCTTCACGCCCAAAGTCTGGCACATCCGCCGCCCCGCACCCGATGCGGGCGAACTCGAAGCCGCCATCGCGGCACTGAAAGCCGCGAAAAACCCCGTCATCGTCGCAGGCGGCGGCGTCATCTATTCCCGCGCCGAAGCCGACCTTGCCGCTTTCACATCCACCCACAACATCCCCGTGGTGGAAACCCAGGCCGGAAAATCCGCCCTGCCGCATGACCATGCCATGAACTTCGGCCCCGTGGGCGTGACCGGAGCCTCCTCGGCCAACATCGTCTGCGAAACTGCCGATCTGGTGATCGGCCTCGGCACGCGGTTCCAGGATTTCACCACAGGCTCGTGGTCGCTGTTCAAGCACCCGAACCGCCGCATCCTGTCGATCAACGTCCAACCCTACGATGCCGCCAAACACGGCGCGCTTTGCCTCGTGTCGGATGCAAAGATCGCGCTGCAAGCCCTTGGCGCGGCTCTGAAATTGCACAAATATGCCAGCCCCGATGCCAAGCTGAAAGCCGATTGGGCGCAGGCCAAGGCCGCCGTCAAAGCCGCGCCTGCCGCCGGAAACAACCTGCCCACCGACATGCAGGTCGTCGGCGCCGTGCAACGCGCCGCCACACCGCAAACCGTGGTCATGGGGGCTGCAGGCACCATGCCGGGCGAGTTGCATAAAATCTGGGATGCCACCATCGGCGGCTATCACATGGAATACGGTTTCTCCTGCATGGGCTACGAAGTGGCTGGCGCCCTCGGCATCAAAATGGCCCGCCCCGATGCCGACGTGATCTGCATGGTCGGCGACGGCAGCTACATGATGGCCAACAGCGAACTCGCCACCGCCGTGACGATGGGTGTGCCTTTCACGGTGGTGCTGACCGACAACCGCGGTTACGGCTGCATCAACCGCCTGCAAAAACACACCGGCGGCGCGCCGTTCAACAACCTCTTGGACGACAGCTACCACGTGAACCCTTCGAACATCGACTTTGTGGCCCACGCCGCCTCGATGGGGGCAAAGGCGGTCAAGGCCAAGGACATCGCCGATCTCGAAGCGCAAATCCACGCCGCCCGCGACAGCGCAATCCCCGTGGTCATCGTCATCGACACCGATCCCGCGCCCAGCACTGCCGCAGGCGGCACATGGTGGGAAGTGGGCGTTCCCGAAGTCTCGGTCCGTCCGACCGTGAACGAAGCCCGCAAGAATTACGAATCATCCAAACAAAAACAGCGGCTTGCCGACTGAACCTGAGAAACAACATGATCCTGTTCGGAACCAATCCCATCGCTTGGGCCAATGACGACGACCGCTCCATCGGTGCCGACATCCCCACCACGCGCATCCTCGACGAAGCCGGTCGCCAGATCGGCTTTGACGGCATCGAAAACGGCCACCGCTGGCCGGACGAGCCCGAAGCGCTGCGGGCGCTGCTCGCCGATTACGGCCTGAAATTCATCTCGGGCTGGTATTCGACCGAACTCTTGGTCCGCTCGGTGGAAGACGAGATCAAAGCCGTCCAACCCCACCTTGCCAAACTCAAGCACAACGGTTGCAAGGTCTGCATCGTCTGCGAAACCTCGAACGCCATCCACGGCGACGCGGCAAAACCGGTGAACGACCGCCCCACCCTGACCGCCGCCGAAATGACCGCCTTCGGCGCGAAACTCGAAGCCTTCGCCGCCTATCTGGCAGGCCAGGGCGTCACGCTGGTCTACCACCACCATATGGGCACCATCGTCGAAAGCCCCGCCGAGATCGACGCCCTGATGGCCGCCAGCGGCCCCCACACGCACCTGCTGTTCGACGCAGGCCATTGCGCCTTTGGCGGCGGCGACCCCGTGGCCGTGTTGACCAAACACGCCGCCCGCGTCCGCCATTTCCACGCCAAGAACATCCGCCCCGCCGTCACCGCCCGCGTCCGCGCCGAAGGCTGGTCTTTCCTGAAAGGCGTCGTCGGCGGTGCCTTCACCGTGCCGGGCGATCAGGAAGGCGGGGTCGATTTCAAACCGCTCCTGCAAATCCTTGCCGACCACGCTTACGACGGCTGGATCGTGATCGAGGCCGAACAGGACCCCACTATCCGCAACCCGCTGCTCTATCAGACGCTGGGCCTTGCCACGCTCAAGCGCCTGTCGCGCGAGGTCGGGCTTATCTGACACGGGCGGGGGGCTTGCCGCCCCCCGCACCCCCCGGGGATACTCGGGACAAGAGGAAGGGGACAAGAATGGCCGACCTGCTGCGCAAACCGACCGGAACCACCGGCAAGGTGCATGACATCACCCCCGAATCTGCGGGCTGGGGCTATGTCGGCTTCGGCCTCTACCGGCTGGCCGCGGGGCAAAGCGCCGCCGAAGTGACGGGCAACCGCGAGGCGATCCTCGTCCTCGTCGAAGGCCGCGCGCGCATCACCGCAGGCGGGCAGGACATGGGCGACATGGGCGACCGGATGAACGTGTTCGAGCGCACGCCCCCCCATTGCCTCTATGTCCCGAACGGCAGCGACTGGCAGGCCACCGCCACCACCGCCTGCACCCTTGCCGTCTGCACAGCACCGGGGCAGGGCACCCACCCCGTCCGCAAACTCGGCCCCGAGGGGATCGAGCTGACCCAGCGCGGCACGGGCGCCAACACCCGCTACATCAACAACATCGCCATGGAGGGCCGCGACGTGGCCGACAGCCTGCTGGTGACCGAGGTGTTTACCCCGCAGGGCAACTGGTCAAGCTATCCCAGCCATCGCCACGACGAAGACGATTTCCCGCGCATGACCTATCTGGAAGAAACCTATTACATGCGCACCAACCCCGAACAGGGCTTTGCCATCCAGCGCGTCTATACCGAAGACGGGTCGCTTGATGAAACCATGGCCGCCAAGAACCACGATGTCACGCTGGTGCCAAAGGGCCATCACCCCTGCGGCGCACCCTATGGCTATGACCTCTATTACCTGAACGTCATGGCCGGTCCGCGCCGCAACTGGCGCTTCCAGAACGATCCCGATCACGACTGGATCTACCGCCGCGACACAGCGCAAACCTAAAGCGCGGCCACCACCTCGACCGCGATCCACGGCGCGATGGCCTGCACTTCCTGCTGCACCATCCGCCGGTTCGGCAGGCCGGGGGCCAGCACGGTCAACCGCCCGCGCCAGCCAAGATCGGCCAGCCGCTCGGCCACCATCATCGCGTCGCAGTCCTTTGCAAACAGCGCGCAGATCACCTGCGCCGGTGCGACCTGCGCCAGCACCGCCGCATCCAGCCGACCAAAGGCCACCCGCGCCGCGCCCACTGGCCCCTCGACCGCACCGATCAACAGGTGCGCCGCTTTGGTCTCGTCACTCATCCCACATGCCGCGCCCGAACGCCCCTGCTTCCACACAAGTTCGGTATCGTATCATATTGCCGCTGCCAAGCCCGCAGTGGCATGCGGCGTCAGGCATGGTAAGGAAGGCACAGCACAAAACGGGCAAGGGGGCGGCAGATGCAGACCGAGGTGATGCGGGCCATGGCCGATGCCGTGCCCTTGCCGATGATCGTGATCGGACAGGACGAACGGATTTCCGTCGCCAACCCTGCCGCCACCGCGCTGTTCGGCGGCGCGATCGAGGGGCGGCACCATCTTTTGACCCTGCGCCAACCCGCCCTGCAAACCGCCATCGCCGCCGCCCTGACCCAGCAGCGCGGGGCCGAGGCGCGCCATATCATCCCCGGCCCGTCGCAAGACATCGCCTTTCGCGTCACTGTCGCCCCCTTGGGCACGCTGGGGGCCGCGCTCACCTTCGTCGATGTGACCGAGGCCGAACAGATGGGCCTGATGCGCCGCGATTTCGTGGCCAATGTCAGCCACGAGTTGCGCACACCCCTGACCGCTTTGCTGGGTTTCATCGAAACCCTGCGCGGGGCCGCCCGCGACGACGCGCCCGCCCGCGACCGCTTCCTTGCCATCATGGAGCGCGAGGCGGGGCGCATGAACCGCCTTATCAGCGATCTTCTCCACCTCAGCCGCGTCGAATCCGAAGAGCGCGTCCGCCCCACCGACCGCATCGACCTTGCCGCGCTGATCGGATCGGCTATCGCCACCCTGCGCCCCTTGGCCGCAGCGCAGGGAGTCACCATCGAAACCACCGGCATCGACGGCCCGCTGCCCTTGCCGGGCGATTCCGACCAGATCACGCAGGTTCTGACCAACCTGATCGAAAACGCGGTGAAATACGGCGGGTCCGGCGGCACCGTCACCATCCGCCTGCTGCGCGAGGCGTTGCCGCGTGGCCCCGGCATCCGTCTTGACGTGATCGACCGCGGCGAGGGGATCGAACAGCAGCACATCCCGCGCCTGACCGAACGCTTCTACCGCGTCGACGGACACCGAAGCCGCGAACAGGGTGGCACGGGTCTGGGCCTTGCCATCGTCAAACACATCGTCAACCGCCACCGTGGCCGGATGCGGATCGAAAGCGAAAAGGGGCAGGGGTCGGTCTTTACCGTGGTCCTGCCTGAAAACTAGCCGTTACAGCCGTGCCAGCCGTTCGGTCAGCAGCGCATAGAACCCTTCGGCATCCACTCCGCCCATGAACATCGCATTGGCCGGCCGCTTGGTCACGCCCCACCAATCGGCCACCGTCATCCCCAGCGTCAACTCTGACCCTGTCTCGATTTCAACGTTGATATGCCGCCCCGTGAACAGGTCCGGCCGGATCAGATAGGCGATGACACAGGGGTCATGCAGCGGCGCGCCTTCGCTTCCGTATTTCTGCATGTCGAAACGCTCGAAGAAATCGGTCCACTCCGCCACCATGCGGCCCACATCGCTGCCCATGGCGCGAAACGCGTCGACCCGCGCACGGTTGGTCAGCGCCTTATGCGTCACATCAAGCGGCATCACCACCAGCGGCACGCCTGATTTGAACACGATATCAGCCGCTTCCGGGTCGACGTAAATGTTGAATTCGGCAGTCGGGGTGATGTTGCCAACCTCGAAATAGGCCCCCCCCATCAGCACGATCTCTTGCACCCGTCCGATGATGTCGGGTGCCTTGCGGAACGCCGTGGCGATATTGGTCAGCGGCCCCAGCGGGCACAGCGTGACGGTCTGCGCCGGCTCGCTCCGCAGGGTGTGGATGATGAAATCCACCGCGTGCTGTTCTTGCAGCGCCATCACCGGATCGGCCATCTGCGGCCCGTCCAGCCCGGTCTTGCCATGCACATGTTCCGCCGTCACCAGCCTGCGCTGCATCGGCGCGTCGCATCCGGCAAAGACGCGGGTGTCGGGCTTGCCCGCCAATTCGCAGATGATCCGCGCGTTCTTTTGCGTCAGCGGCAGCGGCACATTGCCCGCAACGGCGGTAATGCCCAGCACCGTCATATCCTCGGGGCTGGCCAGCGCCAGCAAGATCGCCACGGCATCATCCTGCCCCGGATCGGTGTCGATGATGATCTTGCGGGGGGAACGGGTCATGCTATCCTCGGGTTTGTGCACTGGCACCAGAGCCGAAGGGCGCGAACTTGTCCAGATGGTCAAGAACGGCACCGGCGCAAAACGGAATTTACGCCAAATTCCGCGCTGATTTCTGCGTCAGACGTCGGGGGCAGAAAACAAACGGGGGGACCGCAGCCCCCCCGCCAAACCTTGCACGCGTCTTTCAGTTGTCGAAGTCGATCTCTTCCATGATCTTCAGCGCCGCAGGCCGTGCTGCCGCCACTTCGCTCAGGCTTACGCTGTCGGGCGTGAACTCGCCCCAGCTTTGCACCAGCGCTGACCGCGCCACACCCGCCTTGACTGGAAATTCGTGGTTCTTCTCGGCATAGATGCGCTGCGCCTCGTCCGAGGTCAGCCATTCCATCAACTTCAGCGCCGCCGCCTTGTTCGGTGCCGATTTGGTCATGGCGATGCCCGAGATGTTCAGGTGCGACCCGCCGCCTTCGAACACCGGAAAGTCGATGCGCACCATGTCGGCGGTGGGCTTGGTGTCCGGATTGCTCAGCATCTGGCCCATGTAATAGGTATTGCCCAGCGCGATGTCACATTCGCCCGCCGCAATCGCCTTGATCTGGTCGATGTCGCCCCCGTTGGGCTTTTTCGCCAGATTGGCCTTGATGCCTTCCGCCCATGTCTTGGCATAATCCTCGCCATGGTGGACGATCATCGCCCCCAGCAGCGCGATGTTATAGTCGTTGGTCCCCGACCGGATGCAGATGCGGCCCTTCCACTTGGGGTCCGTCAAATCCTCGTAGGTCGTCACCTCGCCCGGTTTCACCCGCTCCTTGCTGGCATAGACGATCCGCGCCCGCGTGGTCAGCCCGAACCAGTGGTGTTCCGGGTCGCGCAGCGTGGCGGGAATGTTCGCCTCCAGCACCGGATCGTCGACCGCCTGCGTCACACCGGCATCCACGATCTGCATCAACCGCGCGATATCCACCGTCAGGATCAGGTCGGCGGGCGAGCGTGCGCCCTCGGCCACCAGCCGCTCCGACATGCCCTTGTCGACAAAGGCCACGTTGGTCGTGATCCCCGTCTCGGCGGTAAAGGCGTCCAGCAGCGGCTGGATCAGCTCGGGCTGGCGGTGCGAATAGATGTTCACCTCCTCGGCCAAGGCGGGCAGGGCGACCGTGGCGGCAAGGGCTGCAAGGGTAAGACGAAGGCGCATGTCGCGCTCCTGTATGGCAAAACCGATGCGCCCCATAAACCCGACTATTTTACTTGGGTCAATACCTGAGTGAAAAAATCAGGTATCACGCTTTTGCGAACCACCCGCCGCCTTGGCCGCCTTTTCCTCGGCCTTGGCGCGGTTCCACAGCGCGTCCATCTCGGCCAGATCGCTGTCTGCGGGGGTCTTGCCCGCTTGCGCCAGCCAATCCTCGATCCGCCCGAACCGCCGCGTGAACTTGGCATTGGCGCTGCGGAGCGCCGCTTCCGGGTCCACCTCCAGATGCCGCGCAAGGTTCGCCATGACGAAAAGCAGATCGCCGAACTCCTCCTCCACCTCGGCCTTGGTCAGCACCTCGCGCGCCTCGACCAGTTCCGCCGCCTCTTCCGCGATCTTGGCCACCACCTCATCGGTCGACGGCCAGTCGAACCCCACCCTTGCGGCCCGCTTTTGCAACTTCACCGCCCGCACCAGCGCAGGCAGCCCCAGCGCCACCCCGTCCAGAACCCGCGCCTTACCCCGTTCGGCTGCCTTGATCCGCTCCCAATCCGCCGTCTGCTGCGCCGCCGATTTGTCGCGGCTCTCGGCCCCGAACACATGCGGATGCCGCGCCAGCATCTTGTCGGAAATCGCCCGTACCACGGCGTCAAAGCCGAACAGCCCCGCCTCCTCGGCCATCTGCGAATGGTAAACCACCTGAAACAGCAAATCCCCCAACTCGGCCGGCAATTCGTCCCACGCTTCCCGCGCGATCACATCGGCCACCTCATGCGCCTCTTCCAGCGTATAGGGCGCGATACTGGCGAAATCCTGCTGCAAATCCCACGGACACCCCGCGACCGGATCGCGCAGCCGCCGCATGATCTCGACCAGCCGCAGCATTTGCCGCGCCAGACCGCCCGCGGGGTCGCGCACCAGATCGTCGCTCATGGTCCGGTCAATATCGGGTGCAGCCATTGCAGCCTCCGTGCTTTTCAGATTTGATCAAACGCCAGACGACAGACCGACACGCGACCAAAGGAAGCCCGCCATGCCCGTCCTCAACCGTATCGCAGCCTATGCAGACGAAATGAAGGGCTGGCGCCGCCACCTGCACCAAAACCCCGAACTGGGCTTCGACTGCCACGCCACCGCCGCCTTCATCGCCGACCGCCTGCGCGAGATGGGGGTCGATGAAATCCACGAAGGCATCGCCAAGACCGGCCTCGTCGCCATCATCAACGGCCAAGGGAGCGGCCCCACCATCGGCCTGCGCGCCGATATGGACGCGCTGCCCATCGCCGAAATCACCGGCGCCCCTTACGCCTCGACCACCCCCGGCAAGATGCATGCCTGCGGCCATGACGGCCATGTCACCATGCTGCTCGGTGCCGCAAAATACCTGTGCGAGACGCGCCGCTTCTCGGGCCGCGTCGCCCTGATGTTCCAGCCCGCCGAAGAAGATGGCGGCGGCGGTCAGGTCATGGTGCAACAGGGCGCGATGGACCGCTTCGGCGTCACACAGGTCTACGGCATCCACAATGCCCCCAACGTGCCCTTCGGCGCGTTCCGCACCACCCCCGGCCCGATCATGGCCTCGGTCGATACCGCCACCGTCACCCTGACGGGCAAGGGCGGCCACGGTGCCACCCCGCATGACTGCATCGACCCCGTGGTCGCGGTCGTCGGCATGGTCGGCGCGATCCAGACCATCATCCCGCGCAACGTCTATGCGCTGGACGAAGCGATCATCTCGGTCACCCAAATCCACACCGGCACCGCCTCGAACATCATTCCCGAAACCGCAATGTTCCAGGCCACCATCCGCGCCTTCTCGCCCGAGGTCCGCGCCCTCTTGCGCCGCCGCTTCCACGAAATCGTCGAAGGCCACGCACTCGCCTATAACGTCAAGGCCGATGTGCATTACGACTGGGGCTATCCCGCCACCATCAACCACGAGGCCGAAACCGCCTTTGCCGCCGATGTCGCGGCCGAGGTCGCAGGCGCAGATGCCGTCGATGCCCGGGCCAACCGCGAGATGGGTTCGGAAGACTTCTCCTATATGCTCGAGGCCCGCCCCGGCGCATATCTCTTCCTTGGCACCGGCCCCGGCGCGGGCCTGCACCACCCCGCCTATGACTTCAATGACGAAGCCGCCCCTATCGGCGCAAGTTTCTTCGCCCGTCTCGTCGAACGCGCCCAACCGCTGGCCTGACAGGCCACACGTCCCCGAAAAACCCGCCAAGGCGGGTTTTTCTTTTTTGGTGCGTCAGCCGCTGTAAAAACAGCTTTTCCCGTCAACAGTCACGTCGGGGTCGGCTTCATAAAGGTCGCCAAGCTCTTGCAGGTTCAACCCGTCGGGGCATGTCAGCGCGCCACCTTTCGTCGTCGGCTTCTGCAGCGAATCGATTTCGATGAACCACTCGGGCTTGGCCAGCGTGAACACGTAATCCGCCCCCGCCCGCAGGTGGCTTGTCTGCAAGGCCGCCGTCGTCATCCAGCTATCGGACGCATAGGAATACCCCAGACCCACATTCGCCATCGCATCGTTGCGCCCACCGACCAGCGACAGCACGGCGCTGTCCATGGTGATCCCGCCGTCAAGCCCGAAGCGCATCGCCAGATCGGCACCGGTAACGGAATTGTCCGTATCGACATGCAGCGACCGTGCGCCAACCACCAGACGCGGCTTGACCGCACCCGATCCGACGGTGAACTGCACACCGGCGTAAACCGCCGTATCATCCGCTGCTTCTGCGCCGCCCAGGGGCGCTTCGCAGACCAGGGATTGACTGATGTAACTACAATTTGATTGTGGGCCGGCCTGTGCCGTTCCGGCCAATGCCATCGCCGCAACCAGACCCGCCGCTAATGTTTTGAGTGATGAATATTTCATAAGACCCGTCTTCTCTCGGATTTTGACTGCACCCCTCTCCCTTCCGATTTGCCGATGCTCGAACCGCGCAAGCAAATACAGCGGCATAGCCGAACGGGTGCCAAACAGAATGCCATGTCCGCCAAGGTTATGAACGCCGCCGTCGGGAGTCGATCATGGCCCGGCCAACACCGACCTATGCCGTTTCGCGTTATCTTTGGGTATAACGCGGCACCTGTCGGCCACTCCGGATTAACCTGTCGCAGATATCCAAAAGGTGAAGGAATCGTGACGATCCTTGCAGCGTTATGTGCATCACCTGTGCATGATTCGCCGCGCTGAATCGTGGTTAACAAGCCCCCCGTCCTTGACACTCCGCCGCCGTCCTGTTCCCTTGCACAAACCCGATCCGCAGCGTCTCGGACCCGAAACGACGCCGCCTTCAGCGACGGAAATTCCCGCCATGGCCCTCGAAGACGCAAAATCGCAGGTCGATACGGCCTTCACCCGCCCCACCCAACGCGGCTACGCCTTTGAAAACGCCTTTGGCGGGGCGACCAGCTTCCTGCGCCGCAGCTACACCAAAGACCTTTCCGGCGTCGATCTCGCCATCACCGGCGTGCCCTTCGATCAGGCCGTCACCCACCGTCCCGGCACCCGCTTCGGCCCCCGCGCCATCCGCGAGGCATCGACCCTGCAACCCTACGACCCGCCGCAGGGCTGGCCCACCAACCCGTTGGAGGATATGAACATAATCGACTACGGCGACCTCGCCTTCGATTACGCCCATACCGCCAGCTTTCCGCAAACCCTCACCGACCACATCGCCGGGGTTCTTGCAGCGGGGGCCGGAACCGTCACCCTCGGCGGCGACCATTTCATCACGCTTCCGATCCTGCGCGCCTATGCCGCCAAATTCGGCCCGCTGTCGGTGATCCATTTCGACGCCCATTCCGACCTCTGGCCCGACGATGACATGGCGCGCATCGACCATGGCACCTTCCTCTACAAGGCCGTGAAACTCGGCCTCGTCGATCCTGCCCGCTCGGTCCAGATCGGCATCCGCACCACCACCGAAGATTACCTGGGCTTCAACGTCATCACCGCGCGCGACGTGCATGAGCAAGGCGTCGCCCAAACCGTCGCCCGCGCCAAGGATATCGTCGGCACATCAGCGACTTACCTTACCTTCGACATCGACGCGCTCGACCCCGCCTTTGCCCCCGGCACCGGCACGCCGGTCTGGGGGGGCCTGCATGCGTGGCAAGCCGCAGCCTGCTTGCGCGACCTTGCAGGCATCAACCTCGTGGGCGGCGATGTGGTCGAGGTGTCACCCCCCTATGACACGACCGGCATCACCGCCATCGCAGGCGCCCATGTCGCCTACGAGCTGGTCTGCCTCTACCACTGGGCGCGCACGCAGCGTTAATCATGACCCGCAGCACAGGTGGTATAATGCTTCCCATGATTTTCGCAGCACTCGCCCTTTTCGCAGCAGCAGCGTTCGCTGCCTATGTGCGCCTCGCCCCCTCCGATCCGGGGCGCTGGCACGTCCCGCTCGACACCGCCACCGCACCCGATTGCACGGTCCACCCCGCCGAAGGCTCTGCCACCTACGCCTGCCTGTCCCAAGACCCGCCCGAAACGCTCCTGCAACGCCTCGATGCCATCGCCACAGCCACCCCGCGCACCACCCGCCTTGCCGGAGACCCCGCGACAGGCCGCATCACCTACATCACCCGCTCGGCACTCTGGGGCTTTCCCGATTACACCACCGCCCAAGCCACGCCCACGCCCCAAGGCACGCGCCTCGACCTCTACGCCCGCCTTCGCTTCGGTCGCGGCGATATGGGCGTCAACGCCGCCCGCCTCACGGATTGGAGCAATGCGTTAACCACCCCTTAACCCTTCTTCTCGTCCCAAATATCCCGGGGGTGCGGGGGCTGGCCCCCGCTCTGCCGCTTCCCCCCGCTCTGCGGCTGCCCCTTGACCGCCCGACATTCGCACGCCACACCCGCCTCATGGTTCCGCTCGACAAACTCGCCCAGATCACCCAGCGCTTCGAGTTCCTCGAAGCCCGCCTGAACGCAGGCGCCGCGCCTGCCGAAATCGCGGAAATATCCCGCGAATACAGCAACCTCAAACCCGTGGCCGACCAGATCGCCGCTTATCGCCGCGCGCTCGATGACCTGTCCGAAGCGCAGGCCATGCTGTCGGACCCCGAGATGAAGGCGCTGGCCGAGGATGAAATCCCCCGCCTCAGGGCCGCAATCCCCGATTACGAACACAGCCTGCGCCTCGCGCTTCTGCCACGCGACGCCGCCGATGCCCGCCCCGCCATCCTCGAAATCCGCCCCGGCACCGGCGGCGACGAAGCCGCCCTTTTCGCAGCCGACCTGTTGCGCATGTACCAACGCTACGCCGAACGCATGGGCTGGCGTTTCGACATCCTCGACCAGCAATTCAGTGACCTTGGCGGCATCAAAGAGGTGACCGCCCATGTCCAGGGCGAAGGCGTCTTCGCAAAGCTCAAATTCGAATCCGGCGTCCACCGCGTCCAGCGCGTCCCCGAAACCGAGGCGCAGGGCCGCGTCCACACCTCTGCCGCCACCGTCGCCGTGTTGCCCGAAGCCGCCGAGGTCGACATCGACATCCCCGCCACCGACATCCGCATCGACACCATGCGCGCCAGCGGGGCAGGGGGCCAGCACGTCAACACCACCGACTCGGCGGTCCGCATCACCCACCTGCCCACCGGCATGATCGTCACCAGTTCGGAAAAGTCCCAGCACCAGAACCGCGCCATCGCCATGCAGGTGCTGCGCGCCCGCCTGTATGAACTGGAACGCGAACGCCAAGCTAACGACCGCGCCGCCGAGCGCAAGGCGCAAGTGGGCTCCGGCGACCGCTCCGAACGCATCCGCACCTACAACTTCCCCCAAGGTCGCCTGACCGACCACCGCATCAACCTGACGGTCTATTCCCTCGCCGCCGTGATGCAGGGCGACATCGACACCATCGTCAACGCCCTCGTCGCCCATGACCAGGCCGAAAAACTCGCCGAGATGGAGGCATGACAACCCTCGCCGATGCGCTGCGCACCGCCCTTCCGCGCCTGCGCGATGCCGGTATCCCCGATGCCCCCCGCGATGCCCGCGCCCTGCTGTCCCATGCCGCAGGCGTCGCCCCCGACCGCTTGACCCTGCACCTGCACGACCAGCTTCCCCCCGAAGCCATCGCGCGCTTTGAAGCAGCGGTCCTGCGCCGCGCCAACCGCGAACCGGTCAGCCACATCATCGGCAACCGCCTGTTCTGGGGCCGCAGCTTCCGCGTCACCCCCGACACGCTCGACCCCCGCCCCGAAACCGAACTCCTTGTGCAGACAGCGCTTTGCGCCCCCTTCGCAACGGTGCTCGACCTTGGCACCGGCACCGGCTGCATCCTGTTGTCACTTCTGGCCGACCGCCCCGCTGCCACCGGCACCGGCACCGATATCCACGCCCCGACGCTGGCCATAGCGCAGGAAAACGCCGCCACCCTTGGCGTGGCAGATCGCGCCCTCTTCCTCGTCTCCGACTGGTTTGCCGCCGTCCAGGGCCGCTTCGATCTCATTGTTTCGAACCCCCCCTACATCGCCGAAGC
The DNA here is from genome assembly GCA_040398445.1 of Gemmobacter sp. Classification (GTDB taxonomy): domain Bacteria; phylum Pseudomonadota; class Alphaproteobacteria; order Rhodobacterales; family Rhodobacteraceae; genus Paragemmobacter. The sequence goes on along the minus strand of JBBAUB010000004.1, from coordinate 74,779 downwards.
CGAGATGCCCGCCCTCTCGCCCGAGGTGCTGCACGAACCCCGCCGCGCCCTGACACCGGGCGGTGACGGCCTGTCGCCCTACCGCCAGATTGCCACCATGGCCGCGTCCCACCTGTCGCCGCACGGCCGCCTGATCGTGGAAATCGGCCCGACGCAGGGCGCGGCCGTCGCAGCCCTCTTCGCCACCGCAGGCCTGATCGGCATCGGCGTGCTGCAAGACCTCGACGGGCGCGACCGTGTCGTCGCCGCCCGCTTGGCCTGACCTGCGGGAAATCGGCAACATCCGCCGTGCTGCATCGGCAAAATCACCGTTCGCTGGGCCACTCGGGGCACTTTCCGCTTGTCTTCCGTCGCCGTCGGTGCTTACTCATTGTCACGCAGTGGGGCAGGGCGCAGGCTCCCCCGTGCACATAATGCCAGACATGCTCGTAACGCCCCGATCCGGTTGGATCACCTGCAAGGGCGTTTGCAGATAGCCAGGTCATCTGGACCAAAGGACAAGATGAGATCTTCCAAGTCCCGCTCGCGTTCCAAGGCGAACCGCCCGCGCACCCTCGGCAATATCATCAACCGCGTCTTCGAAAGCTCCGGCCCCGAAGGCAAGGTGCGCGGCACGCCGCAGCAGATCATCGAGAAGTACCAGCTTCTCGCCCGTGATGCACAGCTGTCGAACGATCGCGTCGCAGCCGAGAATTTCCTGCAACACGCCGAGCATTACACCCGCCTCTTGGGCGAGGCGCAGCGCGAAATGGCCGCCGAACAGGAAGAGCGCCAGCGCAATCAGGCCCAGAACGGTAACCAGAACGGCAACCACCAGAACGGCAATAACCAGAATGGCAACGGCCACAACGGTAATAGCCAGAACGGCAACGGCCAGCAGGGCTACAACGGCAACGGCGGCAACAACAACAACGGCGGCAACCGCGACCGCGACACGTGGCGCGACCGCAGCGACAACCGCGATTATCGCCCCGATTACCGCGACGACCGCGCCGAAGAAAACCGCCCCGCCGTCACCGTGATCGACTATTCCGCCGATGGTGATGGCAATCTCGTCGAAACGCCCGAAGCACGCCCCTACCAGCCCCGTCGCGACGACCGTCCGCAGGGCGGTCAACAGACCAACCAGAACGGCAACCCGTCGGGCGAACGGCAGGGCAACGACCGGCGCGACCGTGGCGAATACCGTCGCCGCGACGACCGCCCGCAAGGCGGCGACCGTCCGCAACAGGCCGATGGCAACCAGCCCCGTCAGGACCGCCCGCGCGAAGACCGTCCCCGCGACCAGAACCGCGACCAGAACCGCGACCGCCCGCGCGAAGACAAACCGCGCGACCAGTCCCGCGACGACCGGCGCGACCAGCAGCCCAAGGTGGAAGCCGTCGTCGAAGCGCCCAAACCCGAAGCACCCAAACCCGAAGCGCCCAAGCCCGAAGCCCGGGTCGCAGCAAAACCCGCCGAACAGGGCCAATTGCCGGGCGTTCCTGCAGCCGAAGCCGAGGCAGCACCCAAAAAGACCCGCGCCCCGCGCAAGCCCAAGGCCGACAAGCCCAAGGATGACGGCAACGGCGGCGGCGCACAGGAAGCTGCCGAGTAAGCATCTGTTAACCAATAGCCAAAGGCCGGACCGTCAGGCCCGGCCTTCGTGCTTTGTTCAGCCCGCCGCCACTTCCCGCGCAAGGGCGCAGAACCCTTCAAGCGATATCTCCTCGGCCCGCGCCGTCGGCGCGATCCCGGCGGCGACCAGCCTGTCCTCGATGTCCGGTCCCATCCCCTTCAGGCTCGACCGCAGCATCTTGCGCCGCTGGTTGAAAGCCATCGCCGTGATCCGCGCCAGCACGGCCCCGTCCGCCGCAAAGCGCGGCTGATCCAGCCGCGTCAGATGCACCACCGCCGAATGCACCTTCGGCGCGGGGGTGAATGCCTCGGGCGGCAGATGCAGCACGATCTTGGCTTCGCACCGCCATTGCACCAGCAGCGCCAATCGCCCGTAATGCTCGGTCCGCGGTTTGGCCACGATCCGCTCGGCCACCTCGCGCTGGAACATCAGCGTCAGGCTTTCCCAGAACGGCGGCCAGACCTTGGGCGTCAGCCAGCGCACCAGCAACTCGGTCCCCACGTTATAGGGCAGGTTCGCCACCACCCGGATCGGCGGCGTCAGATGCGACAGCACATCCACCTCCAGCGCATCACCGTTGATCACCTGCAAGCGGTCGGGATAAGCCGCTGATATCTCGGCCAAAGCGGGCAGGCAGCGCGGGTCTTTCTCGACCGCCAACACCCGCCGCGCCCCTTCGGCCAGCAAGCCGCGCGTCAACCCGCCCGGCCCCGGCCCCACCTCCAGCACATCGCAGCCGGTCAGATCACCCGCCTGCCGCGCGATCTTGGCGGTCAGGTTCAGGTCGAGCAGAAAGTTCTGCCCCAACTGCTTTTTCGCCACCAGATCATGGTCGCGGATCACATCCCGCAGCGGCGGCAGCCCGTCGATCGCAGCCATTCTTCCCCCGTTCATCCTTGTGGCAAATACTCCGGGGGGTCCGGGGGGCTGGCCCCCCGGCGCTTACCCCAGACGCGCCATCGCCATCTGTTGCGCCATCCTGAGCGCCGCGACAAGGCTCGACGGATTGGCAATCCCCTTGCCCGCGATGTCAAAGGCCGTACCATGGTCGGGCGAGGTGCGGATGAACGGCAGCCCCAGCGTCACGTTCACCCCGCCATCGAAATCGATGGTCTTGATCGGGATCAATGCCTGATCGTGGTACATGCAAACCGCCACGTCATAGCCCGCCCGCGCCCGCGCGTGAAACATCGTGTCGGGCGGCATCGGTCCGCGCAGGTCGAATCCTTCGCCCCGCAACCGCTCGAGCAGCGGCGCGATCCAGCGGTCCTCCTCGGTGCCCATAAGCCCGCCTTCGCCCGCATGCGGGTTCAGCCCCGCCACCGCGATGCGCGGCGCGGCAATCGCGCAATCGCGCACCAGACCCGCCGCCGTGATGCGGATCGTCCGTTCCAGCACCTCCGGTGTCAGCACCTTTGGCACCTGCGACAAGGCGATGTGGATGGTCGTCGGAACCACCCGAAGCGTAGGGCAGGCCAGCATCATCACGACATGGTCCACGCCGCCCAGATGCGCCAGAAACTCGGTATGGCCCGGAAAGGCAAAACCGGCCCCGTCCCGAAGCACCTTCTTGGAAATCGGCGCCGTGCATATGGCCGACGCCTCTCGGTCCTGCACCAGCGCCACGGCGCGGGCGATCACGTCGATCACGCCTTGCGCCAAAAGCGGGTCGGGTTGGCCCGCCGTCACGGGGCTTGCAAAGTCGTGCCGCAACACGGGCAGGCTATGGGCATTCACGCCAATGGCTTGGCCGGGCTGCGAAATTTCGGTAAAATAGGTTCCGGCGGGCAAATGGCGCGGGTCACCGATCCAGAAGAACGGCACGTCATCGCCCAGCATCCGGCGCGCCGCAACCGCCAGTTCCGGCCCAATTCCGGCCGGATCGCCACAGGTCAGGGCGACCGGCACCGTCACGGCGTCTCGATGATCGCTTCCGACCGAAGCTCTTCCATATAGGCATCGGCCAAAGCGCCGATCTGGGTATTGCCCAACTGGCTGCGCACCGCCTCGCGCGTGGGATCGGGCTTGACGAAATCTCCCGCCGCTGTGTCCTTGGGCGCGTCAGCGGATGGCGTGGCTGCCGTCGCGTCCCCCTCGGCCACCGGCGGCGGCTGAATGCCGTTGCGGGTGCACAGCATCAAAACCTCGTCAGAACCGCTGCGCTTGGTCACGACACCCTCGCCGGGGTCAAGCTTGGCCAGCGCAAGCCCGACATCGGGTGCAACCGCAGCTATCGACACCTCGTCCGTCACCGCCAAACTGTCGGCGGGCAGTTTGCGGGCCATCGGATAAAGATCGCCACAGCCATCGACCGACGCCAAAAGCGCAGCCCCGTCCTGACCGGGCGGCAACGCGAACCGCGCGTAGCTGACCTTGACGTCCAAGGGTTGCGGCGTCTCGAGGTCGCTTATTCCGTTCAGCTGGAACAGCACCACGGCCTGCGGCACGATGATCGGGTCGGACACGTCTCCAGCCCCAAGACCAAGCAGCTTGCCCGAAATCGCCGGGGGCAGGTTGCTCAGCGGCATCCAGTCCAACCGCCCGCCGCCTTCGGCAGTAGGCGAGGCCGAATATTGCCGCGCGGCAGCGGCAAAGCCACCCTCGGCAGCTAGATTCGTGCGGATATCACGCACTTCGGCCAGAACATCGGCCGGATCGGTGCCTTCCGGCACCGGCACGACAAGTTCCGACAAAAGCAGCTTCACATCTGGTTTGCGCGCCGCTTCGGCCATAGCGCGGTCAACCTGCACGTTGGAAATGCGGACCGATTGGCCGAATTTCTGCCGCACCACCTCGCGCCACAGCAAACCTGCCGTCACGAAATCGCGGAACGTCTCGGCTTCGACACCCTCGGCATTGATCGCCTTGACGAAGGCCGGCACGTCCAGATTGGCCCGTCCGGCGAATTCCTTCATGCCCGCGTCGATCTGCTCGGCCGTCAGCCTGATTCCCAGCCGTTTTGCCTCTTGCGCGCTCAACCGGTCGGTCGTCAGGCCTGTGATCGCCTCTTTGTCCGGGTCACCCGGGACGCGCAGCACCCGCAGGAACTTGATGCGCTGGTCCACCTCGTAATTCGAGACGACCTGACCGTTGATGACGATCCGGGGGGCGAACAGCCCGCCGCCGTCCTGCGCCGCGGCCGCCGCTGCGTGCAGGGGCGACAACAGGATCAAGGCCGCCGTCGCGGCCAGCGCCATCTTCGAACCGTTGCGTCGCGTCATTCTTCCATCCCGCATCTTGCCGCTTTACCGCCGACACATCCGCGCCGGACCGGCGCTGTCGCTGCCTCCGAACCCGGTCAATTCGAGTGTCACCCCAAAGCGCGTATCCGCCTTTACCCTAGTCGACGTTGTGAACCGGCGCGAGAGCGAAAGATCGAGCAAGACACACTCGTTCTTGAACCGCAGCCCCAATCCGGCGCGGCTGGCGCTGCCTGCTTCAAAGTCGTAGCGCCCCGAGGCGTTGGCCCGCCAGAATTGATTCAATCCGTAGCCCGCGGCCAAGGACATCTCGGAAACGTCCTCGCTGCGGAATTCCGAGGCATCGGCAATCGACCAAATGTAACCCGACCCGACCGAGATGCGCTTGGCGCTGTAGTCAAGTTGCACTTCGCCACGCGCAAGGTTCAAGTTGTCGTCCGCGATGATCCGCCCGGCCGCATAAAGCCCCGAGCCGGTTTCGTAATGCACCGAAGCCAGCCAGTCCGACCGCGTACCCGACAGGCCAGATGCCGCCGAAAAGGCACCGTCATCATCGGCGCGCAGCACGCGGCCCACGGTTGCGCCCATCGACCAGCCGTCGGGGTCGTAGCGGTTCCACGACAGCGCAAGGTTGACATGCAGCCCGGTTTCGACAGCGTCCGATCCCGGATAGCGGTTCAACGACAAAAGGCTTGCCTCGTCGAATTCGACAAGGATCGAATCCTCGTTTGGCAGGGCGCTTGCCGTCGCTCCGGCCCCGATGATCTGCACCACGGGTTCAAGCACCTGCCGCGCGCCATCCTTGCCGCCGCGCACAAGCGGCCAGCGCAGTTCTACACCTCCGGCACCCCAAAGCCGCGTCGAATCGCCTGCGTAAACCGGGTCTTGCGCCACGTCGTAGAAATCGAGCCGCGTCTCTCCGATTGCCGCTGCGACAAAGCCCCCGGGCAGAACCCAGTCACGCCGCCAATCGGCCCCGACCGATCCGCGCGCCACATCGCGGCCATCCGGCACGGTGTCGAGATCGGCATCAAGCGGCGAGGTCGAACTGCGCAGGTGGCCATGGCTTTCAAAGCGCAGATTGCCAGTGCCGCCAAGACCCGCGAAACGATGCTGCCATAGGGCATCGCCCACCAGCGAAGGAACGCTCGACGCGTTTTCTTCGCTCCGCAACGACTTGATGACACGCACTTTTCCGAACACCAGCTCGTCCCTGCGGACCCGTGTGACATCGACGTAACTTGTCAGCCGGTCGGCATCGGTGATGTCATATTCCGCCAGATAGGCCGGATCGCTTGCCGTTTCGCCATGAAAGGTCAGCTTATAGTCTTGCGGCAAGGCAAAGCTGCCATCTGCGAATAGATAGCCCCGCGCATCGTCGGATTGCGTGTCACGCGACAGCGCCGAGTTTACGGTAATATTGCCCTTTGCAAAGGCCTGCCGATACCGCAACGCCACACTTCGGGCATCGTCATTGGTGACGAACGGCGTGATCGTCACATCGCGCGATGAACCGAGGGTCAGGAAGTAGGGAATCTCGAAACCGGTTCCCAGCGTCGTCGAACTGCTGAGTTTCGGCAACAAAAAGCCGTTCGCCCGCTTCAAGGTGGGATCGGGCATCCGCAAGCGCGGGATGTAAAAGACCGGCACCCCGCCAAGACGCAATTGCGCGTGGTCAAAGTAAATCTGCTTTTCCATCTGGTCATGCGTCACGCGACGCGACCTGATTTCCCAAAGTGGCGTGTCGCTTCCGGCACAGACCCTGCAACTGGACGCCACGGTGTTGTCGAGTTGCAGGTAACGCCCGCCGACCCTCCGCGCCTCGGTCGCCGCGATTTGCAACTGGCTGTCGAGCACCACGCGGGCGCTGGTCATGATCCCTTCGGTCAGATCGGCGGAAAGATCGGCTTGGCTGGCAAGAATGATCGTCTCGCCCGTGGCGTCGGTCAGGCGGATCGGCCCTTCGATCAGCAGACGACCGGCCGCTTGGTCATAAACGATCCGCGTCGCGGTCAGGCGGCGGCCCTGAAAGAACACCTCGACCGCGCCTTGCGCGATCAGTCGCGTGTCGCCCGCGATTTCCATCTGGTCGGCCACAAGCGTGGCCCGGTCCTGTGCGGCCTGTGCGTTAACTTGCGACGCCAGCAGCACGGCAAGCGCCGCACCCGCAAGCAGAGCGCGAAGGGAAGGGGACGCGGCCATCAGCCATCCTCCAGATGCAAAAGCATGCCTAGGGCCATCAGGATTGCTGCCACGGGGGGGCTCCATGCGGCCAGAAGAACCGGAATCTGGCCATTTTCACCCAAGACTTGGGCGAAGTTGCGCAGAAAGAAAATGGCAAAACCGCTCAGCACCGCCAAGAGCACGAAGGTTCCGGTCTTGCCGAACCGCGCGTGACGCATGGTGAAGCCTGCCGCCACCAGAACCATTGCGATCAAAAGCAGCGGCTGGGCCAGTTCCATCTGGAACCAGACCTGATGCCTGCGCGCGGAAAACCCCGCGCGTTCCAGACCGGCGATGTAGTCGGGCAGGGACCAGAACGGAATGGCCGAGGGTTTGCCGAAGCTGTCTTTTATGCCTTCGGGTGTGAGGTCAGAGGCAAGCCGAAAGCCATCGGGAGGAATCGTCGCCGTCTGTTCGGGGTTGGGCTGGGTCAAGTCCCACCGCTTTGCGCCCTTGAGCACCCATGCCCCGTTTGCCAGCACTGCATGTTCGGCTTCGATCCGCTCGACGGGGCTGCCGTCCTTGTCGGATTTCAGGAACATCGCGCCCGTCAGTTTCGTTCCGTCCTGATTGCTGCGGACGGCCTTGATCACGGTCTGGCCTTCGTCGTTTCCCTGCCGCATCCACAACCCGTTGGCATTGACCGAAAGCACGCTTTTGGCACCGCGCGCCAGATCGGCCTGCGCGTTGTCATAGGCGCGGGTCATCGCGGCAACCAGCGGGTTGAAAAAGGCGACGGCCAGACAGCCGACCAGCAATACGGTGACAACGGGCGCCATCAGGAACCGCAGTCCGGACCGGCCCGCCGCGCGCACCACGACCAGCTCTGAACTGCGGGCAAGACCGACGAACAATCCGATGGCCGACAAGATCACGATCAGCGGAAACACGCGGTACAGGCTTTCGGGCACGTTCAATGCGGCAAGCCGAAAGGCCAGCATTGCGCCGCCGCCCTTGTCGCTGACATCGCGCAACTGGTCGATCACGTCGATCAGGATGAGAATGCCGTAAAACACCCCCAGAACGCGGAGCAGCATCGAAAGGAAGCGGCGGGCGATGTACAGGTTAAGCGTCATGCCGCAACGGCCCTGACCCTGCGCGGGCGTTGTGACACCCACAGGATGCCAGCGGCCATCAGGCACCCGAGGAGCGGTGCCAGATAAAGCGTTGGCCACATGTCGGCATCTTGAAGCACCAGCGACGTGGTCGCCGTGCTGATGATCTGGATGGCGATCAAAGCCAGAACCGCGCCGAAAATCTGCCGCCACAGGCCAAACCGGCTGAAGGCACCGACAAGCAGGACCGAAAAGCCCAGCATCGACGAAGCGAGGCTGAGCACCGGTTGGCTAAGCCTGCCGTGGATTTCGCGCGTGACCGAGTCGATGGTTTGCGGCTTTGACCAGTCAAGGCCGCTGTCGGGCGAATAGATAGCCAAAGTCGTCATCTCGCGGGGTACGGGCCTGCGCCCCTTACTGGCCTGAGCCGGTTCGTCGAGCGAAAAGGTCGCATCTGCAAACCGCGTCAGTGACAGCTTGCGGCCTGCGTCGAGGTCGAGCCGTTGCGAGGTTCCGTCCAGCATCAGCAATTTGGGTCCGGTGTCGCTGGGCAGGATCAGGGCGCGCTTGGCGATATAGACGGTCCGACCCTTGTCGCCGCGGTCGTCTGACAGGAACACGTCTTCCAGTTCGCCTTGCGCCGAGAAGTCGCGGATATAGAGCGTAAGGCCCTTTGCAGGCTGCATGAATTGCCCCTTGTTCATGAAACGCGAGGTCATGTCCTGCGACATGGATTGCTGGCGCGAGGTCAGAAGCGCAGCGCTCCACGGCACCAATACGTTCATCAAGACAAGGTGCAACACCGTGACCACCAGCCCGAAATAGACGACCGGACGTGCAAGGCGGAAGGAAGAAAAGCCGGTCGCCTGCATCACGACAAGCTCGCTTTCCTGCATCAGCCTGTTGGTGACATAGACGGCTGCGGCAAAGGCCGCGACCGGCAGCACCAGACGGATCGCATTGGGCAAGATCAGCAGCGAAAACTGAAGGAAAACAAGGGCAGACTGGCCGTCACCCAGCAATTTGTCGAACAGGCCGACCGCGCGGTTGATCCAGTAGACCGCAACCAGAACGAGGGCGAAAAAGCCGAACAGCGCAAGCAGTTGCGACAGTAGGTATCTGTCGAATCTCGACACGCGCCTTGGCCCCCCGTTTCTTGTTGTGGCGCAAGCTATCCGAATTGGCAGGCGGGGAAAACTGCTATCTGGTCAAGCCTGCCTGCGCGGGCTACCGTCCGCCCAGCCGCCCGTGGCAGATGCGCCGCGTTTGCCCCTATATCCCATGATTGCAGGACCATACCGCCATGACCCATCCCGTTCCGATCCAGTTCCGGGCTGTCGAGCTTGACAGTCTGGCAAACCTTGGCGGGCGCATCGCTGTGTTTGCCGACGGGCCGACCGGCGTGTCGGCGGCGGTGCGGCGGCTGGACCGGCTGACGAAGGGCGCGGTGTCGCGGTATCTGGCATCCGAGCAATTCGGACGGTTGAAGCCGGGCGAGGCGCAAGACCTTGCCTGGCCTTCGGGGGTGGTCGCCGAAGCGATCCAGATCGTCCGGTTGCCCAAGCGGTGCGACGGTAGCGTTGCGCGCAAGGCCGGTGCGGCAATCGCCAAAGGGGTGGGGCAGGCCGGGGTTGCGGTGTTGGCCGAAGGTCATGTGCAGGCGGCGGAAATCGCTTTCGGGTTGGCCATGCGGGCCTATGATTTCACGCCGCACAAGACGACCGAGGCCAAGCAGCCCGGACCCGTGGTGATGATGGTCGCCAACCCCGAAGCCGTTGCGGCGGCGGCGGCTCCGGCGGCGGCGGTGGCCGAGGGCGTGTTCTTTACCCGCGATCTGGTCAACGAACCGGCCAATATCCTGACGACCTATGACTTTGCGGCGCGCCTTGCTGCGATGCAGGAACTGGGGCTAGAGGTCGAGATCCTTGAGGAAGACCAGCTTGAAAAGCTGGGGATGGGGGCGTTGCTGGGGGTCGGGCAGGGGTCGGAAAGCCCGTCGAAGGTGGTGGTCATGCAATGGCATGGCGGCGAGAAGGGGGCCGCGCCCTTTGCCTTGGTCGGCAAGGGCGTGGTGTTCGACACGGGCGGCATTTCCATCAAGCCTGCGGGTGGCATGGAAGAGATGACGATGGACATGGGCGGTGCCGGCGTGGTGGCGGGCGTGATGCGGACGCTGGCGCTGCGCAAGGCCAAGGCCAACGTGGTAGGGCTGGTCGGGCTGGTCGAGAACATGCCGGACGGTCGCGCCCAACGGCCGGGCGATGTGGTGCGCAGCATGAAGGGCGACACCATCGAGGTGATCAACACCGATGCCGAGGGGCGCTTGGTGCTGGCCGATGTGATGTGGTATGCGCAAGAGCGGTTCAAGCCCACCGGGATGATCGACCTTGCCACGCTGACGGGGGCGATCATCGTGGCCTTGGGTCATGAAAACACAGGCGTTTTCTCCAACGACGACGATCTGTGCAGCGCTTTCCTGAAAGCTGCCAAGGCCGAGGGCGAGGGGGCGTGGCGCATGCCGATGGGCGAGGCCTATGACGCCAAGCTGAAAAGCCGCATCGCCGACATGATGAACGTGGGCGGGCGCGATGGCGGGTCGATCACCGCGGCGCAGTTCCTGCAACGCTTCGTCAAGCCGGATGTGCCGTGGATACACCTCGACATCGCGGGGACGGCGCTGCTGAAGGCCGAGTCGACCTTGGCACCGAAGGGGGCGACGGGGTGGGGCGTGATGGCGCTGAACCGGCTGATCCGCGACCGTTTCGAGGGCAAGTAACCGGCCATGGGCGTGGCGATGTTCTATCATCTGACCCGGTCTTCGCCCGAGGAGACGCTGATGATGCTGATGGACCGTGCCCTTGGGCAGGGGTGGCGGGTCATGGTGCGGGGCAGGGTGACGGCGGCGCTGGAACGTTTGGACGCGCGGCTTTGGCAGGGCGAGCCGACGGCGTTCCTGCCGCACGGGTTGCAGGGCGGGCCGCATGACGCGGACCAGCCCGCGTTGATCGGGACTGGCGAGATTACCAACGATGCCAAGGGGTTGTTCCTGATCGACGGGGCCGAGGTGACGGTGGCCGAGGCCAGCGGGCTGGAACGGGTCTGGCTGCTGTTCGACGGATCCGACGGGGCGCAACTGGCAGCGGCGCGGGGCAAATGGAAGGCGCTGACCGAGGCCGGAGTGCCCGCGCAATACTGGTCGGAAGAGGGCGGGCGCTGGGAGAAGAAGGCCGAAAAGGGTTAACGGTTGGTTAACGACGCAGGATCATCTGGTCGTCGGCAATCTCGACCCGGTAAAGGCGCAGGTAATCCATGCCAAGCAGCGAACCCGCCATTTCGCCGCGGTTCACCCAAGCGGGAAAGTCGCTGTCGCTATAGGGGCCAAGTTCGACGTTGGACAGTTTCACGCGGGCGGTTCGGACCGTGCCGTTGGCGGTGGATGCCTCGCCCAGATAGACCAATCCTTCGGGGTCGATGCCGAGGCTTTCGGCATCGGACAGGCTAAGCACCATGTTCGAAGCACCGGTATCCGCAAGGAAGCGGATCGGCGTTCCGTCGATCTTGAGTGTCAGATAATAATGGCCATCGGGCGCGCGGGGCACGGTGATTTCGCCCGCCGTGCTGACCATCTGGGGCGGAGCGGGGTTGAAACCGCCCATGTCGTGCCACAGGCCGTAACCCGCCGCGACGCCGCAGAAGATAAGCCCCCAAGCCATGCCGACGCGCAGCGCTTCGCCCATGCGGCGGCGGAACTCAACCAGCACCCAGCCGCCGACGGCGGCCAGAAGCAAAGCAAGATAGGCCAGCCGTGCGATTTGATCGGTTTCCATGGCTCACATATGGGAAGGGACGGGCAAGACGGAAAGGGGTGTCAGATCAGGCCGGTTCCCTTGACCCCGTCGATGACGAATTGCACCGACAAAGCGGCCAGGAGCATGCCCAGAAGGCGGGTGATGACGATGGTTCCGGTGCGACCGAGCAGATGTTCGAGGCGCGGGGCAGCCAGCAGGAACAGGAATGTCGCCAGCATCATCGCCAGCATCAGGCCGATGACGAAGGTGGTGGCAACCCAGTCTTCGGTCTTGCCCACCAGCAGGATCATGGTGGCGATGGCACCGGGGCCGGCGATCAGCGGGGTGGCAAGCGGAAAGACCGAAGGGTCGTGATCGGGGTCGGATTTTTGGCCCTCGCGCCGCTGGGTGCGGCGTTCGAACAGCATGTCGAGTGCGGTGAGGAACAACAGGATACCCCCCGCGATGCGGAAGGCGGGCATCGAGATGCCGATGAAGCCGAGCAGTTGTTCGCCCAAAAGTCCGAACAATGTCAATAAGATAGCGGCAATGATGCAGGCGCGTTGGGCAAGGCGGCGGCGGTGGTCGGCGTCCATGCCTTGGGTCAGGGCGATGAAGAGGGGCACCAGACCGGGCGGGTCGATCACCACGAACAGCGTGGCGAAGGCGGTGATCAGGAACCCGGTTTCGATCATGCGGCGCTTTCCAGCTTTTCGGAGGCAGAAAGCCAGAGCGCTTCGGCGCGGTCAAGCGCCTCCATCAGCTCGGCATATTTGCGGTTCCAGGTTTCCAATTCGCCCTTGCGGGCGTCTTCATACAGTTCTGGATCGGCCAGTTTCTTGGCCAGTTTGTCGCGCATGTCGTTGAGTTTGGTCAGACGCTCTTCGCATTTGCGGACCTCGGATCGCAGGGCGAGGATTTCGTCGCGGCTGGCTTTCTTTGGTTTATCAACGGGTTTCGCGGCGGGCTTGGCATCTTCGTCGCCTGCGAGCAGCATTTTGCGATAGGCTTCGAGGTCTTCGTTATAGGGTGTCACGGCCCCGCCTTTGACCAGCCACAGACGGTCGGCCACCAAGGACAGCAGGTGCATGTCGTGGCTGACGAGGACGACCGCGCCGGAATATTCGGTCAGGGCTTCGACCAGCGCTTCGCGGCTTTCCATGTCGAGGTGGTTGGTCGGTTCGTCGAGGATCAGCAGGTGCGGGGCGTCGATGGTCGCGAGCAGCAAGGAAAGACGGGCTTTTTGCCCACCCGAGAGGCGACCGACGACCGTTTCGGCCTGATCGGCCATCAGGCCGAAACCGGCAAGGCGGGCACGAAGGCGGGGCTGGCCTTCGGCGGGGCGCAGGCGCTGAACGTGTTGCAGGGGCGTTTCGTCGATGTGCAATTCATCGACCTGATGCTGGGCGAAGTAACCGATCCTTAACTTTGACGAGGAGGTGAATTTACCCTCGCTCGCTTTAAGTTTGCCTGCCAACAACTTGGAAAGAGTGGATTTTCCTTCGCCATTGCGCCCCAGAAGCGCGATGCGGTCATCCTGGTCGATGCGCAGCGACAGTTTTTTCAGGATCGGCGGGCCGCCATAGCCGACCGATGCGCCTTCGATGTTGATGATGGGCGGCGACAGTTCTTCGGGCGCGGGGAAGGTGAAGACCACGCGTTTTGCATCTTCGGGCGGGGTGATCGTGGTCATTTTTTCGAGCATCTTGACGCGGGATTGCGCTTGCACGGCTTTGGATGCTTTTGCCTTGAAACGGTCAACAAAGGATTGCAGGTGCGCCCGCCGCGCCTCTTGTTTTTTCGCTTCGGCTTGCAGGACGGCGCGGCGTTCGGCGAATTGACGCGCGAACTGGTCGTAAGGGCCTGTCCAGTAAGTCAATTTCTTTTCGTTCAGATGCAGGATGCCTTGGACGGCGCGGTTCAGAAGGCCGCGGTCGTGGCTGATGATGAGAACGGTGTGGGGGTATTTGGTCAGGTAGGATTCGAGCCAGAGCGCGCCTTCGAGGTCGAGGTAGTTGGTCGGTTCGTCCAGAAGCAGCAGATCGGGCTGCGAAAACAGCACGCCGGCGAGGGCAACGCGCATCCGCCAGCCGCCGGAGAAATCGGAGCAGGGGCGAAGCTGGGCTTCGGATTCGAAGCCTAAGCCCTTGAGAATACTGGAGGCGCGGCCTTCGGCGGACCATGCGTCGATGTCGGTCAGGCGGGATTGCACTTCGGCGATGCGGTGGGGGTCGGTCGCGGTTTCGGCCTCGGCCAGCAGGGCGGCGCGTTCGGTATCGGCTTGCAGAACGGTTTCCAGAAGCGAGGTCGAGGACGAGGGCACCTCTTGCGCCACGCCGCCGATGCGCGAGCGGGCGGGAAGCGATATCTCGCCGCCTTCCAGCACCAGTTCGCCGCGTATCAGCTTGAAAAGCGTGGTCTTTCCCGCGCCGTTGCGCCCGACGAGGCCGACCTTGTGGCCATAGGGAATGGTGGCCGAGGCCCCTTCGAACAGGGGGCGGCCTTCGACGGAATAGGTGATGTTTTCGATTTTCAACATGGGTGGGGCTTGCCCGAAGCGGGGGCTGGCGTCAACCGTTGCGCGCATGCACAAGCGATGCACAGGTGATGCAGACGCGCGAAACGCAGGCTTAGGGAAATGTTAGGGTTTGGCTGCGATCAAGCGACAGGTCCGGGGCGCAGGCGGAAGGGGGCCATTTTTGCCGATACAGGCCGTTTTTTGCATGCTACGGTTTCGCGCAGTTTTTCAGGGGGTGCGCCATGTTTCGCTTTTTGACCGCTGCCGTATTGATGACGGCGCTGACAGCCTGTTTGCCGGTTCCGCCGGAAACACAGGCGGCTTTGGATAGTGTCGAGGCGACGGGCAAGCCGCCCGTTGCCACCCAAGAACAGCGGCAGACCGACTATGCGGATTGCGAGGTCAAGAACAACAAGGGCGGTCCTTGCCTGATTGCGGGGCAGGGCGGAACTGCTTCGCAGAACGCTTCGGCGCGCGAACGGGCGATGGCGGTTCCGGTGCCTGCGGAGTGTCAGCCGTTCAATATCGAAGTAGACTACGACAACGGTTACACGGATGGCGAAGTCGAGGCTATCACGGCAAAATATCACGGCGTGACCCGCCCCTGCTCTTCTTGGCTCGACTCGGTTTCATTTATTGATCCGAGTCTGGCTTCGCTAATGTATCCAGAAGAACGAAAGCCGAAGGATCAGTTCGAAAAGAAGGTTTTTAATATTAGCCTGCTGCATAAGGACAACATTGTCGCGATGGCCAACGTGCTCACTGCCCGAGATGAGGCCAATAAGCGAAGGGCGGAAGCGAAGCGGCAGGCTGCAAGCTCGCGGTCCAATTCTGCCCCCCGGTCAGAGTCGTCCACGATGTGCGCCAATCCTTACGGCGGCGCTTCGGCGCGTCACGACGAGTACATCTGTTCGAACCACGGCGAGTTGCTGGCCTGCCAGTGTTCGGGCGGGTCGTGCGGGTTGATCTCGACGCAATCCTATCTGTGCAGCCAAGCGGGGGCCGTGGTCCGCTGACAGGCCGCTGTGCTGAGGGAGGCCGACCTTTCCCGTCAGGGTCGGCTTTTCAATCGCACACATGCATGTTACGAGGCGCGCGCATCAATTCAGGCGCGGAAACCGTTCCGCGCCCTTTGTCATGGAGACGCCCACAATGGCCATCGAACGCACGCTGTCGATCATCAAGCCCGACGCAACCAAGCGCAACCTCACCGGCAAGATCAACGCCAAGTTCGAGGAAGCCGGTCTGCGCATCGTCGCGCAAAAGCGCATCCACCTGACGCCCGCGCAGGCGGGCCAGTTCTATGCAGAACATGCCGAGCGCGGGTTCTACGCCGAGCTGTGCGAGTTCATGGCGTCGGAACCGGTGGTCGTGCAGGTGCTGGAAGGCGAAGGCGCCATCCTGAAGAACCGCGAAGTGATGGGTGCCACCAATCCGGCCAACGCCGCCGAAGGCACGATCCGCAAGGAATTCGCGCTGTCGGTTGGCGAAAACTCGGTCCACGGGTCGGACAGCCCGGAGTCGGCTGCGCGCGAGATCTCGTTCTACTTCTCGGGTCTTGAACTGGTCGGCTGAGGCGACAAACTTTTTAGAGGAAATCTGGTTAGCGCCGTCTTTCGATGACGCCGAACATATCAAGGGCCGCTTCGAGTTCGGAGCGGCCCTTTGTCTTGGCCGGAATCGCGGCCTTGAGCGCGTCGAAGCGGGCGCGGAGTTGTTTTTTCTCGTCGCCCTGGCAATCGTTCCACGGGCGGCCTTGCAGGCCCATCACCAGCACGTAATAACCGATGAAATGCGGCTGGGTGCCTGCGGCGAGCAGGCGGCGATAGGCCTCGTCGGGGCCGAGCGCGCGGACCTCTTCGGCGGAATGGATGCCCGCCTTGGCGAAAGCCGCTTCGGATGCGGGGCCGAGGTTGGGGATGGTGGAGATCGGGTTGGTCATGGGCTGGCCTGAAATGCGACGGGGCCAGCCTAACGGCTGGCCCCTGTGTTTCGCAAGCGGATCAGGATGCCGGATCGAGGCGCAATCTTGGATCGAGGCGCAATCCTGGATCGAAGCCCAGTCCTAGATTGAAGCCCAGTCGCGGATGATCGGCTTTTGTTGGCCCTGCTGCTGCTGCGAGGGAGACGCGCCGCCCTGCTGCTGTTGCGAGGGGGACTGCGTGCCGCCTTGTTGGGCGGAGGATTTCGTTGCCATTACGGGCTGCTCTCTTTGCCGTTTCAATTCGTCTTTCGGGTCGTCAGGCAAAGGTGCGCGCGGGATTTGACCGATGCAAGGCCCAAGCATGACGAATTCGCGACGCTTTATTCAAGCTGTGCGACCTTTGCAACAGGGCCATTCGGATGGGGGCCAGTCAGTTCCCGACAACAGAGGCCGGAAAACCGACCTGATCGAGCGCCTTGAGCAGGGCGGCGGGCGCTGCGGGGCCGGTGGTGGTGACGGTTTTCGCGCCGAGGTCGACGGTGACATCGCCGGTATCGGGCAGGGCGGACAGGGCGGACAGGACCGAGGCCTTGCAATGGCCGCAGGTCATGTCGGGAACGGTGAGGGTGGTCATGGGATGCTCCTTTGGCATGACTATGGAGATTCCAGCGGGGGGAAGGTCAAGGGGGCATTCTTGCGTGGGCGCGGGGCTTGACCTTCCCGTGACTGGAAGCCCTATGTGGGTGTTCGAAGGAGAATTGCCATGCTTGACCATGCGACGCAAAACGCCCGTTTCCGGCTGGAGGGGATGACTTGTGCCAGTTGCGTGGCGCGGGCCGAGCGGGTGCTGAAGGCGGTGCCGGGGGTGGCGGCGGCGGTGGTGAACCTGTCGACCGAGACGGCGGATGTGCGCTTTGCCGCGCCTGCCACGGCGGGCGCTTTGGCGGCGGCTTTGGCGCGGGCGGGCTATCGGGCGCGCGAGGCTATGCTGACGCTGGCGGTGGAGGGGATGACCTGTGCGGCCTGCACGGGGCGGGTGGAGCGGGTGCTGAAGGCGCAGGCGGGGGTGAAGGATGCGGTGGCCAATCTGGCGCTGCGGCGGGCCACGGTGACGCTGTGGGACGGGGCGGCGGTGGATGCGGGGGTGTTGATCGCTGCCGTTGGCAAGGCGGGCTATGGCGCGCAGGTGCTGGAGGCGGCGGTGCCGCATGACCCCGAGGCCGAGGTGCGGGCGCTGGGGCGCGAGACGGTGCTGGCGGGGCTGCTGACGCTGCCGGTCTTTGTGGTCGAGATGGGGGGGCATCTGGTGCCGGCGTTCCATCACTGGCTGACGGGCGTGGCTGGGGCGTGGTTGTTTGCGGTGCAGTTCGTGCTGGCGACGCTGGTGCTGGCTTTCCCGGGGCGGCGGTTCTTTGCCAGGGGGATACCGGCGCTGCTGCGCGGTGGGCCGGATATGAACAGCCTTGTCGCGGTGGGGACGGGGGCGGCTTGGGGGTTTTCGACGGTGGTGACCTTTGCGCCCGCGCTGCTGCCGGCGGAGGCGCGGGTGGTCTATTTCGAGGCGGCGGCGGTGATTGTGGTGTTGATCCTGCTGGGGCGCACGCTCGAGGCGCGGGCAAGGGGGCGGGCGGGGGCGGCGATTGCGCGGCTGGTGCGGTTGCAGCCACGGGTGGCGCGGCTGGAGGGGGGCGAGGAGGTGCCGGTGTCGGCGCTGGTGCCGGGGATGCGGGTGCAGGTGCGCCCCGGCGAGCGGGTGCCGGTGGACGGAACGGTGGTATCGGGTGCTTCGGCGGTGGACGAGGCGATGCTGACGGGCGAGGCGGTGCCGGTGGCCAAGGCGGCGGGCGACGGGGTGACGGGGGGCACGGTGAACGGCACGGGCGGGCTGGTCGTCGCGGTGACGGCGGTGGGGTCGGCCACGGTGCTGGCGCGGATCGTGGCGCTCGTCGAGGAGGCGCAGGGCACCAAGCTGCCGGTGCAAGAGGTGGTGGACCGCGTGACGCTGTGGTTCGTGCCGGTGGTGATGGGGATTGCTGCGGTGACGGTGGCGGTGTGGTTGGTCGCCGGCGGCGGGGTGGCGCAGGCGCTGGTGGCGGGGGTGTCGGTGCTGATCATCGCCTGCCCTTGTGCCATGGGGCTGGCCACGCCCGTGTCGATTCTGGTCGGCACGGGGCGGGCGGCGGAACTGGGCGTGCTGTTCAGGAAGGGCGAGGCGTTGCAGCGGCTGGCGGGGGTGCGGACGGTCGCCTTTGACAAGACCGGCACGCTGACCGAGGGGCATCCGGTGGTGACGGATGTGCTGGGCGATGTGCTGGGTCTGGCGGCGTCGGTCGAGGCGGGGTCGGAGCATCCGCTGGCGGGGGCGGTGCTGGCGCAGGCGCGGGCGCGGGGGCTGGTGGTCGCACAGGCCGAGGGGTTCGAGGCGGTGCCGGGCTACGGGGCGCGGGCCGTGGTGGGCGGGGTTCGGGTGGGCGTGGGATCGGCGCGAATGTTCGGCCATGTGCCCGAGGCGCTGACCGTGGCGGGGGAGCGCTTTGCGGCCGAGGGCAAGAGCCTGCTTTACGTGGGTTTCGGGGATGCGGCGGCGGGGTTGATCGCGGTGGCGGACCCTGTGAAGCGCACCACCCCTGCCGCGCTGGCGGCGCTGCGGGCGCTGGGGCTGGAGGTGGTGATGGTCACGGGCGACAATGCCGTGACGGCGGGGGCGATTGCCGCGCGGATCGGGATTTCGCGGGTGCGGGCGGGAGTGCTGCCCGAAGGCAAGGGGCAGGAGGTGCGGGCCTTGGGCGCGGGTGTGGCCTTTGTCGGCGACGGTATCAACGATGCGCCGGCGCTGGCGGCGGCCGAGATGGGGCTGGCGATGGGCACAGGCACGGATGTGGCGATCGAGGCGGGGGATGTGGTCTTGATGACGGGCGATCCGTTGGGCGTGGCCAATGCGGTGCGGATTTCCCGCGCGGTGATGAAGAACATCCGCCAGAACCTGACTTGGGCCTTTGGCTATAACGCGGCGCTTGTTCCGGTGGCGGCGGGGGTGCTGGTGCCGTTCGGGGGGCCCCAACTGTCGCCGATGCTGGCGGCGGGGGCGATGGGGCTGTCGAGCGTGTTCGTGCTGGCCAATGCGCTGCGCTTGCGGCTGGTGCGGGGGGGGAGCGCATGAACATCGGGGATGTGGCCGAACGGGCGGGGCTGCCCGCCAAGACGATCCGCTATTACGAGGAGATCGGGTTGGTCCGCCCCTTGCGCGGGGCGAATGGCTATCGGGCGTTTCGCGACAGCGATGTGCACAAGCTGGCTTTCATCGGGCGGGCGCGGGGCTTGGGGTTCACCATCGAGGAATGCCGCAAGCTGCTGGCGCTGTATGACGACAAGGGGCGGGCAAGCGCGGATGTGAAGGCGCTGGCGATGGGGCATTTGCGCGACATCGCGGCCAAGATCGCGCAATTGCGGGCGATGGAGGCGACGTTGCAGGGGTTGGTGCAGGCCTGCGCGGGCGATGCGCGGCCCGATTGCCCGATCTTGACGGGGTTGGCGGCGGGCGGGGCGGGACAGGGCGCTGCGTGCTGCGATTGAAGCGCGGCGGGGGCCGTGCCAAGGTGGCTCGGAAATGGAGAGACGCGCATGATCCCTGTGTTCGACGGCCATAACGACATTCTCTACCGCATCCTGCAGCACCCCGAACGGCGCGAGGCGATCTGGCTGACCGGCGAGGGCAAGGGCCATCTGGACCTGCCGCGCATGGCGCAGGGCGGGTTCATGGGCGGGTTCTTTGCCATCTACATGCCGTCGCCGCATGATCCGCTGGCCGATATGGATGCGCTGATGGACACGCCGCCCTATGCCGTGCCGCTGCCGCCGCCGCTGGGGCTGGCCGCGTGTCAGGCGGTTGCGGTGGAGTTGGCGGCGCAATTCCTGTGGATGGAGCGGTCGTCGGGCGGGCGGTTCCGGCATGTGCGCAGCGTGGCCGAGATCGCGGCGGCGCAGGCGGCGGGGGCGATTTCGGGCATCCTGCATATGGAGGGGGCCGAGGCGATCGACGAAGGCTGCGATGCGCTGCATCTGTGGTATGCGGCGGGGTTACGCTCGATCGGGCCGGTGTGGAGCAGGCCCACGGCATTCGGGCACGGGGTGCCCTTTGCCTTTCCGTCCAGCCCCGACACGGGGCCGGGATTGACCGATGCGGGCAAGCGGCTGGTCGGGGTGTGCAACCAATTGCGGGTGATGATCGATCTGAGCCATCTGAACGAGAAGGGCTTTGACGATGTGGCGCGGCTGTCGGATGCGCCGCTGGTGGCCACCCATTCCAACGCCCATGCCGTGACCCCGTCGAGCCGGAACCTGACGGACCGGCAGCTGGACATGATCCGCGAGAGCAAGGGCATGGTCGGGTTGAATTTTGCCACCGGCTTCTTGCGCCCCGACGGGCGGCGCGATCCGGCGATGGGGTGGGAGGCGATCTTGCGCCATCTGGATCATCTGATCGGGCGGCTGGGCGAGGACCATGTGGGCTTCGGGTCGGATTTCGACGGGGCGACGATGCCGGATGGCATTGTCGACGTGGCGGGGCTGCCGCGCCTGATCGAGGCGTGCCGCGCGCATGGCTATGGCGAGGCGTTGGTGCGCAAGCTGGCATGGGAGAACTGGCTGGGCGTGCTGGCGCGGACATGGGGCGGCTGAGCCTGACGGCGCATCCCGTGCGGGACCGCGATTTTTCTGCGAAAAATCGGGACCGTCCTTGTGCGCGGGCGCAGGTGACGGGGGCGGGAGGGGGGCCAGCCCCCATCGGCCAAGGCCGATTCCCCCGGGATATTTGCAACAAGGAGAAGGGCAGGGCGCGCAGGCCGGATCAGGCGGTTTCGAGCAGGGTCGCAAGGCCGGTGTTGCGGGTGACGAGATCGGCCAGCGAGACCTTGTCGAGACCGGCGTAGAAATCTTCGATTGCGTTTCCGAGCAGGGTCTTGAGGCGGCAGGCGCTGGCGAGGGGGCAGGTGTTCGCCCCGAGATCGAAACATTCGGCGAGGGGCAGGCAGGATTCGAAGCTGCGCAGCACCGCGCCGACCGAGATGTCGGCGGCAGGGTGGCCCAGGGACAGGCCACCCGAACGGCCGCGCCGGGTTTCGAGATAGCCGCGTTGCGCCAGAAGGTTGATCACCTGCGCAAGGTGGTTTTGCGAGGCATTGCAGCGGGCCGCGACCTCGGCCTTGCGGACGAAGCGGTCGGGATTGACCGCGCAGAACATCAGCGTGCGTAAGGCGAGGTCGGTGCGCGTGGTCAGTCGCATGGCGGGCCTTTCGGTCTGGCACTGGAAAGCGGCGTGTTGGACTGTCCTAGCGCGTCTGTCTTCGGGCGCGTTGATCCAGATCATAGGCGGGGCGCTGCGGAACCGCCTGTCAGGCGGGCAAGTTGGCGTTATTTGCGGCGCGCCTTGCGGAGGGGAGGGCGCGCAGGGGCGCGGCGCAGGCGGTTGGTCAAAGCGGTTTGGCGCGAAATTATCCAACGTTTTTACGTGACGCGGCGCAGTTTATCGGGTAGCCCTGAAAGCGGTTTGAGGGCAGTTGCGGTTTTTGGCGGCTTTTGCCCTGGGCTGCACCTTGCTTGACCCTGCCGATGCCGGGTTTAGGCTGGGCGGAATACGTGGCGCTGGAGCGGATAGGCAAGTGAACGATCTTTCCCTGACACCAAACCTTTTGCAGGCCGATGTGGTCCGGCATCTGACCTTTACGCTGGGCAAGGACGCGCCCAATGCCAGTGTCTACGACTGGCGCATGGCGCTGTCTTTCGCGATCCGCGACCGGATCGTCGAGCCGTGGTTCGCGTCGACCCGCCGGACCTGGGCCGAGGACCGCAAGCGGGTGTATTACCTGTCGATGGAATTCCTGATCGGGCGGATACTGGAGGATGCGACCGTCAACCTTGGGCTGCGGGATGCGGCGGAAGAGGTGATGGCGGGCTTCGGGCAGGATTTCCGCAGCCTTGTCGGGAATGAACCGGATGCGGCGCTGGGGAATGGCGGCCTCGGGCGGTTGGCGGCGTGTTTCATGGAGAGCATGGCGACGCTGGGGTGCCCCGCCTATGGCTATGGCATCCGCTATGAGCACGGGTTGTTCCGCCAGCGGTTCGAGGGCGGCCAGCAGGTGGAAACGCCCGAGGACTGGCTGTCACAGGCGCATCCGTGGGAATTCGCGCGGCCCGAGAGCAGCTATACCATCCCGTTCAAGGGACATGTCGAGACGGTCGGCGGCAAGGAGCTGTGGGTGCCCGGCGAGACGGTGTTGGCCGAGGCGCATGACACGCCCGTTGTGGGCTGGCAGGGCAAATGGGCCAACACGTTGCGGCTTTGGGCGGCCAAGCCGACGACGATGTTCGATCTGGAGCGGTTCAATCGCGGCGATTATGCTGCCGCCGCCGAGCCTGAAGCCTTGGCGCGGACGCTGTCGCGGGTCTTGTATCCCGACGACACCACCTATCAGGGTAAGGAATTGCGGCTGAAGCAGGAGTTCTTTCTGACCAGCGCCGCGCTTCAGGACATTCTGCGCCGTTTCATGGCGACGCATACGAACCTGCGCGATTTGCCGAAATATGCGGCGATCCAGATGAACGACACGCACCCTGCGATTGCGGGGCCGGAGTTGATACGGCTGCTGGTGGACGCGCACGGGATGGAATTTGCCGATGCGCTGGAAACGGCGCGGGGATGCCTTGGCTATACCAACCACACGCTGTTGCCCGAGGCGCTGGAGCGGTGGGCGACGTTCACCTTCGGCAACGTGCTGCCGCGGCATATGCAGATCGTGGAACGCATCGACCAGTGGCACAAGGACGAGAATTATCACCGCCCGCATTACATCGGCATCGTGAAGCATCACGAGGTGCGGATGGGCGAGCTGGCGTTCATCATGGCGCATAAGGTGAACGGGGTGTCGGCGCTGCATTCGGAACTGGTCAAGAAGAACCTGTTTCCGGAGCTTGACAAGCTGCATCCGGGGCGGATCATCAACCAGACCAATGGCGTGACGCCGCGGCGCTGGCTGAAGATGGCGAACCGGCCGCTGGCGGGGCTGATTACCGAGACGATCGGGGCGGGGTGGGAAGACGACCTTGACCGGCTGCGCGGATTGGAGCCGCATATCAAGGAGCGGTCGTTCCGCGATGCCTTTGGCGCTGCCAAGCGGGCCAACAAGGTGGAGCTGTCCAACTGGATCGGGGCGGAATGCGGGGTGAAGGTTTCGCCCGACGCACTGTTCGACGTGCAGATCAAGCGCATCCACGAATACAAGCGCCAGCTTTTGAACATCCTCGAGACGATTGCGCGCTGGCATGCGATCCGGGCCAACCCCAAGGCGGGCTGGGTGCCGCGCGTCAAGATCTTCGGTGGCAAGTCTGCGCCGGGTTATGCGGTGGCCAAAGAGATCATCCATCTGATCAACGATGTCGCGGCGGTGATCAACGCCGATCCGGTGACGGGTGATCTTTTGAAGATCGTTTACCCCGCGAATTACAACGTGAGCATGGCCGAGCGGCTGATCCCCGCGTCGGACCTGTCGGAGCAGATCTCGACGGCCGGAAAAGAGGCCAGCGGCACCGGCAACATGAAGTTCATGATGAACGGTGCGCCCACAATCGGCACGCTGGACGGGGCGAATGTGGAGATTTTGCAAGAGGTCGGGGCAGAGAACTTCTTCCTGTTCGGGCTGACGGCGCAAGAGGTGATGAAACGGCGCGAAGACCCCGAGCAATCGCGCAAGGCCATCGAGGCGTCGAAGGTGTTGCAGGACGTGTTGCAGATGATTGCCGAAGGGCGCTTCAGCCCCGGGCAGCCGGACCGCTATCACGGGTTGGTGCACCGCGTCTGGCATCACGACTATTTCCTTGTCGCCGCCGATTTCGACGCGTTCCATGCCGCGCAAGGCGAGGTGGACAAGGTTTATGCCGACCGTGACCGCTGGGCGGGCATGGCGGCGATGAATACGGCGCGGTCGGGATTTTTCTCGTCTGACCGGACGATCCGCAGTTACATGGACGAAATATGGGGCGTCACGTCGGCACTGTAGGTGCCGGCGCGCGTTCTGAACGGCCTTGGGAGGGGATGCTATGACCGAAGCGTGGATTGACGGTGCCTTCGACCCATCGGCGGCGCGGGCGATCTGCGAGGGGCGACATGGCGACCCGTTCGGGGTGCTGGGGCCGCATGACCTTGGCAAGGGTGTGGTGGTGCGGGCCTTTGTGCCGGGGGCCGAGCGGTTGGTGCTGCTGCTGGCCAAGGGCAAGGAGGTTCAGGCGCTGCCGGTTCCCGAATGTGCGGGGCTGTTTGCTGCCGCCTTGCCCAAGCGGCAGGCCTATCGCTTGCGGGCCGAAGGGCATGGCGCGATGTGGGAATTCGACGACCCGTTCCGCTTTGGTCCCGTGCTGGGCGAGATGGACGAATATCTGCTGGGCGAGGGCACGCACAAGCGGCTGTGGCAGGTCTTGGGCGCGCATCCGGTCACGCATGAGGGGGTGGAGGGTGTGCATTTCGCCGTCTGGGCCCCCAATGCCGAGCGGGTTTCGGTGGTGGGCGATTTCAACGTCTGGGACGGGCGGCGCCATCCGATGCGGCGGCGCGGGGCTACGGGGGTCTGGGAGACCTTCGTGCCCGGGTTGGGCGAGGGGACGACCTACAAGTATGAAATTCGCGGGCAGCATGGGTATGTCGGGCCGCTGAAGGCGGACCCTGTGGGATTCGGGTCGGAGCATCCGCCTGCCAATGCGTCTGTGGTGCGGCGCATTGCGGGCGCGTTTACCGATCAGGAGTGGATGGCCACGCGTGCGGCGCGCCATTCGATCGACGCGCCGATCAGCGTGTACGAGGTGCATCTGGGGTCGTGGCGGCGCGCGCCGGGGGACAGGATGCTGTCCTATCTGGAGTTGGCCGATCAACTGGTCGATTATGCCGCCGACATGGGCTTTACCCATATCGAATTGCTGCCGGTTTCCGAATATCCGTTCGACGGGTCATGGGGGTATCAGCCGGTGGGGATGTTCGCGCCCACCATCCGGCACGGAACGCCCGGGGAATTCCGCGCCTTTATCGATGCGGCGCACCGGCGGGGGCTGGGGGTGATGCTCGACTGGGTGCCGGGGCATTTTCCGACCGATCCGCATGGTTTGGGGCGGTTCGACGGGACGCCCTTGTATGAACATGCCGATGCGCGCGAGGGGTTCCATCAGGACTGGAACACGTTGATCTACAATTACGGGCGGGTCGAGGTTGCCAACTATCTGGTGTCCAACGCCCTGTATTGGCTAGAAGAATACCACATCGACGGGCTGCGGGTGGATGCGGTGGCGTCGATGCTGTACCGCGATTATTCCCGCAAGGATGGCGAGTGGATCCCGAACAAGGACGGGGGGCGCGAGAATTACGAGGCGATTGCTTTGCTCCAGCGCATGAACTCGGTCGCTTATGGCGAGGTGGCGGGGATCGTGACGGTGGCCGAGGAAAGCACGGCCTTTCCGGGCGTGTCGCGGCCTGTGAGCCACGGGGGGCTGGGGTTCGGGTTCAAGTGGAACATGGGGTGGATGAACGACACCCTCAGTTACATCGAGAAAGACCCCATCTACCGGCAGTATCACCACCACCAGATGACCTTTGGCATGCATTATGCGTGGTCGGAAAACTATATCCTGCCGATCAGCCATGACGAGGTGGTGCATGGCAAGGGCAGCATGCTGGCCAAGATGCCGGGGGGCGACTGGGAGAAATTCGCCAATCTGCGGGCCTATTACGGGTTCATGTGGGCGCATCCGGGCAAGAAGCTGTTGTTCATGGGCTGCGAATTCGCCCAAGGGCGGGAATGGAACCACAAGCAAAGCCTCGATTGGCACCAGTTGGAGCTTGCCGAGCATCGCGGGGTGCAAAACCTCGTGCGTGATCTGAACCGCGTCTACCGCGAGAACCGCGCGCTGCATGTGAACGACACACGCCCCGAGGGGTTCGAGTGGATCGAGAGCAACGATGCCGAGGCTAGCGTCTACGCCTGGCTGCGCAAGGGTGATGCGGGCGATGCTCCGGTGGTGGCGGTGGTGAACCTGACACCCGTGGAACGGCGCTACCGGATCGGACTGCCAGAGGGCGGGCATTGGGATGAAATCCTAAACACCGATGCGGCGGTTTACGGGGGCATGAACCGCGGCAATCTGGGGGGGGTGACGGCCGAGGGCGTGGCATGGCACGGGCGGGCGCAATCGGCGGTCGTGACGCTGCCGCCGCTGGCTGCGGTCTATTTCAGGAAGGCGTGAATTACCGCGGGGAAAACCCGCAGCCACGGGAGGGGCGACGGACATGATGACACCAAGACCGAATGCGCGACTGTCTTCTCAGGCGATGGCCTTCGTGCTGGCGGGGGGGCGCGGGAGCCGGTTGAAGGAATTGACCGACCGGCGGGCGAAACCGGCGGTATACTTTGGCGGCAAGACGCGGATCATCGACTTTGCGCTGTCGAACGCTTTGAACAGCGGTATCCGCAAGATGGCGATTGCCACGCAATACAAGGCGCACAGCCTGATCAGGCATTGCCAGCGGGGCTGGAACTTCTTTCGGGCGGAACGCAACGAATATCTGGATATCCTGCCTGCGTCGCAGCGGGTGGACGAGACGAAGTGGTATCTGGGCACGGCCGATGCGGTGGCGCAGAACATCGACATCGTGGACAGCTACGGCATCAAATATGTCGTCGTGCTGGCGGGCGACCATATCTACAAGATGGATTACGAGATCATGCTGCGCCAGCATGTGGAAACGGGGGCCGATGTGACCATCGGTTGCCTGACGGTGCCGGTGCACGAGGCGACGGCTTTCGGCGTGATGGATGTCGACAAGGACGGGCGGATCACGGCGTTTCTGGAAAAGCCCAAGTCCCCGCCGCATATTCCGGGCGATCCGAAGCACGCGCTGGCGAGCATGGGGATTTACGTCTTCGACTGGGCCTTCCTGCGTGACCTGCTGCTGCGCGACATGGCGGATGCCAATTCGAGCCATGATTTCGGCAACGACCTGATCCCCGACATCGTGAAGAACGGCAAGGCGATGGCGCATAAGTTTGCGGATTCTTGTGTGAAGTCGGGCTTGGAGCACGAACCCTATTGGCGCGATGTGGGGACGATCGATGCCTTTTGGCAGGCCAATATCGATCTGACGGATTTCGTGCCCAAGCTGGATATCTATGACAACTCATGGCCGATCTGGACCTATTCCGAGATCGTGCCGCCCGCGAAGTTCATCCATGACGAGGACGGGCGGCGCGGATCGGCGGTCAGTTCGCTGGTGTCGGGGGATTGCATCGTGTCAGGCTCGGCGGTGAGCAATTCGCTGTTGTTCACGGGATGCCGGACGCATTCGTATTCGAGCCTAGAATATGTGGTGGCGCTGCCGCGGGTGACGGTGAACCGCAAGGCCGAGCTGAGCCGCTGTGTGATCGATTCCAATGTGGTGATCCCCGAGGGGCTGGTCGTGGGGCACGACGCGGCCGAGGATGCCAAGTGGTTCCGTGTGAGCGAGGGCGGAGTGGTGTTGATCACGCAGGATATGCTTGACGCGCGGGCGCGGGCGGTTTCTTGAGCAGGTGATGGCGGATAGGCCGGGGGGACTTTGCGTCCCCCCGGACCCCCCTGCAGGATATTTGAGACGAGAAGAACGGGGGACGGACGGCATGGCGGTCAGGGGGCGGGTGCTTTCGGTGGCTTCGGAATCTGTGCCGCTGGTCAAGACCGGCGGCTTGGCCGATGTGGTGGGCGCGTTGCCCGGCGCGCTGGCGGCGGTGGGCTGGGAGATGCGGGTGCTGCTGCCCGCCTACCGCGCCTTGCGCGGGCGGCTTGTCGAGTTGCGCGAGGTCTGGGCCGAAGACGACCTGTTCGGCGGGCGGGGTGTGGTGTTTTCCGGCGTGCTGGACGGGGTGCCGGTGATGCTGCTGGATGCGCCGCATCTTTATGACCGCGAGGGCGGGCCTTATGCGGGGCCTGCGGGCGATTGGCCGGATAACGCGCAGCGCTTTGCCGCGCTGTCATGGGTGGGTGCGCGGATGGCGCGCGAGGGCGTCGATGGCTGGAAGCCCGATGTGCTGCACGCGCATGACTGGCAGGCGGGGTTTGCGCCTGCCTACCTGACCTATGGCGGGTCGGGGGGCGTGGGGTCGGTTCTGACGGTGCATAACATCGCCTTTCAGGGTTGGGCGGGCGCGGGGTTGATCGACGCGCTGCGGCTGCCGCGCGAGGCGTTCTATCCCGGTGCGCTGGAGTATTATGGCGGCCTGTCGAGCCTGAAGGCGGGGCTGGTGACGGCGGACCGGATCACCACCGTGTCGCCCACCTATGCGACCGAGTTGTTGCGCCCCGAATACGGGATGGGGCTGGAAGGTGTGATCGCGGCACGGGGGGCGGATGTGTCGGGCATTCTGAACGGGGTGGATACCGGCGTGTGGTCGCCCGAGGCGGAGCCGGTGCCCTATTCGGTCAAGGCGTTGAAGGGCAAGGCGGCCAATCGGGCGGCGATCTGTGCCGAGTTCGGGCTGGAGGTGCCGCAGGGGCCGCTTGCCATTGTCGTGAGCCGCTTGACGGACCAGAAGGGGATTGACCTGTTGCCTGTCGTGGTGCCCGATTTCGTGGCGGCGGGGGGCGGTTTGCTGGTGCTCGGGTCTGGCGATCCGGCGCTGGAGGCGGCGATGCGCGGCCTTGCGGCGCGGTTTCCCGGCCGGGTGGCGGTGCGGATCGGCTATGACGAGGGGTTGAGCCACCGCCTGTTCGCGGGCGCCGATGCCGTGCTGGTGCCGAGCCGGTTCGAGCCGTGCGGGCTGACGCAGATGTACGGGTTGCGCTATGGCACGGTGCCGGTGGTGGCGGCGGTGGGGGGGCTGGCGGATACGGTCATTCATGCGTCACCCGCAGCCCTGAGTGCGGGGGTGGCCACGGGGGTGCAGTTCCATCCGACCGATGCCATCGCCTTTGGTCAGGCCTTGCGGCAGTTGGGCGTGCTTTATGCCGATCGCGCCGCATGGGCGGTGGTGCAAAAGAACGCGATGCGCCATCCGGTGGGCTGGGAGACGAGTGCCGCGGCCTATGCGGCGCTGTATGACGGGTTGGCGCAGTGAACCCTGCGCGGATCAACGTAGCACTGCAATCGCGGTTGACGGGCCATTCGCTGGGGCCGGGGCGGCCCTGGCCGATGGGGGCGACGTTCGACGGCGAGGGGGTGAATTTTGCGGTGTTCTCGGCCCATGCCGAGCGGGTGGAATTGTGCCTGTTCTCGCCCGACGGGCGCAAGGAGATGGCGCGGATCGCGTTGACCGAGCGCGATGGCGATGTGTGGCACGGGCATGTGGGCGGGCTGATGCCCGGCACGCTGTATGGCTACCGCGTGCACGGGCCTTATGCGCCCGAGCAGGGGCACCGCTTCAACCCGCACAAGTTGCTTATCGACCCCTATGCACGGGGGCTGGAGGGGCGGTTGAAATGGTCGGATGCGCTGATGGGGTTCAAGGTGGGCAGCCCGCGCGGCGATCTGTCCTATGACACGCGCGACAGTGCTTTTGCGGTGCCGAAATCGGTGGTGGTGGACCCCAGTTTCAACTGGGCCGGTGATGTGGCCCCGATGGTTCCGGCCAGCGAGGCGGTGATCTACGAGGCGCATGTGCGCGGGATGACCATGCTGCACGAGGGCGTGGAAAAGGGGCTGCGCGGCAGTTTTCTGGGCCTGTCGTCGGACGCGGTGATCGAGCATCTGGTGAAGCTGGGGGTAACCACGGTCGAGTTGTTGCCGGTGCAGGCCTTTGTGGACGAGCGGTTTCTGGTGGCCAAGGGGTTGCGGAACTATTGGGGCTATCAGTCGATCGCGTTTTTCGCGCCGGAACCGCGTTACATGACCAAGGGCGCGATCTGGGAATTCCAGTCGATGGTGCGGCGCTTCCATGCGGCGGGTTTGGAGGTGGTGCTGGATGTGGTTTACAACCACAGCGGCGAAGGCGACGAATGGGGACCGACGCTGTCGTTCCGCGGCTTGGACAATGCCAGTTACTACCGGCTGATGCATGGCGGGCGGCATTACGTCAACGACACCGGCACGGGAAATACGCTGGATCTGACGCATCCGATGGTGCTGCGGATGGTGATGGATTCGCTTCGTTACTGGGTCGAGGTGTGCCATGTCGACGGCTTCCGCTTTGACCTTGCCACGGTGCTGGGGCGCGAGGCGCAGGGGTTCGATCCGAATGGCGGGTTCTTCGATGCGATCCGGCAAGACCCCGTATTGGCGCATGTGAAGCTGATTGCCGAGCCGTGGGACATCGGGCCAGGTGGCTATCAGCTTGGCGGTTATCCGCATCCGTTCATGGAGTGGAACGACACGTTCCGCGACGGTGTGCGGCGGTGGTGGCGGGGCGATGCGGGGCTGGCGCCCGATCTGGCCAAGCGGGTTTTGGGCAGTTCCGAGCGGTTCGACCACCACGGGCGGGCGGCGACGAGTTCGGTCAATTTCATCACGGCGCATGACGGGTTCACGCTGCAGGACGTGGTGAGCTATACGCTGAAACGCAACTTCGCCAATGGCGAGGAGAACCGCGACGGGCATCACGAGAACCACAGCGACAACATGGGCGTCGAGGGTCCGACCGATGACCCCGCGGTGCTGGCGGCGCGGGGCTTGCGTAAACGCAACATGCTGGCCACGCTGATGCTGGCGCAGGGTGTGCCGATGCTGCTGGCGGGCGACGAGATCGGCCACAGCCAGAACGGCAACAACAACGCCTATGCGCAGGACAACGAGACGACCTGGATCGACTGGGCGGCGGGCGACCGTGGGCTTTTGGCCTTTGTCGCAAAGCTGATCGCGCTGCGGGCGGCGCTTCCGGTGTTGCGGCAACGGCGGTTCCTGCATGCCAAGCCGCGGCCGGGCGACGGTTTGCCCGATGTGATCTGGCGGCGGTCCGACGGGCAGGAACCGCGACCGCAGGATTGGCACGACCCCGCGTTCCGCTGTCTGGGCGTCGAGTTGCGCATGGCGGCGCAGGGGGGCGATCCGGCGGCGGCGGCGGTGTTTGCGGTGTTCAACGCGGGCCCCGAATGCGTGCTGCGCCTGCCGCAGACGGCGGCGGGGTGGGAATTGATGCTCGACACCACGCGGCCCTTTGCCAGCCTGCCCGAACCGGCGGGGCCGGGAACCCGCGCGCCTGCCCAAGCCGTTCTTGTATTCCGGTCCGTTCTGGCGGGCCGCGCATGAGGAGATTGCCATGACCATCCATACCGTCGCCACAGCGCCCATCGCGGGGCAAAAGCCCGGAACGTCGGGCTTGCGCAAGAAGACGCCCGTGTTCATGGGGCGGCATTATCTGGAGAATTTCGTCCAGAGTATTTTCGATGTGGTCGGAGCCGAGGGAAAGACGTTCGTGCTGGGCGGGGACGGGCGCTATTTCAACGACCGCGCGGCGCAGGTGATCTTGCGCATGGCGGCGGCGAACGGGGCGGCGCGGGTGATCGTGGGGCAGGGCGCGATCTTGTCGACGCCTGCGGCGAGCCATCTGATCCGCCTGAACCGGACGGATGGCGGGATCATCATGTCGGCCAGCCACAACCCCGGCGGGCCGGAGGAGGATTTCGGGGTCAAGTTCAACATGGCCAATGGCGGGCCTGCGCCGGAAGCGGTGACGCAAGCGATGTTCGAGCGGACGCAGGCGATTACGCAGTACCGGATGCTGGACGCGCAAGACATCGATCTGGGGCGTGTGGGGCGGGTAACCCTTGGGTCGATGGTGGTCGATGTGGTGGACCCTGTGGCGGATTATGCGGCGCTGATGGAAAGCCTGTTCGATTTTCCAGCGATCCGCGCGATGTTTGCCGGTGGCTTCCGGATGCGGATGGACAGCATGTGCGCGGTGACGGGGCCTTATGCGGTGGAGATACTGGAGCGGCGTTTGGGGGCGGCGGCGGGGACGGTGGTGAACAAGGAGCCGCTGCCGGACTTTGGCGGGATGCATCCCGACCCGAACCCGACATGGGCCAAGGCGCTGATGGAGGAGATGTTCGGGGCGGATGCGCCCGACTTCGGCGCGGCAAGCGACGGGGATGGCGACCGGAACATGGTGGTGGGGCGGGGCATTTACGTGTCGCCGTCCGACAGTCTGGCGGTGCTGGCAGCCAATGCGCATCTGGCGCCCGGCTATGCCAAGGGGTTGGCGGGGGTGGCACGGTCGATGCCGACGAGTGCGGCGGTGGACCGCGTGGCCGAGGCGCTGGGGATTGCGGCTTTCGAGACGCCGACGGGGTGGAAGTTCTTTGGCAACCTGCTGGATGCCGGTCGCGCCACGCTGTGCGGCGAGGAGAGTTTCGGCACAGGGTCGGACCATGTGCGCGAGAAGGACGGGCTTTGGGCGGTGCTGTTGTGGTTGAACATTCTGGCCGTGAAGAAGCAGCCGGTGGCTGCGATACTGGCCGGGCACTGGGCGCGGTTCGGGCGGAACTATTACAGCCGCCACGACTTCGAGGCGGTGGCGAGCGAGGGGGCCGATGCCATGATGGCGGCGCTGCGCGGGTCGCTGGCGGGGATGGCGGGGCAGGTCGTCGAGGGGATGACTGTCGCCGGGGCAGATGATTTCGCCTATACCGATCCGGTGGACGGGTCGGTCAGCACACAGCAGGGTGTTCGGGTCATGTTCACCGATGGGTCGCGTTTTGTTCTGCGTCTGTCGGGGACGGGGACCGAGGGCGCGACGTTGCGGCTGTATCTTGAACGCTATGCGGCGGGGCCTGCGGGGCTGGACCTCGAGCCGCAGGAGGCCTTGGCGCCGGTGATCCGGGCGGCGCATGCTGTGGCGCGGATTGCCGAGTTCACCGGCCGCACGACGCCCGACGTGGTGACCTGACGGAGCGGGCGTTCCGCCCGCATCCGGGGAGCGCCTACGGCGCGGATCAGGGGGCGCTCGCGCCCCCTCTGGCCCGCGGGCGGGCCATTCACCCCCGACGATATTTGGAACGAGGAGAAACGGGCAGGACAAGCGGTGCGTCACGCCTTGAGGCCGGTTTCTTTCAGCAGGCCCATGCGCTTTGCTTCGTAATAATAGCCCTTGCGATACCACATATGGGTGCGGTCGACGTTGCCGCGGGCGACGAGATAGGCGCCGCGCAGGTATTTGACGGCGTATTTGAGGTTGGTATCGGCATCGAGCAGACCATCGGGCGTGCCGCGATAGCCCATGGTGCGGGCGGTTTGTGGCAGGATTTGCATCAGCCCGTAATAGGGGCCGTTGCGGGCGGCGGGGTTGTAGCTGCTTTCGCGCCGGACGGTCTGGTGGATGATGCTTTCGGGCACGTCGTAAACTTGGGCGTAATGCGAGATGAGGCGGTTGATTTCGGCCGGGCCGGTGGGTTCGGCCATGCGGCGACCCGTGCCGCAGGCGGCGAGCGGGGCTGCGGCGAGAAGGGCGAGAGCGGCGCGGCGGGTGAGGTGGGGCATCGGGGCAACCTTTGATCGGGCTTTGGGGGGTGATAGCGGGGCGGGGCGCAGCGAGGCAAGCGGGGGCGGTGCCGGCGGTGCGGCGGGCGCGGAAAAGCGCCGGTCATGGGACGTTTGGCCTGTAGCGGCGGGGCGTTGGCCTTGCTAGCATGGGCGTGCAAGGTGGGGGCGGGATGGAACAGCACAGCGCAGCGGGGACGGGCGGGGGCAGGCCGATGCGGTCGGCGCTGATCGTGGACGACCATCCGCTGTTTTGCGACGCGCTGGCGATGACGCTGCGCGCGGTGGCGGGGCTGGAGGAGATCGCCACCGCCGACCGGCTGGAGGCGGCGTTGCAGCATCTGGACGCGGGGCCGCACCCCGATGTGGTGGTGCTGGACCTGAACCTGCCGGATGTAAGCGGGCTGGACGGGTTGATCCGCTTGAAGGCCACGGTGCAGGGGGTGCCGGTGGTTGTGGTGTCGTCGCTGGACGACAACCGCGTGATCGGGGCGGCGCTGCGGGCGGGGGCTGCGGGTTTCGTGCCCAAGCACGCGCACCGCGATGTGTTCCGCGCCGCATTTGACGCGGTGCGCGCGGGGGCGGGCTATGTGCCCGAGGGGTTCGTGCCGTCGGGCGACCCGGCGGGAGCGCCGAGCCAGCGCGAGGCGGCGTTGGCGCGGTTGGGACTGCTGACGCGCCAGCAGGGCAAGATCTTGCAACTGGTCTGCGAGGGGATGCTGAACAAGCAGATCGCCTATGAGTTGACCATCGCCGAGACGACGGTGAAGGCGCATGTCACGGCGATCATGCGCAAGCTGGGGGTGCAGAGCCGCACGCAGGCGGTGCTGATCGCGCGGCAGGCGGCGTTCTCGAGCCTGATGCCCGAAGGGTAGGGCGGATGATGCAACACGGGGTTGGGCTGCCGCTGGTTGCGCGCGCCAGCGTGGACGCGAACCGGCCGCATCCGGTGCGGGCGCTGGAGCAGGCTTTGGGGCCGGGGCCGTTTGCGGTGGTGGTGCTGTTCATCGCGGCCGAGGTCGATATGGACGGGCTGGCGGGGCGCATGGCGGGGCGGTTCGGGGGCGCGCAGGTGATCGGCTGCACCACGGCGGGCGAGATTTCGGCGGCGGGCTATAGCGAGGGCGAGATCGTGGCGGTGGGGCTGCCTGCGGCGCATTTCGCGGCGGATGTGCTGCTGGTGCCCGACCTTTCGGTGCTGACGCGCGAGACGCTGATCGGCGAGTTGATCCGGCGGCGGCAGGGGCTGGCTGCGGGGCGCGAGGGCTGGGGGGGCGAGTTCGCCTTTTTGCTGGTGGACGGGCTTTCGGTGCGCGAGGATGCCTTGACCTCGGCGTTGGCCAGCGGGCTGGGGCCGGTGCCGCTGTTCGGGGGCAGCGCGGGGGACGGGACGCGGTTTGGCCAGACCTTTGTGCTGCAGGGCGGGCGGGCCTTGCAGAACGCCGCGGTGCTGACGCTGGTGCGCACCGATTGCCGGGTCAAGGTGTTCTCGCTGGATCATCTGGTGCCGACGGCGCAGCGGATGGTGGTGACGGGGGCGGACCCCGCGCGGCGGATCGTGCGGACGATCAACGCCGAACCTGCGGCGCAGGAATATGCGCGGATTCTGGGCAAGGATCCGGCGCAGCTGACCACCTTTACCTTTGCCGCGCATCCGGTGGTGGTGCGGATCGGGGGCAAGCATCATGTGCGGGCGATCCAGCAGGTGGGCGAGGGCGGGGATCTGGTGTTCTTTTCGGCCATCGACGAGGGGGTGGTGCTGACGCTGGCCGAGCCGCAGGATATGGTGGCGCATCTGGAGCGGGAATTGGCGGCGCTGTCGGCCAAGGGTGCGCCCGATGTCATTCTGGCCTGCGACTGCATCTTGCGGCGGATGGAGGCGCTGGAAAAGCAGAAGACGGGCGCGGTGTCGGCCATCTTGCGGCGGCATGGCGTGGTCGGGTTTTCGACCTATGGCGAGCAGTTGAATTCGATGCATGTCAACCAGACCATGACGGGCGTTGCGATCTATCCGCCCGAGGGGGGGTAGGGTGGAAACGCTGGTCAATCCTGCCGACCCGCCCGAGCGGCAGGTCGAGAAGCTGAAAACCATCGCTGCGGTGCTGATGCGGCGGGTCGAGCAGATTACCGACGATTCGGGGGCGGCTTATGCCCAGTTCCAGCGCGCCGCGATGCTGGAGGACCAGGTGCGCGAGCGCACGCGCGATCTGGAGCGGGCGCTTGACCTGCTGAACCAGTCGAACGCGCAACTGGCCGAGGCCAACCGCGCGACCGAGGCGGCGCGGCGCAACCTTGCCAATGCCATCGAGACGATTCAGGAGGGCTTTGCCCTGTTCGATGCCGAAGACGTGCTGGTGATGTGCAACTCGCGGTTCGGCATGCATATCAACGATGTGCGCCCGCATCTTAAACCCGGGTTGCGCTTTGGCGATTATGTGCGGCTGGTCAGCCGGTCGCCGTTTCTGGAGCTGCCGGCGGGCGAGCGGCCCGAGGATTGGGTGGTGGCGCGCCAGCGGCGGCATCAGGACCGGCACGTGATGTTCAACGTGCGTATGGTCTGGGACCGCTGGGTGCAGGTGTCGGAGCATCGCACGCCGGATGGCGGCACGGTGATCTTGCAGACCGATGTGACCGAGCTGGTCCGGCTGGAGCGGATGGAGCGGGGCAAGCTGTTGGACGATCAGGCGCGGGTGATCCGTGCCACGCTCGACCATATCGGGCAGGGGGTGTGCATCTTTGACGCAAGCGCGCGGCTGGTGGGGTGGAACCAGCGGCTGGGGCAATTGCTGGCGCTTGCGATGGCGCGGTTCCGCATGGGGGCGGGGTTCGACCATGTGCTTGACCGGTTCCGCCCCGATTTCCGCTTTGGCGCGGGCATGACCGAGGCGCGGCTGGGTGAGTGGGTGGCGGCCGATGCCAAGGGGGCGCTGCGGTTCGAGTTGCGGCGCGATGCCGACATGATTCTGGACGTCTTTGCCCAAGGGATGCCGGATGGCGGGTTCGTGATGTCGTTCACCGATGTGACGGCCGAGCGGGCGGCGATCGAGGCGCTGAGCCGGGCCAACGAGACGCTTGAGGCGCGGGTGATGGCGCGGACGCTGGAGTTGGAGGACGCGCTGGGGGATGCCGAGCGGGCCAATGCGTCGCGCACGCGCTTTGTGGCGGCGGCGAGCCATGATCTGTTGCAGCCCCTGTCGGCGGCCAAGCTGTTTCTGGCGTCCATCGGGGACGAGGGGTTGACGCAGGCCGCGCGGGGGGCGCTGGACAAGGCGCAGAATGCGCTGGTGTCGGTCGAGGGGATTTTGGGCGCGCTGCTGGACATCTCGAAGCTGGAAAGCGGCAAGGCGGCGGTTTCGGTGGGCGCTGTGCGGCTGGACCGGCTGCTGGGACAGTTGAGCGACGAGTTCGGGGCGATTGCCGCGGCCAAGGGGCTGGAGTTGCGGGTGGTGGGGTCGGCTGCGGTGGTGGCGTCGGATGCGGCCTATTTGCGGCGCATCTTGCAAAACCTGATCGGCAACGCGATTCGCTATACCGAGCGCGGGCGCGTGCTGGTGGGCGTGCGGCGGGTGGGCGCCATGCTGCGGATCGAGGTGTCGGATACGGGGCCGGGGATTGCGGAAGAGGAGCAGGACAATATCTTCAAGGAGTTCCACCGCCTGAACGCGCGGGCAAGCGCATCGGAGGGGTTGGGGTTGGGGCTGGCCATCGTCGAGCGGGCCTGTGCGCTGCTGGGCCATCCGCTGGGGCTGGCGTCGGTCGTGGGCAAGGGGACGCGGTTCATGGTGCAGGTGCCGCGCTACGCGGGGGGCGCGGTGCCCGAACGGGCGGCCGAGCGGGTGGCCGAGGCGGACCCGCCGGGCGAGATGGCGGGGCGGATCGTGTTTCTGGTGGAAAACGATGCCGAATTGCGCCGCGCGATGGGGCTGTTGCTGGAGAAATGGGGCGTGAGCGTGCTGGATGCGCCCAGTGGCGAGGCGGCGCTGGAATTGCTGGAGGAGTTGGGGATCTTGCCCGATTGTTTTCTGGTGGATCAAGACCTTGGCGCAGGCATGGACGGGCTGGGGTTCATCGCGGCTTTGCGGGCGCGTCATGGCGCGGTGCCTGCGCGGCTGGTGACGGCGCTTCGCAGCGAGGACTTCGAGGCGCGGTGCCGCGCGGCGGGCATCGAGGTAATGGCCAAGCCGCTGGAGGCGCGGGCCTTGCGCGGGTTCGTCGCGGGTCTGCCGGTGGTCACATAGTCGTATACGACCATTGTTCCATTTGCGCGGATCGCTGCGCGCCCTAAGCTGGCGCAAATCCGGGGGAGAACCATGCAACTATCCGACCATCGTGACATCAAGGCCGATCCGCAGACGGTGTGGGCGGCGATCCTTAACCCCGATGTGCTGAAGGAATGTGTTCCCGGCTGCGAAAGCATGACCGGCACGCCCGAGACGCAGTTCGAGGCGGTGGTGACGCAGAAGGTCGGCCCCGTGAAGGCCACCTTCAAGGGCGTGGTCACGCTGTCGGATATGGTGCCGGGCCAATCGTTGCGGATTTCGGGCGAGGGCAAGGGCGGACCTGCGGGCTTTGCCAAGGGCGGGGCCAATGTCACGCTGACCGCGACCGAGACGGGAACGCGGCTGTCTTACGAGGTCGAGGCCAATGTGGGCGGCAAGATCGCCCAATTGGGCAGCCGGATCATCGACGGTTTCGCCAAGAAGATGGCCGACGAATTCTTCACGCGCTTTCAGGAGGCCATCGAGGGGCCGCCCGACGAAGATTTGGCCGAGGAGGAGGCCACCGCCGGCGTTGACGCTGAGGCCGAGGGCGGTGAAGCTGGGGAAAAGAAAAAGGGCTGGTTCAAGCGGCTGATCGGCTGAACCGGACGCAAACGACAACAGGGAGGAAAACATGACGAAAGTCACGATGACCGTGAACGGCAAGACCGTTTCGGGCGAGGTCGATGGGCGCACGCTGCTTTCGGGCTTTTTGCGCGAGGGGCTGGGCCTGACCGGAACCCATATCGGCTGCGACACCAGCCAGTGCGGCGCTTGCGTGGTGCATGTCGATGGCAAGGCGATCAAGTCTTGCACCATGTTCGCGCTGGATGCGGCGGGGGCGAGCGTCAAGACCATCGAGGGCATGGCCAATGCGGACGGGTCGCTTTCGGTGATCCAGCAATCGTTTCAGGACCATCACGGGTTGCAGTGCGGTTTTTGCACGCCGGGCATGGTGATGTCTTCGGCGGCGCTTTTGGCCGAGAACCCCAAGCCGACCGAGGCGGAGGTGCGCCACTACCTTGAGGGCAATATCTGCCGCTGCACGGGGTATCATAACATCGTCAAGGCTGTGCTGGCCGCGTCTGGACAAGACGTGCCCGCGGTCGCGGCGGAATAAGAGCAATCAGGGGAGGAGACCAGATGCCGAAAGATACCGGGATCGGCGCCAGTTCGAAACGGCGCGAGGATGTCCGCTTTCTGAGCGGGCTTGGAAATTACACCGATGACGTGGTGATCGCGGGGCAGAGCTACGCGATTTTCGTGCGATCGACCGTGGCGCATGGGCGGATCGTCAAGGTGGCAACCGAGGCGGCGGCGGCGATGCCGGGCGTGCTGGCGGTGTTCACCGGCGAGGATTTCGCTGCCGTGGGCGGCAATCCGGCGGGCTGGCTGATCAACAGCCGTGACGGCACCCCGATGAAGGAACCCAAGCGCCCCGTGCTGGCGCATGGCAAGGTGCGCCATGTGGGTGACGCCTATGCCGCCGTGGTGGCCGAGACGTTGCAGCAGGCGAAAGACGCGGCACAGGTGATTTCGGACGAGAGCGAGATCGAGGAATTGCCCGCGATCATCGACATGGCGAAAGCCTTGGCCGACACGACAAACCGCGTGCATGACGAGATACCGGACAACCAGTGCTACGACTGGGGCTGGATCGAGGACAACCGCGCGGCGGTGGAAGCGGCGTTCAAGGCGGCTCCGCATGTGACCACGCTGGAACTGGTGAACAACCGTCTGGTGCCCAACGCCATGGAGCCGCGCGCAAGCATTGGCGAGTATTTCCCCGGAACGGGCGATTACAAGCTGACGACCACCAGCCAGAACCCGCACCTGACGCGGCTTTTGGTGGCGGCCTTCGTGCTGGGGATACCGGAAAACAAGCTGACCGTGGTGGCGCCCGATGTGGGCGGCGGCTTCGGGTCGAAGATCTATCACTATGGCGAGGAAGCCTTGGTGCTGGCGGCGGCCAAGAAGTTGAAGCGTCCCGTGAAGTGGGTTGCGGAACGGTCGGAAAGCTTCCTGTCGGATGCGCATGGCCGCGACCATGTGACGAAGATCGAACTGGCTTGCGACAAGGAGGGCAATTTCCTTGCCTTCCGCACCGAGACGATGGCCAACGTGGGCGCGTATCTGTCGAACTTTGCGACCGTCACGCCGACCTTCCTGCATGGCACGCTGATGGCGGGGCCTTATAAGGTGCCGCATGTCTATGTGAACGTGAAGACGGTGTTCACCAACACAGCACCCGTCGATGCCTATCGTGGCGCGGGGCGGCCCGAGGCGACCTATTCGCTGGAACGCGTGATCGACAAGATGTGCCGCGAGTTGAACCTCGACCCGTTCGAGGTGCGCAGGAAGAACTTCCTGACCACCGACATGTTCCCCTATACCACGCCGGTGGGCCTCGTT
Source organism: Gemmobacter sp. (assembly GCA_040398445.1). Taxonomy (GTDB): domain Bacteria; phylum Pseudomonadota; class Alphaproteobacteria; order Rhodobacterales; family Rhodobacteraceae; genus Paragemmobacter. The sequence continues at coordinate 34,309 of JBBAUB010000004.1, read as the reverse complement.
TACGACACGGGCAACTATCAGGCGACGCTGGACAAGGCGGTCGAGCTGGGTGACGTGGCGGGGTTCGAGGCGCGGCGGGCGGCTTCGGCGGCCAAGGGCAAACTGCGCGGCTTGGGGCTTTCGACATGGATCGAAGCTTGCGGGATCGCGCCGTCGCATCTGGTGGGCATTCTGGGTGCGCGGGTCGGGCTTTATGATGCGGCGACCGTGCGGGTGAACGCGACGGGGAATATTTCCGTCATGGTCGGCGCGCATAGCCACGGGCAAGGGCACGAGACGGTGTTCGCGCAGGTGGTGGCCGAACAACTGGGCGTGCCGGAAAGCAGCATCGAGATCGTGCATGGCGACACGTCGAAGATTCCGTTCGGGATGGGGTCTTACGGGTCGCGGTCGCTGGCGGTCTGCGGATCGGCCATGACCAAGGCGGTGGACAAGATCATCGCCAAGGGCAAGAAGATCGCAGCGCATATGCTGGAAGCGGCCGAGGGCGACATCACCTTTGCCGATGGCAAGTTCAGCGTGGCGGGCACCGACAAGGCCAAGACCTTCGGCGAGATCGCGTTCTCGGCCTATGTTCCGCACAACTACCCGCTGGAAACGCTGGAACCGGGTTTGGAGGAGACAGCGTTCTACGACCCCGCCAACTTTACCTATCCGGCGGGCGCCTATCTGTGCGAGGTCGAGGTGGATGCCGAGACCGGCAAGGTCGAGGTGTGTTCGTTTACCTGTGCGGATGACTTCGGGAATGTGATGAACCCGATGATCGTGGAAGGCCAGGTGCATGGCGGCGTGGGGCAGGGGATCGGGCAGGCCTTGCTTGAAAACACCACCTATGACGAGAACGGGCAGTTGTTGACCGGTTCCTACATGGATTACGCCATGCCGCGCGCGGATGACGTGCCGTTCTATACGGTGGATGCGTCTTGCGTCACGCCCTGCACGCACAACCCGCTGGGGGTGAAGGGCTGCGGCGAGGCGGGGGCGATCGGCTCGCCGCCTGCGGTTATCAATGCCGTGATCGACGCGTTGCAGCGCGGCGGTCATCGCCACGTGACGCATATCGACATGCCTGTCAGCCCCTCGCGGGTCTGGTCGGCGATGAACAACGCATAAGAGAGGGGTTTGGGATGCATAACTTCGATTTCGTAAAGCCCTCGTCGATTGCGGATGCGGTCAAGGCTTTGTCGACCGATGGCGCGCAGGCGCTGTCGGGCGGGCAGACGCTGACGCCGACGATGAAGCAGCGGTTGGCAGCGCCTGCCGTGCTGGTCAGCCTGACCGGCATTGCCGAGATGCAGGGCGTTTGCCTTGGCGACGACGGGCTGAGCATCGGAGCGGCGACGCCCCATGCCGTCGTCGCACGCGAGGCGGCCAAGTATTATCCGGCGCTGGCGGCTTTGGCGGCGGGCATCGGTGATCCGGCGGTCAGGAACCGTGGCACCATCGGCGGGTCGCTGGCCAACAACGACCCTGCGGCCTGCTATCCTTCGGCCGTGCTTGCATCGGGTGCGGTTGTCGTGACCAACAAGCGCAAGATCAAGGCGGACGACTGGTTTCAGGGCATGTTCACCACGGCGCTGGAAGAGGGCGAGATCATCACGGGGGTGACTTTTCCGGTGCCGGAAAAGGCGGCCTATGTGAAGTTCAACCAACCGGCCAGCCGCTTTGCTTTGACCGGCGTGTTCGTCGCCAAATACGCAAGCGGCGTGCGCGTGGCTGTCACGGGCGCGTCCAACGAGGGCGTGTTCCGCTGGAGCGACGGTGAAAAGGCCCTGTCGGGCAACTTCGCAGGTGCCGCCGTGGCGGGGTTGACGGTCAGCGCCGATGGCATGATCGGCGATCTGCACGGCACGCCGGAATATCGGGCGCATCTGGTCAAGGTTCTGACCAAGCGGGCGGTCGACGCGGCGCATTGAACGTTTCGATCTGCGCCGGACCGGCGCAGCCCACGGCCCCGCAGGTTTGCGGGGCCGTTTGCATTTGCCCCCTCACCCCGGCCCTCTCCCCAAGGGGGAGAGGGAGGCGACAGGGTTTGCACCGTCGCGGTGACGCAAGGTTGGGCGCGGTTCTTCGCTTTGGCGGTTACGCCGATGTTACACGGTGCCGCTATCACCAGAGCTTGAGGGGCTTGCCAGTCAAGTCACGCCATATATAGTCAAGCTATCGGGGCGGGGCTCCCCGCCCCGGGTCGCAAGATCACGGGCAGAAAGCGGAGTCTCGTAAACCTGATGGACGGTGATTTCAGAACCCAATTCGTGCGCGATCCGGCGGCGCTGAAGCATTACCCCGCTTTGGTGCTGAATGCCGATTATCGCCCGCTGAGCTATTACCCGCTGAGCCTGTGGCCGTGGCAAGAGGCGATCAAGGCGGCCTTCCTCGACCGGGTGCAGATCGTGGCGGAATACGACCATGTGGTGCGCAGCCAGAAAGCCGAGTTCCGCATACCGAGCGTGGTGGTGCTGAAGGAATTTGTAAGACCCCAGAAGCGCGTGGCATTCACGCGCTTCAATCTTTTCCTGCGGGACGAATTCTGCTGCCAGTATTGCGGGGCGAAGGGCGATCTGACCTTTGACCACGTTCTGCCGCGGTCGCGGGGCGGCGTGACGAGCTGGGAGAATGTGGTGGCGGCTTGCAGCCCCTGCAACCTGCGCAAGGGGTCAAAGACGCTGCGACAGGTGAACATGCAATTGCGCCGCCCGCCGCGCCAGCCGAGCGCCGAGGAGATGCAAAGCCACGGGCGGCGCTTTCCGCCGAACCATCTGCATGAAAGCTGGATGGATTACCTGTATTGGGACGCCGAACTCGACGCATGAGGCGCGGTTTTCACGGGCGGATGCCCTGACGTGAAAAGCGCGATCTCAGGAAGAACCGTGCCAAGCGGTTGAGTTGTTGTTCCTGCTTTGACTTCGTATGAACAATGGGGGCGTAGCCTGCGCCCGTCAACGGGCGGGCATTTCGGGTCGTTTGGGGCGGCTTGTCATGCTGCTTTGCAGCGAAGCGGTTTATGCCAAGCGAAAGCGGTGCTAGACAGGGCCGGAGCGGGGCGGTAAAAGCGGCCCGCGTTAGCGCTAACAGCGTGGCGCTGGAGCGGCAGCAGCGAGGGGTTTTTCATGGTTTCGCGTGTGATTCCGGTCGATACATTCGACCTTGTGATCTTTGGCGGGACCGGAGACCTTGCCCGGCGCAAGATTTTTCCGGGACTCTACCGGCGGTTTCTGGCCGGCCAGATGCCCGAGGGCAGCCGCATCATCGGGGCGGCGCGGGCCGAATTGAGCCAAGAGGCGTTCCGCGCCACCATCCGGGCCGCGATCGACGAATTCGTGCCGGTGTCGCGGCGGGATGCGGCGGTGATCGACGCCTTTATCGGGCGGATCGGCTATGTGTCGATCGATGCCAAGGGCACGGGGGGCTGGCCCGACCTGCGCGCCATGATGCGCGAGGGGGTGGTGCGGGCGTTTTATTTCTCGGTGGCACCCGCGCTGTTCGGGGACATTGCCGAGCGGTTGCACGACCATGGCATCGCGGATGCGTCCAGCCGGATCGTGGTGGAAAAGCCGTTTGGCCGTGATCTTGCCAGTGCGCGGGCGTTGAACGGGACGCTGGCCAAGCATTTCGCCGAACACCAGATTTACCGGATCGACCATTATCTGGGCAAGGAGACTGTCCAGAACCTGATGGCGGTGCGCTTTGCCAATATCCTGTTCGAGCCTTTGTGGAAGGCCGAATACATCGACCATGTGCAGATCACCGTGGCCGAGACGGTGGGCGTGGACGGGCGCGGGGCCTATTACGACAAGTCGGGCGCGATGCGTGATATGGTGCAGAACCATCTGATGCAGTTGTTGTGTCTGATCGCGATGGAGCCGCCCTATCATTTCGACCCCGATGCCGTGCGCGACGAAAAGTTGAAGGTGATCCGCGCCTTGGACCCCGTGCGCCCCGAAGATATCGTGCGGGGGCAGTATCTGGCGGGGGGCGGGCAGGACGGCTATGTGGCCCATTCCGAGAATCCGGCCAGCAAGACCGAAAGCTATATCGCGCTGAAGGTGAATATCTCGAACTGGCGCTGGAAGGGCACGCCGTTCTATCTGCGCACGGGCAAGCGGCTGCGGGCGCGGGCGTCCGAGATTGCGATCACGTTCAAGGAACCGCCGCACTCGATTTTCGACGATGCGGAAGGCTGGCGCGAGAATGTGCTGGTGATCAGGTTGCAGCCCAACGAGGGCATGAACCTGATGATGATGATCAAGGAACCCGGGCCGGGCGGCATGCGCCTGATGCAGGTGCCGCTGGACATGGCCTTTGCCGATGCTTTGGGGGCCGATGCCGAGGATATTCCGGATGCTTACGAGCGGTTGATCATGGATGTGATCCGCGGCAACCAGACGCTGTTCATGCGCGGAGACGAGGTAGAAGCCGCCTGGGCCTGGGCGGACCCGATCATCGAGGGCTGGGAAGCGCGCGGAATGAAGCCGCAGGGATATGATCCGGGATCAAGCGGGCCGGAAGATGCGTTGATGCTGATGCATCGTGACGGGCGACGCTGGCGGGAGATCAAGGAATGAAGCTGGAAACCTATCCCGACCGGGAATTCATGATGCTGGGCCTTGCGAATGTGATCGCGGGGCAGTTGGCAGATTTCCTGCGGCGGGAGGGGAAAGCTTCGCTTTGCGTGCCGGGCGGGACCACGCCGGGGCCGATTTTCGACACGCTGTCGGGGGTGGATATCGACTGGGGCAATGTCGCGGTGTTCCTGAACGACGAGCGTTGGGTGGCCGAAGACAGCCCGCGGTCGAACACGCGGCTGTTGCGCGAACGGCTGCTGTGCGGCAAGGCGGCGGCGGCGACGCTGGTGCCGCTATATGCGCCCGCAGACGCGCCCGAAGCCGTGCTGGACGGCCTGGCCGAAGGCGTGGCCGCGCATCTGCCGATTTCCGTGCTGCTGCTGGGGATGGGGGCGGATATGCACACCGCCTCGCTTTTTCCCGGCGCGGACCGGCTGGAGGCGGCTTTGGCTGCCGATGCGCCCGTGCTGATGGCTTTGCGGGCGGATGCGGCGGGTGAGCCGCGCATCACGCTGACGGCACCTGTGCTGCGCGGGGCGATGAACATCCATGTGTTGATTACCGGCGCGGAAAAGCGCGAGGCTTTGGAGCGGGCGATGGGCCTGTCTGCGCTTGAGGCGCCCGTGCGTTCGGTTCTGGACAACGCGACCGTGCATTGGGCGGAGTGAGATGATGAACGAAATCTGGCAGGCGCTTTCGGCGCATCATGAGGCTGTGAAGGACCGGTCGATCCTGTCGCTGTTCGACGATTCGGCACGGGCCGAGCGGTTTACGGCGCGGGCGGACGAGATGGTGTTCGACTGGTCAAAGACAAATATCGACGCCGATGCACGGGCGATGCTGGTGGCATTGGCCGAAGCGTCGGGCGTGGCGGCCAAGCGGCAGGCGATGTTCACCGGCGAGACGATCAACGAGACCGAGGGCCGCGCGGTGCTGCATACGGCGCTGCGCGATCTGGAAGGCACCGTGATCGTGGGCGGCAAGAACGTGGTGGCCGGAATCGTCGCCACGCTGGAGCGGATGGAAGCCTTTGCAACGGATGTGCGCGAGGGGCGCATCGCGGGGCAGGGTGGCGCGATCACCGATGTGGTCAATATCGGGATCGGCGGGTCCGACCTTGGCCCCGCCATGGCGACGCTGGCCTTGGCCCCCTATCACGACGGGCCGCGGGTGCATTACGTGTCGAACGTCGATGGCGCGCATATCGCCGATACGCTGCGCGGGCTGGACCCTGCAACCACGCTTGTGATCGTGGCGTCGAAAACCTTTACCACCATCGAGACGATGACCAACGCGCAGACGGCGCGCGACTGGATGGCGCGGGTCGTCACGAACCCCGGCGCGCAATTTGCCGCCGTCTCGACCGCGGCCGACAAGACGGCGGCCTTTGGCATCGATCCGTCACGTGTGTTCGGCTTCGAGGATTGGGTGGGCGGGCGCTATTCGCTGTGGGGGCCGATCGGGCTGGCGCTGATGCTGGCGGTGGGGCCGGTGTGGTTTCGCGAATTCCTTGCAGGCGGGCATGCGATGGACGTGCATTTCCGCGAGACGGGGTTCGACGACAACCTGCCGGTGCTGCTTGCCTTGGTGGGTATCTGGCACAACCAGATTTGCGGCTATGCGACGCGGGCGGTGCTGCCCTATGACCAGCGGCTGAGCCGCTTGCCTGCGTATTTGCAACAGCTCGAGATGGAGAGCAACGGCAAGCGCGTGGCGATGGACGGGTCGGACCTGACAATCCATTCCGGCCCCGTGGTCTGGGGTGAACCCGGCACCAACGGGCAGCACGCGTTTTACCAGCTGATCCATCAGGGCACGCGGGTGGTGCCTTGCGAATTCATCGTGGCGCGGCACGGGCACGAGCCTGACCTGGCGCATCAGCATCTGTTGCTGGTGTCGAATTGTCTGGCGCAGGCCGAAGCGCTGCTGCGCGGGCGGCCGCTGGCCGAAGCGAGGGCCATCATGGCGGCCAAGGGGCTGACGGGCGATGCGCTGGAACGGCAGGCGCGGCATCGGGTGTTTGCGGGCAACCGGCCGTCGACCGTGCTGGCATACCCCAAGCTGACGCCCTTTGTGCTGGGCCAGATCATCGCCCTTTACGAGCACCGCGTCTTTGTCGAAGGGGTGATCCTTGGCATCAATTCCTATGACCAATGGGGCGTGGAACTGGGCAAGGAACTGGCGCTGGCGTTGCAGCCGGTGCTCGAGGGCAAGGCCTCGGCGGCGGGCAAGGATGGTTCGACGCAAAACCTGGTCGAATATCTGAAAGCCTGAGCGGCTTCTTCTCGTCTCAAATATCCTGCGGGGGTGCGGGGGTGCAAAACCCCCGCTCCTGCCGGATCACTTCAGCGCGGCGGTCACGATGACTTCGACGCGGTAGGCGGGGGTGGCCAGTTTCGCCTCGCCGGTTGCACGCGCAGGCGTGTGGCCCTGCGGAACCCAGGTGTCCCAGACCGAATTCATCTCGGCGAAATCGGCCATGTCGGCCAGCCAGATTTGTGTCGACAGGATGCGGGTCTTGTCGGTGCCTGCGGCGGCCAGGATGCGGTCGACCTCGGCCAGGCAGGTGCGGGTCTGGTCGGCCACGCTGTCGCCCGGGTTGCCGACCTGGCCTGCGACCCAGAGGATGCCGTTATAGGCGACGCCTTCCGACATGCGGGGGCCGGTGCCGTAGCGGGTGATATCGGTGTTCATGCTGCAAAACTCCCATGTGACGATGCATTTGCCTAACGCCGGAACGGGGCGAAGGGAAGGGCTGTCGGGGAGGTGCGGCAGGGCGGAGGGAGTGGAGCGGGTGAAGGGAATCGAACCCTCGTATTCAGCTTGGGAAGCTGCTGCTCTGCCATTGAGCTACACCCGCCTTATGAGCGTTGAGGTAAGCGATGGGACGGGCCGCGTCAAGCGCGAAGGGGGCCTGCAAGGTGCAGACCCCCTGTCGGCGCAAAAAGGGGGCGCAAGGCAGGGTGTGACGGACCTTGCCTTGCGCCGACCGGATGCTTAGCCTTTGGGCAGCATCACGGTGTCGATGACGTGGATCACGCCGTTGGACTGTTTGACGTCGGCGATGGTGACGGTGGCGACGTTGCCGTTTTCGTCCGTCAGCTTGATCATGTCGCCCTCGTAGCTGGCTTGCAGCGTGCAGCCGCCCAGTGTCGGGACGGGGTGCTTGCCGCCATCGTCGGTGATCATCTTGTTCAGCGCTTCGGCCATCACGGCCTTGCCGACGACGTGGCAGGTCAGGATCTTGGTCAGCATTTCCTTGTTTTCAGGCTTGAGCAGGGTTTCGACCGTGCCTGCAGGCAGTTTGGCGAAGGCTTCGTTGGTGGGGGCGAAGACCGTGAAGGGACCGGCACCTTGCAGGGTTTCGACCAGACCTGCGGCCTGCACGGCGGCGACGAGCGTGGTGTGGTCGGCCGAATTCACCGCGTTTTCGACGATGTTCTTGTCGGCGAACATCGGCGCGCCGCCGACCATCGGGTTGTCGCCGCCATGCGAGGCGGCAAAGGCGACGGTCGTGGTGAGGGCGAGGATTGCGGTGGCGATACGAAATTTCATGGACAACTCTCCGGTTTGGTGCGGCGGGCCAATCCCGCCTTGCCATCGAGTTACGGGGGGCGGTGGGGGGAAGTTTCAGGGCCCCGAACGTTTTTTGGAAATTTTTCTGCGCCGGTTTTCGCGGGGATCGCTGCCCCCCCCCACCCCGACCCTCCCCCGAGGGGGGAGGGGGTGCGCTGTGATATGCAGCGTCGGAAATTTGGCTGCGGGTGCGCCGTGAGTATTTGGGCAAGGGTGAAGCGCGGGCGCTTTTGGCGGGGTGATCGGGCGCGACGCACGGGGCATGCGTTGCCTGTTTCGAAAGGGGATGCCGTTGGATCAGAGGTCGGTGATGGTGCCGGCGGCGAGGACGGGGCCGGTGGGCGCGCCGGTGGGCGAGCCGCCTGCCGGTTCGAGCGAGACGGCGAGGGTCCAGCCTGCGGGGGCGTCGGGGTAATCGACGGTCAGCGGTTGGTCACCCAGCAGGCCGAGCGAGACGGGGGCCGCATCGGGCGCGATGATCCAGGCCTGTTGGACCTGTCCTGACGGGGCGGGGGTTCCTGCGACGCGGGCGATGATCAGTTGCGCGCCGTTATAGCGCGCCTCGAAGCGCAAGGGGTCGGTTTCGGCGCCGAGCGTGGCGACAAGGGGGGCCTGCGCGACAGGTGCGAGGACCGCCACGGCGGCGATGGCCACGGCGGCGGCGGTCAGCGCACCGGCAAGCCAGCCCAAGAGCGGGCGGCGCTTGGGGGGCGTGCCGAACAGTCGCGCCTCGATCTGCGGCATGAGGTTCGGGGCGGCGACCTCGGCAAAGCCGTCGTTCAGGTCGGCGAGGCGGTCTTCCCATGCGGTGATGCGGGCAGCGAAGGCGGCGTCTTTCGCGGCGCGGCCTTCCACGGCGATCCGGTCGGCGAGGTCAAGGACACCCAGCACATATTCTGCCGCCAGCGCGTCATCCCGGTCTTGCGGGGTCAGGGGGAGGTCATCCGCGGTCATTGGTCCATGCACTCGCGCAGTTTGAGGAGGCTGCGGCGCAGCCATGTCCGCATGGTGTTGAGCGGGACGGCGTAGCGGTCGGCCAGATCGATGTAGGACAGACCGTCAAGATAGGCGCCGCGCACGGCCTGTGCCTTGTCGGGTTCGAGCGTGGCGAAGCAATCGGCGATGCGCCGCGCCTCGCCCTTGGCGATGAGGGTGCCTTCGGCGCTGGCGCGGCTATCGGGGACGGTGTCGAGTTCGTCGCCCGTCGCTCCGGCCTGGGCGGGGGATTTGCTGCGCAGGCGGTCGATGGCATGGTTGCGCGCGATGGCGATGAGCCATGTCATGCCGCGCCCCTTGTCGGCATCGAAGCGTGCGGCGCGGAGCCAGACGCGGGTGAATACTTCCTGAACTGCATCTTCTGCCTCGGTTCTGTTGCCGAGGATACGCAAGGTGACGCCCAGAAGTTTCGATGCGGCTGCCGAATATAATGCGCGAAAGGCGGCGCGGTCTTGTGCGGCCACTTTGGCGATCAATTCGGCGATGGGGTCTTCGGTCATGTCCGCCCTGTCAGATGGTCCGGTTATACGTCAGGACGGACAAAAGGAAAGCCGATTGAGGGCGAGAACGGCAGGGGCGCATTACCGCCGCCGCCTGCGCCCTTCGGACCCCGCGCCGCCCGCGTTGAAGCTGACATCGGGCAGGGTGACGATGGAATTGAGGTTGGGGAAAGGGTCGGTTTTGTGCGGGATGGCGTTGGCGGCGACGAAATGTTCCTGAAAGCGCGGCTCGATCGCGGTTTCGACCTTGTGGATGTCGTGCACGGTCGCCTCGATCTGGTTGCGCAGGCCGATGTTGCACAGCGCCATGCGCGCGCCGGTGCCTGCGGCATTCCCTGCGCTGCGGACGTGGTCGAGCGGCACGTCGGGGATCATGCCCAGCACCATGGCGTGTTTGGGGCTGATATGGGCACCGAAAGCGCCGGCAAGCGTGACGCGGTCGACGTGGTCGACGCCCATCTCGTCCATCAGCAGGCGCGCACCGGCGTAGAGCGCGGATTTGGCAAGCTGGATGGCGCGGATGTCGCCTTGGGTGACCATGATCTTTGCGCCGCCCGTGGCGGTTGCGTCATGCAAGATGTAGCTGTGGGTGCGGCCTTCGGGGGTGCAGCGCCATGTGCCGGTCTGTTCGGGCGACCCGATCAACCCGCCCGGATCCAGCAGGCCCGCAAGGCGCAACTCGGCCACGGCTTCGATGATGCCCGACCCGCAGATGCCGGTGATGCCGGTCTGCCTGGTCGCTTCGTCAAAGCCTGCCTCGGTGGACCACAGGTCGCAGCCGATGACCTTGAAGCGCGGTTCCTTGGTCACGAGGTCGATTTCGACGCGTTCGATGGCACCGGGGGCGGCGCGTTGACCGCTGGAGATTTGCGCCCCCTCGAAGGCGGGGCCGGTGGGCGACGAGCAGGCAAGGACGCGGGTCTTGTTGCCCAGCAGGATTTCGGCATTGGTGCCCACGTCGACGATCAGGACCATGTCGTCGGATTTGTTCGGCTCTTCGGACAGGGCAACGGCGGCGGCGTCAGCCCCCACATGGCCCGCGATGCAGGGCAGGATATAGACACGGGCGGCGGCGTTGATGTTGGTCAGGTCGAGTTCGCGCGCGTCGAGCGACATGGAGCCGGAGGTGGCCAGCGCGAAGGGGGCTTGTCCCAGTTCGACGGGGTCGATGCCCAAAAGCAGGTGGTGCATGACCGGATTGCAGACGAAGACCACCTCGTAGATCAGGGCGGGGTCGATGTTCGCCTCGGTCGCGATGGTGGTGGCCAGCGCGTTGATCGCCTCGCGCACGGCGCGGGTCATCTCGACATCACCGCCGGGGTTCATCATGGCGTAAGAGACGCGGCTCATCAGGTCTTCGCCGAAGCGGATTTGCGGGTTCATCAGGCCCGAGGAGGCCAGCACCGCACCGTCGCGCAGGTCGCACAGGTGGGCGGCGATGGTGGTCGAGCCGAGGTCGATGGCGAGGCCGTAAAGGCCGCCTTCGTAAAAGCCGGGGAAGATGTCGAGGATGCGGGGGCTTGCGTCGTGGTTGCCCTTGTGCAGGGCCACGGTGACTTTCCACGCGCCCTTGCGCAGGGTGGGTTGCAGACGGCGCATCAGGGGCAGGCCTGCCGTCAGGTCTGCGATCTGCCACTGGGTTTGCAGCGCGGTGGCGAGGCGTTCGAAATCACCGGTGGGTTCGTGCATGTCGGGTTCCGCAACCTCGACGTACAAAAGGCGGGTGGCGGGGTCCATCACGATGTCGCGCTGGGTCGCGGATTTGCGGATGACCTGCTTGTGGACCTGTGATTCCGGCGGCACGTCGATGACCACATCGCCCATGACCTGCGCCTGACAGCCCAGGCGGCGACCGGGGGCCATGCCGCGTTTGGATTTGTAGCGTTCCTCGACCGAGTTCCATTCGGTCAGCGCGTCGGATTCGACGCTGACCCCGTGTTTGGGGAAATCGCCGTAGGACGGGGTGATCTGGCATTTCGAGCAGATGCCCCGCCCGCCACAGACCGAGTCGAGATCGACACCCAACTGGCGGGCCGCAGTCAGCACCGGCGTGCCGAGCGGGAAGCGGCCGCGCTTGCCCGAGGGGGTGAAGATCACGAGGGCATCTTGGTTCGACATTGGGGCACCATTTGAGTTCGCGCCCGTTGTTCTTAAGCCGCGGAGGGGCAAGGGCAATGTCTGTTCGCGGCAAAAAGCGGGCTTTGGGCGTCACGGGTGCGTCGTTCGGGCGATCAGGCAACGCCTCAACGATTTTTCTGCGAAAAATCAGAGGCGGATCGGCCTGAATTTTCGTAGAAAATTCGTTGGCCGTCAGAGCAGCAGGTGGATCGGCCCCGAGTGGCAGACGATGATGAACTGGTCGGAGGTTTGCAGCAGGTGAAAGCCGCGCCGTCGTACTTCGGCATAAAGGCGGTCGCGGCCCACTTCGCGGTCGATCCAGTCGACGTTGCGGCGGATCACATGGCCATCGGCGGCCTTGGCCGAAAACATCAGCCTGACCCAGTTTTCTGCCGTGCTTTCCCGAATCATCTGCATGGGGCGAGCCTAGCCGCCCCATGCTTAACGATGCGTTATCAGGCGCGACCCTTGCGGCCGCCGCGGCGGCCACCGGCGGCCTGGCTTGCGGCGGCCGAGGCTTCGGCAAAGCTCAGGCCGCCCTCGACCGCTTCGAGCACCTTGGCAAAGCGGATCCATTCGCCGCCGTTGGCGTCGTGGTTCATCAGCATGTTGGCGGCGCGGATCGCCTCCATCTCTTGCTGGCGAACGGGGTTCATGATCGCGCTTGTCATGCCAGCGCCGATGGCCATGGGCAGGAAGGCCCCGTTGACGCCGTGGCGGTGCGGCAGGCCGAACGAGATGTTGGACGCGCCGCAAGTGGTGTTCACGCCCAGTTCCTCGCGCAGGCGGCGGACGAGGGCAAAGACCTGCTGACCGGCCGAGGACATGGCACCGATCGGCATGACCAGCGGGTCGACCACGATGTCATGGGCGGGGATGCCATAATCGGCGGCGCGCTGGACGATCTTTTTCGCCACGGCAAAGCGCACATCGGGATCGGGCGAGATGCCGGTATCGTCGTTCGAGATTGCCACGACCGGCACGTTGTATTTCTTGACCAAGGGCAGGACGAGTTCCATGCGATCTTCCTCGCCCGTGACCGAGTTCAGAAGCGGGCGCCCCTCGCAGGCCAGAAGGCCCGCTTCCAGCGCGCCGGGGACCGAGCTGTCGATGCACAGGGGCACGTCGACGGTTTGCTGCACGATTTCGATCAGCGCCTTCATCAGCGGAGGTTCGACGAAGTTGTTGTCGGCGTAGCGCGGGTCTTGCGCCATCATGTTGGTGAAAACGGCACCCGAGTTGATGTCGAGCACGGTCGCCCCGCAGGCCACCTGTTCGAGCGCGTCACGGATGACAGTTTCATAATTGCCCATCTCGAGTTCGGCAGCGAGTTTCTTGCGCCCCGTGGGGTTGATCCGTTCGCCGATCACGCAGAAGGGTTCGTCGAAACCGATGATGACGGTTTTCGTTTTCGATTCCAATACGGTGCGAGTCATTCTTGAACCTTTGCGTTAAGCTTGTGCGGCTGGCACGCCTGACGCGCCGCCATTTTCGGTGACCCATGCGGCATTGGTCTTGATGCCGCCGAGCGGGAAGAAGTGGACGCTTTCGATGCCAAAATCGGGGTTCTTGGCCTTGTGCGCTGCCAGCGCCGCGACGAATTCGGTCGGCTCGTAGGGCAACAGAAGCTTGGTCACGTCCATCGCGCGCTTTTGCAACACGCGAAGCGAGGGGCCGACGCCGCAGGCGATGGCGAATTTGATGAGGGTTTGCAGCTTGGCCGGACCTGCCACGCCGATATGGACGGGCAGGGCCACGCCTTCGGCTTTCAGGCGGTCGACCCATGCGATGACGGGGGCGGCCTCGAAGCAGAACTGGGTGGCCATGGCCATTTTCGCATCGGTCCGTTCGGCAAAGGCCGATTTCCAGCGGGCGGCTTCCATCACCATGCGGTCGGAACCGTCGGGGTCGATGTCCTTGTTGCCTTCGGGGTGGCCTGCGACGTGAAGGCGCTCGAAGCTGTCGAAGGCACCCGATTCCAGCAGTTGCATGGAGGTGTGGAAATCGCCTGCGGGCTGCGGCACGCCACCGGCGAGGAGAAGCGCCTGCCGGACGTTGGCTTCGCCCTGGTAGCGGGCGACCCAATCGGTCAGCGTGGACTTGTCCTTGATGATGCGGGCCGGAAAGTGCGGCATCACGGGGAAGCCTTCGGCGTTCAGGCGTCTGGCGGTGGCGACCATGTCTTCGATGGGCGTGCCGTCGATATGGGCGATGTAGACGCGGGTGCCTGCGGGCAAGAGGTCGCGGAAGCTTTCGACCTTTTCGGCGGTGCGGGGCATCACCTCGATGGAGTAGCCTTGCAGGAAGGCTTCGACCGCGGCGGGGGTCTGGGCACCGGACGGGGCGGGGGCTGCGTCGCGGCGGAAGTTGAACAGGGCCATCAGGGTCTCCGTAAGGGTCATGCGTGTCGCGATGCGGATCAGGCTTTGTGCCAGCCGTCGGCGTCGATCAGGTGTTTGATGCGGGCGGTGTCGAATTCGGCTTCGAGGCGGTCGGCCTCGGCCCGTGCGATGGCGTCGGGGTCATCGCCTTCGACGGTGTAGGGGTCAGCCTTGCGCCATTCGGCAAGGTAGGCATCCGCGTCCTTGGCGCCGATCTTCATGGCGCAGCGGTCTATTGCCTGCTCGAACCGTTCGGTGAGCTGGACCTTTGATCCGCGCCGCCCCTTGCCCACGATCACCTGGGCCGGAATGTCGCGCCAATAGACCACCGTTACTTCTGGCATCCGAGTCACCCTCTTTTTCTGCGCACAGTCATAGCGCCGATCTGCGACCGGCGATGTCGGTTTTCGACATGGCGCAAGCGCAGAGCGACCCTGCCTTGCGCTGCGCTGTGCCTAGCGCAAAATCCGGCTTCGGGCGATGGAAATCGGGCCGGAGCGGCGCGCGTTGTCGCGGCCATGCATGAAGCCGGCCCACAGGTTAACGCGGTCTTGCGCTGTGGGGGCGTAGGGGCTAGCCTGAGTGCAACCACGAATGGAGGGCGATATGACGCCCGAGCGTCCCCGGGGGGCGGACGCGATCCCGCAGGCGGTGGAGGCGATGAACATCGCATCCTCTGCGGTCGAACCGTCACCCCCTGCCGATCCCGGATCGGCGCTGCTTTATGCGGCGCTCGATCTGGGAACCAACAGTTGCCGGATGCTGATTGCCCAGCCGAGGGGCAGCCAGTTTCAGGTGGTGGACAGCTTTTCGAAGACTGTCCAGCTTGGCGTGGGGCTTGAAGCCTCGGGCCGGTTGTCGCGTGCGTCGATGGCGCGCACGGTGCAGGCCTTGCGCATTTGCCAGAAGAAGATCGAGAAGCATGGCGTGCGCAACATGCGGCTGGTTGCCACCGAAGCGTGCAGGCGGGCGCGCAATGCCAAGGATTTCATCCGGCAGGTGCGGCGCGAGACGGGGCTGAGCCTAGAGATCATCGCGACGGAAGAAGAGGCGCGGCTGGCGGTGATTTCCTGTGCACCGCTGGTGAACCCGCGCACCGAGCAGTTGCTGGTGGTGGATATCGGCGGCGGGTCGACGGAACTGGTCTGGATCGACCTGAGCCGTGTTCCGCCCGAGGAACGCCCCCGTTCGATCATGCGGCTGCATCGCGGATTCAATGCCCAAGGCGAGCGCGAGGCGCGGGTGGTCGACTGGATTTCGGTGCCCTTGGGTGTGGCCACGCTGAAGGACCAGTTCGCGGATGTCGATGACGACGGGGCGCGGTTTGCGCTGATGTC
This sequence comes from Gemmobacter sp., assembly GCA_040398445.1. Taxonomy (GTDB): domain Bacteria; phylum Pseudomonadota; class Alphaproteobacteria; order Rhodobacterales; family Rhodobacteraceae; genus Paragemmobacter. Next base: position 18,836 of record JBBAUB010000004.1, on the reverse strand, counting down.
GTGGTTTTTCGAGGAGAATTTGGCCAGTTTCTCGCCCTATAACGCGGAAAACCCGCGCGAGGGGTTCCAGATCATCGGGACGAGCGGGACGGTGACGACGGTGGCGGCAAGTTATCTGAACCTGCGGCGCTATGACCGGACCAAGGTGGACGGGTTGCAGATGACGTCTGACCAGATCGACCTTGTGATCCGCGAGTATCTGGCGCTGGGGCCGGAAGGGCGGCGCACCGATCCGCGCATCGGGCGTGACCGGCATGCGCTTATCATGAGCGGGGCGGCTATCCTTCAGGCGCTGATGCGGATATGGCCGACGGACCGCCTGAGCGTGGCAGACCGAGGTTTGCGCGAGGGGCTTTTATATGCACAGATGAGCGCCGATGGCGTTCTGGAAGACGGACCATACGCATGACGGCTATCAAGGGATCATCGGGACGCGGGCAGCGCGAATTGCGCGTGCGGGTCAAGACGGCGAAGGGGCGCAAGCTGTCTTCGACGCTGTGGCTGGAGCGGCAGTTGAACGATCCTTATGTCATTCAGGCCAAGAAGGACGGCTATCGCGGGCGGGCGGCCTATAAGATTCTGGAACTGGACGATCGCTACGGGTTCTTGAAGCCCGGCTGTCGGGTGGTCGACCTTGGCTGTGCGCCGGGGGGCTGGACGCAGGTGGCCGTGACGCGGGTGAATGCGCTTGGCGACACTCCGAAAAAGCCGGTCGGCACGGTGCTTGGGATCGACCTGCAAGAGGTCGAGACGATTCCGGGGGCCGAGTTGCACCAGCTCGATTTCCTGTCGGACGATGCGGACGAGCTGGTCAAGGGCTGGCTGGGCGGGCGTGCCGATGTGGTGATGAGCGATATGGCGGCGGCGGCATCGGGGCACAAGGGAACCGACCACTTGCGCATCGTGGCCTTGATCGAGGCGGCGCTGGCCTTTGCCTTTGACGTGCTGGAGGACGGGGGCACCTTTGTTGCCAAGGTGCTGGCGGGCGGGGCCGAAAACGAGATGCAGACGATGCTGAAGAAGAATTTCAAGAAGGTGGCGAATGTGAAGCCGCCGGCAAGCCGTGCGGACAGTTCGGAAAAGTTCGTGGTGGCGCAGGGGTTTCGCGGGCGTTCCGTGGCGACCGACACAGACGGGGAATGAAGAAGGGCGCCAGAGGCGCCCGTTTCTTTCAACGTCGATGTTCAGGGTCGCAAACCGGCGCGATCAGCCGCCCCAGTGGCGCAGCGGGCCGCAATCCATATGGACGAAGTTCGAGCGCGGGTAGCGGCCGACACCACCTGCGGCGCAAGCCTCGGCCGCTTTGGCCATCTGGCCCACCGAGCGCGAGGTGAGGCGCAGGTCGGCGGCCTGACCCTGCATGTGCAGCGAATTGCGGGCGACCCCGCGCGAGGATTCGCGCAGCATGGCGTTGGTTTTCGGGCAGCGGTATCCCGACAGCAGCATATAGGGTTCGGACACGTCCATCAGCGTATGGGCGGCGGCGAGGATATCGACGGTGCGCGGGTCGATGCGCTTGATGTCGTTGGTGCGCCAGTCGCGCATGAAATGGGTGATTTCGTCCATCACTTCGGGGATATAGTCGCCCTCGACCCAGTAGATCGTATCGAGGCTTTCGCCGGTGCGGCCCGAGTACATTTTGACGCGGCGGATGTCGCCCGCCCCGCGCAGCAGGCCGAAGGCGTTGGCGTAGGTGGGGGCTGCAAGCACCGCAGTGGCGGCGAATATTCCCAGAAGCCCGCGCCGCGTGACGCCCGATTGTGTCGTATTGGTCATGAACTGCCCGTCCCCGAGATTTCGCCTTGCCGCCTGTATCGGCAGCTTTCGTGCCACTTTTCCCCAAGTGCCCGAACTTTATGACACAGGAGCACGAGCCTCCCAAGCGCGGAATGGTCGGGTTGGGCATCGGTCGCAGGCATCGGCAAAAACTTGCTTAAAAAGCGGGAACCAAGCGGGGAATTCCGTAACTGTTGCCGCCATGCCGCTGTCTGGACTGCTGCGCCATGGTCACGCCCTTGTCTGTGGACAGGGGCAGGGAATCGGATAACTGTCTAAAGATATTGATTTTTAGCGCTTGGGGGCATGGTTCCGATGGCCGAGGTTTCAAGGTTTTCCCTGCGTTCGTCGGTGTTTGCGGCGATGGTAGGGGTGGCGCTTGCCGTTTGCGCGCAGGCGGCACCGCTTCGGGCCGAGGAACCGGCTTTCGTTCAGGCGCTGGCGGCGGATGTGGCGACGGATGCGGCCCTGGCCGCCTTTTACCAGTCGCGCGGATACGCCCCTGTCTGGACCGGCCCGGCCGATGCCGAGCGTCGCAGTGCGCTGGTCAACGTGCTGGCGCGGGCGGCGGACCATGGTTTGCCGGTGGCGCGCTATGATGCGGGCGCGCTGGTCGCGGCCGTGCGGGCTGCGGTGACCGAAGGGGACAGGGGCCGGATCGAGGCGGCGATGTCGCGGGCCTTTCTATCCTATGCGCGCGACGTCAAAAGCGGCGTGCTGGAGCCTTCGAAGGCCGATCCGGGTATCTTGCGGGTGGTGGTGCGCCCCGACGAGGGCGGGTTGATGGCTGCCATTGCCGGTGACGATCCGGCGGGGGTATTGCGGTCGTTGCCGCCCGCGATGCCCGAATATGCGCGGCTGATGAAGGAAAAGATCGCGCTGCAGGCGGTGCTGTCCGGTCCGGGCTGGGGTGCGTCGGTGCCCGGCGGCAAGATCAGGCCCGGCGACACGGGGCCTGCCGTGATCGCGCTGCGCGACCGGCTGGTGGCGCTGGGGTATCTGCCGGTGTCGGCGGTGGCCAGTTACGAGCGGTCGATCACGCAAGCGGTGCAGCGCTTCCAACTCGATCACGGGTTGCTGCCCGACGGGGTGGCGGGCGAGGGCACCATCGCCGAGATCAACGTGACACCCGAGGCGCGGTTGCAATCGGTGGTCGTGGCGATGGAGCGGTTGCGCTGGCTGGGCGATATCGACCGCAGCGGGCGCTATATCTGGGTGAACCAGCCGGACTTTACCGCCAAGATCATCGATCATGGCAAGGTTACGTTCCAGACCCGCGCGGTGATCGGCAAGAACGCGCAAGACATGCGCAGCCCCGAGTTTTCCGACGAGATGGAGCATATGATCGTCAACCCCAGTTGGGGGGTGCCGCGGTCGATCATCGTCAAGGAATATCTGCCGCTGTTGCAGCAGAACCCGAATGCGGTGGGCCATTTGCAGGTGGTCGACGGGCAAGGGCGGGTGGTGCCGCGCGAGCAGATCGATTTCGCGTCGTTCAGTGCCAAGACCTTTCCCTTTGGCCTGCGCCAGCCGCCTTCGGATGGCAACGCCTTGGGCAAGGTGAAGTTCATGTTCCCCAATCCCTATAACATCTATCTGCATGACACCCCCGCCAAGGACCTGTTTTCCAAGGAAGTGCGGGCCTATAGCCACGGCTGCATCCGGCTGGCCGACCCGTTCGACTTTGCCTATGCGCTGCTGGCGGCGCAAAGCGACGACCCCAAGGGGGTGTTTCAGGCCGCGCTCGATTCGAATGTGGAAACCATGGTCAAACTTGACCGGCCGGTGCCGGTGCATCTGGTCTATTTCACAGCTTGGCCGACGGTGAAGGGCGAGATGACCTATCGGCGCGATGTCTATGGCCGCGACGCGCGGATTTTCGAGGCGCTGACCGAAGCCGGGGTGGTCTTGCGCGGCGTTCAGGGGTAAATCCCGACCGAGTGACCGGGAGACCTGACGATGGCGCATACGATCCGCGAGATTGCCGCAGCGATTGGCGCCGAGGCGGCGGGCGATCTTGACCTGACGGTGACGCGGGCCGCCGAGCCGCGCATGGCGGGGGTGGATGCGCTGGCGCTGGCGATGGACCCGAAATATGCGAGCGGGCTGGCCGAGGGGCGGGCCGTTGCGGCGCTGCTGTGGTCGGGGGCGGATTGGCAGGGGCTGGGGCTGAAGGCCGCGATCTTCGCACCGCGCGGGCGGCTGGCGATGGCGGGGCTGTCGGTGCTGCTGGACGCCGGCCCCGAGATTGCGGCGGGGGTGCACGCCCTGACGGTGATCCACCCCGACGCGGTGATCGGCGAGGGGGCGGCGATCGGGCCTTTCGTCACCATCGGGCGGGGTGCGCGGATCGGGGCGCGGGCGCGGATTGCAAGCCATGTGTCGGTGGCCGAAGGCGCGGTGATCGGCGCGGATGCGCTGCTGTGCCAAGGCGTGCGGATCGGGGCGCGGGTGACGATCGGCGACCGTTTCATCGCACAGCCCGGTGCGGTGGTGGGGGCGGACGGCTTCAGCTTCGTGACCGCCGAAAAGTCGGGGGTCGAGGAAATCCGCGAGACGCTGGGCGAGCGGGGCGAGATACGGGCGCAAAGCTGGCACCGCATCCATTCGCTGGGGGCCGTGACCATTGGGGACGATGTGGAACTGGGCGCGAATGTCTGCATCGACCGTGGCACCATCCGCGATACGGTGATCGGGTCGGGCAGCAAGCTCGATAATCTTGTCCATGTCGGGCATAACGTGCAGATCGGGCGCGACTGTCTGTTGTGCGGGCAGGTGGGCATCGCCGGATCGGCGCGGATCGGCGACCGTGTGGTGCTGGCCGGACAATGCGGGGTGAACGACAATATTTTCGTCGGCGACGATGTGATTGCGGGCGGGGCGACCAAGATCTTTACGAATGCGCCTGCGGGGCGGGTGCTTCTGGGCTATCCTGCGGTGAAGATGGAAGCCCATGTCGAGATCCAGAAGGCCTTGCGGCGGTTGCCGCGGCTGGCGGCACGGGTGGGCGCGTTGGAAAAAACTGTCACCGAACGCTTACCTGACGCGGGATAGAAGGCGGGCGACAAAAGGGGACCTGTCATGACCATTCAGGAAAAGATCATCGCTATCATCGCGGAACAGGCGGTTCTGGATGTGTCGGAGGTGTCGCCCGACAGCACGCTGGCGGCGTTGGGCTTAGACAGTCTGGGGCTGGTCGAGGCGATCTTTGCCATCGAGGAGGCCTTTGACGTATCGGTGCCGTTCAACGCCAACGAACCCGGCGCGGGCGGGTTCGATTTGACCTCGGTGGCATCGGTGATCGCGGCGGTCGAGGGGCTGCTGGCGCAAAGGGCCGCATGAGGCGGGTTGTCATCACAGGGGCCGGCACGGTCAACGCGCTGGCGCATGATGTGGCCGGAACGCTGGAGGCGCTGGCCGAGGGACGGTCGGGGATTGGCCCCTTGGCCTTGCGCGATGTCGAGCGGTTGTCGATCCGTGTCGGCGCGCAGGTGACGGGCTGGGAGCCGGAAGCGCGGTTCGACCGGCAGGAATTGACGCTGTATGACCGCTTCACGCAGTTCACGCTGGTTGCGGCGCAGCAGGCGGTGGCGCAGTCGGGGCTGGATTTCCGCAGCGATCTGGGGTTCGACAGCGGCGTGGTGTTGGGCACGGCGGCGGGCGGCATGACGACTTGGGACGAAAGTTACCGCGCCGTCTATGCCGAGGGGAAGAACCGCGTGCACCCCTTTGTGGTGCCCAAGCTGATGAACAGCGCCGCCGCGTCGCATGTCAGCATGCAGACGGGGGTGCGCGGGCCGGTGTTTACCGTGTCGAGCGCGTGTGCGTCGTCGAACCACGCGATGGGGCTGGCGTTCCAGATGATCCGCGGCGGGTCGGTCACGGCGATGCTGACGGGCGGGGCCGAGGCGATGCTGTGCTTTGGCGGGATCAAGGCGTGGGAGGGGTTGCGGGTGATGTCGCCCGATACCTGCCGCCCGTTCAGCGCCGATCGCAACGGCATGGTGCAGGGCGAGGGCGCGGCGGTCTTTGTGTTCGAGGAATATGAACACGCGCGGGCGCGGGGGGCCGGGATACTGGCCGAGGTGGCGGGATTTGCCATGACCTCGGATGCGGGTGACATCGTGATGCCGAATGTCGAGGGTGCGGGGCGGGCGATTGCCGGTGCGCTGCGCGATGCGGGGCTGACGCCGGAGGGGGTGGGTTACATCAACGCCCATGGCACCGGAACGGCGGCGAATGACCGCGTGGAATGTGCGGCGGTGCGGCAGGTCTTTGGCGCGGCGGCCGAGGGTGTGATGATGTCATCCACCAAGGCGATGCACGGGCATGTCATCGGCGGGACGGGGGCGGTCGAATTGCTGGCCTGTATCATGGCGCTGCGCGACGGGGTGATTGCCCCCACGGTGAATTACCGCGTGCCGGACCCAGATTGCACGCTGGATATCGTAGCCAACGAGGCGCGGCGCGGGCGGGTGGATGCCGTGTTGTCGAATGCCTTTGCCTTTGGCGGGCTGAACGCGGTGATCGCGCTGCGGCGGATATGAAAAAACCCGCGCCTTGGCGCGGGTTTGGGATGGTCTGCACCACCTGACGGAACGGATTTACGGCTTGGGCAGCGCTTCGTTCGACGCCTTGACCGCGTCGAAGCCTGCGGTGAAACCCTTGAGCGACACTTCCAGAACGACGGTTTCCTTGGGCGCCACGGCGGGAACGATGGTCATCACGCCTTTTGCGCCTTTCTTGAAGGCGGCGAGTTCTTCGGGGGTGAAGCCGATCCGCGCCACGCAGCCGATCTGGGCGCAGAAGGTGAAGGGGTAGATCTTGGGTTCGGCGGTGTCGATGGCAAAGCGCAGCCCGCCGGTCAGCAGGGTTTCGAGCGGGGCGATGACGGTTGCTCCGGCGGCGGCCTTGCTGCCTTCGGGCAGGGAGAACATGTTGATTTCGGCCACCGAGGTGCCCTGCGCGTCTTTCAAAAGCTGGTAAAGCTGGCAGGGGTCTTTGCCATCGGCGGTTTTGACGCAGCGCTGTTCCCACTGTTCGAACGAGGCTTTGGTATAGGTCGAGCCTATGCCGTCGGCAGGCTGTTGGCCCATCGACAGGTCATCGGCCTTGGCTGCATCGGCGGCAGGTGCATCGGCGGCGGGGGCTTCGGTCGCGGGGGCCGGGGTGGTGGTTTCCTGTGCGACAAGCGCGGTGCCGCACAAGGCGATGAAGCCTGCGGCCAGAAGGCGGGAAAGAATGCTCGACATGGGGTTCGTCCATTTATCACGGTCAGTTCGGGCTGCGTCTAGCATGACGGGGCCGCACTGTCAGTGCAGAAAACGGCTTAGCGCGGGGACGTGATCACGGGGGAAGGACCATACGAGAAAGGGCCGGACGGACCGGCCCTTTCCATCGGTATTATTTGCTCCCTGTCGGACTGGCCGACTTCATGGATGCGACGCTATGCGGGAATCCCGAAAGCGTCAACAAGAATGTGATTTGCGACAAAGCCGTTGATAGCATTGCCGAAATCAGGATTTTTGCCATGTTTCGCGCGCTGCCTGCGAGGGGCTGGTTCGGCTGGCGAAGCAAGAAGGCTGTGGCGGGAGGAAGGGAAGTATGTATCTTTCGCATGCAAAGCGGCGCGGGGATCGCGTCTTGCGTGTGGGACGGGTAAGGGAGACGCGGTGATGACGGACGAGCCGGGTATTTTCGTCGGGGGCGGTGGTGCGGGGCATGCGCTGCCGCAACAGCTTTTGCTGCGCTACGGCAACCGTCACGGGCTGATCGCGGGGGCGACGGGAACCGGCAAGACGGTGACGTTGCAGGTTTTGGCCGAGGGGTTTTCGGCAGCGGGCGTGCCGGTGTTCATGGCCGATGTGAAGGGCGATCTGGCCGGAATCGCGGCGGCGGGATCGGTGACGCAAAAGCTGCACGAGCCGTTCATGGCGCGGGCCAAGACCATCGGGCTGGACCTGCAATACCGCGCCTTTCCGGTGATCTTCTGGGATATGTTCGCACAGCAGGGGCATCCGGTGCGGGCGACGGTGGCCGAGATGGGGCCGCTCTTGCTGGCGCGGTTGCTGGAGCTGACCGATCCGCAGGAGGGGGTGCTGAACGTGGCCTTCCGTCTGGCCGACGAAGAAGGATTGCCGCTGCTGGACCTGAAGGATTTGCAGGCGCTGCTGGTGTTCATCGGAGAGAATTCGGACACGATCTCGACCCGCTACGGGCTGGTGGCCACCGCGTCGATCGGGGCGATACAGCGGCGGTTGCTGGTGCTGGAGAACGAGGGCGGGGCCAAGCTGTTCGGGGAACCGGCGCTGGATCTGGCCGACCTGATGCTGACCGACAGCGCGGGGTTCGGGCGGGTGAACATTCTGGCGGCCGACAAGCTGATGCAAAGCCCGCGGCTTTATGCGACGTTCTTGCTGTGGCTGCTGTCGGAGCTGTTCGAGACCCTGCCCGAGGTGGGCGACCCCGAAAAGCCCAAGCTGGTGTTCTTTTTCGACGAGGCGCATCTGCTGTTTCAGGACGCGCCGCGCGCGCTGGTCACCAAGGTGGAACAGGTGGCGCGGTTGATCCGGTCAAAGGGGGTGGGCGTCTATTTCATCACGCAGAACCCGGCGGATGTGCCCGAGACGATTCTGGGGCAGTTGGGCAACCGCGTGCAGCATGCGTTGCGGGCGTTCACGGCCAAGGACCAGAAAGACCTGAAGATGGCCGCCGAAACCTATCGGGACAATCCCGAGTTCAAGACCGAAGAGGCGATCCGCGATGCCGGCACCGGCGAGGCGGTGACGTCGTTTCTGGAGGCAAAGGGGGTTCCGGGCGTGGTGCAGCGGACGCTGATAAGGCCGCCGTCAAGCCAGTTGGGACCGATAGACCCTGCGCTGCGCGCGCAACTGATGGCGGCTTCGCCGGTTGCGGGCAAGTATGACACGGTGGTTGACCGCGAAAGCGCCTATGAAAAGCTGCGGGCGCGGGCCGATCATGCGGCGGCAGAAACGGCGCAGGCGCAGCAGGCGCAGCAGGCGCAGGCGGACCCCGCCCCTGCCGAGCGCCAGCCGCAGGCCGATGACGGCTATCGCAACGCGCGTAGGTATGACGGTGGCACGGCGCGCGCGCAGACCCCGCGCAGCGCACCGTCGAGCCGGTCCGATTCCATCGGGACCGCGATGGCGAAAAGCTTTGCGCGCCAGATCGGCACCAAGGCGGGGCAGGCGGTGGTGCGCGGCATATTGGGGTCTTTGTTCCGCAGCCGTTAAAGCGGGCGGATGCGCAGGCGGGACAGGCGGTTTTCGCGGCGTTGCACGACTTCGAAGCGGAAGCCGTGGAAGCTGAAGGCCTGACCTTCGGCGGGAATCGACTGGGCTTCGTGGATCACGAGGCCCGCGATGGTGTTCGCCTCGTCATCGGGCAGCGTCCAGTCGAGCGCGCGGTTGAGGTCGCGGATCGTCATGGCGCCGTCGACGAGGTAATCGCCCGCCTCGGTGCGGGTCAGGGTGCTGCCCTTGGGGGTGATGTCGTGTTCGTCGTTGATCTCGCCCACGATCTCTTCGAGGATGTCTTCGAGGGTGATGAGGCCCTGAAGCGCGCCGTATTCGTCGACGACAAGGGCGAAATGGGTGCGGCGTTTGAGGAATTGGCGCATCTGTTCATCAAGCGCGGTGGTTTCGGGCACGAAATAGGGTTTCATCGCCACCTTGACGATATCGAGGGCGTCAAGCCCTTCGCCCTCGCCGCGCACCAGACGGTCGACCTCGCGCAGCAGGTCTTTGGCGTGGACGACGCCGAGGATGTTTTCGTCGCTGTCGCGGAACACCGGCAGGCGGGTGTGGGGCGAGGCGAGGATTTGGGTTAAGATCGCGTCGGGGGGGCTGTCGGCGTCGATCATCTCGATCTGGCGGCGGTGGCGCATGATCTCGTCGACCGTGCGCTGGTCGAGGTCGAGCGCGCCGATCAGGCGGTCGCGGTTTTCTTTCTCCATCGGGCCGCCGAGGATGTCGGAGCGCAGGGCATCGGCCTTGTCGCGCGGGTCGAAGCGGCGGGCCAGCGTGATGAGCCGGTGCCGCAGCGGCCGGATGGTCAGGGCAAGGACGACAAGCGCCACGAGGACAAGAAATTCGGTCATTTGCGCGACAGGGGATGATGGTCGAGGACGAGGGTTTTCAGATGCTCGTCAAGGACATGGGTGTAGATTTCGGTAGTGGCCAGATCGGCATGGCCCAGCAGCATCTGGATCACGCGCAGGTCGGCCCCGCCGGCAAGCAGATGGGTTGCAAAGGCGTGGCGCAGGGTGTGGGGCGTGACCGATGCGGGCGAGATACCGGCGAGGACGGCGATATCCTTGAGCATCAGGTGGAAATGCTGCCGCGTCAGGTGGCCATCGGCACCGGGACCGGGAAAGAGGTGTTTGCTGGCGGGGTGGCCCAGTTTGCGGGCGGCCTCGTCCGTGGCATCGCGGGATTTCAGCCAGTCTTGCAGGGCCGCGCGGGCGGGCGAGGACAGCGGGACCATGCGTTCCTTGCCGCCCTTGCCGCGCACGAGGATCATCGCCGGATCGCCGCGCACCGCGGCGACGGGCAGACCGACGAGTTCGGACACGCGCAGTCCGGTTGCGTAAAGCAGTTCCATCAGGGCGCGGTTGCGCAGGCGTTCGGCTTCGCTGCGCCCTTTGGTGCGGGCAGCGTCGAGCAGGCGGGACACTTCGCTGACGGTCAGGGTTTTGGGCAGGGATTTGCCGGCACCGGGGCCGGTGATGCGCAGCGCGGGGTTGTCGGTGCGCCAGCCTTCTTCATGCGCGAAGCGGTAGAGTTGGCGGATCGACGACAGGCGGCGGGCGCGGGTGGCTTTGGACAGGCCATCCGCTTCGCAGGAAATCAGGTAGGATTCGACGGCGGCGCGGTCGGCGGTGGCAAAAGAGTCGCGGCGGCGGGCCAGCCATGCGGCGAAGTCCTTGAGGTCGCGGCCATAGGCAAGCCGCGTGTTGCGCGCCGAATCGAGTTCGGCGGCGGTGGCGGCGAGAAAGGCGGAAATCCAGTGGTCGGGATGGGCGGGTGCCATGTCAGCCGCGCCGTTCCAGCAGCATCAGCTCCAGCGCGGTGCGGCGGGCGATTTTCTCTTGGCCGACGGCGCGCAGCAGCGACAGCCCTTCGGTCACGGCGGTCAGATTGCCCTGCACGCCGCTTTCGATGCGGTCGATGGCGGCAAGCAGCGCCTCGCCGGTGCGGTTGTCGTCGAGCAGGGCTTGCAAGTCGGCGGGCAGCGGCGTGCCGGTAAAGGCGGGGCGGATCGCCCGCGACAGGCTGTCGGGGGCGGGTGTGGTGGCAAGGTCGCCCCGTGCGAGGCCGATCAGAAACATCTCGCGCGGGGAGGCGGGGACGTGATCCTTGGAGACGGCTTCGAAGGCGGGTGACAGCAGACCGGCCTGAAAGGCGATGCGCCCTGCGTCACCATCGAGCACCAGACCGTTCAGCCTTTCGCCATATAATTCGGCAAAGGCGGGTTCGAGTTCGACTTCGGCCAGACGCGACCACAGGTCGGGCAGGCGCTGTTCGATCTCGGTCCGGTTCAGGGCGTTCAACGCGCCTTCGAACGTCTGGAAGGCGGCGACGCGATCCCAGACACCGCCCGACGCGGCGGGGGCGCGTTCGGTGTAAAGACCCAGCAGCAGGTTGGGCGCGATGGCTCCGGCACGGGCGAGGCGTTCGGCGGCTTCGATCCGGCTTTTCCAGCCGACTTGCGGGCGCAGTTCGGCATGGGCAAAGGCGATGGGCAGGGTGGCGGTGGGCAAGGGTTCGCCCACCGCTTCGAACATGCGCCACGCAAGCGGGGTCACACGTTCGGGCGGGGTCAGGGCGGGGTCGCCTTCGTACAGGTCGGGGTCGAGGAAGCGCGACAAAAGCGCGTCTTCGTCGGGGGTGACATAGCCCAGCGCCTGCGCGGTGCGCAGCGTCAGGGCGGCGGCGTTCCAGTCGCCCGAGCGGGCAAGGCAGAAGATGCGGGCGGGAAAGGTCGGCGCAAGGCCGGGGGAAGACACCATGATGCGGCAGCCGCGGTCTTCCTCGCCCGTGAGCAGGGCCACGTCGAAGCTGCGGCGAAACAGGTCGGGGCTGCGGGCCCCCGATGCGTCGAGCAGGGCGCGGGCCTGATCGAGCGCGCCAAGGTCGAGCAGTTTGTCGATACGGGCAAGCAAGAGTTGCGCGCCCGGTCCGGCATCGGCGGGGGGCGTCGCCTCGGCCAGCAGGACCGACAGGAACAGGCCGCGCAGGGCGGGCAGGGTGATGCTGCGTTCGCGGGTGATGGTGGCCGCGATGGTCGTTGCAGAGCCAAGCCCCCAGAGGTCGGCCGGAAAGCCCGTTACCTGCGGGCGCAACAGGCCGATGGCATCGGCAGAAGGGCTGCCGATGACCGAGACCGAGACATCGCCGTTCGACACGCCTTGGCTGACGGGGGGTTCTGCCAAGCTGTGGCGAAGCGGGGCAGCGGGCTGCGAGACCGATGCCGACAGCCAGTCGATGGCGGACAGCGGACCTTCGGCGCGCGCCGGAAGGGCGGCAAGCAGCAGGACGAGCGCCAGACCGGTTGCCTTGTCAGTCGGCATTCAGCGTCACCGGAACCTTCACTTCGCCTTTGGCGGGGCTGAGGTCGGCAAGGTAGGCGTAGGTTGTCAGGCCGACGAGCCCGAGGAGGACCAATACCAACAGCGCCTTGAGGATGCGACCCATCTGCTTTGCCCTTTTCTGCCCGTCTGCGTGCCATTCCTTGCGCTCCACCAAGGGGAGCGTGCGGCTTTGTGTGGTGATAGGGCCTTTCCTGCCGGAATGCCACGCCACCCTGAGCGATTATATATGGCTTTCACGACAAGATCACGCCATTCAGGACGGCATTGGCGGGGTGCCGGATGGCGGGTTGATGCCGCCGGTGCCGGTGACGGAACGGAAAGAACGGGGTTTTGATCGTGCTGCGGCTGAAGAAGACGGTCGTGATGGTCGGAATGATGGGGGCGGGCAAGACCGCCGTGGGCACTGCCGTGGCGCGACTGCTGGCTGTGCCCTTTCTCGATTCGGACGAAGAGATCGTGCGCGCGGCGCATCGGTCGATTGCCGAAATCTTTGCACGCGACGGCGAGCCGTTCTTTCGCGCCCGCGAAACCGAGGTTCTGGGGCGGCTTTTGCGGGGCGAGCCGTGCATTCTGTCGACGGGGGGCGGTGCCTTTCTGGCCGAGCAGAACCGGGCGCTGATCGCGGGGGCCGGGGTTTCGGTCTGGCTGCGGGCCGATCTGGACCTGTTGTGGCAAAGGGTGCGGCACAAGACGACGCGGCCCCTGCTGCGCACCGACAACCCGCGCGAAACCCTGCGGCAGCTTTACGCGGCGCGGGTGCCGCTTTATGCGCAGGCCGAGATTGCGGTTGATTCGGGGGCGGATCTGTCGGTCGAGGACATGGCCGCCAAGGTCGTGGCCGCATTGGCCGAACGGCCCGGGATTTTGGGACAGGAATGACGAGATGACCATCGACACCGTTGCCGTAAACCTTGGCGCGCGGTCATACGAGGTGCGGATCGGGCCGGGGCTGATCGGGCGGGCGGGGGCCGAGATCGCGCCCTTGCTGAAGCGGCGCAAGGTGGCTGTCGTGACCGACGAGACGGTGGCGGCGGTGCATCTGGAGCGGTTGGTGGCGGGTTTCGAGGCCGAGGGGATTGCCGTCGCAACGCTGGCGCTGCCTGCGGGCGAGGGCACCAAGGGCTGGCCGCAATTTGCGCGCTGTGTCGAATGGTTGCTGGAGCAAAAGATCGAGCGGCGCGATGTGGTGGTGGCCTTTGGCGGCGGGGTGATCGGCGATCTGGTGGGCTTTGCGGCCGCCGTGCTGCGGCGGGGCGTGCGCTTCGTGCAGATACCGACGACGCTTCTGGCGCAGGTCGACAGTTCGGTGGGCGGCAAGACCGGCATCAACACGGCGCAGGGCAAGAACCTAGTGGGGGCGTTCCATCAGCCATCGCTGGTGCTGGCCGATATCGACGCGCTGGCCACGCTGCCTGCGCGCGATTTTCTGGCCGGATATGGCGAGGTGGTGAAATACGGGCTGTTGGGGGATGCGGCCTTTTTCGACTGGCTGGAAGCCAACGCGCCCACGATGGCGGCGGGCGATGCGGGCTTGCGGCAATATGCGGTGCGCCGGTCGGTCGAGATGAAGGCGGGCATCGTGTCGCGCGACGAGACGGAAGAGGGTGAGCGGGCGCTGCTCAATCTGGGCCATACCTTTTGCCACGCGCTGGAAAAGGCCACGGGTTACGGCGACCGGCTGCTGCATGGCGAGGGGGTGGCGATCGGCTGCGCGCTGGCGTTCGAGCTGTCACAGCGCATGGGGTTTTGTTCGCAAGAAGCGCCCAGCCGTGTGCGGGCGCATCTGAAGGCGATGGGCATGAAGACCGATCTGCGCGACATCGGCGGCGATCTGCCGGATGCGGCGGCGCTCGTCTCGCTGATGGGGCAGGACAAGAAGGTGATCGACGGGCGGTTGCGCTTTGTGCTGGCGCGCGGCGTGGGCGAGGCTTTCGTGGCCGAGGATGTGCCGCCCGATCTGGTGACGGCGTTGCTGGCCGAGGCACTGCGCTAGAACAGAGGTGGCGCTAGAACAGGATGCGGTAGCTGTTGCCGCGCGTGTCGGTCGCCTGTCCGGTGCCGCTGGTGGTGCCGCTGCCCATGACGAAATCGCCCTGTATCTGCGTGTTGTCGCGGCAGACGGCGAACAGCTCGCCCGGGTTCACGCCCGCGACGCTTTCGGTCTTGCCACCGAAATCGCCGCCCGGACCTGTCAGCGCGATGGACAGGCCGCGATTTTTCGACACCACGCGGGGCTGCACCGTGGCCCATGTGCCTTCGCATTTGGTGCCATCGGGCAGGCGGAATTTCAGGTTGCCCGAGGCATTGGCTGCATTTGTCGCCTTGGCTTCGATGACCGGAAGCGGCGCTTGGCCTGCCAGCGGGCCAGAGACCGGATACATGCGGATTTCGGTCGTCGAGCCGCAGGCGGCAAGGCCTGCGCAGGCCAGAAGGACCAGAGAAACGGGCAGGGCGCGGGACACGGGGTTCAATCCTTGATGCAAGCGGGGAAGGCAGGTGGACGGGCAGGGCGGGTGTGGACCACCCGACAGGCCCTGTCAAGAACCGCCCCCGCCGCGACGGGGTGCAGACCGATCACCCTATGGTGCGCAGGCGGTCGGTCGCCTGTTCATAGGGTTGGCGTCCGGCAAAGACCCTGTCGAAGATGCGCAGGGCCAAAGGGACGGTGAAGATGCCGCGCCTGACATTGGGCCAACGGGCCACATCCTCGCGGTTGACGCAGGCCGTTGTCAGACGCAGGGGAAGGCTGGTTTCGCCCAAGGCAGCCAGAACCGCCGCGCGGTGCTGGCCCGCGCCCAGCAGGATGCGCGTTTCGTCGCCATGGCGCAGGATGATGCCCTGTATGTCGCCATCATCGGCGGCGTGGCGGCGGTAGCCATGGGTGCGGATCGACCGGTAGGCGCGGTACAGGCGGGCGAATTCGGCGCGACCGGCATCGGCTGTGACCGGCCCCCACGCCTTCCAGCCATCGGCAGGGCCAAGGCTGAAGCCGTGCTGGCGGTAATCGCGGGCGCAGACATCTGTCCAGAAGGCCCGAGCTTCGGGCGGGCTGCGGAACTCCCACGGGAAGGTCGCGGCAAAGGGCGAGCCGAGCAGATCGGGGTGGGCCAGCCCCGCCGGAATGCCGAGCGCCGCCGCCGCCGTGTCGGGATGCCATGTCGCGTAATAGGCGCATAGCGGCGAGGCGGCATAGTCATGCAGCCCGTCATCCATGGCGCGCACGGTGCGGATGAACGGATGCGCGCCGTCCGGCACAAGGGGAAAGGCCAGCGTGTGCAAAGCGCGGCACAGGGCCGCGGGAACACTGACGAGGAACGGCTGTTCGGGGCAAAGATAGGCCGCCTGCAACGGATCGGACGTGATGTTGCGCAAATCGAGGCAGACTTCGACGTGGTGGCGGAAACGGTCGGACAGGCGGGCAAGCAGCGCCTGTCGCAAACTGCCCGTGCTGGCGGGTCTGTCATCCACGGTCTGTTCTTGCCCGGCAGTTGTATATGACGGACAGGAAACCGTTTTGTGACGGTCCGGTTCCGTTCGGGCAGGGTTCGTTCCGGTCGTGGCCTCTAGCTGGCTGCGACCTTTACACACAGCACGGTGGGCAGGTGGTCTGCGATGCTGGCCCAGCTTTCGCCTTCGTCGGCGCTGGCAAAGATGCTGCCGCTGTTGGTGCCGAAATAGAGGCCAGCGGGGCTTTGCGTGTCGGTGGCCATGGCCTGACGCAGGACGGTGAAAAAGCAGTTGCGGTCGGGCAATCCGGTGCCGTGGCCCGCCCATGTATCGCCGCCATCGGTCGATTTCCACACCAGCGCGCGGGCATCGGGCGGGTAGCGCCCCTTGGTGTCGCCGTTCAGCGGCAGGGTCCAGATCATCGCGGGGTCATGCGGGTTGACCGCGATGGGAAAGCCGAAGCGTGACGGCAGGCCCGCCGTGATGTCGTGCCAGCTGCGCCCGCCATCGGGGCTGCGAAAGACGCCGTGGTGGTTTTGCTGGTAGAGCAGGTCCGATCCGGCGGCGCGCACCATGTTGTGCACGCAATAGCCGACATCATGGCCGCAATCTCCGGGGTCGGTGGCATCGTTGGCAAGGCGGTTGCGGCGATCCCATGTCAGGCCGCCATCTTCCGATGCAAAGACACCCGCAGCCGAGATGCCGACCCAAAGGTGCAGGGGATTGGCGGGGTCGTGCAGGATGGTATGCAAGGTAAGGCCCGCGGCACCCGGCTCCCAACTGGGGCCAGAGGGGTGGTTGGTCAGACCCTCGACCACGCTGAAGGTCGCACCGCCATCGGTGCTTTGCAACAGGGTGGCGGGTTTAGCCCCGGTATAGAGGGTGTCGCCCGCCTTGTGCAGCGACCAGAGGGCGCTGATGCGACCGGTATAGGGGGCGGGCGGGGCGGGCTGCATGCCGATCTGGGCCGCGATTTCGGGGTTTTCGGCAAGGAAGGCATCGCCCTGACCGTTTGCCAGTTTCGACAGCTGCCAGCTTTCGCCGCCATCGGCCGAGCGCCAGACGCCCGCGCCATACCAGTCGTTGCCGCCAGCCGCCCACAGGTCGCGCCCGTGACCGATCATGTGGTTGATCGGCCAGCCATCGCAACCGGGGCCGCGCAGCGACCAATCGGCGGTGGTGCCTTTGCGTGCGATCACGAAGGCACCCTTGGTGGTGCCGACCAGCAAGGTCACATCGGCCATGGCGGTCTCCTTTGGGCAGTCTTTGCCCATGGCCAAGGATGCCGC
The DNA here is from genome assembly GCA_040398445.1 of Gemmobacter sp. Taxonomy (GTDB): domain Bacteria; phylum Pseudomonadota; class Alphaproteobacteria; order Rhodobacterales; family Rhodobacteraceae; genus Paragemmobacter. The sequence continues at coordinate 1,712 of JBBAUB010000004.1, read as the reverse complement.
CGGCCCTGTTCGGGTTCCAGCGCTTTCTTCGGCATCGGCAGGGGATGACCTGCGGGCAGGGCCTTGCGCCCGTGCGGCGGCTTGCGGCACTGTCGGGGCGCGGCAGGGGCCGTGCCATCACAGGGGGTCAGGGCATGGATGCGGATGTCATCATCGTCGGGTCCGGCATGGGCGGGGCGACGCTGGCTGCGGCGCTGGCACCCACCGGCAAGCGCATCCTGATCATCGAGCGCGGCGAGCGGCTGGTCGACAGCCCCGAGGCGCGCGACCCGCACGCGATCTTTCGGGCCGGGCATTTCCGGCCAGCCGAAGTCTGGCACGATGCCGCGGGGCAGCCGTTCAATCCGGGCAACTATGCCTTTGTCGGGGGCAATACCAAATTCTACGGCGCGGTTCTGCTGCGCTACCGGGCCGAGGATTTCGCGCCCTTGCGCCATATCGGCGGCACGACTCCGGGTTGGCCCATCGGGTATGGGGCGCTCGAGCCGTTCTATTCGGCAGCCGAGCGGCTTTACCGCGTGCGGGGCGAGGTGGCGGGCGATCCGACCGAGCCGCCCCATTCCGCGCCCTATCCGTTTGCGCCCGTGCCGGACGAGCCGGATATCGCGGCGTTGCGCCGTGCCTTTGCCGCGCAGGGGTTGCATCCGTCGTCCTTGCCGCTTGGGGTCGATCTGGAGCAATGGCTGGCGCGGGCACCCACAACCTGGGATGCCTTTCCCGACAGCACGGGGGCAAAGTCGGACGCCGAAAGCTGCGGGCTGGCCGAGGCGCTGAAATACCCCAATGTGCGGTTGCTGACGGGAACGCGGGTCGTCCGGCTGCTGGCCGAGGGGCGGCGGATCACGGGGCTAGAGACGCTGGGGCCAAAGGGGCATGCCGCGCTGACGGCGCCGGTCGTCTGCCTGTGCGCGGGGGCGGTGATGAGCGCGGCGCTGCTGCTGGCTTCGGCCAATGGCGCCTATCCGGCGGGGTTGGCGAACCGGTCGGATCAGGTGGGGCGCAATTTCATGAACCACAATCTGACCGCGATGATTGCCTTTAACCCGTTGCGGCGGAACCGGACGGTTTACGAAAAGACGATACAGGTCAACGACTTCTATCTGACCGGCGGACCAAAGGGCGAACCTTTGGGGAACATCCAGATGCTGGGGCGGGTGACGGGGCCGATCCTTGCGGGCGAAAGCGGGCTGCCACTGTGGCTGTCGGGGATCATCGCGGAACGGTCGATCCATATCATGGCGATGTCGGAAGACCTGCCCGATCCGGATAGCCGCGTGATGTGGAAGAATGGCGGCGTGGTGCTGGACTGGCGGCGGACGAATGTGGCGGCGCATGACCTGCTGGTGGGCCGTCTGCGGCGGGCGATGCGGCGGGCGGGGTGGCCGATCGTGCTGTCGAAGGGATTCCCGAAATCCAAGCCCAGCCATCAATGCGGCACGGCGCGGATGGGGGACGATCCGGCGGCATCGGTGGTGAATGCCAACCTGAAAGCGCATGATCTGGACAATCTGTATATCGCGGATGCGTCGGTGCTGCCGACTTCGGCGGCGGTGAACCCGTCGTTGACGGTGGCGGCGCTGGCCCTGCGTCTGGGACAGCATCTGGGGCAGCATCTGGCGGCGATGTAAAACGCCGCAGCGCGGGGGGCGCTGCGGCGGGGGGGGGTTACTGGGCGGCTTTGCGCTTGGCTTTGACGATCAGGTGATCGGGGC
>JBBAUB010000003.1:297751-412478 GCA_040398445.1 Gemmobacter sp. | reverse complement strand
TCCAGTTCCTTGGTCACGATCTTATCTTCGTGTCCACGAAACCGGCAGCAGGTCAGAAAAAATCCCGTGGCAGGTCAGCCTTCATGCGATTCCGCTCCTCTCCCAGCCAGGAAAGCGTAGCCGAAAACTTCAGCTTCAGACGGTCCAGTTTGCGGGGATCAGATCACAGCCTTCCATCGGCCCGACTTTGGATCGAGGGCAGACCGACCGATCGCTCGCACCGCCAAGGAGCAAAAATGGCCGCTTGCGCGGCATGCCTGAACCGGATGGTTCTCGCGTTGCTCATTAGGTGGTCGTTGCCATGCCAATAGCTGGCTTATTCGAAGGCCAGCCCTGTGTTTTATCCCATACGGCAAAAGCCCCTGAAATCTTCGTTCGCTTTCGAAGATGGCCGGACCATCTCGCATGGAAACAAAGACCGAATGCCAGTTTACACTCTTGCAGGCCGTCGAATTCTCTTTCTTCACGTCCCCAAGACCGGCGGGATGGCAATCTCGTCCGCATTGCAAACCGCGGGTGCGACACGCTTTGACGCGCCGCTGCGAGCGGGTCGCCGGTGCCGGTTCAATCCACGACATGCAACTGCCGATGTTGTGTCGCAAGTTTATGATCCCGACTGTTTCGACTTTGCATTTCTCATCGTACGCGATCCGGTGCAGCGGGTGATCTCCGAATACCGCTACCAACGCCGCAAGGTGGGCCTGCATCTCGCGCGTGTGCTGAACTTTGACCGCTGGCTCGGGGTTTCTCTGGCGCGCGCGCAAAGCGACCCCGGCTTCCGCGACAATCACTTCAGGCCGCAAGCCGATTACCTTTGGCCCGGAAGCCGGGTGTTCCGGTTCGAGGACGGGCTTGACCTGCCGCTGCGCGCAGTCTCCGAACTGACCGGGACGGACCTTTTGCCGGCTCTTTCGGTGCGGAATGCGTCCGCTCCCCTACTCATCGTCCCCTCGGCCCGCAGCCTCGCGGCGCTTCACGCGGCCTACCGCAGGGATTTTGATCTCTTCGACTATTCAGGGGCTCAGGCACTATGACCCGTAAAACGACCGTCACCGTCCTGCTGGCGGTTTACAATGACAAGGACCGCCTTGGCAGGGCTGTCGAGTCCATCTTGGCGCAGAGTTTCCGTTCGTTCGATTTTCTGATCGTCGACGATGGATCGACCGACGGCACCCATGAAGTGATCGACGCGTATGCACTCAGCGATAGCCGCGTGCGTTCGATGCGCTTGCCATACAATCGTGGCCTTGCCGCCGCGCTGCAAGCCGGTCTTGGCCAGACATCCGCTGATTTCGTTGCCCGAATGGATGCTGACGACATCGCACGCCCCGAGCGTCTGGCCTTGCAAATCGATGCGATGGAAAACCGGGGTCTGGACGTGCTTGGGGCCGGTCAAGATCGCGGCAAAAACGGGCTGCTTGAAAAGCTGAGATTTGACAAGTTGACGCACTCGGCCATCATCGGCGCATTGCCGCACCACAATGTGATTGTGCATCCGTCCGTCATGTTCCGTCTGTCGACCGTGCTGGCAGCCGGTGGATACGATCCAAGGTTCAGTCTGGCACAAGACTATGACCTCTGGCTCCGGTTGATCGGGCAAGCACGCTTCGGCAACCTGTCTGAAAAGCTGATCTATTCGCCGCCAAACCCCGACCGCGCTTCGGGTCCGAAAAACAGGACGCGCCATACCGTCTTCAGCGTGACTGCGGCGGCAAACCATTTTCGCAGAAGGCTCGGTTTACCGAATCTTGATCCCCATCACACCCCAGTACAACTGTGCGGCGAATTGGTCTTTCTACTGGATCGGGTAAGCGATGCTGCATTCTACGATCTAAGCAGGCATGCCATCCGCTTCGTCCGCAATTGCGACATCGACAAAGCCTCGGTCGACTTGATCAGGGACAAGATCTTTTCGCGCGCAAGCCTCGGGATCCGTGCAAAATGGAAGCTGTACGGATTGGACACGCGACCGGCGACCCAAAGCTGACACACCGCCCAATCTCGCAAGTGCAAAGGTCGTGCTTTCGATACCGGTTCAATGCCGCTATCCGTCGCATGCGTGGCAGGAACCCGTGAACCCATCAGCGCGGGTCGATGTTGCGCTGGCGCAGCAGGGTTTCGATGCGTTGCAGGGCCGCCATATCAGCCAGATCCACCGGTCGCCCGATCAAGGGGCCAAGGTTCAAAAGGCGGCTCCGGATATCGCGGATGTCATCTTCCGTCACCATGGCGGGAAGCGTTGACAGGATGCTGACGATGGCGCGGTCTGCTGCGTCGGATATGCCCTCGGTGCCCCGGTTCCAGCGCAGCAGGAACTCGAACATCGCCAGACCGACCGGACTGTTCAGCAGATCGTCTATCCCCGGTTCCGAGGTCATAGGAAACTCCGTATCTTCATGAATTCATGATTGGTCAGGGCTGCGGGCCATCTGCCCCTTACACACCGGAAAAACACCCGATCCGGCATGAACGGGCCGGTTCCGAAAGGTCGCCACCGCGCGACGGGCCATCCGGTCAGGCCAGCAGCGGCCCCTCGTGGTCCAGATAGGCGCGGTCGAAACCGGCGACGGCGACAAGGCCGTCGTAATCGTCAAAGGTGACTTGCCCCTTTTGGAACGTCGCCAATCCGGCCTTGCGCAGATTGCACAAAATCCGGTTCACATGCGATTTTGTCAGACCAAGGGCATCGCCCATCAGCGATTGCGACAGCGGGCAGGCAAAGCCCGAGGTGTCGGACATCCCGACCAGTTGCAGCCGCGCGTGCAATTCCAGCAAGAAATGCGCAACGCGTTCCCGCGCCGACCGGCGACCGACACTGACCAGATGCTCGACCACCATCGCATCGTCCCGCGATGCGGCCCACAGCACCGCTGCGGCAAGGCGTGGCGTCTGTGCGAAAGCGTCCAGCAATTCGCGCTCGGTCACCTCCGAGGCGCTGACGGCCGTGACGGGTTCGACATTGTGGTCCATCGTGCGGAAAAGCACGGACCGCCACCCGACGAAATCGCCCGGAAGCCGGAAATCGACGACCTGCCGTTTCCCGCTCGGCAGCAGCTTGTAGGAACAGGCCCAGCCAGAGGCGATGATATACAGGCTGCGGTCTGTCTGTCCCTGATGGACCATGTCGACACCCACTGCAAAGCTGCGCCTGCGCCGGTAAATGTTGGACAGGACGGCAAGATCGCTGGCAGACAGCGCCACGAAAGCACCAAGCTTTCGCGCAAAAGCGCTGTCAAATAACTGAACAATGTTCGGCTCGGCCATAAGTTCCTCAAGTTGGCAGGAATGATAGGCTTTTCGGTCTATTTCGGGATCGGAAAGGTGATCGAGATCACTCTGACGCATAAAAATTCGCAATACGCGGAATTGCATCCGCCATTTGAAATACGACCAAAAGGCGAAAACCCGCAGCGCGCCGGACAGGATGAAACGGCAGGCGCAGGTCGCAAGCAGGAAGCGGAACGCAGCGTCCGCAAACGGCAGATCACCCCTGCTTTTGGTGCCGTTCCCGAAGGTTCACTTGCCGAATGGTTCAAACGCAAAAGCGGGATGCCGTCTCACGACCGGCGCTCGCAGGGCCGGACGGCGACCCGATCCACGCCAATTCCCGCCCGCCACGAACACCCGTTCGCGGTGCAGGGCAAGCCGTTTGTCCGCCTGTGCTATGACAAGCGCTCCGCTGCCATGCAGTCGTGCCGGCGGGGCGTCAAAATGGCTCTGCTCAGCCCCACCAAAGCCCGCGTTGACCGGTGCCGGACCTCATGCTGCCCGACCCGTCAAAACGTGCGGCGGGCGCAGCAGTCATCGACGGCCCGCGCCGTCAGGCGCAAACCAATCATCGCGCCGTCAGGCGCAAACCAATCATCTCGCCGTCAGGGCGCAAGCCACTGCCCGCGCCAACCATCGACCCTGCCGTAACGGGCGCGGCGGTGGTTTGGTCCCAGATGCACCGCGTCGATGTCCAGCACCGTGCAGCGCAGCACCGCAAAGGCTGCCGGATCGGGCGTCTTGCGATAATCCAGTGCCGCGCCGATGGGCGAGCCGGGCGCGGGCATCGTGCCATAGGCGGCCTGCGATGTTTCCGGCACGCGCTGCCACAGCGCCGTGACCGCCTCTCCCGTCAAAACCTCGACCGATGCGGTGATCCGCGTCTGCAAATGCGCGGCCCCATCCCAGACATGCAGCGCGGCCAAAGGGTTTCCCCGCAGCGCCGCCACTTTGGCCGAGCGCAGATCGGTATGCACCTCGACCACGCCCGCCACCGGATCGGCCGCCCGCAAGACCACCGTGCGCACTTCGGGCGTGCCATCGGCGGCCACGGTGGCAAATACCGGATGCCGCGCGGGCGCGTGCCGGTCGCCCACCCCGCGCACCAGCCGCGCCCAGACCTGCGCCAGCAGCGTCTCCAGTTCCGTGGCCCAGCCATGCAGTTCAGTCGTCATAGCCCGTCATCTCCAGATACCCCCGCCCGGCATGACTGCCCGACACCGTCACCGGCCCCTCCCAATAGGGAACCGACGTCGCCATCCACGCATCCGCATTCAGCGCGGCAACCGTGACATCCACACCCTTGAGCGGCAATTGCACCCGCCATTCGACGGGCACCGACCGCCCCGCTACCTTGTGCTCTGCCAAAGGCGTTGCCGTGAAGGCCTTGTCAGGCAGCGCCTCGGTCCAGCCATCCGCCCCGATCCACGTGGCCGATGTGTAATCACTCGCCCCGCGCAGCACAAAGCCCATCAGCTTGTCGCCACTGTCGAAGGACAGCGAAAACCAGTCCCACCCCGTCTGGTCGGCCCCCAAGGGTTGCGACGACCATTCATGGTCCAGCCATGCCGATCCCGTCACCGCCACCGCGCCCTGTGGCAGGGTCAAGGTGCCCGACAGACGGAACGAAGGCTGCGAATAATAATGGCTCGCCTGCCCCGCCGCCGATTTGACCGAATAGCCCCCCTGCCCGTGCAGCACCAAAGGCCCCGCCGCCGTCAGCACCGCGTCATAGGCAAAATCCGGCCCCGACGCCGACAGGCGCAGGTGGTCGACATCATCGCCCTGCATCGCCCAGTCGTCGATCCACGCGGCAAAGGGGGCGGCGGTCACGCCCGCCTGCCCGATGCCGCCCCGCGCCAGCCGTTCGGTCACGAAATGCGCATCGGGCGTGGTGATCGCCGCATGGCCCATCCACAGTTGCGGCGTGTTCCACCCCTGCCCGTCGGTCGGTGCAAGGGCCGAACGGAACAGCGTCCATTGCAAGCCATACGCGGTGCCATCCGGCCCCGTCATGTTTGCGGTCAGATACCACCATTCGATCCGGTAATCGGGATGCGCTCCGTGATCGGCTGGAAATTCCAGCACGGTAGCGGGGTCGGGGATCGCAAAGCTCCCCGCATCGGTGCCCAACCCCGCAAAACCCTGCGCCATGGCCTGCACCGGAAGCCACAGCAGAACCGCCAGCACCAGCCTAACGTTCATTGCGGAACACCCCCAGCAACTGCACCGGCGGCATCCGCGACAAACGCCATGCCGGCCACAGCGCGGCCAAGGTGGCAGCCAGCAGCGCCAGCGCCCCCAAACGCAGATAATCCAACGGAAACAGATACATTGGCAAACGCCAGCCGAATGCCTCGACATTCACGACGCCCAGCAGCGCCCAAGCCAGCGCCAGACCCAGCGGCAGGGCCAGCGCACCCGTCAGCGCCGCCAACACCACCGCCCGCACCAGATCGAGCAGCGCCAGCTTGCGCCGCGTCAGCCCAAGCGCCCAAACGGGGGCAAGCTGCGGCAGCCGCATCGTGGCCAGCGTCAAAAGGCTCATCAGCATGGCAAATCCCGCAACGGCAAGCGTCAGCACGTTCAGCGCGGTCGTCACGGTAAAGGTCCGCTCGAACACAGACAGCGACATCGCCTTGATCGCCGCCTGATCGACCATCGCGCTTTCCGCCACCCCCGCCCGATCGCGCAAGGCACCGCGCAGCGCCTTGACCTGCGACGGGTCGACCCGCATCCCGAAACGCAGCGCCACCGCAGCGGGAAACGCCTTTGCAAACACCGCATCGTTCACGATCACCTGCCCCAGCGGATTGCCGTAATCGCCGTAAACCCCCAGCACCGGCAGGCCAAGGCCGGCCGTCACCGCAACCTGCGCCCCCAGATCGAACCCGCCCCGACGATAAAGTTGCTCGTTGATCAGCACGCCCTCGCCCCGTGCAAGCCGGTTCCAAACATCGGGTGCGCTGCGCAAAAGCTGCCAGTTGTCACGATAGGTCGCATGGTCGCGCGCGCCGTAAATCTCGACCTTTTGGCCGCCAACCTGCGCCTCGACCGACTGGATCGGCAAGATCGCATCCACCCGCACCGCCGCCACGGAAACGATCCGGCCCGCCTGCGCCACGTCTTTGGCCGAGACATAAAGTTCCGACGCCAACCGTTGATCCAGAAAACCCGTAAACGTCAGCCGGAACGACGACACCATGGTCGAAACGCCCACATTGGCCGTCATGGCCAACAGCAAGGCCATCAGCGACAGCGACAGTCCGGGCAGTTGCTGGCGCGTATCGGCCCAGAACCACTGCGCCAGCACCCCGCGCGAGCGCCCTTCGGCCAAGCGCAGCGCCAGTGCCAGCACCGGCGGCAGCGCCAGCGCCCCGCCCACCAGCAACGCTGCCAGCATGGCAAAGCCCGCAAGCAGCCCCTGCCCCCACAGCACCAGCCCCCCCGCCAGCGCCAGCAAACCCGCCGAAAGCACCGCCAACCGCGCGCCCCCTTTAGCCATGGCCCAGGCGCGGGGCTGCGCCGACGCCAGCAGCGGCATCCGCGCCAGCGACCACAGCGCGCCCGCCGATGCCACGGCCGTGCCGCCCATGGCAATCGCCAGCCCCGACAGCCACCACGCGGGCCGCAGGGTCAACTGCCCCGACACATCCGCGCCGTAAAGCCCGCGCAACGTCGCCGCCACATCCGGCAGCAGGGCCGCCGCCACCACATAGCCCAACGCGACCCCCGCCAGCCCCGCGACCAGCCCCAGCCCTGCCAGCTCCAGCGCCATCAGCCCGATCAACCGCCCCAGCGGCACCCCCAAGGCCCGCAAGGTCCGCACCATCGGCCTGCGCTGTTCAAACGCCAACCCGATCGCCCCGTGCACGATGAACAGGCCCACCACAAATGACAGCAGGCCAAAGGCGGTCAGGTTCAGGTGAAAACTGTCCGTCAGCCGCGCCACATCGCCGCCATCCTGCCGCGCTGCCTCGGCCAGACCGGGCGCAAGCACGGCCAAGGCGCGGCGGGTCACGGGCTGGCCGGGCAGAACGATCAGCCGGTCGATCCGCCCCGCCCGCCCCAGCAAGCGCTGCGCCAGCCCGATGTCCATGATCGCCGTAGCGGGGGCGACATCGGGCGCTTCCACAAGTTGCGCGCCCGTCGCAGCCAGCTTGGCCAAGGTATCGGCCCGGGCGAAGATCTGCCCTTCGCCCGCCAAAAACGCATCCAGTCCGGCGTCGTCGCCCAGCGCGACAGGCCCGATCCCGCGCGGGGCGGTCAAAGGCTCTATCCCGACGATCCGCACTTGGCCCAACCGGCCCTCGACCACGGGTGACACCAGCCACCCGCCCCGCCGCAGCGCGACATAGGTTTCCTGCGCCATATCCCCGCCATCCCGTGCGGTGATCTGGCCATGGCTTCCCTCGACCAGCGTCGCCGCCGCCGCGTCATAGCTGGCCCGCGCTTCGGCGTTGATCGCCTGCACCCCTGACCAAAGCGCCGTGCCAAGCGCCAATCCCGCCAAAAGCGTGAACACCTGCAACGGATTGCGCCGCCAATGCCCCAATAGTGCCGAAAGGACGGTGCCCGTCACGCGGGCGGCCCATCGGTCAACCGGCCCGCCCGCAGGTGCAGCCGCCGCCCCATCCGCGCAGCCAGACGCTGCGAATGCGTCACCAGAACCAGCCCCGCCCCCGTCTCGGCCACCAGTTCGCACATCAGCGCAAACACCCTGTCCGCCGTATCCTCGTCCAGATTTCCGGTCGGCTCGTCCGCCAACACCAACCGCGGCGCTGCAGCCAACGTGCGGGCAATGGCCACGCGCTGCTGTTGGCCCCCCGAAAGCTGCTCGGGATATTTGTCCAGATGACCGTCCAGCCCCAACCGTTCGGCCAGCATGCGCCCGCGGTCAGGGTCGTGCCGCCCCGAAAGCCGCGCCTGAAAGGCTATGTTGGCCGCCACGGTCAGCGACGGGATCAGGTTGAACTGCTGGAAGATCACCCCGACCGTGCCGCGCCGCAAGGCGGCCCGCCCCCCATCGCCAAGCGGTGTCAGGTCGGTTCCCGCCACGGCAACGCTGCCGCCATCCGCCGTATCCAGCCCGCCCATCAGATGCAGCAAGGTGCTTTTGCCCGACCCCGACTCGCCGGTCAGCGCCAGCATCTCGCCCGCGTCGAGGTCAAGCGACACTTGCCGCAACACCGCAGTCTCGGCCCCGGGATAGGTCTTTGTCACATCGCGCAAACGCAAAAGCATGCTGTCTCCTGTTGTATGGCCATCTAAACCAAGGCCGCCGATTTGAAAGAGACATTTGACCGCGCTGGCGGCCTTATGCGTTTGCCCCGGTCCGGTTGTTCCCGTAGACGGCAGCACAAGCTGAAAGTTCCCCCATGACATATCCCGCGACGACAGCGCCGGTGCCACTGGTCTGTGTCGTCATTCCGCTGTTCCAGAAATCCCGCCACATCGCCGCTGCGCTGGCAGTCGCCTACCGGTCCTGCCGTCTGGCGGGCGTCGCCTTCGAATTGGTCGTGGTCGACGACGGGTCTACCGACGGCTCGGGCGATGCGGTGCAAGGTTGGGTCGCATCCGATCCGGCCCATGCGCCGGTCACCCGCCTGATCCGGCAGGAAAATCAGGGCGCAGCCGCTGCCCGCAATACCGGCTGGACCGCCGCGCGGGCCGAAGCCATCCTGTTTCTCGATGCCGACGACCATTGGGCAGACCATCACGTTTCGGAACTGCTGACCTTGATGGCCGCCTTTCCCGCAGCGGCGCTTTACGCCGACGCGTGGACCGAGATTTCGCCCGACCGCATCCAAAGGCAGCATGTCTTCGGCATCGGTTCGCACCGGCGCGGCCCCCTGCCCTGCTTTTTCGAAACGATGATCTCGGGTCCGATGATCGTGACCTCCAGCACGGCAGCAACATGGAAACGCTGTCTGGTCGCAAGTGGCGGCTTCCCCGCAGGGGTCCGGCATGGCGAAGACAAGATCGGCTGGGGCCGTCTGGCGCTTCTGGGCGAAGTCGTCTGGTCGCCCCGCATCGGCGCTGTCTGGGACAAATCGGCCGACAACCGCAGCGACCGTGCCAAAGGTCCGCTGCCGCGCGGCGCGTGGCGCGATTTCCTGCGCACCGCGCAACACGACACCACCCTGTCGGCAACCAGACGCCGCAACATCCAGACCGCAATCACGGTCGAAACGGCCTGCCTGAACGGGCTGATTTCCCTGTTCGACAAGGACACGCCCGCGCGGTTTTGCGACCACGACAGTGGAAACGCCCCCTTGGCAGCCTGATGTCATATCCATGACATCACGACCGGTGATCGTAGCGCACGACGGCCTGTCGCGCCTGCAAAGCCGACGCCGTTCACGATGTATCCGAACCGCCGCTTTCCCCTGCCACCGGCGATTGCGACACGGCCTGCGCCAGCCCTGCCAGCAGCATGTCGGGCGCAAGCGGTTTTTCCAGCCGCAGTACACCTGCCAACCCCTGCGGAATGGCCAGCGGTGCGGCATAGCCCGACACGAAGACGAAGGGAACGCCCCGCGCCTGCAACAGCAGGGCCACCGGCCAGACGAATTCGGTCCCGAGATTGATGTCAAGCACCGCCGCATCGGGTGCGGTGGCGGATATGGCCTCGACCGCGGCCGCAACACTGGCCACCGGCCCCACGACCGTGCAGCCCGCCGACGACAGCACCGCCGCCGTTTCATGCGCGACCAGATGCTCGTCCTCGACCACCAGCACGCGCTTGCCCGCAACCGCCGCGCCATCGGCGGCAGCGGCCTGCAAGGCGGGTGGCACCTCGGCCGCATGCAGCGCAGCCTGACGCGTCCCCAGCGCCTTAACCGGCAACTCCACCACCGCACGCAACCCTTCGGGCGCGAAGTCGAGCGTGGCGCGCCCCTCCAGTTCAAAGGCCAGCGTCTGTTCCAGCAGCCGCGACCCGAAACCCCGTCTTTCGGGCGCAGGGTCGATGCGCGGGCCACCGCGTTCCAGCCACAGCAGGCGCAACAACCGCGCCTCGCCGCTGCCGGTCACGTCCCATACCACGCGCAGCACGCCGTCCGGTGTCGACAGCGCACCGTATTTCGCGGCATTCGTCACCAACTCGTGCAGGGCCAGCACCAGTGTCTGCGCCGCCCGCGGGTTGATTTGCAGATCTGGCCCCTCGGCGGTGATCCGGCCGGGGTTCTCGTGCCGGTGCGGCGCGACAGCCCCTTCGATCAATTCGCAAAAACTCGCCCCGCGCCAACTGCTGCGTGCCAAAAGCCTGTGCGATTCCGCCAAGGCCGAAATCCGCCCTATCAGCCTGCGCCCCTCGTCGGGCAGCCGGTTGCCGCGCCCCAGGGTCTGCTGGGCGATGGATTGCACCACGGCAAGGATGTTCTTGACGCGGTGGTCCAGTTCCGAAAGCAGCAGCCGCTGGCTGTGTTCGGACCGCTTGCTTTCGGTGACATCGGTCGATGCGCCAAACCATTCGCGGATCGCGCCCGACGCATCGCGCAGCGGCACTGCCCGCATGCGGATCCACGCGACCGATCCATCGGAACGGTTCCAGCGGTGTTCCAGATCGACGGGCGCCCCCTCGGCAATCGCCGCGGCCAGCGTGGCGCGCACCGCAGGTTGGTCTTCGGGTGCCACGAACGTATCGATCCAGTCGCTCCCCACCTTTTGCAACGGACGGCCATGTTCGTCGATATGTTCCAGCTCGGACCAGTCGGCACTGACCCGAAAGGCGATGTCCGACGTGGAATGAACCAACGCGCGGAACCGCGCTTCGCTATCGACCAGCGCCGCTTCGGCCCGCGCCCGCTCGAGCGCCGAAAAGGTGCGCGCGGCCGTCTCGCGCACCAGCGCCACTTCCGGCACCAGCCATTGGCGGGGCTGATCGCAGGCGGCGAACAGATAGGCCTCCAGCCGCCCCCGCCACAGGATGGGCGAGGCGACGACCGCCATGATCCCGATCTCGCGCATCGCGTCGCGTTCCTGCGCGGTGAACTCGCCCGATGTCGCCACATCCCCGGCCACGAACGTCTTGCCCGCCCGCAGCGTCGCGGCGGCCCTGCGGCTGAAACTGTCCAGCGCGAAAGACCTGTCAAAGAACGCCGGACGTTCGGCCCGCGCGTGATACTGGCCATCGGTCCGCACGTGGCCCGCGCCGTCCACTTCGGCAAAGCCCACGAAACTTGCCCCAAGATGGTCGCCCAAAATCCGCGATGCCGCCCGCATCACCTCGGCCACGCTGCGCAGATCACGGATCGCATCGCTCAGCCGCAGCACAAAGGCGTGCCGCTCCTCGCTCAGCCGCAGCCGTGCCTCGCTGTCACGCAGAGACCGTTCCGCCTCGGCACGGTCGACCGCGCTGTTGACGCGTTCGGCCACCTCATGGGCCAAGGCGATGTCGGGCGCGTGCCACTGCCGCGGGGCTGCGGCATGCACGGCAAGCACGCTGGTCAGCCGCCCGTCGCGCAAATGCGGCACGTTCAGAAAGGCCGCGATGCCACGGTCGGCAAAGGTTGCGCGCGCTTCGGGCGCAGCGGTGCGCCCGTCGCGCGTCACATCGGCAATGGCGACGCTGCGACCGGCGTGCAGGTCCGCGATAAAAGCCGCGCCGAAATCGGCCAGACGGTGCAGGCCCGCGTTGCTGCGCATTGTCCCGTCGTTCCAGTCGCGGCTGATGGCCGCCGTTTCGCCCCCCGCATCGACCGTGGCAAGCGCGGCCTGTTGCGCCCCGAGATGGCGTGCCAGCAGGCCTGCCGCCTCGTAGGCCATGGTCACCGGATCGACTGCCTGGCGCAGACAGGTATTCAGCGCCTCGCGAAAGCGGGTACGACGCTCCTCGCGCACGGCTTCGGTGATTTCGTGGCAGGGACAGAAAAACCCCTGAACGCCGCCCTCGCCATCGCGCACCGGCGTATAGGAAAACGAGAAATGCGCCTCTTCGAACACGCCGTTTCGGTGCATCTGCAAGGTGATATCGGCCATATGGATCGCCTCGCCGCCATAGGCCCGCGCCACGAGGTCTTTGAGGTCCGACTCCCAGATTTCCGGCCAGACCTCTTCGATGGGGCAGCCCAGCCTTGGGTGCCGGTCGGCCAGCACCTCGGCGTAGCGGTCGTTGTACAGCGTGATGCGCTGCGGTCCCCATGTCACGAACATCGGTTGGGTGGCCGCAAGCATCACCTCGGTCAGCGTCCGCAGTGACTCGGGCCAATGTTCGGTCGGCCCCAGCGGCGTCGCCGCCCAGTCCAGCGCCCGCATCCGGCAAGCCATCTCGCCCGAGCCATCGGGCCATGGCCGCACAACGCGGCCGCCTGCGCCTAGCATGGATCGGCCCGTCGATGCAGCGCCCGCCCTGTGGTCCCCATTGTCCCCGATCCGTCCCGCTCGGGCGCTGGAACGCGCGGCGCGACAGATCGTTCCTCAGGCGCTTCGCCCTGCCGTTCCGTCAGGTCGCCAGAACCGCGATCTTGACGTCCAGCGTGACCACCGCACCGCTGGGCGACCAGTCATACCCGATCGATCCGCCCAACGCGTCTTCGGCCGTCTGCCGCACCAGCCGGCTGCCGTAGCCCTGCGTTTGCGACGGCCCCTCCAGCTCCGGTCCGCCCTGTTCGGTCCACACGATGCGTACATCGTCACCGATCACCGAACCCGAAACGTCCAGCACCCCGGCCTCGGCCGACAGCGACCCGTATTTCAGCGAATTGGTCGCCAGTTCATGCACGATCATCGCCAGCGCCCCCGCCGAAGCCTCGCCGATGCCCATGCGCGGCACCGAAATGCGGATACGCCCCGCAAAGGCCCCTTTGTCGTCATAGGGGTCCAGCAGCACCGCAAAAATATCGCCCAGAAGTGCGGCATCCCCCTGCGTTCCGGGCAGCGGGCGCACCAGATCATGCGCGCGGCCCAGCGCCGTCAACCGGTGCATCAACTGCCGCGCCATGTCATCGACCCCCGACGACGACCGCGACGTGATCAGCGCCAGCGCCGAGGCGATGGACAACAGGTTCTTGACGCGGTGGCTCATTTCTCCGGCCAGCAACTCGCTGCTTTCCTCGGCCTGCTTGCGCCCTGTCACGTCAAGGAAAACCCCCGTCATGACCCGTTTGAGGATGTCTTCGTCGCTGCCGCGCCCGCGTGCCGAAATCCAGCGCACCTTGGTGCCGATCAACGTGCGGAAATCGATCTCGAAGGCCCCGATCACCGCCCGCGTGGCGATAAAGGCGGCGCGGACGCGGTCTCGGTCGGCGGGATGCACCTTGTCGGACAGATGTTCAAAGCTCAGGTCCTGACCCGACGCCACATCCCACAGGCCAAAGCCCCGGTCGTCCATGTCGAACAGGTCTGTATCGACGTTCCATGTCCACAGCGCGATCCCTGCGGCATCGACGGCGCGTTGCAGGGCATCGTAGCCCCATTTGGCATCGGCATGGGGCGCAGCGGTCATCGATGTCTCCGCGACCAAAGGAGGGTTGGCCGATCTTAAGATATCTTGCTGATGCTTCCCCCCGAATGTCAACGCACCCGTCACACAGCGCAGCGTAAGCCACGGCGCTTGACCCATGGCACCGCTTGTGCCGACATTGCGGCCAAACCAGTATGGGTGGTGCAATGCGTTTTCAACTCGACTTGGCGCTTGCGTCTTTCGGCGCGATACTTCTGTCTGGCGCGCCCGCACCGGCCTTCGACTGGAAGACCCACAGCCCCGCAACCTTTCTGTCGAGCGATATTTCCAAAGCTCCAAGACCGCCGGTCAAGTTGCCGGAACGCGACAACGCCCGCATCTTTGCCGATTTCGACGGCGACGGGATCGACGATTATTTCGTCGGCGCTGTGCGCTACATCTCGTATTTCAGCATGGACGAAGACCCCGCCACCGCCCGAAAAAGCGATTTCCGCATCTACAAGGGCGCGGCAGACGGCACCTTCACGCTCGACCACTCCCTGCTCGACGGTGACGCGCAGGGCTGCATCCATCCGCGCAAAGCCTTGGTCAACGATTTCAACGGCGACAAGATCGCAGACATCTTCGTCGCCTGCCACGGCTGGGACAAAGACCCACACCCCGGCGAGATTTCAAAAATCGTCCTCAGCCAGCCCGACGGTCCTTACCAGATCCGCGATGCGGTCGATTCCACGGGCTTCGTCCATTCCGCCACATCGGCGGATTTCGATGGCGACGGCACCGCCGACATCCTGCTGACCGACAGCAATTCGAAACACCCGGTTCAACTGTGGAACGGCAAGGGTGACGGCACCTTCACCCGCAACCCGAAATTCAAGCTCAAGGGCATCGCAAGCCGCCTGCCCTATTTCACCTCGGAAGCCGTCGACTTCGACGGCGACGGGCATTTCGACCTTTTCGTCGCCGGGGTCGAACGCGGCAACGCCCCCGCCTACTTCTACCTCAACGGGGCCGACAAAGGGTTTTCGCCGCGCAAACGCATCACCATTCCCGCCGTCAAAGGAGCCGGAACCGTGCTTGACGTGATGTCCGCCGATACCGCCATGGGCGGCACGGGCAAGGGCGGCACCGCCTATATCCTGCGCACCGGCGACGCCGCGACCGAAGACTATCGCGGCATCTACATCCAGTCGGTCGACCTAAGCACCGGCGCCGCGAAGATGGTCTACGAAAACAAGGACAGGCTGTGGTTCCCGTGGCTGACTGCCATCAAGACCGCCGATGGCGTGTCCTTCGGCTCGGACGATCCTTACGAAAAGCCGGTCGACGGGCGCGACTGACACCAAACAGGCGGCAAGACAACCCGCCGCCTGTGTACCGCTGCTAGCGGGCGAGTATGGCGCGCAGCACGCGCAGCAAGTCTGCCTTGGGCGTGGCCACGATGGTCTCGGCCCGCCAGCACACGTGATGATCGGGGCGCACGAGCAAACACCCGCTGTCGCGGATCTCGCTGGCCCGCGCCCAATCGCCGCTGTGGTCGATATGGGTCTGGCGCGGCCCGATCACATGGGTGGCGATCTCAAGCCCCAGTTCCGCCGACACCTCGGCCGCCGCCTGCACCCATGCCTCGCCGCCCAGACCGGTCAGCAGCGTGAACCGCCCGTGTCCGCACAAATCGAGGGTGGACACCTCGGCCCCCGTATCGCGCCGGTAAACCCACGCATGCGGCAGCCGCGCCCCGGGCCATGTGGTCGGCTGGTAGTGCAGGTCGGCATCCAGCGTAAAGGCAGGCTCGATCTGTCCGTCCGTCACCACCGCACCGGACCGGTAGCGTTGGTTCATCTCGATCCCGTGCGCGTCGAATTCGTATTTCTTGAAGGCAATCGCCTTGCGGATCGCCTCGCGCTGGCCTTGCGCCGCTTCGGTACCTTCGGTGCGGGCGATCAGGTTCTTCTGCATCTGCACCGGATCGACGCCTTCGCCCATGCCCAGCGCTTCGAAGATCGGCCCGAACTCGGCAATCGACTGGTTGGCGCGCGTCACGATCTGCTTGGCAATCGGCGCGCGCTCGTCGTTGTAGCTGTCCAGAAGTCGCTCGCCCGCCTGCCCCTTCAGGACCAGCGCCAGTTTCCACGCCAGATTGAACGCATCCTGGATCGAGGTGTTCGACCCCAACCCGTTCGACGGCGGATGACGGTGGATCGCATCGCCCATGCAGAACACCCGCCCGTTCGCCGTGCGCGTTGCATAGCGGTTGTTCACCGTCCACACGCTGGCCGACAGCAATTCGATCTCCAACCCGGGGTCGCCCACCAACTGCCGCGCGACGCCGGTAGCGAATTCCGGCGTCACCTCGGGTTCGGGTCCGTTGATGTCATAGCCCCAGACGATCAGCCATTCGTTCCACGGCCGGACCATCCGCACGAGGCCCATGCCGATCCCGCCCACATCGGCCCCGGGCTGCATCACCCAGTACAGCACGCTCGGACGGTGGGCGACGTATTTGCTCAGATCGGCGCGGAACAGGATGTTCATCGACCCGCCCACACCCATCTTGCCCTCGAAGGGCAATCCGGCATGTTCGGCCACAAGCGACTTGCCACCATCCGCGCCCACCAGATACTTCGACCGGATCGTCAATTCCTTGCCCGTCAGCCGGTCGCGGCAGACCGTCGTCACCCCGCCCGCATCCTGCGTGTGCGACAGGTATTCCGTCGACATCCGCGCCTGCGTGCCGCGCTGGCAGGCCGTCCGGTACAGCAACGGCTCCATGAATGTCTGCGGCAGGTCGTTCATCTTGCTGGGCGACGACATCAGATGCTCGGCGCGCGACAACGGGTGGTTGCCCCACGACTTCATCCGCCCGATTTCCTCGCCTGCAAGGCTTTCGCAAAAGATGTTCTCGCCCATCAGGTCCTGACCCGTGGCGAACATATAGGCCTCGTCCTCGACCTCGCGGCCCAGATCGCGCAGCACCTCCATGGTGCGCTGGTTCGTGATATGGGCGCGCGGCGTGTTGGCCAGCCAGCGGTAGCGGTTGATCGCGACGTTCTCGATGCCATAGCTCGAAAGCAGCGCCGCAGTGGCCGAACCTGCCGGTCCGGTGCCGATGATCAGCACCTCGGTGGTGATGTCTGCCATGTTGTCCCTCCCTCTCTTTTCGTTCAGCCGCGCGGGGCCTCTCCGGCCCATGCCGCCTGCAACAACGCACGGATCGCGCCCCTTTCGACGGCGCGCGGATTCCAATACGGATTTTGCACCGCGATATCGGCGGCGCGGTCCAGATCGCCCTCGGCCATCCCCAGATCGCGCAACGCAAGCGGCGCCTTCATCGCCACGGCAAACCCGTGCAGCGCCTGCCCAGCAGTCGCAGCGCCGAAAATCTCGGCCACGGGGGCCAGCAATTCCCCCGCCGCTGCCTCGTTATAGGCCATCGCATGGGGCAAGATGATCGAATGCGTCTCGGCATGGGGCAGATCGAAACTGCCCCCAAGCACGTGGCACAGCTTGTGGTGCAGCGCCATGCCCACCGTGCCCAGCACCGTGCCGCACAGCCACGCGCCATACAGCGTTTCCCCCCGCGCGGTCAGGTCATCGGGGCTGTCCACCACGCGCGGCAGCGCATCGCGGAACGCCCGCAACCCCTCCAGCGCCATCAGCGTCGAAAGGGGCGAGCGGTTCTGCGCGTAAAGCCCCTCGGCCGCATGGGCCATGGCGTTCAGCGCACTCGTCACCGTCATGCCGACGGGCAGGGACCGCACCAGTTCGGCGTCATACAAAATCACCTCGGGCTGCACCTTTGGCGTGGTGATCGTCGTCTTGCGCCCGCCTTCGGTCTGGCCAAGGATGCCGGTCGCCTCCGATCCGGCATAGGTCGTCGGCACCACGATCTGCGGCAGGTCCGTCCGCAGCGCGATGGCCTTGCCAAGGCCGGTCGTCGACCCGCCCCCCACCGCCACCACGCAATCGGCCCCCAGCGACAGCGCAAGCGCCGTCGCCTCGTCGCTGATCGCCACGGGCGTGTGCATCGCCGCCCCCGAGAATACCCCGACCGCCATCGCGCCCAGCCGTTCGGCAAATTCCGTCCCCGTATCGGCCTGCTGCGGCGTGGTCAGCACCAGCGCACGCGCCAGCCCCAGCGCCTGCATCTCTTCGCCCACCTTGTGCCGCACACCCGCGCCAAAGCGCACCCGCACGGCGGCGGTGGTGGCGGTGAATTCTTGCTGGAACAGCGACATGCGGTCAGGCCCTTTGCTTCGATCCTTGAACCCTAGCCAAGTTACAGGTTGATATTGATCGGATCGCTGATTGCTAATATTGCTTTGCGTTATGAAGATCGACAGCGAACACCTCGAAATCCTTGCCATGATCGTTGAAAAAGGCGGCCTGACCGAAGGGGCCGAGGCTTTGGGAAAATCCCAACCCTCCGTCTCGCGCACCATGGCCCTGCTCGAGGACCGCATCGGCGCCCCCCTGTTCGAACCGGGCAAACGCCCCTTGCGCCCCACCGAACTCGGTGACCGTCTCGCCCGTCTGGGTGCCCGCATCCACGCCCTGAACGCCGAAGCAAGCCGCCTCGTGCAAAGCTACCGCAAGGGGTACACGGGCAGGCTCAACATCGCCGGAACGCCGATCTTCATGGACGGGGTGGTGTCGACCTTCATCGCCGATTTCCAGACCCGCCACCCCGATGTGCAGATCGCGCAATCCTACGGCTATTTCGACCAGCTCCAGACCAGCCTGCGCAATGGCACGCTCGATATGGCCATCGTCCCGCTGCACGCGGGAAGCGTGCCCGCCGACATGACCTTCACCCCGCTTCTGCCCGGCCGTAATGTGATTGCCGCCCGCGCAGGCCACCCCTTGATGCGGCGCAGCACCATCACGCTGGCCGATATCGAACCCTATCCCTGGATCGCCCCGCCCCCCGACAGCCCGCTCTACCGCGACCTGCAACGCGCGCTCAAATCCATCGGCAAGGACGATTTCCGCGTCAGCTTCTCGGGCGGCACGCTGGCCTCGATCGTCTCGATCCTTGCCGGATCGGACTCGCTTACCGTGCTGCCCTATTCGGTGGTGTTTTTGTCGCGCAAGCAATTCGGGCTCGATGCGCTGCGCGTCAAGATCGAACACCCCGACCGGCAGTTGGGAATGCTTACCTTCTCAGGGGCGACCGCCGCCCCCGCCCTGCGGCAGTTCGCGGGCTTCCTGAAAGACGAATTCGCCTTGCTCGAAGCCCGCATCCAGCACGAAAATCAGGTCACCCAGCGCCGCGGTTAGACCCGTTCCAGCGCGATCGAAATGCCTTGGCCCACGCCGATGCACATGGTGGAAAGCGACCGCCGCCCCCCCGTTTCCAGCAGTTCCAGCGCCGCCGTTCCGGTGATCCGCGCCCCCGACATACCAAGCGGATGGCCCAGCGCAATCGCCCCGCCATTGCGGTTCACGCGGGCATCGTCGTCGGCAATCCCCAACTGCCGCAGCGTGGCGATGCCTTGCGCGGCAAAGGCCTCGTTCAACTCGATCACGTCGAAATCGGCTTGCCCCAACCCCAGACGCGCCATCAGCTTCTGGCTGGCAGGCGCAGGCCCGATCCCCATGATGCGCGGCGGAACGCCCGCCGTGGCCCCGCCCAGCACCCGCACGATCGGGGTCAATCCGTGCCGCTTCATCGCCGCTTCCGACGCGATGACCAGCGCCGCCGCGCCATCGTTGACGCCGCTCGCATTGCCCGCCGTCACCGACCCGCCCGCGAACAGCGGCTTCAGCTTGCCCAGCGCCTCCATCGAGGTCGCCCTGGGATGCTCGTCACGCTCCACCACCAGCGCATCGCCCTTGCGCTGCGGAATGGTCACAGGCGTGATCTCGCGCCCCAACCGCCCGCTTGCCTGCGCAGCGGCGGCCTTGGCCTGGCTGGCCACCGCCATGGCATCCTGCGCCTCGCGGCTTACACCGTAATCGTCGGCCACGTTCTGCCCCGTCTGCGGCATGGACTCCGTGCCATAGGCCCGTTCCATCGCCGGATTGACGAAGCGCCAGCCGATCGTCGTGTCGTAAATCTCGGCATTGCGCGAAAACGCCGTCTCGGCCTTGGGCATGACAAAGGGCGCGCGGCTCATGCTTTCCACGCCGCCCGCGATCATCAGCTCGGCCTCGCCCGCCGCGATGGCACGCGCCGCCGTCAGCACCGCATCCATCCCCGACCCGCACAGCCGGTTGATCGTGGTCCCCGTCACCCCCACCGGCAACCCCGCCAGCAGCGCCGACATGCGGGCCACGTTGCGGTTATCCTCGCCCGCCTGATTGGCGCAGCCAAAGATCACATCGTCCACCGCCTCCCAGTCGACGCCCGCGTTGCGCGCCATCAGCGCCCGCAGCGGCACGGCCCCCAGATCATCGGCCCGCACCGAAGACAGCGCCCCGCCAAAGCGGCCGATGGGCGTGCGGATGTAGTCGCAGATATAAACGGGGGTCATGCTAGAAGCTCCGGAACGATCAGATCGGCAACAGTGTCGGGAACCAGCATCTCGGCCCCCGTCATGGCCTGCAACTCGGCCACAGACAGCGATGGCAGCTTTTCGCGCAAGATGAAACGCCCGCCCTCGATATCGATCACCGCAAGGCTGGAATAGATGCGCGTGACGCACCCCACCCCCGTCAGCGGCAGCGAACACCGCTTCACCAGCTTGGGCTTGCCCTCTTTGGTGACGTGATCGGTGATCACCGCCACCCGCTTTGCGCCATGCACAAGGTCCATCGCGCCGCCCACCGCAGGCACGCCCTTCGGCCCCGTCGACCAGTTCGCCAGATCGCCGTTCTCGGCCACCTCGTAGGCGCCAAGGATCGCCACATCCAGATGCCCGCCCCGCACCATGGCAAAACTGTCGGCGTGGTGAAAGAACGCCGTCCCCGGCTTAATCGTCACCGCCTTCTTTCCGGCGTTGATCAGATCCCAATCCTCGCTCCCCGCGACAGGGGCCTCGCCAAAGCCGAGGATGCCGTTTTCGGTGTGAAAGATCGCCTCGCGCCCGGGCGGCTGGAACTTTGCCACCATTTCGGGAAAGCCGATGCCAAGGTTGACATAGGCCCCGTCCGCGATGTCCTGCGCCGCACGCCAAGCAATCTGTGTCGAGGAAAGTTTCATGCGCCCACCTGCGGATAGACCGCGCCCGCGCGGTTGAGTGTTTCTTCCTGTGCGGGGTCGGGCACTTCGACCAGCCCTTGCACGAAAATCCCCGGTGTGATCACCGCTTCGGGGTCGATCCCGCCGGGTTCGACGATCCGGCTGACCTGCACGATGGTCACCGCCGCCGCCATGCACATCAGCGGGTTGAAATTCCGCGCCGCCATCCGGTAGGTCAGGTTGCCCAGCCGGTCGCCCAGATGCGCCTTGACCAGCGCGTAATCGGCCTTCAGCCAGCGTTCGCGCACGTATGACCGCCCCTCGAACACCTCGACAGGCTTGCCCGCCGCCAGATCGGTGCCAAAGCTTGTCGGCGTGTAAAACGCCGGTATCCCCGCCCCGCCCGCGCGGATGCGTTCGGCCAGCGTGCCCTGCGGCACCAGCTCCAATTCGATCTTTCCGGCCTGATAGGCTTGGGTAAACACCACCGGATCGGCCGAGCGCGGGAAGGAACAGATGAGCTTTGCAACCATCCCCGCCTCGATCAGCGCCGCCAGCCCGACATGGCCGTTGCCCGCGTTGTTGTTCACCACCGTCAACCCGTGGGGATGGCCTGTCGCCACGAAGCGGTCGATCAGCGCGTGGATCAACTCGATCGGCGCACCCGACCCGCCGAACCCGCCGATCATCACCGTCATTCCATCGTCGATCCCCGCCACGGCAGCGGCCAGATCGGGAAGTGTCTTGTCCATTCCGGTCCCTTTATTTCAAGGCGATATATGTTTCGGGGTCGAGCGTGGTAACACGCACCGCAACATGCGCGCGCGTCGCCTCGGCCACCATGTCACGCAGCCTGCCGCAGACCGCAAGCATCGCGTCGCGCGTGCGTTCGGGGCGGGGCAGCACCGCCATTTCCACATTCACCGGCGGCAGATCGGCCATCGCGCCCACCGCCATCACGGCAAACTGGCAGGCCGCCACCTCGACCTGCAACGCGTCGCACAGCATCGACCTGATCGGGACCAGCGCCGCCGCCAGCGCGGCCTGACAGTCGGGATAAAGCCGCGCATCCACAAAAATCTTCACATTCGGCATGCTGCGATCCTCAGGCCGGAGTCAGCACGAAATCAAAGGGTGACCGCCACAGCGTATCGGCCCCCTCCAGCCTTTCGAAGGGGGCGACCAGCGACTGCTTCACGCCGAACACCGCATCGCTGCCCAGATAGCTGTCGTCGCCCACGAAGGTATGCGTCACCACCCGCTGGAACCCCGGCGCGGTCACCAGAAAATGCATATGCGCGGGCCGGTAAGGGTGACGCCCCAGCGCAGCCAGCATCTGCCCCACCGGGCCATCGTCGGGAATGGGATAGGACGTGGGCTTGATGCCACGGAACGCGTACACCCCGTCCGCACCCGTGATGAACCGCCCGCGGTTGTTCCACTTGGGCTGGATGCCGGGTTGCTGCACGTCATAGAACCCGTCGGCATTGTCCGACCAGACATCGACGCAAGCCCCCGCCACCGGATTGCCCTGCAAGTCGACCACGCGGCCCTCGAACAGGCACGGCTCGCCCTTGCCGTCCAGACTGATGTTCTCGCCCATCGCACGGATCGGCGCATCCTCCACATGGAATGGCCCGAACACCGTGTTCTCGGTCGCGCCTTCGGGACGGCGGTTGTTGATCGCATCGACCAGCATCGAAAAGCCCAGCACATCCGACAGCAAGATGAACTCCTGCCGCTCGCCCGAACACATCTGCCCCGTCCGCGTCAGGAACCCGATCGCCGTTTCCCATTCTGCCTGCGTCAGATGGCACTCCTTGGCAAAGGCGTGCAGATGCGTGACCAGACAGGCCATCACCTCGGCCAGACGGGGATTCACCCCCTCGCCCATGCGGGCGTTGACGGTCTCGACAGAGCGGCTTTCGGTGAAATAGGGCTTCATGGCATTGGTCCTTGGCAAGAAGTCTAGGGCATGGGTCAGACGGTGCGGCGCACAGGGTCGGCAAGCGGTGCCGCCGCACGTGGTGGCTGATGGGTCAGCGGCAACAGGTCAAATCCGGTGCGGTCGGTGAACATGCCCCACAACCCGCGACGGGCAAACAGCATCACCGCAATGCCGATCAGGCCCAGCACGATCAGATAGGCGGTGCCATAATCGGCCAGCAGCCGTTGCAGCGCATAGAACACCACCACCCCCACAATCGGGCCGGGCAGCGTGCCGATGCCGCCGATGACCGTGACGAAGATCACGAAAGCGGTCCAGTCGATCACCGAAAACGCCGCATCCGGCGTCACCCGCGTGATCTGGATAAAGGCCAGCGCCCCGCACAGCCCCGTGCCGAACGCGCACAGCAGGAAGACCAGCGCCTTCAGCCGCACGGGATCGACCCCGACCGACCGCGCCGCGTTTTCATTGTCGCGGATCGCCTGCAACCCCAGCCCCATGCGCGACCGCAGGAACACATAGCTTGCCACCAGCATCGCCACCGCCAGCGACAGCATCAGCCAATAGGACAGCGCATCGGCGGCGGCTGCGGTGGTGACGTCTAGCATCCCCTTGATCGCATCCACCCCCAGCATCTCCTTGGCCGTCCCCTTGGGCAAGGACGTTCCGGTCCCACCCCCCAGCGCCTTCCACTGGCTGATGCCAAGCCGCGCGATATCGGCCACCACCCATGTGCCGATGGCGAAATAGGCCCCGTTCAGGCGAAAGGCGAAAAACGCCATGGGAATGGCAAACACCGCCGCCGCCACCCCGCCGATCAGCACCCCCACCAGCGGATCGAGACCCGCAAGGATGATCGCCGCGAACATCGCATAGGCCCCGATCCCGACGAAAGCCTGTTGCCCCACCGAAACCAGCCCCGCAAACCCTGCCAGCAGGTTCCAGTTCATCGCCAGCACCAGCAGCGTCAGAATACCGAACAGGTCCTGCACCACCGCACGCGGCGCAATCGCGGGCAGCGCATAAAGCACGGCCAAGGCGCCGAAAGCGGCAACCAGACCAAGCGGGCGGGAAAGCGTCATCGCGGCACCCTCAATCATTGGCCCGCGGGAACAGCCCGCGCGGACGGATCAGCAGCACCAGCACGAATGCGATATGCCCCGACAGGATTTGCCATTCGGGATTGACCGACGCGCCGAAAGCCTGCGCCAGCCCGATCACCACGCCCCCCGCCAGCGTGCCCCACAGACTGCCAAGCCCGCCGATGATCACCGCCTCGAATGCGTAAAGCAGCCGCGCCGGCCCGATGGACGGATCGAAATTCGCCCGCGTCCCCAAAAACAGCGCCGCAATCGTCGCCACCACCAGCGCGATGCCGGTCGCCATGGCAAACACCCGCTGCGGCCGTATCCCCATCAACTGCGCCGTCACCGAATCATCCGACGTGGCGCGAAACGCCCGCCCCAGTGCCGTGCGATAGAACAGCTGGTTCAGCGCAAAGATCACCGCCACGGCCGACGCGAATGTCAGCACCGGCATCACCCCCAGCGTGACGGGGCCAAGATGCATCGCCTGCGCCTCGATAGCCCCCGCTGCCAGCTTGCGGCTATCGGCGGTATATCCCACCAGCAGGCTGTTCTGGATCACCACCGACAGGCCGAACGTCACCAGAAGCGGCGGCAGGATATCGGTCCCCAGCACGCGGTTCAGAAGATGCGTCTGCAACAGCCACCCCACCGCAAACATCACGGGTGCCGCCAGCAGCACCGCAACAAAGGGATGCAGTCCCGTGACCGAAACCACCGTCAATATCAGATAGGCGGCCAATATGATCAGATCGCCATGCGCCAGATTGACCAGCCGCATGATCCCGAACACAAGGCTCAGCCCCGCCGCGAACAGCGCATAAAGCCCGCCCAGCAGCAGCCCTTGCGCAAAAGTGTCGATGACGATCATGCGTGGTTCACCCCGAAATAGGCGTCATGGATCGCCGCCCGCGTCAATTCGGCAGGACGGCCCGACAGGGTGATCCGCCCCTCCATCATGCAATGCACATGATCGGCCACCCGCATCGCCTGCCCGATGTCCTGTTCGACCACGATGATCGACGTGCCGCTTGCGCGGATTTGCGGAAAGGCGGCGTAAATCTCTTTGATGACCACCGGCGCAAGCCCAAGGCTCAGCTCGTCGCACAGCAGCACCCGCGGGTTCGACATCAGCGCCCGCCCGATGGCGACCATCTGTTGCTGCCCGCCCGAAAGCGCCGTGCCGGGGCTGTGACGCCGCTCCTTCAGGACCGGAAACAACCCCTGCACCCGCTCCAGCGTCCAGAACCCGTTGCCCTTGCGCGCATGCGCCCCGATCAGCAAGTTTTCCTCGACCGTCAGCGATGCAAACAGCCGCCGCCCCTCGGGCACCATCGCCACGCCGCGCACCAGAATATCGGGCGCAGGTGCCCGTGTAATCTCGTCTCCGGCCAGCGAAACCGTCCCCGCCGTAACCTTGGCCACGCCGGTGATCGCCCGCATCAGCGTGGTCTTGCCCGCCCCGTTGGCCCCGATGATCGCCACCGTCTGCCCCTCGTCAAGCGTCAGGTTGACGCCGAACAGCGCCTGAAAGTCGCCGTAATGCGCGGTCAGCCCGTCGATCGCAAGCAGCGCACTCATGCCTCGATCCCCAGATAGATCTCGCGCACCTCGGGCGAGGCCATCACCGCCTCGGGTGCGCCGATCATCAGCATCCGCCCGAAATTCAGCACCATCAGCCGTTCCACCACGGAATTGAGCGCATGCAGCACATGTTCGATCCAGATGATCGCCGTGCCCTCGGCATGGATCGACCGGATGGTGGCGACCAGTTCCACACATTCGCCATCGGTCAACCCGCCCGCGATCTCGTCCAGCAAGATCACCCGCGGCTTCGTCGCCATCGCCCGCGCCAGTTCCAGCCGCTTGCGCTGCAACAGCGGCAAGCCGCTCGCCGTCCTTTCCGCCACGGCGGCAAGTCCGGTGCGCCCAAGGATATCCATGCAGAACCGCGGCGCTTCCACCGCGCCCACCTCGGCCCCGAACCGCGCCGCCACCAGCAAATTCTCGTAGACCGACAAGCCGCCAAAGGGCTGCGGTATCTGGAACGACCGCCCGATCCCCGCCCGCACCCGCTCCATCGGGGCGGCCCGCGTCACATCGCGCCCGTCCAGTATCACCCGCCCCGCATCGGGGGCGATGTTGCCGGTAATCAGGTTGAACAGCGTCGATTTCCCCGCCCCGTTCGGCCCGATGATGCCCAGCGCCTCGCCTGCCTCAAGATCGAAGCTGACGTCATCGGTCACCTTAAGGGCGCCGAAAGATCGGGACACGGACTGAAGCGACAGGATCGGCATGGCTGCGCCTTGACAAAGGGAAGGGTCGCTCCGGCCGTCAGGCCGGAGCGCATGTCATCACGACAGGGTTTCGAGCGTGCCACCCAGCGGAATTTCCGGCGCGTTCGCATTCTCGACGATCACCAGATCGAAGGTGCCGTCCTCTTTGCGCCGCCACTGGCCACCGACCAGCGGGGTTTTCGAGATGTTCTTGCGTGCAAACTCCGGCACGTTGTCACGGCCCCACTGCACCTTGCCCACCACGGTATCAAGGTTGGTCGACCCGATCGCCGCCGCCAGTGCGTCGCCATCGGTCGGATCGTCCACCCGCTTGATCGCATCGGCGGCAACTTCGAACAGCGCATGCACAAAGCCCACTGGCATCGTCCACTGCCGCTTGGCCGACGCCTCGAAGGCGGCAGCCAGTTCGGCCGCACTTTCCCCCGTCAGCGACGATTTGAACGGATGGTTGGGCGACCACCACACTTCGGCGGTCAGGTTGTGACCGATCTCGCCCAGCGCCGCCACGCTTTCGGGAAACAGCAGCGCCTTGGCAACCGACACCAGCTTGGGGTTGAACCCCTGTTGCTTGGCTTGCGTCCAGAAGGTCGTGAAATCCGGCGGGATCGGAATCCCCGTCATGATCTCGCAGCCCGCTTGTTTAAAGGCGTTGATCTGCGCGCTGAAATCGTCGGTCAGGTTCTGGTAGCGGCCCGGATCGGTCAGCCCGTAGCCCTTGGCGGCCAGCGCCGGCGGCATCCCCACATCCGGTGACGCCCAGGCGTTGCCGTCACCGTCATTGGGCCACAATGCCGCGACCTTCTTGTTGGTATCGACCGAATCCCACATGTTCATAAAGGTGGCGATGTTGTCTTCCAGCCCCCAGAAGAAGTGATAGACGTAATCGAACGCCTGCCAGCTTGCCGGATCGCCGGGGTTGCCCTGCTGCCCGATGAACCACGGCTGCCACGGCGCGACCGTCGAAATCACCGGAATCTCTTCCTGTTCCGCAATCGAGCAGACGGGGTTCGTCGTCTCGGGAGTCGAAGCGACAAGGATCAAATTCACCTCGTCACGGCTGATCAACTCCTTGGCCACTTCGGCGGCGCGGTTCGGGTTGGACTGGCTGTCCTTCACGATCACCTCGACATCCAGCCCCATCCCGGGCGCTGCGGCGAGGAATTTTTCCACCATGAAGCTGTCTGCCGCCGAAAAGGCCGAAAGCGGGCCGGTCTGCGGGCTGACATAGCCGATCTTCAGCTTCTTGGTCTGCGCCAGCGCGGGCATGGCCAGCCCCGAGGCGGTGGTGGCAGCGGCAAAGGCCGCCCCCGATTTGAGCAACGTGCGACGCGTAAGCATGTGTCCTCCCTTTTGGTTTGTCCGTCCGTTCCGTGGTGCGGGGTCACCGCCGCCTCGCCTGTTCCCTCCTCGAAACAGACCAGGCCCTTGGCACTTGCCGGATGCTAGCCAAAGCATCCGGTGAAGATGATCGCATAGCGGGGCGAATTTATGCGCTTGCGTTATGTTAACCGCCAGCACCGCGCCTTGTATGCGCGGTCTGACCGCTTATTCGGCTGCGACAGCCTGCCCTCGGGTCAGATGCAGCGCCTGCATGACACCGGCAAAGCGCCCTTGCAGCGTCTCGGGTGTGTCGGCTGTCAGGGCGACATAGAAATCGGGCCGGATCAGCACATAGCGCGCCCCGATCCGTGCCAGCCAGTCGCCCATCGTGCCTTCGACATCGGCCACCCCGCCGCCCTCCGCTCCGGTCAACCGCACGGCAATCCCGCCCAGCCGCGCAAAGTCGTCACGCTGCGCCGCTGTCAGCGCCGCCACCGGATCGACCCCGTGGCCCAAAAGCACCCAGCCCTGCCCGACGATCTGGTCGAACCGCCCGCGCATGCCCCCCGCTTCGACGATCCCCTGCACCGACAACTCGCCCGCATGGGCGCTGTCGGACGCCCAGGCGCCCTGCCCCAACTGGCAGATATCGGTCGGCACCGGCGTGCCGCCCCGCGCGCCAAGCGCCGCGATCATCGCGGCGTCCCGCTCGGCCGCCACCGCTTCGTCGGCGATGCAGATGATCTGCCCCAACTCCTGACTGAAGCCGATGTAATGCTTGGCATGTTCGATCCGCTCGCTGGTATAGCTGTCCAGCACCGCCACCCCGAACCGGCCATCCAGAATACCGTTCAGCCGCCACGCCATCGCCACCGCGTCGCGCAGCCCCGCGCACATGCCCTCGCCCGCAAAGGGCGGCATCAGATGCGCCGCATCGCCCCCGATCAGACAGCGCCCCTTGTGCCACTGCTTGGCCCAGCGCGACTGGAAGCGGTAAACCGCGCTGCGCTCCAACTCTGCATTGTCGGGCGTCAGCCCCCACGGCTCCAGCAACTCCCACGCCCGCTCCGCCCGTTGCAATTCGTGCGGCTCCTCGCCGGGCAGCACCATGAACTCCCACCGCCGCCGCGCCGGCCCGCCCGCCACGGGGCCGGGACCGCCCGGAACGATGGTCGTCGGGCGCTTGGGGTCGCACAATTGCCACTGCGCCGGTTCACCCGCGCGGCTGGCCACATAGTCGAACTGCGGAATCATATCGAGGATCAGCCAGTCGAAGAAATACCCCCTGTCCTCGTTCTCGATCCCCAGCGCCTCGCGCACGAAACTGTTCGCGCCATCGGTTCCCGCCACGAACCGCGCCCGCAGCACACGGCTTTCGCCTGCCGCCCCGGCCTCTTCGGGGTTTTGCTGCAACGACAGCGTCACACCCGCCGCGTCCTGCTCAAGCCCCACCCCCTGCCAGCCGCGCAGCAGCGTCACGGTCGGCAAAGCCGCCGCAATCGCCAGCAGCCGCCGCTCCATCATCGGCTGGTTGAACCAGTAGCGCACCCGCCACCCGCTGGCCGACTGGCTTTGCCAATCCACGATCTGCAGGTTCTCGCCGTCCTTGTTCTTCCAGTAATACAACTCGTCATGAAAGCTGATCGCCGGATCGTTTTCTGAATCGATCCCCAGCGTGGCAAGGATGCGGGCGATTTCGTGGTCATAGGTCACGGCACGCGGCAGCGCGTAATGGTTGGTCCAACGCTCGACCAGCGTCACCCGCCGGCCCTGCCGTCCCAGCAAAATCGCCAGCAGCGTCCCCACCGGACCGGCCCCGATGATCGCCACATCCGCGTCGAACCCGCCCGCACCTGTTGAACCCGTCATGCCCCGTCCTTTCGACAAACCGCAACCTCCGCGCGGCCTCCTGACATTCCGCCATAAATGAACGTTCGTCAAGTTTGACGTTTCGCCATGTTGAAGTACCCTAACCCGATGAAATCCCGCACCCTTCGCGCAAAAGCTGCAAAGGTTGAGGTCGCGCCCGAAACTGAATATGATTCGCCCATGACGAACCCGGACCAAACCCCCGCCGAAGGCCGCGTTGCCCGCCGCCAGCGCCGCAACCGCGAAGCGCTGGTCGCCGCCGCCCGCGACGTGATGACCGAAAAGGGGGTCGAGGCCGCAACCATGCTGGAAATCGCCGAACGCGCCGATGTCGGCGCAGGCACGGTCTACAACTACTTCAAATCAAAAGACGAACTCGCCATCGCGGTGCTTGAAACCCTGATGCACGACCTCGGCCTGCGGATCGAGGCGGTGACCGATACCTTCGACGATCCCGCCCAGGTCTATGCCTATGGCATCCGCACCGTGCTCGACACCGCGATCACCGATGTCCGCTGGGCGCAGATGCTCAGCCGCTCCGAAGTCATCGCAGACGCGCTGTTCCGCGTGATGGGCCATTTCGCCATCCGCGACCTGCGCCTTGCCTCGCAGGCGGGCCGGTTCGAGGTTTCCAACGCCGAACTCGTCTGGCGCCTGACCACCCACGCCCTGATCGGCGCAGGCCATGCCATCACCACCGGCAGATTGCCCGCCAGCGCCGCCGACCAGATCATCGTCCGCCTGCTGTGCATGACAGGCATCGGCGCAAATGCGGCGGTCGAACTGTCCGCCCGCCCCCGCCCTGCCCTGCGCGGCTAGGGCCTATTTCAGCGCGATGTAACTCGTCCCGTCCAGTTGCGCGCAGCGGATCGCCGCCCGCGCCCCCGTCGCCCGCACCACCCGTTCGCGCAACGCCTCGCACAGCGCGGTCAGCATTTCGCGCGTGCGCTCGGGCTTGGGCAGGATGCTCAATTCCACATTCACCGCCGGTTGATCGGGCAATCCCGTCACCCCGACCACTGCCAGTTGGCAGGCCGCTTCCGCCACCTGCAACCGCACGCAAAGCAGCGTCCGCATTTCGGCCATCAGCCCGTCCAGCCCCGCATCGCTGCACGACAGCAGCGCGTGATCGACAAACAGCTTGACGTTCGCCATCAATCGCCCCCGACCAGCAGCGCCACGTTCGACGGATGGGGCTGCAACGCCCCCGCCTCGATCTGCAACGCAACCTCGACCACCCGCGCATTGACCGGAGCGTCCTGCCCATGCGCCCGCAGGATATCGACAACCCAGCCGTTCACTTCCGCCACCTCGGCGCGGCGGCCCTTGCGCCAGTCCTGCAACGATGTCGTCAGCGTATCCTCGCGCGAAAAGGTCTTCAGAACCTCGGCGAATATCTCGTCGACATAGCGTTCGGGATCGTTGCTCATGCTCGGCGGCATCCCGATGATCGGCATCACCGTGGCACCGTCCGCCAGCGCCGCCCGCATCGCCTCGTATCCCGCCTCGCGCATCACCTCCAGCATACCGGGCGCACGGGCGGCATCGTTCAGCGCCGTGTCGATGATCGCCGAAGGGATCAGTTCGGCCGCGTTCACCACCAGCTTCATCCACTTGGCCGACCGGATGTCATCGACCACTTCGACCCGCCCCGAATGGCGCAAGATCTCGGCCACACCCTCGACGCGGTGCTGCTGCGCGGGGTCCAGCGCGCCCAGCGCGAACCAGCTTTCGTCGTGGTCGTTCTGCCGGTTGGTCACACCGGGCACCCACATGTTCGACGCAATCTCGATCACCGCGCCGATGGTGCGGTGGCGGCCCACCACGGTGGCGATATCTTCATGCGTCATGCCGTTCTGCAAGCCGATCAGGAAGCCGTCCTCGGCCAGCACCGATTTGGCCAGATGGCTGGCCCAGACCGTGTCATAGGCCTTGACCACCAGAAAGATCAGATCGAACGGCCGCTTGATCTCTGCCACCTCGCACAGATGGAGCGCAGGCACGGCCACGTTGAAACTGCGCGATGGCAGGTTGACCGTGATGCCCTTGGCGCGGATCGCCTCGATATGCGCGGGCCATTGGTCGATGAATGTCACATCCAGCCCCGCCGCCGCGAAATCGGCCGCGATCGAGGCCCCCTGCGCGCCCGTCCCCAGAAAGGCGATGCGCGGGCCGGTTTTTGCTTCGGTCATGTCGGTGTCCTTATCTCATAAGGGGACGGTGCGCCCCGCACAGGGGCGCAGCCCGTATCGGGTTTCGCGCCGCGGCTCAGGCCTTGGTCTGGCTGCGCGCAGTCGAATAGATCAGCGCCGCGGCAAGGATCAGCAGGCCCTGGAACATGTATTGATAGGTCTGCGACAGCCCAAGGAACGACACCGCGTTCAGCACCTCGGTCAGCAGCACCGCCCCCATCACCGTGCCGATAAAGGTGCCGCGCCCGCCGCGCAGACTGGTGCCGCCCAAAACCACCGCCGTGATGCTGGCCAGCGTGTAACTGACCCCCTGCGCCGGATCGCCCACGCCGATCTGCACCATCAGCATCACCGCCCCCAGCGCCGTGCACAGCGCCACGGCCACATATCCGGCAATCGCCACGCGGTCCACGCGAATGCCCATGCGCCGCGCCGACCCCTCGTGCGACCCGATGGCCCGCACCTGCCAGCCCGCCCGATGCGCACGCAGCCCGTATTCCGCCGCCAGCGCCACTGCGACCAGCACGATGAAGGCCACGGGAATTGGCCCCAGCTTCCAGCCGATGGCATCCATCACCGCAAAGTTGATGTATCCATCCGGCCCGTCGCGCAAAACGAAGCTCATGCCCTGCAAGCCAATATACATCGCCAGCGTCGCCGCAATCGGCGTGAAATTGGCGAACCGGATCAGCAGCCCGTTGATCGACCCCACCACCAGCGCGCCCGCGAACATCAGCCCGAACCCCAGCGCAATGGTTTGCGGCGTGTGCCCGTCGTTGATGAAGAACGACGCCACCACCACCAGAAACCCCGCCAGCGGCCCCACCGACAGGTCGATCCCGCCCATCAGCAGCGCAATCGTCTGCCCCAGCGCGATGAACCCCAGCGCCGTCGCCAGCAGCAGGATGTTCGAGATGTTGAAGGCCGAAAAATAGTTGCCGTTCTGGCTGAACACATAAAGCCCCAGCGCCGCGATCACCACGGCCAGCGGTGCCACCGTGGCGTTGTCGCTCTGGATGAACTTGTGCAGACGGCTTTTGACAGCCCGCGCCGGACGGCTGGCGGTATCGCCCGCCAGATGCGTCTGCGCCTTGACCGCCGCCGCGACGATCCGCGCCTCGGTCACATCCTCGCCGCGCAGCATTTCGGCCACCCGTCCCCGCGACATGACGATCACCACGTCGCACAGCCCCTCCAACTCGGCCGCGTCCGACGAATTGACGATCACCGGCACGCCCGATTGCGACACCTCGCGCAGGATGCGGTAAATCTCGAACCTTGCGCCCACGTCCACGCCCTGCGTCGGCTCGTCTGCCAGAATGAAACCGGGCTTCGACATCAGCGCCCGCGCCATGACGACTTTTTGCTGGTTGCCCCCCGACAGCGACAAGATCCCCGCCTCAAGCCCCGGCGTCTTGACGGCCAGCGACCCGAACAGGCGGCCCACCTCGTCGCGCTCGGCGCGGCGGCTTACGATGCCAAAGCGGCTCAGCTGGTCCAGCGCCGAAAAGCTTGCGTTCTCGCGCACGGTCAGGTCCGCGATGATCCCCTCGGCATGGCGGTCCGACGGCATATAGGCCGATTTCTGCTTCACATCCGCCGCCGCCAGCGCCGTGCCGTTCAGCCGGACCTCGCCGCTCCACGGCTCAAGCCCCGCCAGCGCGCGCATCAGCTGCGCCTGCCCGTTGCCCTCGACCCCCGCAATCCCGATGATCTGGCCCCGCCCGACCGCAAAGCCGACATCGCTGAATTTCTTGCCCGTCAGGCCCGCCACCGCGAAATTCGTCGCAGGCGCTGCCTCGGTGCATTTCGGCGGAAAGGCCGACGCAAGGCTGCGCCCCACGATCATCGCCATCAGATCGTCGTCGGTCACGTCGCGCACCAGTGCGCCGCCCTTCAGCCGCCCGTCGCGCAGCACCGTCACCCGATGCGCGATCTGGCGCAACTCGGCCAGCCGGTGGGTGATGTAGATCACCGCCGTGCCCTGCGCCACCACGGCGCGGATACGGTCGAACAGCATCTCGGTCGCGTCCTGATCCAAAGCCGCCGTCGGCTCGTCCAGTATCAGCACCGGAGGCCGCGTCGCCAGCGCCTTGGCAATTTCCAAAAGGTGCTTTTGTGCCACCGTCAACCCGTCGGCCCGCAGGTGCAGATCGACATCCAGCCCCACATCGTCCAGCATCCCCCGCGCGATCTTTGCAGCGTCGCCCGATGCGAACACCCGCGCAGGCAACGCCACCCGCAGGTTTTCCAGCACCGACAGATCGTCCAGCACCGCAGGATGCTGGTACGACACCGAAACCCCCAGCGCCGCCGCCTTTTCCGGCGTCATCGGGCTGACCATCGCACCGTCGAATTCGACCGTGCCGCTATCGGGCCGGAACACACCGGCGATCACGTTCATCAGCGTAGACTTGCCCGCGCCGTTCTCGCCCAGAATGGCATGAACCTCGCCCGCATAGATATCGACCGACACATCCGCCAGCGCCGTCACACCGGCAAAGGTCTTGGTGATGCCGGTCAACCGCAGTCTCGGCACGGCCAGCGCCGCGGCGGCGGCATCCTGCACTTGCATGTCGTTCATGGGTGCTACCTCGGGCATGTTCTGTCCTGCTGTCCCGCAACGGGAAAAGGGTCCGGTCCGGGGCCTTTGCCCCGGACCGGTTTACGCGCTTACTGGCCGACCGCAGCTGCCTGCGCATCATCCGCCATTTCGGCCGACAGATAGATCGAGCCGGGCAGATCGTCGCGGCAGGTCACCGGGTTCGGCGTACCGGTCACCGAGTTTTCATAGACCGGAGCCTTGAAGATGTTGTCAGCCGGCGGCGTGCCGTCGGTGGCAAGGGCGACCGCCCACTGCACGGCCAGACGCACGTTGTCGTTGCCGGTCGCCACGGTGAACAGTTTGAAGTCCGGGTTGGCTTCGTGGTTCTGCGCCCAGAAGCACGACAACGAGTTGCCGTCCGAAGTGGCGATGGCGGGGATCGACCGCTTGAACTCGGCAAACACCGGCAGCGCGCCAACCAGCGACGGGCCAAAGTCCGAAACGATCACGTCGATCTTCTCGTTCTTGGCGATTTCCGCCGACAGGACCTGCTGGGTCAGCGACGGATCCCAGTTGGTGACATCGAAAGGCTCGGGGTTGATGAAGACGTATTTGTCGTCGAGCACTTCTTTCATGCCCTTCAACTCGTCCAGACCCTGGCTGTTGCCTGCGGGGCCCGAAAGGAACAGGACGTTGCCGCCTTCGGGCAGCGTTTCCTTGATCCAGTTGCCCCAGCTCTTGCCGTCCTCGACGAACGACGAGCCGATGAACTTGGCGTAGTTCACGCCTTCTTCGCCGCCCACGTTCACGCGGTAGGGAACCACGATGGTGCCTGCCTTGTGCGCGTTGGTCAGCGCGGGCAGCACGGCGGGGCCGGCATCGCCGAACACGACCATTGCATTGATCCCGCGTGCCGCCATCGAGTTGATGTCGGAAATCGCCTTCTGGGTGTTGCCCTGACCGTCCGCATATTCATACTGCGTGATGCTCGGGCATTTCGCCGCCTCTTCCTTGCCGGAAGCGGTGGTCACAAGCCGCCACGAGTTGCCGCCGAACCCGTCGAGCAGCGCAAGCGACGCTTGCTTCGGCCCGCACCACGACGGGGTTTCTGCCAGAACGGTGGTTGCGGCCAAAGCCGTGGTCAGGGTGATCGTCGCCAGCGACAACGACAGCGTAAGTGTCTTAGACATCGTCCGTTTCCTCCGAGTTGGACATGGTAGCGCGATTTGTTGCGGTCCGTTTGAAGTGGACCGAGTAGACGCCGATCCCAAAGACCAAGGCCAAAGCCTGAATGATGGTCTGGGCCGAGAACGGCACTCCGACGGCAAGCGCGAACTGGCTGAGTTGATTCAGGAAGAACGCCGCGATGACCGTCGAAATCGGATAGCCCCGGCCGCCCAGAAGCGACGTTCCCGCCAACACCACCACCGCAACCGATGGCAGAAGCAGGCTGTCGCCCTGAAAGGCCGTAGGCTCGCGCGTGATGCCCGAAATCAGCACCCCCGCGACGCAGTAAAGCAGTTGCGCCAGCACATAGGCCGCCGCCTGATAGCGCCGCACCGGCAGCCCCGCCGCATGGGCGGCCTGCGGATTGGCCCCGATCGCCTCGAACCGGCGGCCCATCACCGTGGCCTTCAGCGCAAAACTGACCAGCGCGGTCAGCGCCACCGCAAACAGCACCGAATTGGGCAGGCCCGCCGTCTTGCCGCCCGCAATCTCGGCCATCAGCGGCGTCGTGATGCGCGGCACGCCGCCCGACACCGCGAACACCGCCCCGTACAGCAGCGCGTTCATACCGATGGTGGCGATGATCGCGTTCAGCCGCAGCACGCCGACCAGCACGCCGTTCAGCGCCCCCGCCACCAGCGCACAGCCCACCGCAATCATCACCGACCCCAGCAGATCGGCATCGTTGCCGCCCGACAGGTGCGTGGTAATCACCACCGCCAGCGAAACCCCGCCCGCCAGCGACAGATCGAACCCGCCCTGCTGCACGACCAGCATCTGCCCCAGCCCGACGATGGCGATGATCGCGGCAAAGGGCAGGCTTCCCGCCAACCCGCCCACCGACACCGCCGAGGGCGCGAACACCGCGCAAACCGCCAGCAGCACCAGCGTCGACGCCAGCACGGTGACAAACCCGCGCGTCAGGCGAACCTTGCGCCAGTCAGGGGCAAGTCCCGCCCCCGTTGTCAGTCTGACCTCTTGTGCCACCTGCGTTCCCCCCGGTTCTTGCTGCGGCTCAGGCGATTTCGAGCGTGATCTTCACCGCCTTGGCCGGGTCTTTGCCCAGCGCATAGGCGGCAATCGCATCGTCCAGCCCGAAGCGGTGCGTCTGGATCGGCGACAGGTCGATCCCCGTGCGCTCCAGAAACCGGATCGCGCCGGGCCACACACCGGGCGACCCGATGCAACCGCGCACCGTCAAATCCTTGATCTGGATCTTGCCCAGCTCGACCGGAATCTTCTGCCCGATGCTGATGCCCACCATCGACACGAACCCTTCGGGACGCGCGTAATCGAACACATTGGCCAGCGACGACGCATGACCCGCCGCCTCGACCACCAGATCGGCGCCGCCCTTCGTCATCTCGGTCACCGCTTCCACGGCATTGCCCGCGCTCGGGTCCACCGTACCGACAGCGCCCAGCTTCATGGCAATCTCGCGCCGCAGCGGCACCGGATCGACCACGATCACCTGCGCGCCCATCCCGATGGCCGCCGCCGCCGAAACCAGCCCGATGGTCCCGCCGCCGGAAATCACCACGGTATTGGACGCATCCACCCCGCCATGGCGCAGCACGGCGTAGTACCCGCAGGTGAACGGCTCGATCAGCGCGCCCTTGGCATCATCCACGCCGTCCGGCAGCTTGTGCAGCCATTCCGGACGCGCCGCGAAAAACTCGCGGTTCGCGCCGTCCATCGAAAACCCGAAATGGTGGATGCGCTCCGGCGTGCGGATCACGCATTCGCCCACCACACGGTCGCCGCGCTGCAAGCCCTTGACGTTGCGCCCCACCTCGACCACCTCGCCCACCCATTCATGGCCTGGGGTGACAGGATACGAGATCGGGATGATGTAGTTACCCGCCAACAATTCGTAATCCGAATGGCAGATGCCGACCAGCCGCGACCGGACCAGCACTTCGTTGTCGCTGATCGACGGCATCTGGATGTCGGTGACAACCGGTTGGTTCGGCTTGTCGAAGATAAGGGCTTTCATGACATTCGTTCCTTATGCGACGGTTTCGATGCGTCCACTGGTGGCCGAACGGAACACGGCCTCCAGCAGGGCGATGTTGTTGACCAGATGTTCGCCGGTCACCGGATAGGTCTCGGTGCCGCGCACGGCGCGGGCGAAGGAGACAAGGTTATCCTTCACCGGCTCGGCCTTGCCGATTTCGCGCGTAACGATCGGCCCGCCCGCCATGGCGCTCGTGACGATCCAGCCGTCGGGCGCTTCCACATGCGCCTTGTCGCGGATGTCGATCCAGCCTTTCGACCCGTAAACCGTAAAGCGCGACATGAACGGATTGGCCAGCGACGCCGAAACGTAAGACGTGCCACCCCCCTTGAACTTGACGAAAGCCGCCACCGTATCGCCCTGCGGCAGGTCAGACGACAGCTGCTCGCAGATGCACAGCACGCTTTCCGCAGCACCCAGCAAGCGCACCGACAAATCGAGCAGGTGAATACCCGTCGCCGTCATCCCGCCTGCAGGCGCTTGGTCCGCCTTCAGCCGCCAGTTGTCGCGCGCCAGCGACAAGAACTTGTCATGGCTGAAATTCGCCTCGATCTGGTGGATACGCCCAAGGCTGCCCGCATCCGCCATCGCCAGCATATCGGCCACCGGCGGCTCGAACCGCCGCTCGTGACCCATGCCAAGCACCAAACCGGCAGCACGGCACAATTCCACCGAACGTTCGGCCTCGGCCTTGGTCAGCGCCAGCGGCTTTTCGCAAAACACATGCTTGCCCGCCGCCACCGCCGCCGCGATCTGCGCGGTGTGCATCGAATGCGGCGTGGCCAGCACCACCGCCTCGACGCTCGGGTCGGCCAGCGCATCGGCATAATCCGCCGTCAGCGCGATGCCCTTTTCGGCGCACAGCGCCCGCACCGTCTCGATGTTCGGCTCGACCGCCCGCACCACGCGGATATCCTGTGGCGCCGCCTGCAACACGGCCAGCATCTTCTGGCCCCACCAGCCCATGCCGACCAGCGCGATGTTCACAGGGTTTGCCATCAGCGGTTATCCACGCGCTTGGCGAACGGGCGGATGGAAACGGTCTTCCACAAGCCCACCTTGGCGAACGGGTCGTTGCGGTTGAAGTCCTCGACCGCGGCCAGACTGTCTGCCTCCAGCACAAAACAGCTTCCGATCATCGTCGCCTCGTCATCCGCCAGAAGCGGACCCGAGATTACCGTCTTGACCGTCGCCGCCGCCAGATAGGCCTTGTGCGCGTCATAATTGGCCAACCGCTTCTCGACGGCCCCCTCGTGATCGAGGCAATGGACTACGTAATGCATGATATCTCCCCTGCCCCCGCTCACGCCGGAATGATCTTGCGCGCGCGCAATTCGTCGAAAACATCAGTGAAACTGCTGCGCGTCGGCTGATAGGCATCAAACCCAAGGCTGCGGCTGTTGGTCATGTCGGTGAAACATTCCAACGTGCGCCCCAGATCGGCGTCGCTGTGCCACCACGAGGCAAGAGTGTTCACCCCGATATCCTGC
Organism: Gemmobacter sp.; assembly: GCA_040398445.1. Lineage (GTDB taxonomy): Bacteria > Pseudomonadota > Alphaproteobacteria > Rhodobacterales > Rhodobacteraceae > Paragemmobacter. The sequence continues at coordinate 373,693 of JBBAUB010000003.1, read as the reverse complement.
AACCCGTGCTTGGCCACGATCCCCGCCCAGACGGCAGGCGCATCGGCCATCTGTTCCTCCAGAAGCGTCGGCTTGCCCGGATGGACGGCCACTTCCAGACCGAAGTAATCGGCAATCTGCGCCCACAGCCACGTCCAGCGGAAGACATCGCCGTTCGAGGTGTTGAACGGCGTGTTCGCCGCTTCCGGCGTGGTCGCCGCCCAGACCAGCTGCTTGGCCAACAGCCGCGCATCGGTCACATCGGTCACGGCATTATACTGCTCGGTCGATCCCGGATAGACAAACGGCCGCCCCGTTTCCTTGCAGATCGACGCATAGACCGCCAGCGTCACCGCCATGTTCATCGCGTTGCCGATGACAAACCCGATCATCGTGTGCGGGCGATGCACCGACCATGTGAAGCCGCGCTTCTCGGCCATCTCGAACAGCACGTCTTCCTGCGCGTAATAGAAGTTCAACCCCGGCAGACGCGGGCTGCTTTCAAGGAAGGGCGTATAGGGCTTTACCTTGGCGTAATCGTCGAACGACCCGAGGTAATGCTTCAACCCCGTCACCAGCGCCGCATGCTTGATCGGCGCTGCTTGCAGCCCGTCAAACAGATTGCGGATCATCAGCGCATTGACGCGCACGTTTTCCGCCTCGTTCGCCTGCCGCGACCATGTGCAAAAGAACACATGCGTCACATCCTGCGCCGCAGCCAGTGCCACCTTCGTGCCCGCCGCATCCTGCAGATCGGCCGCGATATGGCGGTCGGAAAACTCCAGCTCCGCCGCCCCGCGCGACAGCGTGACGACCGTCCAGCCCTGCGATTTCAGCAGGCGCCCCGCATAGCTGCCCGACAGGCCGGTGGCCCCGACGATCAAGGCGACGTTCTTGGTGCTCATTCTTTTCTTCTTTCTTCAGTTCGGTTCGGTCAGGTCGTGACCAGAATCTTCAGATGTTCGCCCGCCGGATCGAGCAGCGCCTCGAACCCCTTGGCGACCACATCCTTGGCGTCGATCCGCGCGGTGATGACCTTTTCGACGGGGAAATTGCCCGAAGCGATCATCCGTGCGATGCGCGGCCAGATTTGCGTCGGGTAGCACCATGTCGCTTCCACGGTGATATCCTTCAGCGCCCACAGCATCGCGTCGATGCTGGCAGGCTTCATGTGCAAGCCCACCTGCACCACCCGCCCCTGACGGCGCACCGCCGTCACACAGGCGTTCAGCGACGCCTCAAGTCCCACACATTCCAGCGCCACGTCGACGCCCACGCCTTCCTCGGTCAGATCAGCCACCACCTGGCGCAAATCTCCGCTCCGGGGATCGACGACGATGGCATAGGGCGCGATGTCCGCAATGATCCGGCGGCGGTTCGGGTTCGGCTCCGACACGATCACCAGTGCCGCGCCCGCCGCATGCGCCGCCAGCACGGTCAGCGCACCGATCGGGCCGGCACCCGAAACCAGCACGGTCGATCCTGCCGTCACCCCGCCACGGTCCACACCATACAGCGCCACGGCGGCCGGTTCGATCATCGCCGCCTGCTCGTCGGTAATGTTGTCCGGCACCGGCTGGGCGTTGTAATCCTTGATCACCGCCTTCTCGCCCATGCCGCCCCAGGCCCAGCTCAGCCCCACGCAGCCCATGACGGGCGACAGATGGAACAGCCCGCGCTTGCCATAGTAATCGTTGCGCGGCGACAACAGCGGCTGAATGGAAATCCGGTCGCCCGCCGAAACATGGCTCACCGCATCGCCCACCGCCAGAACGCGGGCCGAAAATTCATGCCCCAGAATCTGCGGATTGGTCGCCCCCGTATAGACATGCGGCTCTTTCGGCGTGACGATCGGGCCTGCCAGATATTCATGCAGATCGGTGCCGCAAATGCCTGTGACGGCAGGCGCGATCAGCACGTCATCGGGGGCCAGCTTGCCCGAAGGCTCGGCCACGTCCTCGACCCTGATATCCCGCGCCCCGTGAAAACGGACTGCCCGCATGTGTCGTTCCTCCCTCTCGTGTCCAGACCGCACGCTGTTTGCGTCACGCTGCGTCAAACCCTTGTCCTGCGCCGGTATGGCATGGCGGCACCCCCAAGGGATGGCCCCACGCCGCCCTGCACGGGCCGCTGGTTGTCTTGCGTCTCGCATCGGGCCAGACCCTCCAGCCCATGCGGTCCCGACTCACTCCCTGCATCCATCGATATCAAACCGGATCGGGGACGGCGGGGCGAAATTATCCACTCCGGATAAATTCGCGGACGAAGCGCCAGATCGGCCCCCTATGTTGGCGACAGACGCAAACGAGGTAAGTGATGGATTCGAACGTGGCGGCCCTGGCGCGCGCAGGCGTGGCAGGCAGGAAAACCGGCTGGATCGGCGCAGGCAAGATGGGCCTGCCCATGGTGCGAAACCTGCTTGCCGCGGAAATAGCGGTCGCGGTATCCGAAACGAACCCCGCCACCCATGCAGCACTTGCCGCTGCGGGGGCCACCGCCTCGGCCGACCTGTGCGCGCTCGACGGGGCCGACCTCGTGTTTTCCACCCTGCCCGACGATGCCGCCCTGCGCGCCGTGGTCGCGGGCCTTGCGACCCGCCTTCCCCGTGGCGCCGTGCTGGTCGAGATGAGCACGGTTTCACCCGAATGCTCCGCCCAGGTCGCGCAAACCCTTGCAAATGCTGGAATTCTTTACGTCCGCGCCCCCGTCTCCGGCAGCACCGCGCTGGCCGAAAAGGGCACGCTTACCGTGCTCGCCTCGGGCGATCCGCAGGGCTGGCAAACCGCCCTGCCGCTGATGTCGCTGATTTCGGCCCGCCAATTCTGGCTCGGGTCCGGCGACGAGGCGCGCTATATGAAGCTGGTTCTCAACACCCTCGTCGGCGCTTCCTCGGCCATCCTTGCCGAAGCGGTCAGCATGGGGGCCAGCGGCGGCCTCAGCCGCGCCGCGATGATGGAGGTGATCTGCGAAAGCGCCGTCGCCTCGCCCTTGTTCAAATACAAGGCCGACATGGTGGCGCAGCAAGACTACAGCCCCGCCTTCACGATCCAGCAGATGATCAAGGATTTCACCCTCATCAGCGATGCCGGACGCGGCAATGGCGTGCCGATGCTCACCTCGGGCCTCATCCTCGAACTTTACCGTGCCGCGGCGAATGCAGGATTGCAAAACGAGGATTTCTTCGCTTTGGTGAAATGGCATTCTGGGATTTCCGCACAACAAGGCTGAACCGGTGCAACAGGTCAACACGTCGATCACTGCCCCACCGGAATTGACCGCGCATGAATTGTCGCGGATCGTCGACTTTTTGCGCAAACTCCGCGCCCCCTTCGACACCGGCCTGCCCGGTGCTGCCAAGGATGTCTACTGGAACGTGGTGCTGGAACTGGTCGACAGCCACCTGCGCCGCCGCCCCATCGACAAATCGGGTCTGATCACCCTTGCAGGCGTGCCCTATTCCACCGGCAACCGCATGATCGCCAAGATGGTGGCCGACGGGCTGATCCGTCAGGTGCCGCGCGGCGGGGGCTTGAAAACCCATTTCCTCGAACCCGCCGACACGCTGCTGCAAAGCTTCATGGAATACGCCACCCACGTCAAAGGCCATCTTGCCAAGACATTCGGCCTGCGCAAAGGCGCCGAAGCGAACGAATACTACTTCGGCGGCAGCTACTTCGCCGCGCAGATCATCTCGCCCGTGCGCGGTGATGATATCGCGGGCAAGGTGCCCGGCGACATCCGCTTCCTCTTGAACGACGACAACTACTTCTCGTCGATGCGCAACATGTGGTCCGATTTCCGCAACGACCTCGGGCGCAAAAGCAGCTTCGATTTGCAACGCCTGCCCGACCTTTACATCAACTCGCAAAGCTACTTCGAAAAGCCCGCCGCCGAATATGACGTCATCTCCATCAACATGCCGTGGCTGGGGGAATTCGCCGAAAAAGGCTACCTCGCCCCCCTGGACGACCTGTTGCAGGACGCCGCGATCAACCCCCTCGACTTCCACCCCTCGGTCTGGGGCACCGGAAACTGGAAGGGCACGCAATACGGCATCCCGCTTTACTGCACGATCGAGATCCTTGCCGCCCGCCGCGACCTGTTCGAGGACAAGGGCCTGACCTTCCCGCGCACCTTTGATGAAACCATCGCCGCCGCCCGCGCCCTGCACCGCCCCGCGTCCGAATTCTACGGCATCGCATGGAACGGCCAGCGCGGCATGCCCATCGCCAATTCCTTCATGTTCTTTCTGGCCGCCTGCCAGAAAACCATCATCGACATGCCGCTGCACAATCAGGAAAGCTGGGTCTTTCCGAAATTCGAAAAGCTCAAACTGCAAATCGACACCGTCGATGCGGTCGAGGTGATCGAATACATGAAACAACTGGTCGAGGTGTCGCCCCCCGACATCGAATTCATGGATTGGGAAAAGCGCATCCAGTGCTTCATGTCAGGCCGTGCCGGTCTTGCCTATTGCTGGACCATGCGCGCCGCCCGCTTCGAACACGAACTTTCCTCGCAGGTCGCCCGCCGCGTGGCCTATCTTCCGCCCCCCTCGCGCCGCCTGCGCCGCATCGCCGCCCCCATCGGCGGCTTTTTGATGACCATTCCCGCCTCGGTCAAACCCGCGCGGCAAAAGCAGATCATGAACGCCCTCACATGGATGGTCTCGCCCGAGGCGATGAAGGCCCATGTCAAAAACGGCTTTCCCGTCGCGCCGCGCTTTTCCGTCTGCGCCGACCCCGAAGCGCTGGCCTCGTCGCCCATCGTCAGCATGGTCGACCAACTCGCCCGCCGGAACGAGCTTGTCACATGGGCCCGCCCGCCGATCCGCGAATTCAGCCTGATAGAACGCATCCTTGGTGCCGAGATCCACGATGCGGTCTTCCACGGCAAACCCGCCCGCCAAGCCCTGCGCGACGCCGAAAACAGCATCCTCGCCGAAGTCGTCGCCGCGAGTTGATGCCAGCGCGGCCCGTCAGGCCGCGTCCGCCCCTTTGACGCCGGTGATGTAGCTTACGATGTCGTTGCCGTCGGTCTCGTGCTTGTTCAGGCTGGCCACGATCCGCCCGCGCCGGAACACCACGATCCGGTCCACCAGATCGAACACCTGCCGCAGGTTGTGCGAAATCAGGATCAGCGGCACCTCGCGTTCCTTCAGCCCGCGGATGATGTTTTCCACCTGCGCCGTCTCCTGCACGCCCAGCGCCGCCGTCGGCTCGTCCATGATCACCAGCTTGCTGGCAAAGGCCGCCGTCCGCGCGATCGACACGCATTGCCGCTGCCCGCCCGACATGTTGCGGATCGGGTTGTCCACGTTCGGTATCTTCACCGCCGTCGTTTTCAGCGCCTCCAGCGTGCGTTCCCGCATCGCCTTGCGGTCCAATATCGAAAACGGACCAAGCCGGAACTTGAACATCTCGCGCCCCAGAAACAGGTTCGACGGCACGTCCAGATCATCGGCCAAGGCGAGCGTCTGGAACACCGTCTCGATCCCCGCTTCCCGCGCCTGCAACGGGCCCTCGAAATTCACCTCGCGCCCGTCGAAGAACACCTGCCCGGCGCTTTTCTGCTCGACCGCAGTAATCTGGCGCACAAAGGTGGATTTCCCCGCCCCGTTGTCGCCCACCACCGCCACATGCTCGCCCTTGCGCAGCACGAAATTGGCATCCTCCAGCGCATGCACCCCACCGTAGCGCTTGGTCAGGCCACGGGTCTCCAACACGATATCTTCCATGCTCATCCCCGCGCCCGCCCCTTTTGCCGCCATTGGTCCAGCACCACGGCCGCCACGATGATGATGCCCTTCACCATTTCCTGATAATAGGCATCCAGCTTCAGGAACGTGAAACCGCTGATGATCACGCCAAAGATCAACGCCCCCAGACAGGTGCCAAGGATCGACCCGCGCCCGCCCTGCAAGGAAACCCCGCCGATCACCGCCATGGCAATTGCGTCAAGCTCGTACATCACCCCCATGCCCGCCTGCGCGGTCAGGTTCTTCGATGACAGCACCACCGCCGCCAGCGCGGCCAAGGCTCCGGCGATCACATAGACCAGCACCTTGTGATGCTCGGTGTTGATCCCCGACATCCGCGCCGCCGCCTCGTTCGACCCGATGGCGTAGCAATGCTTGCCGTATTTCGTATAGGTCATGATGCAGTGGAACAGCACCGCCAGCACCACGAAAATCACCACCGGCATCATCCCCTTGCCAATCGCGGCATAGGCGTCGGTCGGGAACGAGATCGGGTTGCCCTTCGACCACCACTTCGCCGCCCCCCGCGCTGTCACCATCATCCCCAGCGTGGCGATGAATGGCGGTATCCGCGTATAGGCGATCAGCGCGCCGTTGACGAACCCCGCGAACACCCCGCAGGCCAGCCCCACGACCAGCGGCACGATCACCGGCAGGTCCATCGCCCAATCGCCAAAAATCGCCTTGGGGTTGGGATTGCCGTTCACCGTCGCCACCTGCGCGAAGCTCATCACGATCATCGCGGTCGCCCCCACGATGGACCCCGACGACAAATCGATCCCGCCCGAGATGATCACCTGCGTCACCCCCAGCGCAATGATCCCCACGATGGACACCTGCAAAATGATGATCTGCAACCGCTGCTCGTTGAACAGCGTGTCCACGTTGTCGCGCGTGTTCAGAAGAAAGCTGTCGCCCATCAGCACGCGGCCCAAAATCTCGAAGGCCGCGACGATCACGATCAACGCGATGAACACGTTCAGTTCCTGCGGTCGCGTCCGCTTGGCCGGATCGTATTTCAGGCCACCAAGGCCATGCGTCACCTGAGACACGGCACCCTCCCTCTGTCGTGAAATTCCATCATCCGCCCGCGCTGCCCGCTGCGGCAAGATGAAAAAGGGGCGGCACCTGCGCGCCGCCCCCCGCGATCCGGTCAGGATCAGTTCTTGGCCGCGTAATCGGCCACGTTGGCAGGCGTCACCAGCTGGAAGGGGATATAGACCTTCTGCTCGACAGCCTCGCCCTTAGCCAGCTTGGTCGCCGCGTCCAGCGCACCGCCGCCCTGACCTGCCGCATCCTGGAACACGGTCACGTCCAACTCGCCCGCCTGCATCGCAGCCAGCGCGTCCTGCGTGGCATCCACGCCACCGATCTGCACGGTCGCCATGTCGATGCCGGCCGCCTTGATGGCCTGAATCGCACCCAGCGCCATTTCGTCGTTGTTGGCGATCACGCCGTCGAACGCAGCACCGGTCGACAACCAGTTGGTCATCAGGTTGGTGGCTTCGTCACGGCTCCAGTTGGCGGTTTGCTGGTCGATCACGTTGACCTTGACCTTGCACTTGCCCGCGTCGATCACGTCATAGATGTCCTTGGTGCGCTGCACGGCGGCCTGGTTCGACAGCTCGCCCTGCATGACATAGACATTGACTTCAGTTTTGCCTTCAGCCGCCCAGTTGTCGCACAGCGCAATGGTTTCCAGCGTGCCCGACTCTTCCTCGTTCGACGCGACGAAAGCCTGGTTGTCGGGCAGCGTGTCCACGTTGATCGGCTGGCGGTTCACATAGACCAGCGGCACGTTCGCGGCAGCCGCCGCGTCCGACATCGCCTGCGTGGCCGAGGTGTCGACCGGGTTCACGATGATCGAGGTGACCCCCGACGCGATGAAGTTGTTGATCTGGTCAAGCTGCTTGGCAACGTCGTTGCCCGCATCCTCGATCTGCACCGACAGGCCCGCCGCATCGGCCTGCGCCTGAATCCCGTTGCGCAGCACGGTCAGGAAGTTGTCGTCGAACTTCGCCATCGAAACGCCGATGCCGTCTGCCATCGCGCTCGTGCCCATCAGGGCGGCGAAACCGGCGATCATAAGGGTCTTTTTCATGGTTTTTCTCTCCTCCACATGTCGGTGTCCGGCACACCTTCTCTCCCTGCCGGACCGCCCGCTTCGGGGCGGTATCCCCTCCGCTCAGGCCTCCACGCCCTTGCGGATGAATTCCATCGAGGCGGCAAGCGGCCCCTTCGCATCGCAAAGCGCATGGACCGATGGCGCAAAAGGCTCGTAGCTGATCGGGCCTGCATACCCTGCCGCCCGCAGCGCGCGGATCTGCGCCACGTTGCCCAGCACATCGTCGGCATCGACCAGCACGCGGTGCGCATCGCGCATATCGTCCAGCGCGATCATGTCCTTGACGCCGGAAACGTGCACGATCCCCGTCAAATCAGGGTATATCGGCCCGAACCCCGCCAACGCGTGATGGAACGTGTCATGCACCATGTAATAGGTGCCCTCCCCGCCCACGGCGTGTATCGCCTCGGCCAGCACATCCTTGTGGCGCAGCGAACAGACGGCAAAGCCCAGGGGTTCGACCATCGCCTTCAACCCGTGCGCCTTCAGCATCAGCAGCAACTCCAGCAGCGCCGTCTCCGTCACCTTGCGGCTTTCCGCACGGTCGGTCGCCACGCCGTCGTTGCGCGGGATCAGGCTGATGGCCTCGGCCCCCGCCGCCACGGCAATCTGCATCAACGCCCCGGCCTCGGCCCGCTTGGCCTCGGACCAGTCGTTGAACATCTTCACTTCCGCCAGCGCCAGAAAGCGCAATCCCTTTGCGCGGGTGGCAGCGCCCACCACCGCCGGATCGGCCCCGTCGAACAAAGGCGTGCCGAAATCGTTGCGGAATTCGACCCCGACACAGCCAAGCGCGGCCGCAAGGTCAAGAAAGGCTTCCCAGCCAAGGCGGGGGGTCGTCATGTGGTTCAGGGCAAAGGGCAGCATCGGTGCGGATATCCTTGGTCGTCATAGGCCGCCCGACAGCGGCCCCGTTCTGGCGTGAACATGCCATGGCCAAGGATGGGTGGAATATTCATTCCAGGATACAGCTAATTCACGCAGCAACGCCTTGGGCCAAAGATTCCCCGCGCAAAGCCCCCTTCATGACGATTTTTCGTCAGCTTCGGCAGGCCATTTGCCGCATCACCGCGTCAAAGCTGCTCGGCCACGTGCAGTTGCATCGGCAAAAACACCTGCCCCACCCCGCCGATTCCCCCGTCGCGCTTTGCCCGCACCATCAGGCCCAGCACCTCGCGGCACAGGTCCGGCAGCGGCGTGGCATCCACCAGCGTGACCCAGCCCTGCGCCAGACCGGCCCGCGACTCGGCGGTCAACTCGTTCACCACCAGCGCCACCTCGCCCGGTTTGCGCGCCTGTTGCAAAGCGGCGATGGCCCCCTCCATCCCGCCGCCTGCCACGAAAATGCCGCGCAGATCGGGATGCCGCTTCAGCAGGCCCAACGTCACCTCATAGGTCAGTTGCCGCGTCTCGAGGTTCACGATCGACTCGAGCACCTCCAGATCGGGCCGCTCCTCGCGCAGATAGGCGCGAAACCCCGTCTCGCGCAGGTCGTGCCCGTGCCAGCGCGCCCCGCCGACGAACAGCGCCACCTTGCCCGCCCCCCGCGCCGAAAGCGAGATCATCCACGCCGCCGTGCGCCCGACCTTCAGATTGTTCAGCCCGACATAGCCCGCCCGTACCCCTTGGGCGAAATCCGACAACAGCGAAAACACCGCCACGCCCTGCTGGCGCAACTCGTCGACCGCTGCGGTGATCTCGGGGTGGTTCACCGCCGTCGCCGCGATCACGTCGCAACGCCCCGCCATGCCGCGCAACAGCGCCGCCACCTCGCTCGGTGCCTGACTGGCGGCGAATTCCAGCTCCAGCTGCCCCCGCACGCCGGACAAACCGGCCACCGCCCCGCGCATCTCGCGCGCCATGTTCTGATAGAATTCCTGCCCCTGCTTGTGCAAAAGCACCCCGAAGCGGACAAAGGGCGGCACATCCGCCCCGGCCCCGCCCGCCAGCCGCGCCGCCGCAGGATGGCCGAGACGCTGCGCCGCTTCCAGCACCGCCACCCGCGTGGCCTGCGCCACCGCCTCGCGCCCGTTCAAAAGCCGGTCCACCGTGGCGACCGAAACCCCCGCCGCCGCCGCCAGCGCCGCCATCCCCGGACGTTTTGCCATCATCCACCCTGATGTTTTTTCGTCAACACACCGCACATCTATGACGAAAAAACACCAAGGTCCAGCGATAGCCCCTACCACTTGGCGGAATGATTGTTCTAATGTCCCGAACGCTGTGCCGCACTCCGGCCCGACCGAGGAGACATGATGACCAAACGCGATTACAGCCTGCTCGGCCCCGACGGGGCGCGAGCCGTGCAAACCGGCCTCGCCGCTGCCGAATGGTATCACACCGACGTGCCGCGCAAGGTGATGAAAGACCTGATGTCGCGCAGCGACGGCCCCGCCATCCGCGACACGATCATCCTTTACGGCTGCATGCTGGCCTTTGCCGCCGCAGGCATCGCACTCTGGCCGACGCTCTGGTGCATCCCCTTCTGGCTGGCCTACGGCGTGCTTTACGGTTCGGCGTCGGACTCGCGCTGGCACGAATGTGGCCACGGCACCGCCTTCAAGACGCCGTGGATGAACAACGCGGTCTATCAGATCGCGTCCTTCATGATCATGCGCAACTCGGCCACATGGCGGTGGAGCCACGCCCGCCACCACACCGACACCTATATCGTCGGCCGCGACCCCGAAATCGCCATCATGCGCCCGCCCGCCTTTGCCAAGCTGATCGCCGCCTTCTTCGGCATCCCCGATGTTGTGGGCTTCTTCCCCCGCATGATCCGCAACGCCCTCTCCGGCCCCACCGCCGACGAGCGGACCTTCGTGCCGCAATCGGAATGGCCCAAGGTGCAGCGCGTGGCCCGCATCTACACCGCCATCTATGCAGCCACCCTTTGCCTTGCGCTCTATACCCAGTCGATCCTGCCGCTGATGGTGATCGGCCTGCCCCGCATGTATGGCGCATGGCACCACATCATGACCGGCCTTTTGCAGCACGGCGGCCTTGCCGATAACGTCATCGACCACCGCCTGAACAGCCGCACCGTCTATATGAACCCCGTATCGCGCTTCATCTACTGGAACATGAACTACCACGTCGAACACCACATGTTCCCGATGGTCCCCTATCACGCCCTGCCGCGCCTGCATGACACCATCAAGCACGACCTGCCCGCGCCCAATACCTCCATCGCGCAGGCCTTCCGCGAGATGTGGCCCGCCCTGCGCCGCCAACTGGCCTCCGAGGAATACTTCCTGCGCCGCGACCTGCCCCCCACCGCCAAACCCTACCGCGAAGATTTGCACAAGGCCGCCTTGGGCGACGCCATCCCCGCCGAATAAGGACCAGACCCATGCCCCAATGGATACGCGCCTGCGCCACCGACGATATCGACGCCGAAGACCTGATCCGCTTCGACCACGGCGATGCCACCTACGCGCTCTACCACGCGCCCGATGGCCGCTTCTACGCCACGGCGGGCCTTTGCAGCCACGAAAACGTGCATCTGTGCGACGGGCTGGTGATGGGCCACCTGATCGAATGTCCCAAGCACAACGGCCAGTTCGACTATCGCACCGGCGAGGCGAAACGCGCCCCCGTCTGCGTCAACCTGAAAACCTATCCCGTGAAAGTCGAAGGCGACGACCTGTATATCGAGGTGCCATGATGGCCAAACGCCCCACCGTCCGCGACCTGCTCGACGCCCGTGGCAAACACCAGTTCGCCATGCTGCGCGTCGAAACGCTGGAAGAGGCCGAGGCCGCCGAACGCGCAGGCGTCGAACTCCTCTCGGTCCCCCCCGCGATGATTTTCGACCGCGCCTTCCGCGACGCAGCCCCCACCGCCTTCGCCTTCCCGGGCGACAATTTCTACGAGATCGGCGACACCGCCGATTTCCTGAAATGGGCCTTTGCGCTGTTCAAACACGGGGCCGACGGCTTTTACTGCTCGGGCAGCCTGCAAACCGTCCGCGCCATGGCCGACCACGGCCTTCCCGTCTGCGGCCATGTCGGGTTGATCCCGTCCAAGGCCACATGGACCGGCGGGTTCAAGGCCGTGGGCAAGACGCTCGATAGCGCCAAACTCGTCTACGCCCAATGCAAGGCGCTCGAAGCCGCCGGTGCCTTCGCCGTGGAAATCGAGGTCGTCCCCCATGCCATAACCGAAGCCATCGCGGCAAAGACCAACCTTTTCCTCATCTCGATGGGCGCAGGCCCCGCAGGCCACGCGCAATACCTGTTCACCGACGATGTGCTCGGCCAGACCAAGGGCCGCGTGCCGCGCCACGCCAAGGTCTACGCCGGTTTCGCCGCCGAACGCGCCCGCCTGCAAGACCTGCGCATCAAGGCGATGACCGCCTTCGCAACCGACGTGCACACCGGCCTTTACCCCGCGCCCGCCTACATGGTCGACAGCGACCCCGAGGTCGTGGCCCAATTCCGCGACTGGCTCGACAGCCAGACCTGACGGGCAGGACTGGCGCTTGCACCCCCGCCCGCCCCGTGCTGATCTGGCTCCCACGAAAGACAGCACGGGACGCCACGCCATGACACGTATCGCAGTCGTCACAGGGGCCGCAGGCGGCTTGGGTCAGGCCATCACCGCCAAACTTGTCGCAGACGGCCTGCACGTCATCGGCCTCGACATCGAAGCCGCGGGCCTCGCCGCGATGACCGGCCCATCCTTTACCGGCATCCCCCTCGACCTGACCGACCCCGCCGCCATCGCCGCCAGTTTCGCAACCATCGGGCGCGAACACGGCGGCATCGACGCGCTGGTCAACAACGCGGGCACCTGCTTCATGTCCGATTTCCCGAACATCCCGCCCGCCGAACTCGACCGGCAGATGTCGGTCAACTTCTCGGGCGCGTTCCACTGCTGCCAAGCGGCAATCCCGCTGATGCAGGGGCGCGACGGCGTGCGCAAGATCGTCAACATCAGCTCGAACGGTGCCTACAACTTCGACGTTTTCGACCCGCCGCATTACCGCGCATCCAAAGCCGCGCTCGACACGCTGACCAAAGACCTCGCCCGCCGCTACGCAAGCGACAAAATCGCCGTCAACTCCATCGCCCCCGCGATGACGCAAACCCCGCTGTTCGACGTGCTTACCGCCGAAGTCCTCGCCCGCGCCATCGCCGCCATGCCGCACGGCCACGCCATGCAGCCACCCGAAATCGCCGCTTGGGTCGCCTTCCTGATCTCGCCCGCCGGAGACATCTGTTCGGGCAACGTCATCATCCTGAACCAGGGCCGCGACGTTCGTTAAGATCGGGCGCTAAGCCACCGCAGGCAGCCGAACCACCGTCACGCTGCACGGTGCCTCGGCCACCACCTGACTGGAAACCGACCCCAGATAGCGCCGCGATGCCGAATGGCTGCGCGCGCCCATCAAGATATGGTCCATCTGGTTCTTCGCCGCATGGTCCACGATCACCTGCGCGGGGTTCGGCCCCTCCAGAATGGTGAACGTCAACCGCTCGTCGGGCAGGTCGATCCCCTGCGCCCAGGCCCGCAGCGCAATCAGCCGCGCCACGTGCAAATGCTCGCCCCCCTCGTCGGTCGTCGGGTCGATCCCGATCCGCGCCGTCCGGATGACATTGACGCAAGCCACCCGCGCATCCGGTTCGGCCTTCAGCATCCGCTGCACGGTCAGCAGAAGCTGCACCCCCAGCGGCTCCATATCCGGCGACAGGTCGACCGCGACCAGCATCACAGGCGCCTTGCCGATCTGCGCGCTCACCCCCGCAGGCGGCGCAAAGCCCGTCACCCCCCGCATCGCCCGCCAGCGCCGCCACACCGCCAGCCGCCCGTCGGCCTGCATCTTGCGCCCGCGTTCCGTCAGCCGCACCTGCGACGGGTTCTGCAAATCGAACAGCATCTGCGCCGCCGACTGGTAACGCCGCGCAGGGTCCACCTCCAGCGCGCGCAAGATGATCTCTTGCAACCATTCCGGTATCGCCACATCGACAGCCCTCGGTGGCACCGGATCGCGCCACAACCGCCGCCGCACCCCCGACAGCTTTTCCGGCCTGCCGAACGGCAACCGCCCCGTCGCCCCCTCGTAGATCATCGCGCCCAAGGCGAACAGGTCGCTGCGCAGATCGTCGCGCCGCCGCAAATACTGCTCGGGCGCGATATAGGGGAACGTCCCCATCGGAATGGTGAATTCCTCGTCCAGCAGATCGGGCAACAGGTCATGCCGCGACAGGCCGAAATCGATGCACACCATCTCGCCCGTCGCCCGCTGCAGGAAATTCGCGGGCTTCAGGTCCAGATGCACCACATGCTGCTTGTGCAGCGCATGCACCGCCTCGGCCATCCGCGCCGCGGTTTCCACCAGCACGGCCAGCGGCAGCGGCGACGCGTCGAACAACGCCAAAAGCGAATTCCCCTCGATCCGCTCCACCACCACATAGGGCATCGCGCTGAAATCGCCCGACGCGATCAACCTTGGCACGTGCGGCCCCGACAGGCGCGCCAAGATCATCTGCTCGACCTCGAACCCCACGATGGTCGGCGCGTCATATCCGTCCAGAATGGTGGGCACCTTCATCACCATCGGCCCCGCATGGTCCGCGTGCGTCACCTCCCAGACCGTCGCAAAGCCGCCCTTGTGCAGGCACGGCCCCAGCGTGAAGCCGTCGATCACCAACCCCTCGCGCGGGCGCTGCATCATCGCGTCACGTCCCCCAGTTCAGCCGCATCGCCAGCGACTCCGGCAACCCCGCCGCGCGCAGCTTGCCCACCGTCCTTTGCACGTCATAGGGCACGCGGCGAAAGGTCATCTCGTTTTGCACCAGATCGAGGATGGCGTAATTCGCCTGCGCCACCCCGTCCCGCGGCTGGCCGACCGATCCCGCCACCGCCAGCCAGCGCCGCGACCGTATCAGCGGCACCGCCAGCCCTGCCGCCACCCGCTGCGCCTTGACGCGCCCGCCGATTTCGCAACTGTACAGCGCCGTCACATGCCGGTGCCCCACCACGATCACCCGCGCATCGGTGACGCGAAACGACGGCATGGCACTGCCCGCATCGCTGACATAAAGCCAGTCCTGCGGGTCGTTCGCACTGGCATGGGCAAACAGCACCTCGCCCTCGGCATAGCGCATCGGCAGGGCGGCCAGAAACGCCTTCTGCCCCGCGTCCAGCAAGGGCCGCGTCCAGTTGATCGCCCGCAGCGCCGTCACGTTCAACCGCTCGGCCATGTTGCCGATGGCGCTGTCATGGTTGCCCATGATGCAGAACGCCCCTTCCGCCACCAACGCCTGCACGCGGTCAACGCACCACGCCGGATCGGGACCATAGCCCACGATATCGCCCAACACCCCGATCCGCGCGATATGCCGCCCCGCCAGATCGGCCAGCACCGCCTCGAACGCCTCGCGGTTGGCGTGGATATCCGTCAGAACCGCGATCCGCATGCTTGCCCATCCTCACACGTGCCGCGTCAGCCCGCCATCGACGCGCAGGCTTTGCCCCGTCACATAGCTGCTGTCGTCGGTCAACAGGAACGCCGCCGCCTTGGCCTGCTCGGCCACCGTCCCGATCCGCTTGAGCGCCGCCAACTCGCCGTATTTCGCCACGTCAAGGCTATCGGTAAACCCCGGCAACAGGCAGTTCATCCGTATGTTCTGCGGCCCGTAACGGTCGGCATACATCTTGGCGAAAGCCGAAACCCCCGCGCGATACACACAAGACGCCGGAAACCACAGCGAAGGTTCCAGCGCGGCATAGGTCGTGATGTTCACGATCGACCCGCCCCCCTGCGCCTCCATCACCGGCGTCACCAGCCGCGCCATCCGAACCACCGACTTGACGATCATGTCATTGGCCAGATCCCAGTTCTCGTCGCTGATCGCCAGCAAATCGCCCTTGGGCGGATGCCCCGTATGGTTCAGCACCGCATCGATGCGCCCATAGGTCGCCAACGCCAGATCGACGATCCCCTTCAAATCCTCGGCACTCTGCGCCACGCCCCGCCGTGCCACGCCGCCCAACTCGGCCGCCAGCACCTCGCAGCTTTCCGAAGGCGACATCAGCGCAACCCTATACCCCCGCCCGTGCATCTCGCGCGCAACTGCCGCCCCGATACCGCGTCCGCCGCCGGTGACCAGACAAACCTTTTCCATGCGCTTCTCCCCTGATGTAATGCCCCGGCACGATGCCCGCAGCCCGCGCCAAAGAACAGCCCTAGCCGCCCAGCACACGCCGCAATTTCAGCGCCAGCTGTTCCAGACTGAACGGCTTGGTCAGCAATTCCACCCCCGGATCGACCATCCCGTTGTGCACGATGGCATTGGCCGTGTAGCCCGTGGTGTAAACCACCTTCAGCCCGGGCCATTCGCGCACCGCCGCCTCGGCCAGTTGCCGCCCCGACATGCCGGGCATCACCACATCGGTCAGCAAAAGCGCAATACCCCCCGCATCGCGCAAAATCCGCAACGCCGCCTCGCCCGACGCTGCCGTGACCACGCCATAGCCCAGTTCCGCCACCGCCCCCGCCGTCACCTCGCGCACCGCGTCGTCATCCTCGACCACCAGCACCACCTCCGAGGCCGCACCCGCAGGCAGCTCCGCCACGTCACGCGCGGCAACGGGGGCCACGTCGCCCTCGCCGTAATGCCGCGCCAGATAGATCTTGACGGTCGTGCCCTGCCCCGGCTCGCTGTAAATCTTGATATGCCCGCCCGATTGCTTGACAAAGCCGTAAACCTGACTCAGCCCCAGCCCCGTGCCGCTGCCCGCAGGCTTGGTGGTAAAGAACGGGTCGAACGCCCGCGCGATCACCCCGGCACTCATCCCCTCGCCCGTGTCCGACACCGCCACCAGCACATATTGCCCCGCCGTCACCTCGGCATGTTCGGCGGCATAGGCATCGTCGAGAAAGCCGTTCATCGTCTCGATGGTCAGGCTACCGCCCTTTGGCATCGCATCGCGCGCGTTGATGGCAAGGTTGACCAGCGCGTTTTCCAGCTGCCCCTGATCGACCCGCGTGCGCCACAGCCCCGCCGCCAGCGCCAGTTCCAGCCGCACCCTTTCGCCCAGCGACCGGCGCAGCAACTCCTCTACCCCCCGCACCAGCGCGTTCACGTCGCTCACCACCGGCTCCAGCGGTTGCTTGCGCGAAAAGGCCAGCAGCCGCTGCGTCAGACCCGCCGCCCGATGCGCCCCGCCCAAAGCCCCGTCGAGGTATCGCCCCACATCCGTCTCGCCGCGTTCCAGCTTGCGCTTGGCCACGTTGACGCTGCCCACGATGATGGCCAGCATATTGTTGAAATCATGCGCGATCCCGCCCGACAACTGGCCAATCGCCTCCATCTTCTGCGCCTGCCGCATCTGCGCCTCGGCCACCTCGCGCGCGGCGGTTTCGGCCAGCAACGCGGCATTCGCCTTACTCAGATCAAGCGTGCGCTCGGCCACGCGGCGCTCCAGCAGCGCATTCGCCTCGACCAACCCCGCACGGGCCAGCGTCAGATCGTCCAGCGCCCGCCGCAGGCTGTGCAACAACCACGCGATCAGCAACCCGACCGACAGGAACAAGACCAGCCCCACCACCGCCGACAGGCTTTGCGGCCAGAACGCCCCGCCGGAATCGATGGCAAAGGGCGCGGCAAGAATGGCCGACAGCACGATCCCCGTCACGCAGGCGCCGCGGGTCGAGGTCATCGCCACGGCAAGCACGACGGGGTAGAACGTGGCATAGGGATAGCCGACCAGCAGATCGTCCATCACCAGCCGCACGCCGTATCCCGCCAACGGCAAGACCAGCGCCGCACCATATCCGGGCCAGACCCGCGATCTCATGGCGTCCAATCCGGGAAACATACCACCCGCCGATATTGTTAACTAAAGTTAACCATATCCTGCACCGGCAGGGCGTCACCGCGCAACCGTCTCGTTGCGCCTAGCGCCGCCGCATCGCCCGCCGCCCGAGTGCCGAAATCGACACCGCCACAAGGATGATCGCCCCCACCAGCACCTGCCGCACATAGCTGTCGACCTGCAACTGCGTCAGCCCGTTGTCCATCACCCCCAGCGTCACCACCCCCGCCACCGTGGCCAGCACATGCGGCTGCCCGTCGCGCGTGACGGTCATGCCAAGGAATACCGCCGCAATCGCCGTCAGCATCAACCCGTCGCCCTGCACGGGGTTGGCCGATGCCACGCGGGCCGCATACATCAACCCCGCCAGCGCAGCACCCGCGCCGGTAAAGGCGAATGCCGAAAGCCGCAGCCGGTCCACCTTGACCCCCGCCAACCGCGCCGCTTCCGCATTGCCGCCGATGGCATACAAACGCCGCCCATAGACCGTCTGCTCCAGCACCACCCAGACCGCCCCCACGACCGCCGCCGCCAGCAGCGTCAGCGCAGGCAGCGCCACCGGCTTGCCGTCCAGCATCCCCAACGGCACCCCCGCCCGTGCAAACCCCGCGAATCCCTCGGGGATGTCCCGCCCGAAGATCGTCTTGCCACCGGACACAAGGAACGCCGCCCCCGAAAACATCGTCAGCGTCGCCAGCGTGGCGACAAAGGGCAATATCCCGATCAAACTGACCAGCACCCCGTTCAGCACGCCCCCCAGCAGCCCGATCCCCAGCGCCACCGCCAGCGCCACCGGCACCGGCAAGCCAAGCGTGAACCCCACCGCCGCCACCACGCCCGACAGCGATGCCATCGCCCCCACCGACAGGTCGAAATCCCCCATCACCATCACCACCGTCATGGTGACGGCCACCACGGTCAGCATCGAAAGTTGCTGGCTGATGTTCAGCCAGTTCCGCGCCGTCATGAACGTCTCGGGCAAAGCGATCCAGAAAAAGACCACGATCCCCGCCATCCCGATCAGCGACCCGTAGCGCCGCAGCACATGGCCCATCCTAGCCTTCCTTCCCGTAACAGGCCGCCAGAAGTGCGCCTTCGGTCAACCCCCCGGCGGGCAGCACCTGCGCGATCCGCCCGCCCTGCAACACCGCGATGCGGTCCGACAGCCCGATCAACTCGGGCAGGTCCGACGACACCACCACCACCGCCGCCCCCTTGGCGGCCAAATCGCGGATCAGCGCGTAGATGTCGAACTTGGCCCCCACATCCACGCCCCGCGTGGGTTCATCCAGCAGCAGCACCTGCGGCGCACCGGCCAGCGCCCGCGCGAACAGCACCTTTTGCTGGTTGCCGCCCGAGAGTTCCGACACCGGCTGCGCCGGACCCTGCGCCTTCAGCCGCACCTCGCCCGACAACCGCGCCACCAGTGCGCCCGTGTCCCGTCTGCGCCGGAAGCCGAAACGCGACAAGCGGTCCAGATGCGGCAGCGCAATCGTCTCGGCCAGCGCACGGCGCGGCATGATCCCCTCGGCCCGCCGCTCGCGCGGGACATAAGCCACCCCCTGCGCCCAAGCCTCGGCCACAGTCGCACCCAGCGCCACCCCGCGCAACGTCACCACACCCGAACGCGGCAAAGCCCCGATCAGCGCCCGAAGCAAGGCCCCGCGCCCCGATCCCGACAGCCCCGCCACGCCCAGCACCTCGCCCGCCGCCACGGTAAACTCCACCGGCCCCACACCCGCCGCCACCAGCCCGCGCACCGCCAGCACAGGCCCGCCCGCCCCCGCCACGCGCGGCGGGAACAGGTCTGCCATCTCGCGCCCCGTCATGTCGCGGATGATCTCGGCCCGCCCCGTTACATTCCGCGCCCGCGTCGCCACATGCGCCCCGTCGCGCAAGACGGTTATGCGGTCGGCCAGCGCCATCACCTCGTCCATCCGGTGCGACACATACAACACCGCCGCGCCCTTGGCCTTCAGCGCCGCGATGGCCCCGAAAAGCCGCGCCGCCTCGGCCCCCGTCAGCGCCGCCGTCGGCTCGTCCATCACATAAGCCCAAGGTGCCGCCCCGCCGCCCAGCAGCGTCGCGGCAATCCGCACCAGCATCTGGTCGCCCGCGCCAAGCGCCGCCATCGGTGCCCCCACGTCGATATGCCCGACCCCCAGCCCCGCCAAAGCCGCATCCGATGCCGCCCGCAACGCCCGCCAATCCACCAGCCCCCAGCGCTGCGGATAGGGCCGCGCCAGATGCATGTTCTCGGCCACGCTCAACTGCGGCACCACCTGCAATTCCTGATGCAAAAAGCGCAACCCCGCCACTTCGGCCGCCGCAGGCGACCCCAGCCGCAAGGGTGATCCGTCCAGCGTCACCTCGCCCGCATCCGCCAATTCCAGCCCCGCAAGGATACGGATCAGCGTGCTTTTGCCCGCCCCGTTCTCGCCCATCAGGGCATGCACTTCGCCGCCGCGCAGCGACAGCGCGGCCCCGTCCAGCGCCCGCGCCGGACCAAAGGATTTCATCAGGCCCGTCAGGCGCAATTCCCGCATGGTTCCGCGCGCAGCGCGGGGGGCGCAAAGCGCCCCCCGCACCCCCCCGCTCACTCCTTGGCGTTCGCCGCCGTCACCAGTTTGGTCGGCACATAGATCACATTGGCCTTCAGCACCTCGCCGCCCAGCACCCGCGCCACCGTATCGGCGGTCGTAGCCCCGATGCCTGCGAAATCCTGCGCGACCGAGGCTTCGAAATTCCCGCCCGCCGCAATCGCCTCGCGTGCCTGCGGGTTGGCGTCGATCCCCGTGATCACGATCCCCTCGCCCTGCCGCCCTGCCGCCTCGATGGCCTGCAACGCGCCCAGCGCGGGCTGGTCCCATGCTGCCCAGACCGCCTTGATGCTGCCCGGTTCGGGGTTGGCGGCCAAAATCGCCTCCATCTTGGCACGGCTATCCGCAATGCCCCCGTCCGACACATCCGGCGTCACACGGTCGAGCACCTTGATATCGGGATTGTTCTTGAACACCGCATCCGCGATCACGCCGCGCGCCTGCACCGGCGGAAAGGCGTCGAACACGAACATCACCACATTGCCCGCGCCGCCGATCCGGTTGGCGACATAGACAGACGTTTCCGCCGCCATCGCATAGCCGTTCGACGTGACATTGGCCTTGATCCGCGCATCGGCCCCCGCATCCATGCCGAACACCGGAATACCCGCCGCCACCGCCGCATCCAGCCCCGCGCCCACCTGCGCCGGATCGACGTTCAGCACGATGGCATCGACCCCTTGCGTCGCCACATCCTCCATCCGGCTGATCACCGCCGCCACATCGCCCGCCGTGTCGATGACATTGACCTCCCAGCCCAGCTCCTTGGCCCGCGCCTGAAACGCCTCGACATAGAACTGCGTGCCGGGCTGCGACAGATAGGGCGTGATCACCGCGATCTTCTCGCCCGCCGCCAAGGCCGCCGTGCCGACCGTCGCCAAGGCCGAGGCGAGCATCAGCCCCGCAATCGCGCGCCCGAAATCGCGCCGTGTGAAAATCGTCATGCCGTTCTCTCCGTCCGGATGGTTCTTGTTGCGGGGGAATGATTGTCAGGCCAGTTTCACCACGTCAAAAGGTTTCGCGCATCGCACAGGCCCGCCCCATGTCACAGGTCCATCTCATAGGCATCGACATCGGCACCACCTCGGTCAAGGCGGTGCTGATCGACCTGTCGGGCACCCGCCTTGCCGACTTCGCCGCCCCCTACGCCACCACCCGCACGGGCGAACGGGTCGAGCAAGACCCCGCCGACTGGCTGCGCCTCACCCGCGCCGCGCTTGACCATTTCGCCCCGCACGGCCCCGCCGCCGCCATCTGCGTGACCTCACAGGTCAACACCCACCTGTTCACCGACCCACACCTTGCGCCCCTTCACCCCGCCCTGGTCTGGCAAGACACCCGCGCCGCCGCTGCAGGTGCTGGCATCGACGCGACCATATCGCCCCAAGACAAAACCGCATGGCTCGGCGCGCCGATCCCCGTCGATGCCAGCCACGCGCTTGCCCGCATGGCGTGGATGCAAAGCGCCCACCCCGCCCTCTGGGCGCAAACCGCGCATGTCCTCTTGCCCCGCGACTGGGTGGTGGCACAACTCACCGGCACCATCGCCACCGACCCGATCTCGGCCGTCGGCCTCGTCACCCCCGCCTTTGGCTATGCCACCCCGTTGATCGACCGCGTGACGGGCGCCGCAGCCCGCCTCGCCCCGCTGTCTGACCCGCTGTCGCCCGTGGGCCGCATGAAACCCGGCTTGCCCTTTGCCGGAATCCCCGTCGTGCTGGGCACGATGGACGCATGGGCCAGTCTCTTCGGCCTTGGTGTCGCTTGCAGCGGTCAGGGCATGTATCTGTCGGGCACGTCCGAGGTGCTGGGCATCCTGTCACCCGCCCACCACCCCGAACCCGGCATCATCACCTTTCCCGACTGGCGCGGCCTGCGCCTGCACGCCGCCCCCACCCAATCGGGCGGGGCCTCGCTCGACTGGGTGGCCCGCCTGATCGGCAAGACTCCCGCCGAAGCGGCCGCCATGGCCGCCAACATCACCGACGACACGCCGCTCTTCCTGCCCCACCTGCAAGGCGAACGCGCCCCCCTGTGGGACGCCGCCTCGCGTGCGGGTTTCGCAGGCCTCACCGCCGCCCACGGCCCAGCCGATCTGGTCGCCGCGGTGCTAGAGGGCGTGGCCTTCTCGGCCCGCCTCGCGCTTGACGCGCTCGACCGTTCCGCAGGCACATCGCCCGCCCCCCTGCACGCGGGCGGTGGCGGCTTTGCCTCCGACCACTGGGCGCAACTGCGCGCCGATGCGCTGCGCCGCCCCCTGTTGCGGATGCAGGGGCGCGATCCGGCGGCGGTGGGGGCTGCCGTCATGGCCGGCACCGGCACCGGCCTTCTGCCCGATCTTGCCACCGCCGCCGCGGCGCTGGTGGTCCCCGACCGCCTGTTCACCCCCCGCACCGGCACCGCCCCCCGCGCCGACCGCCGCTTTGCCCTGTGGCAACAGCTTTACACCGGCCTGTGCCCCGTCAACCACGCGCTGTCCGCCCCGCCCGCCTGACCGGCAAACAGCCGCCCCATACCTTTGTCAGGCCCCGCCACCTGCCGATGCGTTGCAACATCTTGATCCGGATCAACTTTTCCGCATCCCGCGCGGCCTACCATACCAATGCCGGGCCTTGCACGGTCTGGCATCCCAATGGCCGGATGTCGGATTGGCCCAAAATTCGCCACATTCCGGCCACACACTGATGACGCGCGCAAAGGATGTTTTCCATGACAGCTTCCGTCTGGACCGACACGCCAAAGAACCGCTACGCCGCCGCACGCGGGCGCAGCGCCCTGCCCGCAACCGACCGTCCCGATGCCTCGGCCTTGCGCCGCCGCGCAGGGCTTTTGCTGGCAGGCGTCTTCCTTGCGGTCAACCTTGCCACCCTCGCCGCCCTTGCCCCTGCCGCGATCCCGGCTGCGGGCGCGGCGCTGTCCCTGCCCGACCTCAGCGCCCCGCGCGACTGACCGGCCCGCCCAGCAGCGGCAGCATCAGCGCCAGCAATTCCGCCTGCGACGACACGGCACAGCGGGCGTAAAGCTGGCGGCGGAACACCTTGACCGTCTGCGGCGACACCCCCAGCGCCAAGGCGACCGAAGCGGTGGAATGACCGCGCAATACCAACAGCGCCACCTCGGCCTGACGCGCGGTCAGCGCGATCCCCCGCCGCGCCGCCGCCGCACGCAGCCTGTCGCCCACCCCGCCTTGCGATGCCTCCGCCGCCCCGCACGCTTCGGCCCACGGCCCGTGCCGCGCCACCAGCGCCGCGACGACCGGCGCAACCATCCGGCACGCCGCAAGCTCCGCCGCCGAAAACGCCGCCCCCGATCCTGCACCCGACCCCGCATCCCGCCCCAGACAGACCATCACCGTCACCCCCTGCGCCGGGCGCTGCACAAAGGCGATCTCGTCCAGCAACGTCGTCTCGCGGTAATACTCCTGAAAATAGCGGCTGCGGCCAAAGGCATCGGGGGCCACGTCGCGCAGACGATAGGCCCCCTCGGGCGCCCCGCGCAGATGCAGCGCATGGAACGGGTCCAGCAGATAGGCCCCGCCCAGATAGCCCGCCTCGAGCCGCGCAAACACCCGCGCCTCGCGCGACTGTCGCAGCAACACGCGCGGCGGGCCATCTTGGGCAAAGGCCAGACAGATCACCGAATCCGGCCGCGCCACCGCCCCCAGCCAGCGCTGCAACGCATCGCCAAAGCCCGCCTGTTCCAGACTGCCGATCACCGCCGCCAATGCCGCGCCCTGCATCCCGCTGCCCCGCCAACGCCCCGATACCTCCTTGGGGGTATATACCCCCGCCGCGTCAGGCTGTAGCCTGCCTTCCAGCGATGCGGGGGTATGCGCCCCGCCACCCAACCCCAAGGTTCCCCATGCGCCTCGCCCTGTTGCAAACCCCCTCGCCCGCCGCCGATGACGAGGCCGCCTTTGCCACCCTCGCCGCAGCCCTGACCGCCGCCGCCGCGATGGGGGCCGCCACGCTGACCGCGCCCGAAGTCTATCTGCCCGGCTACAACCAGCCCGACATCCCCGCCCGCGCCCAGCCGCGCGGCGGCCCGTGGCACCAGCGCCTTGCAGCACTGTGCCAGAAAGCGGGCTGCGGCATCGTCATCGGCTACGCCGAACGCGCCGGAACCCGCATCTACAATTCGGCCATCGCGCTCGACGCATCGGGCCGCGAAATCGCCCATTACCGCAAACTGCAACTCTATGGCCCGCGCGAAAACGCGATCTACACCGTGGGCGACGCCTATACGCTGTTCAACCTGAACGGCCGCACCGCCGCCCTGCTGATCTGCTACGATGTCGAATTCGCGCCCCATATCGCAGCCCTTGCCGACCGCGGCGCTTCGCTCATCCTCTGCCCCACGGCCAACATGCTGCCCTACACCCATGTCGCCCGCGTCACCGTGCCCGCCATGGCGGTGAACCACGCGGTCACCATCGCCTACGCCAATTATTGCGGCAGCGAAGGCGATCTTGCCTATGCAGGCGGATCTGTCATCGCCGGACCCGATGGCGAACTGCTCGCCAGCGCGGGCGCGCACCCCGCCCTGCTGATCGCCACCCTGCCCGTCTCCTACGACCCCGCCCGCCTGTCGACCCAGGCCCGTGACCTGCGGATCCTGTGATGCCCAAAGACACCGCCACCCGCTACGACATCCTGTTCCAGCCGATGCAGATCGGCCCGAAACTTGCGAAAAACCGCTTCTATCAGGTGCCCCATTGCAACGGCGGCGGCTACCGCGACCCGTCCGCGGTGGCCGAGATGCGCCGCACCAAGGCCGAAGGCGGCTGGGGCGTGATCTTCACAGAACAGACCGAAATCCACCCCACCTCGGAAATCACCCCCTTCATCGAACAGCACCTCTGGGACGACCGCGATATCCCCGCGCTGGCAAAAATGGCCGGGGCGATGAAATCCCACGGCGCGTTGGCAGGCATCCAGCTTGCCTATTCCGGCATCAACGGCCCCAATCTTTACAGCCGCGAGGTGCCGCTTGCGGTGTCGGGCGGCCCCATCCTCACCTTCACGTCAGACCCGGTGCAGGCCCGCACCATGGACCGCGAAGATATCCGCAACCTGCGCCGCTGGTTCCGCAACGCCTTTCGCCGCAGCCAGCAGGCGGGCTTCGACATCCTCTGCCTTTACGGCGCGCACGGCTTCGGCATCCTGCAACATTTCCTGTCGCGCGCCACCAACCACCGCACCGACGAATACGGCGGCTCGCTTGAAAACCGCTCGCGCTTCCTGCGCGAGATCGTCGAAGACGCGCGGGAGGAAACCAAGGGCGAACTCGCCCTGTCGCTGCGCCTTTCCCTGCACGAGGCCGGCACCTTCGGCTTCTCCAACGCCGAATTGCGCGATTTCATCGAAATGCACGGCACCCTTCCCGACATCTGGGATTTGGCCCACGGCACATGGGAGGCGTGTTCCGGCACATCCCGCTTCAAACCCGAAGGCGCGCAGGAAGACCTGATCGCAGGGATAAAGGCGCTCACGCCGAAACCCGTGGTCGGCGTCGGCCGCTTCACCTCGCCCGATGCGATGGTGCGCCAGATCACCGCGGGTATCCTCGATTTCATCGGTGCCGCACGCCCCAGCATCGCCGACCCCTTCCTGCCCGCAAAGGTGCAGCAAGGCCGCTTCGACGACATCCGCGAATGTATCGGCTGCAACATCTGCGTCAGCGGAGATATGACGGGCGGCATCTCCCGCTGCACCCAGAACACCGCCTTCATGGAGGAATGGCGCAAAGGCTGGCACCCCGAACGCCCCCGCCCCAAGGGTAAGTCCGAAAGCGTGCTCATCGTGGGCGCAGGCCCCGCCGGGCTGGAAGCCGCCCTCGCCGCCGCCAAACGCGGCTACACGGTGACGCTGGCCGAAGCCTCCGACACGATGGGCGGCCGCGTGATCCGCGAAAGCGCGCTGCCCGGCCTGTCGGCATGGCGGCGCGTGGCCGATTACCGCTTGGGCCAGTTGCGCAAGATGCCCAACGTGGCGCTCTACCCCGCCAGCCCGATGACGCCCGACGATATCCTGTCCTTTGGTGCCCAGCACGTCGCCATCGCCACCGGATCGCACTGGCGGCGCGACGCAGTCGCCCGCCTGCACCTGCACCCCATCCCCACCGACCCCGCCATGCCGGTCTTCACCCCCGACGACCTGATGGGTGGCAGCATCCCCCAGGGCCGCGTGGCGCTATACGACGACGACCATTTCTACATGGGCTCGGTGCTGGCCGAACTGCTGGTCGCCAAGGGCTGCGCGGTCGACTACATCACCCCCGCCACCAAAGTGGCGGAATGGAGCGAGAACACGCTCGAACAGGCCACGATCCAGCGCCGCCTGATGGAGCTTGGCGTGACGCTGCACCTGTCGAAAGCGCCCGAAGCGGTCCACGCAGGCAGCCTCACCCTCGGCTGCACATGGACCGGCCGTCCCACCACGCTGGACGCCGACGCCGTGCTGATGGTCACCGCGCGCCACCCCGACGACACGCTCTACCACGCCACCCGCGCGCGGAACTGGCAAGCCGCAGGCATCGCCACCTTGCAATTGATCGGCGACGCCGCCGCCCCCGCCCCCATCGCATGGGCCACCTATGCCGGCCGCCGCTACGCCGAAGACCTCGACTCCCCCGCCGACGCCGCCACCACCGGCGACGCCCTAAGCTTCCGCCGCGAAATCGCCGCCCTGTCCGACGCGCCCCCCCTCACCCCGACCCTCTCCCCCTAGGGGAGAGGGAGCGACGGTCCCGACGCGCAGCGCCCCTGCCCGACGTGGACGGGGGCTGTCTGCCCCCACGGGCCGCGTGCCGCGCCCCTCCCCCGAGGATATTTGGAGCGGCGTGAAAGCGGGAAAGGACCGCTCTTTCCCCTTCTCCTTGTCGGAAAATATCCTCGGGGTGAATTGGCCGGCACGGCCAAGAGGGGGCGAGCCCCCTTTCCTCACCCGATCAGGATCACCGCCCAGGCCACGCCGCCCGCCAGCGCGGTCAGGGCCACCGCGGCCGATCCGCAATCCTTGGCGCGCTTGGCGCGGGGGTCCTGGTCGGTCGAGATGTAATCGACCACTTCCTCGATCGCCGTATTCATCACCTCGGCTGCCAGAAGCAGCAGACCCAGCGCAAGGATCAGCGCCCGCTCGGCGGTGGTCAGATCGAGCAGCAGCGCCAGCGCGACCGATCCCGCATTCACCAGCGTCCACTGCCGCAGCGATTTTTCGCGCACCCATGCCGCCCGCCAGCCATCGAGCGACCACAGGCAGGTATTCCCGATCCGCCGCACCTCGGCCCTGACCCATTCCATCGCACGCCCCCCCGTTCCGCGACCACCCTGTCGCGCGGACGAAGGTTAGCCAGCCGCGCGCAGCGCGTCGAGATAGCTGCGCACGCAGGTGACGACATGGGCGAAGCGGTCGCCCCCCAGATGCACCCCGCCATACCAGCGGGTCACGACGATCACATGGTCGTACAGCTCTGCGCGTTCCAGCATCCGCAAGATCACCGCTCCCGCGCCCGCCTCGCCATCGTCGCCCTTGACCGCGCCTTCGCCCGCCAGCAATGCCGCCCAGGAATTATGCGTGGCCTTGGCGTATTTCTTGTCGCGCTTCAGGTCGGCCAGAAACACCTCGATCCCGGCCCGTCCCGCAACCGGGCCGCCGCTCACCGCATAGCGCGACCCGCGGTCGCGCAGCACATCCCCGATCTGCAACATGGCCCGTCACCTCTGTCCCGCCGCTTGCCACAGCGCGGGCCAAAAGCCAACTCAGGCCTGCGCCAGCGCCTCGAGCGCCCGCTGGTTCGCGCAATAGGCCGGAAGTGCCGCGGCCTTTGCGGTCTGGCCCAGCCAGCCGGTGCAATCGGCACCATGGGCACAGGACTGGCAGCGCTGCACCAGCCCCGCCAGCTCGGCCCGTCCCATCCAGCCATCCATCACCGCTCCGGTCAGGTTCACACCCAACACCCGCGCCATGCCGCGCGTCAAAGCCCAGGCTTTCGGGGCCTCTGCATATCCGATCATCGTGCCTCTCCCGCAGCCCCGACGCGGGGCGCAACGGGGACAGTGTGCCGCAGGGCAAGCCGCGCCACCTTGATCCGGATCAAACGCCCGAGGCCTGCAGCCGCGCCACCACGGCACGCACCTGTGCCTTGCGTTGCAGGTTCGGCGGATGGGTGCCAAGGAAACTGTCGCCCGGGTCGGGCAGCCGGTCGAAAAAGCCGGTGCCCTTGACCGGATCATACCCCGCCCGCCACGCGATTTCCGCCCCCAGCGCATCGGCCTCCAGCTCGAACCCCTTGGCATAGCCGCGCGCCCCCACGCTGGCCCCCATCTCTTGCGCCTGCCGCACCGCCGCCGCATCGCCCCCCGCCGCCTGCGCAAGGATCCCTGCCAGCACCGCCCCGGTGGTGGCGGTCTCTTTCTGCTGCGGGATATGGCCAAGGATATGGTGCGACGCCTCGTGTCCCAGCACAAAGGCGATCTCGTCGGCATTGCGCGCATCCGCGATCAGCGCCAGCGTAAAGCCCAGCAACGGGCGCCCATTGCGGTCGATCGTCTGAAAGGCGTTGGGCGGCTGTCCGGGACGGTCGTCGATCACGATCAGGAAATCGCAGTTCAACCCCGGGTCGCGGTCGCGGCACATCGCCTCGGTCATCGGTTCGATCCGGCGCACCACCTCGATGAAATTGCGCGCCGCGTCGCGGGGTTGCAGCCGCCCGGGCAGCGCAGCCGCGTCCTGCGGCGGCGGGACCACATCCGTGGCCTGCCCGACCGGCGAAACCGGCAGGACAGGCGCACAGGCCGAAAGCGCCAGCAGCGCCGCTGCCCACATCCGCTTGGTCATGCTGATCCCGTTCCCATCGGTGGCCGCGCGGCCTTGCCGCACCGCGCGTATAGCCAAGCTACCAAAGCCACCGCCGCAGGAAAGCCCCCCGTTGCGCGATTCGGCGAAATTCCGGCTGGCGCAACGGCGCGGGCGGCTGCCTTGGCCGTTGCCCCGCCTGCCAAGCCGCGCTAGCCTCGAGCGATGTTCACCATCGAGCACGACTTCGACGCGACCGTCATCACCCTGATCGACGAAGGCCATGACGGCCTCGTCGATGACGTGACGATCAACGCCTTCGACGATTGCGTGACGCTGGAGCAGCTCGATCCGTTGAGCGGTCAGCCCGTCAAGATCACCCTGTCGATGGCACAGGTCCGCGACCTTGCCGCAGCGCTCGACCTGCCCGAGGGCAGCTACAGGCTCGCACGCACGCCCGGCTGAAGCCGATTGCAAACCGCCCCGCCCTCCGGGGGCATCGAGCCCCCCTCGGGCGGGCTGCCGCGCCGCGGTCTTGCATGGTCGTGCTTTTGCAACCGCGTGGAACCGAAGCGGCGGTGCGATGGCTTTTGCCACCCGCGCCACGGCGGCGCCGTAGCGCGGGCACGGTGCAAGACGATACGAAGGTCGACAGGATCGGGATGCCGCAAAGCCTTCAGGCGCGGCCGTCAGGATATGTGTCGATCATTCCGGTGGCGCATGTGATCCGGTCAAGCCGCTCTTGCCCGACAAGCCGCGCAAAAAGGCACGGGCCGATGAACGCCGGTTCGAACCCGGTCTTCACGGCCACAGTGGACACCACCCCACCGCAGGCGCTGGCGAAACGGCCCTACGCACAGGACAGGCCCCCACGTCAGGCGCTCCCATCGGCAGGCGGCAGCAGCAAGATCACACCCCGCTCGTTCTCGCACTCCCCTCGGCACCGCAACCGATGCGATGCCTGATCCCCTTCAGACTGCCCCCCCCCCGCCTTGCCCCGTGCCGCGCCAAACAAGGCATAGCACCGCGTGTCTGGCCAAGATCGACCACAGCCACCCCCCCCCCTGCCGCCAGACGACGGCCGCCCTGCACCGCAACCGTCGATCCTGACACGGTGAACCCTGCATCCTTGCCCGCACCGACCCTGCATCCCGCGGCGGCTGGACGCAAAAGACGACAAGCCCAAGCGCCACAAGGTACACCGCTTTCCATCGGCCCTCGCCCGCAACTCCTGAACCGTCCGCGAACAGGCTGGCCCGATCCATCTTGACCTCGCCGGGGTGCAGATGGCTGAAGCCAAATCCCATCTCATTACGGGCATTGACCGGGCGGCCAGGTTCGCCGTCGAAACCCGTGCAACGACCGACAGAAAAACGACAGGCGCGTTTCTTCGACATATGCCCGAAGCCGTGCCCTATCGGGTCCACACCATTGATCGCGCCATCGGAACGCCACTGGACCCCGAGACAATCGCAACGCGCCTCCGACTCGCATTGCTTCACCGGAAACGGAACACCACCCCTTACCCGGCCAAGCCGCCTTTATCAGCCGCGAACGCGCTTAGGTCGGAACAACCGACACCTTCGCCCAAAGGCGCAAGATGCCAGACGGCCCCACGCCCTGCGAAGACATCTGAAAAATCCGTACCCCGGCACCAACCCTTCAATCCCGGCCCCTGACCCACCGGATGCTCGGACTGAACACCTACTCCAGCCGGAACAGCTTGTCGCGCGCCGTGGCCCCCCGCACCAGCACCAGCCGCCCCTTGGCCACGCCCAGCGCATGGGCCAGCGCCTCGGCCACCGCCGCATTGGCGCGGCCATCCTCGGGCGGGGCGCTGACGCCCACGCGCCACACCCCCGCTTCAAGCACCACCCCCGGACGCCGCGCCCGGGGCGTCACCCGCACCGCGAACTCGGCCCCCGTCACGGCCAGATGCGCCATTTCCCCCTTCTGCACCGCGCCACCTCCCGCTAACCTGCCCGCCGACCCGACAGGAGCCGCCCGCATGACCACCGCCTTCTATCACGACGAACGCACCCTCTGGCACGGTGGCGGCAATTATTCCTTCACGCTGCCGACAGGCGGCCTCGTCCAGCCCGGCGCGGGCCTGCCCGAAAGCCCCGAGACCAAGCGGCGGCTGGTCAACCTGCTCGCCGTCACCGGCCTGATGCGCGACCTCGCCCCGCGCAGCGCCCCCCAAGCCACGACCCAAGACCTGCTGCGCGTCCACCCGCAAAGCTACCTGTCGGCGTTCAAGCAACTGTCCGACGCGGGCGGCGGCGAGCTTGGCCCCCGCGCCCCCTTCGGCTTGGGCGGATACGAGATCGCCACCCTCTCGGCCGGCCTGACCACCGCCGCCCTGCAAGCGGTGCTGTCAGGCAGCGCCACCAACGCCTACGCCCTGTCACGCCCGCCGGGCCACCATTGTCTGCCCGACCGGCCCAACGGCTTTTGCCTGCTGGCCAACATCGCCATCGCCATCCGCACGGCCCAGGCGGCCACCCCCGACTTGCGCTGTGCCGTCATCGACTGGGACGTGCACCACGGCAACGGCACCGAGGCGATCTTCTACGACGACCCCTCGGTGCTTGCCATTTCCCTGCATCAGGACCGCAACTACCCGATGGACACCGGCCACGCCGCCGACCGCGGCACGGGGCGGGGCGAAGGGTTCAACCTCAACATTCCCCTGCCCCCCGGCACGGGGCACAAGGGCTATCTTTCGGCCTTCGACCGCCTCGTGCTGCCCGCCCTGCACCGCTTCGAACCCGATGTCATCATCGTCGCTTGCGGCTACGACGCCGCCGCGATCGACCCGCTGGGCCGGATGCTCGCCACCGCCGATACCTTCCGCCAGCTGACCCGCCGCACGATGCAGGCCGCATCCGACCTCTGCGCCAGCCGCCTGATGATGGCGCATGAGGGCGGCTATTCCGAAACCTACGTCCCCTTCTGCGGCCATGCCGTGCTACAGGAAATGTCAGGCAGCCCCCTCACCGCCCCCGACCCGTTCGAACCGACCCTGACCCTGCGCCAACCTTCCGCCGCCTTCGACAGCTTTGTCGAGGCGTGGCTCGACGACCTCGCCGCAGCCCTGTGATCCGCGCGTAAATGGGGGCCAGCCCCCATCGGCCCTTGGCCGATTCCCCCAGGATATTTGGACGAGTGTGAATGGCAAGGCACATCGCTTGACCAAGGACCATGCCGCAAGGCACCTTTGGCCACGGCAGGGCAAGGCGGGCCAACCCGTGCTCAGGACGAAAGGTGTGACGGGTGCGGTCCAGTCGCTCTCTGCCGCTCGCGGCGATCATCGCCACCTTGGCAGTTCTTGCCTATCCGGCCACATGGCTCCGCCTGCCCCCGCGCCCCGATGATCCGTCCGGGCGCGTTGTGATCGTGCGACAGGAAACCCCTCGGATGGTCCATAGCGCCACTCTCCAAAACTGCACCCTGGAACTGGTCGAGACCTATCCGCGCCACTGCCCCGCCGGACGCGACCTGCGGTCCCGCACGCGACAGATCGACCTCGGATCGGTCCGCCAGATGCTGCGGCTCAATTCGGGGACCTATCTCCTCTTTCTGCCCCGCAAGGGTGCCGCAACCAGTTCGGAAAGCGATCAGGCCTGCGACGGCAGGTCATCCGATGCCGGCACCAGCCCGATCCCGAGCGCCCTGTTCCAGTCGGAACTCACGCCAACCCAGACCGCACTGCTCGACAGGGCAATCCGCGATTGCGGCCCGCTCGGCTTCATCTTGCGCCATTTCTGACGCGCCAGACCTGAAGAACCAGCGCAACCTGCCGTGTGTGACCCGCCGCTTGCGCGCCATCATTCACCCTTGCCCAAATACTCCCTTCGCGCCCGCAGCCAATGCGCGCAACACCGAGTGCCCCGCGCCGATCCCGCGCAAAATCCACCTTCCCCCCGCGCATCCTCTCGCCTAGCCTGCCCCCCAAACGAAAGGCCCCTCCATGACCGTCCACATCGGCGCAAACCCCGGCGACATCGCCCAAACCGTCCTCCTTCCGGGCGATCCCTACCGCGCCCGCTGGGCGGCCGAGACCTTCCTCGAAAACCCGCGCCTCGTGAACGAGGTGCGCGGCATGCTCGGCTTCACCGGCACATGGCGCGGCCATCCCGTCACGATCCACGGCTCGGGCATGGGCATGCCCTCGATCTCGATCTACGCCAACGAGCTGATCCGCGACTATGGCGCGCAAACCCTGATCCGCATCGGCTCGGCCGGCGCGCTGCAAACCCATGTCAAGGTGCGCGACCTCGTTCTGGCCCAAGCCACCACCACCCTTGGCAGCCCCTCGCGCGCGATCTTCCGCGAGCTGTCCTTTGCCCCCGTGGCCGATTTCGGCCTTCTCGCCGCCGCCCATGCCGCAGCGCTCGCCAAGAACATCCCCACCCATGTCGGCGGGGTCTATTCCTCCGACACCTTCTACGACGAACGTCAGGACCTGTCGGACCAGCTCCAGCGCCACGGCACGCTGGCCATCGAAATGGAAGCAGCCGAGCTTTACACCCTCGCCGCCCGCTATGGCCGCCGCGCGCTGGCGGTGCTGACGATCTCGGACCACATCCTGACCGGCGAAGCGCTGCCCGCCGACCAACGCGAACGCAGCTTCGGCGACATGGTCGAAATCGCGCTGACCGCCGCCTTCGCCTGACGGCCCCGCGCCGCCACGCGCCTTATCCAGACCGGACGGCACCGCAGGCCCCCCCTCTCCCCCTCGGGGAGAGGGCCGGGGTGAGGGGGCCGACGTCATGCCCCGTCACTGCGCCGCAATCCGCTCGGCCACCATCCGCTGCAAGCGCCACAGATAACGGTCGCGGATGCCCAATTCCTCCAGATGCCGCACCGTGTGGTGCAGATAGGCGGCGCAGCTGCCCATATGCCCCGCCGCCGCCGCCAGCCGGTCGGCCTGTTCCGCCTCCGGCAGGCGCACATAAACCCCTACGCCGCGCGGCGCGGCATAGCAGGCCAGCACCGACACCACCTCCCCGCCGATCCGCCCGCGAACCCAGCGCAGGAAAGCCAGATCCTCGGCCGCCCCGACCTCGCGCCGCAACAGCGCCTCCATCGCCGCCTCCAGCCCGTCATCGGCCATGCGGTAAGCCATGCCATGGCACGACCCGCCGCGATCCAGCGCCAGCAT
The DNA here is from genome assembly GCA_040398445.1 of Gemmobacter sp. GTDB lineage: Bacteria > Pseudomonadota > Alphaproteobacteria > Rhodobacterales > Rhodobacteraceae > Paragemmobacter. Next base: position 339,444 of record JBBAUB010000003.1, on the reverse strand, counting down.
CAGCCCCGGACGATCCGCCGTGCCGCGCCAGCTTTCCAGATGCAGGCAGAACGACCGCCGCCAGCCATGCACATGGCAATGAAGCGCCTCGACCGCCGCAAAGGCCGGTTTCCAGATCAACGAGCCATAGGCAAACACCCGGACCGGCCCCGCAGGCCGCCCCGCCAGCAACGCCCGCGCGGCAGGGGCGTAATCTCCGTCCGCCAGCGGCACCATCCCCGCAGGACGCAGGCCTTCGGGCTCCACCCGCTCGACCCGCGCCACCAGCGCCTCGGTCAGGTGCAGCGGGCGCGGCGTCCTAGCGCCCATGGCCGCGCGTGTAACCGTTCACCGCAGGCGACACCCATCCCGCAGGCGCCGCCACAGGCCGGAACACCTGCACCAGCAGCGGATGGCACGCCGCCACATCCGACGAATGTTCGGCCGAACAATCCCCGCCCGGACAGGCCGACAAACCGCCCAGCAGGTCGATCTCGGCAAAGAACTCGATGAAATCGCCGGGCCGCACCGGACTGGCCTTCATGAAATACTGCCCCGTGTCCCGCGTGAACCCCGTGCACATGAAAACGTTCAGCACATCATGCACATGCGCCTCGGCCTCGGGCAGCGAAAGACCGGTCCAATCGGCCAGCGCCCGCGTCAGGTTCGAATGGCAACAGTGGTGATACTGCCCGCCGTCCGACAACAGATGATGCGTATAGGGGTCGCAGCGCGTGCCGATCACATCATGCACCGCCCCGCCAAAGGCATCGAACCCGTACCAGTCCAGCGTGTCCTCGGTGATCGTCGCCATGGGCCGAAGATAGGGGAAAGATGACCACATCCTGTCCCCCGTCGACAGATGCGTGCCATGCAACGCGCGCGTCTTGCCCGAATAGAACCGCTCGCGCACATCGCCCTGCCCCCACAGGTTCAGGTCTCCCACCTGCGGCCCCCCGACGCTGCAGATGCGGAAGAAATGCCCCGCAGGCACCGCAAAACACCGCGCCTCGCGCGGCGGCACCAGCGTTTCCGACACCTTTTGCCACCCCTCGCGCGCCGCAAGATAGCGAGGCAGGTCCACCGCCGGCAGCCCCTCGACCGGATAGCAGATCACAGGCGGGGCGGCCTTGCGCGCCGATGCATCGGCAGGGTGGTCGTGGGCGGGACGGTCTGGCTTCATCGGCGGCACTCCGGTCTTGCGCCGCCACCCTATCACCACCCCGCCCGCGCACAATCCCGCGGCCACGCCCGATATCACCCGTCAGCACGCGGCCCGCCATGGGCCCCACAGCAACCTCCGCCCCGCATTGGGGCCAAATTTCTGCCTGTTAGAGGAAGAAATCGCCCTGCACCAGCGGCACCAGACCTGCCAGCCTGATCACCATCTCGGCTGTCCGGTCACTGTCCGTGTCGATGGAAATGACCGTGAAATCCCGGTCCGTCCCTTCATGGTCGACGAATTTGTAACTGATCTCGCCCGCAGCCGACGTCGTGATCGCACCGGTTCCCTTCCAGACAAAGGCGTTGTTGCGCGCCAGTATCGTGCTCGCGTCGATCATTCCCAGATCGATCACATCCACGCCGCTTTCGAAATCGGCGATCAAATCGGATGTCACAGTTGAGGCGGTCAGATCGCTGGCCACAAGGAACACGAAGACATCGCTCTGCGAACCGCCGTCAACAGGTCGGCCCCGCGCCCCCCGACAAGACGGTCGTTCCCCGCGCCTGCGTCAAGCGTATCGGTCCCGGCCCCGCCCGTCAGCGTGTCGCGATCATCAAACCCGAACAGCCCGTCATTTCCGTTCCCGCCCGAAAGATCATCGTTGCCCGCGCCACCGAACAACCGGTCGTTGCCGTCGTTTCCGGCAATCCGGTCGCTGCCGTCCCCGCCCTCGACAACGTCGTTCCCGTCAAAGGCCGCCACGATGTCGTCGAACGCCGACAACCGCATGGCGTCATCGCCCGACAAGATCTTGGCAAGCAGCGCCATGTCATCCGCGACATTGGCAGTCGTGGAAGCAAGGACGAATTTCGACAGCGCAAGGCTGAACCCTTCGATCACCAGATCGGACGGGCCATTCCCTTGGGCATAGACCGTCGCCGTTCCGGTCAGGTCGAGTGTCAGGCCGTCCCCTGCAATAGACCCACGGAACTGTTCGACGGATTCGGCAAAAAGAAAATTCCGCGACCCGCGGATGGGATAAAGAATGCCGTCCAGCGTGACCGGCTCGATCCGGAACGCGGTTTCAGACGCTTCGGTGTTCATCTGGATCGGCAAGGCCGACACCCAGCCCAAATTCCAGTTGCCGATATCGAACCGGCCAGTCGCGTAAACCAACGCCATCGCAACCCTCAAAACTGGAAAAATGAAACCTACACGCGCTCGGGCAGAACGCAGGTTTCGCTCCAAGTAAACAATTTTCACGTGCCGGTCGGCCCTCGGCTCGTATCCTTCCTGCGCAGGCACAATCGCGGCGCCTTGGTCTCGGGCGACGCCATGACCGCCCCGCAGGCCGCGCAACGCCACGCATCCACACCCGCCGTGCGGTCCAGCCGCCACCGGCAATCGCGCGTCAGCGTCGATCCCCGCCGCGCCACCCACATATAGGCCAGCACCCCGACCAATAGCACGATCAGCAAGACCGGCACGACAGCCCCCCGTTCACGCTCGCTCAAATATCCACAACCACAGCCGCGCCAAGCGCAACGGGCGCAGGGTGCGACCCGCGCCCGCCCGCAGCATGACCCGAACGGTTATCGCACGATATACAGGATCTGCCGCTTGCCGTTTTCCACCAGCACCGGCACCCCGTTCACATAGGCATAGGAATAGGTCGTCTCGGGCACCGGCGCCAGCGGCACCGTGTCGGGCAGGCTGGCCCCGGTCACGACCTCGCCTTCCAGATAGACCGGTGCGACGGGGTTCTTTTGCACATAGGTCGTCACCGTGGTGTCGGGCGTCGCCGCAGCCCCGCCCGCAGCACCCAGCGCGCCGCCCACCGCAGCACCCAGCGGCCCCGCGATCAGCGCACCCGCCACCGCACCGGCCACCCCGCCCGCCGTGGCATTGCCCGACGCATCGCCCGCATAGGTCGTGGTCCTGACCTTGAAACGCTCGCGGTTGGGATAAATCGCCACCGGCGCGTCGTTTTCCACCACCGTCAGATAATCGCCCGAGGCCCAGCCCTCCGTGCCGTCGAACGACACCTGACACCAGCTTTGCGCGGCAAGGCATCCGCCCACCGTCACCGCCGTCTGCGCCGGAATGACCGACACCACCGGATACATCGGCCCCGGTCCCGCCCGCAGGTTCAGGTCGGTCCAGGCCGTCACGGCCATCTGGTCCTGCGCCTGCGCGGCACCGGCCAGCAGCAGGGCGGTCAATGTCAGGGTCTTGAACATGTCGTCATCCTCCTTTGAGACACGCCCCGACAACCCGCTCCCCCCGTGCGCGTTCCGCCCCCCCACCCCCAACCCCTCCCCCGCAACGGGCGAGGGGCGCAGCACGAGCCTTTCCAAGGCAGTTTCCCACTGGGCGTTGCGCGGCGAGTATTTGGGCAAGGGTGAAAGGGCAGGCGCAAGGCATGCGTCTTGTGACGGGCGCCCCCCTCCCCCGTTGCGGGGGAGGGGTCGGGGGAGGGGGGGCCTTTGGGAAAAGCAAAAGGGGCCGGCGTTGCCGCCAGCCCCCCGCCGCACCCTGCCTGAAACCTCAGACCACCCGTTCGACCATCATCTTCTTGATCTCGGAAATCGCCTTGGCGGGGTTCAGCCCCTTGGGGCAGGTCTTGGCGCAGTTCATGATCGTATGGCAGCGATACAGCTTGAACGGGTCTTCCAGATCGTCCAGCCGTTCCGGCGTCGCCTCGTCGCGGCTGTCGATGATCCAGCGGTACGCATGCAGCAGCGCGGCAGGCCCCAGATACTTGTCGCTGTTCCACCAGTAGGACGGGCATGAGGTGCTGCAGCACGCACACATCACGCATTCGTACAGCCCGTCCAGCTTCGAGCGGTCCTCGATCGACTGGCGCCATTCCTTTGCCGGAGCGTTGGTCTTGGTTTCCAGCCATGGCATGATGCTGGCGTGCTGGGCATAGAAATGCGTCAGGTCGGGGATCAGGTCCTTGATGACCGGCATATGCGGCAGGGGGTATATCTTCACATCCCCCTTCACCTCGTCCAACCCGTATATGCAGGCCAGCGTGTTGATGCCGTCGATGTTCATCGCGCAAGACCCGCAAATCCCCTCGCGGCACGACCGCCGAAAGGTCAGCGTCGGGTCGATCTCGTTCTTGATCTTGATCAGCGCGTCCAGAACCATCGGACCGCAGGTATCCATATCGACGAAATAGGTATCGACGCGCGGGTTTTCCCCATCGTCCGGCGTCCAGCGATAGATCTGGAACTTGCGCACATTGGTTCCCGCAGGCTTCGGCCATGTCTTGCCGGTGCGGATTTTCGAATTCTTCGGCAGCGTGAACTGGACCATAGGCTTATCCCTTCCATTCCGGGAACGAGTAGAGCGGCCTGCTCGGAGGCTGGCCGGATTTCTGATAGACGCAAGAGTCGAACACCTGCGACGGGTCGCGCCCGGTCAGGAAATCGGACGACACGTTCAATTCGAGGTTCGTGCCGACCCGCCCGCCCGAGCCGACACCCACGCCGATCTCGCCCCGCGGGGCCGCAGCCAGCCGCGCGCGGTCGAAACATTGCCGCTCGGCCTGCTCGACCGTGACCGGACCACAGGCCGCAAGCAGCCCCGCCAAGCCGAATGCAACCACCCCCGCCCGCATCACAACACCGGCGCGGCAACGCCCGCCGCCCTGAAACAGCCCTGCGTCGATGGCCGCGCAGCGATCTGCCCGATCAGCGCCTTGGTCGAAGACCCCGCCACCGTGCCCACGTCGCGCACCAGCGCCTGCACCTCGGCGGCATCGGCATTCTGCACCACGCATTGCGTCGCGGCACTGCTGCCCACCACCGGCTGCACCACCGTCTCGGCAGTGCGCCGCCCCACCTTGTCGGCCACATCCTGCGGCGAACAGGCGATCAGCGCTGGCAAAAGAACAAGGGCGATCAGGCGGCGCATGGCTTTCTCTCCGGTCAGGGGACGCTGCCGCCACCCTGCCCCGAAGCCACGCGTTCCGGCATCCCCCCTAGCGCATGCGCGCCCGGCAAAGGCGCTTTCCCGCCGACCCGTCTCCATGCCCGCGGCCATCAGAACTTCCGCTCTGCCGGCGCGATCTTCTTCAGGCTGATCCCGCCCTCGGCCTCGGTCGTCAGCGGGTCGGTGTGCACCGCACGGAAACCAAGCGTCACCTTCGCCCCGTCGACCCAGGCCAGCGAATGCTTGCGCCAGTTCACATCATCCCGCGTCGGATGATCCTCGTGCGCGTGCGCCCCGCGGCTTTCGGTCCGCGCATGCGCGCCATAGATCGTGGCCAGCGCGTTGGGCATCAGGTTGGTCAGCTCCAGCGTCTCCATCAGGTCGCTGTTCCACACCATGCTGCGGTCGGTCACCTTCAGATCGGCCACCTTTCCGGCGATGTCCGTCATCTTGCGCTCGCCCTCGGCCAGCGTCTTTTCGGTGCGGAACACGGCGGCATCGGCCTGCATCGTGCGCTGCATTTCAAGCCGCAATCCGGCGGTCGGGGTCGCCCCGTCGGCATGGCGCAGCCCGTCGAACCGCGACAGCGCGCGGTCCACCTCGGCCCGGTTGACCGGTGCCACCGCCGCCTTCGGATCGACAATCTGCCCCGCCCGTATCGCCGCAGCCCGCCCGAACACCACGAGGTCAATCAGCGAGTTCGACCCCAGACGGTTCGCGCCATGCACGCTTGCACAGCCCGCCTCGCCCACCGCCATCAGCCCCGGATAGACCGCATCGGGGTTTTCGGCTGTCGGGTTCAACACCTCGCCCCAGTAATTCGTCGGTATCCCGCCCATGTTGTAATGGACCGTGGGCAGCACAGGGATCGGCTCTTTGGTCAGATCGACGCCCGCAAAGATCCGCGCCGATTCCGAAATGCCGGGCAACCGCAAATCAAGCGTTTCCTTGGGCAAATGGTTCAGGTGCAAATGGATATGGTCGCCATTGGCCCCCACACCGCGCCCCTCGCGGATTTCCAGCGTCATGCAGCGCGACACGTAATCGCGCGGCGCCAGATCCTTGTAGTGCGGTGCGTAGCGTTCCATGAACCGCTCGCCGTTCGAGTTGGTCAGATACCCGCCCTCGCCCCGCGCCCCTTCGGTGATCAGGCACCCCGACCCGTAGATGCCGGTCGGGTGGAACTGCACGAACTCCATATCCTGCAACGGCAACCCCGCCCGCGCCACCATACCGCCACCGTCGCCGGTGCAGGTATGCGCACTCGTGGCGCTGAAATAGGCGCGGCCATAACCGCCCGTCGCCAGAACCACCATCTTGGCGTTGAACACATGGATCGTGCCGTCATCCAGCTTCCACGCCACCACGCCGGTGCAAGCGCCATCGGTCATGATCAGGTCGAGCGCGAAATACTCGATAAAGAATTCCGCATTGTTCTTCAGGCTTTGCCCGTAAAGCGTGTGCAGGATCGCATGGCCGGTGCGGTCAGCCGCGGCACAGGTGCGCTGCACCGGCGGGCCTTCGCCGTATTCGGTCGTATGGCCGCCGAACGGGCGCTGGTAGATCTTGCCCTCTTCGGTGCGCGAAAACGGCACGCCGTAATGCTCCAGCTCGTACACCGCCTTGGGCGCTTCGCGGGCCAGATATTCCATCGCATCCGTGTCACCCAGCCAGTCCGACCCCTTTACGGTGTCGTACATGTGCCACTGCCACGAATCCGGCCCCATGTTCCCAAGGCTGGCCGCAATGCCGCCCTGTGCTGCAACCGTATGGCTGCGCGTCGGGAACACCTTGGTCACGCAAGCGGTGCGCAACCCCTGCTCGGCCATGCCCAGCGTCGCGCGCAAACCGGCACCACCAGCCCCCACCACGACCACGTCATAGTCGTGAACCTCGTACGGATAAGCCGTCATGTCCAACCCTTCAAAGCGCGATCCGGGCCAGGGCGTAAAGCCCCGTCGCCGTGATCACATAGGAAAGCGAATGTGCCAGAATGACCAAGCCGCGGCGGGTCGACCCCTTCGCGTAATCCTCGATCATCATCGTGGCACCCTTGGCGAAATGCCGCATCGAAACGAACAGCACCAACCCCGTCAGGATGGCCGGAAACGGCCGCCCAAAGGTGGCAACCACCGCGTCATGGCTTTGCCCCAGCGCATGGCCGAACACGTAAATCCACGTCGGCACCATGAATGCCAGCGCCACGGCGGATGCGCTCATATACCAGTGATGCTCGGTCCCGGTATGCGACGCGCCCTTGCCCACGGCGCGCTTGCGGTCTGTGATATAACGCATCCCCTGCCTCACACGATCAGAACGGTCAGCACGGTCAGGATGACCGAACCCAAGATGCAGCCCCAGCCCAGCCGTTCCGCCGTCGGAATGTCCAGCCCGTGACCCGCATCGAAATACAGATGCCGCAATCCGGCAAGGTAATGGTACCACAGCGCCCAGGCCGACAGCGTGAACACCAGATCACCGAACCAGCTTGTCGCCACCGCATCGGCCACGGCGAAATATTCCGGCGACACCGCCGCCGCCAGCAACCACCACACCGCCAGCACCGTGCCCACGATCAGCCCGTTGCCGGTGATCCGCGTCAGGATCGACGTGATCGAGGTCAATTGCGGACGGTAAATCTGCAAATGCGGCGAGAGCGGTCTTTCGACCCGCTTCACTTCGGCCATATCGGTTCCCTCCGTCCAGAACGGGCGCTTCGTCCCGTAACGGGCGGCGCTTCGGTTTCGCTATGGCTTAATTAGCGGCTTTTTCGCCCGAGTCACGCCCCACAACGCCGCAGGTGCAGCATGTCGGCGCGAAACCGGCACTTTTTCCACAGATGTGATCACAGATTTTTAGCGCGTGATCACAAGCTTGCCCCGCACCGCCCCGACAGCACCCGCCAAAGCTGAATCACAGCCGGTCGATCACCTGCTGCGCGCTTTCCGAACAGATCGTGATCGACGCATCGCTCGGGTCGTAAAACGCATTCGCCTGCCCGCAGGGTGCCACCCGCACCACCAGCTCCGACGGCAGCGTCAGGATCGAGTTGAAATAATCCACCTCCTCCTTCATCGCATCCGTCAGCGGCGTCTCCACCTCGGGCTCCTCCCACACCATCGTGTCGCCCGCGCCCGCATCGACCAGTTCCTGAAAGAACCCGCCCCAGCTTTCCTCGATCTGGGCATATTCGTCGGGGCAAGACGCGGCGCGATCCTCGGGGATCGCCAGATCCACGGCAAAATCGCCCCGCGTGTCGGGGCTGGCCCCATAGAACAGGCAGGCCATCGTCGCGATGCGCTTCTTGTCCGGCCCGTGCACGTCCCACCAATCCGGTTCGCCCTCGCCGCGGCTGTCGGAAATCGCGGCCCATGTCGCCAGCGACGCCCGCATCACCTGCTGCGCCGGCTCGTCCTCCCAAAGCGAGTTGATCAGGAACACCGACATGATGTCGGCCGCATCTTCCTCGTTGCCCAGAACCGGCAGGTCCATAAGGTCGATCAGCGCATGGCCCATCTCGTGGTACAGGTCCGTCGTGATGCTGCCCGTCACCTCGGCGATCTGGTCCTCGTCAAGCGAGTCCCAATCCACATCCTCGGCACGCGCGCCCTGCGGCATCAGCCAAAGCGTCGCCACCAGCGCGACCGACCACGAAACAGCGCGAACCTTCGACATCACGAAACACCACCAAACCAGACCTTAGGGCGCATCAAATCGGCATCAGCGCCCAATAATCAAGGTCCAACAGCACGCCAGCCGCGTATTTTCCATCCCCGTCGCGCAGGCGAAACGGCTCCGCACCATCCTTGACCGCCACCAGCCGCAACCGCAGCGCGCCCACGCCCTTTGCCCCCGTCTCGGCCTTGTCCAGCACCTCCGACCACGCCCGCACGGTATCGCCCGCGAAACAGGGCGACACATGCGCCCCGCCGTTCAGCGCCACGATCATCTGCGCGTTGGCCAGCCCGTTGAAACTCAGCGCCCGCGCCATGCTGATGACATGCCCGCCATAGATCAGCCGCCGCCCGTCCGGCCTCTGCGTCACGTCGAAATGCACCTTCGACGTGTTCTGCCACAACCGCGTGGCAATCATATGCTCGGCATCCTCGATGGTCACGCCGTCCACATGGTCGATCGTCTCGCCCACCGCATAATCGCCCCAGCGATGCGGCTCTCCGGCCAGCGCAAAATCGTAACTGCTGAAATCGAGGCCCTCCGGCACCACCAGCGCCTCTGCCGCCACCGCCTTGGCCAGTTCCGGCACCACCGCCACGGGCACCGCCGCCGCCGCATCGCGCTTTCTCACCATCACCCAGCGCACGAACTCCACCACCACCGCCCCGCGCTGGTTGATGCCGCGGCTGCGCACATAGACAACGCCCGACGTGCCGCTGGAATTCTCCTTCACCCCGATCACGGTCGATTCCGCCCGCAGCGTATCACCCGGCCAGACCGGCTCCAGCCAGCGGCCTTCGGCATAGCCAAGGTTCGCCACCGCGTTCAGGCTGATGTCGGGCACCGTCTTGCCGAACACCACATGAAACGCCAGCAACTCGTCCATCGGCGATGCCGCCAGCCCGCAGGTTCGCGCGAATTCATCCGAAGACGCCACCGCATGCCGCGCCGGATACAGCGCATGGTAAAGCGCCCGCTCGCCGCCGCCAATGGTGCGCGGCACGGCATGGACGATGGTTTCGCCCGGCCGGTAATCCTCGAAAAAGCGCCCCGCGTTGGTCTTCATGTCCCGCCTCTCTTCGTCGCATCCCCGACCCTAGGGCCGCGCCCGAACCGCCGGGGTGGGGGCGCACTGCGCGCCCGCCCCGGGGGGGGGCGGTTCGGGCGCGGCCCGTGGCTTTGGGCCACGGGCTTACCCTTGCCTTGGCCTATTGCTCGCCCAGCTTGAGATCGGGCGAATAGCTCCCCGGCACCTCCTTCACCACGGCCTGCCCGCAGCGCATCACCCCCTTGGCCGCGTCATAGGCATAGGTCGGGGGGCCATGCAGCTCCCACCCCTTGCTCAGCGCCAAAGACACCTTGTGACAAAAGGCCGACGTATCGTCCTCTGATAAAAAACGATAAAGTTTCAATCCCTCACCCCCAGGGCTGCACGCCAAGCCAGTTGTGGATGCCCATGACGACCCCCACCACGACCACCGCGCCGACCACAGCCATCACCTCGCGCGACATCGGCACAGGGGCCGGACGTACCCAGTTGCGATCCGCACGGTTCACCAAGATTACCTGCACCACGGCCCAGACCAGCATCCCCCCGAACAACAGCACCGACGCCACATCGCCATTCACCAGCAAATGCGCCACTGCCCATGTCTTCACCGCCGTCAACTGCGGATGCCGGATTTTCCGCGTGATAGCCGTCTTCATCCCGCTTGCGGCATACAGATAAAAAGCCAGCAGCATCAGCAGGTTGTTGATCCCGACCAAAGCCTGAACCTTGGGCCAAAGCTCGATATACTCGGCCCCGCGATAGCCCACGATCATAAGCACGACACCCGCCACCGCCGCGACAGCGACGACCGCCTTGCCCGAAGCGCCCATACGCGCCCGAAGATCGGGTGCCAGACGTTTCAGAAAATGCGCGCCCATCCACAGCGCCAGACCCAGAATGATTAACAGCACAGCTCGTCCCCCTTGACCATTTCAGGCCGCACCCTGCGCCTAATCGGCCAAAGCCGCAATCGCTTCTGCCTGTGCCAGCACCGCCTCGGCCCCCGCAACATGCAGATTTTCCACGATCTTACCGTCCAGCACCGCCACGCCCTGCCCCGCCGCCCGCGCCGCGCCGAACGCCTCGATCTGCCGCCGCGCCAAAGCCACCTCCGCATCACTCGGCGCAAAGACCGCGTTCGCCACGGCCAGTTGCGCGGGGTGGACCAGCGTCTTGCCATCGAACCCCATGTCGCGGCCCTGCCGGCATTCGGCCCGTAACCCCTCGTCATCCTTAAAGGAATTATACACCCCGTCCAGAATCACCCGCCCCTCGGCCCGCGCCGCCAGCAGGCAATGGCCCAGTCCCGCCATCACCCCCAAGCGGTCGGCGCGGAAACGGCTTTTCAACTCCTGCGCCAGATCATTGGTCCCCATGACCATGCCTTCCAGCCGCCCATGCGCCGCAATCGCGCCCGCGTTCAGCATCCCCCGCGCCGTTTCCATCATCGCCCACAGCGGCTTGTCCGTCAGCCCCGCCACCGCGTCCAGCACCGCCACCCCGTCCACCTTGGGCACTAGCACCGCATCGACCTGCGCCAACCCGCCAAACGCCGCCAGATCCTCGCGCCCCCAGGGCGTATCCAACCCGTTCACCCTGACGATCCGCACCCTCGGCCCGTAATCGACCTCGGCCAGAAACTGCGCCAGAACCGCCCGGCCTGCGCGTTTTTCCTCGGGCGCAACCGCGTCCTCAAGATCGAAGATGATCGCATCCGCCGCCAGCGCGCGCGCCTTCTCCAGCGCCCGCTGCTTGGATGCCGGAATATAAAGGGCCGAGCGGTAAAGACGGATCATGGAATCCTCCAAGCAACATTCTTTCGCCTGCAGACACCATTCCGACACTTTCGACAAGCCTAAATTTGCCGCAGCGCAGCAAAAACCTCAGATGATGCCGTGCAGCCCGTCCCACACCAGCTTGACCGAAACCGCCAGCAAGGCCCAGGTGACCAGCAGAAAGAAAAACCGCTCGGGCAATTGCTTGACCAGCCACACCCCCACGAACACCGCCGCCGCCGCCGAAGGCATGATCAGCAACGCAACATGCAGGTTCTCGGCCGAAAACTGCCCCAACATGTAGTAGGGGATCAGCTTGATCGCGTTCACATAGGCAAACAGGATCGTCGATGTCCCCGCAAACACCGCCTTCCGCAGCCCCAAGGGCAGCGTATAAACCTGATAGGGCGGCCCGCCGGAATGGCTCACGAAACTCACGAACCCTGTCACCACCCCCCAGAACAACCCGGGCGGCACCGGCGCAGGGCGCGGCACCGCCTCGACCTTGCGCCGCAACAGCAGGTTCAGCGCAAAACTCAACCCGATTCCCCCCACCAGCAGCGTCACCCACTCCTCCGAAACCAACCGCGCGGTGAAATACCCCAAAGCCACCCCCGCCGTGGTCGCAGGCACCATGATGGCAAGGATGCGCGTGTCGAACTCGCGCCGGTAAGCCCAAAGCCCAAACATGTCCGACACCACATAGACCGGCAGCAAAAGCCCCGCCGCCGTCACGGGCGAAATCACCAGCGACAGCACCGGCACGCTCAGGATGCCCACGATCGGCAAGCCCCCCTTCGACATGCCCACCAGCAACGAAGCCACCACCGCCGCCGTCCAGAACGCCATGCCGTCCATCACCGCCCCGCCCGCTGTCATCAAACTTTTCCCTTGCGCCTTTAGCGCAAACACATCGGGCTTACCACCAGATGCCGCATGCAATGGCATACCGAGACGCTTGCCAGACGGGCATTACGGGCGTAGGCAAACCCGCGAACCTTACCAGACGGGAGATGGAACCCATGGCACGACCCAAGATCGCCCTCATCGGCGCCGGTCAAATCGGCGGCACGCTCGCCCATTTGGTCGCCCTGAAAGAACTCGGTGACGTCACGCTCTTCGACATCGCCGAAGGCACCCCGCAGGGCAAATCGCTCGACATCGCCCAGTCCGGCCCCTCCGAAGGCTTCGACGCCGTGATGCGCGGCACCAACGACTACGCCGATATCGCAGGCGCCGATGTCTGCATCGTCACCGCAGGCGTCCCCCGCAAACCGGGCATGAGCCGCGACGACCTCTTGGGCATCAACCTCAAGGTCATGAAATCCGTGGGCGAAGGCATCAAGGCCCACGCCCCGGGCGCCTTCGTCATCTGCATCACCAACCCGCTCGACGCGATGGTCTGGGCCTTGCGCGAATTTTCCGGCCTGCCGCACCACATGGTCGTCGGCATGGCAGGCGTGCTCGATAGCGCCCGCTTCCGCCATTTCCTCTCGGTCGAATTCGGCGTGTCGATGCGCGACGTGACGGCCTTCGTCTTGGGCGGCCACGGCGATACGATGGTGCCCTTGTCGCGTTATTCCACGGTTGCAGGCATTCCGCTGCCCGATCTGGTCAAGATGGGCTGGACCACCCAGGAAAAACTCGACGGCATCATCCAGCGCACCCGTGACGGCGGGGCCGAAATCGTGGGCCTGCTGAAAACCGGCTCGGCCTTCTATGCGCCCGCGACTTCCGCCATCGAAATGGCCGAAGCCTTCCTCAAGGACCAAAAGCGCGTCCTTCCCTGCGCGGCCTATGTCAAAGGTGCCTACGGCCTTGACGGTCTTTACGTCGGCGTCCCCACCGTGATCGGCGCGGGCGGCATCGAGCGTGTGGTGGCCATCACCCTCGATCCGGCAGAACAGGCGATGATGGACAAATCGGTCGACGCCGTGAAAGGCCTCGTCGCCGCCTGCAAGGCGATCGACCCCTCGCTGGCATAATCCCCGCCCACCCGACCCAAAGGCGCGCCCCCACCGGCGCGCCTTTCCCATTGCCCCGCCGGTTCCGCAAAAAGGGGGGGGCTTTCCGCCCCCCCACGGCGCTCGCGCCTCCCCCCACAACCCGCGCCATCAAAGCCTGCCCCAAGGACCAAAAGCGCGTCCTGCCCTGCGCGGCATATGTAAGGGGCACCTACGGCCTTGACGGCCTCTACGTCTGCGTTCCCACCGTGATCAGCGCGGGCGGCATCGCGCCTGTGGTGGCGATCACCCTCGATCCGGCAGAACAGAGGATGATGGCCCAATCGGTCGCCCCGCGCTGGCATAGGCCAGCCCTCACGCCCCGCCGGCGCGCCTTTCCCGTTGCCCGCCGGTTCCGCACAAAAGGGGGGGGCTTTCCGCCCCCCCACGGCGCTCCCGCGCCTCCCCCCAGCGACCCGCCCCATCGACATGGCCAAAGCCTGCCCCAAGGACCAAAAGCGCGTCCTGCCCAGCGCGGCCTATGTCAAAGGTGCGGTCGGCCAAAAAGGGGGGGCTTTCCGCCCCCCACGGCGCTCCCGCGCCTCCCCCCGAGGATATTTGAAACAAGGAGAAGCGATAAGACGCTCCCTTGCCCTTCTCCTTGTCGAAAATATCCTCGGGGGAAGGCGCGGAACGCGCCGCGGGGGCAGACAGCCCCCGACCCACCGTGGGACACCGCGCCACCGCTGCGTGCCGCAGCCCTCCCTCTCCCCATGGGGGAGAGGGCCGGGGTGAGGGGCCGCCGCCCTTTCCGCAGCCGGAAGAACGCGCTAGAATAGCGCCATGACCAAAGGCCTCGTCTCCCCCTACACCGCCCCCGATTTCTACGCTCGGGCGCTTGCCAAAGGCCGCCACCGCGACATCGTCGGCGGGAGGTGGGACGAAACGGGGCGCGCGCAGATGCAGGTTTTGCACGATGCCGGATTGCAACCGCACCACCACCTGCTCGACATCGGCGCAGGCGCGTTGCGGCTGGGCTGCAAGGCGGTGCCCTACCTGAACGCGGGCCATTACTGGGCCACCGACGCCAGCCGCGCCCTGCTGCTGGCAGGACATGCGCAGGAACTCGACGACCCCGCCCGCCTGCCCGCCGACCATCTGGTCGAAGACGCCGACTTCGCCTTTCCCGGCATTCCCGACACCATCACCCATGCCATCGCCTTCGCCGTCTTCACCCATCTGCCGATGAACCACCTGCGCGTGGCGCTCTTGTCGCTCCGTGCCCGCTTCCCCGCGCTCGACACGCTGCTCTTTACCGTGTTCCTCGCCCCCGATGCCGCGGCCCTGCCCCATCCGGTCAGGCAACCCGACGGTGTCGTCACCCATGCCACCCGCGCCCCGTGGCACATGCTGGCAACCGATGTGCTGCATCTGACCCGCGCCTCGGGCTTCACCGCCGACCTCTCCCCCGACCGCCTGCCAAGGGGGCAAGCCCTCGTGGTCGCCCGGCCGCTTTGATGCGAATCACCGTTCGCGGTAACGGTTCCGCGACTTGTGATCACAGCTTTTCGACGTGTGATCACAAAATCCGCTTTTTTGGCGGCAAACCGCTGTATACCATAGAATACCGTTTTCCGCCGCCTTGATCCATGGCAAGACCCCTGCAAAAGCACAGCGATGGGACAGAGCCATGAACATCCACGAATATCAGGCCAAGGCGCTGCTGCGTCACTACGGGGTTCCCGTGTCCGATGGCCGTGTGGTCTTGCGGGCGGAAGAAGCGAAAACGGCCGCCGGTGAACTCGACGGCCCGCTCTGGGTGGTCAAGGCGCAGATCCACGCCGGTGGCCGCGGCAAGGGCCATTTCAAGGAAGCCGAAGCCGGTGAAAAAGGCGGCGTCCGCCTTGCTCGCTCGGTGGAAGAGGCCGACCAGTTCGCCCGCCAGATGCTGGGCCGCACGCTCGTCACCGTCCAGACCGGCCCCGCAGGCAAGGCCGTCAACCGCATCTACATCGAAGACGGCTCCGACATCGCCCGCGAACTTTACCTCGCCCTGCTGATCGACCGGCAGACCTCCCGCGTCTCCTTCGTCGTCTCGACAGAAGGCGGCATGTCCATCGAAGACGTGGCCCATGACACGCCCGAAAAGATCCTGTCCTTCTCGGTCGATCCCGCCACCGGCATGTCCGATTTCCACGGCCGCCGCGTCGCCTTCGAACTGGGGCTGAGCGGCAACCAGATCAAGCAATGCGTCGCCTTGGTCAAAAACCTCTACCGTCTTTTCATCGAAAAAGACATGGAGATGCTGGAGATCAACCCGCTCGTCGTCATGACCGATGGCAACCTCAAATGCCTCGACGCCAAGATGGGCTTTGATTCCAACGCGCTTTACCGCCACGCCGACATCGCCGCCCTGCGTGACGAGACGGAAGAAGACCCGAAAGAACTCGCCGCTTCCAAATTCGACCTCAACTACATCGCCCTCGATGGTGAAATCGGCTGCATGGTGAACGGCGCAGGGTTGGCGATGGCCACGATGGACATCATCAAACTCTACGGCGCCGAACCCGCCAACTTCCTTGATGTGGGCGGCGGTGCGACCAAGGAAAAGGTGACCGAAGCCTTCAAGATCATCACCTCCGACCCCAACGTCAAAGGCATCCTTGTGAACATCTTCGGCGGCATCATGCGCTGCGACATCATCGCCGAAGGCGTGATCGCGGCGGTAAAGGAAGTCGGCCTCAAGGTGCCGCTGGTGGTCCGGCTCGAGGGCACCAACGTCGAACTCGGCAAAGACATCATCCGCAACTCGGGCCTGAACGTCATCGCCGCCGACAACCTGTCGGACGCGGCGGCCAAGATCGTCAAAGCGGTCAAGGGCTGAGGCAACGGCCGATGGACATGCCGCAAAACGCACACCGCAGGGGTCAGTCAGTGTTCACTACAGTAACGGTTCGCGGATTCCCGCTCGTGGCGGCTCTGGCCCTGTCGGCCAACCTCGCCGCCGCGCAAAGCATGTCCGATGCGGCAAACCTGATGGCATCTGCCCCCGACATGCTGCTGCGCGGCGCCGCTGCGAACTGCCTGTCCTCACCCGACGACATCGGCCTTGCGGTCGCGGCGTTCCAGACGGCCGGCTGGCAGGGCGACGCGCCCGATGACGGTGGCCTGTGGACCTTCTCGCGCGACGAGGTCACGGCAAGTGTCAACATCGAGGCGGGCTACTGCGCCGTCGAAAGCAGTGTGCTCGGCTTTGCCGACGGGATCGCCGTCGCCTCCGACCTCGTCACGCTGCAAGCAGGCGGCGTGCCCGAAACGACGCGCGACACCGATGGCTGCCTTTATGTCTTCTCCGACGCCGACCCCGAAAACTACATCACCATCACGACGGGCGGCAACGACCCTATGTGTCAGGAACAAGCCGACGGCGGTGTCACACTCACCGTTCTGGACGCAGGCTAACGGCCCCGACCGACCCCAACACGCCCCGACGGGCAAACGAACCCGCCCCGCCCGGGGCAACCGATCAAGGAGCCACCCCATGGCCGTACTCGTCAACGAAAACACCAAGCTCATCTGTCAGGGCTTCACCGGCTCTCAGGGCACCTTCCATTCGGAACAGGCCATCGCCTATGGCACGAAAATGGTCGGCGGCGTCACCCCCGGCAAAGGCGGTTCGACCCACCTTAACCTGCCGGTATTCAATTCGGTGCATGAAGCGCGGGCCATGACCCAAGCGAACGCCACCGTGATCTACGTGCCGCCGCCCTTTGCCGCCGACTCCATCCTCGAAGCCATCGACGCCGAGATGGAATTGATCGTCTGCATCACCGAAGGCATCCCCGTGCTCGACATGATGAAGGTCAAGCGCGCGCTCGAAGGCTCGAAATCCCGCCTGATCGGGCCGAACTGCCCCGGCGTCATCACGCCCGATGCCTGCAAGATCGGCATCATGCCCGGCCACATCCACCGCCGTGGCAGCGTTGGCGTCGTCAGCCGTTCCGGCACCCTGACCTATGAAGCCGTGAAACAGACCACCGACCTAGGCCTTGGCCAGTCGTCGGCTGTCGGCATCGGCGGCGACCCGATCAAGGGCACCGAACATATCGACGTGCTGGAAATGTTCCTCGCCGATCCCGAAACCCAGTCGATCATCATGATCGGTGAAATCGGCGGATCGGCCGAAGAAGAAGCCGCGCAATTTCTGGCGGATGAAGCCAAACGCGGTCGCGCCAAACCCTGTGCCGGTTTCATCGCCGGACGCACCGCCCCCCCCGGTCGCCGCATGGGCCATGCCGGTGCCATCGTGGCAGGCGGCAAGGGCGATGCGGAATCCAAGATCGAGGCGATGCGCGCCGCTGGCATCATCGTTGCAGACAGCCCCGCAACACTGGGCGAGGCCGTCATGAAAGCCATCGGGCGGTAACAAGGAAACGGGTCATGGAGGAAACGGTTATGGACACACGCGCCAAGACCCTGATCGCCTCTTTCGTGGCCCTGCTCGGCCTTCTGGCCCTGACCGCCTTTGCCTCGCTGAACCATGCCGAAACCAATGCCGACCTGACCACCGCCCTTTTCGGCCCCACCCACTGACGCCCGACTTACCGGCACGGGGGACGCCCCGGCCAGCCCCAAACGGGAGGAACGACCAGATGACCGACCAGACGCCCAACGACCAGTTCCACGCCCAAAGCTTCCTGCAAGGGCATAACGCGGACTACATCGACCAGCTTCAGGCCCGCTATGCGACCGACCCCGCGTCGGTCGATGCCGCTTGGGCCGAATTCTTCCGCGCCATGGGCGAAACCGAACTTGACGCCAAGCGTGCGGCAAGCGGCCCGTCATGGGCACGCGCAGACTGGCCGCCCAGCCCAGCCGACGACCTGACCGCCGCGATGACCGGCGAATGGCCGGTTGCTCCGGCCAAGGACAGCAAGGCCACGGCGCAAAAGATCGTTGCCAAGGCCGAAGAAAAGGGCGTCTCGTTGTCCGACGCGCAGGTGCAACGCGCCGTGGTCGATAGCATCCGCGCGCTGATGATCATCCGCGCCTACCGTATCCGTGGCCACCTCGCCGCCGACCTCGACCCGCTCGGCCTGACCGACACCAAACACCACCCCGAACTCGACCCCGCCTCCTACGGCTTTGCCGAATCCGACATGGACCGCCCGATCTTCATCGACAAGGTTCTGGGGCTTGAAATGGCGTCCATGCGCCAGATCATCGAAATCGTCAAACGCACCTATTGCGGCACCTTCGCGCTGCAATACATGCACATTTCCGACCCCGAACAGGCCGCATGGCTCAAGGAACGGATCGAAGGCTACGGCAAGGAAATCGCCTTCACCCGCGAAGGGCGCAAGGCCATTCTGAACAAGCTGGTCGAAGCCGAAGGCTACGAAAAATTCCTGCACGTCAAATACATGGGCACCAAACGCTTCGGTCTCGACGGGGGTGAATCGCTCATCCCCGCGATGGAGCAGATCATCAAGCGCGGCGGTGCGCTTGGCGTGAAAGAGGTCGTGATCGGCATGCCCCACCGTGGCCGCCTGTCGGTGCTGGCCAACGTCATGCAAAAACCCTACCGCGCCATCTTCCACGAATTCCAGGGCGGCAGCTACAAGCCCGAAGACGTCGATGGTTCGGGTGACGTGAAATACCACCTCGGCGCGTCGTCCGACCGCGCCTTCGACGGCAACACCGTCCACCTGTCGCTGACCGCCAACCCCTCGCATTTGGAAGCGGTCAACCCCGTCGTCCTCGGCAAGGTCCGCGCCAAGCAAGACCAGTTGGGCGACCAGATCAACCGCGCCACCGTCCTGCCGATCCTCTTGCACGGCGACGCGGCCTTTGCCGGTCAGGGCGTCGTTGCCGAATGTTTCGGCCTTTCGGGCCTGCGCGGCCACCGCACCGGCGGCACCATCCACATCGTCGTGAACAACCAGATCGGCTTCACCACCGCACCCTCGTTCAGCCGCTCGTCTCCCTACCCCACCGACATCGCGCTGATGGTCGAAGCGCCCATCTTCCACGTCAACGGCGACGACCCCGAAGCCGTGGTCCACGCGGCCAAGGTCGCCACCGAATTCCGCCAGAAATTCCACAAGGACGTGGTCATCGACATCTTCTGCTACCGCCGCTTCGGTCACAACGAAGGCGACGAGCCGATGTTCACCAACCCCGCGATGTACACCCGCATCAAGCGCCAAAAGACCACGCTGCAGCTTTACACCGAACGCCTCGTGAAAGACGGCCTCATCCCCGAGGGCGAGATCGAGGATATGAAAGCCGCCTTCCAGGCCCGCCTGAACGAGGAATTCGAAGCAGGCCGCAACTTCAAACCCAACAAGGCCGACTGGCTCGATGGCCGCTGGTCCGGCATCGACCGCGAAGGGTCCGACTACACCCCCGGCGATACCGCGATCAAACCCGAAACGCTGGCCGAAGTGGGCGCGGCCCTGACCCGCATCCCCGAAGGCTTCGACATCCACAAGACCGTGGCCCGCCAGCTGGAAGCCAAGGCCAAGATGTTCGAAACCGGCCGCGGCTTCGACTGGGCCACCGCAGAAGCCATCGCCTTCGGCAGCCTTGTCACCGAAGGCTACCCCGTCCGCCTGTCCGGCCAGGATTGCACCCGCGGCACCTTCAGCCAGCGCCATTCGGCCTTCATCGACCAGCAGACCGAAGACCGCCACTATCCCCTCAACCACATCCGCGCCGGCCAAGCCCGCTACGAAGTGATCGATTCCATGCTGTCGGAATACGCGGTCCTCGGGTTCGAATACGGCTATTCGCTGTCGGAACCCAACGCCCTGACCATGTGGGAAGCCCAGTTCGGCGATTTCGCCAACGGCGCGCAGATCATGATCGACCAGTTCATCAACTCGGGCGAAAGCAAATGGCTGCGGATGTCCGGCCTCGTCCTCCTCCTGCCCCACGGGTATGAAGGGCAAGGCCCCGAACACTCGTCGGCCCGGCTCGAACGCTTCCTGCAAATGTCGGCACAAGACAACTGGATCGTGGCCAACGTCTCCACGCCCGCCAACTACTTCCACATCCTGCGCCGCCAGATCCACCGCTCGTTCCGCAAACCGCTTATCCTGATGACGCCGAAATCCCTGCTGCGTCACCCGATGTGCATTTCGCAGGCGGCCGATTTCACCACCGGCTCCACCTTCCACCGCGTGCTGTGGGATGACGCACAAAAGGGCAACTCGACCCTGCAACTGCGCCCCGACGCCGAAATCAAGCGCGTCGTCATCTGCTCGGGCAAGGTTTACTACGACCTTCTGGCCGAACGCGACAAACGCGCGCAGGACGACACCTACCTTTTGCGCCTCGAACAGTTCTACCCCTTCCCCGCGCTTGCGCTGACCAAGGAACTCGAACGCTTCAAGGGCGCCGAAATCGTCTGGTGTCAGGAAGAGCCGAAAAATCAGGGCGGCTGGTCCTTCGTCGAACCCAACCTCGAATGGGTGCTCACCCGCATCGGCGCGAAACACAGCCGCGCCACCTATGCCGGCCGCAGCGCCAGCGCCTCGCCCGCCACGGGCCTTGCGTCAAAGCACAAGGCCGAACAGGAAGCCCTTGTCGCCGAAGCCTTGGGCGGCTGACCCATCCGCCCGCGCCCCCGTGGCGCGGGTGCATCCACATCGGGCCACAGGCCCAACCTTGAACGATTGGCGCAGCAGCGCGGAGGAATGAACAGATGACCGATGTTATGGTGCCGTCACTCGGCGAAAGCGTATCCGAGGCCACCGTCTCCACGTGGTTCAAGAAAGTCGGCGATTACGTCAAACAGGACGAAATGCTGTGCGAGCTTGAAACCGACAAGGTCTCGGTCGAAGTCCCCGCCCCCGTCTCGGGCACCCTGACCGAGATCATCGCCCCCGAGGGCGCGACCGTCGCCGCAAGCGCCCGCCTCGCGATCATGACCGAGGGTGCGGCCACCGCCCAAGCCCCCGCCACCGCCCAGCCGGAAATCAAATCCGCCGCCGTGGTCGGCTCCCCCGGCGATGGCCCCGAGCAGATGGTCGCCCGTAAAGATGTCGAAGACGCCCCCGCCGCCAAGAAAGCCATGGCCGAAGCGGGCCTGACCCGCGATCAGGTCACCGGCACCGGCCGCGATGGCCGCGTGATGAAGGACGATGTCGCCCGCGCTACGGCCGCCCCCGCCCCTGCGCCCGCGCCCGTGGCAGCCCCCGCTTCCATCCCGCGCGGCCCCGTCGCCGCCGACGATGCCGCGCGTGAGGAACGGGTGAAAATGACCCGCCTGCGCCAGACCATCGCCCGCCGCCTGAAAGACGCGCAAAACACCGCCGCCATGCTCACGACCTATAACGAGGTCGACATGTCCGCCGTGATGGAGCTGCGCAACACCTACAAAGACCAGTTCGAGAAAAAGCACGGCGTCAAGATGGGCTTCATGTCCTTCTTCGTCAAAGGCTGCACCCACGCCCTGAAAGAAATCCCCGAGGTGAACGCGGAAATCGACGGCACCGACGTGATCTACAAAAACTACGTCCACATGGGCGTCGCCGTCGGCACCCCCTCGGGCCTCGTCGTCCCCGTGCTGCGCGATGCCGACCAGATGGGTTTCGCCCAGATCGAGAAAAAGATCGCCGAACTAGGCCTGCGCGCCCGTGACGGCAAACTGTCGATGGCCGAAATGCAGGGTGGCTCCTTCACCATCTCGAACGGCGGCGTCTACGGCTCGCTCATGTCCTCGCCCATCCTGAACCCCCCGCAATCGGGCATCTTGGGCATGCACAAGATTCAAGACCGCCCCGTGGTCGTAAACGGCCAGATCGTCATCCGCCCGATGATGTATCTGGCGCTCAGCTACGACCACCGGATCGTGGACGGCAAAGGTGCGGTCACGTTCCTCGTGCGCGTCAAGGAAGCACTCGAAGACCCGCGCCGGTTGTTGATGGATTTGTAAGGGTGCGCGCATAGCGCACACCCTACGTAGGGTGCGCCTTCATGGCGCACCTTACCCTCCCGCCCTCTCACGCCGGTCCATGAAATGACCCCCGAACTCACCGCCCTAACCCTCGCGGGCCTGCTCCAGATGGTCCAGTTCGCCCTCTTCGCGGTCCCCGCGAACCTTGAACTCGGCACCCGCTACACCTCCAGCCCGCGCGACAAACCGCCCGAGCGTCCGGTCTCCACCCTGACAGGCCGCCTGCAACGCAGCCTGAACAACCATTTCGAAGGGCTGATCCTCTTTACCCTCGCCGTCGTGGTCGTCACCCTCTCGGGCCAGTCGACCACCACGACAGCCACCCTCGCCTACACCTACCTCGCCGCCCGCATCCTCTACATCCCCGCCTACGCCATGGGCCTCACCCCGTGGCGCTCGGTCGTCTGGGCGGTGGGCTGGTTTGCAACCCTTGCGCTGATGTTAACGGCGCTCATCTAGAATATGCATCGGGTGTGCATCGCCTGTGCATCCGTGCCTCGAAAGGAATTCGACCCATGGCAAGCTTTGACGCGATCATCATCGGCGGCGGCCCCGGCGGCTATGTCTGCGCCATCCGCTGCGCCCAACTCGGCCTGAAAGTCGCCGTGGTCGAAGGCCGCGACACGCTGGGTGGCACCTGCCTCAACGTCGGCTGCATCCCGTCAAAGGCGCTTCTCAATGCCACCCACCACCTGCACGAAGCCCATGAAAACTTTGAGAAAATGGGCCTGATGGGGCCTGCCCCCACCGTCGATTGGGCCAAAATGCTGGCCTACAAGGACGACGTGATCGGCCAGAACACCAAGGGCATCGAATTCCTGTTCAAAAAGAATAAGGTCACATGGATCAAAGGCTGGGCCACCCTCCCCGCCCCCGGCCAAGTGAAAGTCGGCGACGACATCCACACCGCGAAAAACATAGTAATCGCAACAGGTTCCGAGTCCTCCCCCCTGACCGGAGTGGCCATCGACGAAAAGATCGTCGTCACCTCCACCGGCGCCCTCACGCTCGAAAAAATCCCGCAAAAACTGATAGTTATCGGCGCAGGCGTCATCGGTCTAGAAATGGGCAGCGTCTACGCCCGCCTCGGTTCCGAAGTCACCGTCATCGAATACCTCGACGCCATCACCCCCGGCATGGACGCCGAAGTCGCCAAATCCTTCCAGCGCATCCTGCAAAAACAAGGGCTTAACTTCATCCTCGGCGCCGCCGTCCAAAGCGTCGACACCACCGCCACAGGTGCCACCGTCCGCTACAAACTGAAAAAAGACGACTCTCAGGCAACCCTGCAAGCCGACACCGTCCTCGTCGCCACCGGCCGCCGCCCCTATACCGCAGGCTTGGGCCTCGACACCCTCGGCGTCGAACTTATGCCCCGCGGCCAGATCAAGACTGACGCGCATTTCGCCACCAATATCAACGGCCTATACGCCATCGGCGACGCCATCATCGGCCCCATGCTGGCCCACAAGGCCGAGGATGAGGGCATGGCACTGGCCGAAATCCTCGCCGGAAAATCGGGCCACGTGAACTACGCCGTGATCCCCGGCGTGATCTACACCACCCCCGAAGTCGCCTCGGTCGGCCAGACCGAAGAACAGCTCAAAGCCGAAGGTCGCGCCTACAAGGTCGGCAAGTTCAGCTTCATGGGCAACGGCCGCGCCAAGGCCGTCTTCCAGGGCGACGGCTTCGTCAAGATCCTTGCAGACAAGGCCACCGACCGCATCCTCGGCGCGCATATCATCGGCCCGATGGCCGGCGACCTGATCCACGAAATCTGCGTCGCCATGGAATTCGGCGCGTCGGCCCAAGACCTCGCGCTCACCTGCCACGCCCACCCCACCTATAGCGAGGCGGTGCGCGAAGCCGCCCTTGCCTGCGGTGACGGCGCAATCCACGCCTAAGGCGAATCCCGCCATCCACAGGGGGCCGGCCGTACCGCAGCGGCCCCCCGCGGAACCCCACCGCTCCACTCTAGTCCAAATACTCCACGGGTAGTCCGTCGGTTTCGCCATCGGTTCGAGAAACCGATGGACTGGAGGGGTGAAACCCCCGGCCCTGTGCCGCAAATCCGGTTATCTGCCGAAAAGACCGCCTCACCCCGCCAGATGCCGCAGCCCTTGCGTCACATCCGTCCGCACCGCCAGCCGCAGCCCCGGCTCGTCTCCCGCCTTCAGCGCGGCGAGGATCATCCGGTGATGCTGAGGCGGCTCTTTCCGGCGCAGCCGCGAATACAGCGCCCGCATCGTCGGCCCCAGTTGCAGCCAGACCGTCTCGCACATCGCCAGCATCGCAGGTGCCTGCGCCCGCAGATACAGCGTGCGATGGAATTCCAGATTGGTGCGCACATAGGCCACCGCGTCCTGCTTCACCACCGCCTCGGCATTCAACGCGTTGATCGCCGCCAACCGCTCGATCAGCGCGAAATGCGCCCGTGGCAGCGCCCGCGAGGCCATTTCCGGCTCTAGCAGCGCACGTATTGCCGCAAGCTCCTCGATCCGCTCGGGGCTCAGTTCCGGCGTCGAAACCCGCCCCGACGAAGACAGCGTAAACGCCCCCTCGGCCACCAGGCGCCGCACCGCCTCGCGCGCGGGGGTCATCGACACGTCGAATTGCTTGCCGATCCCGCGCAGGGTAAAGGCCTGCCCCGGGGCCAACTCGCCATGCATCACCTGCTGGCGCAGGCTGCGATACACCCGCTCATGCGCGGCGGCGTTCGGGTCTGTGACGCGGGGGGTCAGCATCTAGCCACCGAACCGATAGGCATGTAGCGCCTGCCCCTCGGTATGCAGCCATTTGCGCTGCACCTGCCAGCGCGGGTACAGACCTTCGACCACCGCCCAGAACCGGTCGGAGTGGTTCATCTCGACCATATGTGCCACCTCGTGCGCCGCCACATAGTCCAAGACCAAAGGCGGCGCCATCACCAGCCGCCACGAATACATCAGCGCCCCGTCATGCGCGCAAGACCCCCAGCGCGACCGCGTATCGCGCAGCGTCACGCGGCTGACCTTGCGCCCGATCTGCGCGGCATAGCGGTCCGATGCCGCCACCAGCCGCTCGCGCGCCAGCGCCTTGAGAAACGCCCCCGCCCGCGCACCTGCCACAGCCGGATCGCCCGCCACGGCCAGCGTATCCCCCTCGACCCGCACGCCGCGCCCGGTGCCCTGCACCAGCCGCAGCAGCCGCCCCTCGACCGGCACGACCGACCCTATCCCCACGCCTGCCACCACCGGCATCGTCGCCAGCGTCTGGCGAATCCACTCTTCTTGTGCCCGCGCAAAGGCCATCGCCTCGGCCTCGCGCGCCCGCAGCGGCATCGACAGCGTCACGCGCCCGTCCAGCCGCGACACCCGCAGCGAGAATCGCCGCGCCCGCGCCGACCGCTTCAGCGTGATCTCGACCGCGCCGCTATGCGCCCCCGATGCTGGCAGAACCGGCATACCGTCCCCCGTCAAACCACGCTCAGGATACCGTCCCCGCAGCCAAGGGCAACCGGCCCCGCCCCGAAACCGGAAAATGATGCATCTTCCGGTCCGGAGTTTCCCGAAAACTTCGCTTTCCCGCCGTTCCGACCCGAAATTCGCGTTTAATTCCGATGCGGAAAATGCGTCATTTTCGGTTGCCGCCACCGCGCGGAATAAAGCCTTTGACACCCGCCTTGGCCTGTGGCAAGCGACACCGCTTATCACGCCTGTCCGCAGGCTCCTTGAACCAAGGGGACGACCATGCCCAAGGAAGAATGGGGCACGAAGCGCATTTGCCCGACGACCGGCAAGCGCTTCTACGACCTGAACCGTTCACCGATCGTTTCGCCCTACACCGGCGAAGTCGTCGATATCGAATCCGCACGCCGCAAGATGGCGGCACAGGTGATCAGCCGCGCCGTTCCCGAAAAGGACGACGAGGTTCTGGTCGACGATCTGGAAGCCGATGACGATCTGCTCGAAGCGGGCGTCACCGACGATGCCGAACTCGACGATGATCTGCTGGAAGACGACGCCGACGACAACGTCTCGCTCGACGAACTGGCCGATGTCGCGGGCGACGAGGAAGAGCCCTGATACAGCCCTGACGGGCCACCGACGGGCGCGGCAAAAAGGTGCGATTTTCCTCTTGCACCCCCCCGCGCCCTAAACTAGACAACGGCCACCGAAGCAGGAAACTGCTTCGCCCATCGAAGCGGAAACGCTTCGACCTCCGGTGGGGTCATAGCTCAGATGGGAGAGCGCTTGAATGGCATTCAAGAGGTCGGGAGTTCGATCCTCCCTGGCTCCACCAACTTTTAAATGGCACCAATGATCCGTATGGGCAACGCTCCTTCGCACTGTGCATGGCGCGGTGTCGTTTTGCGGCAAACGCGTGCCGCGCCGCCTCAGCTCTCGGTCTCGACCATCATGCCGATGACGATCAGCACCTGATAGTCTTGCTTGCTGCAACCCTCGACGGCGGGCATCACCGTGCCGGGGCTCATGGGGAATACGCTGGTCGGCACCTTTTCGGGCGAGCAACTCTGACCGGCGGTCTTTTCGGTATAAAGCGCCGCCCGACAGCCGAAATGCGTCACATCGTAAAGCGTCGCGCCATCGGCAAGGCTCCAGTCTTGCTTTCCGCTGGCGTCAGGTTCCGAAACCGTCAGAACCGTCGTCACCTCGCGCCCTCCGGTCACCACATACTGACCGGCAGCAAGCGGAAATTGCGGTGCTTCCATGATAAGGCCGTGCTCTTCCAGCCACCACGCCTTGGGATCGAACCGCCATCCATCCGCAGCCACACCGGCATTTGCGACCAGATCGTCGAAATTGCCGATGCGAACCCCGCGCGGGCCGGGATCGATGGCCCAAAGACCCCATGTATTCGCGTTATCGCCCGCCGATGCACCCGATGCGCCCAAGGCCGCGATGTATTGCGTCGGAATGCGGACGAAACCGGCCTCGGCATAGCCTGGCAGGGCCGTCACAAGCGCGGTCACGGCAAACAGCGCAGCCTTGAGGTTCTGGAAAGCGGTCATCACAGCCATGTATCCCGTATTAACGCCGCCACTCAGGCACGCGCAAATGATAGGGCCGCGCCGCGAAAAGGCAAAGCGACCGATGCCTTTGCCGCCCGCGCGGTGCGGGCCAAGGCATCGCGCCTTGCACCCCGCACCGCCTTGCCAGCCTGTCAGAACAGAAATGCGTCCGGCGAAAGATCGGCCGCCTTCACATCCTGCAAGTAGATGGTCTCGGCCGAAGCGATATGAACCGTCACACCGCCCGCATCTTCCGTGAACTCCAAGGCGTCAAAGCTAAGCCCTCCGTTCCACATTCCCCCCGGCGCAAGGCTCAGGTCGAGCCTATCGACCTCTGCCACCGAGAAATCGGTGATCGTCAGGACATCTCCGCCGTTGCCCATTTCGAAGACGAAGCGATCCGCCCCCGCCCCGCCGGTTACGGTATCCCCCCCGGCCCCCGCCTGGATGCGGTCGTCCACGCTGCTTCCGGTCAGGCTATCCGGGCCCGCCGTTCCGGTCAGGTCCAGACTGTCATCCGCGCCCATGATCGTGATGCGGACGGTCGCCCCGGTGCCGTCGAGTGACAGCACGGTCACCTCGTCGACCAGACTTTCGCCGTTGGACAGTGCCTGGATCGCAGCCAGACCCGCGTCCGCCTGATAGGTCCAGTCTCCGTCAGCGGTCAGCGTCAACCGGCCATAGGTTCCACCAATCGGACCCTCCATGAAGCCGCTCTGATCGTGGTCGGCATCCGTGACGGTCAAGCTGCCGGTCACCGACATGCCGCCCATATCCTCGGTCACTGTGCCGGTCAGGTCGCCCCCGAACAGCGCCGCATCATTCACCCCGTTCAAGATCCAAAAGACATAGGCCGCCGTCGACAGCTCCCCGTCGCTGACCGCGTAATCGACCGTGACCGTGACCCTCTCGTTCGCTGCCAGCCCCTGAAAGGACGCATGTGCCGGGTCGAGGATGAACCGGCCTCCCTCTGCATCGAACACCACACCTTCCGGCAGAATCTGGGTCAATACGACCGACAGCGCCTTGCCTTCTGGATCGCTTGCCCCCAGCAGGATCACCGAGGCAACCTGTATGCCGTCTTCGCTGACTTCACCGGCCGCACCTGACCAAACCAACGGCGCTTCGTTCACATCCGTCACCGCAACGCTGACCACCTGATCGAAGTAGGCCCCGAAGCGGTCCGATACCCGCACCGTCACCTGATCCAAGGCATCGGCTTCGAAATCGAGCACCACCCCGTCGCGCAGGATCAATGTCGCGCCGGAAATTTCGTATCTGGCGCTGTCTCCGGCGATGATCTGGTAGGTGAAGCTTTCGGCCGCAGCAGGGTTCGCGGTATCGGCGTCGACCGCATCGAAACGCGCCGCCACCGTTCCCGCCGCGCTGTCCTCGGCCAGGCTGCCGCCGGTCACCACGATGCCCGTCGGTGCCGCGTTCAGCAGGGCGGCCTGCGCCAATGTGCCATCGGCAAAGCGGAAGCTCTCGGCACCCGTCACGATATCGCGCCCGTCAGGACTGTCGCCCCGCAGATCGGTGATCGTGTATTGGGTCACCCCGCCCACCAGTTGCGATATCACCGAATAATCGCCGCGGTTGCCGGAATAAACCACCGTATCCTCGCCAGCGCCGCCATCGATGCTGTCATTGGCTGCCCCGCCGGTCAAAAGATCGTCGCCGCCCCCGCCAAACAGGCTGTCGGCCCCCGCCATGCCCGAAAGCGTATCGCTGGCCGCCCCGCCCGACAGCCGTTCCGCCCCCGACGAGCCGGTTGCCGACAGACTGAAATCGCCGCCCGTGATTTGTTCGATTCCGCTGAAGGTCAGGTTTCCACCGGCAACCGTGATGCTCCCCGCCCCTGCGGTGTCGAAAGTCACGGTCGCTGCTTGCGCAAAAATGATGCGATCGGTGCCGCCGCCGCCTTCTAGGGTGGCTTGTCCGGTGTAGCCATTGCCCAGCACAAAGACATCATCGCCGCCGCCTGCGTCGATCAGGGCCGAGGTGCCGTTCACCGTCAACGCATCGGCCCCGGCCCCAAGCCGCAAGACCTCGATCCCGCTCGCCTGAACCGTGCCGCTTGCCTGCACCAGCGTGGCCGCGGTTCCGGTCACCGACACCGTCAGGTCAACCGCTTGCGTCAGCGTCAGGCTGTCGGTTCCGGCCCCGCCAGATACCGCCGTTGTCCCGGCACTCTGGTCAATGATCACGCTGTCGTCGCCATCCCCCGCATCGACACTGTCATTTCCGCCGCCTGCGGTCAGCGTGTCATCGCCCGCCCCGCCGCTCAGCGTGTCGTTTCCGCTGCCACCGGACAACTGGTCGCTGCCGTCTCCGCCGGACAGGCTGTCGTTGCCGGCCCCGCCCGACAGAGTATCGTCGCCATCCGCCCCGATCAGACTGTCCGACCCGGCACTGCCGGTCAAAAGGTCGTTCCCCTCGCCGCCATCCAGAACGTCGCCCGGCACCAGCGAAACCGTGCCTGAACCGTTCAGATACACCCAATCGGTCCCCCTCGGGACCAAGGCGATAATGCCGGTCCCCGTGGCCGTGGCGAGGAAGTCGAACGTAAAGGTCTGCACCGAGGACGGCGAAGACGTCGTTGACCCGATGATCTGGCCGTCCCAGTAAACGTCGACCGTATCGCTACCCGTCAAGGCGAAGCTGACGCGATAGACCTCGCCCGCAGTCACCGCCTGACCGTAGCCCGAAGCGGGGGTGCCAACCAGTGACAGGTCCGACCGCAACAGCGTCTGCGCTTCGCTTCCGCCTTCGATCGTGTCATCCCCCGCACCGCCGTAAAGGCGGTCGCTGTCGGCATTGCCGCGGATCAGGTCGTTGCCGACCCCGCCGTAGATCGTATCGAACCCGGCGTCGCCCGTCAGGCTGTCGTTGCCGCCAGCCGGATCGTCGCCGCCTTGCAACAGGTCGTTGCCGATGCCGCCAGACAGGGTGTCGTTGCCGTTCGCGCCAAGCAGCGTGTCGTTGCCATCGCCACCCGAAAGCGAATCCGCGCCGTCTTCGCCCAGCAGGCTGTCGTTCCCGGCATCGCCAAGGATCGTATCGTTGCCGTCCCCGCCAAGCACCGTGTCGTTGCCGTCGCCACCCGACAGCGAATCCGCGCCGCCATCACCAAGCAGGCGGTCGTTTCCGCTCTCGCCGGACAGCGTGTCGTTGCCCGCGCCGCCATAGGCGGTGTCGTTACCGCTCTTGCCGGAAATCACATCGTTGTCGTTGCCCCCTGACAGCGTATCCGATCCGTTGCTGCCGGTAAGCACATCGTTGCCGTCGCCGCCGTCCAGACTGTCACCCGGCAGCAGGACGACCGTGCCTGAACTCGTGATATAGGCCGCCCCCGCCCCGCCCGAGACAAGCGACAGCCTGCCGAACCCGGTGGCAGAGGCCACGAATTCAAAGGTGACGAACTGCGAATAAAGCGGGGATGACGTGACCGTGCCGACGCTCTGGCCGTTCCAGACCACATCGACAAGCCCGTTGCCCGCAACCGCAAAGGACACCGTGTAGGTTTCGCCCGCGACCACGCTCAGCTGCGTGCCGGACGCGGCATTTCCGACCAGTCCAAGACCGGACAGCAACAAAGCCTGCGTTTCGGTCCCGCCATCGATCGTATCGTCTCCCGCGCCGCCGAACAGACGGTCGCTGTCGGCATTGCCGCGGATCAGGTCGTTGCCGACCCCGCCGTAGATCGTGTCGAACCCGGCGTCGCCCGTCAGGCTGTCGTTGCCGCCTGCCGGATCGTCACCGCCTTGGATAAGGTCGTCACCGTTTCCGCCCGAAACGGTGTCGTTGCCATCCCCGCCAGCCACCGTGTCGTTGCCATCGCCACCGGCCAGCATATCCGCGCCGTCGTCGCCGAACAGCCTGTCATTCCCGGCGTCACCCGACAGCGTGTCATTGCCCGCCCCGCCATAAACCGTGTCGCCATCGGCCCCGCCAAAGACCGAGTCGTTGCCAGCGCCGCCATAAATCAGGTCACGGCCCTGATCGGAAAAGACAAAATCGTTGCCCGTGCCGCCATAGATTTCGTCGTCATCGAAGCCTGAATAGATGATGTCGTTGCCGCCGCCCGCTTGGATTAGGTCGTTGCCCGCGCCCCCTTCAAGGTAATTCGCCGCGCCATCCTCGTCGGCGACAAGGGTATCGGCACCATTGGCCCCATAGACCGAATCCCCGCCCGCAAAGACGTTGATACTGTCGTTTCCGCCGTTTCCGACAATGATGAAGCCAAGGCCGCCAAGGATCGTATCCGCGCCCGCTCCCCCCGCGATGCCTTCGATCCCCTCGATGGTGTGGCCTGCCGCAAGACCGCCGCTTACGGTCTGGTGGACAAGGTCGAGCAGCATCGCCTCGGTCGAAAGACTGTAGTTCAGGTAATCGACGCCCTCGCCCCCGAAGAACTGCTTTATGCCCGTTCCGTTCACAAGGATCGTGTCATTGTCCGAACCGCCGTACACGCTGTCGTCACCGTCGCCCGTCGAAATCGAGTCGGCCCCTTCCTGCCCGTAAATCAGGTCGTTTCCGGCCTCTCCGGCCACTGTGTCGTCAGCCAGCCCGCCATAGACGCTGTCATCCCCCACGCCCGCAAAGATCGAATCCGCCCCGTCCGATCCCGACAGCAGGTCATTTCCCGCCTCGCCGTTTATCGTATCGCTCCCCGCACCGCCAAAGACGGTATCGTCGCCCGTGCCGGCGGAAATCGTGTCGACCCCCTCCAGCCCGGACAACAGATCGTTGCCGCTGCCGCCGGACAGCGTATCGCTATCCACCCCACCGTAAATGCTATCGTCGCCGCCGCCGCCGTCCAGCGATGTGGGCAGGATCTGCGTAAAGACGATCCCGTCGATACGGATTCCGCTGCCGTCGCCCGCAAGCCTTTCGCGGAAGGTGATCGTCGTAAGTGTGCCAGTGGCGGAAAAATAGAGCGTGTAACCGGTCCAGGCATTGACCGGATTGGGCAGCAAGGTTGCAACGACCGTGCCGTTCCAAAGCAACTGGCCATCGTCGCGCGGTCCGCTTGCCGGTGGGGCCAGCCAGTAATCCAACTGATAGCGTGCCCCCGGCACGGTGGTGAAACTCTGGCTGATCGTGTCCACCGCCCCGCTGCTGTCGAGGTCGATGTAACGGTCGCCGTCCTGCGCCGGGAAAGCGACAGTTCCGGCGAAACTGTCCAGCGTTCCGGTCCATCCCCGCAGGGCTGCATCCGGTCCGGTATACTCGAAACTGCCGTTTACCAGCAGGTTCGGCGCGCCTCCATAAAGCACGTCGTTGCCTTCGCCGCCAAAGATCGTGTCCTGTCCGCCGCCGCTATAGACCGTGTCGTTGCCTTCACCGCCCCATAGGGTGTTTGCCGACGATCCCCCGCGCACCAGATCGTTGCCCGCGCCCGCATCGACCGTCACCACCATGGACGAGGCGGTCAGCACATCGTTGCCGCCGGTCAGCACGATGGCCTCGATGCCGCTCAGCTTGCCCTTCACGACCCCGCCCGCCGTCAGCAGGCTGAACCCGTCGTTCTGGGTCGTCATCACAAGATCGGGCCCGTCGATGGTCAGCGTATCGGTCCCCGCCCCGCCAATCAGCGTCGCCTGGTCGATATCGCCGGTCCGCAGCGTGAAGCTGTCGTTTTCCGTCCCGCCATCGATCACCAGCCCCGCCGATCCGCGCAGCACGAAACTGTCCGCGCCTTGATCGCCAAAGACCAGACCGGCCACAGCGCCGGTAAACAGGAAACTGTCCGCACCACCTGCGCCGCGCAGCGTGCCGAAATCGAACGTGCCTTCGGCGGTATCACTGCCTGCGTCGACCGTGAACACATCGTTCAGGTTGCCGCCCTGAACCTGCTCAAAGCCTGTGTAGGTGGCAAGGTTCGTCCCTTCGGTGACAGTCCCGCCACTCCGGTCGCGCAGGATCGATGTGGCAAGGTTCAGGTCGATCGCGGTCAAAAGGTCGCCCGACCCCGCCACGGTGCTTTCGCCGCCGGTCCCGCCGAACAGGCTGTCAGTGCCGAAGCCTGCCGTCAGATAGACGGTATCCACTCCGGTTCCGCCATAGACGCTGTCATTGCCGGTTCCGGCATCGGTCGTGTCGTTGCCCCCGCCCAGATAGATCAGGTCGGCCCCGGCCCCGCCGATCAGGCTGTCGTCAAACGCAGCCAGCGCGCCGGTATAGGTATCGTTTTGCGCGCCCAGCAGCACCGTCTCGATCGAGGTGAAGGTGGCCTCCGCCCCGGTCGAAACCAGCACGCCGGTCCCGCTTTCGTCGACCACGATCAGCGACTCGCCAAGCCCCGTCAGATCAAGCCGGTCGATCCCCGCGCCCCCGTCGATGCTCAGGTCTCCCGACGTCACCACGATAAGGTCGTCGCCCGCGCCACCTTGGATCGTGTCGTCCCCGCTATCGGCCAAAATCGTATCGGTGCCCGTTCCGCCGTAAACCACGTCGTTTCCGGCCCCGCCCGACAGGCTGTCCTGCCCGTCGTCGCCATAGATCGTGTCATGCCCGTCGTCGCCGGCGATAACATCGTCGTGGTTCCCGCCATAAAGCAGGTCGTTGCCCAGACCGCCGAAAAGCAGGTCGTTTCCGTCGTCGCCATACAGCGTATCGGCCTGACCGTTGCCGCGCGCAGTGTCGTTGCCCGCCCCGCCATAGCCCAGATCGCCCGAGGCCGATCCCGTCAGCACGTCCTGCCCGTTGCCACCAAAAAGGGTATCGGCATCCGTGCTCGCCGGATCGTCGGCCCCGATCAGGGTGTCGTTGCCGTCACTGCCGGACAACAGGTCATTTCCTGCGCCGCCGAACAGGCTGTCCTGATCGGCACCGCCGTCCATCGAGTCGTTCCCTGCCCCGCCGTAAAGCCGGTCGTCATGGTTGCCGCCCGACAGGCTGTCACTCCCCGCCGAACCCGTCAGCGTGTCGTTGCCAATGCCCCCCGACAGCGTATCCACATCAAGGCGCCGCACCGCGACGTCATCGATGAACACACCGATCCCGTTGTTCGACGTATCCAGAAAGCCGATGACCGTGCTTTGGGACGTGGCGGTGAACGTATAGCTCCACGTCCCCCATCCGGCCCCCGGCGTCAGCACGGCCTGCGCCGCGCCGTTCCAGATGACCGACAGCGTCTCGCTGGGCAGCAGCGGATTGGCGCGCGCGGCAAAGGTCAGCGTATAGCTTTGCCCCGCCACGGTGCTGATCGTCTGCAACGCCTGATCTGCACCCGTCGTGCGGTCCAGATGCAGGTAGTCAGGCCCGACCCACCCCTCGCCCGCGACCACGCCCGCCGTCACCGTCATGTCAGCCCCGCGCACATCGACAGGCGCAGACCACCCCGCCAGCGTGACCCCGTTTCCAGTCGCGCCCGCGTCGATTCCGGCCTCGAAACTGCCGTTCAGCACTAGGTTGGGGTTGTCGCGGCCCGATGTCGGCCCCGAGGTGATTAGGTAGTCGTTGCCATCGTCGCCCGACAGGAAATCGGCCCCCGTGCCGCCGTCCAGCGTGTCGTTGCCCTGCCCGCCAAAAAGCGTGTCGTTGCCGCCAAAGCCTTGCAGCGAGTCGTTGCCATCGTCGCCCGACAGCAGGTCGTCATCCGCAGCCCCCGACAAGCCATCATTGCCCAACCCGCCATACAGAGACGAGATACCCGGACCGGACAGGACGATATTGTCGATGACCGGTCCCTGCGCGTCGTTCGTGCCCGCCTCGCGGAATTGCAGCAGCGACGATGCGCCGGTCGCCCGCAGCACGAAACTATAGCCCGACCACATCTGGTCCGGCGTGACCGACGCAACGACCGTGCCGTTCCACAGGATTTCGATGTTCTCGTATCCGTCCACCGCCTGCCGCGCATCGAAACTCAGCACATAGTCCAGCCCCGTCGTGGTGCCGACCGTCTGGCCGATGATGTCCACGGCCCCTGCCGTAGCATCCACGCCGAAGAGGCCGGACGATGCACCATCCGCCCCCGCGCCGGTCGTCACATCCGCGCCCGCAGGGGCTGTCCAACCCGCAAGTCCGCCCTCGAAGCCGCCATTGATGACAAGGTTGGGGTTCGACCGCTCGGCCCCGTCTCCTGCGGTGGACAGCACATCGTTTCCGCCATCGCCGTAAACGGTGTCCGCGCCCTCGCCCCCGGTCAGAGCGTCGGCACCTTCGCCGCCATAAATCGCGTCGCGGCCGGTGCCTCCGGCAACCGTATCGGCTCCGTCCCCGCCGAAGATGATGTCGTTTCCTGCTTGGCCCGACAGGCTGTCGTCTCCGGCTCCGCCATAGACGCTGTCGTTGCCCGCATCGCCAGCGATGCTGTCGCGCCCGTCGCCGCCATACAGCAGGTCATTGCCATCCTGCCCCGCGATCCGGTCGTCGCCCACGTTGCCAAAGATCGTGTCGTCGCCCGCCAGCGCAGACAGAACGTCGTTGCCACCGCCAAGATCGAAGAAGTCGGCCCCGACCGTCCCGGTGACGGTTTCGGCAAGGTCCGGCATCGTGATCTGTTCCATGCCGTCAAAGACAACGGTGCCCATCCCGCCGTCGAACACCATGATGCCCGATCCGGTGCCGGTCATGGTCAGCGTGCCCGACCGCGTGAAATAGATCCAATCCGTCCCGCCTTCGCCAAAGATCGTCTGGTTTCCGGCGTCCACATACACAGTGTCCGCGCCTTCGCCCAAACGGACGGAATAGCTTCCCCCCGTCAGCGAGACAAAGTCGGACCCGCCGCCCAGCGCCAATTCGTCGAAATTGGTCGCCTGCACCGAGGTGCCGGCCCCCGAAACGGCGATGCCGGTCGCGCCGGCCGTCACGCTGAAGCCGTTGTAATCTGCGATGCCTATGGCAAGCCGGTCGTAGCCGGTCCCGCCATCGACGCTGTCCGACCCGTCGAACAGCCCGACGAAAACCGCGTCATCGCCCGCGCCTGCCGAAACGGTGTCAGACCCCGCGCCGCCGTAGATCTGGTCATCCCCCGCACCGCCGGACAGCGTATCGCCGCCCGAGCCGCCATAGACCGTATCGTTGCCGCCGCTTCCTGTGATGCGGTCGTTGTCGGCATCTCCGGACAACTGGTCGCCAGCGCCATCGTCGGCCGAAACGATGACATCGTCACCGTCGCCGCCATAGACAGTGTCCTGCCCGCCGGTGACCGAAATCGAATCCTTGCCCGTGCCGCCATAGACCTGATCGCCATCACCGGCACCGGTTCCGCGCCCGACAAAGGTGTCGTTGCCCCCGTCCAGGAAAATGCTGTCCGCAAAACCCGCTCCGGCCGCGTCGTCCTCGACGTAATCGTCGCCCGATCCGGCCGATACGTAATCGGCCCCCGCCCCGCCATAGAACATCTCGGACAGGCTCGACCCATAGATCGTATCGGCTCCGGCCGAATTCAGCACCGCCTCGATGCCGGTAAAGCTGAAACTCTGCCCACCGGACGAGACATAGCCCGATGTGGGCGACACCCCGTCGAACTGGATATAGGCCGAGGCAAGCCCCCCCAGATCGAGCACGTCGTTTCCGGCCCCGCCATCCACGCTGACAGGCAGACGCCCGCCCGTTTCCATGCGGATCACGTCATCGCCCTCGTCTCCCGAAAGCAGCGCCGCCCCGGACAGGCCCGCCCCGTTCGACAAGGTGTCGTTCCCCGCACCGGCCCGAACCGCGACGCCATCGGCAGCGCCCAGAAAGCTGTCGCCAAAGGCCGATCCGGTTACCACCTCGAATCCGGCCAGCCGGTCTACGACCGCCACGGCAGGCGCGATCGTTCCGGTCCCCATCACCACCGCGACCGCCGACCCGGCCGCCGCATAGCTGATCGAATCCGTGCCCGCGCCGCCGTCCATGCTGTCCGACCCGTCGCCCATCAGGAACAGGTCGTTGCCGTTCGCGCCGATCATCGAGTCGTCGCCAACGCCCCCGTCCAGCGTGTCGTCGCCCGTTCCGCCGTCAAGGCTGTCACTGCCGTTGCCACCCGACAAAAGGTCGTTTCCGCCCAATCCGAACAGGCTGTCGGCCCCGCCATTGCCGCCGAGCACATCGTCGAAACTGTCGCGTCCGGTCAGCCGGTCGTCGCCCTCGCCCAGCGTCAGGGTTTCGAACCCGGCAAAACTCAGGCTGCCCGCCGCCCCGCTTGCCGTTCCGCTGCCCGCGCCGGTCAGCGTGACGGTCATGCCCGCGTTGAAGGTCAGCGTGTCATTGCCCGCGCCGCCGATCAGTTGCGACGCGCCGCCCACCACCGCGTCGACGGTCACCAGATCGTCGCCGCTGCCCCCGTCCAGCGTGGCGCTTCCCCCCGAAAAGCCGATGCTATCGGCCCCGCTGCCGCTTTCGACGTGGATCGTGCCGCCGGTGACGGTGATCCGGTCCGCACCGCTGCCAAGCGTCAGCCGTTCGATCCCGTCGAACTGCAACGTCTCGCCGCCTGCCACCAATATGCCGCCGCCCGCGCCGGTCTGGACCGTCGCCGCGACCGTCAGGGCCGCGCCCTCCAGCCGGTCGATGCCCGCGCCGCCCGACAGCGTGTCACCGCCGAACCCGCCCGGAACCAGCGTCACCAGATCGTCGCCCGCGCCCGCGTCAATGCTGTCCGCGCCGGTTCCACCGTCAAGCGTATCGGCCCCATCGCCGCCGAACAGCACATCGTTGCCGCTCGCACCAAGCAGGCTGTCATTGCCCGCCCCGCCATCGAGCGTATCGCCCGCAGCCTCGGCCACCGGCACGATCGCGTTGCTGACAAAGATCAGAACGCCATCCGTCGAAAGCGTCGCGGTGCTGGCGGTGTTGGTCACCCGCACCGTCACCGGCCCGGTCGCGGTATAGGCCAGCGTGAAACTCTGGCTCGCCCCGTCCGCGATCGAATGGGTTGCCGACGCGATGGTCTGGCCCTGGGCATCCAGAATGGCCACGGCAAAGCTGTGTGTCCCGATACCGGCACCGGCTTCGGCAAGGGTATAGGCCAGCACATAACCCGACCCCGCCGCCGTGGCGATGGTCTGGCTGATCTGGCCGCCGCTCGGCAGGCCCGATCCGTTGAACACCACCTGCCCGTCGGCACCGGCCACCGCCGACCCCGTGGCCGTCCACCCCGTCGCGGCCAGCGCCGGATTGGCCTCGCCCGCCGTCAGGGTATCGTCGCCATCGCCGCCCGACAGGCTGTCGCCTCCGGCCCCGCCAAACAACATGTCATTGCCGCTGCCGCCGTCCAGCGTATCCGCCCCCGCCCCGCCACGGCCCGAGTCGTTGCCCGCCCCAAGGCTGAAGGCGTCGTCGCCGCTCGATCCGGTCGCACGGTCATCGCCGTTTCCGGTGACGATCCGCTCGACATTGCCGAACGTCACGCTGCCGCCGGTGAATGTCGCCGTGCCGGTCTGCGCCGCCGTCAGCGTGACGGTGACTGCCGCTGCGGTCGCCAGCGTCAAGCTGTCGCTGCCCTCTCCGCCATCCAGAGCCATCGCACCCGTGGTCACGCTGGCTGCATCGTCGCCCGCACCCGCCGAAACCGTGGCCGTGCCTGCACTTAGCGAGAACTGGTCGTTCCCCTCGCACAGCGTCGCCTCGTAACTTCCCCCCGACTGCGACACGGAATCCGCCCCCGCACCCAGAACAAAGCGCTGGATGCCCGTCGCATCCGCGCGGTCCGCGCCCGAAACCAGCGCCGACGCGCTGGTCCCCAATGTCAGCGTCGCCGGTCCGGTCAACGCGCCCGCGTCCAAGGTGTTCGTGCCTGTCCCGCCGCTGATCTGGTCGCGCCCGAACCCGTCGCCCAGCATGAAAAGGTCGTTGTCCGCCCCGCCGTCCAGACTGTCATTGCCCGCCCCGCCGGTGATCGTATCCGATCCGGCCCCGCCCAGAACGGTGTCGGCACCGCCGCCCGCGCTGACAAGATCGTTCCCGCCGCCCATGTCCAGAACATCGGCAAAGGCCGATCCGGCCACCCTGTCATCCGTCGCCCCGAAACCAAGCGTTTCGAACCCGTCAAACCCCAGTTCCTTGCCATCCGCAAAGCGGATCGTCCCGCCGCTGGCGGTCGTCAGCGTCACGGCGGTGCCTGCAACGCCAAAGTCGATGCGGTCATTATCCGCCCCGCCCGAGACCTGCCCCGTGACAGCCCCCGAAACCGAAACCGTGTCAGCCCCCGCTCCGGCATCGACCGTATGCCCGCCACCCGCCAGCGTGATCCGGTCCGCGCCCGCGCCGGTGACAAGCGTAAAGCTTCCCCCCGACAGCGTCACGGTATCCGCCGCGCCGCCCAGCAAGACCTCCTCGATCCCCGTCGCACCAATCGTGCCGGTGCCGCCGCTCAGGGTCGCATTGCCTGCGTCCAGCACCGCCACCACCGCACCGGCCGCCGTTGCGTCGATCACGTCGCTGTCGCTGCCGCCCGCGATCGTCACGCGGCCGAAACCGGCACCGAGCACGAAGACATCATTGCCCGCCCCGCCCGACAGCAGCACATCACCGCTGCCCGCGCCCAAGCGGTCATCGCCGTCGCCGCCGAACAAAAGGTCATTCCCGCCGCCACCGGCAAGGCTATCTGCCCCCGCGCCGCCATACACAACTTCCGCTCCGGCACCGCCCGCAAAGCCATCGCCGCCCGTTCCGAACTCATAGGCCTCGAAACCCGCGACCCGTCCGGCAACACCCGCCCCAGTCAGCGTGCCCGCCACCGCGTCCAACGCCACCCCCGACAGCCCCGACAGCCCCGTCAGGTCGAGCCTGTCGTCATCCGCGCCCCCATCAAGACTGTCGTTGCCAAGCGTGGCGACCACCAGATCGGCCCCCGCCCCGCCCGACAGCGTCTCGGTCCCTGCCGATCCCTTCAGCGTATCGCCCAGCGCGCTGCCGGTGACGATCTCGAACCCTGAAAGCCTGTCGCCCTCGGCGTCGCCGCCAAGTCCGGTTCCGGCGGTCAGGTCGACCGCGACAGCAGCCAGCGATCCGGCGTAGCTGAGATGGTCGATCCCGTCGCCACCGGCCAGCACATCCGCGCCTGCGCCGCCAACGACGCTGTCATTGCCCGCCCCCGCGTCGAGCGTATCGTCGCCCGATCCGCCAAGCAGCGTATCGGCCCCCGCGCCTGTCGCAATGGCATCGCCTTGCGCCGAGCCCGTGACGTCGAAATCGCCCGCAGCAAAGACCAGCGCCTCGAAGCCGGTAAACGTGGTAGCGCCCAAGCTGCCCGCACCCGAACCGCCCAAGATCACCACTCCGCCCGCAGCCAGCGTCAGACTGTCGGTTCCCTCGCCCCCCTCGATCAGCGACCCCGCCGCCAGGGTGCCGTCCAGCGTGACCGCGTCATCGCCCGCGCCGCCCTGAAACTGCACCTTGCCGCCCGACAAGGTGGCAACGTCGTCGCCAGTCCCTCCGGAAAGCGTGGCAATGCCTGACAGGACAGCGAACCTATCCGCACCCTCGCCACCAAACAGCAGCGCCGTGCCGCCCGTGATGGTAAAGCCGTCATCTCCGGCCCCGCCCGCAACCGTGGCAAAGCCGCCCTCGACCGTGACAGTGTCCGCGCCGCCACCCAGCAGGATATTGGCCACATTGCCGAACCCCGCGCCGTTCGCGCCGTTCAGCAGCCCGCCCGTCGTCGCCGACAGCATGACGCTCGCCCCATCGGTCAGGCCCGAAGCGTCGAGCAAATCCTCGGCCGACAGGTCGGTGATGGCATCCTGCCCGAACCCGTCCCCGATCACCACGACATCCGCCCCCGCGCCCGTGGTGATACGGTCGTCGCCCGCACCGCCAAGGATGCGGTCCGCGCCCGATCCGGCAAGCACCGTGTCGTTCCCGCCGCCGGCATCGATCGTGTCGTCACCCGCGCCCGCATCGACGCTATCCACCCCCGCACCTGCCGTGATGCGGTCATTTCCGGCACCCGAAAAGACCTGGTTGTCCCCGTCACCAACACCGATCACATCGTTCCCCGCACCAACGGTCACGCTGTCATTGCCAGCCCCCGCCTCGACACGGTTGTCACCATCCCCCGCCGTAACGGTGTTGTCCCCGTCCCCGACAACAATCACATCATTCCCCGCACCGGCGGTCACGCTGTCATTCCCAGCCCCCGCCTCGACGCGGTTGTCGCCATCACCCGCCGTAACCGTGTTGTCCCCGTCACCGACAAGGAGCACATCGTTCCCCGCACCAACGGTCACGCTGTCATTGCCAGCCCCCGCCTCGACA
>JBBAUB010000003.1:297089-297651 GCA_040398445.1 Gemmobacter sp. | reverse complement strand
TCCCCGTCACCGACAAGGAGCACATCGTTCCCCGCACCAACGGTCACGCTGTCATCGCCAGCCCCCGCCTCGACACGGTTGTCACCATCCCCCGCCGTAACGGTGTTATCCCCGTCACCGACAAGGATCACATCGTTCCCCGCACCAACGGTCACGCTGTCATCGCCAACCCCCGCCTCGACGTGGTTGTCACCCTCCCCCGCCGCAACCGTGTTATCCCCGTCACCGACACCGATCACATCGTTCCCCGCACCAACGGTCACGCTGTCATTCCCAGCCCCCGCCTCGACACGGTTGTCACCATCGCCTGCCGCAACCGTGTTATCCCCACCGCCCGCAAGGATCACATCCTTCCCCGCACCAACGGTCACGCTGTCATCGCCAACCCCCGCCTCGACGTGGTTGTCACCCTCCCCCGCCGCAACCGTGTTATCCCCGTCACCGACACCGATCACATCGTTCCCCGCACCGGCGGTCACGCTGTCATCGCCAGTCCCCGCCTCGACGCGGTTGTCACCATCGCCTGCCGCAACCGTGTTATCCCCACCGCCCGCAAGGATCA
>JBBAUB010000003.1:295177-296989 GCA_040398445.1 Gemmobacter sp. | reverse complement strand
TCCCCACCGCCCGCAAGGATCACATCCTTCCCCGCACCAACGGTCACGCTGTCATTCCCAGCCCCCGCCTCGACACGGTTGTCACCATCGCCTGCCGCAACCGTGTTATCCCCACCGCCCGCAAGGATCACATCATTCCCCGCACCAACGGTCACGCTGTCATCACCACCCCCCGCCTCGACGCGGTTGTCACCCTCCCCCGCCGTAACCGTGTTACCCCCGTCACCAACACCGATCACATCGTTCCCCGCACCAACGGTCACGCTGTCATCGCCACCCCCCGCCTCGACACGGTTGTCACCATCCCCCGCCGTAACGGTGTTATCCCCGTCACCGACAAGGATCACATCGTTCCCCGCACCAACGGTCACGCTGTCATCGCCAACCCCCGCCTCGACGTGGTTGTCACCCTCCCCCGCCGCAACCGTGTTATCCCCGTCACCGACACCGATCACATCGTTCCCCGCACCGGCGGTCACGCTGTCATCGCCAGTCCCCGCCTCGACGCGGTTGTCACCCTCCCCCGCCGTAACCGTGTTATCCCCGTCACCGGCATCGACCTGATCGTTGCCGGAACCCGCAAAGATGGTGTCGTTTTCGGTCCCGCCTGTGATCGTATCCGCTCCATCGCCGCCTTCGAGCAGGCTCGGCACGTCTGAACCGACCAATTGCGCACCCGAAGATGCCAGCACGATCCGGTCGATGCCGGTGAACCGCAGGCTCTGGCTTGCGGTCGTAACCATACCCGAACCGTCGCCGTCATAGCTGACCAGAGCGCCATCGATATCGGTCAGATCAAGCACGTCCTCGCCCAAGCCGCCTTCGACAAGGACCACACCCTCGCCCGAACCCGCCGCGACCGTGAAACTGTCATCGCCCGCCCCGCCCCAAAGCGTGCCGCTGCCGCCCAACCCAAAGGAAAAGGCGTCATCTCCGCCCTCCCCGCGCAGGGTCAACCCTGCGGCCGCATCCACGAACAGATCGTCACCCGCCCCGCCTTTGATCGTCTCGAAACCGCTGAAACGGTCGCCCGCTGCATCGCCCGCCAGACCGGTGCCGCCTGCGACGTCCAGCGTGATGCCCGCCTGTGCGGTGCCATAGTCCAGCACATCCAGACCAGCCCCGCCGTAAAGCGAGTCCGCCCCCGCCCCGCCGTCAAGCGTATCGTCCCCATCCGCGCCGCTCAGGCTGTCGTTCCCCGTGCCCCCGTGCAAACCGTCATCGCCCGCGCCGCCTTGCAAACGGTCGTTACCGGCCCCACCAAAGAACACGCGGCCATCGTGGTCATTGACCAGAACATCGTCCCCTTCAGTGGCCACGATCGTCTCGAATCCCGCGACGCGCCCGTCACCGGCTTGGGTCAGATCGATCGTCACGGCCTGCGCCGCCTGCGACAGATCGAGCCTGTCCGCCCCGCCCCCCGCGTCAAGCGCGGCGAACAGATCGGTCGCAACCACCACATCGTCACCCGCGCCCAACCGCAGCGCGTCGATGCCCTGCAAGGCCAGCGAAAGCCCCGCACCCGTCGCCGTGCCCGCACCAGAGCCGATATGCATCGCAACCGGCAGGGCCAGGGCAGACAGGTCCAGCAGATCGGCCCCCGCCCCGC
The DNA here is from genome assembly GCA_040398445.1 of Gemmobacter sp. Classification (GTDB taxonomy): domain Bacteria; phylum Pseudomonadota; class Alphaproteobacteria; order Rhodobacterales; family Rhodobacteraceae; genus Paragemmobacter. Next base: position 295,380 of record JBBAUB010000003.1, on the reverse strand, counting down.
CGTCGATCGCGGCCTGCATCGTCATCGCGGCCAGAACGATCCGGTCGTCGCCCGCGCCGGCATCCACCGTCGAGGCGCCATCGGCCAGCGTGATCAGGTCGTCGCCGTCCCCTGCGGTGATGCTGTCGAGACCGCCGCCCGCAAAGACCGTATCGTTCCCCGCCCCGCCGCCGACCGTATCATCCCCCGCCCCCGCATCCACG
>JBBAUB010000003.1:292565-295077 GCA_040398445.1 Gemmobacter sp. | reverse complement strand
CGAGCGTATCGTTCCCCGCCCCGCCGCCGACCGTATCATCCCCCGCCCCCGCATCCACGCTGTCGGCACCCTCGCCCGCGTCGATCCGGTCATTGCCATCACCCGCCGTCACGCGGTCGTCGCCCGCTCCGCCGTCAACCGAGTCGTCGCCCGCCCCGCCGTCGAGCGTATCGTTCCCCGCCCCGCCGCCGACCGTATCATCCCCCGCCCCCGCATCGACGCTGTCGGCACCCGTTCCGCTATCGAAACGCTCGTCCGCAGCGGTGCCGACCATCCGGTCGTCCCCGGCGGTGCCGACAACGCCCTCGAACCCGCTCAGGCTGTCCAAGCCGCCATCGTGCCGCGCGCGTCCGGTGCCAAGGTCCAGATCGACCCATTGCGCCGAACCGTAACTGACCGTGTCGCGTCCCGCGCCACCCGACAGCAGGTTTGATCCGCCGCCACCCGACAGCAGATCGTTGCCCGCATCGCCCGACAGCGTGTCGTCGCCCGCGCCGCCATGCAGGCTATCGGCCCCGTCGCCGCCCGACACCGAAAGCAGTGCCGCGCCCAGCACGGCCAGATCGCCACCCGCACCCAGCACCACGGTCTCGACCCCATCGGCGCCAATCGTCAGCCCGTCTGCGACAAGGTCGAACCCACCACTGGCCCGTGCCGTCAGCGTGACATCCCGCGCCAAGGCGGCCAGATCCAAACGGTCCGCCCCCTCGCCCGCGTCAATCTGCAAAGCGCCGGTCGCCGTGCCGTCCACAACCACCGTGTCGTCGCCAGCCGCACCGTCCACGCTGTCGCTTCCGGCTAAGAACCGCACCGTATCATTGCCCGCTCCGGCAAGGATCAGGTCGCTTCCGGCTCCCCCCGCCAGAACGTCGTCGCCCGCCCCGCCCTCGAGCGTGTCGTTGCCCGCACCGCCGGTCAGGGTGTCGTCACCGCTGCCCGACACGACACGCAAGGCAGCACCCGTTCCCACCGATAGCAGCGCCGCAGCATCGTTCAAAACCACGGTCTCGATCCCGCGCGCGTCAAGCACGACCCCTTCGCCCCGAACGGTCAGTCCCGCATCGGTCACGCCGTAGTCTTGCGATCCGGCCAAGCCCCGCAGGTCGAGCACGTCCAGACCCGTGCCACCATCGACCGTCGCGGCAATCCCTTCCGAACTGGCAAAGGTGAACCGGTCGTCGCCAGCCCCGCCCGACAGGCTGTCGTTTCCGGTGCCGCCATCGATCGTATCTGCCCCGTCGCCGCCATCGATCGTGTCGTCGCCCGCGCCGCCCGAAAGCAGGTCCGCGCCGTCATCGGCCAAGATCAGGTCATTGCCCGCGCCGCCCGTCAGGGTGTCGTCACCCGCGCCCCCCGTCAGGCTATCGTCGCCTGCATCGCCCGACAGGACATCAGCCCCGACGCCGCCGTAAAGCGCATCATTGCCCGCGCCGCCATAGGCCGTGTCGTCGCCCAGGCCACCTGCCGCCGTGTCGTCGCCCGCGCCGCCCGAAAGCTGGTCGTTGCCAGCGTCGCCCGACAGGCTGTCGTTCCCGACCTCGCCCGCCAGACTGTCCGCACCGGCACCGCCCAGCAGCGTGTCGTCGCCCGCACCGCCCGACAGGCTGTCATCGCCCCCTGCCCCGTCGGCATATTCATCCGCGCCGGTCAGTTGCACCGTTTCGGCACCCGCCCCAAAGCGCAACGCCTCGACGCCCGATATCGTCAATCCGAACAGGGCCGAGGTGACGGTCAGCCCGCCCTCGGTCTGGCCGAATACCGCGTCTCCGGCCAAGGCGTCAAAAATCACCGTGTCGCGCCCGTCATCACCGGTCAGGGTGAAATTCCCCGTCGCATCGGCCGTGATTACAAAGGCATCGTTCCCCGCCCCGCCCGACGCCGCGACATCGCCAATCGACACGGCGATGGTGTCATCGCCGTCGCCGCCATCCAGCGTATCGCTACCGCCACCGCCCGACAGGCTGTCATCGCCCGCGCCGCCCGACAGGTGTTCGTCGCCCGCAGCCCCCGACAGGGTGTCGCCATGGGCGCTTCCCGTCACCACCTCGATTCCGTTCAGCGTCAGATCCAGCCCGGCCGCCTTGGCCGTGCCGGCCTTCAGATCGACCTCGACCCCCGTCGGAGCGGTCCAAAGGTCAAGCTCGTCGCTCCCCTCTCCGCCATCAACGTCGTAGCTGCCCGCCCCGACGATGAACCGGTCGGTCCCGGACGTGCCGGTAAATCGCTCGATCCCTTGAAAACGGTCGCCTTCGGCCAGACCGAACCGGCCCTCGCCCCGATCGAGGTCAAGCACGATCCCGCTCGCCGAGGCCGCATAATCCAGACGGTCACTCCCTTTGCCGCCGTCGATGCTATCCGCGCCTGTCGTGGCCAGCACCAGATCGTCGCCCGCGCCGCCGTCGAAGGTGTCGTTGCCTGCGCCACCCCAGATCGTATCGTTTCCTGCCCCGCCGTCGATGCTGTCATCGCCGTCATCGCCCGACAGGCTGTCGGCCCCATCGTCACCGCGCAA